>NZ_WKKA01000020.1 GCF_009674885.1 Paracoccus sp. S-4012
GATGAACAAGTCATGCTGCGGGTGACGGTCGGGGATCAGCTGCGCCTGACGATTCGTGCTTTCAGTGTCCATGCCTGAGCTTCGTGGTTTCAGGCACCGGATGTCAAGATTCGTGGTTTCAGTTACCACCGGGAGATTCGTGGTTTCAGTTACCGCCAGCAGGATTTCAGTTACCGAGATTCGTGGTTTCAGTTACCGAAGGCTCAGGAAAATTTAGCCAATTCAATCTGTTGTAAGCTATTTTGAGGTGCTTAACACCTTATTTAACACATATTTAACACAGCAGCACGGTCTGGTCGCAGTCTCTCTCCCCTGCCTCGACTGGCAGCCTCTGCGGCGTCACCAGCTCCCCAGCTGCTTGCCTGGGCTGGTGTCCATCGTGATGACCAAGCGTCAAGCCCACCCGGCACGCGGGTAGGGATGCCCAGTCTTACGGGCTTGCTCTGAGCGGGCCGCGAATGCTCCCCTGCGCTAAGCCGAGGGATGGCCACAGCCTTGACCGTGCTTACCGCGGTCCATACACAACCGGCGATTTCACGAAAAACAGAGAGCGCAAGTGTTGAGGCTAGCCGTTCCTCACGTCGAATCGATCACGTGCCAAGCCGACTGGTCGCGCCACGATCACGCCAACCTCTCTTTCGTGAGCGAGGGAGGCGACCTGCTTCCGTTCCATCTCGCCGTGCGCAAGGACGAGAAGGCGCTGGTCGCGAACTCTTTTGGCAGCGACGGCTGGCAGCACGAGTGCAGGATCGGAATTCCGGGCTTCTCGCCTACGACCGAGATCGGCATCGGCCTCGTCCGCAATGACGACGAGCTCCTTGGGCTCGAGATCGTGATCGACCAAGTGCCTGTCGTCTCCATGCTGACCGGCGCCTTCGAGGGAGTAGCAGAGGCTGTCGCGCTACGCCACGACAGCGCCGTGGTGCCCGAGACCGTCGCCATCACGCTTGACCCCGCCGCCGACGTCCAGCTCTGGGTCGGAAGCGACTTCAGGGTCAGGGGCTGGTTCTCGGGGTCTAGGGACGTTCCGGCGCGGTTCACACTAGGTTTTCCGGGCGACGAGGAGGTGCAGCCTCTCGTGCTGACGTGGACGGACGAGCCCGAAGGCCGAGCACTGGCCGATGACGCGCCGACCCCGGCGTACAGGGATGTCGAAAGCGGCAGCCGGGGGCACTTCACCGCCGCCCTCCCAGGCCGCATCTGGAGCACTGTCCCTCAGGACGAGGCGGCCTCACTGCGGCTGCTCTCCGGTGACCGCATTGCCGCGAGAGTCGCTGTCAGCCGGGCGGAGATCCTCCAGTCCATCGAGGCGGCCGCGACCGGTTGCAACATCGACGACGAGGCGCACCTCGCGCTGTCGGCGCTCGAGCATGTCCGCTTCGGCGGTTTCTGGAATGACCTGTCCGAGACGGCTCGCGCGTTCTGCACCCATGTCGCCGCCCGCTACAATCTGGCGGAGTTCCTGCGCGGGGGCCTGGAGGCCGGCGAGGTCACGGTCCCGAAGCAACCCCTGCCGGTGATCGCCCCGGCTCAGGAGCTGGGAGACAAGATCCTCGACTGCGCCCGCGGCGAGATCCTCGACTTTCTCTGGGGCGGCGAAACCGCGGGGCTGGCAGCGGTCGCCGGCCGCGTCATCGCGCAATACGCGCTCTCCGACGCCCAGGCCCTGACCCTGGTGCGGGAACTGACCGAAGAGTGCATCTACTTCGGCGTCATGGACGAGCTGATCGAGGTCGCGCGCCCCCTGCCGCCGATCACCGCAACCCGCGACGACCCCAACTGGAACCGGAGCATCGCGCTGCCCTTCCTGCTGGCGCGGGGCGAACTCGGGCATGCCTGCGATCTGCTGTGGACGCTCGAGCCCGACGTGGACTGGATCGTCACCCCGGCGATCGGCTGGACCCTGTCGGAGGTGATCGAGACCAGCGGCAAGTACCCGGTGGCCCTGTCGCGGCGCAACAACGCGGTCTACGCCTATTTCGACGTCGTGAAGCGGATGAGCGCCAGCTACTGGGGCCGTGCGCGCTGCTCGTCGCTGATCGCCGTCGCCGCCCGGCTTGTCCGCCGGCGGGAAAGCTTCCCGAGCTACCTGCAGCGCGAGATCGAGACCTTCGCGGCGCACCACTACGGCCTCAGCCGGGAGTTCTGGGAGCAGTTCGAGGGCATCACCGATGAGGAGCTGGGCCTCCAGCTCTGCACCGCGCGGGACAGCTTCGACGCATTTCGTCGTCTGGCGCTTCCTGGCGCGGAGGCGCCGCCCGCGGCGCCCGAGCCCGGCGCGCTGCCCGCTCTGATGACCGCGGCCGCGATGAACTGGAAGCAGCCCGTGGACGGCCAGCGGCTCGTGCGCGAGCTGATGCTGGAGCGGAGGCTCGCGCCCGATACCGCGATGCATCCGGAAGACATCCTGAGGATCGCCGCGGGGCCTTTCGGCGGCGACCTCGCACCCGTCATGGTCCCCGCAGTGCGCGAGGAGCTGCGCCGGCTGCACATCAACATTCCGAAATCCGAGCTTTACGGCCTGCAGCATCAGGCCTCGCGGGAGGCGCTCGAGACCTTCGCGCGGATCCGCAGGAACGAGCCGCTCGAGGTGGGCCAGTTCGACGCCCTGCTGGGGCGCCTCGAACTGCTGAACACCGCCGACAACCACTGGCTCGGCCTCGACATGGCGCTGCTGCTGTTCAGCGCGCTGACCGATGCCGGGCGCATCCTCGAAGCGGGCCGGTCGATTGCGCGGTTCCTGCCCGCGCTGCATGACGTCGCCGCGTCGGCGGCTTCGGCCAGCGAGCGGCTGCCCGCCATCCGCGCTGCTGCGGTCTGGAGCAGCCTTGCCGACACCCGCCAGCCCCATCCGCTGCGCAAGGCCACGCTGAAGCTTCTCGGCCAGGCCGTCGGCCTTGACGAAGCTCCCGTGGTCCCGGCCGCGGACGCGGCGGTTGCGGCGCCTGCCGCGGCGTTCTTCGACCTCATCGTCGTCATCATGACCTGCGAGCGTTACCTCGACGATCGCGCCGCGGCCGTCCGCAAGAGCTACGTCACCCGGCTCCAGGAACTGGGCATCCCCTATGTCTTCGTGGTCGGCGGCGGCGACGGGGCGCAGGCCGGGGACGTGGTCCGCCTGGACTGCCCCGACGACTACGAGCATCTGCCGCAGAAAACGCTGAAGGCCGTCGAGTGGGTGCACCGCAATACCCCGCACGCCTTCATGCTGAAGATCGACGACGACTGCTTCCTGAATGTGGACGAGTTCCTGTTCAGCCGCAGCTATCGCAAGTTCGACTATTACGGCCGCCGCATCCATCGGCCGATCGGCGGCATGGACCGCACCTGGCACATGGCCAAGTCCTCGAGCGCCCGCGGCCGCATGGAACTCGACAAGTCGCCCGAGCCGTCTGTCTATGCGGATGGCGGCTCCGGCTACAGCCTCAGCCGCCGCGCCATGGGCGCGATCCTCGATGCCGTGTCGTCGCCCGAGGGCTCGGAGCTGGTGCGCGAGTCCTTCATGGAGGACAAGATGGTGGGCGACCTGCTGCGCCTGCGGGGGATCGGCCTGCATTCCGAGGATCTCTACGTTTCCGTGCTGCGCAAGGCGGCAGGCTCGCGCGTGCCCGTCTCAATGTACAAAAACGCGTTCTTCAGCAGCGACGCCTCGCCGGCGAAGGTGGTCCACATCGACGGCAGCGCCCTGCAGGAGGCGGTCGGCGCGACGCTGCACCGGCCCGTGCTGGAGCCGAAAAAGATCTGGCCGACCTGGACGCCCGTCGCCGTCGGCGCCGACAGCAACGCGCTTGAACTGGTCAGCAGCCGCGCCACCTGCGAACGCTTGGCGCGGGCACCCTTGGCCGTCGTCGCCTGCGTGCGCAACGAGATGTTCATGCTGCCGAGCTTCCTCGCGCATTACCGCAAGCTCGGGGTCGAGAGTTTCCTGATCTCGGACAACTGCTCCACCGACGGGACGCTCGACTACCTGCTGGAGCAGCCGGATGTCGTCGTCTTCTCCTGCGACACGCAGTACCGGAAATCGGTCTACGGGGTTGCCTGGCAGCAGGCGATGCTCGCCAATTTCCGCATGGGCCGCTGGAGCATCGTCGTCGATGCCGACGAGCTTCTGGTTCACCCGGACAGCGACCGGCAGTCGCTGGCCGAGTTCCTCGCCGCGGTGGACGCGGAAGGGGCGGATTCCGTCACCTGCCTGATGCTCGACATGTATCCGCGCGGGCTGCTGGAGAACGCTAGTTTCGAGGGGGAAAACCCGTTCGAGGTCGCCGCTTACGCCGACCGCAAGCCGTTCCGGCGCACCTGGATCGGTCACGGTCCGTATTTCAACTCGCTGACCTGGACCAGCGCGCTGCGCCACCGGCTGATGCCGAACTCGAAGCCCGACGAGTTCGTGGCCCAGAAGGCCTGCATCCTGAAATACGCGCCCTGGATGCAGCTGTCGGCCGGGATCCACTATGTCGGCGACCGCCGCGCCAGCCGGAGCATGGCAATCCTCGCGCATTTCAAGTATCACGCCGCCTTCAAGGGCAAGGTCGTGGCGGAGGTGGAGCGGGGCCAGCATTTCGGCGACGCCGCCGAATACCAGCGTTACCTGTCGCTGCTGGCGGAGGGCCGGGATACGCTGTTCGATGAGGCGGTCTCGGTGCCGTGGGACGAGGCGGAGATGGTGCGAGAGATCCTGCATACGGAACAACCGCGCCTCCGGACCTCCAAGGTAAGGCGTACACGGTCAAGATGATGGCGCCCCAGAATGCATCACCTCCGAGCCCTGTGATTTCAAAGGCTGAGGGTATGGAAAGATCGCCCAAGCCATTTCTCGTCCTTACACTTAGAAGGACGGGTGGAACGTCGCTGGTTGACTTTATGTACCGTGTCACTCCGTTCCCCGCGGCGGAGGACGAGCCCTTCAATCGGCGCAGGGTTTGGGGAAAGGTCACCACACGCTACGAAAGTGATGGCAACACTACTAATTTGGACGCGAGCGTCGACGGCTTGCTCCATGAACGGCCCAACATCAAACATTGCCTGGATATTGTTCCGGCCGGCATCACGTCTAGTCTCATCGATGCCTGCGCTCGGCGGGGCTATGAAATCTTTCTGCTGACGCGCAGAAACGAGGTTGACCGGCTGGTCTCCCTGGCCCTCGCGGAGGCGACCGATGTCTGGGGAGTTGCTGAAGCAAAACAGATCTATCCGCAAATATTGGCAGGTGAGATTAGCGTACCGCCGATCTCGGTGGATCAATACATCCGTCGCGCTCGTCTGGATGCTGCCAAGCTGGGGACGACCGTTCGTCTTCTCCGACATCGCAGAGTCCACTACCAGTGGCTGGTGTTTGAGGAATTGTACCAGTCGGACCTCGACATCCGCACGTTTGCAGCGAAAATTGCTGGCAAGCTTGGCGTAGAAATCCAATCGGATGACCCTCGACTTCTTTCCTTTGTCAGCGGCTCTGGTCAAGGGAGCCGTTCCATCGAGGCCAAGGTCGGCAATACTGACATACTAAGAGAGCGCCTAGAGAGATCCGTCGTATGTTGATGCTGCTGCATCAACCGGCGCGCGCCCTACCCAGTAGCTTGCAACTTTGAGCAATGATGTACCCATCCCGGTGCGGGGGGCAGAAAGTCAGGAGATGAAAGATGCCGGTAATACTCAGGCAGCACAATATCGCTTACTTCCCTGTCCCCAAGACAGGATGCACCTCCCTCAAGGAGCTTTTCTTTGAGGTGGAGAACGGCTGGCGGTTCAAGCCGTTCAGGCGGAATGGCCAGCAGTACCACATCCATCATGCCTACCCCTCAGTGCTGTTTTCTGAGATGCGGCCCCAACGTTTCGAGGGGTTGGATCGGTTCCTGATCGTCCGAGATCCAGTGGCCCGGTTCCTCTCGGCCTATAGCAACCGAGTTGTTCACCATGGCGAGCTCTCCGTGGAATATGCGGGAAACTCCTTGATGAAAGAAGGCCTTCCCTACAGTCCGTCACTGTCGGAATTTGTCACTAACATTGCTGGTTATCGCAAGGCGGTACCAGTGATCGAGCATCACGTCCGGCCCCTCGTTGACTTCGCCGGCATGAACGCGGAATACTACACGCGTATTTACTCGATCTCCAAGATCGGCGACTTCGCTCAGATGGTCTGTGAACGAACCGGGACAGATGTCGAGCTGCGGAGGCTTCAGACGGGAGGACCTAAGATCACGGTTGACGCTCTCTCGCCGAAGGAGCTTGAAGTAGTCCGTGAAATCTATGCTGATGATTTCAATGTCTATGGAAGCTACTTCTGAGCGCCTTGGCAATTGTTTTTGGCGCGACTAGTCACGGCGGAAGCAAGTGCGAACTCCGGCGAACGCGCCGCCCTCGACCCTGTTGCGGAGCACCACATTGACAACCAATGCACTCAAGCACCTGCCGAAACATGTAGATGACTTTATCCGCGACGCCGGCAAACAAAATCATGCCCGGCGAGCACGTATTTTCAAGAACAGGTGCTATACCGTAGATTTCGACTGCCACGGAACCGCGTTCGCCTTCGATTTTGTTCCTGCGGCAAACGACACAGTTTCCTTAGACTTCGTGCCGCGCGGAGATAGTCCGACTTCTGCCGCCTACAATGCAGAAGCTCGCACGGGGAAGCGCAGGGTAATCGATGAAGCGCCCATTGACATCGCGCTGAAGGCGTTCGCGTCGAAGCTAGCTAGGGTCGAGGATCTAATAAAATCGCCGCACCTAGACAATCCCCTCCGCGGCGTAACAGAGACAACGGTCGAGAACACGGCCACAGACCTCGAGGGCGCTCTGACCGTCGGAGTTATGACGCTCCCGCTTAGCGCCAATTTCGGCAACAACCTTCAGGCGTTTGCTCTTATAGACACGCTCCGCCGTATGGGACACCGCACGGTTCTCATCAACCGTCGGCGCCCGCCGAAGGACTATGTGGAGAACGATGCCGCCATCACGGCCAGCCGTTCTCGGGCCCTATTCATTGATTATGCGGATCAGACTCCTCGGTACCTGCCAAAGGTCAATGCTAGGTTTGTCGATCGGCACATTGGCCACTCAACACCGGCCTTTGTTTCCTCGCAGCAACTAACCCGCAACATCGACCGCTATGATCTCGACGCCGTGATCGTCGGCAGCGATCAGACCTGGCGTCCAAACTACGCGTCAACGCTTCTTAGTGACTTCTTTTTAGGGTTCCTAGATCGGTTCCCACGTGACATCCGACGGATCAGCTACGCTGCATCGTTCGGTGCAGATCGATGGGAGTACGGGCCCGAGGCCCAACGGACGGTCGCCCCCCTTCTTCAAAAGTTCGACGCGGTGTCTGTCCGAGAGGATAATGCCGTAGAGCTGTGCCGCACAAATCTGGGTCGGGATGCCGTGCATGTGTTGGACCCAACGATGCTCGTCTCGCCTGACCGCTACGTCGAGGTTTTCTCAGAGATTGTCGCTCCCCATGCCGAAGACCGACTTGTAACCTATATCCTTGATCCGACGAGCGACAAGGATGCGCTTCTTGCGACGCTGTCGCAACACTTGGGCCTTCCCATTTATTCGACGAACGGGCGACCGTACACCTCCGGTGACCCGCTCAAGGATAAGCATGGCGACAACTCAGTAGAACGCTGGCTGGCATCGATACACGGCTCACGCTTCGTCGTTACAGATTCATTCCACGGCATGGTCTTTGCCATCATATTCAAAAAGCCATTTATTGTCTATGCAAACCCACGCCGGGGGATGGCGCGGTTTACTTCCCTTTTGGGCTTACTCGGACTAGAGAGACGGCTCGTGACGACAGCGCCGGACATGAGTATAGAGCAGGCACTGCAGCCTATCGATTGGCGCGACGTTGACGAACGGCTGCGCAGGATGCGGCAGTCTTCAATGGAGTTTCTACAGCGGGCGCTCGCGCCAAAGACAGAACATGCCGCTTCCTCGCAAGACCGCTCGCGTACTCATTCCCAAGAGATCGCGCACAATGCTCCCGTCTCAACAAGTGGCGGTTTTGTCGACGACGCCCGCAGGCTGGCTTTGCTCGACAGCAAGAGATACTCAGCTGCCTATCTAGGGGGCGACCCGGCCGGAAAGCTTCGTGCAGTGTTGATGTTTGATGCGCATGCGCTCGAGAAAGGTTTGAGCCATACGTCGTTCAGACCGGGGTTTGGAAAGCGACCGTTGGCGCGCCTGGCTGAAAAAACCACTCTGTGGCTGGACTCGGGCAATGATCTAAACGATCCATTTTTCTTGGCCGCAACAGCTGCTCTTCGTGCCTACTTTGAACGTCACAGGGCGTTACACGTCAACGTTGCGCATCTTTGGAGACTGTTCCCGCCGCGGATACAAGATCTAATAGCATCGTCGGATAGCTCGCAGGGAGGCGCGTTAAGGGCGCGCCAGGATCGTGAGACAGTTCCGCCAATCGAAAACAGTAAGTCGTTTATGGAAGTGGCCTACGGCCGGCGCAGCGTTCGGGAGTTCACCCCCGATCCCGTAGACATTGAAGCTATCAAACAGGCGGTGCGAATTGCCTCGCAGGCACCCTCAGTCTGCAATCGGCAGGCACCGAGAGTCCATTACTTCAGAGATCGAGAGACGATCAGCCGTCTGGTGGATCTACAGGGCGGGTTTAGCGGATATCCAAAGCCACCCGGACTACTGCTGGTAACCTGCGATCTGACGGCTTTTATCTACCACACCGAGCGCAATCAGGGCTATATAGACGGCGGTCTCTTTATGATGACACTCTTGCTTGGATTGGAGCAAGTCGGACTGGGCGCGTGTCCGTTGAATGCGGCAATGGATGCGCGACGGGAGCGCGCTATCCGTGAGATTATATCGGTTCCTGAGTCAGAAGCCATGATCTCCTTTGTGGCAGTTGGGCATTATGATCCAGCCGTTTTGGTGGCGAGGTCCCTTAGATATCCCGTCGAAGAGGTACTAAGCGTCCACGGCGAATGAGCAGGGATCGTTCCAACGATGAGGGTGCGCCTGCCAACATCAGCGGGTGACGATCTTGTTAACTTTACGCGTGGAGTGCCACGGGCTTCCCGAGCATATGAGGAAAGGTGCATGAAGCCGCTTGCGCTATATGTTGGGCTTCCTCAAACTGGAGAGGATAGACTGGCCACCTTGTTTGAGATCAACGGATTGTCAACTACTGGGCACAGCGGAGGTCGCTTAGCTCAAGAAGTGGTATTTCGACGCCTTTCTGGCTCTCCGTTAGGAAGGTTGTTTGAGGGCTATGATCTAATTGTTGGCTTGGAGGGCAAGCCGCGTCCTGGGCGCCCGTTTCTCACGGGGTATACAGAGCTCGAGTATTTGTTGCAGTGTGCAGCCAACGCGGTCCTAGTTTTTAACGACATTGATCAAGATATCTGGATCCGCAGCATGCAGTTGCGTGATAACGGGGCTGCGGCTGCCTTCCAAGCGACTTGGTTGGGTGTACCGCACGAGGAGCTGCCTGCGATCTGGTGCGCTCAATTCGCGAAACAACGCGCAAGGGTGGAAACGGCGCAGGACAGCGGGGCAAGGGTCGTCGTCTTGGATGCCGACGGCAGCTTTAGTGACTGGCAGGACAGGCTCTCCCCCTGGTTCGACCTTCCTATTGTCCCGGATGGGGAAACCGTATCAACTCTGTCCGCAAGCAGCGTCAGGAAGGACAGAGTTATTCCGCCAGATGGCTCGCCAATTACCGCGTTGGAGCGGACCACGGCGTTAGCTCGGCACTGTCTTGGAAGCGTGCATCCCGCCAGCACAGGTGGCGCTGTTTTTTCGGATATCTATGCGGAATGGGATGGCGGCGAGAAGGTAACGAGACAGGATGGAACACCATTCCCCGTCCGTTTTGGTCAGCTAGAGGGGCGGCACGGATGCCTGGCTCAGCCCGGAGTCAAAAAGGCCAACCGCGTCGAGGGAGTGATAAACGAAGCGTTATCTAGCGGCGCGGCATCACCCCTCCGGATTGATATGCAAGATTGCCGCCTCTACGGCCTCAAGCATGGTGACATCCCGGATGCACCTGTCTTAACCTACTGCCGTAGGGGGGGGGCAAAGAACGTAGTACTGTGGCCGCTGCCTGAATACCACAGCATCGGTGCAGAGAATTTTGTTGGTGCGGGTCCTTGCGATAACGTGTCTTTCGAAGATAAGCTTGACGTCTTGTTCTGGCGCGGCGCTCTTTCGGGTCATTGCAGCAACGTGGTTGAGGGAGTCTTCACAGACGAAGTCTGGAGGGTAGCTGACGCGTTATCCACCAACCCGGAATGCGAAGACCTGTGGGAACTGTTTGCAACCTGCACGCGCGTATCCGTTTTGGAGCGACATGGTGCTGTAGCCGGAATTGATATGAAGCTTGTGTCAGGGCCAAGTTTCGAATGGCTCAGCAAGCATCCTCGCACGGCTTCCCTTTGCGGACGAGGCACCAAGCGTCGTGGAACGTTGCGCCACCGCTATATATTGAGCATGCGAGGCTACGACACTGGGTCAAACTTTATCTCGGCCGCCAATTCTAACTCTGTGGTGCTGAAAGAAGAGGACGGCTGGGAGTTGTTCTACTCGCCGCTCTTCCGGCCCTGGGAGAGCTATATCCCTCTCGCCCCTGGACTCCACGATCTAGAAGAGCGCCTCGAGTGGGCCAGGAGTAACCCTGCTCGCTGCAAGGAAATAAGCGCGGCGGCTCGAGATGCGTGTCGCTATTTGGCCTCCCCGAAGTGGAGGCGCCTTTTGTTGCGGGCTGTAGCCGGCAGTATCTGACGGTCTTGCGCGCCTCTGTCGCCTGAGCAGAGCGTGCGGTCGCCGGTAGCCGAACCGGTGCCGCTCATTGGCGAGATCTCGAAACCGGCACTGCGACAGACTCGCGCTTCACCCGGGCATCAGCACCAGCGGGATGGTCCCGCGCTACCGGCCCGCGCCATCATCTGGCGGAGCACGAGAAGGAGGAGCAAAAACGCCCGTGGCATGTCACTCGGTGTAGTAAACGTTCGTATACTGGACAGTCGGGAAGTAATTCAAGTTACAGCGTTTCGACAGGTACGCCGACGATCTCATTGACGTGGGACCAGGCTTTGTCCGTGGTCAGGGCCGTCGCGCTCCGGCTGACGCATAGAGCCAGGCAAGCGCGGTCACCCAAGGAGAGCCCCTGTCCTCGCGTCGCAGTTCGCAGTGCTCCCGTGGTATGGGCCGCACTCTCGTCGAAGGGCACGACAGAAAGATGGAGCGGGGCGAGAAGGACACGGGCGGTGTCCGCATCGGCGCCCAGTTCGTTCAGCTTCGACGCCACCTCTGCAAGGTTCACGGCCGAGATCACGGCGGAGGGCAGAACAGCAGCCACGCGGTCGGCACCTGGTTCGCCGTTGATGAGGCACAGGAGCGCGGAGGCATCTAGGACATAAGCCTGCTGGCCTCCCGCGGCCGCTCTGGCACTCTCGGGCCCAGTGGTGTCACTCACGAGCCGCCTCCGCCCGCCGGTCTGCGATCAGTTCTTCGGACAGGATCCTGCCGTCGGGGTTCAGCTCCCGCATGCGCTCCTGCACCCGGCGGATGGCCGAAGACAGCGAACGCACCCGCAGCTCGCCCTCGTCCAGCTCGACGATGACGGTATCACCTGGGGCGATGCCCATCGCTCGACGGAACGCGGCGGGGATGACCAGCTTGCCCCCTTCCACGACCTTGACCCGTTGCGATTGCATGGCTCTCTGATCCTCTCAGGAACTGCACGGGCATGATAACGGTCGCAGGCCGTGGGTATCAATCTCCCTTCGCGTCTTGGTAGGCGGTCAGGTCAGATCGGCAGCATATGCCAGAGTCGAGCAGTGGTACCAACATGTCGTTTGATGCTGCCCATCGCGTCGGTTTGGGTATACCCCAGAAGAACAGGTGGATCGGACACAAATAGGCGTCCGAATAGGGTTGCGTTCTTGTGTTTCGGACGACAATCTGGGCGGGTCTAGACCCTTGCAGGACAGAACAGTCCTTCCATGACCCTCTACGGCTATGCCCGCGTGTCATCGACCGACCAGGATCTCTCTCTGCAGGAGGCCGCGCTCCGTGCTGCCGGCTGCCAGGTGATCCGCGCTGAGAAGAAGACCGGCACTCGACGCGACGGTCGTTATGAACTCGACACCCTCCTGCAGTTCCTGCGCACAGGCGACACGCTGGTCGTCACCCGCATCGACCGGCTGGCGCGCAGCCTCAAGGACCTGCAGGACCTTGTCCACGAGTTGAAGGAGAAGGGCGTTGCGCTGAAGGCAACCGAGCAGCCCGTGGACACCTCCACCGCCGCCGGCAAGGCCTTCTTCGACATGCTGGGCGTATTCGCCGAGTTCGAAACCAGTCTGCGGCGCGAGCGGCAGGCGGAAGGGATCGCCGCTGCCAAGCAGCGCGGCGTCTACAAGGGGCGCAAACCCCGGATCGATCCCGTCGAGATCCGCAGGCTCTCTACGGAGGAGAAGCTCAGTCCTTCAGCAATCGCCAAGCGGCTGGGAATCGCGCGCTCGTCGGTCTACCGCCTTCTGCCCGAGGTCCGAGGCGTTCAGAGCCTGGCATGAGCGACCAGCAGTGCCTCTGGACCGAGAAGCGCGACATCAGCGACAAGCTCTGGCGGATTCAGCTGATTGACGCGGCTTCCGCCTCACCTGGGCACGCCGGGGGGTGTCATGATGTTGGATGACCCAAAGACCCCACGACCGCCCTTGCTGAAAAGCCAGACCCGTCAATCAAGCTGGCGCCGCGCCAATATTGCCAAGTACACGGCCCATCTGGCGGTTCAGCGGGCGCTCCTGTCGGGAACGCTGCAAAAGCAGGGCTGCGAGGTGTGTGGCAGCAACGCGGTCGATGCCCATCACGACCAGTATGAGGAGCCGTTGAACGTCAGGTGGTTGTGCCGCCGCCATCACGTCAAGCTGCACTATTACGGCGAGGACATGTTTCCCATTGGCCGCTCCTCGCTGGAGGCGCAATCGCACGAGGAGTGAGGACAAGCCCGAAGGTAGTGCGCGCTCCCATGGTGGGAACCACCGCGACCGTCTTGCCGGCCCTGCGCCAAGCCGAGACCACGTGGAGGTCAGCGACGGTCCGGGCGACCTTCATCGGGCAGCCTCGTCAGTGGCAAACCAGGCCCCATCCCAAAAGCGCCGACGCATCAATCACCACCGTCAGCGCTGGCCTTCGTCCCGCGCCGACAGGATTTCCTCACGCGACAGGGCCCGACCATGCTGGGCCAAGCGTGCCCGCAGCCGGGTCAGACGCCGCAACGCCTCGGCCCGAGTAGAACCCGCGACCGGAACCAGCCGGGCGACAGGCGTGCCCTGCCGGGTGATCGTGACGGTTTCACCTGCCTCGGCCGCTGCGAGCAGTTCCGAGAGATGGGTCTTGGCTTCAAAAGCACCGACTACACGCATGACTTTCACTGAAGACGTTCGGCAATCCACAGCTTGATAAGAGATTGCCGGGTGACGCCAAGTTCCTTGGCCTGTCGGTCAAGGCTGGTGACGACCCAAGCTGGAAAATCCACATTGACCCGATGGGTCTCGGTGTTTGTCCGGCGAGCCCGCGACCAGTCCACCTGAGCGCTCACGTCCTCGCCGGCCTCGAACCTCTCGTCGAACTCACGCGCCTTCATAGCGTTCGACCTCCTCCTTGCGGGCACGACGCACCGAGATGATGCCCATGGCTTCCTTCCTAGCCGTTCGGACACGTGCAGGCGAGCCGATCGTCGATGCGCGGCTTAGCGCCTCGTTGATATCCCTGCGGGCTGGACTAAGTCTTAGTCCAACACCAAGGAGCATGTCATGCAGATGAACGTGGCGGAGGCAAAGGCCCGGTTGTCGGAACTCATCGCAGCCGCCGAGCGCGGCGAGGAGGTCATCATCGCGCGTGGTGGCCAGCCGGTCGTGCGGCTGGTCTCGGTTCATCGCCCAACCGTCCGCATCGGGATGGGTGACGGGCTGGTCAGCAGGGTGCCGGACTTCCTCGCCCCCATGTCCGAGAACGAGTTGAAGGACTGGGAGTGAGCAGGGTCCTTCTCGACACGCACAGCTTCATTTGGAGCCTGGTCATGTCCTCGGAGCTCAGCGCCACGGCGCGGGGCATGATCGAGGCTGCGGATGCTGTCTATGTCGCTCCGATCAGCTTCTACGAGATCACCCAGAAGCATCGCATCGGGAGATGGCCGGAGCTCGGTCCGGTTGTCGACCAGCTCCTGCCGCTCTGGCGCGAGCAGGGAACCGAACTCGCGCCATACACGGCCGAGATCGCGTTCCTGGCGGGAGCGATGCCGTGGAGCCACCGGGATCCCTTCGACCGGATGATCGCGGCGACTGCCATCACGCTCGGCTGCCCCCTGATCTCCAAGGATGTGGCGTTCGACCAGCTCGACAGCTTTTCGGGATGGCCAGGCCGCGTCTGGGGAGCTGCGCCCGAGGACCCAGTGTTACTCTAGGTCACGCTGCTGCCGGATGAGACCGGCGGTGAGAAAGTCAGCCAAACCGGTGTTTCTACACCGCGCTCCGGGACATGATCAAGCGCGCCGCCTGGAGGCGAAATCCGCCGAGCGATTTCCGGCGCCTTTCGGGCAGTCACAAGCACGTTTTCGCTCATTTCCCGCCGGGGTTGAGATTAAGCGAGGCGGGCTCTTGCGCATTCACCAGCGTGAATCTGCCTAAAGTGTCCGAGCACTTGGTTCTGGCACTTGCGGCCCATCGAGGGATGTCAGAAGCCGGCCCGGGGTGACGCGCTTATATAAATTACCCCTTGCCGAGCAATGGCATGAGCTTTTGTTGAGCGCAATCAGCCAGACATCCGAACCATGAATGGGACAGGAGCGATCGTAACGCTATGACGATCTACTACGTATCGAAGACGGGAAGTGACAGCGGGAATGGCAGCGCAGCATCACCTTGGCAAAGCATCGGCAAGGCGATGGCCTCGAATCTCCAGCCTGGTGACGAGGTCGTCGTTCGGCCGGGAACATACAACGAGTCGGTGAATTTCTCGAGGGATGGCTCGGCCGATGCCGATATCACCTTGCGGTCCGAGGTGCCGGGCGGGGCGGTGATTCGCCCGCCGTCAGGGAACGGAATCACAATCCGGGCGGACTACGTCACCGTCGACGGCTTTGAAGTCCATGGGGCCAGCGCTCATGGCATCGCAGGATTTGATGTCCATCACGTAACGGTGTCAAACAACATATCCCACGACAACAGTGAGTCCGGAATCTCGTTCGCGTGGTCCGATTTCATCACGATCGAAGGAAACGAGACCTACAAGAATGCCAGTGCCGGATGGTTCTCCGGGATTTCGCTCTACCAGAACCGGAACATCACCGGTGAACCCGATGATGGCTCGTTCCGGAACATCATTCGAAACAACGTGTCCTATGACAACGTCACCAAGGGCGGCGCCCACACGGACGGGAACGGGATCATCATCGATGATTTTCAAAGTACCCAGACCAGCGGCCACCCCAACTACACGTTCCGCACGCTCGTCGACAACAACCTCGTCTATGAGAATGGCGGAAAAGGGGTCCAGGTGACGTGGAGCGACTACGTCACCGTCAGTAACAACACCGCCTATCACAACAACCAGGACCTGCAGAACACGGGCACCTGGCGCGGCGAGCTCAGCAACGCGCAATCCAGCAACAACACCTGGGTCAACAACATCGCGGTGGTGGATCCGTCGATCAACTCGCACGGCACCGCGATCGACAGCACGTCCTACGGCGGCTACCGGAACGCCAACATCGTCTGGGAAAACAACCTGACGTTCAATGGCACGGCCGGCCAGTCGTCTGTCCGGACGGACGGTGGCAATGCGGCGCCGACTGCGGCGAATGGTAACCTGCTCGGCGTCGATCCGCGCTTCGTCAACCCCGGCACGGACTTCAGCCTGCGCTCGGACTCCCCGGCGATCGACGCCGGCACCGCGGCCCGCGGCCTGGGCAAGACCGACGTCGACGGCGACGCCCGCACCATCGGCAATGTCGACATCGGCGCGCATGAGCATGGCAGCGCGCCGACCGCGCCCACTTCGCCCACCGCGCCGGGTCCCGTCCCGGGCCCGGCGAACACGGCACCGGACGCGCGGAACGACTCCGGTTTCAGCACGGCCCACGAAACTCCCATCACCATCACCTCGGCCTCTCTTCTGGCCAACGACGTTGATGCCAACGGCGATCGTCTGACGCTGACAGGCGTGTCCGCGGCGAGCGGCGGCACGGTGGAGATCAACAGCGCCGGGAACGTAGTCTTCACGCCGTCGGGCGATTTCTCCGGGGCGGCCAAGTTCAGCTACACCGTTTCCGACGGCAAGGGCGGGACGGATACTGCCAGCGTCTCCCTGACGGTCGCCGCGGCCTCTGATGCGGCCCCGGCTCCGACGCCGGCCCCGACGCCGGCCGCATCGGGTCTCTGGGACGACGCGGCCAGACCCGCGTCGGTCACGACCGACGCAGAGACGCGGCCGGTCGAGCTCGGCATGAAGTTCCGCGCGAACGCCGACGGCGAGATCTCGGCCATCCAGTTCTACGAGACCGCTGCCAGCAGCGGCTCCCATCCGGTGTCGTTGTGGAGTTCCACCGGAGAGCTCCTGGCCCGGGAGAGCTTCACTGGCGGATCCGGCGATGGTTGGCGTGAGGTGACCTTCGACGAACCTATCAAGGTGCAGGCGGGCGAAACCTACATCGCCTCCTACCACGCCCCCCAGGGCCGGTATGCCGTCACCGAAGGCTTCTTCGACAAGGCTGTCGCCGGTGGCGACATTACCGCGCTGCAGAATGGCGGGGTCTATTCCTACGGCTCGTCGAGCTCCGTCCCGACCCAGACGTACAATGCGAGCAACTACTGGGTCGATGTCGTCTTCACCGCCAGCAACGCCAAGGTTGCCGCCGAGATTCCGGCGCCCACCATCGAGGGCACCACGGGCGGCGACACCCTGCGAGGCACGGACGGCGAGGACGTGATCCTCGGCGGCGCAGGAAACGACTGGATCTTCGGAAGCGGCGGTGCGGATGTCCTCCGCGGCCAGGACGGCAACGACGCGCTCCGCGGCGGCCAAGGCAGCGATGTCCTGATCGGGGGCAAGGGTAGCGACGTGTTCCTGTTCCGCAGCATCGCGGAATCGAATGCGGCGAACCCGGACGTGATCCGTGCCGGGGATGGCGCAATCGCCTTCGAGGGCGCCGGTGTGGCGGGCGGGGACGTCATCGACCTCTCCAGGTTGGATGCCGACCCTTCCCAGAGTGGCGTCCAGGCCTTCATCTTCGGCAGCAAGGACAAGGGCGGGCTCTGGCTCACGGATGTCGATGGCCGGACACTTGTCAGCGGCAACGTCAACGACGACAGCGCGGCCGAGTTCCAGCTCTGGATCGAGGACGGGAACCTCGCCGCCAGCGCCTACGTGGCGAGCGACTTCATCCTCTGATGATCGGGGGGCCGCCCTCGGGCGGCCCCTTCTTCCTGGCGTCGGGCCGGCTGTGATGACGCTCCGCGTCGGCGACTCTGGCGAACCTGTTTCGGGCAAGACCGTCGGAGGAGGTTGCCGATCTGGCTCACTGAAGACGTTCGGCAATCCACAGCTTAATCAGAGACTGCCGGGTGACCCCCAGTTCCTTGGCTTGGCGGTCAAGGCTGGTGACGACCCAGGCTGGAAAATCCACATTGACCCGACGGGTCTCGGTGTTTGTCCGGCGAGCTCGCGACCAGTCCACCTGAGCGCTCACGTCCTCGCCGGCCTCGAACCTCTCATCGAACTCACGCGCCTTCATAGCGTTCGACCTCCTCCTTGCGGGCACGACGCACCGAGATGATGCGCATGGCTTCCTTCCTGGGCGTCCACACGGCCGCCCAATACCGCTCCCCGATCCGTCCAACTGTGAGAAAGCGGGGCTCGTCCTCCGTGCGGGCGGGTGCCTCCAGCAGCCAGGGATCATCCCAGAGCGCTTGAGCCTCCTCGAAGTCGATGCCGTGCTTGGCTTTGTTGGAGGCGCTCTTGGCGGGGTCATACTCAAAGGACATGAAGATTTATGGTTCAAAAACTATACCGTTTCAACCAAAATAGCCGTTCGGACACGTACTGCAAGGCGCCCGTCACCAGATCGCCACGCCTCACTCCCAGCCTTCCACGGACGCGGCAGCGGCCTCGATAAAGCGGTCCAGATCGGGATCACGGGCGTCGGCTTCGTTCACGAGGGCGATCTGGCGCGCGCATTCGGCCGCGAAGCCGGGACGGCGAGTATCGGGGACCCAGATCTGGACGGGGCGCAGCCCGGCGGCCCTCAGGGCATCACGGCGCTTGCGGACACGGTGGGAGGCGGGTGTCGGCATGACGTTCCCTCCTTTTCGTTACATGTGACGTCGACAGGGCAGCCGGGCAAGGAGGCCCGGAAGGAAGCTCGAGACCCAGAGCCTTTCACAAGTCACGCTGCTGCCTGGACATTGGTCAGCTGGCTGGCTCAGCTCGCGTCACCGTTGAGGAACCGGGTCGCCGCTTCGGTGACGTTGTCGAGCGGCCACCCCGGTCCCATGCGGATCGAGCGCCTGAGCAGGTGGTGGCCGATGTAGATGGGCAGCACCCGCGCCGCCTCCTCTGCCCCGATCACGTCCGAAGCGGCCATCGCCTTTGCATCCACCGCACGTATGCCGCACCAGGTGGCGCCCTCTGCCGTTCCCTCGCGCTGCGCAATCTCCACCAGAAACAGCGCGATGTCCCAGGCCACGGGAAGCGACCGCGTTCCCTCGAGGTCGAAGCCGCAGATCGTTCCCGCGTCGTGGTGGAAGTTGCGGGCCACGAAATCGCCATGCGTCGAAGCGATCGACACCGGCGCGCCCTCGGCCGCGACAGCGAGGCCCGCGACATGTTCACCAAGCGCGCGGATGAGGGGGGAGTCGCGCAGTTCGCCCTTCCAGCCGGGCCTCGCCATTCGCGGAATGTGAAAGGCGCCGAACCGCCCGGCCGAGAAGCGCCGGACCACGCGCCGCGGGGCGCAGTAAGCTTCGAGCCACTTCCCGGCGAGGCCGATCAGCCCCGCCCGCCCGGCCGCATTGGCCTCGGCGATCGCTGTCTGGAGCGGGAAACCCGGCGCCGGCGCCAACACGATGAAGCCGCGCAGACGCGCGGTGAACAGTACCGGGGCGACCCGGAAAGCGCCCTGCGCCATATACCCGTGGGCAAAGGCGATGGCCGTCTCTGCCTGCCGCGCCTGGGCGGCCGGATCGCCGGCTATGAAGAGCTTGATGAAGCACGGCCTGCCGTCAAAGGCGCCCTCGGCCACGATCCGTTCGGCATGCAGCGAGACGATGCTACCGACCTCCAACCGTCCGGCCACCGCCGAACGGGCAATCTTCTGCCGGAGCAGCCGGAGCGGCGCGGGGGGCGGCCGCGGCGGGGCCCACGTCAAGGCGTCACCCTTGTTGCACCGTCATGAAGGCAGGCCAAGGGCCGTCCACGCCTGGCGCCATGGCGACGCAGCGCGGACCACACGGGCCCATCTTTGTCTCACGCAGCCAGGTCTTCGAGCGAGAGGCCTTGTTCCAGTGCCTTGTTGAACCAATACGGACGACGGCCGCGGCTGCTCCAGGTCTGCTGCGCATCGTCGGGGTTGACGTATTTCACCGGGCCGCCCGTGGCGCCGCCCGTCCTCCGGCGGCCGTTTCCAGAAGGCCCGTCCCCGAGCAGATCCTCCAGCTTGAAACCATGCTGCCTTGCCAGCTGCTCAACTGCCGCGAGGGCTGCCTTCTGCCTCCGCGTCTCGTAGCTCCTGATGGCGCGGTCGATCTTCTTCCTGAGTTCTTTAAGGGCCGGGAGGTCCATGCCGCTCAGATCGGACTCTTGATTGTTCATTCTGTCCAAACTCCTTGGGATATAAGATGACAGGGACGCATATGTCTTCGCCCCCGGCTTGTCTCCGGGGGCAGGCAAGCATCCTTTTAGGCCAACTGGTGCGGCTCTTAAAAGGGGCGGCTCGCAACGGGCCGCAGCATCATCATATTGTGGTTGTCACTCCTAAGGCGAGACACTACGAGGACCCCCTCGTCGTCCTGCGGCTGCCGCCATGGACTTAACACCAGATTTCAGGGCCGCAAGGAGCGGACTTGGATCATGGAAGTGCGAAATCGTGCTGCCCGCATTGTTTATGATGGGGACACGCCTTGCGTTGTGATCAGGCGCGTCGAAGAGAGCGTGCGAGCGCGGGGGGGCAAGCTGCTTCAGCCTGAGTGGGAAGTATTCTCGCGCGAGCTGCATGCAGCAGCGATTTCTGCCGGGCAGCCATGCCCTTGCGAGGCTACCCCGAACGAATTGCGATCGAGGTTCTCGATCGTTTAGCCGTCGTCCTGTCGAGTGACGCTTGAGGGCGGACCGAAGCCCCTAGGCCTTGCGCCATGGTGATGTAGCGTAGCAGGGCTTTCCGGACCCTCAACGCCCTCGCGGTGCCCGCCAGCCGGCCGCCTGCGCCTCGGCCTCGTCACAGAACCACCGTTCGCCCTTCTCCTCATCGATCAGGGTCTTCGTGTAGCTAGAGGACCAGGGCGTGTGGTAGATTCGTTCACCACGGGCGGAGATGTTGCCCTTGATCGGGCAGCCTGACCGAGGGGCATTTGCAGCCTCTCGTTCCCAACGGCCGGCCCTGAACTCCCAAGGCGGAACATTCTGCGCCGCCCACACGCCCTTGCCCTCCGCCTGAGCCGCTTTCTCCTCGCTGGAATAGTCCAGCGAGTATTCCCGATACGCCCAAGCCATCCCGCTCGCGACCAGTTCACGCCCCAGATCGTGCTCGTCCACCGTGCAGCGGGCCACGATGCGGCCATAACGGTCGTGTTCGAGGGCCGCGCACGCCACGATACGTCCATCAGCGAGGTCGGCCAGGAGATTGGCGGCTGCGGCGCCGCAGTTCCACAGCGCTCCTGCCGCATCCTGACAGGGCTGGTCCGTCTCCGGCGCATCGATGCCGTGGATGCGAACGATCACCGGCCCGATTCTCAGGGTGTCGCCATCGCTCACGGCTGCGGTGCCGCTGATCGACGCGGCCGCGCAAGGAAGGGCGAGGAGCCAAGTCACGGAGGCGAGCAGTTTCATTCCGCAACCATAGGCCAGAAGCTCATCACGATAGAAGGAGCCCTACCCCCGCCTCATGATCGCTATCGCAACCGGGTTGCTGCTATGGAGCTGGCGGCGAAGGGAGCGGTGAATGCAGCAGCCACAGATCATCGGCTTTGGAGCGCAGAAAGCGGGCACATCCTGGCTCGCTGCAAACTTGGCGCAGAACCCCGGCGTATGGGAGCCGCCGATGAAGGAGATGCACTTCTTCACCTTTGCGACGCTCGGGCATCGGTGGATGCTTGCAGGCCACCGCGAAAAAATGGCGCGGCTAGCGCGCGAGGCTGAGGGTCATCCGGCCAGGGCGGCCTACATCGGGCGCGTCCGCGAGGAAAAGGTGCTGTCGGAAGAGTGGTATCGTGCGGTTTATGCGGGATGCCCCGCAGGCAAGATGTCTTACGACATCACGCCCGCTTATGCCCTGCTGGGCGATGACGGGCTGGATCACATGCATCGGCTTCTGGGCGGCTCTTTCAAGGCGATCTACCAGATCCGCGATCCTGCGAGCCGCGTGATCTCGTCTATCAAGAAGCTGGCCCATAGACGTGGGGCGAAGCCCGATGATGCCGATTTCTGGATGGCCCAGGTGCGAGCTCCAGTTGCGGTCGAGCGATCTGCCTACCGCGGCACGATACAGCGTCTCGACGCAAAGGTGGGCGACCGGGTGCTCTACATCCCGTTCCGGCAGATTGCCCGAGACCCTGGTGCGGTGCTGGCGGCGGTTGAAGCACATTGCTCGCTGCCGGTCGGCGAATATCGGAAGCCCGGCGAGGCGCGTTACGTCTCGCCCAGTGTCGAGCCAACCCCGGCGATCATGGACGATGTCCGTGCCGAACTCCGCGAGCAATACGAGTTCTTGGAGGCGCGGTTTGGTGCGGACTTTCTTAGCCTGATCTGACCGCCCTCGCGTCAGCGATTGCTTGGTCCAAGAACTGCCTGGCGATCGGAGGCCACCACTCCTCGAGTAGGTGGCGCTCACACGCCGCGCGGTCGTCCAAGTCCACTGGGGCTATGGAGAGTTGCGCGGCCATCATTGGCACCGCTACGGCTGCGGCGCGAGCTGCAGCGGGGTGCAGGTGGACATTGTTCAGCAAGTTGCTCCCCCTTGAGGACACACGCACAAGATAAGTGAACAACATTAAAATCAATCTTAAGTTGTCAATCCGATACCAGGAATGCGTCACGTCGTTCGCATGTCTGCTGCGCAGACGTCGCTCCCATCACGAACGCCCCGGTGGACTTGCGACGAGCGGCCCCGTCCACCGGCTCCACCGCGGATGCTGGTCCGAGGCATGGCTCTCGCGCTACCGAGGCGGCCTCGAGGCCCAACCAGTCCTTGCACGCGGCTGTCGCGAGTATCACTCTCATGTATTACTGTGCGGCAAGGGAAACCATGCGCATCACCACCAAGGGCCAAGTCACCATCCCAGAGGAAATCCGGGAGGCAGCGGGCTTCGGGCCGGGAACCGAGGTCGATTTCGTCATCGGCGATGACGGCCTGGTGCGGGTAATTCCTTCTGACCGGCTGCGGGGCGAGCGGGCGGCGAGCCTCCAGGGGGCGATTTCCCGACTGCGCGGTAGTGCGGACGTGGCCCTCCCCACCGACGAGATCATGGCCCTGACCCGCGAATGACGGCGGTCCTGGTGGATTCCAACATCCTGATCGACATCGCCACCGATGATCCGGCCTGGGCGCCGTGGTCGGCGGATGCTCTTGCCCGGGCGGGGCAGGATGCACGGCTGATCATCAATCCGCTGATCTACGCCGACGTCTCGGTCTCCCACAGCCGGATCGAGACGCTTGATGCGCTGCTGCCGGAAGAGGTCTTCTTGCGCGAGCCCCTCCCCTGGGCGGCAGCCTTCCTGGCCGGAAAGGCCTTCCTGGACTATCGCCGCCGGGGCGGCGGGCGGGGCTCGCCGTTGCCGGATTTCTACATCGGCGCCCATGCCGCCATCCGCGGCTACAGGCTGCTCTCACGAGACCGGGGCCGCTATGCGACTTACTTTCCCAAGGTAGCGCTGATCTGCCCGGATGAGCGCGGCTGAGGAGACGGGCGCGGCCTCGGCAGCGCCCGTCTCCTCTCACGCAGCCAGCTCTTCGAGCGAGCATCCTCTGCGGCAAGCCAGGTTGCTCTGACAGCGCCCCGTGAACAACAAAACGTTGCAAACGCATATATCTTCCGTAAGGTCGCCACCCGGCACCTGACGAGCCGGAGGGCCGCGCGGGCCCCCCAGAGCGGGGAGCGGAGGGCCGATCCGGGCGCCGGAACAAGGGAGCAGGACATGGACAGGAAATCCCATGTGATCATCGGGTCGGGGATCAACTCGCTCGTTGCGGCGGCGATGCTCGCGGTCAAGGGCGACCGGGTGACGGTTCTGGAGCGCGAGGCGACCCTCGGTGGTTGCATGCGGACCGAGGAGGCCACGCTCCCGGGATTCCGGCACGATGTGATGGCGACGACCTTTGTGCTGTTCCTGACCGGCCCGGCCTGGGCCGCGCTCGGCAAGGATCTGGAGCGGCACGGGCTGAAGCTCTGCCACGCCCGGCATCCCACGGCGGTTCTGCGCCCGGACGGCTCGTCGCTGGTGCTGGCCACCGACCGCGCGGCGAATATCGCCGCCTGGAACGCGCTGTCGCCGGGCGACGGCGACCGGCATGCGGAGGACGTCGGCCGCGTCGAGCGCGATGCGCCGTTCCTCTTCGGCCTTCTCGGCGGTGCGCTCTGGAGCCGCCAGACCGCGAAGCTGGTCGGCGGGCAGGCCTGGAAGCGCGGTCCCCGCGGGCTTGCCGAATGGTTCGGCCATGCGCTGACGCCCGCGCGGGCCTGGCTCGAGACCGGCTACACCAGCCCGCTTGTGCAGGCGCTCTGGGCGCCCTGGGGCCTCCATGCGGGCCTGACGCCGGAGGCCCCGACCTCCGGCCAGATGGGCCGGGTGATCGCTTTCGCGCTCGAGGCCGCCGGAGCGCCGGTGGTGGAGGGCGGGGCCGGGCGGGCGGTGGAAGCCTTTGCCCGGCTGATCGAGGAGAAGGGCGGTTCGATCCGCACGAATGCCGATGTGGCGCGGATCGTCCATGCGGGCGGCCGCGTGACGGGGGTGGAACTCGCCGGCGGGGAGCACGTCGCGGCCACCTCGATCCTCGCCTCGGTGACGCCCGGCCAGCTCTACGGCCGCCTGCTCGCCGACGCCGATCTTCCCAGGGAGAAGGAGGCCACGCGCCGCTTCCAGCACGGCCGCGGCAACTTCCAGCTGCATTACGCGCTCGATCGGCCCCCCGAATGGCTGACGCCGGGCCTCGAGGACGTGGCGCTGATCCACCTGACCGACGGGATCGACGCGGTGTCGAAATCCGCCAACGAGGGCGAGCGGGGCATGCTGCCCGAGATGCCGACGATCTGCGTGGGCCAGCCGCACCGCCTCGATTCCTCCCGCTGCCCCGAGGGCAAGGCGGTCCTCTGGTTGCAGATCCCGGACGGACCCCGCGTGCTGAAGGGTGATGCGAAGGGCGAGATCGAGACCGATGGCGTCTGGACCGACGAGGTGCGCGAGCGTTTCGCCGACCGGATCGAGGCGATCCTCGCCCGCCATATCCGCGACTTCGCGTCGATCCGGCTGGCCCGCCGGGCCTATTCCCCCGCCGATCTCAAGGCGATGAACATGAACCTCGTCGGCGGCGACCCCTACGGCGGGGCCTGCGGGATCGACCAGTTCTTCCTGTGGCGCCCCTTCAAGCATTCCCGCGGCGGCGAGACGCCGCTGAAGGGCCTGCTGCATATCGGCGCTTCGACCCATCCGGGACCCGGTCTGGGCGGCGGGTCGGGCTTTCTGGCGGCCAAGGCTCTGGGGGCCTGAGGGGCCCACCTCCATGAGGCCATGAGGCTCCCTGATGCGCCGCTCAGGCGAGCGAAAGCTGGAAGCGGCGCCGCAGCCGGTTGCTGTGCCACCACCCGCTGCCGCTCTGGATCAGCCGGCCGTCGGCCTCGTAGATGTCGATCTGCTGGACCACGACCGGTTGACCCGTGGGGACCCAGAGATGCCGGGCCATGAGCGCGCTCGTATGGCCCACGCGGATGTCTTCGACCGCGTGGCTGACCGGAATCCTGAGCTTGTGGCAGATCACCTCCACCATCGTGTGCTTCTCAAGGTCCGACACCTCGACCCGGTCGCCCACGTCGCCGCGCTGATAGTTCTCGACGAAGTAGAGGGGCAGAGCGCCCTGCGTCCGTACCGCGCGGAGCCGCCAGAGCGGCCCGGAACTGCCAAAGAGCGCCTGCATTGCTGGCGGCGGCGGGACCTTCCGCCAGCTCAGAACCTCGGTCTTCACGTCCTTGCCAATCTGGACCAGGTCATTGATCGATCGCAGCGCCCAGCCGCCCGAGCCCAGCCGGTCGGTGACGAAAGTGCCGCGGCCGGGGAACCGCTCGATCAGCCCCTCGTCGCTCAGGATGCGGAGCGCGTGCCTGACGGTGATCCGGCTCAGCCCGCTCGACTCGCTGAGCTTCGCCTCGGTGGGGAGGCGCTCGCCGGGGAGGGAGGCGCCGGTCTGGATCTGTTGGCGCAGCTTGTCCGCGAGCTGCGCATAGAGCGGCGGCTCGTCTGGCCCGGAAGCGGCGGCGGGGAGAGGCTGGTCTGTCATCGTGCGTTCCTCCCCGCCGTTCACCGTTGACACGATCTTTGTCATAACATATTAGGCAATCCTCATTACCAGAAAAGATCCGACTCAGGAAGGTGCTTGATGCAGGACCACCATTGCCACAGCAGCAGCATCATCGTGAATCGTCCGGCCGAGACTGCCTTCGCCATCATGTCGGATGGCATCCGTCAGGGCACCTGGGCCTGGGGCAGCGCAAACCGCACCGAAGAATCGCCGGGCCTGTTTGTCGGCACCTCGACCTTCACCGGCAAGAAGACCTGGGTCCGCCTGCATCCGGACCCCGAGCGGTTTCAGGTCGACTACGAGGTCGGTGGCTCGCCCGAGGCCATGCAGTTCCGCAACATGTCGCGGGTCATTCCCGGCGATCTGCTCAAGATCGGCGCCGACAAGTGTGTGGTCACATTGCTGACCTGGCGGCTGGCCACCCAGAGCGACGCTGAATGGGAGCAGATGGGGTGCATCCACGAGGCCGAGATGTTCCTGATCCGCGGACTTCTGGAGCGGGAGTAATCGGGTGCATCACGGGGAGGCGCTCGAAATGATCTCCGGGGCACGGATCGACCTGGTCGATGTCGGCATCACCCTGGGTGGCAACAGGATCGTGGAAGGCGTCGACCTGGAGATCGGGGCGGGGGAGTTTGTTTGCCTGCTCGGGCCGAGCGGGTGCGGCAAGTCCACGTTGCTGAACGCCATCGCCGGGTTTCTTCCGGTCCAGGGCCGCTTGAGTGTGGACGGGCGGCCCGTGAGTGGGCCAGGAACCGATCGCGGGGTCGTGTTTCAGAGCTCCGACGTCCTGTTCCCCTGGCTGACCGCGCAGGAAAACGTGGAGTACGGACCGCGATGCCTAGGCGTTCCGGCCAAGGAGCGCGCATCCCGGGCAATCGAATTCCTTCAACTCGTCGGACTCGGCGGCGCCACTGGCAAGTTCCCCAGAGAACTGTCCGGGGGCATGCGGCAGCGGCTTCAACTCGCCCGAGTGCTGATCAACAATCCATCCGTGGTGCTGATGGACGAGCCGTTCGGGGCCCTGGACGCTCAGACGCGCGATGTCATGCAGCGCGAACTCGATCGTATCTGGCGCAAGACCGGGCAGACCATCATCTTCGTCACCCACGACATTTCCGAGGCAATCCTGCTGGCCGACCGGGTTGTCACCATGACGACGGGCCCGGCAGCGCGCCTGAAATCCATCCATGCGGTCGACCTGCCACGTCCGCGGAATCCCGACACGCCGGAAGCCGTCCGGCTGCACGCGCTGCTGCGCGATGAGATCGGAGAGGAAGTGAGCAAGGTGCTGCGGATGCAGGGCCTGGAGGGAGAGGAAGGATGATTGGGCAACGCGAGGGGGGCAGATCCTCGGGATGGACCAGGCTGGCGCCATTCGTGTCGGTTGCCGCTGGTCTCCTGGTCTGGGAGCTTGCCAGCCGCCAGGTCCTGCCGCTGTTTCTGCCCTCGCCCGGCGCCACGCTGGCGGCCGCGGTCGAACTCTGGAACGACGGGACGCTCCTGTCGTCGGTCCTCGCATCGCTGAGCCGCATCGCGATCGGCTGGGGGCTGGGGGTGGTGCTCGGGGTTCCGATCGGCATCTTGATGGGAACCTTCCCGGCGGTTCGCCGGCTGCTCGACCCCTACATCGACTTCTTCCGCTTCATCCCGCCGATCGCGTTCGTGACGCTCGCCATCATCTGGCTCGGTCCGGGTGAGGCGTCGAAGATCGGGCTGATCTTCTACGCGACCATATTCGTGATCATCGTTTCCATGATCTCGGGCGTGCAGGCAGTGAACCCTGACCGGCTGCGCGCGGCAGCCACGCTCGGGGCGGGACGGATGCGGACGCTGCTGACCGTCATCGTTCCCTCGAGCGTTCCTGCCATGCTGACCGGATCGCGGATCGCGATGGGGAACTCGTTCCTGACGGTCGTCTCCGCCGAGATCGTGGCTGCGCAGGAAGGCGTGGGCGCCCTGATCTGGACTGCCCGCAACTACGGCCGGACGGAATGGGTCTTTGTCGGACTCATTCTGCTCGGGGTGCTCGGCTTCCTGTGCGACCGCCTGTTGCGCTGGGCCGCTCATTCTCTGTTCCGGCGGTACGACGTGAAGACGTGACGTCTACTTGAACAAGGCAACGGGAGGGAAGAAAGATGACTTTCAGTTTCACTGTACCCCAGGCGGTCGCAGCCTCGGCTGCACTCGTCCTGACGGGATTCTCGGCACAGGCGCAGACGGTCCAGATCGGCGTCGGGATCGACCCGACATTTGTCGCGTTCTTCGTCGCCGAGGAGAACGGCCTGTTCGAGCAGCACGGCATCGACGTGGATCTCGTGACCTTCGGCCCGGGCGGAGCGATGGTCGATGGCATGATGGCCGGCCAGGCGCACATGACGGCATCGACGGAAACCACCCATCTCGTAAGAATGCCGCATTCCGACATACGTCCGTTGGGGCTGGTCGGAGAGTCCGGTGACAACCTCAAACTCGTTGCCGACGGTGACCTCTCGGAGCCGGGCGAGATCCGCAAGCTCGGGGTGGTCCCTGGTGGCGTGTTCGAATACCTCACCGACATCTCGATCGACAAGCTGGGCATCGACAGATCGACCCTCGAGCTGGTCCGGGCCGGTCCGCCCGAGCTGCCGGCGCTGCTTGCGCGGGGAGACATCGAGGCGTTCTGGCTGTTCGAGCCCTTTCCCACTCGGGTGGTGGCCGAACAGCAAGGCCAGATCTTCGCACACAGCAAGGACGTCGGTTACACCTACGCTTTCTGGGTGTCTGCCAGCGGGCCCTGGCTGGAAGCCAACCGCGACAGTGCTCACCGGGTGATGGCTGCGCTAGCGGACGCTTGCGCGGTGGTTACCAGCCAGCCCGAGGTCGCGGCCGAGGCGGTGCAGAAGCAGGTGAAGATTCCCGTCGATCAGACGCTCGACTTCCTCCGGGAAACCGAATGCATCGTTCGTGATTTCACCGACGAGGATCTTGCGGCCTATGACTCGATCGCGACGTTCCTGACAGATCGGGGCTTCGTCAAGGAGCAGATCGATTTCCGCCCTGCGATGCAGGTCGGGTTTCTGAGCGAGTGACAAGATCAGGCTGGAAAAGCGGCACCGAGGCTCGCCAGGGCCTCGGTGCCAACTGGCTCGCTGAAGACGTTCGGCGACCCACAGCCTGATCAGAGACTGCCGCGTGACGCCCAGTTCCTGGCCTGGCAGTCAGGGCTGGTGACTGGGCGGGGGATCAAGCGGGATGAGATCATCGTCCCGAGGGGGATCCTCGGGGCGATGATCTTTGCGGCCGTCACGCGCCGGGCCCGTCCGATGTGCCATGAAGAAAGAAGCGCACCATTGCGGCCGAGGCATCCGGTCCGCGGGGATCGGTGTAAGAGCCGCTCGCGTGCCCACCGGACCAGGCGTGCGGTGCGCCCTCGATCATCCAGCCCTCGAGACCGTGCGTGCCGTCGTCACGTTTCAGGATGAGGCGCGTGTAACCCCGGCGCTCACCCGACGCTCCCGTCTTTGATCGTGTGGCCTGTCTCGCGCTTCCGCCCTTGCCGGCGATGATCCGTTCGCCATTGGACGGGTGGACGGTCGTGTCGGCGCTGCCGTGGAACACGATCACCCTCGGTCCCGACTCGGGCCCAAGGCCCGGTATTCTGAAGGGCGGTGGTTCGATCCCGGCTTGCCCCCGCATCGCAGCAAAGGCCGACATGGCGTCGTTCGCCGACGCGTAAGCCAGGCCTGAGTGGACGCCGATTGCCCCGTAGAGCTCCGGGTAGGTCTCGCCCATGATCACCGCCATGGCGCCGCCCGCGGAAAGGCCCGCAACGAAGACCCGGTCTGCGGGGATCAGGTACTCGTCGCGGAGGTTCTCCGTCAGCCCAGCGATGATCGCAGGC
Source organism: Paracoccus sp. S-4012 (assembly GCF_009674885.1). Taxonomy (GTDB): domain Bacteria; phylum Pseudomonadota; class Alphaproteobacteria; order Rhodobacterales; family Rhodobacteraceae; genus Paracoccus. Next base: position 29,637 of record NZ_WKKA01000020.1, read on the forward strand.
TCTCCTGCATCGCGCATCTGGTCACCCGGTCGGAACCAGTTCCAGCAGGACATGGTATTGTCGCCGCCGGTCTGCGCCGGATAGACGACGAGCAGCCGGTGCTCTTCGGCAAGGGCGTTCATCCCGGTGCCGGCGGCGAAGTCTTCCGGGCTCTGCGTGCAACCGTGCAGCATGACGATCAAACCTTGCAGGCCGCCATCAGAGGTTGAGGGAACATAGAGCCGGTAGCGGCGCGCACCGGCCGCGCAGGAGTAGCGCTGATCGAGGAACCGGGAACCTTGGGGCAATGGCAGCTCGGGAGCGTGTTTCGGATGGCCCAGCCCCGGCAGTCCGTCAAGCTTCAGACCGCCCGCTTGCAGGGTCCGGACGACCTCGCCCAGCGGCTTGCGCAGCCGACTTCCCCTGGAGGGATGACGATCCATGTGATCCAGGGCGGGCACGGGCACCTGTTTCGGCCCGACGGTCGCGGGTGGCTCGCCCGAAGCACCATTGCCAGTCGGCGTTGTCAGGCCCCCGAGCGCCAGTGCGTTCTGAACGATGGCGGTCACGGCGGCCGGATCGCCGGACCGCAAGGCGCTCGCCGCGCGAAGGATCTCCGCGACAGGGTCAGGGTTCATGGTCTTTGCCTTTCGTGCCGCTCAGGCGGCTATTTGGTTCTCGTGGCCAGGGCGGCCTTGACTTCACGGCTCGCCTGCAGCGCTCCGAGCACCGTCAGGGAGCCGATCGTCTGAAGCGCAAGTTCCGGCGAGACATCGGAGCTGATGCGGATGAGGCCGACCACCTTGACGTGAAGCATCTCCCCGGCGTCACGGGCGGCCTCCAGTTCGGCCGCTCCAAGCTCCAGCAGACCAACTTCGAACCTCTGTCGGTCGATCGAGCGCGATACCTCCTCGGACTGGCTGCGCAACTGGTTGCGGATCGCCGTCCGGATGAAGTCGGACCGGTTCGAGAAGAAGCCCTCATGAACCAGCAGATCAATGCGCCCGAGATCGACGTAGCCGAGATTGATGGTGATCTTCTCGGTCTCGGGAACTCGCTCCCGCAGCTGCACCACTTTGCTGGTCATGGTCACTCCATGGTCACTCCAGATCAGGCCATCCCTGTGGATGGTATATGGATGTCCGGCAGCGTTCTGCAAGAGGTGGATGTGTGTGTACCCCCGCCGGGAGGCCCCCGAGGTCTGCGACAGGTCTGCGGCCGCTGGCTTCAGCCGTCGCGCGCTCGAGCGCCATCGCCAAGGACATCCGGCCTCTGCCGATGCGGCTGCCGGGAGCGTGCCACATGTCAGGGGTGAGCAAGGTAGAGCGCAGGGCTGAACCCGGTTGCGCATTGGGGGGTTGTGCAGGCTGAGCAGGATGAGCGATGAACCGTATAAGTAAAATCTTGATCTTGGTCGGCGTTACTGTGCTTCTGTTGGGAAGCGCGCAGCAGACAATCCATGTATTTCCGCAGCCGGGCGCAACGGCAGTTCACCCCGGTGGCCCGTTTGCGATCAGGTTCGCCAATCGCGTGACTGATGGGGTCAAGGTGTCCCTCCGGGGTCCTGACGGTCAAAGCCTCGCCATTGATACCCGCATCACATCGGATGACAGGTCGCTGCTCGTCGAGCCGCGTGCGCCGCTGGAATGGCAGACGCGATATGAGCTCTGCATTTTCAGGGCGCGATACTCGATCTTCAAGGTAATCCCCGGCGAGCATCATTCCTGCTCGCCCTTCGGGACGATGCCGAAGCGTGCCGCCGAGGGCCCGGCCGACGCTCCGATCCTCGTTGCGGAGGGACGCGACCGGCCCAACAGTCGTTACTATCGTGCGATCCTTGAGGCCGAGGGGATGAACGCCTTCGCGAATATCTCACTCGACGACCTGACAGAAGCCGATCTCGCCGCACGCGCCGTGGTGATCCTCGACAGCGGCACTCTTCCGCAGCCCCTGCACGCCGCGCTTGTTTCCTGGGTAAGGGCCGGAGGGCTGCTGATCATCATGCGGCCGAGTTCGGAACTGCGACAACTATTTGGCTTGCCAGGAGAGGTCGGAGGCCCGCTCGACACCGCCCTGTTGCTGCCGGACAGACGTTCCCCGATATCAGTCGGGCTGTCTCGCGCACCGTTCCAGATCCACGGTCCGATCGACCCGATTTCCGTTGATCCGGGATCGCCGGAGTCGTGGCACAGCCTGGCATCCCTTGCCAGCCCGACCGGTGAAGCCATCGCCGGTCAGACCGTGACCTGGACGGAGCTCGGGCAAGGTCATGTCGCCAGTTTCGCCTTCGATGTTGCCAGATCCACCATCCTGACCCGGCAGGGAAACCCGCTGTGGATCGACGAAGAGCGTGACGGATCCGAACCGCTGCGTCCGAACGACCTGTTCTACCCTAACTTCGTAAACTTGAAGCATGCCGGGGTTCCGGCCGCAGATGAACTTCAGCGCCTGCTGGTCAATCTGATCCTGTCCAAGGCACCGATGCCGCTGCCGCGCCTCTGGTACCTTCCGGACCAGAGGCGAGCGGCGATCATCATGACGGGCGACGATCACGCGACCGGCGGAGGCACGCCTCGGCTTTTCGGCTGGCTTGACCTGCTGAGCCCACCGGACTGCGATTTCGACGCGTGGGAGTGCTTGCGTGCGACGGCCTATCTGACCCCGGGAACCAAACTCGAGGCGCGGACGGCGACGAGCTACGCCCGAAAAGGGTTCGAGATCGGCGTCCATGTCGATACCGGATGCGAGACGCCGATCACACGGGACTCTCTGGGTCAGGTGCTGCGCTCGCAGATCGAGAGCTTTCGCGAGCATTATCCGGACCTGCCTCAGCAGCGCACACACCGGATGCATTGCCTGTCCTGGACAGGCTGGGCCGATGTGCCGAAGGAAGAGCGTGAGTTGGGCATTCGCTTTGATCTCAACTATTATCTGTGGCCGCCGGAGTGGATCGACGGGCGGCAGATATTTTTGACCGGGTCGGGGTTGCCGATGCCCTATGCCGATCTGAACGGCGACCTGATCGACATCTACCAGGCGGCGAGCCACCTCGTGGATGAGTCCGGAGTGCCGCAAGCATACGGAATTCGCCAGATGCTCGATGGTGCGCTCGGCCCGGATCAGTATTTTGGAGCCTTCGGTACGCACTATGACTATACGGACGATTTCGCGCAGCTGCTGGCAAGCTTTGGCACGGAAAACGGCGTCGCTCTGATCACCGCGCAGCAGATTCTGGACTGGCTTGATGGCCGGAACGCCTCGGGTTTCACGGACGTGGGTTGGGACGGAGATACATTGACCTTTGATGTCAGTCTTGCACCCGGTGCTGAGCGGGCCTCGGTCCTGCTACCGGCCCGTTTCGGCGCAGGGCATCTGGTCGATGTAACCTGTGGGAGGCGGAAGCTGCCCCAGACCCACGAGACGATCAAAGGGATGGGGATGGTGTTCTTCCCCGCGGAGCCAGGAGAATGCAGCGCGCGCTATGACTAACAGGCCCCGCCGTCCTCGGCCTCCTCGAGGCGAGACGTTCTCGACCTACGTTGTCAACCGGCTGCTGTCCGACACCCGCCGCCCCGGCTTCGCGGCCGAGGCCAAGCGGCAGGCGACGCTGGTGAACGAGGCCGGCGCTCGCGACCCCCGACCTGGCCCGCCTCATGGATGCTGCACTGGCCGCGCTGCTTGACGATCTGGACGACCGCGAAGGCCGGGAGTGAGGCGCGGTGACCTTGTGACGGTCGCCTTGCAGGGGGACCACGACAAGCCACGCCCAGCGCTTGTGATCCAGTCGGACGTGTGCGGAGCCATGTGCTCGCGTACCGTGCTGCTGCTCACCTCGGACCCGGCCGACGCGCCGCTGCTGCGCGTGCGGGTCGAGCCAACGCCGGCCAACGGGCTGCACGTGCCGTCCTGGGTGATGATCGACAAGGCCATGACGATGCGGCCGACCGAATGGGTGCCCCGTTCGGCCGCCTCGATGATGCGGCGATGGTCGCCGTGAACCGGTCCCTGGCGCTGTTTCTGGGGCTGGCTGGATGAAAGTCCTTGCGCCTTACCGCCCACGGCTGCCGGGCGCCGGCAGGCGCGCAGTCAGGGTCCTCGGGCCCGTTCTCAGGACGCGTGGCTGGCCTTCTGGGCGAAGATCTCCACCTCGTCCCCGAGCTCATCGAGGAGCGTGGAGAAGCCCCTCGAGAGGCCATCCCACTCTTCGGGCGTCATGTCCGCCGGATAGCCGATGCGGTCCGCCAGGTCCGCGATCGCGCGGGCCCGTGTCCCGATCATCCGGGCCTTGGCCCTGGCTTCCTGGAGGGGCTCGGGGAGTGCTGTCATGCTCGTCGGTTCCTTCGAATCCGGATGCGGTCCGAGGGGGGGACTCCCCACCGACAGACCGACAACTCTGCCGTTTCTGGGATTGTTGGGCATGGCCCCTGCAGGGGGCCATGCCCTTTACACATCGGGGTTCCATATCCGTCAACAGCAATCCTGAGCTTCAGGGTGTCTCAGGTCACACTTCATGAAGGCTCTTTATCCCTTCTCTCTCTCCTCTAACGGATAAGGGTTCCTTCTCTCGTCGGAAAAGGGCTACGCCCTTTTCCTCCTCAAAGGAACCCTTATCCTTAAGGGACTTCTTTCTTTGGGAAAGGTAAGACGAAGTAGGATAAGTGAATCAAGTAGTATAAAAATCTATGAATCTTATATATAAGGAATCTCGTATCTCAAATAAATAATCTCAAATGAATCATATAAGAGAGATATATATATATACCCCCAGTATCTCTACTCTAAAGATTGACTGAGGGTAAGGGGAGGAAGATCAAGATAGCACGTCGTGTCAAGGTCGTGAAGCGGGATAAGTTACGAACTCGGCAAGGGTGACGGAAAAGACGCGGCTTGCAAGCTCTACCCGGACACCAGCAATGCCGCCGCCGCAGGGTTACGAAAACACTGACGCTCGCAGAGCCGCACAGCGGGCCGTCTCGCGGCCATGTCGGTTTCTCGGTGGTCTGGCCCTTCGAGAGCCCCACCCTGGCCCTTGGTAGTGGCTCCAGAGCCTTCTAGGGTCACGCGGCGACGTGACCGGGCCCGTCGTGCGGCCTACCGGGCAGCCGCCGCGATGCAGAGGCCTCGGAGGGCTGCGCTTGACCAACGCTGGGCCTCGCTGCGCGCGGCGGTCGAGCGGGCTTCAGCGACGATTTGCTGGTCAGCGGTCGGGAGCGAAGCCGGTGGGAACAAATTGCGCGGATCCTGATTGCGCGGCAGGCTTATAGGCTTGCAGATCTCTTGCAGATTGAATGTGCATCGCCGCGCTCCCGTTCGCATCGAGGCAAAAAATACAGCAAAACGCCTAGGCGGTCCCTTCGTTTGAAGTATCCCCAAGCGCAAACAGCCAGGTTTCACGGGTGGTTCAGCAACTCTGCTGTCTTGCTCATCGCAATCACCGTCTCATTATTGTTCGCGTATCCGTGAGCCTTGGGTTGACCAGTTCCTTTCCGTTCGAACAATATCTTCTGGAAAAACTCCATGGCAGCATCCAAAGAAGTCGCAGTAGAACCGGCGGGCCCCGTCGTCTCGGACCTCAGAACCAACGGCTATGCCATCTTCCCGAATGTCCTGACATCCTCACAGATCGACCAGTTGCGAGGGATCGTCGCCTCGCACCTGGGGGGGTATGGGCGGCCAAGATACGGCGGCAGGTTTCAGCTACGTAGCATGAACCGCGATCCGGCGCTGGCGCGGTTGCTGTCCTGCAGCGCCATTGCCGAGGTGATGAAGTCCTGCACCTCGCCCGACGACCCGGTGCTCACCGGCGAATGCGACATCATGGCTGATACCACCTCAAGCTGGCACAAGGACATCACCAGCGACATGGGGCTTGACGGAGCCATTTATCGCGACGCCACCTTCCAGGTTTTCAAGCTCGCCATCTACCTGCAAGACCAGCCCGCAGGGTCGCGGTCGGCCTTGAAGGTGCGTCCGGGCACTCATCTGCGAACCGATGGCGAAGAGATGCCAGCCACAGCGCTGCCCATTCGACGTGGCGATGTCGCGGTCTTCGACGTGCGCATCAACCATGCAGGGCAGCTTCCGACCTTGGGCGAGCGCCTCGCCCACCGACTGGCAGTCTGGTTCGCCAGGGCCCTCGGAGGGGATCCCGAGGTTACCTATACCCGCCTGAGGGAAAACTATCGTGCGCTCATGGCCAAGAGGCAGAGCCGGCTCGCGGTGTTTATGACCTTCGGTCCCAACGGTCCGGCGTTGCAGGCCTACGAGAAGGCAGGCCGGCATCGACATGGGCCGCTGCCTGCCGACATCGATGCTGCAGCCGTGGCCGACTTCGCGGCACAGGGCGTCAGGATCGTCCAGGCAACGTGACCGAAGCGCCGGCTTCCGTTCAGACGCAGCCTCCAGTTCACCCAGTAACGCCCGGCGCAGGTGCCACCGCCGCAGATGCTGATCTGGGAGCTGGAAGGGATTTCCGTCGAGCCGCGAGCCTTGACTGACACCCATCATGGCCCCCGGTGGGGGCGAACCCCTTTTACACCGGATTTCAGATCCGTCAACAGCAATCTGAGCTTTAGGGTGTCTCCGGATCGAACCCGCACCTTTCGAGCCGATCAGGATTTAGGTGAGTTCCTGCTGTCATGGTTGAGGTCATGTTCAGGTCCAGCAACGCCACATCCGTCTGGAACTGCTGAACTTGTTCAACTTCCAGTCTTTAAGGCTGAACTCCGTCAGAACCTGCTTGAGGCGCAGGGGTCATGCAGGCGGTGACCGGCACGGCCAGACCAACAGGGTGGCGCGCAACAACGGCTGGAAGGGCTATGTGCCGTCGCTGACCCAGCAGGGCTCGGCCCTGATCGTGATCAAGGACGCGGATGCGGAAGACTACATCCGCAAGGGCTTCGTCCGGGTCGGGGATTATCCCTCCGATCCGAACGAGAACAGCCGGGCGCCGCGGGGCTATTACATGAGCTCGGTGGCCGGCAAGGCGGCCTACCGCCAGGGCATCGCCCAGACCGTGCACGAGAGCTGGCAGGGGGTCGATGCCCGGACCGGGCAGTCCCTGCCGGGGAAGACCGCGGGGCTGTTCCTCGGCGCCGGTGCGGCGCGTCTGGCGCGTGAGATCGACCGCCACCCGGGGAACCATGACGGACAGGATCCCGCCATGCACCTGCTGCCGATCCTCGACGAGAACGGCGAGGTGGTGGCCTACGAGCGGCCGATGGATCCGGCGCAGCTGGCGAAGCTGCCGAAGGACACGCATCTGGGGCGCATGCTCGGGGTCTGGGCCGGGCGGATCGTCGAGGAGAACATCTCCGACGAGATCAACACCACGCTGGTGCAGACCCTGAAGCAGATCTGGGATGGCGAGCGGAAGAAGGGCGAGACTGGCCGGAGCGAAGGGTCTGCGCACCGCACCGATCTGCTGGCGTCGTTCATGGCTCTGGCTCAGGTGGACACCGATCTGCGCGAGACCCTGGGGAAGATGAAGCCGCCCAAGGTGGCCGAGCTGCAGTGGGGCTCGGTCGATGACTGGGTCCGCAGCATCATGGCGATGGCGACCAACCTGATCACCCGGCTGTCGCTGAAGCCGCGGTTGGCGCGCCCATGCACGCGCCTTCGGGGGAGTGTCCGGGGGTCTTTTGCAAGGCGGCGGGCGGCACGGTGGTGACCAACGATGATGGCAGCTCGTACTGCGCCTTCTGGATCAAGCACCCTTCGCAAGTGCGGAAATGACCCGGATCAGGACGGCCACCCTTCCGCCGGCCAGTCTCGGGAGGTGTGGATCACCCGGACGATAGCCACTTCCTCCTGCTCGCCCGTTCCGGCGATCACATAGGCGAGGATGTAGGGCAGCCCGGTCACCACCTTCTCGTAGGTGCCTGTCACCCGTCCGGGGCGGCCTGTGGGCATGTCGCCAAGGGCCAGGGCAGTCCGATCAAGGACCGCGACCACACGCCGGGCCGCCGCAGGGTTGTCGGCCGCGATCCAGGCGATCTGGTCGGCAAGATCTTTCACCGCATCGCTGGACCAGCGAACCGGTCGGCTCACGCGGGCTCGCCCGATGCCGCGTCGATGGCCCGCTGCACGGCCGCCATCGCTTCCTCATGGCTGACGGTGCGGCCAGCGGCCACATCCGCCACCCCTCGCTGGATACCCTCGATGATGGCCAGCTCGCGGTCCACGTAGGTCTCCACCGCCTCGGCGGCGAGAAAGGACCGGCTGCGCCGGGTCCCCTCCGCCAGTCTCCCCAGCTTTGCTTTCAACTGCGGATCAAGCCGGATCGTCATCGTAGTGCTGGCAACGCTCATCATCGACTCCCCAGTATGTGTACATCTGAACACATACGCCGGCTCAGGGTTTCAGGAAAGGTCGATGCCTTCGTGCTTTCACACCGAGCTTCGGCCAACGTGCCCCCCAGACCAGGAGCCCTGCTTCGGAGCCTAGGATTGCCACGCAAGGAGATCTGGGACGAGGCGGTGAAGAAGGGCGAGGCCGGCCAGTTCGTGAACGTGGCGACGCCAGCCTGCCGCTGCCCACCGGCGCGATCGGGCGCAAGCGCCCTGTTGCGCCGGTGGATGGAGGACCAGGCCATGCCAGCCCATCACCCCCCTGCCCTTGGCTCGTTACTGAGGACCGGCTCCTGCCCCATCGACGCAACGGGGCTCTGGCAGCCCGTATCTTTGCCGTGGCTCACGGGAGGGGGCGTCCTCGCTGAGCCCGGAGGACATCGCCGCGCGAGCATCGTCGGCAGGGTTCGTCCAAGGCGAAAGCCCTGGATCGCCCCTGACACCTCCTGAGCCGCAGGAGGCGTCCGGTCGTAGGACGGCCGAGTGGTCAGGTCAGGGTCACCACGATCGCGCGGCAACTGTCCGTGCCGTCTCGCTGGTAGCTGTGGGTGGCGTCCGAGTCGAAGGCGATGGCATCACCCTCGCCAAGCGTCGTTTGCTCGCCATCGACGTCCACGCGGAGCGTGCCGCTGAGCACATAGACGAACTCCTGCGCACCATGCTGATGCGGCGCCGACGCGACGGCGTCGCTCGGGAAGTCTGCCAGGAAGGCCTCCATCCGCCGCTCGGCAAGGGGATAGTCGAGGCTCTCCAGGAAATAGGACGGCCGTGCGTCGCCTGCCGGGATCGGCAGGCGCACGCGCTCACCCCTGCGGGTTACCGCGATGCGGGGGCCTTCCTTGTTGAAGAAGTGACCGAGGTCCACGCCAAACACGAGGGCAATCCTGACAAGGGTCGGGAGCGTCGGGAACAGCTGCCCGCGCTCGATCTTGGAGAGCATGGCCGGCGAGAGTCCGGTGTGCTCGCTGAGCTGCACCAACCCGAGCTTCTTCTTCTTCCGCAGGGCCCTGATTCGCGGCCCGATCCGGTACCTCTCAAGTTCTGTCGTCAGCGTTTCCGAGAGCACAGAACCAACTCCTTTTCGCGGTGGGACATTGTTGAGGAACGTTTTTAACTGTCAATCAAAACTACTCCATCATCACGACAACTTGAGTAGCGCTAAAAACAATTTGCGTATCATGAAAGTCTATCCGGTCAAGGTGACGCCGGAATGCTTCATCGAGGAGAACCCCCAATGAGACTGACGCGCGCTTTTGCTGCCGCCCTGATCGGCCTTGCCGCTGCCCTTCCGGCACAGGCCGCAGACAAGGACATCGTCGACACCGCGGTCGCCGCGGGTGACTTCAACACGCTCGCCGCCGCTCTCCAGGCAGCCGACCTGGTGACGACCCTGAAGGGCGAAGGGCCGTTCACGGTATTCGCCCCGACCGACGCCGCCTTCGCCGCGCTTCCGGCCGGCACTGTGGAGGAGCTGCTGAAGCCCGAGAACAAGCAGCAGCTGATCGACATCCTCACCTACCATGTGGTGCCGGGCGCGGTGACCGCGGCCGACGTGGTCGGCCTCGACGAGGCGCCCACCGTCAATGGCAAGATGATCGACGTTCAGGTCGATGGCAGCGCGGTTAAGGTGAACGAGGCCAGCGTGACCGCGACCGACGTGGCCGCCAGCAACGGCGTGATCCATGTCATCGACCAGGTGCTGCTGCCCCCGGAGGGCTGAAGATCAAGATGGCCGGTGCCGACAACGGCGCCGGCTATTCCAAAAGGTTGGTCTGGGTCGGCGAGGTGCGGCACGCCCCCCCCTGCCCTGCCCAGATGGCGCTCTCCGAAGGCACGCATTCCCCCAGGACTCTTGCCGTGATCCGGTCGGCGCATAGGAGACTGCATGAACAGCCAGGTCCGACGCCTTGCCGTCTTGTTGCTCTCGATTGCCTTTGCCTTGTCACCGCTGCTGTCGCGCGGCTTTGGCGGGTTCAACCCGGAGAGCTTTCCGGTGCAGGTGGAGAGATGGCCCATGCAGCCTGTCGGCTGGGCATTCTCGATCTGGGGCGTGATCTATCTGAGCCTGATCCTCGCCTCGGGCTGGGCCTTCGTGCGACCCGCTGAGATGCCGGGGTGGGACCGCGGCGCCTGGCCGCTGGGGATCAGCCTCGCAGTCGGGATACCGTGGATCGAGGTGGCAAGATCCGCGCCCGCCGTCTCCACCGCAATGATTTTTTCAATGGCCGCAGGCGCGGTTCTGGCAATGCAGAGGGCCGGACCCGGCTGGCGCGAGGGAGTTCCGCTAGGTCTTTACGGAGGCTGGCTGACGGCCGCCTCGGGCGTGGCGGTGTCGGTCGTGTTGACCGGCTACGGCGTGGTTGACGCGCGGATGGCCGCCCTCCTGATGATCGTCGCAGTTCTTGCGGTCGCGCTGTCCATATCGGCCAGACGGCCCGACAACTGGGCCTACCAGGCCGCCGTCAGCTGGGCGCTTTTCGGGATCATCGTGATCAACGTTCCAGACGGGGAATGGTTGATCGTCCTTGTTTGCATGGCGGGGATCGCGGGACTCGGCGCACTTGCCTGGCTACAGCGGAATGGCCGTGTCGGCTTGCCCTGACCAGAAGCGCGCCAGCCGTGTCAGGAGTGTGCCCCCTGCCCTACCCCGGCTGACCGCTCGTCGCCGTCGTATAAGGCCCCCTGGCTGTGTGACGCACCGAGGTCGCGCCCTTCCATGGGGGCGCCGGTCACCGCCTCATGGAGCGCCAGGATGGTGCGAAGGGTAAAGCCAACCGTCACTCTGCGGTCCGCCATCACGCGGCGGTTGTAATCGCCGCGCTGGAAGCGCTGTGCGTCAACCATGAAGATGCATCTCAGGAGTTCGACGCTGCCCCAGCCAGCCGTGATCTCTGCCGCAAGGCTGCTGATCTCGACATGGAGATCAATAAGGGCGGTGCCTTGCCGCATCTGCTCAAGCTGCTCATTCAAATGGACGTGATCCCAATCCGGCGTGCTGGTCACGGCCTGAAGGATCCACCCGATGATTTTCGGCGCCCGGTCGATCATGTTTGCCAGCGTCTCCACCAGCGTGCCTTCGACGAGGCCGTCGAACCCTTCGCGAAGCGGCCCATCCGTGAATTGGTGCCGCAGATCGCCGAGACGATCCACCGCGACGGGCGCTTCCTCGGGAACCGGGCTGCCGTAGATTCCCAGCAATACGACTGCCGCATGACGCACGGTCATTTGCGCAGGAGCCACTGGGATCAGGCCCGCTTGGCACAGGGCTCGACCATGTCGGGCCAGCGTGGCCTTGTCCCGACCGTCGAGCGGTGCAACTGCCTGGATTATCTCGGTCAGCGTAGCCATGATCCCGGCCTCTGCAACATGGTTTGTCCGAGCCAATGAACCGCGTATCAAGCGGTTCCCTTTGACACTTCAATGGCTTCCAGCCGCGTCCTTCGGGCGTCAATCCACAACCGCCTTCGCGCCCCCTCGTCGAGCTGCCGTCCTGACCTGTCCAAACCGACAGGAAGGCACGCGTCTGGATTGTGTGCTAGGTCACTCATGCACGGGCGTAGAACGTAGTTATTACTGCTCAAGGTCTTTTTAGTCCGTGCTCCTCGCAGGCCGACCGCGGCGGCCTGCGGGACCCTTATGGCTCCGATCGCCCGATGGCCAGATCAGAGTCGGCTGTCGTGTGTTCGTGCAACCGCCGTTGATCGGCGGCCTCCAATGGTGGTGCAGACCCGCAGCAGTCATCGGCTTGGGCGCCCTCTGGGCGTCGAATCCAGGCGGCGCATCCTGCGATCCTTCCGGGCCTGGCCGGCTGCTCCTGCCGGCGGGTTAGGGCGTCGCGTCCCACGTCGTTCGCGCGGCGTGGGACGCGACGCCCCTCGGACACGAGGGCAGCGCTCCAAGCTTTGTTCGTTGTGCTGTCATATGGATAGCTATCGCATAGCTACCAGCTATCTGACGGAAGGCCGATAGGTTATCCAGTAGCTACCATCTATCGCCTACAACCCGTTGCGCTATCTACTAGCTATCTGGTAGCATAGGAGGGGAAAGGTTTATCGGAGCGCCCCATGCCGACCATCTCGTTTGCCAACCCCAAGGGTGGAGCCGGGAAGACCACCTCGGCGCTTCTGCTCGCCTCCGAACTGGCCAGCCGCGGCGCGCAGATCACCATCATCGACGCCGACCCGGAGAAATGGATCTCGCAGTGGGGCAGGCTCGACGGCAAGCCCGACAACCTCACCATCATCAGCGACGTGACCGAGGACTCGATCGTCGACCAGATCGAGGCCGCCGCGGCCGAAGCGCAGTTCGTCATCGTCGATCTCGAAGGGACCGCCAGCCTCATGGTCGCCAACGCGATCGGCATGTCCGATCTCGTGGTGATCCCGACACAGGGGGCATCGATGGATGCCAAGGGCGCCGCCAAGACAATCAGGCTGATCCGCAACCAGGAGCGGATGGCTCGTCGACCGATCCTGCATGGAGTTCTGCTAACCCGCACAAGCGCCGCGGTCACCTCGCGGTCGCTCAAAAACGTGCGCGAGCAGCTCGACAAGGCTGGCATCGAGGTGTTCTCGACGTCGATCGTGGAGCGGGCGGCGTACCGGGACATCTTCGACTACGGCGGGCTGCTCTCCGACCTCACGGCCGATCAGGTCAGCAACATCGGACGGGCGCGGGAGAATGCCGGTGAGTTCGCGGGCGAGGTGATCGCGAAGCTCAGGGACAGCAGCGCCGCCACAAGGGTGGCCTGACATGGCAAAGGAGCGCGCGGATCTAGGCTTTTCAGATGCCTTGGAGGAATTCGATCCGGCAGAGTGGCAGCCGAAGCTGGACAAGCCGGCCCGGTCGAAGCCGGAGCAGGCGGCCAGCCGGATGATCGCCGAGGCCTCGGGATTCAGGAGCCGCGAAGCTCGGGTGCCGGAGAGGGCAGGGGAGGGGGGTAGCGCGCCCCGCAGGCGGCGCACCGGCCGGAACACGCAGTTCAACCTGAAGGCCCGCCCTGAGACCATCGCGGCCTTCTGCGCGGTCGCCGACGGGCAAGGCTGGGGGCTTGGCGAGACGCTTGAGCATGCTGTGGCCCTGCTCGAGCGGGAGTATGGCCCGAAGGCCTGAGCCCTTACGGACGGCCGCGCTTGGCGTACCAGCTCGCGCAGAACTTCAGGAAGTGCTTCTCGGGATGGTTGGGCGTGATCTCGTTGTCTGCGAGCCACAGGCGCCATTCCTGCTCGAGGACATACACGTCCCAGCCGGGGGCAACCGCGCGCGCCTCGGCATGAACATCGCCACTCAGCCGGCCCGACCACGGCGCTAGGGCAGGGGCGTCGCCCGGGAGTTTCATCGTGCCGCGATTGGTGAAGATCACCAGGTCGCGCTCGCCGTCGAATTCGACATGGTAGTCGGGCAGATGATCATGATGCGCCAGGTGGCGGATCATCTGCCGGAACCGCTTCTCCGGGCTCTGTGACCCGGTCTTCTTGAGCAGGAGCGAGAGGCCGATCTTCCAGCTGTCCTGCTGCCCGCAATGCTTGCGGGCGATCTCATAGACCCGGCGCTCGAGCGGCTTGCGGAGCCGGAAGTAGTCCCGGTGGAGGGTCAGCACCTCCTGCGCGCGGATGGCGCTGAAGACCCAGTCTGAGAGCTTGACCTCGCACCACAGGAGCCGCCCGTCGAGACCGTGCTTGCGCCTGATCGACGAGGCATCGATCAGGCCGAAGCCGTCGATCTGCTCCTCGTCCCCGGTCACGACGTTCGTGCGGATGCGCGTCCCTTCCAGCCGGTCCAGGGCCTCGATGAGCGCCATGTAGTCGCGGCCCGAAGTTCCACGGTTGCAGAAGACCAGCAGGTCGCGGCTGTTGATCCGCACCCGCTGCGAGACCGGCTCGCCCTGCTTCAGCTTCTGCATGATCTGGGAGATGCAGTAGATCAGGATGTCCTTGTCGTAGATCGTCGCCAGCCCCTTCACGCTCGGCGTGATCTCGAGCCAGTGGCCGTTGTGCTCGTAGCGGCGGACGCTGGTCTCCGGCTTCTTCGACAACGAATAGAACGGGTGCTCCATGTGCTGCATCACGTCCTTCAGCACGGCATCGGACACGTCGCAGATGAACAAGTCATGCTGCGGGTGACGGTCGGGGATCAGCTGCGCCTGACGATTCGTGCTTTCAGTGTCCATGCCTGAGCTTCGTGGTTTCAGGCACCGGATGTCAAGATTCGTGGTTTCAGTTACC
>NZ_WKKA01000021.1 GCF_009674885.1 Paracoccus sp. S-4012
TGACGGTGCGCGGGAACCTCGAATACGGACTCAGGAACCGCAAGACGCCGCGGGCCGAGATCGACGCCCGCGTGATCGAAGCGGCGCGGGTGCTGGAGATCGAGCCCTTCCTCGACCGCAAGCCGCAGGCCCTCTCGGGCGGCCAGCGGCAGCGGGTGGCGATGGGCCGCGCCATCGTCAGGAAGCCGCAGGCGTTCCTCTTCGACGAGCCGCTCTCGAACCTCGACGCGAAGCTCCGCGGCCATATGCGGGTCGAGATCCGCCGCCTGCAGCGCCGCTTCGCCACCACCGCGATCTATGTCACCCACGACCAGCTCGAGGCGATGACCATGGCCGACCGGCTGGTGGTAATGAACGGCGGCCGGATCGAGCAGGTCGGCGCGCCGATGGAGGTCTATGCGCGTCCCGCGACCCTCTTCGTCGCGAGTTTCATGGGCGCGCCGGGCATGAATCTGATCCCGGTCGAGGACCTCGCCGCCCATGGCGCCGACCTGTCCGCGTTTCCGCCGGACACCGCCGTGATCGGCATCCGCGCCGAGGACATCACGACCGAGGCCGCCCCAGGTGACCTCGCGCTCGACGCCCGGGTGAATGCGGTCGAGCAGACCGGATCCGAGACACTGCTGCACCTGACGGCCGCCGGATCTGGGAGGGGCCTAGTGGTTCGAACTCCTGGGGCGGTGTCGCTGCCGGCAGACCCAGGGTTGCGCCTGGGGCTGCCCGCGACGCGGCTGCACGGCTACGATGCGAGCGGGCAGCGCGTGCCGGCGAACGCGGCAGCAGCAGGATAGGAGTCTGAAGCGCAAGGCGCGAGCCCGCGCATGTTCATTGGGGCGGCGTGATCGCCTGCGCGCTCATGGCAGCAGTTCACGTCGGCCGCCGAGCAAGCCATCATGGCGCCCAAGAGCCAGGAATGCTCCGGCCGAGATAGAAGCCAAGATTGACGCCGAGACCCCGGGAAGCTCGGCACCGCGGCCATTTCCGAAACAACTAGTTCGGGCCTCGTGATTGCGTCGACCTAGGTTCACGTGCACACCTCTTTGGAGGGATGGCTGGCCTCCCGCAGGTCCCGCGGAGCCATGACGCAGAATGGATGCCCAAGCGCGACGGAGCGAACGTCCCCGATCATCATGAAGTCCTAGGAAGAGACGCAGACCACTACCGGGGTGCGTTATGGCGCCGCAAGGTCCCCGCGAACAAGACGTCCGTAGCGAAGGGCAGCATTGGTATTCTAAATGAAAGCGCTGGTGGGACCGACGTTCCCTGGCAACGACACAGAGTCGAGGTCCTAGGGGCCGCGGCTTCTTGCCAGTCCCAACCATTCCTTGAACCACGCGGGAAGGGCATTGTAGACGGCCGCGATACCCGGAATCGCGATGCCGAGGATCATGATCGCGGCCACGAGCGGATTGTCTTGCAACTTGCGCTTCCACCGCTCGACCCGTGTGCCGGCCTCCGGGCGCCTCAACTCCCAAGCGACTGCCCTTGTGCCGAGCGCAAGTGCCTGCTCGATGCTCGTTGTCAACTCGGCTGGCGAACGGTCCGTCTCCGTGATGGACTTGCGGATGCAGTCCTCGAAATCGTCGTAGGGCTCGGCAATCGTGTCCAGTCGGTCGAGCCGTTTGCGGAGCACGTCCACGGCTTCGCCCAGCACCCAGCGCGTGTCGCAGACAAGTTTCAGATCGTCGCTGCCCCGGATCGTCGACAGGTAGGCATCATCCGTGCTGCCTGCAGGCGTCCTGCGGTCCCGGCACACCTGATTGTAGCCGGTGGCCGCCACCCGGCTCCATAGGGGATCCCCGGATTGCGCCCGCGCGGCGATGCGCCCCCCGGGGGCGGCCATGACCCGGAGGTGATCGAGGCACAGCTTGCCCTGGCTCTGCACCGACTTGAAGGCTGCCTGCTGGTCTGCATCCGGAGCTCGTCGCGTGCTCGTCATTCTTGCCTCCATGCTCAGGCTGGGTTCGAAGGTCTCTCCCCACACAGGCGCATGCAGCGCTCGTAAAGCGCGGGATGCTCGGCCCGGACGCGCCCCTCCAGACGAGCGGCGATCTCGGGGTCGGCCTTCGCATCCCCGATGAGATGCGTATATCCCACCTTTTCGGCCGCGCGAGGGGCAAATGCCTGCGTGGAGGATGGAAAGAGATAGCCGACCCTGCTGGCCGCGTCCGGGCCCCCGCGGTTCGCCTCCGCCTCCAGGCAGGCCGCAAGGAAATACTGCTCGACCAGAATGTTGTCACGGATGCCGATCCGCTCCCATGCCGGGGCATTGCGCGGGTGCAGGATGATCCTGGTTGCGCGCCGCGCATAGCGATGGAGGAAGTCGATGTCCGTCCCGCCCAGGATGCCGCAGCACAATGCGTTCGTGCGCCGCCGCGCGGCATAGGACTGCCACTCATCCGGGAGCCAACCCCCGCAGTGGGCAATGCCGCGGATAAACTGATCGGCGCGATAGAGCGTCTGGTCTGTAAGGTCGAAATGTTCCGGGTTCTGCGCGATCACCGCGGCGCCCGCCAGGCGCGCCGGCAGCGGCTTCCACAGAATCACGTCCGCATCTAGGTGCAGAAAAGGCTCTCGCTGAGCTGCATAGGCCGCGAACTTGCCGAGCACCCACCATTTCGGATCGGCGCCGGTTTGGTTCAGCAGCTCCAGATCGTCGCTGACCGTCGTGAAGGGCAGGCCCAGCTCGTCCACCAGCAGCCGGGCCCCCACGCTGTCGGTGACAAGGCAGGTTTCCTGGAAATGGGCCGCAGCCCGGGCCACCGAAAGCGCCCAGCACAGCAGATGCGCCCGCTCGCTGTGCCAGAATCGGTGGTAAAACAGGGAATGCGGCCGCGACCAGAAGGACCAGACCGCCCGCATCAGATCAGGTGCGAGCCGATGCCGCGGGCGCCCGGTGGCCCGCTGCCCGGTCTCGGGATAGCGATACCGGAACCGGCGGCAGCGTGGATCTCGGTATTGTTCCACATTTCCAGGATCCATCCCGCCTTTCCGCGTCTCGGACCTGACGATTGTCGGAAGACCCGCAGGTTGCGGAAGCGCCGGGGCCCGATGACCCTGGCGACCGCCACCTGCGTTTCGAACAGAATGGTTACCGGACGCTCTGTGACACGCCCGCGCCCAGCGCCATTCTTCAGCTCCCTGATGAACTTGCGCTTTCCCTGGAACTCACCATCTGCCCGCCAGATGACGATGTCGTTCTCCCAGAAGGTCGTCAGACCACGCCTCTGCATCAGGGTCTCCAGCCTCCTCCCGTTCCGTCATCTCGCGACAGAGATCCTCCACCTGTCGGATCATGCCACTGTTCCAGGCTTCAGGAATCCGGCTCATGTCTTGCTCCCCCGTAGCAGCGCAGACGCCTTCTGTGGACTGGTCTCGGAACAGACTTGAGCTTGGGCTTGCCGGCAAGCAACAGAAGGACGCAAACCGATCCGCCGGCCTCTTCAGGGGTCGTCTCGGATTCCAAAAAGACATGAGGACAGGGTGAGCCACGCGCATTGCTCGAACTTCCTCGAAAAATATTCGGCTGCAGCGACCTTGAGCGAATACTAGCATAACTCAGTTGCCGCAGGATAGCACTGATGGACTGCCCAACGGAGTGGTCCAGTCCAGGGATCACCCCACCATTGCGAGGAACTTCCGCCGGGCAAGGCATGAGGTGGCGACTGGTGAAAGTTTGTCACGCGGTGTGCGGCCGAGCGCGAACGTCTGCAAAGGGCCGATCGGCGCGATCTTCATTGGATTCAACGCGCGGTCAGACCGCCAGAGACAACCCGGCGTGGCGGCTGACCTCAGCCTCGAACCCGGCAATCAGGCGGTCGAGCGCCGGATGGGCGCGGCCGACGACATAGGCCGGTGCCGGCGGGTCGGCGACTATGTGGCTATCCCTGACCCGCGGCGGCTGAATCTCGAGATCCGCAATGACTGACGCTATTATCGTGCTGGCCTATCGGGTCTATGGTGACACCGGGAAGGTCGTCCTTGCGGGCATCGAACTGATCAACGCCTTCACGAACTGAGGCCGGCTCGGCGGCGTCTGCCGTGGCCGTGCTCTCGTTCGGCTGTGACCCTGCGGCGCGCGGTGATCCGGCCTGGGCTCACCCTGCCCCCGGACCATGCAACCCGGGTGGTGGCACGGCATCCGCATCGGGATCGCGGCCGTGCCGGCGGTCGAGCAGGCGCATGACGGGGGTGACGGTCAGCCCGTGCATGAGGATGGAGATCAGGACCACGAGGCCGACGATGGCCCAGAGGCGCTCGGCGCCTTTGACCTCCATGTGGTTCAACCCGTAGGCCAGGTAGTAGATCGATCCCACACCCCGGATCCCGAAGAAGGCGATCGTCAGCTTCTCGCTCCATGAGGCCCTGAGCCCGGCAAGGCCGATCAGCCCCGTCACCGGACGGATGACCAGCAGGATGACCAGCGCCGCGGCGACGTCTGCCCAAGGCAGCCCCGCCAGCAGACCCTTGGCAACGGCACCTCCGAACAGCAGCAGAAGCACCATCATCGCGAGGCGCTCGACCTGTTCGGTGACGTCGTGCATCTCGCGGTGGAAGTCGTGGCTTCTGTGGGCCGCGCGGAAGGTCAGCGCGGTGACGAAGACCGACAGGAAACCATAGGAGTGGATAATCTCGGTCAGCCCGTAGGACACGAAGGTGGCGGAGAGCGCGATCAGCCCGTCGCCGGTCTGGGCCAGCTTCGTCTCGGCCGGAATGCGGAAGGTGAGCCAGCCGAAGGCGCGGCCGATCAGGTAACCTCCCGCGACGCCGGCGCCGATCTCCCACAGCACGTTGTAGCTCAGCCATTTCATCGCCCAGGGCTCTCCCGTCGCGCCCGCGAGAGCCAAGGCGATGGCCAGGTGGACAAAGGGGAAGGCGGCGCCATCGTTCATGCCCGCCTCCGAGGTCAGGCCGAAACGCACCTCGTCTTCCTCGCCCGTCTTCGGCGGGCCGACCTGCACGTCCGAGGCCAGAACCGGATCGGTCGGCGCCAGCGCCGCGCCCAGAAGCAGCGCCACCGGCCATGCAAAGCCCATCCATGTTCCCGCAAGGAGGGTGATGGCGCCGATGCTGAAGGGAAGGGTGACGAGGATCAGCCGCCAGGTCACCTCCCAGCGGTGCAGCCCGAAGACCCGGTCGAGCTTCAGCCCGGCTCCCATCAGCGCGATGATGACGACGAACTCGCTGAACCTTTCGGTGATCTCGGGATAGGCCAGCGGCGAAGGCTCCAGCCTGGCCCCTGGCAGCGAGAAGAGCGCCGCCCCCAGGCCGATGCAGACGATGGGCAGGGACAAGGGTAACCGCCGCAGCGCCAGGGGCAGCCATGCCACCAGAGCAATCAGGAAGCCGGCGCCCGTCAGAAGGAGGATATATGGGTCGGGCTGAAGCGGCGGGATCATGGCATCAACACGGGTTAAGGTTCAGTCGTGGCGACAGCAGGCTTGCCGGGATGCAGCGATCCTGTGCCTCTCGATCAGTGCTGATCGCCATGCGTGCGCCACGATCGGCTATCAGCGGCTGCCGTCGTGAGTTCAGGGCGGCGGCCTGTGACAATGCTCTCTAGACGCCTGATCTGCCGGTGCTGCTGCCGGCGAGGCCAGGGACACCATAATTGCCGCCGTGACCAGGGCCTTCTCCCTCACCGGCCATAATCACTGCGGCCCGATCAATACGGGTCATGGCCTGATGGACCCGCAGGGCGGTCCCCATAACCGCCCCACTCGTCGCCGTAACGACCATCGCGTTGCTGAACCCCATCATGCCATAGCCGCGAGCTTCATTCATGTGCCGCCGCCGCTCGGCACCGTCATCGCCGAACCTGGAACGGAGTTCGTCACCCGCCCAGTCCGACCAGTCGCGGGAGCAGTCCCGGGGCGAGTGGTCGTCCCGTGCCCATAGGGGCCGCGACCCCAGCGTTCCCGATCGTCCCGGTCCTGTGCCATCTGCATCCACCCTCAGGCAGTGAGTGTGGAGGAAATCCACTGCTGTCCCAACCCTTCCCGCTTCCGCGGTGTTCCTTCGAGGCTTGCGGTGCCAGATGTGAATGGTCGGTTTGCGGAAGCTGTTACGCAGCATGCGACCAGGCAAGAACGACTGCTTTGGGCCGATTGACGCGGCGACGAGGTCACACCGTGCAAGCAAGCGCGGCGAGCATTGCAGCCGACGGCCGCATTACGGTCGAACCAGCCGCCGTAGTCGAAGATCATCCGCTCGGTGGCACCGCGGGCAGGTGGCCTACGCTCCCTGAGAAACTGACCAGGCTCAGTGCGCTCATGTTTCCACTCAACCTTATTGCTGGCGGATGACGCTATAGAGGGTAAGCGCCTTCCCGATGCCCTACGCGGCGAGGCTTGACCTCTGATCGAAGCTCCAGGGCATGAGGCCCTCGATCAGGCTCCTTGGATGGCCATCGAGGATCGCCCGCAGGGTCCGCGCGATGTAGTCGATCGGGTTCGCGTGACTCATCTTGCAGGTGGCGATCACGGAGGCGAGCATTGCCCAGTTCTCGGCCCCCACCTCGTGGCCCGCGAAGAGGGCGTTCTTCGGTGTCAGCGCGATCGGGCGGATCTGGTTCTCGACCGGATTGGTGTCGAGCTCGAGCCGTCCGTCCTCGAGGAAGCGCGTCAGCCCTGGCCAGATGCCGAGCGTGTATCGGATGTCCTCGGCGAGCCTCGACGAGCGCGGGATGCGCGCGAGCTGCGCCTCGAGCCAGGGCCGGAAGGCGGCGGCGATCGGGGCCGCCAGTTCGGCGCGGGCAGCCAGCCGGATCTCCGGTGCGCGGCCGCGGACCGTCGCCTCGATGGCGTAGAGCTGGGCGATCTGGCTCAGGGCCCGTTCGGCGATCGGGGAGGCGTCGGCCTCCAGCCGCTTCACGAAGCGCCGGCGGACATGCGTCCAGCAGTGCACGAGCTGCCACGGCCCCTCCGGTCGAGCCGGGCCCGCCGGAGCCTCGTAGGCCTGATAGCCGTCGCATTGCAGGAACCTGCCGCGATAGCCGTCGAGGAAGCGGACCGCGTGCACACCGCCGCGGCCGGGCGCGTAGCGGAACATCACGATCGGTGGTCCGGTCCCGCCATGCCCGCGGTCATCCGCCACGATGGCCCAGAACCAGCCGGTCTTCGTCGTCCTCCCGGGTCCAGCACCGGTGCCCGGGTCTCGTCCATGAAGATCCGATCCGCGCCCTTCAGATGCTCGCACATGTGCTGGACGATCGGCCGGAGGTGGAAGCAGGCCCTGCCGACCCAGTTGCCGAGCGTCGCCCGGTCGAGCACGATCCCCTGCCGCCTGTAGATCTCGGCCTGGCGATAGAATGGCAGGTGCCGCGCCGATCCGGCCGGCGATGTCGGCGAGCACGCCGGGGCGGTCGGGGATGTCGAGCGCGAGGCGCATCAGGCGCCCGTCGCGGAACATCACGCGCTGGAGGACCGAGGCGAGGACCCGGTTGTCGATGTTGGCGCCGCAGATCGGGACGCCGACGCGCTGGCCGCGGAAGAGCTCGGGGTGGGCCAGCAGCGCCGCAATGCCGGCGGCGCCCGCGCCCTCGGCCACCACCTTCGCCTCTTCGGCGAGGCAGGCAATCGCGTTCTCGATCTGGTGCTCGGGGACGCTCGGGACGCGGATGGCGTGCTCGGTCTATTCGAGCAGTTGGGAATGGAGGCGGGTCGCGCAGCTCATGCCGCGCCCGGCAAGCAGCAGGAATGGCTGACCTCCCGCAGGTCCCGCCCAGCCATGGCGCTTAAGTCGACCGACCAGCTGTAAGAAGGAGGGCTCATTCGACTACGTCGAAGTCCTAGGTTCAGGACCTATTAAATTGCTTGCCGGGCCAGCCGCGGCTTGATTCACTTCGGGCGCTGAGGAGGTGCCGCATGAGTGATCTTTTCTGGCTGAGCGAAGCGCAGATGGAGCGCCTTGAGCCGTTCTTCCCGCGCTCCCGCGGCCGGCCACGGGTTGATGACAGGAGGGTGCTGAGCGGCGTCATTTTCATCAATCGCAATGGCTTGCGCTGGCGGGACGCGCCGGCTGCCTATGGCCCGGCAAAGACGCTCTACAACAGATGGGTCCGGCGGAGCCGGCTGGGTGTCTTGGCCCGGATCCTGACCGAACTTGCCGCCGAGGGGCGCGAGCGCGACACGCTGATGATTGATGCGACCCATTTGAAGGCGCACCGGACCGCCTCAAGCCTGCGGGGCAAAAAAGGGGGTGCGGACGGCTCATCGGGCGCAGCAAGGGCGGGCTGAACTCCAAGCTGCATACCTTGACCGACGGCAGGGGGCGGCCCATCGACATGGTCCTGACCTCCGGCCAGACATCGGATTACATCGGCGCCCGGGTGCTGCTGCGCTCATTGCCGACGGCGAGGACCCTCTTGGCGGACCGCGGCTACGATGCCAACTGGTTCCGCAAGGCCTTGACCGAGCGCCACATTCAGCCCTGCATTCCATCCCGGAAATGTCGCAAGGTGCCGATCCCGCACGACCCAAGCCTCTACCGGCAGCGCCACCGGATCGAGAATGCCTTCGCCCGGCTCAAGGACTGGCGCAGGATCGCCACCCGCTACGACAGATGCCCCGACCTATTCCTGTCGGCCTGCGCCCTCGCAGCCATCGTCATGTTTTGGCTATGAGTCCTGAGCCTAGAAGATCCCGCGCGCGTCAAAGGAGGTGCCTTCTGGCGCCGCAACCTCCCCGCGGACAGGACGTCCGTATTCGAGATAGCGACGCCCGAGAAGGAAGAATTGGTCGGATCGTAGCGCGTCCGTTGTCCCATGCCAAGGCTCCGGCCGTGCTCGAATGGGGCAATTCTCTCGGTGATGAGGCATCTTGCTTTCATAGTTTCCCCCGGGTGCCTCTATAATGGGGCATCGACGCCCTAGAGGACCCAACCGCAATTCGGGGAAGATCTTGTTATCAGACTCCTTTCCCGTGACCGGGAGTGACTTGGCCTGAGATGCCCCAATCCAGACGTGATTTCTGGTTTTTCAGCGCATCACTTAACCTTGGCGGTGTCGGTCACCACGGATGCTCGAAACTCGGACGGCACAGGCAAGCAACGCCTCCATCGGTGGCGCCAACATTCTGCAGCCGACGTCCACTTCTGGTCCTCGTCCTTCGTGCCCCGCGTCGCATTCGGTCGATCGCTATTCAGGCCAGCATCGATCTTGCTGAGGTTATCTTCACCACCATATCATAGAAAGCGCCGTTGACGCCGTTCAGTTCTGAAGCGTCCTCCGGACTCCGGCATCGCCCCCAGCGTCGATCGGCGCCCCTAAATGATCGCTCAGCTTCGCGCTCAGACAATCATAGAAAAGGTCGCTAGCTTTGACTTTCGCCTCGACCAGGAGAGGTTGCCCCAACATAGCCGTTGATCAATTCGAAGCCTGCAAGGTGCCTAAATGGCAGCCGGAACCACTACCGGATCGACGACCGGAGCGATGAATCCCCAAGGAGATCTCAGGGAGCTGAGCAGAGAAACATCCTCGAAGAGAAGAGAAGAGATAGCCTCCGGCTTGAACCCCGGCGCGGCGTGGGCCACATCTCGCCCGATGAGCACGACCCCCCCGCCCCTCAGTCCTCCCAACCGCATTCGCCGGCGTAAGCTCTCGGACGAAATCCGTGAGCGGTTGCTTGAGGCGGTGAACTCCGGCCGTTTCCGCCCGGGCGACCCGTTTCCGTCCGAACGCGAGTTGATGGAGCAGTATGGCGTCGGCCGGCCGGCAATCCGCGAGGCGCTGCAGGCGCTGCAGGCGATGGGCCTCATCGAGGTTCGGCACGGCGAGAGGCCCCGGGTCGCAGCGCCGCGGCTCGACCACCTGCACGGACAGATGATCGAGACCATGCGCCATGTGATGACGCATGACCCGAAGGTGCTGACCGAGTTGAAGGAGGCGCGGGTGCTGATGGAGGTGGCCCTCGTCCGAATCGCGGCCGAGCTCCGATCAGACGCGCAACTGACCGGGCTTCGCGCCATCGTCGATCAGCAGCGGGCGGCGCAAGCCAACGCGGACGCCTTCCGGGAACTTGACAGCGCCTTCCACCGCGCAATCGCGGCCATTTCGGGCAACGGGCTGCTGACCTCGCTCTGTGGTGCGGTCTTTGACTGGATGGCGATGTTTCACCGCGACATGGTGCATGCCCCGGGCCTCGAACGCCTGACCGTGGCCGAGCACGAGGCCATCATCGAGGCGATCGCCTCTGGCGATAGCGGCCGCGCGGCGCACGCGATGACGGACCACCTGCAACGGGCGAACTCGCTTTATCGCGCGCCCGCCTCGTCCTGAGGCGCGTAGGCCGGGCTGCTGCTGCGCCAGCGCGCCCTTGCCGTGCGCCACGCTTCGGCCTTCGCCGGGTCCGGCTCGAAGCGCCGCTCGACTTCGGGCTGTGGCAGGCTGGCCGGGTCCCCCCTCTCGGCTGCCAGCCGGCCCAGCCGCGCCGCACCCGATGCCGCGGCATGGGCGGCCTCACGTGGTCGCTCCACCGGACGGCCGAGGATGTTCGCCAGGATCCCCAGCCAGACATCCGATTTTGCCCCGCCGCCAAGGGCCAGCGGCGCCTCGACACGGCTGCCCGCCCGCTCCATCGCCGCGACCGCGTCGGCTAGCGAGAAACCCACGCCTTCCAGGACTGCACGGCTCAGGTCGGCCCGGCTGTGGGCGGCCGAGAGGCGGTCAAGGCGCCCGCGCAGCGCAGGCGCATTCCACGGCGTCCGCTCGCCGGAGAGATAGGGGTAGAAAGCGACCTCGCCCGGCTCCGTGCCCTCGCCCAGTTCCGCCAGCAGCGCCTCGGGTGGCGCCCCGGTCAGATCGGCGAGCCAGGCCAGCGAGGCCCCGGCGGCAAGGGTCACGCCCATGTGATGCCAGCGGTCGGGGATAGCATGGGCGAAGCTGTGAACCGCGGTTTCCGGTGCGGGCATGGGCATCGAGGTGACGGAAAAGATCACGCCCGACGTCCCGAGTGACAGCAGCGAGCGGCCTGGCTGCGTCAGGCCGACGCCCACCGCGGTTGCAGCATTGTCGCCGGCGCCGCCGGCAACCGGAATACTGGGCGGCAGGCCGAGCTCGACAGCCGCCTGCGCGCGCAAGGTGCCGGACACCTCCGTCCCCTCCACCAGTCGCGGCATCGTCGCGCGGTCGAGACCGGTCGTCGCCAGCAACTCATCCGACCAGTCGCGCGTCGCGAGGTCGAGCCAAGCGGTGCCGGCGGCATCGGAAGGCTCGCTGACCGCTTCGCCGATCAGCCAGAGCCGCAACCAGTCCTTGGGCAGCAGCACCCGCGCCACGCGGGCGCGTAACTCCGGCTCGTAACGCGCCATCCACACCAGCTTCGGCGCGGTGAAACCCGTAAACACGATGTTGCCGGTGATCGCGCGGAAGCGCGGGTCGGCGTCGAGGGCGCGGGCCTCGGCCTCGGCGCGGCCATCGTCCCAAAGGATCGCGGGACGGAGCACCCGCTGGCCCGCATCGAGGCAGACCGCGCCGTGCATCTGCCCCGATAGCCCGATGCCGCGCACCCCCGAAAGGTCGCGCCCCAGCCCCGCCACCGCCGCGACAGCCGCGGCCCGCCAGTCCTCCGGTGCCTGCTCGGACCAACCGGGCCGCGGCCGCGAGACCGACAGCGGCGCGGTCGCCGTCGCCACGACCGCATCCCCCTCCATCAGCAGCGCCTTGACGCCCGAGGTGCCGAGGTCGAGCCCCAAATACATCTCAGGTGATCCGCCGGATGCTTTCCGCCAGTTCCGCCTCGTCGAAGATGCCCTTCCAGTCGTCGCGCATCAGCCGCGGCAGGCCGTTCTCGATCGCCTTGTTGCAGGCATCCGAGAACACGCCCTGGACATGCCCGAAGGTCACGGCGCCGAGGATATTGAGATGCCCCAGCAGGAAGTCGCGCGCGGCCTCCTGCGGCACGCCGCGGGCGACGACCTCGTCCAGCCCCTGCTTCATCGCCGCCAGCAGCGAGGCGGCCAGCGTCTCGGCCAGGGCCGGCTCCAGTAGCGCAATCTGTTGCATGGTCAGCCGGTGCGAGCGCAGGATCGGCGCCCATATCAGCCGCGCGACCTCCTCGCCGCGGGCATAGTCCGCCTCCGGGCCCTGCATCAGCGCGTTCACGATCGACTGCCGCGCGGCGATCCCGCCGAAGCGATCGTCGCGCCCCGCCTCGCTGGTCTCGTCGTTGAAGATCGGCGGGTGGCAGGGATGGGTGATGAAATAGGTGATATCGGCCCGCTGCGGCAGGTGCCCGGCATAGGGCGCCGCGGCGTCGAGGATCATCACGATGGTGCCCGGGTCGAGGCGCGGCACGATCCCTTCTGCGACCTTGCCGATATGCGTGTCGGGCACCGCGAGGATCACCACCTCGGCGCCGGCGAGCGCCTCGTCCTCCGCCGTCACCTCGGCCCCGATCTCGTCGCGGACGCGGGCTCGCCTTGCCTCGCTGATCTCGACGAAGCGGATGTCATGGCCGCTGCCCACGAGGTTGCGCCCGAGCCGCACCCCCATCTTTCCCCCGGCGCCGATCAGAGCGATCTTCATGGCAGTCCCTCCTCCGTTCATGCTCCTTGCGTAGCTGGTATGATGAGATACTGTCGAGGGCGCATATCTGGGGAGGATGTAGGAATGACAACCGTTTTCGGCCGCCGTTTGACGGCCGCCGCTGCGCTCGCCGCAGCGTGGGCGGCGATGCTGACCGCCGCGCCCGCCTTCGCCGATCCCGAAAATCCGGTGATCGCGCTCTCAAACTCCTTCTACGGAAACACGTGGCGGCGGCAGATGGTGGACGCTTTCACCGAAGCTGCCGAACAGGCCAAGGCCGACGGCAAGATCGCCGACTATGTCGTGCTGAACGGAGACGGCAGCGTGAACCAGCAGCAAAGCCAACTGGGCGAACTGATCCTGCGCGGCGTCGACGCCATCGCAATCAACGCGGCGTCGGAAACGGCGCTCAACGGCGTGATGGAGCAGGCCTGCGCCCAGGGCATCAAGGTCGTGGTGTTCGACTCGCTTGCCACCGCTGACTGTGCCTGGAAGCTCAGCTTCGACTTTACCGACTACAAGACCGAACAGGCCGAGAAGACGCTGGAACTGATCGGCGACGAGGGCAACGTTCTGGTCGTGCGCGGCGTCTCCGGCTCCGGGCCCGACAACCTGATGTATGCGGCGCAGAAGGCGGTGCTCGATCAGCACCCGGACGTCACTGTGGTGGGAGAGGTCTTCGGCGAAGCGACGGCCTCGGTGGCGCAATCGGCGATCGCCAACATTCTGCCCAGCTTGCCCCATGTGGACGCGGTCCTCGCGCAAGGCGGCAGCGACGACTACGGCATCGCCCAAGCCTTCGAGCAGGCGGGCGGCGACTATACCGCAAGCCCCCCCGTAATCGAAGGCGGTGGCAGCAGCGATTTCGTGCTGTGGTGGGCCGACCGGGCCGAGGACGGCTACAGGACGACCTCGATGAACACCACGCCGGGCATCGGCGGCGCGGCTTTCTGGCTCGCCTATGCGCTCGTGAAGGGCGCCGAGCCGCCGATGGAGATGACGATGCCGGTGGCAGTCGTGGACGAGGCGAACCTGGCCGAGATGGCCGAAGGGCTGCAGCCGGGATTCATTATCAGCCCGTCCTATGACGAGGCCTGGGTGCAGGAGAACCTGGTGGGCGCGGCCCAGTGACAGACGGCGCCGCGGACCCGGCCGCGGGACGCGGCGCCACCACGGCCGCACCGCTCCTCGCGCTCGAAGGGGTCAGCAAGACCTACGGCACCACGCGCGCGGCGAGCGACGTGTCGCTGACGATCCGCGCCGGCGAGATCATCGGCCTCGTCGGCGCGAATGGTGCGGGCAAGAGCACGCTGATGCGGATTCTTGCGGGCGTGACGCGCCCCGACACGGGGCAGATGCTGATCGACGGCCGCCCGGTGGACTGGGACGCCTTCGGCCCCCGCGCCGCCAATGCCGCGGGCACCCGGATCGCCTGGCAGGAGCTTTCGCTCTGCCCCAACCTGAGCATCGCCGAGAACTTCTATATCGAGCGACCCAACGCGGGACGGTTTCGTCCGGGCTGGACGCGGCCTTACCGGGAGCTGGCGGCCGAGGCGCTCGGGGCCATCTTCCCCGGCACCGAAATCGTCCCGGATACCCGCGCTGGCGCGCTGCCGATCAGCGGGCGGCAAATGGTCGAGATCGCCCGCGTGCTCTCCGACCCCGGCCTACGCCTTGCCATCCTCGACGAGCCGACCTCGTCGCTAGGCGCCGAGCGCAGCGCGCAGTTGCGGGCGCATATCCGTGCGATCGCCGGGCGCGGGGTGGCAGTCGTGTTCATCAGCCACAAGCTGGCCGAGGTGATCGACGTGGCCGACCGCGTCCTCGTCATGCGGAACGGGAGGATCACGGAGGACCGGCCGAACCGCGGGCTGACGGTCGGGCATCTGGTCGAGATGATGGGCGGGCTGAGCGCGGAAGCCGCAGCCGAGGCTGCGGAGGCGCGGCCTGCGGCGGGTGCACCGGTCCTGACCCTCGACCGGGCCACGATTGCCCCCGGCTCGAACGTCGACCCCGAATTGCGCCGCGGCGAGATCGTGGGCTTCGCGGGCCTTGAAGGCTCCGGTCAGAAGGCCGCGCTGCGGCGGCTCTTTACCGCGCCCCGGGGGGGGCCGCGGCTGCGCTTCGTTTCTGGCGACCGGCCGGTGGAGGGCAACTTCCCGCTCTGGACGGTGCTCGAAAACATCACCGTCGGCCGCACCGCCCGGCGCCCCGGCTGGGCCGCGACTCGGCCGGGACCGGATCGACGCGCGGCGACCGAAGCCGCCCGCGGCCTCGCCCTCGACCCGGCGCGGCTGGATCATGGCATCCTCGACCTCTCCGGCGGCAACCAGCAGAAGGCGCTGATGGCGCGCGCGATCGTGGACGACTTCGACGCGCTGCTGCTCGACGATCCCACGCGCGGCGTCGACATCGCCGCGAAGCGCGAATTCTACCGCCTTGCCCGCGAGCTTGCGGGCCGCGGCAAGCTGATCCTCTGGCACTCGACCGAAGACGGCGAGTTCGCGGAATGCGACCGGGTGCTGGTCTTCTCGCACGGCCGTGCCGTGCGCCAGCTGGAACGCGGCGCGATCACCGACGAGGCGCTGATCGCCGCCTCCTTCTCTGGAACCGCCGGGACCGAGATCCTCGCGCCCCGCGGCAGCGGCGCGGGGATGCGGCGGCTGCTTACCGCCCTGCCCTTCCTCTGCCTCGCGCTGATCGTCGCCGCGATGACCTGGCGCAACCCGATGGTGGCGAGCGCGCTCGGGGCGCAGCTGCTGCTCGGCCCCGCCGTGCCGCTGGTCCTCGTCGCGCTCGGGCAAATGTTCGCGGTCGGCGGCAGCGAGATCGATCTCGGCATCGGCCCGGCCGCCGGGCTCGTTAACGTGGTCTCCGCCACGCTACTGGTCGCCACCCCCTGGCTCGGCGTCGGCGCGCTTCTCGGCATCCTGGCCCTCTACGCGCTCATGGGCCTGCTGATCCGCGCCCGCGCGATCCCGTCGATCGTGGTCACGCTGGGAGCCTCCTTCATCTGGCTCGGCATGGGCCAGACGCTGCAGCCGAGGCCGGGCGGCAGCGCGCCGGACTGGCTCGCGCCGGTTCTGCTGCCCTCGGCTTTCGGAATCCCGGCGCCGGTCATCGTCATCCTGCTCGCCGGCATTGCCGCCGCCATGATCAACGCCTCGCCCGCCGGGACCGTCCTGCGCGGCTTCGGCGCCTCGCCCCTCGCGCTCGAGCGCGCGGGCTGGTCAACGATCCGCTACACCGTGCTGCGCTACCTGCTGGTCGGAGGCTTCGCCAGCCTCGCGGGGCTGATGCTTACCGCCATGAGCGGCGCGAGCGACATCAACGCCGGCCGAGCGCTGACGCTTCTCTCCATCGCCGCGGTGGTGATCGGCGGCTGCCGCCTCCTCGGCGGCGTGATCGCGCCCTGGGGCGTGGTCGCGGGGGCGGTCACGCTGTCGCTGATCGGCGCCTTCCTCGCCACGCTCGGCGTCAGCACCGACTACAACGCGGCGGTCCAGGGCGCGCTGCTGATCGCCATCCTCGCGCTGCAATCGCTGAGTTTCGGAGGTGGCCGCCATGCGTGACTTCACCGCCCACAACCGCTGGATCTGGCCCGCACTCGGCATCCTCCTGCTCTGGCTTGCCCTCGCGCTGCTGACCGAGCGGCTGAGTCTTGCCAGCCTCTCGGGCGTGGCGGCCACGGCCGGGTTCCTCGCGCTGCCCGCCCTCGGCCAGATGCTGGTCATCACGAGCGGCGGCGGCAACATCGACCTGTCGATCCCCGGCGTGATCGCGCTCTCGGCCTATCTGTCGGTGCTTGTCCTGCAGTCTGGCGCGGGCTCGGGCGCGGCGCTGCTGGCTATCCTTGCGGCGGGCGCGGTCGTCGGGGCGGTGAACGCCGTGCTGGTCCTTTCGCTCCGCATCCCTGCCATGATCGCCACGCTCGCCTCCGGCTACATCCTCGCCACCGGGGCGCTGCTACTGAACGGACGCATCACCGCCATGCGGACCGGCGGCCTGTTCCAGATGCTTGCCACGGCGCGGGTGTTCGGCGTCCCCTCGTCCTTCCTGATCGCGGCCATTGCAGCCGCCATCCTGGGCCTCGTGCTCGCCCGCCTCGCCTGGGGCCGCAAGCTCCTAGCCACGGGCCAGAGCGAAGGCGCCGCGCGCCTCGCAGGCGTTCCGGTCGGCGCCACGATCGCGCTTGCCTTCGTCCTCTGCTCGATGCTCTCCGCCTTTGCCGGTGGGCTGATCGCGGGCTATGCGGGCGGCGCGTTCCTGGAGATGGGGACGCCTTACCTGCTGCAATCGGTCGGCGCCGTGGTCCTCGGCGGCACGCTGATCGCGGGCGGCAGCGCCTCGGCGGCAGGCACGCTCCTCGGCGCGCTGCTGCTCATCATGATCGTCACCACCATGCAGATCGCGGGACTGCCGAAGGGCGTGCAGGACATCCTTCAGGGCGTCATCATCATCCTGATCCTGTCGCTCGCCGGCAGCCGTGCGCGGGCCTAAGCCAGCGGCCGGATCGAGCGCCGCGCCTGCTTCTCCATCCGGATCGCCCGCAGCCCGTCGAGGAACACGGCAAGGAAGATGATCGCCCCCTGCACGATCGGCTGCAAATAGAGGTTCACCCCGGCATAGACGAGCCCCGCCTTCACCGCCTGCACCGTGACCGCGCCGAGGACCGCGCTCACGGCGCTGCCGATGCCGCCGAAGAGGCTGGCGCCGCCGAGCACCGCGGCGGTGATGACGTCGAACTCGCGCCCCTCGCCGAAGCCCGCGTCGATGCGGCCGATCTGCGAGATCAGCACGAATCCGGCGAGGGCCGCGCAGGTCGAGCAGATGACATAGACGGCCGCCTGCATCCGTCTGACCGGCAGCCCGGCCTTGCGCGCGGCCTCGGCGTCGTTGCCGAAGGCGTAGATGTGGCGGCCGAAGGCGGTGTGGGCGAGCACGATGTGAGCGGCCGCTGCGACGATGGCGAAGGCGATCACCGGCATTGGGATACCGAACAGCGCCGACTGGCCGAAGGCGCGCATCGACGCTGGGAAGTCGATCTGTCGCGAGCCGGTGGACCAGATGCCCAAGCCCCGGACCAGGAACAGCATGGCGAGCGTCGCGATGAAGGGCACGATCCTGAGGCGCACGATCAGGATGGCGTTGACCAGCCCGATCGCCGCCCCGACGAGCAGGCAGAGAAGAAGCGCCGGGGCGACGTCGATCCCGAGGCGCTGCATGGCGATGCCGGCGATCACAGGCGCGAGATACATGGCCGACCCGACCGAGAGATCGATCCCTGCGGTCAGCAGCACGAACACCATGCCAACCGCGGCGATGCCGATGAAGGAGGCCGCCTTCAGCGTGGACATGAGGCTGCCGGGGGCCAGGAAAGCAGGCGCCACGATGCCGAAGATCACCACGATGAGCGCGAGGATCAGGACCGCCGTGTAGCGGACCGCGAAGTCGAGGGGCGTCATCCACGTCATGCCGCGGCCTGCTCGCCGAAAGCCAGCGCCACGAGGTCGGCGTCGCGGTAGCCACCGGCGCGCGATCGCTCTCCGGTGATCTCGCCGCCGCGCATCACGGCGATGCGGTCGCACATGCCCTTCAGCTCGTCGAGTTCCGAGGAGATCATCAGCACGCCGCAGCCCTCCTCGGCCAGACGGTTGACGATGGCATAGATCTCGGCCCGCGCGCCCACGTCGACGCCGCGGGTCGGCTCGTCGAGGATCAGCAGGTGCGGGCGGCTGAGAAGCCACTTGCCCAAGACGACCTTCTGCTGGTTCCCGCCCGAGAGCGACCGCACCGGCTGGCGAGCGAGGTCGGCGGCCTTGATCCGCAGGTCCTGCTGCATCGCCTGCGCCGCCGCCCCAACCTTCTCGCGGTCGACCAGGCCGAGCGGCCCGGCGGCGAACTGGCCCAAGGCCGCGAGGGCAAGGTTGTCGCGGACCGAGGCGTCCATCATCAGACCCTCCTCGCGCCGGTTCTCGGTCACGAAGCCCATCCCCGCCGCGATCCGCTCGCGCGGGCCGCCGTGGAGCGCCTGGCCGCCGAGGCGCACCCGCCCTCGCTCGGCCGGGTCGAGGCCGAAGAGGATGCGGGCCAACTCGCTGCGGCCCGCGCCCATGAGGCCGAAGAGGCCCACGACCTCGCCCTCGCGGACGGTGAGGCTCACGTCCTCGATCACGCCGGGGGCGGAGAGGCCCTCGACTTCCAGCACCGGCGGTGCGTCGGGTGGCGCGATGCGGCGGGGCGGGAAGACGTCGGCCAGCTCGCGGCCGATCATGCTGTGGATCATCCGCGGCACCGGGAAGTCGTCCACCGGCCCCTCACCGACGAGGCTGCCGTCGCGCAGCACCGCCACGCGGTCCGCCACCCGCACCACGTCGCCGAGGATGTGCGAGATGTAGATCATCGCCGTCCCCTCGGCCCGCAGGCGGTCGATCAGCGAAAACAGCCGCTCGATCTCGCGGGTGGTGAGCGAGGTGGTCGGCTCGTCGAAGATGATGAGGCGCGCGCGGCGGTGGAGCGCCTTGGCGATCTCGACCAGCTGCTTCTCGCCCGCGACGAGAGTGCCGACCGGGCGGTCGGGCGAGAGGTCGAGATCGAGCCGCGCCATCAGCGCCTCGGTCGCGCGGGCCATCGCGCGGCGGTCGATCAGGCCCATGCGGCGCGGGAAGCCGTCGATCAGGATGTTCTCGGCGATCGAGAGGTTGCCGAAGAGGTTCAGCTCCTGGTGGATGAAGGCGACGCCCTCGGCGGTGGCATCGGCGGCGCTTGCCGGGGCATAGGGCTGCCCCTCCCACAGCATCCGCCCGCGGGTCGGCGGCACGACGCCGCCGATCATGTTCATCAGCGTCGACTTGCCCGCCCCGTTCTCGCCGATCAGGCCCAGCACCTCGCCGGGCGCGATCGAAAGCGTCAGTCCCTCGACCGCCGGCACGCCGAACCAGTCCTTGCCGAGGCCCTCCAGTGTCAGCAGCGCGCTCATGGCAGCGCCTGTCGCGTCAGGCGCGTGCGGGCCACGTCAAGGAGCGCCGCGCCGAGGATCACCGCGCCCTTCACCATGTCCACATGGAAGGACGACAGGTTCATCAGGTTGAGCGAGTTCGACAGCAGCACGAAGAAGGCGACCCCGAACACGGTCCAGATCACCCGCGCCTTGCCGCCGAAAAGCGAAGTGCCGCCGATCACTGTGGCCCCGATCACGTCGAGCAGAAACGTTCCGCTGCCAAGCGTCGGCCGCCCCGCCTCCAACCGGGCGGCATAGAGGAGCCCGCCGATCGCCGCAAAAAGGGCCGAGAGCGCGAAGGCAAGGATCAGCACCCGGACCACCGGGACACCCGAGATCTCGGCCGCGCGCCGGTTGGCCCCGACCGCGATCACCTGGCGGCCAAAGACGGTGCGCTCTAGCAGCCAGTGGGCGAGGACGGCAACGATGATCGCAACGATCGCCGGGTAGGTGACGAGCGGATAGACCTCGCGGCGCGGCAGCTGCGACTCGGTCCGGGCGCCGAAATAGACCGAGACGATGTCGCCCTTGCCGAGCGCAATGAACTGCTCGGGCAGGTTGCGGATGTTCTCGGACTGGGTGAGCCAGATGGCGAAGGCCCCGGCGATCATCATGGCGACTAGCGTGACCATAAAGGGTGGCATGCGGAAGCGCGCGACGGCGATGCCGTTCATGAGGCCGACCGCGACCGCCGCCAGCACGGCTAGGCCCAGCCCGAGCGCGAGGCCCACACCGCCGCGCCCGTCCAGCAGCCCGCCGCGTTCGGACAGCAGGACGCCCCAGATTGGCGCCTTGGCCAGCACCGCCGGGTCCGCGCCGGTGGCCAGCAACGCCGCCGCAAGCGTCGAGGTTAGCGCCATGACCGCGCCCTGCGACAGGTCGATGCCCGCGACCGCCATGACGAAGGTCTGGCCGATGGCGACGACCAGCAGCGGCCACATGTTCGACAGCAAGTTAACGAGGTTCGCCGGCGTCCCGAGCGTCGGAAGGAACGGCAGCAGGACGAGGAAGTAGCCCACGGTCAGCCACAGGACGAAATACTCGGACCCGAGCAGCCGGGCGAGGAAGCCGCGGCGCTGCCGGGCCGGGACCGGCGCGGGGGCGTCGATGGCGGTCATGCCGGAAACGTCATGAAAAGAGCGCACCTCATCGGCCGGAAGGGGATGGGGCGGCGGCGCGCGGCGGCCGCCCCGATCGGTCACTTGTTCAGGAAGCCCTCGGCCAGCAGCACGCAGCCCCACATGTCCATCTCGCGCTCGCCGATGTTGTCGGTGGTGAGCGCGAAGCCCGGATCTTCGATCACCTGGTTCGGCTGCGCCTCGCCCGCCTCCATCGCGGCAAGCAGCGCCTCGAGCGCGGCGTCGGCCTCGAAATAGAGGTCCTGCACGCCGGTCGCGTCCACATACCCCTCCTTGATCAGGCTGCAGGCGGTCGCGTCACCGTCGAGGCCGGCCATCACCACATGCCCCTCCTCGCCCGCCGCCTTCCACATGCCCCTCGGCTCGAGGACTGAGCGGATCGTCGGGAAGAGGAAGTCCGACGAGGTGAAGAGCATGTCGATGTTCGGATTCGCCGTCACCGCCGCCTCGAGGTTCGAGAGCGCCGTGGCCGCATCCCAGTTCGAGGCTACCTCGATCGGCGTGGCGACCGCGTCGCCGTGCTTCTCGACCGCGGCGTTGAAGCCGGCGCGGCGGCCGACCGCGTTCGGATCGCCGAGGTCGCCCACGAGGATCAGCGGCTGCACCGGCTCGCCACCCGCCCGCTCGATCGCCTTCGTCAGCGCGAAGTCCACCGCCTGCTCGGCGATGGTGGCGTTGTCGGCGACGACGATGATGCCCTTCGAGAGGTCCGAGGGCGGGCGGTTGAAGACGGCAATCGGCACATCGGCATTCTGCGCCTCGTTCACGATCGTGGCCGCGCTCTCGCCGTCCTGCGGGATAATGATGATGCCGTCCACGCCCTGCGCAATGCAGTCGCGGACCTGCTCGAGTTGGCGGTTCGCGTCCTCGTTGGCGTTGCGCTCGATCACCGTGTGGCCGCCCTCCTGCAGGGCGGTGGTAATGGCCTGGTGGCCAGCGACCCAGAACTCGGTCTCGAGGTCCTGGAAGGCGAAGCAGATATTGGCGGCCGAGGCGGCGCCCGCGCTCAGCACGGTGCCGGCGGCGAGCGCCGCAGCGAGGGTCAGGGTCTGCATAGCGTTACTCCCGTTGAGGTTGGTCGGCTGGTGGTCGCGCGGTGATCCCGCGTCTTGTCGGCTTCCGGCGCGTGGCCGTCCCGCACGCGCGCGAAAAGGTCGGGCGGACCCATCTGGCCGCCCTTGAGGACGAGCTCCAGCCCGTCGCGGACCGGCGCCGAGGAGAAGGCGCGCATGACCGAGGCGCCGGGCGCTACATGGGCGAGCGGCCGCAGCGCCGCGACGCCGAGGGCCTGCGCCACGCGGCCCGAGGTGTCGCCGCCCGCGATGATGGCACGGGTGACGCCGCCGCGGTCGATGAGGGCGCCGAGGACATGCGCGAGGGCGGCGCCGATGCGGTCGCCCGCGTCGGGCGTGCTTACCGTGGCAACCCGTGGGTCGGTTGGACCGAGAGCGCTGTGGACAATCGGCGAGCGGCCGGAGGCAAGAGCGGTGAGGGCTTGTTCGACGGCGTTGCTCAAGTCCCCGTTCCCTGCGGCGATGGCCGGGGTGTCGAGCGGAATGGTCACGAACCCCGCTGCCTCCGCCGCCGCGATCTGCTCGGCCGTCGTGGGCGAGACCGAGCCGGAGACCACCGCGAACCGCTCGGCCCGGCCGAGGCCGCGCGGCGCGAGCGGTGGCGGCAACAGCCCGGCCTCGCGCCAATGGGCGACAAGGGCCATTTCGACTCCTTGACTACCGACGACGAACGGGATGCGGGGGGCATCGTCCCAGAGGATGCGGCCGAGCAGCGCCATCTGCGCCTCGTCCACGGAGTCGAGGACAAGGGCGCGGGCACCCGCTTCCGCTGACCGCCAGGATGCTCGCACCGCGCTTTCACTCACCAGATTAGACAGCATGAGGTTCGCCGTCGGCAGCTCCGTCTGCCGCGCCAAGTGCCGCGCAATGTCTGCCTCGTCCATCGGCGTCACCGGATGGCGCGCCATCACCGGGTGCCGGTCGAGCCGGTGGATACCGTCGCCCGCCCGCGCGAAAAGCTGGCCGAAGGCAACCCAGCGGCCCATGCCCGGCGCCCCGATCAGCACCGGGAGTGCGCCAGCGCGGTCGCCAAGTGCCGCCAGTCCCAGCTCCATAGCCCGGCCGATCGAACCGGTCTGGGGCGAGGAATCGAGCGTCGAGCAGACTTTGTAGTGCCGCACCGGCGCGCCCGTCTCCGCCAGCCAGCGGAACACCTCCGGAAGTTCGCGGTCCATCCACTCGGGCGAGCGCGCCCGCGCGTCCCCGGCGATGCCGATGCCGCGCAAGCCCACGCCGAAGCGCGCCAGCACGGCGGGATCGGGCGCGCTCAGGAAGACCATCGATGGCAGGCCCGCAAACTCCAGCACCTCGGCGACGGCCGCCGCGCCGGTGAAGTCGTCGCCATACCAGGCGACCAGCGGGCCGTTGGGCAGGCTCATCGCGCGTAAGCCTCCACTGCTGCCGCCAGAGGCGGGAATGCCGCCGCCGCCTCGTCTAGCGGCTCGCCCGCGGCCGCCGCCGTCCATGCCGCGCGCATCGCCTCCACCCCGGCCTTCGGCCCCTGCGGATGCGCGAGGATGCCGCCGCCCGCCGCATGGATCAGGTCATCCGTGCCGATCGCGGCATAGGTGTCATGAGCCTCGAATACCGTCTGCCCGGAAGAGAACACCGGCATCGTCACGCAGGGCCGCTCGGTCCAGAGCGGCGTCAGCAGCGAGCGGGCCGAAGCGACGACGCTCTCGTCGTCTTCCGTGAACTTGTTGCGGATGCCGTTGACATGCAGGTGATCGGCCCCGGCGAGCCGCCAGAGCTTCGACCAGGCCGGGAAGGACCACCCCAGCATCGGCGCGCGGGTCATCGCACCCCAGCCGTTGCGATGCGCGTGGATCGGCAGCAGCGAATGGCGGCCGAGTTCAACCATCCCCGCCAGCCCGACCGAGTTGACGCTCGCCATCGCGCAGTTGCCGCCAAGCTCCACGACGAAGTCGTGACGCCGGCGCATCTCGTCGATCTCGCCGGTGATGTTGAGCGCGAATAGGACGTTGCGCCCGGTCCGCTGGCGGTGGCGGTCGATCTCGACCAGCACAGCGCGGGCGCGGGCCTCGAACGGGCAGGCCGGGCCGTCCGATTGCAGCTCGTCGTCCTTGATGAAGTCGATCCCCGCCTCGCAGAGCCGCCGTGTCAGCGCCGCGGTCTCCTCGGGGCTGAGGCCCACGCTCGGCTTGATGATGGTGCCGATCAGCGGCCCCGTGGCGACGCCCGACAGCCGGCGGGTGCCGGCGACTCCAAAGCGCGGTCCGGGGTAGCGGTGGCCGAAGGCCGGGGGCAGGCGCAGATCGAGAAGCCGGATGCCCGAGAGCGCGGCGAGTTCGAACAGGTTGCCCGCGACGGTCGCCACGAGGTTCGGCAGCGACGGCCCGATGGTGTCGAGCGGCCAGCTGATCGTCACCGCCGCCCGCCGGAACGGCCCCGGCCCGCGCGCACCGGGCAGCGCGGGCGTGTCGGATTGGTCCAGCAGCTCCAGCCGCTCGACCCGCGCGCGGGCGGCGATGACGCCGGGCGCGTCCTCGCCCGGCACGGCGACGAAGGTGCCCGAGGACTGCTCGCCCGCGATGTCTTCAGCGGCGCGCGCGGGGTCGCGCGGGGTCTCGATCAGGTAGTCGGCCTCGATTCGCTGCGTCATGTCTGCGCCTCCAGTGTGACCCGCCGCCCCGTCTCGGCCGACTCATAGGCCGCGAGGCAGAGCGCGAGGGTCCTGACGTTGTCCGCACCCGAGGGCTGCGGCATGGTTCGGCCGTCGAGCACGTCGATGACATGCGCCTGAAACCTGCGAACGCTGTCCTGAACGACATGCCAGGGTCGCTCGCCCCACGCAGGCACGGGTGGCTCCCCGTCCTCCTCCACCCGCCCCGCCTCGCCGTGGATGACCAGGCGATGGCCGGGCAGCAGTTCGATCGTGCCCTCGTCGCCCTCGACCCGCGCCCAGACCTGCGGGAAGGGCTCGGGGTCGTAGCGCGAATGGAAGGACACGTCGCAGACCGACACGTCGCCGGTGGCGTGGCGGGTCAGCACGGTGAAGGCATCCTCGCCCGCGACACGCGGGTTGCGGCGCTGCGTCTCGCAGGTGATCGCCGCCGCCTCGCCCATGAAATGCCGCGCGAGGTCGAAGACATGAACGCCCACGTCCATGATGGCGAGGCGCGGAAATTCGGCGAGGTAGGGCTGGCCGGCATAGACGTCCCATTTGTGCCGGAACTCGAAGCGGCCGTGGCGCGGGGTGCCGATGCCGCCCTGCTCGATCACCGCCTTCATTCGGACGAGCGGCGCCTGCCAGCGGAAGTTCTCGTGAATGACGAGGGCCGCGCCCGCCGCCTCGCAGGCCGCGACCATGGCGCGGGCGTCCTCGAGCGTGTCGGCGATAGGCTTCTGGCAAATCAGCAGGCGCGCGTGGGGCGCCGCTAGTTCCACAAGGGCGCGATGCGAGGGCGGCGTGGTCGCGATGTCGCAGAAGTCGGGGCGCTCGGCAGCGAGCATCTCGGCGGCGTCGGTGTAGATGCTAGCGACGCCGAAGTCGCGGGCGAAGGCCTCGGCGCGGGCGCGGTCGGTGTCGCAGACGGCGGTGATCCGCGCGCCGGGCAAGTCGGTCCAGGCGTGCATGTGGTTCCGCGCGAAGAAGCCGCAGCCGATGAGGCAACCGCGGTGGGTCATGCGAAGGCCTCGTCGAGGACGAGCCACTGGCCGGGCGGCAGGCTGCGGCCGGCGACGGTGGTGGGAGCCTCGCCGGTGTTCGCGAGGACCGCGCCGCGGTCGCTGGCGATGCCGGTGATGTCGGGGGCAGTCACGGGCAGCGCGCGGGGGGTTCCGGCCGCGACAGCGGCGAGCGCGCGGATGGCATCGGCAAGCGGACCTTGCGCCGCGAAGGGGCCGGAGGGCGCGGCGAGGGCGATCTCCTCGGCCCCGGCCTGCGCGGCCGCGGCATAGGCGGCGACGGCAAAGGCGGCGGCGAAGTCGGTGCCCTGCCGCGGGTCGCGGTCGGTCATGGTCAAACGCTGCCCTTGCGGGTTCGGCCGCAGCGCCGCGCCGTAGGGATTGCTCCGCATGCCGATGGCGCAGAGGTTCAGCGCGAGCGGCCGGTCCCCGGCGATCCGGCGCGACGACGCGAAGACGGCGGGCAGCGCCTCGGCCGTCTGCAAAACCGCGGCATCGCTCGCGTCGTGGACGATGGCGGCGGTGCCGTGGCTGACGACGTCGCCATGCGAGGGGTCGGGGCGCGAGCGGTTGAGTTCGGTGAAGCAGGTGTAGAGGCCGGTGGCGGCCGTGGCGTCGGGGAAGGCAGCGCGCAGGGCGCGGGCGAAGTCGGCGGGGCCGGGGCCGGGCGGGCAAGGCTCCTCGGGCTGGCGGCTCGCGAGCCAGGCGGGGGCGATGCCGGAGACGCGCCGAGGGCGGACCCCTGACGTCGCCAGCACCGCCGCGAGCCGCGGCGCGTCGCCCGGATCGCCCACCAGTTCGACGGCGAGGCCGAGGCCCGCCGCATCAGCGGCCCACGCCGCGGCAGCGAGCCAGTCGTCCCACTCGCCCACTCCAACCCGCGCCTGCAACATCCGCGCGCCGCTGCCCGCGAGCGTCCCTGCGTCCGGCGCCGGACCCCAGGCCGGCTCGGCGGCGAGCGCGATGGCGGGGAAGCGAGCCGGCACCGCGGCGGCGCCTGCCCCGGTCTGCCCGGCGGCACGGCGCGCGCCAACGGCGACGCGCACTCGCTGCCGGATCACCTCGCCCGGACGCAGCATGAACGGCCGCGGCAGCGACAGCGGGCGGCAGTAGGTCTTGAACGACGCATCGGTCCAGTTCCGCTGGTCTTCCATCTCAAAGACCTCACCCTTGAAGCTGATCTCGACTGGAACGCCGTGAACCTCGTGCGCAAGGCCGGCGATGTCGCGGACCGGCTGGGCCGGGGCGATTTCCTGGGGGAAGCGGGTCTCCTCGGTGCTGCCGTCCGGATGGCGCACAGTCAGCGGCGCCCCCTCGACCCCCGAGAGCGGGTGCAGCACCACGAAACCTGCGCGGTTGACGTCGAGCGGGGCGTGGCAGATCAGCCGCGCTTCGGCGTCGAGGCCGCCGGCCGTGACGGTGAAACGGACCTCCCCTTCCACCGCGCCGCCCGCATACCGGCAGCGCCGGATGAAGCCTGTCGCCCCCACCTCGTCCTGCACATCCTCGGCCGCATAGGTGCCCCAGTCCGCGTCACGCAGGATGCAGGCGAGGCCGCGCAGGACCTCGACGCCATGCGCTGCCAGCCGCGTGACTGCCCCGTCATCGATCCGCGCCGCGACCTGCCCCTGCTCCAGCGTGACTTCCATCGTGCCTCCTCCCGGTCGCAAGCTGACTATACCAGTGCAGGGTTGGGCAACGATTTTGTTTTGTTGACACAGAACTCACCCAACCGGAATACTGGTATGATCAGTCAACAGCGGAGGCTTCAGATGGCGGTGCGGATCGCAGTGCTCGGTGCCGGGGGGAAGATGGGGCTTCGTATCACGCGCAAGCTGCGGGACGCGGGTTACGACGTGCGTGCGGTCGAGATCGGCGCGGCCGGGCGGACGCGGCTGGCAGAAGCCGATATTGAGGTCCGGGAGCAGGCGCAGGCGCTGCACGAGGCCGAGGTCATCGTCCTCGCGCTGCCTGACCAGATCATCGGCAAGGTCGCGTCGGAGATCGTGCCGCAGGTCGCGCCCGGCACCATGATCCTGATCCTCGACGCGGCCGCCCCCTATGCCGGCGTCCTGCCCGAGCGCGCCGACATCACCTATTTCGTCGGCCACCCCTGCCATCCGCCGCTCTTCAGCGATGTCAAGACGCCGGAGGAGCGGCACGACTATCACGGCGGGGTAGCCCCGCAGGCGATCGTCTGCGCGCTGATGCAGGGGCCGGAGGAGGACTATGCCCGCGGCGCCGCCATCTGCGAGGCGATGTGGGGGCCGATCATCTGCACCCATCGCGTCACGCTGGAGCAGCTGGCCATCCTCGAGCCGGGGCTGTCGGAGATGGTCGCCATGCCCTTCGTCGACACGATGGTCGAGGCGGTGGACGAATGCGCCGAGAAATACGGCATCGACCGGCAGGCGGCGCTCGACTTCCTGATCGGGCACCTGAATGTCGAGATCGCCATGTGGTTCGGCTTTTCGCCCAAGGTCCCCTCGGATGCGGCGCTGCGGCTGATGCGCTTTGCCAAGTCGGTGGTCGTCCGCGACGACTGGCGGGAGGCGCTGACGCCGGCGAAGGTCAGGGAAGCGTCCGAGCTGATCGTGCGCGGCTGAGGTGGACGGCCCCGCGCTCTCGGTATCAACGGTTGCCTTTGACGGCCACCCGCTGGACGTCGCGCTCGAGGTGCTGGCGGCGCTGGGGATGACGGGGGTGGAGCCGGCCTTCATCCGCGGCTATGTGGATTTCGACGAGCGCGACCTCGGGGTCGAGGACGCGGCCGCGCTGCGCCGGCGCCTTGCGGCGCATGGGCTGACGGCCCCGGCGGTGTCGGCGCATTTCGACCTGTCGCATCCCGATGCGCCCGCGATGCTCGCTCGCCGCATCGGTTTCACCGCCGGGCTGGGCGCGGCGATCCTTATCACCAATGCGGGGCCCGCCGCCGACGAGTGTGCGATTCTCCGCGTGATTGAGGGCGCGCTGCCCGAACTCGAAGCGGCGGGGGTGACGCTCGCGCTCGAGAATCCCGGCCATGGCACGGGCGACCTGATCGGCAACGGGCGAGTGGGGGCGGCGCTGATGGCGCGTATCAACCATCCCGGCGTCGGGCTGAATTATGACGCCGGCAACGTTTTCACCTATTCCGGCGGCGGCACCCGGCCGGACGACGACCTGCCCCATGCCCTGCGGCATGTGGTGCACCTGCACCTCAAGGACATCGCCGATGACGGCGCCGGCGCCTGGCGCTTCTGCCCTCTGGGCGAGGGGCTGATCGACTGGACCGCCGTCGCCCGCGCCCTCGCCGCGCGCCCTGCCCCGCCCTGCGGCCTCGAACTGCCGCTGCGGCTGCGCCGACCCGGCCGCGGCGACCCGGTCCGCGCGCCCGACCCGGCGCCGCTTGAAACGATCCGTGCGGGGCTGGCCGCCTCGCGCGCCCACTGGGCTGCGGCATGCGCCGCATCGCTCGCTGAACCGAGTTAGAGGAGGATCCCATGTTCAGAACCCTGTCACTCGTCGCGCTGATCGCCGTCGGCGCCCAGCCCGTCGCGGCCGAGGTCGTCATCAAGGCCGGTCACGGCACCACGTCCGAGCATCCCACCCATCTCGCCCTGATGCGTTTCGCCGACAGCGTCGCCGAGGCAACGAACGGCGAGGTCACGGTCGAGGCCTATCCCGACCGCCAGCTCGGCGAGGAGCGTGAGCTGGCCGAGGGGCTGCAGCTCGGCACCGTGGACATGGCCGTGATTTCGACCGGACCACTGCTGTCCTTCGCACCCGGGATCGGCGTCGTGGACCTGCCGTTCCTGTTCCGCGATTCGAAACATGTCGAGACCGTCCTCGACGGCGAGATCGGCACCGCGCTGCTGGCCGAGTTCGACGGCACCGGGATCAAGGGTCTCGGCTGGTGGGAGAACGGCTGGCGGCACCTGACCGCGAACGAGCCGATCCGCGCCGTCGAGGATCTGGACGGCCTGAAGCTCAGGACCATGCAGAACCCGGTCCATATCGCCGCCTTCGAGAAGCTCGGCGCGGC
The DNA here is from genome assembly GCF_009674885.1 of Paracoccus sp. S-4012. Taxonomy (GTDB): domain Bacteria; phylum Pseudomonadota; class Alphaproteobacteria; order Rhodobacterales; family Rhodobacteraceae; genus Paracoccus. Next base: position 29,408 of record NZ_WKKA01000021.1, read on the forward strand.
GCCGATCCCGATGGCCTGGGGCGAGGTCTTCACCAGCCTTGGCCAGGGCGTGATCGACGCGCAGGAGAACCCGATCACCATCACCTACGTCAACTCGCTCTGGGAGGTGCAGGACTACCTGATGCTGACCGGGCATGTCTTCGGCCCCCATGTCGTGCTGATGAGCCAGTCGAAATGGGATAGCCTGACCCCCGAGCAGCAGACGATCGTAACCGACGCCTTGACCGAGGCGACCGCTTTCCAGCGCAGCGAGGCCACGCGACTGGAAGCCGAAAACCTGGAGAAGCTGAAGGAGAACGGCATGGAGGTGATCGAGGTCGATACCGCACCGTTCCGTGAGGCCGTGCGCGACATCGCCGCCTCGCAGTCCGAACTTGATCAGGACATGATCGAGCAGATCAAGGCGATCGGCGAGTGAGCGCGCAGGCGTGGACCGGCCGCGAGGGCCTGGCCCGCGCCTGGGCATGGCTCGAGCGCGGCGTCATGGCCGTGCTGATCGCGGGGCTCGCGGCGATGACCATCGCGAGCCTCATTCAGGTCGTCGCCCGTTACGTCTTCGACAACCCATTGAGTTGGACCGAGGAATTCTCGCGTTTCGCCTTCATCTGGGTGTCCTATCTTTCGGCCTGGCTCGCCTGGCGGTATCGCGCCCATATCGCGCTCGGCGCCGTGGACCATGTTCCTTCGGCGCGGCTGAAGACCTTCTCGGCGCGCATGGTCGAGGCTTTGGTGCTGGCGCTCTGCCTCTACACCCTATGGACCAATGCGCGACTCATCGGCATTGCCGCCCATCAGCCATCGGCGATCCTCAGAGTGCCCATGGGCTGGATCTACGCGGGCTACAGCGCAATGGCGCTGATGATCGCCCTCGACGTGCTGCTGGGCTGGATCACCGGCCGGACACCGCCGTCACAGGACCCGGAGGACGCCCATTGACAGCGATCCTGCTGGGAAGCTTCGTCGTCCTTCTGATTATCAACGTCCCGGTCAGCTTTGCGCTGATGATCGCCTCCCTCGCGGCGCTGACATGGGGCGGCATCCCGCCCACCCTCGTGGGGCAGCGGATGACGGCGGCGATGGACAGCTTCATCCTGCTGGCGATCCCGTTCTTCCTGCTGGCTGGGCAGCTGATGTCACGCAGCGGCATCGCCCGCGACATCATGAATCTCGCCTATGCGCTGCTGGGATGGATGCGGGGCGGGCTTGCCCACGCCAGCATCGGCGCCGGCACCATCATGGGCGGCATGACTGGGTCGGCCGTAGCCGAGGCCTCCTCGATCGGGGGCGTGATGATCCCCGAGATGCAGGCCAAGGGCTATGGCGGCGCCTATTCCGCCGCGGTGGTGGCGGCGGGCTCGCTCATCTCGGTGCTGATCCCGCCCTCGGTGCCGCTCATCATCTACGGGGTGGTGACCGGCACCTCGGTCGGGCGGCTCTTCATCGCCGGGCTGATTCCGGGGCTGCTGATGGCGGCGGTGATGATCTTAGTGACCTGGTGGATGGCGATGCGCGCCGGCTATCCGCGCGGGCCACGGCCCACGCCGGGGGCGGTCTGGCGGGCCTTCGTCGCCAGCCTCTGGGGCCTCTTCATGCCCGTGGTCATCATCGGTTCGATCCGCTTCGGCATCGCTACGCCGACCGAGGCGTCGGTTCTCGCGGTCGCCTACGCGCTGCTGGTCGGCATGGTCGTCTACCGCAGCATCCGCTGGCGCGACCTGCCGCGGATCATGCTCGACACCGCCGTCACAAACGGCGTCGTTTTGCTGCTGATCTCGGCCGCGACCCTTTATGGGTTGATCATCACGCGCGAACAGGTGCCGCAGGAGGCCGCCCGGCTGATCCTCGAACTGACCGGCAATCCCACGGTGCTGCTGCTGCTGATCCTCGCGGTCTACCTAGTGGCGGGGATGATCCTCGACCTTGGTGCCGCCATCATCATCCTGGTGCCGGTGTTCTGGCCGATGACGCGGCAGGTCGGGATCGACCCGGTGCATTTCGGGATCGTTACGGTGATGGGCCTCGCTGTCGGCCTCATCACGCCACCGGTGGGGGCGAGCCTCTTTGTTACCTGCGGTATCGCACGGGTGAACCTCATCGCCGCGGCGCGGGCGGTGTTGCCCTACGTGGCCGCGCTGACGCTGCTGGTGGTGGCGGTGATCCTGTGGCCCGACATCGCCCTATGGTTGACGCGGGATATGTGAGAGATTGGCGTGATAGCGGACGGCAGGGTCTTCGAGCGGGCATCCCGCGTGAAGCGCAGCATCGGGTAGCCGCGAAGACGACTGCGAAGAGATGATCCGCCGTTCGCAGAGCCCCGTCGAGTCGATGTGACGCTCCCAGACGATCCCGGAATGTCCGAAGTTCTACTACCCCCAGCACGCCGACTAATTCAGCAACCGGTCAGAGTAGGGCCCGCCCTTGCCCTTTTCGTGGGCGCTGCAGCTGGTCAAGATGCGCGCAGGGTGGTATCGTCGCGAGGTGGCGTCTCTGTTACAGTTCGCGCTGCAACCTGCGCTACAAAACTTACGATGAAGCAGTCCTAACTGATTGAAATGTGGCCGGTATTCCAATGATCGGCGTTTCCCACCCTCTCCGCCACTCACTATCTCAGACGATTTGGTTTTTCGGATTGGCGCGCGCTGCCTGTACTCCGCCTTTCATGGTCCAGGTCGGCATACTTTGCCGACTCTTTGCATCACTGATCGCGCTCACTATGCCGCCTCGGCACCCAGGCCGGCTCATCGAACACCGGATGGACTGACCCTCGGAGACGAAGCTCCGCGGCATCCGGCAGGTCGTGCTTCCCGTTCAAGATCGAGGCCGGCTCGGCCGGCTTCACCCGCGCCGTCGCCATCATCGAGGATTAAGGGACGCCACTTCATGGCGACCAAACCCAACAAGGTCATCATCACCTGCGTCGTGACGGGCGGCATCCACACGCCCTCCATGTCAGACGCGCTGCCGATCACGCCCGACGAGATCGCGCTATCCGCGATCGAGGCCGCCGGAGCCGGCGCCGCGATCCTGCACCTGCATGCCCGCGATCCGAACGACGGCCGGCCCTCGCCATCTGCGGAGGTGTTCGGGCAGTTACTGCCTCGGATCAAGCAATCAACCGACGCCGTGGTGAACATCACCACCGCAGTGGACTGACCATGACGATGGAGCAGCGGCTCGAAGGTGCGATTGCGGCGAAGCCTGAGATGGCCTCGCTGAACATGGGCTCGATGAACTTCGGCATCTTCCCGATGGCGTGGAAGGACCGCCATTGGAAGCACGACTGAAAAGCCTTATCTCGAAGGCACCGACGACTTCATCTTCCGCAACACGTTCCGGGATATCGAATACATCCTCAGGAACCTGGGCGAGGCGCATGGCACGCGGTTCGAGCATGAGTGCTATGACGTCGGCCACCTCTACAACGTCGCCCACTTCGTGGATCGCGGCCTGCTGAAGCCGCCGTTCTTCATCCAGATGATCTTCGGCATCCTGGGCGGTATTGGCGCGGCGCCCGAGAACCTGATGTTCATGAAGCAAACCGCCGACAAGCTGTTCGGCGATGCCTATCGCTGGTCGGTCCTCGGTGCGGGCCGCCACCAGATGCCGCTGATTACCCAAGCCGCGATGATGGGCGGCAACGTCCGAGTCGGGCTGGAGGACAGCCTCTATATCGGCGCCGGCAAGCTCGCGCGCTCCAACGCCGAGCAGGAGAGCAAGATCCGCCGCATCCTAGAGGAGCTCGGGCTGGAAATCGCCACCCCCGCCGACGCGCGCGAGATCCTGGCCCTGAAGGGCGGCGATCAAATGGGGTTCTGATGGCGCGCAACGCGATTGACGGCTTCTAGGTCGATCCCGCCAGCGTGCGCCACGTCGGACGCGCCCTGCAACGCCCCGAGTGCATCCTGGCCGAGCGCGACGGCACACTCTGGTCGGCCGACGCGCGCGGCGGCGTGATGCGCATCGGCGCCGATGGCAGCCAGAGCCTGATCGCGCAGGTGCAGGACGACAGCTTCGCGGCGGCCGAGGACGAAACCGATCGCTTCACGCCCACGACAACATTGCCGAATGGCCTCGCCTTCGACCGTGACGGTAGCTTCCTGATCTCGAATTTCGGCACAGACCGGCTCGAGCGGATGTCCCACGACGGCTCCCGCACCGAGGTCCTGCTTGACCGGATCAACGGGCAGCCGGTCGGCAAGGTGAACTTCGTCCTGCGCGATCGCCGCGGCCGCATCTGGATCACCGTCTCGACACGGATCCGCAACTGGATGTCCGCGATCAGCCAGAACGTCGCCGACGGCTACGTTGCCGTCCTGGATGAGCGCGGCGCCCGGATCGTCGCCGACAGCTTCGCCTTCACGAACGAAATCCGCTTCGACGCCGAGGAGCGCTGGCTCTACGTTGTGGAGACCAGCGGCCGGCGGATCACCCGCCTGCGGATCGGCGAAAACGCGAAGGTCGAGGCGCGCGAGATCTGTGGGATAACTGCCGCTCGCTGCGTTTCGCCTGCTGAATCCTGCAAGAAACACCCCCCGCGCTCGGGACATCCATCACTCGTCCCAATGCGCCATCGGCAAGCCCGCCGCTCACGCGGGGAACGCACAAGCCGTTTGCCACAAACAGAAACCTGACATAGCGTGAAGGCACAATTGCTATCCGCGCAACCCCGATTTTCGCCCGTCCGCACGAGAGGTTTGACCCGTGTTCCATGTCCGCACCCACCTTCTGGCCAGCACGGTGCTGCTGGGCAGCGTTCTGGCGACCCCCCTTGCACTGGCCGAAACGCCGCCCGACACGCTGGTGATCGCCACGTCGATCGACGACATGATCTCGCTCGACCCGGCGCAGAGCTTCGAGTTCTCGGGGCAGGATCAGATCAACAACATCTACGAGACGCTGGTCGAACTCGACCCCGAGACGCTGACGCCGATCCCCGGCCTCGCGTCGGAATGGTCCGTGTCCGAAGATGGGATGACCTTCACCTTCACCATGACCGAGGGCAGGCAGTTCGCATCCGGCAACCCCGTGCGGGCGCAGGACGCCGCCTTCTCGCTGCAGCGGGTGGTGAAACTGAACCAGACCCCTTCCTTCGTGATCGGCCAGTTCGGCCTGACACCGGAAAACGTCGATCAGAAGGTTCGCGCCACCGACGACCGCACGCTGGTGATTGAGACCGACCGCCCCTTCGCGGCGACCTTCCTCTATAACGCGCTGACCGCCGAGGCAGGCTCGATCGTGGACATGGAAACGGTTGCCGCCAACGCCGAGGGCGAGGATTTCGGCAACGCCTGGCTCAGCCGCAACTCGGCCGGCTCCGGCCCCTATGCGCTGCGCTCGTGGTCCCCGAACGAGTCGGTGATCCTCGAGGCAAACCCCAACTGGCATCGCGCGGGTGACCTCGTCATGCAGCGGGTCTTCATCCGGCACGTGCTGGAGCCGGCGACCCAGCGCCTGCTGCTGGAAGCCGGCGACGTGGACATGGCGCGGAACATGACCCCGACCGACGTCGCGGCCATCCGCGACAACGAGGGCGTCAAGATCGAGGACAACCTGCGCGGCCAGCTTTACTACGTCTCGGCCAACCAGAAGAACGAGATCCTCGCCAATCCGCAGGTGGTCGAGGCGCTGAAATACGCGATCGACTATCAGGGCATGGCCGACACGATCGTGAACGGCACGAACGTCGTGCACCAATCGTTCCTGCCCGCCGGATTCCTGGGCGCCATCGAGGACGAACCGTTCTCGCTGGACCTTGACCGGGCACGGACACTGCTGACGGAGGCGGGTTATCCTGATGGGTTCGAGATCGAGATGCTGATCCGCAACGAACAGGAACGCATCGACATCAGCCAGGCGATGCAGGGCACGCTGGCGCAGGTGGGCATCACCATGTCGATCCGTTCCGTCACGGGGGCCGAGGCGCTGTCGATCTATCGCGCCCGCAACCACGAACTGACGCTGCAAACCTGGGGCCCGGACTATCCCGACCCGCACACCAACGCCTCGGTCTTCGCCCTGAACCCCGACAACTCGGACGAGGCGCAGCTGACCGGCAATCTCGCTTGGCGCAACGCCTATCCGGCGACCGAGACGACGCCGATGGTCGAGGCCGCCGTGGTCGAACAGGACGAGGCGACCCGTCGCGGCATGTATGAGGAAATGCAGCGCATCAGCCAGCAATCCTCGCCCTTCATCATCCTTTTCCAGCGGATCGAGCAGACGGCGATGCAGCCGAACGTCGAGGGCTTCACGGCTGGCGGCGCCGTCGCCTCGGCCTTCTACTGGCCGGTGACGAAGACGCCGCAGTAAACGCGGGCGATGACCCCCGCCGACATCGAAGACCCGCGCGGCTCCGGTCGCGCGCGCTTCGGTTCGTCCGGCCTCCCCCACGTTGTGAAACGAGTGGGAGGCTTCGCCTTCTCGCTCGTCGTCACGCTGTTCGGCCTGCTGCTGGTGACGTTCCTCATCGCCCGGGTCGTGCCGCTGGACCCGGTGCTGGCCGTCGTGGGCGACCGGGCAACGCAGGCCCAGTACGAGGCCGCGCGCGAGGCGATGGGGCTCGACCGGCCGCTGGCGGTGCAGTTCGTCGACTATGTGGGCGACGTGGTGACGGGCGATCTCGGCCACTCGAACCTGACCTCACGTCCTGTCGTCGAGGATATCCGCCGCACCTTTCCCGCAACGCTTGAACTGGCGACGATCGCCACGATCATCGGCGTGATGCTGGGGATCCCGGCGGGCGTCATCGGCGCGGTCAACCAGGGACGATGGCCCGACCACGTCATCCGGGTGGTGGGGCTTCTGGGCTATTCGATGCCGGTGTTCTGGCTTGGGCTGGTGGCACTGCTGATCTTCTATGGCCAGCTGGGCTGGACCGCAGGGCCCGGGAGGCTCGACGTGACCGAGCAGTTCATCTACGAGCTTGAGGTCACGCGCGTGACCGGATCGGTCATCATCGACAGCGCCCTGTCGGATGCGTGGGACGTGTTCCGCAACGCGCTTGCCCATGTGGTGCTGCCGGCCGGGGTGCTGGGCTATTTCTCGATGGCCTATATCTCGCGGATGACGCGGTCCTTCATGCTGGAACAGTTAGGGCAGGAATACGTGATCGCCGCCCGCGTGAAGGGCGTTCCGGAATGGCGGGTGGTCTGGGTCCATGCGCTGGGAAACGCGATGGTGCCGCTGATCACGGTGATCGCTCTCTCCTATGCCGGGCTGCTGGAGGGATCGGTGCTGACCGAAACCGTGTTCGCATGGCCGGGCCTCGGCCTTTACATCACCCAGGCGCTGTTCGCGGCCGACTTCAACGCCGTCCTTGGCGGCACGCTGGTGATCGGGGCCATGTTCATCGTCATGAACCTGCTGTCCGACATCCTGTACACTCTTGTCGATCCGAGGGCGCGATGAGCGGCGTCCAGACCCCGCCAACGATCCGCGAGTGGTTCGCCACCGACACGCCCCGCTCGCGCTTCCAGGCTCGCAGCATTGCGTTCTGGAACGCCTGGCAGACGCTGTCGTCGAACTGGCTGGCAATGATCGGCCTGGGGATCATCGTGCTGCTGGTGCTGATGGCGGTGTTTGCGCCCTGGATTGCGACGCATCCGCCGAATGCCCAGAATCTTCCCGGTCGCCTGAACCCGCCGGGATGGGAGGGGCACCTGCTCGGCACCGACGAACTGGGCCGCGACGTCTTCTCGCGCATCGTTTATGGCGCGCGCGTCACGCTTTACATCGTCGCGCTGGTGGCCGTGACGGCGCCGGTGTTCGGGCTGATTGTCGGCACCGTGGCGGGCACGCTCGGCGGCTGGACCGACCGGATCCTCATGCGGATCACCGACATCTTCTTGGCCTTCCCCCGGCTGATCCTGGCGATGGCCTTTGTGGCGGCGCTCGGCCCCGGCATCTTCAACGCGGTCCTCGCCATCGCGCTGACGGCCTGGCCCGCCTATGCGCGCGTCGCCCGGGCCGAGACGCTGACGGTGCGCGGGTCCGACTACATCGCCGCCGCACGCCTTCAGGGGGCGGGGACGTTCCGGATCATCACCGGGCATGTCATGCCGATGTGCCTGTCCTCCGTGATCGTGCGGGTCACGCTGGACATGGCGGGCATCATCCTGACGGCGGCAGGCCTGGGATTTCTCGGCCTCGGCGCGCAGCCGCCGCAGGCCGAATGGGGGGCGATGATCTCGACCGGGCGGCAATACCTGCTGTCGCACTGGTGGGTCGCCACCATCCCCGGCATCGCGATTCTGACCGTCAGCCTCGGCTTCAACCTGCTGGGCGACGCATTGCGCGACGTGCTGGACCCGAGGGCGGCCACCAAATGACCGAGCCGCTGCTGTCCGTCCGCGACCTTTCCGTGACCTTCGACACCCGCCGCGGCCCGTTCCATGCGGTGCGCGCCATTTCCTTCGATGTCGGGCGCGAGCGGGTCGGCATCGTGGGCGAATCCGGGTCGGGCAAGTCGATGACCGGCCGTGCCATCCTGAGCCTCATTCGCCCGCCCGGCCGGGTCGAGGCGAGCCGCCTGACCTTCGACGGCACCGATCTGCGCAATCTGCCCGAACGGCAGATGCGCAGGGTCCGCGGCCGCCGCATCTCGATGGTGATGCAGGACCCCCGCTATTCGCTGAACCCGGTGATGACCGTGGGCCGCCAGATCGCCGAGGCGCTGCGCGTCCACGGCCGCCCCCCCCGTGATGAAATCCGCCGCCGCTCGCTCGACATGCTGACCGAGGTGCAGATCCGCGACCCCGAACGCGTGCTCGCCGCCTATCCGCACGAACTGTCTGGCGGCATGGGCCAGCGGGTGATGATCGCCATGATGACGGTGACGGAACCCGAACTGCTGATCGCGGACGAGCCGACCAGCGCGCTGGACGTGACCGTGCAGCTCGAAGTGCTGCGCATCCTCGACGACCTGGTGCGCCGGCGCGGCATGGGGCTGATCTTCATCAGCCACGACCTGCGGCTGGTATCCACCTTCTGCGATCGTGTGCTGGTGATGTATCGCGGCCGCATCGTCGAGGAGATCGAAGCGCAGCAGCTGGCCGAGGCGCAGCACCCCTACACGCAGGGCCTGCTCAACTGCCTGCCCCGGATCGGTGGCGGGCAGGGCGACCTGCCCACCCTGCAGCGCCAGGACGCATGGAGCCACGCTTGAGCGCGCCGCCCCGCATCGAGGTGGAAAACCTGTCGGTCGTCTTCGGCGAGGGAGCGCGGCGGGTCCTCGCCGTCGATTCGGTGTCGTGCCGGGTCGAGCCCGGCGCGTCCTGTGGGCTGGTCGGTGAATCCGGATCGGGCAAGTCCACTGTGCTGCGCGCGATCTGCGGACTTGCCCCGATCGCCGGCGGGCGCGTCCTGCTGGACGGGCAGCCGCTGGAAAGGCGCCGCAGCAAGGCTTTCACCCGGCAGGTGCAGATGGTCTTTCAGGATCCCTATGGCTCGCTGCACCCCCGCCACACGATCGATCGCATCCTGTCCGAGCCGCTCGCGATCCACCGTTTCCCCCGGACGGACCACCGCGTCACGCAGGCATTGTCCGATGTCGGGCTGGACCCCGCCTTCCGCTTCCGCCTGCCGCATCAGTTGTCGGGCGGCCAACGTCAGCGAGTCGCGATTGCCCGCGCACTGATCTTGGAACCGACCGTCGTTTTGCTGGACGAGCCGACCAGCGCGCTCGACGCCTCGATTCAGGCCGAGATTCTGAACCTTCTGTCGCGACTCAGGCGCGAGCGGGCTCTGACCTATCTGTTCGTCAGCCACGATCTGGCGGTGATCGATCACATGTGCGACCGGCTGCTCGTCATGCAGGGCGGCCGCGCAGTCGAGGAGCTGGGCAAGGGCGCGCTCGCGTCGGGCGACGTGTCGAGCGATTATACCCGCACGCTGATGAAGGCGAGCGCGGGCTTCGTCCGGCCGGCGGCGGTGTAGGGCGACGCACTGGTGTTCGGTTGCCACGTCCCGGATGGGCGATTCCGGATCGATTTTGCTTGCCCGCTGTTCGAGACAGCGCGCCGACCGTGAAGCCTCCCCAGTCCGAAGTCTGAGGCTTCCATTGACTCGTGCCCGCCTCGCAGGTAAGCGCGCGTCCTTCGGCCCGAAGATTCCGGCGTGGCGGGGCATGGGGTCCCACCGCGAAGGCATGGTGCCGCTCATCGGATGCGCGGCATCCTCTCCTGGTAAGTATAAATGACCGATCTCGAATTCGCCGCGCCGCTGGCCGCGGCCCTGGCTGCCAAGGGCTATGACAGCCTCACCTCTGTTCAGCAGGCAGTGCTGGCCCCCGAGGCGGCGGGGCGAGACATCCTGGTGTCGGCCCAGACCGGCTCGGGCAAGACGGTGGCCTTCGGGCTGGCGACGGCCGGGGACATCCTCGATGGCGACCGGCTGTTGGATACCGGGCTGCCCCTAGCGCTGGCGATTGCGCCGACCCGCGAGTTGGCGCTGCAGGTCGCGCGCGAGCTTGGCTGGCTTTATGCCGATGCGGGCGCGCAGATCGCGACCTGCGTGGGCGGCATGGACTATCGCACCGAACGCCGGGCGCTGGCGCGGGGCGCACAGATCGTCGTGGGTACCCCCGGTCGGTTGCGCGACCACCTGGAACGCGGCAGCCTCGATCTGTCGGCCTTGCGCGCCTGCGTGCTGGACGAGGCCGACGAGATGCTCGACCTTGGCTTCCGCGAGGATCTGGAGTTCATCCTGCAGTCTGCACCCGCGGACCGCCGCACGCTGATGTTCTCGGCCACCGTGCCGCCCGCCATCTCGAAGCTGGCGACCGAGTTCCAGAAGGACGCGCTCCGAATCGTCGCGCAGGGCGAGGCGCGCCAGCACGGCGACATCGCCTATCGCGCGTTCAGCGTGGCGGCGCGCGACCGCGAGAACGCGATCTTCAACCTGCTGCGCTTTCACGAGGCGCCGACGGCCATCGTCTTCTGCAAGACGCGGGCCAACGTGAACCACCTGCTCGCCCGGATGGGCAATCGCGGCTTCAAGGCCGTGGCACTGTCGGGCGAACTGAGCCAGCAGGAGCGCACCCATGCGCTGCAGGCGCTGCGCGACGGCCGGGCACGCGTCTGCATTGCCACGGATGTTGCCGCGCGGGGCATCGACCTGCCCGGGTTGGAACTGGTGATCCACGCCGATCTGCCGACGAACGCCGAAACGCTCCTGCATCGCTCGGGCCGCACAGGGCGGGCGGGGGCAAAGGGAGTGTCGGCGCTGGTCGTCACCTCGGCCGACTACAAGAAGGCGCAGCGGCTGCTGCAAGGCGCGAAGGTCGAGGCAGAATGGGGCAAGGCGCCCTCGGCCGACGATGTGCGCGCGCGCGATGATGCGCGGGTGCTGGAGCATCCGGTCCTCACCGCCGAGCCGGGCGACGAGGTGGACACCGCCGCGCTGCTGCTGGAACGCTTCGGCGCGGAAGTCGTCGCCTCGGCCTTCGTGCGCCTCTGGCGCGAGGGGCGGCCAGTGCCCGAGGAGCTTGCGGAGACGCCGGCCCCGGGTGCGCCGCCAGCGCCGCGCCCGCGCGGCGAATTCGGCGACGCGGTCTGGTTCGCGCTGTCGGTCGGCCATACCGGACGGGCCGAGGCGCGCTGGCTGCTGCCGAAGATCTGCGAGGGGGGCGGCATCACCCGCGACGCCATCGGCTTGATCCGGGTGCGCCAGGACGAAACCTTCGTGCAGATCGCGGCGGCGCAGGCCCCGCGCTTCGGCGGGCAGATCGAACTCGAACCGGGTCTGACCATGCGACGCCTGCCGGACGAGCCGTCCGTTGACCGCCCCGAACGCGGCACATCTCCGGCCGAGCGTCCGCGCGCGATCCGGGGTGCGGCAAAACCCCCTCGACCCGAGGCATATCCTGGTGCATCGCCGCAGTCCCGTTGGAATCCGCTGGATACAAGAGCGCCTTCCAGGCGCGGTGGGTCCGATGTGCATCTCGCCGGGGAGAAGCCGGCGAAATCTGTCGCGCAGCACTCGCCTGAAAGGCGGGCCCTCGCGCTCACAACTGAGGCTGGCGGCAAAGAAGCGAAGGCTGCAAGGAGATCATCCGGCGCACCCCCCCGAGTACAAGATGCCGAGCCCCTCCCTCGAAAGCCACGTGCGCTCCAAGCTGGGAACACTGCTGGAAAGGCACCGGGCAGCGCCGTTCCGAAGGCTGATCGCGCAAGGTTCAAGTCGAAGGCTCCAGGCAGCGCAGGCAGCCCCGGGAGGCGTAGGTAACCCGCCAAACCTTTGAGAAGGAAATGTTCTCGTTGGGCCTGCCCGCCTCAAACGCTCCGACGGCCCCGGAGGCCATCGCGGGGTCACGTCCGTCAACGTGGTGTAAATCGTGAGATGGCCTGAGATCATGATCAGGCGGCCTTGGCCGTGATGCTGAGGATGGGGTCGATCTCCTCCTTGTCGATCTGGGCGAAGGCCTCGACCATCA
>NZ_WKKA01000022.1 GCF_009674885.1 Paracoccus sp. S-4012
GTCATCGGGGTCTCCTGTGGTCCGTGGTTGAAGCGTCGAAACTCCACCTCGACCATACACCTCGATGGCCACCTCGGGTTACACCGGCAGAGCCAGCGAAATTACACCACCTGCGCGGACGCTAACTCGCGGGCCATCAGCCCCGGCTCGAGACCTGGCGCGGCTGGAGACGAGGGGGCATTCCCCTCAAGGTCGGCCGGCAGGACTTCACCATCGCGAGGCGGATCACCTATCCGCAGACGCTCTCCTTCCGGAGCGTCGATGCCTTCGGCGCCTTCCCCGGGGGGCAGAATCCGCGACGCATGGGGCGCCTGCGTCAGACGCTTGCGGCCATTACCGACCTTGGACTGCCGATCCCAGTGGAGAACAAGACGCTTCGGAGGATGGCCTTGAGTAGCCTGCTGCCGGTTTCGTGGACGCCCGGTTACGGTAGCCCGGCGCGAGCCTCGAACTGAATTGGGCTGAGGTAGCCCAGTTTCGAGTGGCCCCGCTTTGGATTGTAGAACCTCTCGGTGTAGTCGAACACATCGGCCCTTGCGGTAGGTCTTGCGGGCCGAGCGCTCGGTCTTGAGCGAAGAGAAGAAGCTCTCCATGGCCGAATTGTCCCAGCATTTCCCGACCGGCTCATCGGGCAGGTGATGCCGTGATCCACCAGGAGACGCTGGAACGGCTCGCTCGTCTATAGGCTGCCCTGGTCCGCATGACGCATCAGCGCGTCGGCCCTTCCGCGCCTCCACACGGCCATCCTGAGGGCATCCATGACGAGCGATGCGTCGCGCTCGGCCTTCATCGACCAGCCCACGACGCGGTGTGAGAACAGGTCCAGCACAGCGGCGACGTAGAGCCAGCCCCGGCTGTCCAGATGGAGGTGAAATCGGCCAGCGACTTCTGGTTGGGTCTGTCCGCCTGACGCCGAGCGCCGGACATAGCCAGCTCACCGGCCGTGCTTGGCAATGTAGGCGAACCCCATGTCGCGTCCCTCGCGAAGAACGCAGTTGCCTTTTTCAGGATGTCACGCTCCGCCCCGAGACGGGCGACCTCCTTTCTCAATGCGACGATCTCGGCTTGCTCGGCATGCGGGCCGTTCCCGGGGAGCGCACCAAGCCGAACATTCTCCAGCTCTCGCATCCACCGCCGCAGCACGTTCCGAGAGCTCAAGCTCGCGGCAGGCCTGCGGCACGGCCGCGCCGCGCTCCGTCACCAGCTTCACCGCCTCGATCTTGAACTCGCGGCTGAACGTCCGTCTCTTCATTTGTGATCTCCGGTCCCTTGGTCACGGTCTTATCTTCATGTCCACGAAACTGGCACCGGCCCACCACTTCGGTCCCGTCGTGGGGATGGTCTTTTGCCAGACGTGGAAGCGATTGTCCTGGAAGCCCTTCGATTTCACTTCGTCATAGACTTGATAAGCCTCACCGACGCTGGGACCCTCGGCCCTGAGAACCGCCTTCTGAAATTCCGGCGAGAGATGGCCGAGATAGAAGCGGAAGACCTCCTCCTGACCGGGGGTCCGCACCGGCCGCGATGCAGCTGGGATCGGCCGACTTGTCGCGGTCCAGGTCTCTGCGGCGTCACCGTCCGAACAGGAAAGGGCGTGCGGCACGGGCGGCTCGTGCATCGCCACTGCCCGCGGCGCGGGCATGCCGATCCCGTTGGTCGGGTCAGCCGGGATCGCCCGGCTGACGCCCGCCGGATCGGACGGCGCGCCGGATCCAGCGGGAACAGCTTGCGCGACGGGTGACGCCGTTGCGAAGGGCAGCGGCTCCGCCGCGAAAGACCGGGGCCGCAGCGGAACGGCAGGTCTGGATGGGGGACGGAAGCGGCGCGAGGGCAGCGCCGTCGAGTTCGGCCAGCGCGGCGCGGAACGCCGGCAACGGCTCGTCGAACCGGCCTTGCTCGCGGCGGGCGCGCCCCTCGCTCACATCCAGCAGCACCCGCGTGGCATCGATCGCCAGGCCGAGCCAGTCCTCGGAGTCCTTCTCGAGCCGAACCCCGAGCAGCTGGGCGACATGGCGCAGCGGCGCCCGCGTGACTTCGCGGTCGCGCAGCAGCACGCGGCGGAGCGTCTCCTGCGTCGCGGCCTCGCGGGCGAGGTCATAGGCCGCGACTTCGCGCGAGCGGGACGGTGCGACGCGACGCGCGCGCTCGAACGCCTCGATCTCGAAGCGCGCGAGCCTGACCAGGATGTCCCGGGCCTGCTGGGTCGAAAGGGCCATCGTCGTCTCCGCCACCGCGGCGAAGACCTGGTCGCTCATCTGGGTGAGGCGGCGCGCCAGGATCCTCGCATCGGCGGGGACATGCGTGCGCAGCGACAGCACCAGAGCGAAATCGTCGATGGGGTTCACCCTTGCGGGTGCCCGGGGGCAGGGCCAGCGCCGGCGCCAGAATAAGGCCGTCCCCCGACGCTCGAGATGTCGCTGTCCGGTCCCTGACGCGCCCCTGCTCCGCCCCCGTGTGCACCAGGGCGGGCCCGGAGGCGGGGGTGTCCGACTCCGGTTGGGAAAAACCCTTGGAATTCAGCAGGTCTTGGGGATTTTGGCTCCGGCGGTAGGGATCGAGCCGCTAACGCATTGATATTTCTAGATCATCACAACAGTCCCACCCCGCAGTGATGCACTCTTGTGCTACACTCGGCAGCCTACATCAAGAGTTCCTGGACGGGTGATCGAACCGTCCGCTCACTCTCCTATCCAACCCTGATCGTGCCAGTCGGCGACGCTGCCCGGCCAATCGAGGGTGCCGCCGACCGGGTCCTTCAATACGCCGCTGCCGTAGAGGAACCGCGCCATCGCCTCGAACCGCGCCGCGTCGATCGCGCCGACCGGCACGGCCCCGTCGCGCAGGTAGTTGCCTTCCACGATGACCCGCATCGAGCCGCGGACGAGTTCCGGGGTGGGGAAGTCGCCGGCCGCGATCAGCAGGTCCGCCGCCTCCTCGGGGTTGTCGGCGGCCCATTCGTAGCCCCGCTGCGTGGCCTGCATGAAGGCCTGCACCATTGCCGGTTTCTTGCGCAGCGTCTCGCCGGTGGTGCCGATATAGCCGGTCTGCTGGTCGGGGATGCCGTAGTCGGCATAGCGGAAGGAGGACTGCTGGCGGCCCAGAAGCTCGCTGTTGACGCCCTCCCAGGTCGCCACTTCCAGGGTGAAGTCCACCCGACCCGCGGCCAATGCCTCGTAGGCGCCGGTGTTGAGGGTCACGGTGTCATAGACCGGCTCGCCGCCGTCGTTCTCGATCATGGTGCGGATCAGCGCGTCCTCCCAGGCGCTGCCGAAGCCGGCATAGGTCTTGCCCGAGAGGTCGGCGGGCCGGGTGATCGCGGTGTTCTCGCTGTTGTAGACCAGCCGCCCGGCTTCGTGCTGCATGGTCGCCCAGAGCGCCACGATGTCCACGCCACCCGCCCGCGCGCTCATGAAGCCGAGCGAGGTCATGTAGGCGAAATCGGCCACGCCGCTCGCCAGCAACGCGGTGGAGCTGGTGTCGGAATAGGGCAGCAGTTCCACCTCCAGCCCCGCCTCCTCGTAGAAGCCGAGGTCGCGGGCGGCGACGAGGCCGACATGGTTGGTGTTGAGCGTCCAGTCGAGCGCGACCTCGATCGGCTCGGCGGTGGCAACGGCGGGCAGCAGTGCGGTCAGCGAGGCGGCGAGCAGGGTGCGGGCAGTCATCGGTCTTCCTCCTCCAGAAGCAGGGATTTCAGAGTTTCGTGCAGCGGCGCGAGGTCGGCCTCGCCCCGCGTGGCGCGCGGGCCGGGCACGGCGATGTCGGCGACGATCCGGCCGGGGGGGCCGGCCATGACCAGGATGCGGTCGGCCAGGGCGGTGGCCTCGTGCAGGTCGTGCGTGACCATCAGCACGCCCCTCGGCTCGGCCGCGAGGCGGTCGCAGAGCCAGCGCTGCATGCGGATGCGCGTGACCGCGTCGAGGGCCGAGAACGGTTCGTCCAGCAGCAGCCAGCGCCCGCCGCGGGCGATGGTCCGCAGGAACGCGGCGCGCTGCCGCATGCCGCCCGAGAGCGCGTCGGGAAAGAGGCCGGCGGTGCCCTCGAGCCCGAAGGGCGCGAGCATCGGCGTGACCCGCGCCACGGCCTCGCGCCGCGGCACGCCCGCGACCTCGAGGCCGAGGGCGGCGTTCTCGGCCACCGTGAGCCAGGGAAACAGCGCGTCGGTCTGCGGCTGGTAGGTGATCGCTGGGTGCGGGGCTTCGGCGGCAGCGCCGTCGAGCGTAAGCCGCCCGCTGGCCGCAAGCGTGTCGGGCAGCACCCCGGCCAGCCAGCGCAGCACCGTGCTCTTGCCGCAGCCGGAGGGGCCGATCAGGCAGGTGAATTTGCCATCATCGAGCGAGAGCGAGAGGCCGCGCAGGATGTCGCGCTCCGCCACGGCGATGGTGAGGCCCGCGATCTCAAGCATGGCGCCCGCCCCGCGCCGTCAGCCGCTCGACCAGCTGGATCACCCCGAGCAGCGCCAGCGTTAGCCCCGCCGAGACCACCACGGCGGCGAGCACCAGGTCGGCCCGGAAGTTATTCTTCGCGGCGAGGATGTAGATGCCGAGGCCGTGCCGCGCGCCGGCATATTCCGCGAAGATCGTGGCCACGATGGCGTAGGTGGCCGAGATCCTGAGCCCGTTGAAGAAGGACGGCCGCGTAGCGGGCAGGGTGGCGCGGCGGAAGATCAGCCGCCGCCTCGCGCCCATCGAGGCCAGCAGGTCCAGGTAATCGCGCGGCACCTGCGCGTAGCCCGAAAGCAGGCTCAGGAGCACCGGGAAGAAGGTCACGAGGATGACCAGCAGCACCTTGGGCAGCAGCCCGAAGCCGAACCACAGGATCATCAGCGGCGCGAGTGCCACCAGCGGGATGGTCTGGCTGGTGACGAAGATCGGGATCAGCCCACGCGCGAGCCACGGCCGGAAATGCAGCGCGACCGAGGTGGCGAAGGCGAAGCAGACTGACGCGCTGAACCCGAGGGTCGCCACGCCGATGGTGCTGAACGCGTGCCGCGCGATCGCCTGACGCTCGGCCACCAGCGCCCGGATCACGCCGCTCGGCCCCGGCAGCACCATGGGCGAGACGCCGGTGAGCCGGGTATAGCCCTCCCACAGCACCAGGAGCGCCGCGGCGAAAAGGAGCGCGGGGTGGAGGCGCGGGGCCATGCGGCAGCGGCCGCTTCAGCGCGGCGAGGGGCTGTTGGCCGAGGCGGTGAGGTCGATGGTGACATGGCCCTCGGCCGGGCCGAAGCGCAGGAAGGCCTGGCGCACGGCCTCGAACACCGCGCCCGCATCGCCACGCAGCCGCGTGCAGAAGTTCTTCGAGCGCAGGAACACGCCCGAGCCCTTCAGGAAACCGATGCAGCCGTAGATCTCGTCCATGTGCCGGTCGGCGCCCATGACGTAGAGCGAGAACTGCACGTCGATCTCCACCCCGGCCACCGGCGCGTCGCGCACCGCCGCCAGCGCATCCGCCTGCCGCGCGGCGAGCGGCTGACCCTGCGCGACCGCCAGCGTCTCGCAGCGGCAGGAGGGATCGTCCGGCTCGCCCGGGCAGCCGCGCGAGATGGTTGCGTTCAGCGTGACGTGATCGGGCCCGCGGGCCGCTGCCGCGAACAGGTCGCGCATGGCGCGGAAGAGCGGCTCCGGCACGCCCACCATCAGGGTCGAGATGTCGTCCGTCTCGATCCTGAGATCGCCGCGGTAAGGATCGAGCGCGCCGAGCGCGCTGGAAATGACGCCGACGAACCCGGACGTCATGGGATAAAGAGAGACCTGTGCGCCGATGAACATCGCTTCCTCGCTACGCCGGCATTACCCGGATCAGCTTGAGGGTTCGCGCGGACCCCGCGCATCTCAGCCCCGAACGGAGCACCCCTGGTGACAGCGCGGACAATCCCCGCCCGGCGCCGGGAAGTCAAGGCTGCGGAGCCGACGCCCGCGCAGCGGCTCAGGCCGGAAGCTCCAGCAGGTCCGACCCCAGCTGCATCGTGTAGGGATGCTGCGGCGCCTCGAGGACGCGGCGCGTCGGTCCCTGCTCGACCACCTGTCCGCGGCGCATGACGACGATCCGGTCGCAGATCGCCTTCACCACGGAAAGGTCGTGCGAGATGAAGAGCACCGTGAGGCCGAGGTCCTTCTGCAACCGGCAGATCAGCTGCAGCACCTGCGCTTGCACCGATAGGTCCAGCGCCGAGACCGGCTCGTCGGCGATCAGGACCTCCGGTTCCACGGCGAGCGCCCGCGCGATGTTGACGCGCTGCCGCTGACCGCCGGACAGGGTGAGCGGCACGCGCTCGAGATAGTCCTCGTCGAGGCCCACCTGCCCCAGCAGCATGGCGGCACGCCGGGCGCGCCCCGTCGGAGCGCCGATCCGGTGAACGTCCAGACCCTCCCGCACGGAGGCACCGATGGTGAGCCGCGGGTTGAGCGAGGCGCCGCTGTCCTGGAAGACGGCCTGCACCTTCCGGCGGTGGGCCTTCCACGCCCCGCTGGACAGGCCGTAGGGATCCTCACCGAGAACCGTCACCGAGCCGGACGCGGGCCGTTGGAGTCCCAGCAGCACCCGGCTCAGCGTGGACTTGCCTGAGCCGCTCTCCCCGACGATGCCGGTGATGCGGCCACGCGGGATCTCGAGCGAGACATCGTCGAGCGCACGGGTCTGCCGGCGGGCGAGAAGCCCGGCCGAATAGGTGACGCTGACGTTCTTCAGCCGAATGGCGTTCGCCTCGCCGTCCCCGCGCCCGACGCTCACAGCGGCCTCCAGCAACGCAGGCTGTCGCGGCCCGCCTCAGCCGATGCCACGGGCAGCGCGCAGGCGGCCTCGGCGCGCGGGCAGCGGCTGCGGAAGGCACAACCGACAGGCAAGGCACGGATCGACGGGGCATATCCGGTGAGCGGCGGATAACTGCCGCCGTAGCCGGGCCGCGAGGCGAGGAGTCCGGCCGTGTAGGGATGGCGCGGCGCGCGGCGGAAGCGCGCAACATCCGTCAGCTCCACGATCTCGCCCGCATACATGATCGCCACGCGGTCTGCGATGCGTGAGACCACGACGAGATCATGGGTGATGAAGATCACCGCCATGCCGTGTTGCCGCTGCAGCCGCTTGAGCAGGCGGAGCACCTGCGACTGCACGGTCGCGTCCAGTGCGGTGGTCGGCTCGTCAGCGATCAGCACCCTCGGCCTGCGGGCAAGCGCCATCGCGATCATGATCCGCTGCCGCTGCCCGCCCGAGAACTGATGCGGGAAGCGGCGCAGCGCGCCCGCGGGATCGGGAAGCTCGACATCCGCAAGCAACGCAGCCGCCCGCGCGAGTGCCTCCGCCTTCGGCAGGCGCGGCTCGGCAACCCGCAGCGCCTCGGTCATCTGCCAGGCGATGCTGAGCACCGGGTTCAGCCCGGAGAGCGCATCCTGCGAGATCATGGCGATGTCATGCGCGCGGACCTTGCGCATGGTGGCGCTGTCGGCGCGGACAAGATCGAGCGCGCCACGATCCAGAAGCACCTCGGCCCGACCCGTGACCTCGCCGCGGACGGGCGTGAAGGGCGGGCAGATCTGGCCGTTCAGCGCCCGCGCAAGCGTTGACTTCCCCGAGCCGCTCTCGCCCACCAGCGCCAGCGTCTCGCCGGCATGAAGCGTGAAGGACGCGTCGCGCACGACCTCGACGATCCCCGACTTCGTTGCGAAGCGGACGCCGAGATTACTCACGCGCATGATCTCGGCAGCCGGCCTGGCCGGGCGCGAGAAAGTATCGGGCTGCGCTACGGGGCGGGTCTGCAATTCAATCATGGTTCACCTCGTCCAGCCGGTCCCGCAACGCGTCGCCGGCAACCTGGAACAGCAGCGTGATGATCACCACCGCGAGCGACGGGATGCCCGCGATCCACCAGGCGTTGATCAGGTAGTTGCGCCCGTCGCCGATCATCCGGCCAAGCGACGAGGTCGGCGGCTGAACCCCCACCCCGAGGAAGGACAACCCGGATTCCATCAGCAGCACGCCTGGAAAGGACAGCGTCAGGATGACGATCAGCGGCGAGGCGAGATTAGGCAGCACGTGGCGCATGATGATCCAGCGGCGCCCGGCGCCCAGCACGCGCGACGCCTCGACATACCCCAGCTCGCGAACCACCAGCACCTGCCCCCGCACGAGGCGGGCATAGGCCTCCCAGCGGACGAGGCCGATCATCACCACCAGCACCCAGGTCTGCGTGCCGAGCACCGCGATGCCGCAGAGGATCAGCAGCAGGTTCGGAAGCGCGATGAACACGTCCACGAACATCATCAGGATGCGGTCGCACCAGCCGCCGATCAGGCCCGACAGCACCCCGATGGTGATGCCGAGCACCGCCGAAAAGATCAGCCCGAAGGCCGCGATCGAGAAGCTGGTGCGAATGCCGTAGAAGGTCCGCGACAGCAGGTCGCGCCCGATCTGGTCGGTGCCCAGCGGATGGGTCCAGCTGCCGCCCTCCATCCAGACCGGCGGCGCCATGCGGCTCATCAGGTTCGTGGCGTTCGGATCATGCGGCGCAAGCAGTGGCGCGAGGAGGCCGACGAGGATCACGAGGACCAGCAGCCCGAGGGACAGCGCCAGCCTGTCATTCCACCAGCGGACCGGCGCGGGAGGGGTGAGGGTGAGGGTGGTCATGGTTCAGGCCTCCAGCCGGACGCGCGGGTCCGCCACCGCGTAGAGGATGTCGATCATCAGCGTGATGAGGACGATGATCGCGGCATAGGCCAGCACCCCGAACTGCAGCACCGCGAAGTCCCGGTCGAGCACGGCGTTGACCAGCACCCGCCCGACGCCGGGCAGCGAGAACACCGCCTCGACGAAGATCGAGCCGTTCATCAGCCCGGCGACCTCCAGCCCCAGCACGGTCAACAGCGGCACCATAGCGTTGCGCAGGATGTGCCAGCGCGCGATCCCTCCGTCGGTCAGCCCCTTCGCCTGTGCGGTGCCGACATGCGCCTGCGCTACCGCGTCCAGCATCGCGACCCGCATGAAGCGCGCGATCGCGGCGATCATGGGAATGGCGAGCGTCACCACCGGGAGGATGTAGTGCCATGGCGTGGACAGGCCGGAGGTCGGCAGGAGCTTCCAGTGGAAGCCGAACAGCAGCACGAGGCCGATGCCCAGCACAAAATGGGGGACCGCGTAGCCAAGAAACGCGATCCACATCACGCCCCGCGCGGCGGCGCTTTCGCGATGAAGAGCAGCGAAGGCACCCATCGGGATGCCGATCATCACGGCTAGCAGGAACGCGAGGCCACCAACGGCGAGGGTCGCCGGCATCCGCTCGGCATACATCCGCCACGCCTCCTCGTTGGTGAAGATGGAGCGACCGAAGTCTCCGCGCAGCATGTTGCCGATATAGAGGCTGAACTGGTCCCAGATAGGCAGGTTCAGGTTCCACTCCTCGCGCAGCGCCTCCTCCATCTCGGGCGGAATCCCCTCGGGATACATCGCGTCGAACGGCTCGCCGGAATAGCGGACCGTCAGGAAGGCGATGACCAGAACGATCGACATGGTAATCAGCGCGCGCACGACGCGGATGCCGAGAAACTGCAGCATTGCGGCTCTCCTGCGAGGGCGGGAGCAGAGGCGGCGGTGCCGCCCCTGCCCTTCGCATCAGTCTTCCGAGACGCTCACCTGTCCGGCGCGCAGCGGCAGGACATAGGGGCGGTAGGCGATCGGGATCTGGATCTCGACACCCTCGCGATAGGCGAAGATCTCATGAGGTTCGTAGAGCAGGATCCAGCCGGCCTCGTCCTGATCCAGCTCCAGCAGCTTGCGATAGGCGTCCTTGCGCTCCTCGACGCCGCTTCCGAAACGGGCGGTTTCGAAGGTCGCGGCCCATTCGGGATGCGAGGGCTTCCACATGCCGGTGCGGGCATAGTTCGAGTTCTCCGACCAGTGCACGTCCATCGCGCCCATCGGGTCCGGGAAATACATCGGGTTCGACCAGGCCCGGATGTTCAGTCGCTCATAGTCATACTGCTCGATCTGCTCGAGCTCCAGGTTCAGGCCGCATTCCAGCCACTGCTGCTGGATCACCTGCGCGGCGAGATCGCCGTAGAGATAGTAGGACTGGGTGAACTGCGCGACGATCGGCTCACCGTTGTAGCCGGCCTCGGCCAGCAGGCGCTTCGCCTCGGCCACGTCATGCTTCTGGTAATCGAGCTCCGGAATGAAGAAGGGCTCGCCATATTCCTCGAACTGGTGCGCCTGGGGCGTATGGGCCAGCCCGCCCCAGATGCCGTCCACGAGGGCCTGACTGTCGGTGCAGAGACGCATCGCCTGCCTCACACGGAGGTCGTCGGTCGGCGCCTTGGTTTGCGAGACGACCCAGACGTGGAACATCGGCCAGGTCACGCCGAAGCTCTCCATCTCGGCCGCGTCGAGGGCGGACTGCTGGTCCGGCGGAATATGCGTGATGAGGTCGAATTCGCCCGTCGCCAGCCCCGAGACGCGCGACGCGACCTCCTCGACCAGCTGGAAGTTGACCTTGTCCAGCGGCGCCGGCTCGCCCCAGAACTCATCGAAGCGGACCAGTTCGGCCCGGTCGCCGGGGATGAACCGCTCGACCTTGTAGGGTCCGGAGCCGACAGGGAAGCGCATCGCCTCGTCGAGGCCCTTCTCGTCATAGTATTCCTTCGAGACGATCCCGGCCGTGCGGAGCGAAATCAGCGCCTCGAACAGTGGTTCGGGCTTCAGCGTCGTTATGCGGACTGTCAGCGGATCGACCACCTCGACGTGGTCGAAGTTGTAGAAGAAAGTGCCCCAGGACGAGATGTATTGCGGATCAGTCTGCTGAAAGATCCGGTTCAGCGAGAACGCCACGTCCTCGGCGTCCATCGTGGTGCCATCATGCATCGTGACGCCGTCGCGCAGCTTCACCTCCCAGGTGAGGTCGTCGATGCGCGTCCATTCGGTCGCGAGGCCGGGCTCGTAGGTTACGGGCTGGGCGAACGGGTCCCGCTCGATCAGCGTGTCATACACGTTGTAGAGGATCGGCGCGCCGTTGTTGCCCCAGGAGCTGGGATCGAACTTGTCGATCATGGTCTGGACGGCGATGTCGAGTTCGGCCGCGACTGCGGGCGCAGCCATCGGCAGCGTCCCGAGAAGCGTGGTCAGGAGGAGTTTCTTCATGATCTTGCCCTTGGCTCGTTGGATCAGTCGAGGTCGAGAACGGAGGTCCAGGCGCGGCGGCCCCGCGCGTCGCGGATCGCGAGGCGGCACCAGCGTCCGAGGAAGAGGTCGAGCGGCAGCCGGGTCTCGGTCAGGCCCTCGCCATGGACCCGGCTGCTGCCCGCCTGCGGACCGACCAGCATCGCCGCGGAAATGGGCGAGGTCGTCACGACCAGTTCGTCGCCCTCGCGGCGGAGGTCGTGAATCTCGGGCCCCTGGCTCGCGTAGCAGTGGCCTGCCTTCAGGGCCGCGAGCAGCGCCTCGGGTGTATTCTCCTCGGCCTTGACCATTACCCAGCCGCCGAAGCCGTCATCGGCGCGGAAGTGGCTGTCGTCGGTGGCGATGGCGGCGAAGCGCAGGCCCGCGGTCGCGGCGTCGTCGTAGAGGACGAGGCCGTCGCCGCGGTCGCAGTTGACCTGCGAGGTGTGGTTGTAGACCTCGATCGCATGGGCGAAGCTTAACTCCCGCGCATCGGCGAGCGTCAGCTGCGACCAGTGCGGATGGGGAATGGCGATGAAGGCTCCGGCCTTGTGCGCGCGCCGGGCAATCGCAATGCCGGTCTCTCCCTCGGAGGGCGGCGCGAAGTCGATGGGCAAGCCAACCGCGAGGACGTGCCAGATCTCGCCGCGGCCGTTTGCGGGCGCATGCAGTTCGGCGCCGATGATCGTGGTGAATTCCGCGCAGCGCGCCGCCTGCGTGTCCGTGATCGGATAGCCATACTTGTCGAAGAAATGATCCGTGACGGCGACGAAGTCGTAGCCGGCGGACTTGTAGCGTCGACAGACCTCGTCGGCGGCGAGCGCGCCATCGGACGCGTCTGAATGGCCGTGGATGTTGCCGCGCCAGAACCGTCCGGGGGCGGTGAAGGCCGAGAGCATGAGCTACCTCCAGTTCGTTGGTGCGCGAGGTAGGCGGCCCTCCTGACAGTTCGGTGACAAAGTGGCGGCAGCCGGGCGATGTCGCATTTAGTTCACACCAGGCGGCCATTCTGGTCTCATGAAGGAGGCCGGAATGACCAACACGACGGGGTATCAGGGTGTCGTGCGCGTCCTGCGCCAGCGACTTGCCGAAGGGGTTTACCCGCCCGGCGGCCGCCTGCCCTCGCAGTCGGCGCTGGCACGCGAGTTGGCGGTCGACCGCAACCAGATCCGCCGGGCCCAGGCCTGGATGATCGAGCGCGGAGAACTGGACAGTGCGCAGGGGCTGGGCGTGTGGGCGCCGGCGGGGACGTTCGACTATGCGATCCACGCCGGCACCCGCTTCGGCCCGCAACTCCGCGCCGCGGGCTACCAGACGCACACGGTCTTCCGCGACGCAAGGAGCATCGTGCCGCCCCACAACGTCCTGTCCCTCATAGAGATGAAGCCGGGAAGCCGCGCGATCCGGGTCGATCTGACGCGCATCGTGGATGGGCTGCCGGCGATGCTCGCGAACCACTACTATAATCCGGCCCGGACCCCGAGGATCGCCGCGCTGATCGCCGAGACCGGCAGCGTAACCGCGTCGCTCGCCCGGTTGGGACTTGAGCTTCGGAGGGGTGTCACCTCGATCAGGTCGCGCCTCGCCTCTCGGGCGGAGGCCCGCGCGCTCGGGATCGCGCCGTCACAGTCCGTCGTCGAGATCACCGGCTGCAATGTGGATGAGGCGGGCGATCCATTGGAGGTCTCCGTGGCGATCGCTCGTAGTGACCGCATCCGGCTCTACGTGCCAGCGGAGACTACCGGCGCCGGCAAGGCGCAATAACGCTGGCCTTGCCGCAGTCTTCATCGAGACGTCACGCTCCTGTCGCCCCGCTGTCACCGAATCCGCCCAGACGGTGGCCGAACCTCGGAAAGGCCGCCGATGCAGATCGAAGCCCGGAACATCACTCGCCTGTTCGGCTCAACCCGCGCCGTCGATCATGCAAGCTTCGTCATCGACCGGCCGATGATGGTCGGGATCATCGGCAGCTCGGGCGCGGGCAAATCAACGCTGTTGCGGATGATGAACCGGTTGACCGACGCGACGTCTGGCCAGTTGCTGGTGGACGGAACCGACGTTCTGGCACTGAAGGGTGCCGCGATGCGCGCCTGGCAGAGCCGCTGCGCGATGGTGTTTCAGCAGTTCAACCTCGTGCCCCGGATCGACGTGGTCTCAAACGTCCTGCACGGCTTGCTGAACAAGCGCGGCGCGCTGACGAGCCTCTTCAGCCTGTGGCCCTGCGAGGACATCGCCCGCGCCATCGCCATCCTCGACCGCCTCGGCATCGCCGACCAGGCGGCCAAGCGCGCCGAGGCGCTTTCGGGCGGTCAGCAGCAGCGTGTCGCGATTGCCCGGGCGCTGATGCAGGATCCTGCGATCGTGCTGGCAGACGAGCCGATCGCCAGCCTCGACCCGATGAATGCCCAGATCGTCATGGAGACCCTGCGCCGCATCCATGACGAGGACGGCCGCACCGTCATCGCCAACCTGCACACGCTCGACACCGCGCGGCGCTATTGCGACCGCATCATCGGCATGCGTCAGGGCCGGATCGTCTTCGACGGCCCGCCGGAGCTGCTGACGACCTCGGCCGCCCGCGACATCTATGGCGCGGGCGTGGACTTCTCGGAGGCCGCGACCTCGACCCAGATCGACCGCCATCCGCCGCCATCCGACCGCTACGCCGAGGCGATGCTGGCGGATTCCTGACGACCCTCCCCCTCCCATCGGAGAACCACAATGAAGTCCCTTCTCGCTTTCGCGCTCGCCACCACGGCGATCACCACGCCGGTCCTCGCGCAGGATGCGATCACCCAGTTCAACATCGGCGTCATGGGCGGCGAGAACGCCCAGGACCGCATGACCTCGAACGAGTGCCTGCGCGTCTATGCCGAGGACGCCCTCGGCGTGCCGGTCAAGGTCTTCACCCCCGCCGACTACGACGGCGTGATCCAGGGGCTGCTCGGCGGCTCGCTCGACATGGCGTGGCTGGGCGCTTCGGGCTACGCCAAGGCCTATCTGACCGACCCCGAGGCGGTCGAGCCGGTGCTGGTCAAGACCAACATGGACGGCAGCTTCACCTATTACTCGCTGGCCATCGCCCGCAAGGACCGCGGCGTCGCCAGCATGGCCGACATGGAAGGCAAGGTGCTGTCGGTGGGCGATCCGAACTCGACCTCGGGCTACCTGATCCCGCTGGTCGAGTTGCCGAATGAAGGCTACTCGATGCAGCCCGGCGAATACTTCAGCGACCTGCCCTTCAGCGGCGGGCATGAGCAGACGATCATCGCGGTGAAGAACGGCGAAGTGGACGCCGGCGTGACCTGGGCCGACGGCCAGGGCGACTTCATCGACGGCTACAACTCGGGCGCGCTGCGCAAGGCCTCGGACGCGGGCCTCGTGGACATGAACGAGATGGTCGAGATCTGGCGCTCCTCGCCGATCCCGGAAGGTCCGGTGGTGCTGCGCAAGGCGCTCCCCGCAAACGTGAAGGCCACGATGACCGAGCTGGTCCAGGGCCTGCACGAGGCCGATCAGGAATGCGCCTATGGCGTCGCCTCGGGCGAGACCGCGGGCTTCGCCCCGGTGACGCACGATGCCTACGAGACGATCATCGCCATCCGCCAGGCCGAGCTGGAAAGCGGCACCTGACCAATCGGAGGGGGCGGGCGGGGTCATCCTGCCCGCCCTTCCCTTTCCCGCGCAGGCTCATGACCGCTATACCCCTCTCCCCCGCCGCCTCGGACATCACCGCAGGCTATCTCGCCAGCCTCCGCAGGCGGCGCCTCTACTCGGCGATTCTGCTCGCAGGGTTCGCGTCGCTCTTCGGCTGGAGCTGGCTCGTCGCCAACGACCGCACCGCGGGCGGCTTCCTGCGCGGCTTGCCGCAGGTTCTCGACTACCCGGCCGAGCTTCTGTCCGAGGCGTGGGAGAGCGTCGGCGCCCTGCCCGGCATGATGGCCGCCCAGCTTCCGGCGCTGATCGAGACGATCAACATCGCTGCGGTCTCGACACTGCTCGGCGCGGGCGCCGGTGGCCTTCTGGCGCTGCTGGCCGCACCGGCGCTGACGCCCTGGCCGCGCCTCGTGCCGGTGGTGCGGCGCATTCTCGACGTCACCCGCGCGATCCCCGACATCGTCATCGCGCTGGTGCTGATCTTCGTTCTCGGCGGCGGCCCGGTGCCCGCCATGCTGGCGATCGCGTTCCATACCACCGGCGCGCTCGGCAAGCTCTTCTCCGAGGTCGCGGACAACGCCGACCTGAAGCCCGTCGAGGGGCTGTCGTCGGTCGGCGCGACCTGGCTGCAACGGATGGGCCTCGCGGTCATGCCGCAGGTGGCGCCGAACTGGCTGAGCTACGCGCTGCTCCGTTTCGAGATCAACATCCGCGCCTCGGCCATCCTCGGCTTCGTCGGCGCGGGGGGCATCGGCTCCGAGCTTCGCAACGCCATCTCCTGGGGTCCGGGCCGCTATGACCAGGCAGCAGCGGTGTTCCTGCTGCTGTTCCTGACCATCGTCGTGGTGGACCAGCTTTCCGGCCATGCCCGCGACCGCCTGATCCGGGGGACCGCCCGATGACCGCCTTCGCGAGTGATGCGGCGCGCGATCATGCCGCCTTCCGGCTGATCCGTGCCAAGCGGACAGCGGCCATTGCCGCACCGCTCCTGATCCTGGCCTATCTCCTCTACGCCGCCGTAGCCTTCGACCTTGCCGGCGTGGCGAGCCGCTCCCGCGCCGACAACGCGGTGCTGCTGCTGCAGGACTTCTGGTCCTACAAGACGCACGTCACCCGCCCGAACCGAGGCCGCGACGCGGGCGAGATCATCGCTGCCATCGAGGGCAGCCGGAACATGACCTATGCCGAAGGCCAGCTGCCCGGCTGGATCGAGCCCGCGCCCGGCGGCGCGGTGGTCGAGTTGCAGGGCGACGTCACGGTGCGCTTCCTGCCCGACCGGGTCCTGCAGGTGGACCTGCCCGAGCACGCCCCCCTGCGGATCGCAACCACCCCCGACGCCATCGTGCTCGAGGGATGGAGCGGCCCCCTGCCCGACTGGATCTCGGCATCGGACGAGCGGGTGGGTCTGACCCTCTCCCATGGCGCGCGAGTCGCGGTCACACAGTCGAAGTCCGAGGTGTTCCGCCGCACGCCGGGCTGGGAGCTCTTCTTCTTCACGCTCGACAGCGAATGGTATCCGCTCTCATGGGGCGAGCGGCTCGCCGCCGCCGTGACCCAGCCCGGCGCCGCCGCCTCGATGGCGCACGACTTCTGGACCAACAAGGTCTGGCATCACGGCGACGTGGCCTGGGCGATGGTCGAGACGGTGCTGATGGCCTTCCTGGGCACCATCGGCGCGGCGCTGCTCGCGCTGCCGCTGGCGTTCCTCTCGGCCCGCAACTTCGCGCCGAACTTCGTCGCCCGCTTCGCCACCCGGCGCGGTTACGACTTCCTGCGCGGGGTGGATGCGCTGATCTGGACGGTGATCCTCTCGCGCGCCTTCGGCCCCGGACCGCTGACCGGCGCGCTCGCGATCCTGCTGACCGACACCGGCAGCTTCGGCAAGCTCTTCTCCGAGGCGCTCGAGAACATCGATGGCCGTCAGGTCGAGGGCGTCCGCGCGACCGGCGCGCGCGGCATCCTGCGCGCCCGCTGGGGCGTGATCCCGCAGGTGGCGCCGGTGATCCTCAGCCAGGTGCTCTACTACCTCGAGAGCAACACTCGCAGTGCGACCGTGATCGGCGCCATCGTCGGTGGCGGCATCGGTCTGCTGCTGACGCAGGCCATCGTCACCCAGCAGGACTGGGAGGACGTGGCCTACTACATCATCCTGATCGTGCTGGTGGTGATCGGGATGGACGCCATTTCGGGGCGCCTGCGCCGCCGGCTCATCAAGGGCGCGTGATGCTGTCAGCCGACGCCCCCGACATCGCGGCCGATGCCGAGGTGACCGCCTCGACCTTCGGGCGCTACTGCACCGTGGGCGCGAGCGCGCGCATCACCCATTCCGAGTTCGGCGACTACAGCTATTGCGACCGCCTCGCCGACATCGCCAACACCAGCATTGGCAAGTTCGCCAACATCGCCGCGCTGACCCGGATCGGTCCGACCGACCATCCGATGACCACGGCGAGCCTGCACCACTTCCTCTACCGCTCGAACGACTACTGGCCGGAGGAGGCGCGCGACGAGGCCTTCTTTGCCCGGCGGCATTCCCGCCGGACGGAGATCGGCCACGACACCTGGATCGGGCACGGCGCCATCGTGAAGCCCGAGGTGACGGTGGGTCTAGGCGCGATCGTCGGCGCCGGCGCGGTCGTGACGCGCGACGTGCCGGCCTGGACCATCGTCGCCGGCAATCCCGCCCGCCCGATCCGTCGCCGCTTCACGGAGGAGATCGCGGCGCGGATGGAGGCGCTCGCCTGGTGGGATTGGGACCATGAGCGTCTGCGCGCGGCCCTCCCCGACTTCCGCCGCCTCTCGGCCGAGGCGTTCCTCGATCGT
This sequence comes from Paracoccus sp. S-4012, assembly GCF_009674885.1. GTDB lineage: Bacteria > Pseudomonadota > Alphaproteobacteria > Rhodobacterales > Rhodobacteraceae > Paracoccus. Next base: position 17,620 of record NZ_WKKA01000022.1, read on the forward strand.
TACGCGTGATCCGGCGTCACCGTCAGCGTGATCCGCGAGGCGAGCCACCATGTGAGCCCCCGCTCGACCGGCATGCCGTCTGGCGTCACGTTCAGCGCCTCGGTGCGGATCAGAGCGTCGCCCGGCGCGGCGTGCAGCCGCGCGGCGCGCACGGAATCGGCCACACGCGCCGTTATCCGCGTCTGCGCGCGGCGGTAGGCCGGGACGCCGCAGGCCTCGAGCGCCGCAGTGATCGAGCCGCTGGACTGCAACGCCTTGGGGAAGCCCTGCAACGCTTCGGCCGGGAAGATCGAGCGGAACAACGCCACCGGCTGGCCATCGACCAGCGAGATTCCCTCTGCCACATGGACTGCCGCGGCAGGCGAAAGGCCCAGAACCTCCGCCTCGACCCCATCGGCACTGCGGGTCGCGACGAAGTCGATCTGCCGCCCCGGAACCCTCCCGGCGAGCGCAATGGCACGGTGGAACTGCACCGAGCGGCCCAGCGGGTAGTCGGTCGGCGCCACCTGGATGAAGACCCCTGCCCCGCGCCGCGAGCGGACGAGCCCCTCGTCGGCGAGCGCCGCCAGCGCCTGCCGCACCGTATGCCGGTTGACGCCGAAACGGGCGGCCAGCGCCGCTTCGGTCGGCAGCCGCTCGCCGGGTCCATGATGACCGCGCGCGATGTCCTCGCGCAGGTGGTCCGCGATGCTGCGCCAGAGGCTCATGCCGTCACCGAACTTTCACAAGACAAGCGTCACGGCAGAGCGTATAGCCCGGTTGTCTAGTTGTATAGGTCTTGACCGATGACCCGATCCCGCAGCGACAGCCTCGGCCTTCTCGCCCGTGCGGATGCGGCGCGGGTGGCGGCGCTGATGCCCGACCTGCCTGCTCTGCAGGCCCTCCGCGCGCCCGAGATCGGCACCGTCATGGTGCGCGGCCGGGCCGGTGGGACCGGCGCGGCGTTCAACCTCGGCGAGATGACCGTCACCCGCGCCTCGGTGCAGCTCGACTGCGGCGCGGTCGGGCACGGCTATGTGCAGGGTCGCTCGAAAGACCACGCGCTGCGAGCTGCGGCGGTGGACGCGCTGCTGCAGACGTCCGCGGCGGACCGTATCGAAGCCAAGGTGCTGGCCCCACTGGCCGCCGAGGAGAAGGCCCGCCGCACTGCCCTCGCCGCCCGCGCCGCGGCAACGAAGGTCGAGTTCTTCACGCTGGTTCGGGGAGAGGACGAATGACCGTGCATCTGCTCTCTGGCGGCTTTGCGGACCCGCCGACCGATGCCGCGCATGCCTTCCGCGCGGTCATGCAGGCGATGGCCCGGCCGGGCACGATCCACCGCGTGGCCGGCGCGCAGCCCCCCGTGCCACTATCATCGGCGGCGGCGATCGTGCTGCTGACGCTCTGCGATCGCACCACACCGCTTCACCTCGCGCCCTCGCACGACACCGAAGCCGTGCGTGGCTGGATCACCTTTCACTGCGGCGCGCCTTTCGTTCCGGCGCAGGATGCCGCCTTCGCGCTCGGCACATGGGAGGCGCTGACGCCTGCCGACCGCTTCGCCATCGGTGACCCCGAATATCCCGACCGCGCCGCGACGCTAATTGTGGAGAGACCCGCACTGGCGCCGCAAGGTGCCGCGCTGACCGGCCCTGGCATCCGCGATACCGCCGGGCTGTCGCTGCCGGACCCCGAGGCTTTCGCCGCGAACCACCGGCGCTTTCCGCTCGGCTGGGACGCGATCCTGACCTGCGGCGACCAGCTGGCCGCCGTCCCCCGCTCGACCGAGGTGCGTTGATGTATGTCGCTGTGAAAGGGGGCGAGCGCGCGATCGCCGCCGCCCACGACTGGCTGGCCGAGGTCCGCCGCGGCCCGCAGGAACAGCCGGCGATCCACACGAACGCCATTCGCGATCAGCTTTCGTTGGCGGTCCACCGGGTGATGGCCGAGGGATCGCTCTACGACCCCGATCTTGCGGCGCTCGCGATCAAGCAGGCGCGGGGCGACCTGATCGAGGCCGTGTTCCTGATCCGCGCTTATCGCACCACCCTGCCCCGCTTCGGCGCCTCGGCGCCGGTGGATACCGCGCGAATGCAGATCGTGCGGCGCATCTCCGCCACCTTCAAGGACGCGCCGAGCGGCCAGGTGCTGGGGCCCACCTATGACTACACGCACCGGCTGCTGGACTTCCGCCTGATGGCCGATGGCGAGGTTCCGGTCGACGGCGCCGACGCGGAGCCCGCCACCGAGCAGGTGCCGCATATCTTGTCCTTCCTGAACCGCTACGGGTTGATCGAGACCGAGGAAGCCTGCGACGCGGAGCCTGCGGACCTGACCCGCGCGCCGCTGGAATTGCCCGCGGACCGCGCCCTGCGGCTCCAGGCGCTCGCCCGCGCGGACGAGGGCTTTTTGCTCGGCCTCGCCTACTCCACCCAGCGCGGCTATGCCCGCAACCACGCCTTCGTGGGCGAACTGCGGGTCGGCATGGTCGCGGTCGAGATGAACATTCCCGAGCTCGGCCTCACCATCGAGATCGGCGAGATCGAGCTGACCGAATGCGAGACGGTCAACCAGTTCAAGGGCTCACGGACCGAACCGGCGCAGTTCACCCGCGGCTTCGGCCTCACCTTCGGCCAGACCGAGCGCAAGGCGCTGTCCATGGCGCTCGTGGACCGGGCGCTGCGGTGGCGCGAGCTTGGCGAGGACGACATGGGCGCCCCGGCACAGGACGAGGAGTTCGTCCTGTCACATTGCGACAACATCCAGGCGACGGGTTTCCTCGAGCACATCAAGCTGCCGCACTACGTCGATTTCCAGGCGGAACTGGAGCTGGTGCGCCGGCTGCGGGCCGAGGTGGCGACCGAAGAAGCCCCGGTGCAGGAGGCTGCGGAATGACCGATCAGGCCTACAACTTCGCCTATCTGGACGAGGACACCAAGCGCATGATCCGCCGCGCGATCCTCAAGGCGCTCGCCGTGCCGGGCTATCAGGTGCCCTTTGCCAGCCGCGAGATGCCGATGCCCTATGGCTGGGGCACCGGCGGCGTGCAGGTCACGGCCGCCTGCCTGACGCCCGACGATACGCTGAAGGTCATCGACCAGGGCGCCGACGACACCACGAACGCCGTCAGCATCCGCGGCTTCTTCCGCCGCGTGGCCGGCGTCGCCACGACCGAGCGCACCGACGAGGCCACCGTCATCCAGACCCGCCATCGCATCCCCGAGACGCCACTGACCGAGGACCAGATCCTCGTCTACCAGGTGCCGATCCCCGAACCGCTGCGCTTCCTTGAACCCCGCGAGACCGAAACGCGGCGGATGCACGCGCTGTCGGACTACGGGCTGATGCAGGTGCGGCTCTACGAGGACATCGCGCGCCACGGCGAGATCGCGACGGCCTACGCCTATCCCGTAAAGGTCGCGGACCGCTACGTGATGGACCCCTCGCCGATCCCGCGCTTCGACAACCCCAAGATGCACATGAGCCCTGCCGTCCAGCTCTTCGGCGCCGGGCGCGAGCAGCGCATCTATGCCGTGCCGCCCTGGACAAAGGTGGAGAGCCTCGATTTCGACGACCACCCGTTCACTGCGAGCAAACCCGACCATCCCTGCGCCATCTGCGGCGCGAGCGACAGCTACCTCGATGAGGTCATCACCGACGACGCGGGCGGGCGGATGTTCGTCTGCTCGGACACGGACTACTGCGCCAGCCGGCAGGAGCAACGCCATGAGTGACACGCCGCTCCTCTCCGTCCGCAATCTCGAGAAGCGCTATGGCGCGCGGATCGGCTGCACGGACGTCAGCTTCGACCTCTATCCGGGCGAGGTGATGGGGATCGTGGGCGAGTCCGGCTCGGGGAAGTCCACCTTGCTGAACTGTCTTGCCGGGCACCTGGCCCCGGACCAGGGCGAGGTGCTGTTTGACACCCGCGACCGAGGTCTCGCGGATACCGTGACCATGTCCGAACCCGAGCGTCGGATGCTCAGCCGCACCGACTGGGCTTTCGTCCACCAGAACCCGCGCGACGGGCTCCGGATGGCGGTCAGCGCCGGCGGCAACGTGGGTGAGCGGCTGATGGCCGTGGGCGCGCGCCACTACGGCGAGATCCGCGCCACGGCCGAGAACTGGCTGGCCCGGGTCGAGATCGACCGCTCGCGCATCGACGACCGGCCGCGGCAGTTTTCCGGCGGGATGCAGCAGCGGTTGCAGATCGCGCGGAACCTCGTGACCGGACCGCGGCTGGTCTTCATGGACGAGCCGACCGGAGGCCTCGACGTCAGCGTGCAGGCGCGGCTGCTGGATCTGCTGCGCGGTCTCGTCCGCCGGATGGGGCTGTCGGCCGTGCTGGTCACCCACGATCTCGCCGTCGTGCGCCTGCTGGCCGATCGGCTGATGGTGATGAAGGACGGGCGGGTCGTGGAAGCGGGCCTGACCGATCAGGTGCTGGACGACCCACGTCACGCCTATACCCAGCTTCTCGTGTCCTCGGTCTTGCAGGTATGACGATGATCGACGTGGATGGCGTGGCCAAGGATTTCGTCCTGCACAACCAAGGCGGCACCGTGCTGCGGGTGATGCAGGACGCCCGGCTGACGGTCGCGTCCGGCGAATGCGTCGGGCTGGTCGGCGCGTCCGGCGCGGGCAAGTCGACGCTCATGCGGATGATCTGGGGCAACTACCGGATCGACGCCGGCAGCATTCGCGTCGGCGGCCTCGATCTCGCCACGGCCGCGCCGCGCGAGATCATCGCGCTGAGGCGCAGGACGCTCGGCTATGTCAGCCAGTTCCTGCGCGTCGTGCCCCGCGTGCCGACGCTCGAGGTAGTGGCCGAGCCGCTGCTGACCCTGGCCATCCCGGAGGCCGAGGCCCGCACCCGTGCCGCGGCCCTGCTGCGGCGCCTCAACATCCCCGAGCGCCTCTGGTCGCTCTCGCCCACCACCTTCTCGGGCGGCGAGCAGCAGCGGGTGAACATTGCCCGCGGCTTCGTCCATCCCTGGCCCGCGCTGCTGCTCGACGAGCCCACCGCCAGCCTCGACGCGGCCAACCGCGACGTCGTGCTGGGGCTGATCGCGGAGGCCAAGGCGCAGGGCGCCGCGATCCTCGGCATCTTCCACGACGAGGACGCCCGCGCCCGCGTCTGCGACCGGCTGGTGGACGTCACCGCCTTCGCGCCGGACCGGGCCGCGGCATGAGGCCTGCCCCGGCCTTTGCCATCGTCGGCCCTTCGGGCGCCGGCAAGGACAGCCTGCTCGCCGCCGTCGCCGCCGCGCGCCCGGATGTGCTCGTCGTGCGCCGGGCCGTGACCCGGCCTGCCGACGGGACCGAACCCTTCGAGCCACGATCCTGCGAGGACTTCGCCCGGGACCGCGCCGTAGGCCGCTTCGTGCTCGACTGGGACGCGCATGGGCTGTCCTACGGCATTCCCGTCGAAGCGCGGGCGGCGCAGGTTGCCGGGCGGGTGCTGCTCGTGAACCTCTCGCGCGCGGTTCTGCCGCGAGCCGCCAAGGCTCTGGCGCCGCTCGAGGTCATTCACCTGACGGCATCTCCCGAAGTCCTTGCCCAGCGGCTGACAGCGCGCGGCCGGGAGGACGCAGGCGACATCGCGCAGCGACTGCGCAGCGCCGACGCCCCACTGCCCCAGCTGGCCGGCGTGCCTGTCCACGACATCGACAACTCCGGCCCGCTCGACCGGGCCGTGTCTGCCGTGCTGGCGCTGCTGCCCGCCCTTCGATCGACATGACCCTCAACCGACCGGACCCGACATGACCGAGACCGTGCTGGCGAATGCCTCGCTGATCCTTCCCGACCGCATGATGACCGGCAGCCTGCTGATCCGCGACGGGCTGATCGCCGGCATCGAGGAAGGCGCAGGCGTTCCCAGCGGGGCCATCGACTGCGGCGGCGACCACATCGCACCGGGCATGGTCGAGTTGCACACCGACAACCTCGAGCGCCACATCCGGCCGCGGCCCGGCGTCGACTGGCCCCATGCCTCGGCCATCATCGCGCATGACGCGGAACTGGCCAGCGTCGGCATCACCACGGTCTTCGACGCGCTTCGCGTGGGCTCGATCGAGGAGGAGGCTTCCGACTACCCGCGCTATGCCCGCCCGCTCGCCTCCGAGATCATGGCGATGCGCGCGACCGACGCCCTCAGGATCAGCCACTACATCCACCTGCGGGCCGAGGTCTGCTCGGAGACGCTGGTGGCGGAACTCGACGAGTTCTCGCCCGAGGACCGCGTCGGTCTCGTCAGCCTGATGGACCACACTCCCGGCCAGCGGCAGTTCCACGACATCACCAAGCTGGCGCAATACGTCCAGGGCAAGCACGGCATGTCGGACGAGGACTTCGCCGCCCATGTCGCGCGGCTGACCGACCTGCAGGCCCGTTTCGGCGCGCTGCACGAGGCCGCGGCGGTCGAGGTCGGCAAGCGTCTGGGCGCCACGCTGGCAAGCCACGACGACACCACACCGGAACAGGTCGCCACCTCGGCCGGTCACGGTATCCGCCTGGCCGAGTTCCCGACGACAATGGAGGCCGCCGAGGCCTGCCACACGCATGGTATCCGCACCATCATGGGCGCGCCGAACCTTGTGCGTGGCGGCTCGCACAGCGGCAACGTGGCGGCGGCGGAACTGGCGCGAGCCGACCGGCTCGATATCCTGTCGTCGGACTACGTGCCTTCCTCGCTGCTGTCGGGTGCGGTGATCCTGGCGGAGATCTGGAACGACCTGCCCCGTGCCATCGCAACGGTGACCGCCACCCCGGCGGCGGCCACGGGCCTGGCCGATCGCGGGAAGCTTGAGGTCGGGCGGCGCGCCGATCTCATCCGGTTCCGGATGCTGGATCAGACCGCGGTGCTCCGCGAGACCTGGTCGCGAGGCCGCCGCGTGGCCTGAGCGCGGCGGGGCACGGTGGCCTGGCTCGCGGAAGGGTCACGGTCTCATGCGGCCGTCCTGTCGGGCAGAACGTGCCTGACGATATCGGAGAGCGAGACCACTCCCAGCAGGCGAGTGCCCTCCATGATCACGGCCAGCTGAACGCTGGCGGCGCGCATGCTCGCCAGTGCCTCATGGACCGGCGTTGCCGGGGCGAGGACATGCGCGGGCCGGGCGATCCGGGCGGCGGCGCTCGCGTCGGGCAGAAGCAGCGTGTCGCGCACATGCACCACGGAAGGCACCGTGCCCGCGCCTGTCATCAGGATGCGCCTGTGGCCGGAGGCAAGGGCCGTTGCGCGGACGTCCGCGGCCGTCGCTGCCGGGCCGACCTGCGTCAGGGGCATGTCGTCCTTAATCAGCGACGCCACTGGCAGGGATCCCAGCCCGATGAGCCCCGAGAGCTGCTGCTGCGTCTCCTGCTCCAGCATGCCGGCCCTCGCCGAATGCTCCACGAGCTGGCGGATGGTCGCGGCATCCCTGCCGCCCACCGCCGCCTTCTCCACCGGCTCGACGCCGCTGGCCCGGACAAGCCGGTTCGCCAGCCGGTTCACCCAGGCGAGCAGGGGACGCAGCGGCCAGATATAGGCGCGCGAGATCGGCCCGACCGCCATCGCAGACTGCTCGGGATGGGCGATGGCCCAAGACTTGGGCGCCATTTCTCCCACCACCAGGTGCAGGAAGGTGACGAGGAACAGGGACAGCGCGAAGGAGGCGGTGCCCGCCACCAGCGGGGGCAGTCCCCAGCCGATCAGGACCGGGCCCAGCCAGGCATCGATCGCGGGCTTGGTCACGGCGCCAAGGACGAAGGTGCAGACGGTGATGCCGAGTTGCGCGCCCGCCAGCATCAGGGTCAGGTCGTTCATGCCGCGCAGGGCGGCGCGGGCGGCGCGGCTGGTCGGCGCCAGTTCCTCCAGCCGGTGCCGCCGCGCGCCGAGCAAGGCAAACTCCATGATGACGAACATCACGCTGAGCGCGATCAGCACCACGGTCACCAGCGTGACGATCAGCGGGTCGGTCATGCGTCGCCCTCGAACATCTCGGTCTCGACCAGGCGGACGCGTAGAAGCGTGGGGACGTGGCGCTCGACCCGCAGCACGTCCACCTCGAGCAGCCAGCGGGTGGGATCGCGGTCCACCAGCTCGGCCGGGTCGATCGGCAGCGCGATCGTCACCCGCTCGCCCTCCTCGGGCAGGGCGCCGCGCTCGGCGATCAGCAGGCCGGCCACGGTCTCGGCATCGGGCTGCGGCAGGTCGCGGCCGATGGCACGGCGCAACTCGTCGAGGTGGACCTCCCCGTCGATCAGCCAGGTGTCATTCGCCTCCGCCGTCACCCCGTTGCCCGGCCCCTCGTCGTGTTCGTCGGTGATCTCGCCCACGATCTCCATCGCCAGGTCCTCGAGCGTGAGGACGCCCGCGAAGCCGCCATACTCGTCGATGACGCAGGCCAGGCGGCTGTCGGACGAGACCAGCAGGTGCAGGGCGTCGGGCAGCGGCATCAGCGTCGGCACGACAGTCGGCGGCCGCATCAGCGAAGCGGTCATCGCTTCGCGTGATCCGCTCTCCATCCGCGCCAGCAGGTCGACCAGATGCACGACTCCCACGGGCGTGTCATCCTCGGCGATGACCGGATAGCGGGTATGCGCCCGCGCCAGCAGGTGGCGCAGCTCCTCAAGCGTCGTGTCGGGGCTGACCCAGTCCACCTGCGAGCGCGGCACCATCGCGTGTTCGACATCCTGCTGCGGAAAGTCGAGGATCCGGTCCATCATCAGCGACAGCTCCGCCGGCAGATCGCCGCTGTCGCGGGAATCCTCGATGATGTGGTGCAGGTCGTCGGCCGAGGCGGTGACATCCAGATCATGCACGGGCTCGATCCCCACGGCGCGCAGGAGCAGGTTGGAGGCCTTGTCGAAGAACCCGATCAGCCAGCCGAAGACGGTCAGATAGACCAGGGTCGAACCCGCAAGCTTGCGGGCCAGCGGCTCGGGTGCGGCGATGGCAAGGTTCTTGGGATAGAGTTCGCCGAAGATCATCTGGATGATCGTTGCGGCGACCAGCGCCAGGATCGTGCCGGTGGCGACCCCGACCTCCCTCGGGATGCCGACACCGCCCAGCAGCACGCCGAGCGATCGGCCGACCATCGGCTCGGCCACGAATCCCACCAGAAGGCCGGTGACGGTGATGCCCAGCTGCGCGCCCGAGAGCATGAAGCTCGTGCGCCGCGTCACCGCGAGCGCCCGCCCAGCCTCCGCATCGCCCTGCGCCGCCTGCGCGGCCAGCCGCGCGCGATCCACGGACATGAAGGCGAACTCCTGCGCGACGAAATACGCGTTCGCGGCGATGATCGCCAGGATCACGAGCGTCCCCGTCAGGAACAGCAGCAGGGCCTCGATCATGGGGCAATCCCCGGACGGCTTCGATGGCGGGCGGGTTTGGACCCGTGGCCCATGGTGTCATACCTTGATGCCGGGCGGGAGGCCGTGAGGGGTGGCCTCATCGATCCGTGTGCGACAGGTGGCTCCGGGCATCCAGGCGTGGCTCCGTCCTATGACGCAGGCGTCCCGCGCGCCGACCCAGCAGCACGACGGCGAAGGTGAGGGTGAGCAGCAGGATGACCGTGGGGCCGGTGGCGCTGTCGAGATGGAAGCTCGTCCAGATGCCGCCGAGCATCGCGGCCTCGCAGACCAGCACCGCGGCGAGCTGCATGGCGGCAAAGCGGCGCGTCAGCAGGAAGGCGATGGCGCCGGGGGTGATCAGCAGGCCCACGGCGAGGATCAGGCCGGTCGCGGTCAGGGTGGCGACGATGGTGGCCGAGATCAGCGCCAGCAGGCCATAGTGGATCAGTCCCACGGGCAGGCCGAGCGCCCTCGCCTGCACCGGATCGAAGGTGTGCACCAGCAGCCACCGCCGCCCGATCAGCAGCGCCGCCGTCACCACCGCCGCGATCAGGGCGGTGTCGCGCAGCATGCGCGCGTCAACGCCGAGCATGTTGCCGAAGAGGATGTGGTCGAGATGCATCGAAGTCGGCACGGCGACGTAGATCACCAGTCCCGAGGCGAACATGCCCGAGAACACCACGCCCATGACCGTGTCCGGCTTCACCCGCGTGCTGGCCGAGAGGTAGCCGCTCGCCACCGTGCAGAGCATCCCGGCGGCGAAGGCGCCGAGGATCAGCGGCAGGCCGAGCAGATAGGCCGCGACGACGCCGGGCAGGATCGCGTGGCTGACGGCGTCGCCCATCAGCGCCCAGCCCTTCAGCACCAGGTAGCAGGAGAGCAGCGCCGTGGGCACGGCGACGATGGCGCCGATCAGGAAGGCGTTCTGCATGAAGGGCAGCTCGAACGGCAGCAGCAGCGCCTCGATCATGGCGCGACCTCGACGCGCAGGGCGGCCCGCACCCGGCGTCTCGCCGCGAGGATGCCATGCGTCGGCGCCCAGATGGCCGCGGCGAGAAACAGCAGCGTCTGCAGCACGACGATAATCCCGCCCGTCGCGCCGTTCAGGAAATAGCTGGCATAGGCGCCGATAGCGCAGCTGCCGGCCCCCATGGCGACCGCCAGCGTGAGCAGCCGCGGGAAGTGGTCGGTCAGCAGATAGGCCGTGGCGCCCGGCGTCACCACCAGGGCGATGACGAGGAAGGCGCCAACCGTCTGCATCGCGGCGACGACGCTCACGGCAAGCAGCGTGAAGAACACGCCCTTCAGCAGCCGCGGGCGCAGGCCGACGCTGCGGGCATGGGCCTCGTCGAAGAACACCGCCAGCAGGTCGCGCCAGATCAGCAGCAGCACCGCCATCGCGACGCCGCCGATCAGCGCCAGCTGCAGCGTGTCCCCGGGGGTGATGGCGAGGATGTTGCCCATAATGACGGTCTGGATGCGGAACGGCACCGGGCTGATCGAGGCGAGGAACAGCCCGAGGCCGAAGAAGCCGGTGAAGATCAGCCCGATCACCACGTCGGTCTTCAGGCCGGACCGATCGGACAGTGCCAGCATGGAGACCGCCGCGAGCCCCCCCGCCAGGAACGCGCCAAGCGCGAAGGGCAGCCCCAGCATGCCGGCGAGGACGACGCCGGGGACCACCGAATGCGCCAGCGCGTCGCCGATCAGCGACCAGCCCTTCAGCATCAGGAAGGCCGAGAGGAAGGCGCAGACCGCGCCGACCAGCGCCGAGATCCAGATGGCACTGGCCATGTAGCCATAAGCGAAGGGCTCCAGCAGGGTGCTCATGCCCCCTGCCCGCCCCTGCCGAGGCGCTCCGCCGCGGGATAGGCCTCGGCCCGCTGCAACTGGCCACCATAGGTGACCATCGGCCGCTCGTCGTCGGTGAGGATCGTGACGTGCCGCGCATCCGGGTCGTGGTGCAGCGCCTCGCCGCCGAGCGTGATGTGGCGGAGCTGGCCGCCGAAGGCGATCGCCAGGTTCTCGCGCGTGAACACCGCCTCGGTCGGCCCATGCGCCAGCACCGTGCCGCGCACCAGCACCGCATGGTCGCAGAACTCGGGCACCGAGCCGAGGTTGTGGGTGGAGACCAGCATCACCCGGCCCTCGTCGCGCAGCTCGCGCAAGAGGGCGACGATGTGCGCCTCGGTGGTCACGTCCACGCCGGTGAAGGGCTCGTCGAGCAGAATCACGCGGCCTTCCTGCGCCAGTGCGCGGGCCAGGAACACGCGCTTGCGCTGCCCGCCCGAGAGCTCGCCGATCTGCCGGCGGCGGAAGTCGCTCATGCCGACCCGTTCCAGCGCCCGCGCGACCGCCTCGCGGTCTGCGGCCGAGGGACGGCGCAGCAGCCCCATGCGGCCGTAGCGGCCCATCATCACCACCTCCTCGACGAGGATGGGGAAGGACCAGTCCACCTCCTCGGCCTGCGGGACATAGGCGACGAGGCCCCGCCGCAGCGCCTCGCGCACCGGCAGCCCCAGCAGCCGGATCTCGCCCTGCGCCAGCGGCACGAAGCCCATGACTGCCTTGAAGAGCGTCGACTTCCCGGCACCGTTGACCCCGACCAGGGCGGTGATCGTGCCGCGGGGGACCGCGAAGCTGGCATCGTTGAGCGCGACATGGCCGTTGCGATAGGCCACGGTGACGTTCTGCACCGCCAGCCCCTCCGCAGCCTCTGGCGATGCGGCGCTCACGGAGCGTTGCCCCCCAGCCCCGTGGCCACGGTCTCGGCCGTCACGCGGAGCAGGTCGAGATAAGTCGGAGCCGGCCCGTCCGGCCCGGTGAGCGAGTCGACGTAAAGCTCGCCGCCGTAGGCCGCCCCGGTCTCGCGCGCAACCTGCCGGGCCGGGTCGGTGTTCACCGTGCTCTCGCAGAAGACCGCCGGGATGTCGTGCTCCCGCACCGCATCGATGACGCGGCGGACCTGCTGCGGCGTGCCCACCGCATCGGTGTTCATCGGCCAGAGATAGAGCTCGCGCAGGCCGAAGTCCCGCGCCAGATAGCTGAAGGCGCCCTCGCAGGTGACGAGCCAGCGCCGCTCTTCTGGCAGCGCTGCGACCCGCTCGCGCAGCGGCCCGATCGCCTCGCGGAGCTGCTGCTTGTAGCTCTCGGCATTGGCGCGGTAGGTCGCGGCGTTGTCCGGGTCGATGCCTGCCAGCGCCGCCTCGATGTTGTCGATGTAGATGAGCGCGTTCTCGAGCCCCATCCAGGCATGCGGGTTCGGCCGGCCCTCGTATTCGCCCTCGGCGATCGGGATCGGGTGGATGCCGTCGGTCAGGATGGCGGCGGGCACGTCGCGCATGTTGGCAAAGAAGCGCTCGAACCAGAGTTCGAGGTTCAGCCCGTTCCACAGGATCAGGTCGGCATCCATGGCGCGGGCGATGTCCTGCGGCGTGGGGTCATAGCCGTGGATCTCGGCGCCGGGCTTCGTAACCGACACCACGTCGGCGGCGTCCCCGGCGACGTTGCGGGCCATGTCGGCGAGTACGGTGAAGGTGGTGACCACCTTGGGGCGTTCGTCGGCGGCGGCGCTGCCGGCGGCAAGCATCAGGGCCAGTGCGGGCAGGACGAGTCTCGGCATGGTCACCTCCACCACAATTCGATAATGCGAACCACTCGCATGTCAAGCAGATGAGAACCGTTCGCGACATTGTCCCCGCAGCCGCGCTGCTGCTAACCTTGGCCCATGATCGACACCGACCTTGACCACCGCATCGACGAGTTGCTGCGCGACGCCGGTCTGCGCGTCACCCGCCAGCGTCAGGCCATCACCCGCGTGCTGCTGACCTCCGAGGACCACCCCGACGCCGAGCAGGTCCTCGCCCGCGCCCGCGAGATGGATGCCAGCGTCTCGCAGGCAACCACCTACCGCACCCTCGCCGCCCTCTCCGAACGCGGCCTCGCGCACAGCCACCAGTTCCACAGCGGCGCCAGCCGCTTCGAGGCCGGCGACAGCCACCACCACGATCACCTGATTGACGTGGACAGCGGCGAAGTGATCGAGTTCGTCTCGCCCGAGATCGAGCGCCTGCAGAAGGAGATCGCCGCCACCCACGGCTACGAACTCCTGCACCACCGGCACGAGCTCTACTGCCGGCGGATCGCGACGAAGGGCGGCGAGGACTGACCGGGCCGCGCCCGCTCAGATGATCGCCCGCCGCACCCGCGTGGAGATCGCCTCGCTCACCACCACCGTCGCGAAGATCACCAGCACGATCAGCAGCACCTGCGGCCAGGCCAGCATGTTGAGGCTCGACTGCAGTTGCATGCCGATGCCGCCCGCGCCCACGAGGCCGAGGATCGTGCTCTCGCGGATGTTGATGTCCCAGCGGAAGACCGAGATGCCGACGAAGGCCGGCATGGCCTGGGGCCAGATCGCGTAGTTCAGGATCTGCGCCTGGCTCGCGCCAGTCGCGGCGATCGCCTCGACCTGCCGGGCGTCGGTCTCCTCGATCGCCTCGTAGAGCAGCTTGCCCACGAAGCCGACCGAGCGGAAGGCGATGGCGATGATGCCTGCGAGCAGGCCGGGGCCGAGGATCGACACCAGCAGCAGCGCCCAGATCAGCGCGTTGATCGACCGCGAGGCCACGATGCAGAAGAGCGCGAAGGGCCGCAGCACCAGCCGCGAGGGGGTGGTGTTCGACGCGGCGAGGAACGCCAGCGGCACCGCGATCGCGGTCCCGAGCAGGGTGCCCAGGGTCGCGATGTTCAGCGTGTCCCAGAGCGGCCCCCAGAGCTGGTCCATGTAGCTCCAGCGCGGCGGCCAGGCGCGGCTGGCGATGTCCGCTGCGGCCTCAGGCGCGTCCCGCACGAAGGACCAGATGGTGCGCGCCGTCATCAGCTCCCAGCACCAGACGAACAGCGCGACCATGCCGAGCCACAGCGCCCAGAGCGCCAGACGCTCGCGCGGGGTGCGGTGATGCCAGACGGGCGCCGCGGTCATTTCAGCCACCCCCGCATCCGCGAGGACGCGTACTCGGACAGCAGGACGATGGCGATGATGATGAGGAGGATCGCGCCGGCGCTGTCGTATTCGTAGCGCGACAGGGCGGTGTCGAGCGTGCCGCCGATGCCGCCCGCGCCGACGATGCCGATCACCGCGCTTTCGCGGAAGTTGATGTCGAGCCGGTAGACCGAGAGGCCGATCATCCGCGGCATCACCTGCGGCTGGACGGCGTAGTTCACCAGTTGCCACCACGAGGCGCCGGTGGCGCGGATCGCCTCGATCTGGCCCGGATCGGATTCCTCGATGTCGTCGGCCAGCAGCTTGCCGATGAAACCGATGGTGGCGAAGGTCAGCGTCAGGAAGCCCGCGAAGGCGCCGAAGCCGAAGAACGCCACCAGCAGGATCGCGACGATGATCTCCTGCAGCGCGCGCGAGACGGCGATGATGCCGCGGCAGACCGCGTAGAGCCAGCCGGGCGCGATGTTGCGCGCAGCACCAAGGCCGATCGGGATCGAGATCAGCACGCCGGTGACGGTCGAGGTGAAGGTCATGGTCAGGCTCTCGACCAGCCCTGCGAAATGTCGCGCCAGTGGGTGGTGAAGTCGGGCGTGAGGAAGCCCGCGACGAAGCGCGCGCCACGCTCCAGCCCCTCGGCGACGCGGGCCCAGTTCACATCGACCGAGCCGATGCCGACGACGAGATAGGCGACCGCCGCAAGGGTCAGCGCGATGCGCCAGCCGCGCGAGCGGACCAGCTGCGGCGGGCGGCGCCAGGTGGTGGGCCAGCCGGCGGAGGATGCGGCGGTGCTCATACCGCCTCGGCCAGCCGGACGGCATGGGCGCGCGCCTCCACGCCCAGCGCGGCATCGATCTGGCGGATCACCGACCAGTCGTCCTTGAAGGTGATCGGGACGAACTTGGTCTCGCGCTGCGCCTCGAACTCGGCCTGGAGCGGGGTGCCCTCCCAGTCGAAGGTGAAGAACGCCTCCTGGATCTGCTCCTGCAGCTCGGGCGTCAGGTTGTGGGCCACGCCGTAGCCGGTGGTCGGGAAGGTCGCCGACTTGTAGATCGTGACCAGCGCGTCCTCGTCCACCGCGTCCCGCGCGATCATGCGCTTCAGGACCGAGTTGGCGACCGCGGCGGCGTCGTAGTCCTTGTTGGCGACGCCCAGGATCGAGTTGTCATGCGCGCCCGAAAAGGCCGGCGTGTAGTCCTCGTTCGCCAGCAGCCCGAACTCGGACTCGAGCAGAGCCTGCGGCGCCTTGAAGCCGGAGTTCGAGGTCTCGGAGGTGAAGGCGAGCTGCCGCCCCGAGAGGTCCTCGGGCGCGGCAATGCCCGAGTCCGGATGGGTGATGATCTCCATCTCGTAGCCGAAGCTGTCATCCTCGCGCGCCATCATGGCGAAGGGCCGGAAGCGGGCGCAGGCCACCGCGATCGGGTTGCCGCCGGTGTTGACGCCGGCGACATGCAGGCGGCCGGCCCGCAGCGCCTCGGATTGGGCGGCGTTCGACTGGACGGGGAAGAACTCGACCGGCTTGCCGGTGGTCTCAGACAGGTGGTCGAGGAACTCGGCCCAGACATCGACATAGACCGCCGGGTCTTCGACGGGAGTGTAGGCGAAGATCAGCGTGTCGGGATCGGCCAACTGCGCCGGATCAGTCGGGATATCCGCGACCAGATCACGATCGGCATCGGTGTAGCGGGCGTCGAGCGTGAACTCCTGCGCGGCGGCGGGCAGCGCAGCCATCAGGGCGAGGGTCGTGGCTGCGAGAAGGCGACGGGTCATCCTGTCCTCCGGACTTTCGTTTCCGCGGCGGAATAGGAACAGCATGCGACATTGCGTGACGAAAGTGCGGAGGTTTCAAGACATTCGTGCTCGCTCGTTCCGGTTGCGGGTGATCGCGTGCCGGATACAGTCCGCCCGCAAGATCGGTTCCAGGATGGGTGACATGAGAATTACGGCCGGCTGGCTTTCGCCAGGCTCACCTGCAAAGAGGCGCTCTCTCCGGTCGGGGCCGGTTCCTCATGTCGCCTGAGCCTGCCCTACGGCATGGCTCGACGGGCGAGGTGTTCCACGCCTTTCTCAAGCTTGGCCTCACCTCCTTCGGCGGACCGATAGCCCATCTCGGCTATTTCAGGAACGAGATCGTCACCCGCCGGAAGTGGATCGACGATGCCGGCTATGCGGATCTGGTAGCCCTCTGCCAGTTCCTGCCCGGCCCGGCGAGCAGCCAGGTCGGGTTTGCGATCGGCCTGCTCCGCGGCGGGCCGCTCGGGGCGCTCGCCGCTTGGACGGCCTTCACCCTGCCCTCGGCGCTGCTGCTCGTTCTCTTCGCCTCCGGCGCCTCCGCCCTGGATGGGCGGGTTGGAGCGGGCCTTCTGCACGGGCTCAAGATCGTCGCCCATCGGGTCGGCCTGCGCGACACCGATCGTCCCCAGCCCCAGAACGGCGACCGTGCCGGCCAGGACATATCTGTGCAGGCGGGTTCCGGTGCCCGCGGCCTGCGTTTGGTCATTCATCTCGCTTCTCCTCTGTCCGCTGCGGCCCGATTGCCGCGACAAGGCCAAGATGATGCCTGCGTGTCTCCTCCGTTCCGCTTCCGGATGAAGGATTGTGAAGCTGGGCGAGGCATGACTGAGAAGCCGGCTGGGAAAGCGCGCTCGCCGTTCCGCAGCGCGACGGAACGCGCCGCCCGCGCGGCGGCGGAGGGCTACTGCGCGAGTCTTGCGCCCGAGGCGCGCGAGCGGCTGCGAGCGAAGCTGTCGGAGAGCCTGCCACGCGAGGCGGACGGAACGATCGTCCTCGATACCAGAGCCTGGGCGGTGAAGCTGCGGGTGCCCTCGCGCGACGAGGACATGGTCCCCCGCTGACGGGCGAGGCATGCGCGGGGTCGCGGGCGCTCAGGCGCAAACCGGCATCATGAGGACTGGGAACAGCTGCAACAGGATCGCCGCCGCGTCGATCGCGTCGTTGCCGATCGTCATGCCCATGCGGAAGCGCTTCTCGGGGCTGGCGCGGAACTGCCGCCGGCGGCGGAGGGAGTGCACGACGAGCGTCAGCGCGGCGGGCATGGTCAGGATCACCAGGAGCGTCGGCGGCGTGGCGGCAAGCGCCCTCAGGCCGATCGCGCAGACCAGCGCCCGGATGACGTATATCGCGAGGAGGTTGCTGGCACCTGCAAATCCGAACTGAGGGTCAGGTCGTCGCTGCCAGGACGGCAGCCCACCCTGCCCTCATGCTTTCACCCATTCCAGGGAGGCACGCGCATGCCCCACGCTCATGACAACAGCATCATCATTGCCGGCGAGGCCCTGCCGGTCATCGACATGCCGATCCACGCTCGCTGGCGCGACGCGGCTGACCGGCGTGGCTTCGACATCACCGCGCGCGTTGCCGACCGCTACGCTCTCGCGCTCACCTGCCGTCAGTGCGGCGAGCTCTCGCGCACCCGCCTGTTCGTGCTGATGAACCATCAGCCGCGTTGCTCGCACTGCATCGAAACCGCCTGGCGGCAGGAAGCCGAGAACGCCGGCATTGCCTTCCTGCGCCGCGATCCGGACAGCAGGGTTTATGCGTGGTATCGGCTCCTCTGCGGGCATGAAGCGCGGCGCCAGATTGGGCTGATCACGCGCGTCGCCGCAGGCGAGACGGGACTGCGCTGCGCGACGTGTCACGAGGCCGTCGAGGCAGCCGAGGCCCAAGCCGTTGGCTGGGAGCTCGTTGGCCCGGATCCGGAGGGTGACACGAACTACCGCGAATACAGACATGTCTCGTGTGGCCACCGGCAGCGCATCGCCCGCGGTAACGTCAAGACTCAGCGCTTTGACTGTGGCGGGTGCGGGGTCACCTGGGTCAGCGCGCCGAGCTTTATCTATCTCTTCCGGGTGCTTCTGCCCAACGGGATGAGGGTTCTGAAGCTCGGCTTTTCCAAGAACCCCGGGTCCCGCTTGCAGCATCAGTTGCTCGGCGATCGCGATCTCGCTTGCCATGTCCTGCGCGTCGTCGCGATGCCAAGCGGTCACGACGCGATCCGCGCTGAGAAGAGGCTTCACGCTAACCTCCGTCGCCGCTTCCCCGAGGCTGTCATCGACGCGACGGACTTCGCAGGCGCTCTCACGGTCGTGACGGAAGTCTACGCCGAGTGGCTGGAAGCCGAAATTCAGCAGCTGCTCGACGGCATCGAAGGCGACTCCGATGACGAGGGCGCCTGAACGGCCGGCTTGAGACCGGGGCGCGGCAGCCTTGGTTCCTCGCGTCCGGGAGGTCTCCTCGGACACAGGACGCCAAGCACGTCGCCTTCAACCCAGCCGCTGTCAAACATTCAGCCCACCGGCACCTTGGCTGGTGGGCCCTCCCTCCAAATCTTGAGGCCGCCGCATGACCACTCCGAACTGGACCGAACTCGCTGCAGACGCCCTCGCTCGGATCAAGGCCTGCATGGCCAAGGATCGCAGCACTGATGACCCCGGCCCGCCCGACTGGTTCGACGAGCCTGACCGGATGCAACCGAGGCAACCTCCGCAACTTGCGCCCGCGCGAACGCTCCCCGGGGCCACGTCCAGCGACGAGCGCGACCCCGCCACCGCACTGCAGGACGATGCGGTTCTGGCCCGAAGCGATCCTGCTCGACCCCAACCGCCGATCCCGATCGACCGACTGATCGTCTTGCTTCGGCTGTGTGCAGCCTTCGGCAGCGCCGCAAGGCTGGATGCGACGAGTCAGCCGCACGCGGTCACGGTTCTCGATCACCGCGACGTCCCGCACGAGCTCGTGCGGGAACTGCTGGTCGATGGCCTGCTGCCCGAAGGCAGTGTCAGCTCGCCGAATCATCCCCTGCGACCTCACTCCCCCGGTGACGGGCTGAACCTGCTTTCGCTCAGGAGCCCGACCGAGCGTTACTATCGCGGTAGCACGGACAGCCAGCTGACGGCGTTGCTGGGCCGCGCGAGCCCGGTCCTGCTGCTGGTCACCGACCCGGAAGACATCGCCGTCGAGCTCCGCTCCGCCCTGCCCCCCGCGATCACCGTGCCGCCGCTGAACCGGGAAATCCTGCAGTCCATGCTGGGCATCACGCACGACAGCGACGATCTGTCTGGGGATCTCGGCGAGTTCATTCGACGCCTTCCGGCCGATGCTGAGCTGAAAAAGCTGAGCACACCGGCACTCCTCCTCACGCTGCGAGAACCCTCGGCCGAAAGGGTCGTCGAGCGCCTTCGAGCCATGGTCTCGGCCGACGAGGTGACCGATCGGGCGCGGCCTCTGCATCCTACGCTCGACGACATCGAAGGCTACGGGGAAGCCGAAAGAATCGCGCGCCGTATGGTCGCCGACCTGCTCGCCTGGCAGGCGGGCGAGGTCGCGTGGTCGGAGGTCCAGCGGTCCTTGCTGCTCTTTGGTCCGCCGGGAACCGGCAAGAGCTTTCTCGCCGCCGCAATGGCCAATAGCGCCGGTGTCGCGCTCGTGCGAGGGAGCCTCGCTCAGTGGCAAGCGGCAGGGCACTTGGGCCGGATGCTGGCGGCAATGCGGGCCAGTTTCGCTGAGGCTCGGGACTCGGCACCAGCCGTCCTCGTGATCGACGAGATCGATTCCGTAGGCAGCCGGACCAGCCACGATCAGCACAACGAGTCCTACCGCCGGCAAGTGATCAACGCGGTGCTTGAGGAATTCGACGGCTTGCAGCGGATGGAGGGCGTGCTTGTCGTCGGCACATGCAACGCTCCCGAAACCATCGATCCAGCCCTTCTGCGTCCGGGCCGGATCGACGCCATCGTCGAGGTGCCACTCCCGGGGAAGGTCGCGATTTCGCGCATGCTGCGCGACGGTTACCCGGGTCAGCTCTCCGACCGGGATCTCGCTCGTCTGGCGCGTGCAGCCTCGGGACACACCGCCGCCGCGATCGACGGCGGATTGCGTGCGGCGCGTGCAGCGGCGCGTGCTGAGCGGCGGCCCGTCCAGCCCAGCGACGTCTTGGCGGCGCTTGGCAACCGACACGAAGCCGATGCCGCGATCTATCACCGAACTGCGATTCACGAATGCGGTCACGCGATCGTCGCGACCGCGCTGGGCGTCAGCCGCGTCCTGCGCGTGGCGCTTGGCCCGGCCGGAGGGGAGACGTTGTCTGAACCCCGTCCCCGGAGCGGACTTCTCTTCGAGGTCGAAGCCGACCTAGACCGCTGCATGGCCGGCGGCGCGGCCGAACGGCTTGTCTGTGGCAGCATCTCTTTAGGCGCAGGCGGTCCGTCGAACTCTGATCTGGCGAGGCAACACGCATCGCCGCGTCGATCGACATGCGCCAGGGGCTCGGCGCCGAGGGCCCGCTATGGCTGGGTCGCAACCTGGACGGCTACCTGAAAGACGCGGAACGTCGTGCGCGTGTTCGGTCGAGAATCGAGCAGGCCGAGGAGCGGGCTCTCGCGATCCTGCAGCGCAATCGCGCGCTGCTGGAGACCATGGCGGAGGCGCTGGCCGCGGCGGGCTCGCTCGAAGGCGAGGAGCTGGAAGCATGGACCCGCCGGGTGGAGCATGGCGAGGGTGTCCGCCCGGAGGAATGAGCCGAGAACTGGAACCTGAGGCCGGCAAGGCAAACACGCTCGCCCCTCTGCCCGAGTATGCGCGTTAGGACACACCTATAGGTTGCACCTCTCCCCCGGCGCATGTCACGGTAGCTTGCCGCAACTGTAAGCATCCCTTTCCACGAGTCCTGCATGCCGCTTGAACGACTTATCGAAGATCGCATGCGACATCTCGGCTTCAACAAATCATCTCTCGCCGCGAGAGCTGGGCTCTCCCGGCCAACCCTGCAGCAGATCATGAACGGAAAAGGCACCATCTCCAGTCTCGCCCAGGTCCTTCCGCCTCTGGCCTGCACCTGGGCGTGGTGTCCGCCGGGCAGCACACATCCCGGCGGTGCGCTGGCGGAGCTGCGTCGGCGGAGAAGGCTGACGCAAGCCCAGGTATCCGATCGCCTGTCACTGAGCCGGCCAGTCATCATCGGCATCGAGAAGCGCATGCGCGGCGAACTGGCTTCACTCCTGGGCTATACGAAACATCTCGGAATGCCTGCTCCAATCGCTCCGATCAGTTCGAAGCGCGGTTAGCGTCCGCGCAGGTGGTGTAATTTCGCTGGCTCTGCCGGTGTAACCCGAGGTGGCCATCGAGGTGTATGGTCGAGGTGGAGTTTCGACGCTTCAACCACGGACCACAGGAGACCCCGAT
>NZ_WKKA01000023.1 GCF_009674885.1 Paracoccus sp. S-4012
TCGACAGCCTGGCCGATGCGCGCCGCAAGCTGGCGCTGTGGCGCTACGACTACAACCATGTCAGGCCGCATTCCTCGCTCGGCGGAATGGCCCCGTCACAAGCGCGCCGGGCACTTGAGTAATCCGTGAGCTCCGCGCCCGGCGCGCTTGCCCAACCCGAAACCGACCAATACCGAGTCCAAGGACTCTCGTCATGATCGAGGGACGCCGGGGGGGCAGGTCAGCCGTCGGAGAAAAAGGCCTCCTGAGACCCCGCGAGTTCCGCCTGGTCCCGGCCCGGTTCAGCGCGGTGCGGTGCCGGAGGACTGTTTTCGGCAGGACCGACACGGCCGTTGGACCGGGCATCGAACTGGGAATATCCGTTGGCCGCTGCCGCCAGCACGGCGCTGCCATCCAGCGCCGGCATCGGCACACGCGTGACCTGCAGGGCGTCGCCGGTGCGTCGGGCCGCGACATAGAGCTCGATCAGCAGGCGCAGATCAGGACGGTGTTCCGGTCGGACATCGACCTCCATGCGGACGAGGCCCGCGTGTCTCTTGCGCTCCCGAGAGCGCTGGTTCGCGTCCCGCCGCCGATTCTTGGCGGCCAACCCATATCGGGCGAGGCTCTCCTTCTCCTGCCGGAAAAGGCTGTTCCAGATCAGCTTGTCATCGTCCAATTCGAAATCCCTCGTGCCACTCCTCCTGACATCAGCAGCGGACGCCCGGATCGCCAGCCTTGATCCGGCGATATCCACAGTCTCGCGCCGGCTGCACGCCATGTCGGCCCGGTCGTAGCTCGTCCGGGCTGCACAACGAGCAGCACGGGCAGGGTGGAGGTGAGACCTGTGGGGGTTGCCTGGATATCCCGCGTGCTGGTCAGCGTTCCCGACAGTGGAGGGCCTGACGGAGTGACTTCGGAAGATGTTCCGGGGCGTCTCCGGAGGCCTGTGACAGCAAGTCTCCGCGACTGGTCACCAGAAAACGCGAGAGGCCGAGAGGGGGGCGATCTCGCCGGTTTGGTTTTTTCATCGGAACGTCGGAGCCTCTGAGGGCCGAGGCAATCGAGCCGGGCGTGAAAACGTGGAACAGATGGCACGGCCGAGGAAGAACCCAGAAGAGAAGCGCCAGCGATGGGCGGTCCTGAACGTGACCGGCGTCGAGCGGCGCGCGATCGAGAATGCTGCCGCTGCAGGCGCGCCAGCCCGTCAACCGGTTCATCCTCGCCCGCACGCTTTCCGGTGCCTCCGTGGTCCGCGCCGATTGGCAGCAGAACGTCGCCAGGCTGGGCATCGCGCTCGGGCTGCTCGAGGAGATCGCCGCCGAGGTCAGGATGCAGGCGGCTCCCATGGATGCGCTGCACATCGCGCTTGAGTTGCGCCGCGTCGAGGCGGCGCTGATGGAACCGACGCTGTCCTCCTCGGCCGACGCGGTCAGCTCGAAATGCTGATATCGTTCTCGCAGCATACCGGCGCCGGGGAGGGGGCGGAGGCCGGTCGAGCTCTGACGGACTATATGGACGCGCCCGGGGTCGTGAAGAGTTCCCCGGCCGCTGCTCGCCTTCTCGTGGCTCGCGACCCTGTTCCCGAGATCCTGCTGGGACGCGCTGACCTGCTGCGCGCGTCGATCCGCAGCCTCGCGTTCGTTCATCGCTACAGCTCGGCGGTGATGTCATTCGCCCGCGACGACATCGACATCGTTGCGTTCAACGCGGGTGCCCCTGAGCTCCGCTGGCAGGTCGATGTTGCGCTCCGCCTCCTCTTCATGGTGGCGTTTGCCGGGATCCCCGAACATCGCCGGCCGCCGGCCTATGTCACAACGCACACCCATACCGGCCGGCTCGAGGTGAACCTTGCCGTTTCGCGCGGCCTTCTGATGCCCCGAGGCGCCCTCCGCAGCATCAACCCGCATCCGCCGCGGCGCGGGAGCGCCGAGCTCTGGGCGACGCTGCAGGACGCTCTGAATTATCGCTTCAACTGGGCCGACACCGGTGATCCGTCGCGGGCTCGCCAGCTAATCCTGCCAGACTGGGAGCTGAAGCATGCAGCTGAGGCGGCACGCGCCGGACGTCCTCCCCAGCCGGACATCCGGCACGTGTTCCATGAGCGGGTCCAGAGGATGATCGGCGACACGGCCATCGGCAGCCGCGAAGCGCTGCTCGAGATCCTTGCCGAGAAGCGCACCGAGCTTGGGTTCTCCGTTGTCCGGACCTCCAGGCGCGCGATCACGGTTGCCCCACCGGGCGTTGGTCCGGAGCATCATGTCCGACTCGAGGGACCGCTCTATGGCGCGACCCCCGGTCCGGCCTTCTTCGAACCGGGTGCGCGGGGCATCGACCGGCTGAGGGCCGAGGGGGTTGGTAAGGCACTGGACGAAGCCGGCGTTGAACTACGAGACCTTGTTTGGATACACGAGAGCTACTCGGTTAAAGCGTTGCGGGACGGCGATATCCCTGTTCTTCGTGGGACCTTCGTAGAGCTTGATGGCAATGGACTTCTCTACACCAATGGCAGCATCCCGTATTATGGCACATACCCAGGCCTCTATGTCCCGAATCCTCTATGGCTATGTCCGCACCCGCAAAGTGAAAGCACTATCGAACGAATCGCAAGTGAGGTTTTCAGTCTCACCAAGGTCAACTGGAACTCGACCCAGATGAATCATCGGCTTCCAATCCCCATACGTGCAGCACGGAAGGTTGGCGATGTTCTGAAATACCTACCCCCAGGTCAGAAGGTGAGCAGCGACTATCGCAAATATACTTGAATTCAAGACAAGCGCGCGGACGTGGATTCTGGCGTCTATTGCTGCTGGCGCAGTGCGTAGCGACAGAATAGGGACCGACAGTAGGGTGGATCACCGGCCATGGGTTGCGCGACGGAAAGTGACAGGCGTATGTGCGCTTCGATCCCACGGGCACAAAGCTGCCGCGCGCCGTCAGGCTCCGGTTCTGGGAAGCTGCGGCGCGGCACCGCCGCCAGTCCAGTCGTCTGATCAGGCATTTCGCGCCGCTAACGTGGTGCGGAGTGCCTGAGCGTTCAAGGTGCCGGCCTTGAGGGAGTGGACATTCGAGTGCTGCGCAGGGTCGGCGTGCGCCCTGCGGGGCTCAGGCGTAGGCTCCCATAGCCAGGCGATCGAGGTAGTCGTGAAGAGCAGCGCTCTCTTCGGCCTCGACGAGATCCTTTCCGGTTCGGCAGCCCGGCGCCGCGATAGGCATAGATCGATACCAAGCGAGAGCGCGAACATCGCCTCCAGCCCAAGCCCGCACCCGGCCCAGGATCGCGATTGCCTCACGCTCGCGGCTCGTCGTTGTGGCAGCTCGGCGCCGCTTGGCCTGATTGATCGCTGCCTTGGCCGCGGCGACCCGCTCGGCCATCTTGGACTTGGTCAGCTTCCGCGCTCGGGCGAGTTGATCGGGGTCGAGATTGCCGGAAGGATCGATGAATTATGCGGGGCAGTCACGGCCCAGCGCATTCGAGCGCAGAGCGCGTCGGCCGGCGGCATTTCGCCGATGGACATACAGCGTCTCTGCGCTTCTGCGGATCATGGTCATCTCCGAGGGGTGCAGACAGAATGTCCCAAGGGGGCATCCGCCTCAAGCACCGAGTGCCAGGCTGCCGGGCGCCGTCAGCCCGTGGACTTCCGTAAAAGCGGCCGCAGCCGCCCACCGGCCAACCGGAAATGCTCACCAACCCCTATGTTCGAGAGCTCGAAGAAACGAGGCCCGACGGCCTTAAGCCGGCTAAGCGGCCCGGACCCTGGTCTGACAGCACCTTGTGTGCGGCTGCGTGAATGGCAAAACCAGCAGTTGAACGCGACGGCACCTCCTTGCATAGTGATTTGGTATCATCGGCAGGGGAGCCGCGAAATGGCGCAGTTCAGAAGCGGGATTTCCCGCCGGAATGTGTTGATCGGCGGCGTGGCCGGCGGACTGCTCGCCACGCAGAAGGCAGCTGCGGCATCCTATCTGATGCGGCCGCATCTTCATGCGGCGGGGCATGGCGACGGCTGCATCGTGTGCGGCGCCGCACGGGCCGCGCAGTATTCGGACGCGGTGGTGCGCAAGCCGCAGCCGCTCGGAGCTCAGCTGCTGCGGGTTCAGGCGGGCGCTCCGCCGCGCGCGAGCGGTGACGAGGGCCCCGGCGGCTCGTCCCGGGTGCTCGTGGTCCGCCCGAGCTGGGTCATGGTTCCCAGGGACGACACGGTCGATGTCCTGTCGGATCACGATGTGGTCGTTCGCGACGACAGGATCGAGGAGGTGCGCCCGCGCCGGGCGAGCTCCGATCTGGCTCTGGACGCGCCCGGACAGTTCCTCGTTCCTGGCTTCATCTCCGGCCATTCCCATGCCGCCGCCGCCTCGCTGACGCGCGGATGGATCGAGGAGAACTCGCGGATCGACCGGTCCGGCCCCTCGCGGAGCTATTTCGCGGCGATGGATCTGATCGACACGCTGGATGACGAGGAACTCGACGATCTCACCGCGCTGAACCTGGCCGAGATGGTGCGCAGCGGCTGCACGACCCAGGTCGAGATGTCGCTGAGCCTCAAGCAGGTGCAGTCCTACGTGCGCGTGGCGCAACGGTTTGGCCTTCGGGGTTTTGCCTCCGGCATGGTGCCGGGGATGACGCGGCTCGGGCCGATCTGGAACCGGCCGCTCGAGACACCGGAGGTCCTCGAAGCGGCGGACCCCGCAACGATCGCCGAGATCGCGGCGAACCTCGACTACGCGCGCGCGGTTCACGGCTCGGCCGACGGCCGCATCCAGATGATGATGGCCTGCGGCGTCACGCCGGCCTTCACGCGGGCCTCCATGCAGGCGCTGCTGGACGCGGCGGTCGAGCTCGGCACCGGAACCCATGTGCACATCCAGGCCGGCGGCAACCCGCATCATAACGCGCTGATCCATCAATACTGGGACATGCGCGAGATGGAGGTGATCGAGGCGACGCTGATGTCGCAGAAGGTCTTCGGCGCCCATTGCATCGGCCTGGAGGACATCGCGAAGGATCTGGCGATCATGGCCGATCCGAACTTCACCTTCGTGCATTGCCCTTCGGCAGGCGGAGCCGGCGTCTCGCCGTCCTCCCAGGTGTTCCCCGAGGCGCTGGCGGCCGGGGTGAACACCTCGATCGGCTACGACACCCATTCCAACGACTATGTCGAGAACCTGAAGCTTGCAACGATGCAGGGCCGCGCGCGGGCGCAGCTGCTCCACAAGACGAGCCCGGTGCCGATGAAGGAGCCGACGATCTGGGACGCCCTGGAGAGTGCGACCCTCGCGGGAGCCCGCGGCCTCGGTCGGCCCGACCTCGGCCGGATCGAGGCCGGCGCCAGGGCCGACATGACGCTGATCGACGTGACCGGCCTGCTGATCGGCAACGGCGGCCTGCCGCGCGAGCCGTGGAACAACCTCCTCTATGCCAATGGCCTGTCGGTCTCCAACGTCATGGTGGATGGCCAGTGGAAGGTGCGCAACGGCAACTTGGTCTTCGCAGATGCGGCCGCACTTCAGGCCCGTGGCGCGGCCGCGAGCCAGAAGATTTGGGACCGGCTCGAAGCCGAGGGCCATTTCGCGCCCATGCCGCGCCGCTGAACGGCCAGGTCCCCGGCCGCTCCCGGGGAAGGCGCCGCGCCATCGACGATGCCACCAGGAGGGTTTCGCCTTGACGATCGACCGAAGACGTTTCCTGACCTCGACCGGGACTGCCCTTGTTGCGGGTGCGATGACCGGCCAGCACGCCTGGTCGCAGCAGTCGGCGCCTGCGACCGGCGAGGACTTCGTCATCGAGACGGTAACGGGCCCGCTCGACCCGGCCGAGGTGGACTGGGCGCTGGCGCATGAGCACCTGCATGGCGATTTTTCCGGCTCGAACCCGAGGATGTGGCGCTCGCTTCCGGAGGGGGAGGAGGAGCCGGTCTATGGGGATCTGGACTGGACCGTCGTTACTGGCGCCGCGATCAATGCGGTCAACGAGGTCAAGGCCTACGGCGTCAACCTGATCGTCGACTATTCCCCCTCCGGCGTCGGGCGGAATTCCCGGATGCTTCGCGAAGTCTCCCGCCGGACGGGCGTCGCCATCGTTGCGGCGAGCGGCCTCTATCGCACCGCATGGGGGATTCCGGCGGAACTCGCCGACTACGATTCCGACCAGCTGGCGGCTCATTTCGTTAGGGAGCTGACACAGGGCACCGAGGGCACGAGTATCCGCGCGGGCTTCATCAAGCTGTCGGTGGGAAATGACGGGCCGCTGCCCCATGACGAGGTCGTTTATCGCGGCGCCGCCCGTGCGAGCAACGAGACCGGATCGACGATCGGCATCCACGCCATCATGCCGGACGCGTTCAGGGCCGCCGCTCGGATTCTCGAAGACGAGCAGCTTGATTTCAGCCGCTTCATCTGGGCGCATGCCGGACGCGACGGAACCGTGGACTTCGAGGTCTTCCGCGAGTTCGCGGATCGCGGCGTCTACATCTCGTTCGACGGCGTGACGCATCGCGGCACGCCAACGGACGAGCAGCTGCTCGATCTGATCGGGCAGTTCCTCGAGGCCGATCTCGGCCACAGGATCCTGATCTCGGCCGACGCGACGATCGCGGCGCATCCGCCGGCGGCTCAGTATGCCAGCGACATTCGGTATCCTTATCGCTTCTTCAAGCCGCAGCTCGAGGAGCGCCACGGCGGTGAGGTCGCGCGGATGATCCTGCGGGACAACGTGGTCCAGGCCTACCGGCGCGGCGACAGGATCGGGTGAAAGGGTCAAAGCGGTGGTGCGGCAACAATGAGCGGCCGCATTGATTGAACCGAACTGCAACACGCTGATGTTCCCCGCCGTCCGCCGGAGCGGAGGCTTGCCTTTCTCGGAACTCCGGCCCTGCGGTTTGCAGCATCTCACGCCGTCATCGCGTGGATGCCGCTGGTAGCTACACGGAGATCGAGATGATCGACATGGAAGGCAAAGTGGTCCTGATCACCGGCGCGAGCCGCGGTATCGGTGCCGCCGCCGTGCGCGTCTTTGCCGAAGCAGGGGCACTCGTCGGGCTGATGGCGCGAGACGAGGCCGCCGTGACGGCCCTCGCCGCCGAGGTCGGTGGCCTCGCTCTCGCCGGCGACGTCGCCCGGTCAGCCGACATGGAGCGGGCGGTGGCGTCGCTGCTCGAGCGCTCGGAACGGCTCGACGTTCTGGTGAACAATGCCGGCGTGATAGGTCCGATCGCGGATTTCGCCGCGGCCGATCCCGACGAGTGGAGCCAGGCGATCGACATCAACCTCAAGGGCGTCTTCCACGGGATGCGCGCCGCGGTGCCGGTGATGACGGCCCGTGGGGGCGGGACGATCCTGACGGTCGGATCCGGGGCCGCCCACGCCCCGATGCAGGGCTGGAGCGCCTATTGCGCCAGCAAGGCCGGCGCGCTCATGCTGACCCGGGCGCTAGACCTCGAGGTACGTGCCGCGGGCATCCGCGCCATCAGCCTGTCGCCGGGCACCGTGGCGACCGAAATGCAGGACAGGATCCGGCGCAGCGGGATCAATCCCGTCAGCCAGCTTTCCTGGTCGACGCATGTTCCGCCCGACTGGCCGGCGCGGGCGCTGCTGTGGCTCTGCGGTCCGGACGGGGACGCCTATCTGGGCGACGAAGTCTCGCTGCGCGACGAGTCGGTCCGACGGCGCGTGGGGCTTGCTGGCTGAAAAAATGCAGCGTGGCGATCCAATGGTGTTCGCGCCGCATCTGCAAGAGCCCCCATCGCGGCGCTCAGAGCTTCGGGCTCGGTATCGCTCCCGTCTCGTAAGCGCCTCGCCGATCCCCTCCTGCGCGCCGAAGAGAACGCCCGTCTTCGGGCCCGGCTCGCCGAAACCGAGGCGGCGCTGGCGGATGCACAGGACGCTCAGCCGCGACTGGAGAGCATCGTCAGCGAGCTGCGGCGGGAGACGTTCGTTCGTGCGTCCGAGAAGCTCGATCCCGAACAGTTCAACCTGCCGCTCGAGGACGTGGAGATCGCCCAGGGGGTGATCGAGGCGGTCCAGGAGAGGGTGCGGCGAGCCTTGAACGGCGCGACCGACCGCCCGGAGCGCAGGCCCATGCGGAACCGCGGCCACCTGCCGAAGCACCTGCCCAGGATCGAGCGGGTGTTCGAGCCGGGGAGCATGCTCTGCCCGTGTGGCTGCGGCGAGATGACGAAGATCGGAGAAGATGTCTCCGAGCGTCTGGACATCGTGCCGGCGCAGCTCCGCGTGCTGGTCACGCGCCGCCCGCGATACGCCTGCCGTCGCTGCTCCGGCGCCGTGGTGCAGGCCCATGCCCCCGAGCACGTGGTGCCGGGCGGCCTGCTGGCCGAGGCCCTGATCGCCCAGGTCATCGTCTCCAAGTTCGGGGACCACATGCCGTTCTACCGGCAGGCCGGGATCTACAGGCGACAGGGGATCGCTCTCGACCGGGCGACGCTCGGCAACCGGGTCGGCCGGGTCTGCTCCCACCTCCGCGCCGGGATCGACACCGTCTTCGTGGATTTCCGCGACAATCCGACCGAGAACACGGTCCCGAGCATCCAGCTCCTCGGGCGCATCCTCGACGAACGCGACAATGCCGACGAGTTCACCGATTTCTACAACGAGCAGATGCATATGATCGACTCGCGTGTGGCTTCCATCCCGATCGCGAACGCCCGGTGGTCTTCATCGAGCAGGCCGCCGGCTACAACCCCGACGCGGCCTGCTGCCGGACGTTCGGGGCCACCAACCTCGGCCGCCTGGTCGATTTGGCAGGCGGGGGGAACTGGGGCAGCTCGCGCGTGCCGGGCGTCGGCAGCGAGGTCAGCTTCGAGTCGATCCTCACCGACGATCCGCCGATCGTGATCGGGACGGGAGCCAACTGGTCCGAGAGTAATCCGGCGACCACGGCGTTTCTGTTCGGCTACGAGGCGGCGCCCGCGGCGGTGCAGGAGCGGCTCGCCGCGCTCGCGAGCGGACATGGCCGCGGTCAGGAACGGCGATTTCCACTCGATCTATCACCAGTTCTACACCAGCCCCTACCACTTCGTGGCCATGCAGGCCTTCGCCAATTGGATCCATCCGGATCTCTTCGCCGACCTCGATCCCGAGGCGACGATGCGTGAGCTGCACGAGCGCTTCCTGCCGACCGACTATTCGGGCGTGTTCTGGGGCACCCTCGAGCCCACCAGCTGACGCGAACCGGTCCGCCGCCTCAACGCGGCGGGCTTTCCATATGCAGGAGTGGTTATGGCGACTGTGACCGACGGCGTGCCACGGGCGACCGGCTATGCCGCACTTACCGCCCGCCGCTATCTCGCATTGGGCATCGCCGCGGCGCTGCTGCTGGTCAGCCTTGCCGTCGATGTCGGCACTGGGCCCGGCGGGTATCCGCTTTCGACGATCCTCCAGACGCTCGCCGACCCTGAGGTGCATGGGCCGAAGCTGCGGGTGATCGTCTGGGACTACCGTCTGCCGGTGGCACTCACGGCGGTGATCGTGGGCGCGCTGCTCGCCATCGGCGGCGCGCTGATGCAGACGATCCTGAACAACCCGCTGGCCGAGCCCTTCACGCTGGGCGTCTCGTCGGCGGCCAGTTTCGGCGCCTCGCTGGCGATCGTCCTTGGCTTCGGTCTGGTGCCGGTGGCCGGCACCCTGCTGGTCACGATGCACGCCTTCCTCTTCGCGCTGCTGACCTGTGGGCTGATCCTGCTGGCGACGCGCCTCAAGGGCGTCGGCTCCGAGACGATGATCCTGTTGGGCATCGCCACCTTCTTCACCTTCTCGGCGCTGCTGGCGCTGATGCAATACATGGCGTCCGAGAACCAGATCGCGCAGATCGTCTTCTGGATGATGGGCTCGCTGGGCCGGGCGAGCTGGGAGAAGATCGCGCTCGGCGCCGCGTTGCTGGCCGTCGTCATGCCCTTTGCGCTGGTCCGCACCTGGCAGCTCACGGCGCTCAGGATGGGTGAGGAGGCGGCGCGCAGCATGGGCGTCGATGTCGCGCGCGTGCGGGTCGAGATGCTGATCGTCATCTCGCTGGTGGCCGCGACCGCGGTGGCTTTCGTCGGCACCGTGGGCTTCGTCGGCCTTGTCGGTCCGCATATCGCGCGGCTGATCGTGGGCGAGGATCAACGCTTCTTCCTGCCGCTCTCGGCGCTGATCGGGGCGATCGTGCTGTCGCTGACCTCGATCCTGTCGAAGTCGATCACGCCGGGACTGATCTATCCCATCGGCATCATCACCTCGCTGATCGGGGTGCCCATCTTCGTCTCGATCATCCTCTCCACCCACCGGGAGCGTCTGCAATGACCCTGACCATCGAGAATCTCCATGCTGGCTACGGTCGACTGCCCGTGCTGCACGGCATCAACCTGGGACCGATCGCCCCCGGTCAGTTCGTCGGCGTGATCGGTCCGAACGCCTCGGGGAAATCGACGCTGTTCCGCACCATTGCCGGGCTGCAGCGGCCCATGTCGGGCCGGGTCAAGTTGGGGGCGGACGATCTGGGCGGCCTCTGCCGGCAACTGCGCGGGCGGCGGGTTGCCTACATGCCGCAGGCCTTCGGCTGCAACGCCGTCCTGACCGTGTTCGAGAGCGTGCTGCTGGCCCGCAAGCAGATGACCGGCTGGCGCGTGGACGCACGCGACTTGCACGAGGTCGCGCGCACGCTGGCGGCGCTGCGGCTGTCGCACCTGGCCGACCGCGGCATCGCGCAGCTCAGCGGCGGGCAGGCGCAGATGGTGGCCGGGCACAGGTGCTGGTGCGCGATCCAGCCGTCGTGCTGCTGGACGAGCCGACCAGCGCGCTCGACCTGCACCACCAGCTTTCGACCCTCGGCTCTATCCGGCGCGAGATGCAGGCCCGTGGCTGCATCGTGATGGCGGCGCTGCACGACCTGAACCTTGCGGCCGAGTTCTGCGATTGGCTGGTTCTGATCCGTGAGGGCCGCGTCCTCGCCGACGGTCCGCCGGCGGACATCCTCGCGCGACCTGAGATCGGGCAGACCTACCGCGTCGAGACTGCGCTTGAGCGCACCCGACGCGGCTCGCTCTATGTCGATGCCAGGCTGGAAGAAACAGCATGAACGCGCCCCGCCGGAACTTCACGTTGAAAGACGAGATCCGCGACTACTGGTCCGACCGCGCCGCGACCTTCGACGAGTCGGCCTCGCACCGGATCGAGGATCGCCATGGCATGCCGGAATGGCACAGGCTGGTCCGCGGGACTCTGGGTGTTGACCGCCAGGGCCGCCTCGAAGGCTGGCGCGCGCTCGACATTGCCTGCGGCACCGGCGAGATCAGCCGGGTGCTGACCGGCCTCGGGGCGGCGGTTACGGGGGTGGATTTCTCCGAAACGATGCTGGCCATCGCCCGCGGCAAGCTCGCCGATTGTAACTGGCAGGGGTTCCTTGCCGACGCCGAGGCACTGCATCCCTTGGCTGACGGAACCTTCGACGTGGCCGTAACAAGGCACCTCGCATGGACGCTAACAGATCCCAGGGCCGCCTACGGCGAATGGCGGCGGGTGCTGAAGCCTGGCGGGCGGCTGCTGGTCGTGGACGGCAACTGGTCCGGCACCGCGAACGGCAGTCTGCGCCTGCGCCGCTGGCTTGCCGACCGCATCGACCCTGCCGGCGCAAGATCGCCCGATATCCGCAACCGCCACGCCGATATCCTCGCGCGGCTCCCCTATCCCGACGGGCTGACGCAGGAGCGCCTGACGGCGGACCTGCAAGCCGCCGGGTTTGCGCAAGTCCGCCGCGTGCCGGTGCATCGGCTCTACCGGCAAGGCATGCGCGGCGCGCGGTTGGCCGAACGGCTCAGGCAGACGTCGCGGCACAGGTTCGCCGTGGTCGCGACGTGAGGGGTGACGACACCAATCAAGATCGAGGCGGTGAGCCGTTGTCGGACAGCACCTCGACGACCGCGGATGAACTCTCGCCATCGCTCGCGCGACAGATACGGAAGCGTCCATCGGTGTCGTCCTCGACGTGTAAGTAGTGGTTCCCCGGCCAGGACGTGAAGGGCGGCCCGCGGTCGCAGAAGCTTCAGCGCATGCAGGAACCGCCCGTCGCCGATCCACCGTTTCTCCTCGACAAGGATGCGGTGCATGACCGCGATCTGCCCCGCAGGGCCTCAGAACGAACGAAGGGCGATCCGCGCCCAGGTTCGGGTGGCCTCGGCAAGCGTGGGAAAACCGGGTCGCGAGGCCGGATCAGCCGAGCCGCGGGACAGCGGTGCGGGACGGGAAATCCTCGTATCGCTCACGAAGCACAGGCTCACCGGGTTGATCAAGGGCAGCCCGGCCCCTTGCCACGCCTGGAAGCCGCCATCCAGATATTCCGCGGCCCGCCCCTCGGCGCGCATCCAGGCCGCCGCACCCTGGCTGCGCCGATGGCCAGCCCGGCACAGCACCACGGACGAGCCGGAGGGACGCGCTGGCACACCGGCCAGCGCGCGGTCGTCGGCACGGATCGCTCCTGGCAGCAGCCGGGGGGTCGGCAGCAAAGTCTTCATCCGATCGGACGTTCAGAATCACCGGCGCGCGGCCTGTGCCGATCAACCGCTCCAGCTTGTCGGGCGCTATCGCATTGGGTGCCGGCATGGGCGTTCCTCCCAGAGGGACTGATCATGATCGATCTGGAACGCGAACTTCGGCTGGCGCCTCGTGGGGCGGTCGCAGACCCCATGAGGATGAG
Organism: Paracoccus sp. S-4012; assembly: GCF_009674885.1. Classification (GTDB taxonomy): domain Bacteria; phylum Pseudomonadota; class Alphaproteobacteria; order Rhodobacterales; family Rhodobacteraceae; genus Paracoccus. The sequence goes on from NZ_WKKA01000023.1 coordinate 12,665, forward strand.
TTGGAAGCGAGCGGCTGCAGACGTCAAGCCATCACACGTCAGCCCGACATTCGTTGGCGCGAAGGCCGCCGGCTCAGCCAAGGCCGGATCACGCCTTCTACAACAATGCGGCAGCGAACCGTCAGGGAAGACGAAACCACGCCATGACTATTGAGTAAGGGCGCGGTGAATCCTACGGCTAGGACATGATCACGCAGAAGACGAAATACGCGCTGCAGGCGCTGCTGGTGCTGGCCGATGAGGCCGCCGTGCCGCAGCCGAAGGCGCTGACCATCGAGCAGATCGCCACCCGCTCGGGCACGCCCAAGCGGTTCCTCGAGCATATCCTCCTCGAGGTCCGGCGCATGGGCTTCGTCACCTCGATCCGCGGGCGCGCGGGCGGCTACCGGCTCTCGGCGAAGCCGTCCGAGATCCAGATCTCGGCGCTGCTGCGGCAGATCGACGGGCCGATCGCGCCGCTACCCTGCCTGTCGCGGACCGCCTATCAGCGCTGCGCCGACTGCACCGACGAGACGACCTGCCGCATCCGCCGCATCTTCGCCGAGGTGTTCTGGTCCTACCTCGTCATCATCGATTCGCTGACGCTGCAGGACATGCTCGACTCCGGCGCGGTGGCCGACCAGATCCTGAACGCGCCCGAACCGGCCGTCTGAACTCCAGCATTTGCAGGCCCGTTCCCTGAACCGAGCGACCCTCCGCCGCCCGGGTTTAATGTCTATCAACATACCCGTCTTTTCTGTTGCCATAGGCGAGTTGATGTGTCGTCATTAAGGGGCAACGCCGCCTCCGTGCGGCCCGAGCCCAAGGTGACGATCATGTCCACGCTCCCCACCATCCGCCGCCTCCTCGCCGGCGCCGCAGCCGCGGCCCTCGCCCTCGGCGTCGCCGCCGCGCAGGCCGAGACGCTCCTCAACGTCAGCTACGACCCGACCCGCGAGCTATACCGCGAGGTGAACGAGGCCTTCGCCGCCCGCTGGACCGCGGAGGGCCACGAGGCACCGCAGATCGAGGCCAGTCATGGCGGCTCCGGGTCCCAGGCGCGCGCGGTCATCGACGGGCTCAACGCGCAGGTGGTGACGCTGGCCCTTGCCTCCGACATCGACAAGATCGCCGAGGCGGGCAAGCTGCCGGCCGACTGGCAGTCGAAGCTGCCGCACAACTCGTCTCCCTACACCTCCACGATCGTGTTCCTCGTCCGCGAAGGGAACGCCGAAGGCATTCGGGACTGGGGTGATCTGGTGAAGGATGGCGTCGAGGTCATCACGCCGAACCCCAAGACCTCGGGCGGCGCGCGGTGGAACTACCTGGCCGCCTGGGCCTGGGCCGAGAAGAACGGGCAGGACCCGCAGACGTTCGTGGGCGCCCTCTTCCGCAACGTGCCGGTGCTCGACTCGGGCGCGCGCGGCTCGACCACGACCTTCGCGCAGCGCGGCATCGGCGACGTGCTGCTGGCCTGGGAGAACGAGGCCCATCTGGCGCTGAAGGAACTGGGCGAAGATCAGTTCGACATCGTCGTCCCCTCGGTCTCGATCCTCGCCGAGCCCCCGGTGGCCATCGTCGAGGCCAACATCGCCTCCGACGCACAGCGCGAACTGGCGAACGCCTATCTCGACTTCCTCTACGCGCCCGAGGGGCAGGCGCTCGCCTACAAGCACTTCTACCGCGCCTGGGACGCCTCGGCCGCCAACCCCGAGGACGTGGCGCGCTTCCCCAAGCTGGAACTGGTCACGATCGAGGACTTCGGCGGCTGGTCGAAGGCGCAGCCCGAGCATTTCGGCGACGGCGGCATCTTCGACCAGATCTACGTGCCGAGGTGAGCACGGCGATGGGCCGGCCGCTGATCCACCGCTCCCCCATGCCGGGCCTCGGCCTCAGCATGGGGATCACGCTGACCATGCTCTCGCTGGTCGTGCTGCTGCCCATCGGCGCCCTTCTCTGGAGGGGCGCCAGCTTCGGGCCGGGCAACATCTGGGAGGTCGTGAACCGCCCGCGGGTCTGGGCGGCGCTGTTCCTGTCGTTCCGCCTGTCGCTCCTGGCGGCGCTGTTCAACCTCGTCTTCGGCGTTCTGCTGGCCTGGGTGCTGGTCCGCTACCGCTTTCCGGGCCGGCGGCTGCTCGACGCGGCCGTGGACCTGCCCTTCGCCCTGCCGACCGCCGTCGCGGGCATCGCGCTGACGGCCCTCTATGCGCCGAACGGCTTCTTCGGCGCGCCCCTGGCGGCGCTCGGCATCAAGATCGCCTATACGCAATGGGGCATCCTGATCGCGCTGATCTTCGTCGGCCTGCCCTTCGTCACCCGCACCGTGCAGCCGGTGATCGGGGAGATCGACCGCGAGGTCGAGGAGGCTTCGGCCACGCTCGGCGCGCGGCGGCTCTATACGTTGCGCCGCGTCATTGCGCCGATGCTGGCCCCGGCGGCGCTGACGGGCTTCGCGCTCGCCCTTGCGCGGGCGGTGGGGGAATACGGCTCGGTGATCTTCATCGCCGGGAACATCCCGCTGGTCACGGAGATCGCGCCGCTGCTGATCGTGATCCAGCTCGAGGAGTTCAATTACGACGCCGCCACCGCCATCGGCATCGCCATGCTGCTGATCTCCTTCGCGATGCTCATGGCGATCAACCTCATCCAGGTCTGGAGTCGCCGGAGGATCGGCCATGTCTGATGCAACCCTGCCGCTGCCCGCCGTCGTGCGACCCTGCCGCCGTTTCCGCGCGCCGACCGACGAGGCGCCGGCCGCCCGCCGGCTGCTGATCGCGCTCGCCGTGGTCGGGATCGCGGTCCTCGTCCTCGCGCCGCTGATCGTGGTCTTCGCCGAGGCGCTGGCCGACGGGGTGGCGGCGTCCCTCGCGAGCCTGACCAACCGCGACGCCCACTCCGCCATCCGGCTGACGCTGACGGTGGCGGCGATCACGGTGCCGCTGAACGCCGGTTTCGGCATTGCCGCCGCCTGGTTCATCACCAAGTTCGACTTCCGCGGCAAGTCTTTCCTCATCACGCTGATCGACCTGCCCTTCTCGGTCAGCCCGGTGGTTGCGGGCCTCTGCATCGTGCTGACCTTCGGCGCCAACTCCGCCATCGGCGGCTGGCTGGTCGCGCACGGCTTCCCCGTGGTCTTCGCGCTGCCGGGCATCATCCTCGCCACCCTGTTCGTGACCTTCCCGTTCGTCGCGCGCGAGCTGGTCCCGCTGATGGTCGAGCAGGGCCGGGCCGAGGAGGAAGCGGCGCTGACGCTCGGCGCGTCGGGCTGGCGGGTGTTCCGGACCGTGACGCTGCCCAACATCCGCTGGGCGCTGCTCTATGGCGTGCTCCTCTGCAACGCCCGCGCGATGGGCGAGTTCGGGGCGGTCGCGGTCGTCTCGGGCAAGATCCGCGGCCAGACCGCCACCATGCCGATCACGATCGAGATGCTCTACAACGAGTATCTCTCGGTCGCGGCCTTCTCGCTCGCGGCGCTGCTGACGCTGCTGGCCCTCGTCACCCTGCTCATCAAGACCGCGCTCGACATCCGCCACGCCGATGCGCTCGCGGCCACCCCCGCCCATTGAGGGATGCGGACCATGCATATCCAGATCGACGAAATCTCGAAAGCCTTCGGCATGACCGCGGCCCTGCATCCGGTGTCGCTGTCGATCCCCTGCGGCGCGCTCGTGGCGCTGCTCGGGCCCTCCGGCTCGGGCAAGACGACGCTGCTGCGCATCCTCGGCGGGCTCGAGTTCCCGACCTCGGGCCGGGTCCTGTTCGACGGGCAGGACGCCACGGGCATGACGGTGCAGGAGCGGCGTGCGGGCTTCGTATTCCAGTCCTACGCGCTCTTCCGGCACATGACGGTGTTCGATAACATCGCCTACGGCCTCAAGGCCCGCCCCCGCGCGCAGCGCCCGACGAAGGCCGAGATTGCGCGCCGGGTCACGAAGCTCCTCGACCTGATCCAGCTGCCGCATATCGCGGGCCGCTATCCGAGCCAGCTCTCCGGCGGCCAGCGTCAGCGAGTGGCCCTCGCCCGCGCGCTCGCCATCGAGCCGCGGATGCTGCTTCTGGACGAGCCCTTCGGCGCGCTCGACGCCAAGGTCCGCAAGGAATTGCGGCAGGGGCTGCGGGAGATCCATGACGAGACCGGGCTGACCACGGTCTTCGTGACCCATGACCAGGACGAGGCGATGGAGCTTGCCGACCTCGTGGTGGTCATGTCGATGGGCTGTATCGAGCAGATCGGGAAACCGAAGGACATCCGCGGGCAGCCTGCGACGCCTTTCGTGCGCGAGTTCATCGGCGCGTAAGCATGCGGATCGTCGCCGAGCGCTGGCCTGCGCCGCTCGCGCCGCAACACCGTTGCGCGTCTACGGATACCCCGAATGCCAGGCCCTTCTTGAGCTGATCACTGGCAAGCCTGCGCGCGGGGGCGGGAAACTGCCGCGCGCGGTCAGCGTCCACTTCTGGGAAGCTGCGGCGCGACACCGTCGCCAGCCCGCGGTCTGGTTCGGGCCGGGCCGGTCGGAGCGGCTACAGGTCGATCCCCTCCGAGAGCGACAGCGCATCGTCGATGTCGACGCCAAGGTAGCGAACCGTGCTGTCCATCTTCGTGTGTCCCAGCAGCAGCTGGACCGCACGGAGGTTCCCTGTTTTCTTGTAGACCTGCGCCACCTTGGTCCGGCGCATGGAATGCCTGCCGTAAGCGCTCGGCTCCAGGCTAACCGACGAGACCCAGCCCCTTACGATCCTGGCATACTGCCGGGTTAAAGGTGCGGGCTGCCATGGATCCGGCTCGGCCAAAGGAACTCGAGGCCGATCATTTCGGGGTCGCGGATCCAGCGCTCGAGGGACAGCCTCGTGGACTCGGTGATCTCGAACCGGACCGGCTTGCCCGTTTTGCTCTGAGCGTCGACCCGCGTTCCTTCACACGCCCGGCAACGAAGACATCGCGTACGCGGAGGCCTTACCAGGTCGAAACCGCGGAGTTTGCTATCGACGGCCATGTTGAACAGCGCGAGGTCACACGCGTTGCCGCCCATTTCGAGGCGGACCCTGATGGCGCAAGCCGTCTGTTTGGTGGTGGGGCATGGTAGCTACGGCATCACGCCAAAGCGGACACGCGCTCATTCCGAAGCGTCCTCTGACCCTCCTAGCTGATGTTCGTTAGGGAATCTTCCAAAGATTTCGACTGCGGCCTTGGACAAATTCGTCTTGAGTGCTGAAGCCGCTCTGGCGAAGCCGCCAAGATTGTCGTTATTCAGGCTCCTGGGCAAGACGGACCGCAAGCGAGATGCCGGCATCTCGCCGGGGCTGACGGGAGGAACATGAATGTGCGGCAAAACCCTGTTCATCACGGCGCGTCCGGCGATATCGGCGCTGCTCCCGCCCGGCTGGCGGTCTCGAGAGGCCGGCGGGTGGGACTGTTCGCCAGACGTGCGGATCGGCTCAGGACGCTCGTCGATCAGTTGGGAACGGGCAATGCGATCTCGGTGCCGGGCGACGTGACGCAGTTCTCCGATCAGCAGGCGGCGCTGGAGCGCATGGCCGAGGCATTCGGCGGCCTCGATGCAGCCTTCGCCAATGCGGGTCGTGGCCTCGACGCCCCAGGCACCGAGGGCGGCGATGTGGACGATGGCAGGCCATGATCGCTTGCGATCGTCAATCGTTTCGTCAGCGCACGTCCACCCGGTTCGGGCAACTACCGTTTGAGCAGGTGCGTTCATACGAGCAGTGGCGATTCGCTCCAAGTACCCGGTTTGCATGCGAGTGGCACGATTGCTTTGGCTTGGAGGAAAGCTCTTGAATTTGTTGGAAGGCACAAAATTGGTGTCGGGAGATTCGGGCCCACTTATGGGAGATGTCAAGCGCGGATTTTCGGAATCGTGAAATCATACCAGTCGTCGCCAGACGGCCGCAGCAGGGCTCGCGTTCGGGCGACCACCGGCCAGTGCCAGTCTGGCGCCTGGGTAAACCCCGCGGAAGACGTCAGAACATCGGGGATCGGAGCGACGAACCCTGGGCTGATGTTCAAATTGCGATATCGGCAAAGGCAGCGAGCCGTTCAGAAGCCGCTGGCCGTTGACGCCGGTCGGCGCCGCGTTGATCGCCCAACCCGCGCCGCGGCCGGCCTCGGCCAAGCCGAGCCCCGCAGAAAGTCGCTCCGCCGGCCTCACGCCGCGCGAGTATCTCGCATCTACCGGAGCCTGAGAGCCCCCGATGGGTGCCCGGTCTGGATACCCCCTTGACGCAGTCGGCGGGAGGGGCGTCAATGGACCCACATGCCGGGCATGGCCCGGACGGCAGCCGCGCACCGCGCCGCGTTCCCCGGAGGAGGAGGCGGCGCGGGGCGCGTTGCTTTGGGGGTCTCTTTGGCGCAGCGCATCCGGATCGGCCTTCTGCTGTCCCGTTCGGGGAGCTATGCGATCCTGTCGGCCGCCTGCCGCTCGGGCGCGCTGCGGGCCGTCGAGGAGGTCAATGCCGACCCCGCCTTCCCCTTCGCCCTCGACCCGGTCGAGCGGGACCCGGCCGGCGAGTCCGACGCCTACGCGCCTCTTTGCGCCGAACTGGTCAGCCAGGGGGCGCGGCACATCCTGGGCTGCGTCACCTCCTGGAGCCGCAAGGAAGTCATCCCGACGCTGGAGCGTCTGGGCGCCGTGCTGTGGTATCCCTGTCCCTACGAGGGGTTCGAGGCGTCCTCGCAGGTGGTCTATGTCCATGCCTGCCCGAGCCGGCATCTCGTCCCGCTGCTCGCCTGGGCGCTGCCGCGCTTCGGGGCGCGCGGCTACCTGACCGGCTCCAACTACATCTGGGGCTGGGAGGTGAACCGCGTCGCGCGGGACCTGATCCAAGAGGCGGGCGAGACCGTGCTGGGCGAGCGTTACCTGCCGCTCGGCGACTGCGACGCGGGCCGGATGCTGGCCGAGATCCGCGCCACGCGCCCCGGCTTCGTGCTCAACAACCTGGTCGGCGCCTCCTCCTATGCCTTCCTCGCGGCGATGGCGCGGCTGCGTGAGGAGGAGGGGCTGGCGATCCCGGTCCTGTCCTGCAACCTGACCGAATGCGAATTGCCGACGCTGGGGGCGGCGGCCGAAGGGCTGATCGCCGCCGGTCCGTCCTTCGGCGAGGGGAACGGATCGCTGGAGGCTGCCGCCCATGCGGCCGTCCTGAGCCTCGCGCGGCGGATGGCGACGGCCGGGCCGGAGGCACCACTCGACGCGCTGCTCGCCGCCCCGGACGGCGGCGCGCTGGAGATCGACCCGGCCACGCACCACGCCACGCTCCCGGCGCTGGTCGCCCGGGTCGAGGGCGGCGCCTTCCGGGTGCTGGAGCGGCAAGAGGCCCGCCCGCCCGATCCCTATCTCGCGCGCAGGCCGTCCTTCGCCGCCGCGCGGCTGCGGGCCGTGGCGCCATGAGGTCGCTCAGGACTCCGTCGCTCGGCGGCGCGCGCGCGGTTATCCTGCACCGCCCGCACCCCACGGTCGAGGCGCTGACGCGCCAGCTCGCCGCCATCGGGCTGCAGGCCGAGGCTCATTGGCCCGACCTCGGCCCAACGGCGCTTGCCGCCGACTTCGTGTTCTTCGACGTGGACCGCGGCCATGACGCGCAGTTCCCCTGGCCGCCCGGCGCGGCGCCGATGCCGATGGTCGCCCTGATCGGCTCGGAGGCGCCGGGGCGCATCGAATGGGCGCTGTCGATGGGCGCGGACGCACAGATGCTCAAGCCCGTCGGCGATGGTGGCGTGCATGCGGCGCTGCTGATCGCTCACGCCGCCTTTGCTGCGCGGCGGGCGCTCGCCGCCGAGATCGACGGGCTGCGCGCGCGTCTCGCGGGGCGGCGCACCGTGGTGCGCGCCGTCGCGCTGCTGGCGGCCGGGAGCGACGAGGAGGCGGCCTATGCCGAGCTGCGCCGCCGCGCGATGGAGTGGCGCGTGACCATCGAGGAGGCGGCTGCCCGCCTCGTGGCGCAGGGAGGTCCGCTTGTCCGACGTCGCCCTGCCTGAGCCGGCGCGCCGCGGCACGCTCGCGCGGCTGACGCGCCGACCGCTGGCGCTGCTCGGCCTGCTGCTGATCGCCGCCACCGTGTTCGCGGCGGTCTTCGCGCCCTGGCTCACGCCCTATTCGCCATACGAGCAGCATTTCGACGGCCTCACCCTCGAAGGGGCGCCGCTGCCCCCCGGCGGAGGACCGGACGGGGCTTTCGCGCTCGGCACCGATCTGCTGGGCCGCGACCTGTTAACCCGCATCCTGTTCGGGGCGCGGACCTCGCTCGTCATCGGCATCGTGGCGAATGGAATGGCGCTGATCGTTGGCACGCTGGTGGGCGTGACGGCGGGCTATTTCCGCGGCTGGCTCGGCGGGCTCCTGATGCGCTTCACCGATCTGATGATGGCATTCCCGGCGCTCCTGCTCGCCATCTGCCTTGCCGCGATCCTGCAACCTTCGCTCTGGATCGTGGCGCTGGTGATCGCACTGGTGAACTGGGTCCAGGTCGCCCGCGTCCTCTACACCGAGACGACCTCGCTCGCGGAGCGCGACTTCGTGCAGGCCGAGCGTGCCATCGGCGCCGGACACGGCCGAATCCTGTTCCGCCACCTGCTGCCGCATCTGCTGCCGATGATCATCGTCTATGGCACGCTCGGCATCTCGACGACCGTGCTGCTGGAAGCCACGCTGTCGTTCCTCGGCATCGGCGTGCAGCCACCCGATCCGTCCTGGGGCAACATCATCTTCGAGAACCAGACCTACTTTCAGGCCGCGCCCTGGCTCGTGTTCTTCCCCGGCATGGCGATCCTGGCGCTGGCACTGGCATTCAACCTCGTCGGCGACGCGCTGCGGGACGTCCTCGATCCGACCCAGCGGGCGAGGGGCTGAGCGATGGCCCTCTATCTCGCCCGCCGCCTCCTCCAGTCGGTGCTGATCCTGCTCGGGGTCACGCTGATCACCTTCTTCCTGCTCTATGTCCTGCCCGCCGATCCGGTGCGCCAGATCGCCGGCCGCTCGGCCACCGCGCAGACGGTCGAGTCGATCCGCCAGCAGCTCGGCCTCGACCAGCCGTTCTGGGTCCAGTACGCGCGCTATCTCCGGGGCCTGCTGCATCTCGATCTCGGCCGCTCCTATCTGCAGCGCAGCGAGGTCTCCGAGCTGATCTGGGCCCGCCTGCCGCCCACGCTGCTGTTGATGGCCGCCGCCATCGCCTGCGAGGTGGTCATCGGTCTTGTCATGGGGATCTGGGCGGCGCTGCGGCGGGGAACGGCGACCGACACCGCCCTGATGCTCGTGAGCTTCGCGGGCGTCTCGGCGCCGCAGTTCGTGGTGGGGCTGCTGATGCTCTACGTCTTCGGCGTCTGGCTGCGCTGGCTGCCGATCGGCGGCTACGGAACGGCCGCGCATCTGGTCCTGCCGGCGCTCACTCTCGGCCTCCTTGGCGCGGGCTGGTATTCGCGCATGATGCGCTCCTCCATGGTCGAGGTGCTGCGGCAGGACTTCGTCCGCACCGCCCGCGCCAAGGGCCTGACCCGCGCCCGCGTGGTCCTGCGTCACGCACTGCCGAACGCGATCCTGCCCATCGTGGCGATGATCGGGATCGACATCGGCATCTTCATGGGCGGCATCGTCGTGGTCGAGAGCGTGTTCGGCTGGCCCGGCATCGGCCAGCTCGCCTGGCAGGCGATCCAGCGCGTCGACATCCCGATCATCATGGGCGTCACCATCGTCTCGGCGGTGGGGATCATCCTCGGCAACCTCCTGGCCGACATCGTGGCCCCCCTCATCGACCCGCGCATCAAGCTTCGCTGAAGACATCAAACAGGGAGAGAACGAATGAAAAGACTGCTCGCTTCCACCGCGCTGCTTGCCGCCCTCGCGCTGCCCGCGGCGGCCCAGGACGCCGACACCTACCAGCCCGACCCGAACGCCACGCCGGGCGGCTCGATCATCATCACCTACAAGGACGACGTGGCCACCCTCGACCCGGCCATCGGCTACGACTGGCAGAACTGGTCGATGATCAAGTCGCTGTTCGACGGGCTGATGGACTACGTCCCCGGCACCACCGACCTGCGGCCGGGTCTCGCCGAGAGCTTCGAGGTTGCCGAGGACGGTCTCACCTACACCTTCACGCTGCGCGAGGGCGTCACCTTCCACAACGGCCGCGAGATGACGGCCGAGGACGTGAAATACTCGCTCGACCGCGTGACCGACCCCGAGACGCAGTCGCCCGGCGCAGGCTTCTTTGCCGCCGTCGCGGGCTTCGACGCGCAGATGGCGGGCGAGGCCGAGGGCTTGTCGGGCGTCGAGGCCGTGGACCCGCGCACGGTGCGCATCACACTGTCGCGCCCCGACGCGACCTTCCTGCACGTCATGGCGCTCAACTTCTCCTATGTCGTGCCGCGCGAGGCGGTCGAGGAATCCGGGCCCGACTTCGGCCGCAACCCGGTCGGCACAGGTGCCTTCCGCCTCGCCGACTGGACGCTCGGGCAGCGGCTCGTGTTCGAGAAGAACCCCGACTACTGGATCGAGGGCGTGCCCTATCTCGACCAGATCACGATCGAGGTGGGACAGGAGCCGACCGTGGCGCTGCTCCGGCTCCAGAACGGCGAGGTGGACATCCCCGGCGACGGCATTCCGCCGGCGCAGTTCACGCAGGTGATGGCCGATCCTGCCCAGGCCGAGCGCGTCGTGCAGGGCGGCCAACTCCATACCGGCTACGTCACGATGAACGTGACGCAGCCGCCCTTCGACAGCCTGCAGGTCCGGCAGGCCGTCAACATGGCGATCAACAAGGACCGGATCGTGCAGATCATCAACGGCCGCGCGGTGCCTGCCAACCAGCCGCTGCCGCCGTCCATGCCGGGCTACGCCGAGGACTACGAGGGCTATCCCTACGACCCCGAGGCGGCGAGGGCGCTGATCGCCGAGGCGGGCCATGCGGACGGGTTCGCGACCGAGCTCTACGTGATGAACACCGACCCGAACCCGCGCATCGCCCAGGCGATCCAGCAGGACCTCGCAGCGGTGGGCATCGACGCCTCGATCCAGTCGCTCGCGCAGGCCAACGTCATCGAGGCCGGCGGCGCCGGCATCGCGCCGATGATCTGGTCGGGCGGCATGGCGTGGATCGCGGACTTCCCGGACCCCGCCAACTTCTACTACCCGATCCTCGGCTGCGGCGGCGCCGTGGAGGGCGGCTGGAACTGGTCGAAGTACTGCAACGAAGAGCTCGACGCGATGGCGGCCGAGGCCGACGCCATCTCCGACCCCGCGCGGGCCGACGAGCGGCTTGGCATGTGGACCGAGATCTATACCCGCGTGATGGACGACGCCCCTTGGGCGCCCGTCTTCAACGAGGAGCGCTACACGATGCGTTCGCCCCGCATGGGCGGCGCCGACGCGCTCTACGTCGACCCGGTGTCGATCCCGGTCAACTACGACTACGTCTACGTGACCGAGTGAGCGGACAGCATGTGCAAGACCTGTGACTACACGATCCACGGGCATCAGCACCATTTCGGCTGGGACAACGCGCTCGTCCCGGCCGAGAGGGTCGCCCCCGGATCGACGATCCTGTTCCACTGCCAGGATTCCTCGGCGGGCCAGCTCGGCCCGTCCTCAACGCTCGCAGACGTCGTGGCCCTCGACTTCAGCCGCATCAACCCGGTCTCGGGGCCCATCTGGGTCGAGGGGGCCGAGCCCGGCGACGCGCTCAAGGTCACGATCGAGGGCTTCACACCACAGCGGCGCGAGGGGACGGCCTGGGGCTGGACCGCGAACATCCCGAGCTTTGGGCTGCTCGCGGACCAGTTCGCCGACCCGGCGCTGATCGTCTGGACCTACGACGCGGACACGATGGAGCCTGCGATGTGGGGCACGCAGGCCCGGATCCCGCTCAAGCCCTTCGCCGGCACCATCGGCAACGCGCTGGCCGAGCCGGGGCTGCATTCGATCGTGCCGCCCAGGCGGGTCGGGGGCAACCTCGACATCCGCGACCTCGCCGCGGGGACCACGCTCTATCTGCCCGTGGAGGTCGCGGGGGCGCTGTTCTCCGTGGGCGACACGCACGCCGCCCAGGGCGACGGCGAGGTCTGCGGCACCGCGATCGAGAGCCCGATGGACGCGGTGCTGACGCTCGACCTCGTCAAGGGCGCAAACCTCAGGATGCCGCGCTTCACGACGCCGGGGCCGGTCACGCGGCACCTCGACGCCAAGGGCTACGAGGTGACGACGGGCGTCGGCCCGGACCTGATGGCAGGCGCGCGGGACGCGGTGGCGGGGATGATCGACCTGCTCTGCGCGAGCCGCGGCATGTCGGCGGTCGATGCCTACATGCTGTGCTCGACCTGCGGCGACCTGCGGATCTCCGAGGTCGTGGACGCGCCGAACTGGGTGGTGAGCTTCTACTTCCCGAGGGCCGTGTTCGAGTGACCCTGGCCGAACCTCACCAGCCCGGGGCCGCGCCGGCCCCGGGCGCCTCCCCCGCGGTCCTGTCGGTCGAGGGGTTGACCATCTCGGTCGCGACCGAGGCAGGCCTGCGCCCGCTCGTGCAGGACGTGACCTTCACGCTCTCGCGCGGCGAGACGCTCGCCATCGCGGGCGAATCCGGCTCGGGCAAGTCGATCACCTCACTCGCCGTCATGGGCCTGCTGCCGCCCAACGTGCGCCCCACCGCGGGCCGCGTCCTCCTCGGCGGCACGGACCTCCTCGCGCTCCCTGAATCGCGCATGCGCGCGATCCGCGGCGACCGCGTGGCGATGATCTTCCAGGAGCCCATGACCTCGCTGAACCCGGTCATGACCGTGGGCGCGCAGCTTATCGAGGCGATCCGCGCGCACGAGCCGGTCTCCCTGCGCGAGGCGCGCGCCCGCGCGATCGAGGCACTGGACGCGGTGCGTCTGTCCGAGCCCGCGCGCCGCATGGGCCAGCACCCGCACGAACTGTCGGGCGGGATGCGGCAGCGCGTGATGATCGCCATGGCGCTCGCGCTGAAGCCCGACCTGCTGATCGCCGACGAGCCCACCACCGCGCTCGACGTGACCGTGCAGCGCGAGGTGCTGGACCTGCTGCGCGACCTGCGGAGGGAAACCGGAACCGCGCTGATCCTCATTACCCACGACATGGGCGTCGTGGCCGAGATGGCCGACCGCGTGCTGGTGATGAAGGACGGCCACATGGTCGAACAGGGCCCCGTGGCACAGGTCTTCGAGGCCCCGCGAGAGCCCTATACCCGCGCGCTGCTGTCCGCCGTGCCACGCATGGGCTCCCGCCCGCCCGAGCCCGCGCCGCCGCCCGCGGCGCCCGTGCTCGTCCTCCGCGACCTTGTGGTGGGCTTTGACGCGGGCGCGGGCCTGCTCGGACGCCCGACCCACCGCGTCCACGCGGTCGAGGGGGTGTCGCTGACCATCGGCGAGCGCGAGACATTCGCCCTGGTGGGTGAGTCCGGCTGCGGCAAGAGCACCATCGCCAAGGCCATCGCCGGCCTCGTCGCCTTCTCGGGCGAGATCGAGGTCGCGGGGCGGGTCCTGCGCTCGCAGGCCGATGTCACGCGCGAGGTGCGCAGGCAGGCGCAACTGGTCTTCCAGGATCCTGCCGCCGCGCTCGATCCGCGGATGCGGGTGGGCGACCTCGTGGCCGAACCGCTGGTGATCCACGGCATCGGCACCCGCGAGGAGCGGCGCGCGAAGGTCGAAGCGCTGTTCGAGCGCGTGGGCCTGACGCGCGCGCAGATCGACCGCTATCCGCACGAGTTCTCGGGCGGCCAGCGTCAGCGCATCTGCATCGCCCGCGCGCTCGCGCTGAACCCGAAGCTCATCGTCGCCGACGAGAGCGTGTCGGCGCTCGACGTCTCGGTGCAGGCGCGCGTGCTCGCGCTGCTGAAGGAGCTGAAGGACCAGTTCGGGATGTCCTACCTGTTCATCTCGCACGACATGGCGGTGGTGGATTCGATCGCCGACCGGGTCGGCGTCATGTATCTGGGCCAGATCGTCGAGACCGGCACCCGCGAGCAGGTCTTCGGCAACCCGCGCCATCCCTACACCCGACGGCTGATCGAGGCCGTGCCAGTCCCCGACCCCGACCATGTCCGGCCGCCCCGCCCACGCGAGGCGCGCGAGATTCCCTCGCCGGTGAGGCTCCGCGGCGACCCGCCGGCGCGGGTGGCGTTGCGGGATCTGGGGGACGGGCATCTGGTCGCGGCGGGCTGATCGGGACCGGCGGACGCAAGGACAGGACAGGCGATGACGCTCGACGACTACCGCGAACAGGACGGTCTCGGCCTCGCCGCGCTGATCGCCTCGGGCGAGGTCACGGCGCGGGAGGCGTCCGAGGCCGCCATCGCCATCATCAAGGCGCTGAACCCGCGCCTCGGCGCCGTGGTGGCCGACCGCTTCGAGGCCGCGCGCGAGGAGGCGGCCGCGCTTGGGCCCGGGGGCGGCCTGCTCAACGGCGTGCCCTTCCTGCTCAAGGACGTGAACCTGTCGTCCTCGCAGCTTCCCACCCGCTTCGCCTCCCGCTTCTTCGCCGATGCCGCGCCGGGGCCGGACAGCATCCTCGTGCGCCGCTGGCGCGAGGGCGGGCTCGTCACACTCGGCACCACCAACACGCCCGAATTCGCGGGCGACTTCACGACCGAGCCGCTGGCCTACGGCCCGGCTCGAAACCCGTGGGACATGGCCCTGACCACCGGCGGCTCAAGTGGTGGCGCGGCGGTCGCGGTGGCGACGGGTATGGTCCCGATGGCGCATGGGACCGATCTCGGCGGCTCGATCCGCATCCCCGCCGCCTGCTGCGGCGTCTTCGGCTTCAAGCCCTCGGTCGGGCTCAATCCGCTGGGTCCCGACTGGGAGGAGATCGCCTCGGGGCTCGATTCCGACCATGTGCTGACGCGGACGGTGCGCGACAGCGCCGCCGCGCTGGACCTGACCGCCGGCCCCGGCGCGGGCACCCGGCTGGGCCGGCTGCCCCCCGCGGGCGGCTATCTCGCCGGCCTCGACACGGACCTGCCGCCGCTTCGTATCGGGCTTTGCGTCACGGACCCCACCGGCCGGCGTTCGGCGTCCTCGCAGGTGGAGGCTGCCGAACGGACCGCCCGTCTTCTCGAAGGGATGGGCCATCACGTCGAACCCTATGCCTATCCGCCCGAGGCGATGCCCGGCCCCTGGTTCGACGCGCTCTGGACGGTGGATGTTCTCCACCATGTCCGCGCCCGCGCGGAAGCCCTCGGCCGCGTGCCGCGCGAGGACGAGCTGGAGCCCTTCACCCGCGCCATGCTTGATCATGCGCTTGGCCTCTCCGCGCTCGACCTGCACCGCGCGCGGCGTGCGATGACGCGCGCGGCCTGGGCCATCGCCCGCTCGATGGAGGAGATCGACGCAGTGCTGACGCCGGCGCTCGCCGCCGACCCGCCGCCGCTCGGGACGCTGACCTTCGAGGCGAACGGCTCGGACCTCGCCGCCTGGAACGCGCATGGCTTCGCCTTCGCGCCCTATGCGGCGCCTGCCAACCTTGCCGGCCAGCCCGCGGCCGCGATCCCCGTGGGGCTGACCGGGGGCGGGCTCCCGGTCGCGGTCCAGATCGCGGCGCGGCCGGGCGACGACCTCCTCGTGCTGCGGCTCTGCGCCCGGATCGAGGAGGCGGTGGACTTCGCCCCGGCGCTCAGGAGCCTCCGGGATCGGCTGTCGGTCTGACCGCCCTACCGCCCCTCGGCCCGATCCGAGCCCAGCAGGCGCGGCAGGTTGCCGAAGGCGCCGATGGTGCCGAACACGAGTGCCGCCACCAGAACGAACAGCACCGACACGACCCCCATGATCGGCGTGTAGCCGTAGCGGAGGCTGTTGAAGATCTTGATCGGCAGGGTCTCGACCGTGAATCCCGCGACCATGTAGGCGATGATGTATTCGTTGAGCGACAGCACGAAGGCGAAGGCATAGCCGGAGACGACGTAGGGCGCCACGAGCGGCAGCACGACGGTCCGGAGCACCTGACCCCGGGTGGCCCCCATGGTCCGCGCCGCCTCGACCAGCGACCGGTCGATGGACACGAGTCCCAGTGAGATCGTCACCAGCGGCAGCGTGACGAGGAAGATCCCGTGCGACAGCACCGTTGCCGCCATCTGCCCGTACATCCCCAGCGAGACCCAGAAGACGAGGAAGCCCAGCGCCGTAATGACCGGGGGCAGCATGAACGGCGCCACCCCCAGCACCATGAGAACCCGTGTCAGCCAGCCGCCCCGGCCCCAGCTGTGCAGCGCGAGCGGCAGCGCCACCGCCACCGCCAGGAGCGAGGCCAGCGCCGCGATGACCACCGAGTTCCTGAGCGGGCCGGTCCAGTCCGCGGCACGGAACAATTCGCCATACCAGCGCAGGGATGGATCGACGGGCGGGAAGCGCAGCGACTGCCCGCCGTTGAGCGACACCCCGGCGACGACGAGGATCGGCAGCGACAGCAGCCCGAGCAGGACGACGACGTAGAGGCCCCCGAGGCGTCGGCTCATGTCCCGGTCCTCCGCTCGCGCGTGACCAGCAGCGACAGGCCTACGAGCGCCAGCGCGACCGCCAGCAGCAGCACTGCCATCGCCGCCGCGAACGGCAGGTTCGACTGGTAGATCGCCTGATCGGTGATGTGCACCGACAGCGTCCAGTGCTGCGGCCGCCCGAGCACCTGCGGTAGCAGGTAAGAGCCCAGCACGAAGACGAAGACGAGGATCGTCGCGCCCAGGATCGGCGCGCGCAGCAATGGCACCGTCACCGTGGCGAAGGTGCGCAGCGGCGAGGCCCCCATGGTCCGCGCCGCCTGCGCCAGCTCCGGGTCGAGCCGGGCCACGGGCGGATAGAGCACCAGCACCGCATAGGGGAAGGAGAGGTAGACGAGCCCCGTCATCAGCGCAAAGAGTCCCGGCGTAAAGGCGCGAGGGGCCTCCAGCAGCCCGAGCCAGGCCAGCAGGTTCCCGACCCCCGCCGTCTGCGACAGCAGCGTGTTGACCGAGAAGCCGATGATGACCTCGGAGAGCGACAGCGCCGAGAGCAGCACCACCAGCACGACAGTCTGCGCCCGCCGCGACATCCCGCCGAGGATCACCGTGAACGGGAGCGCGAGTGCCACCGCCAGGATCGCCGCGCCGAGCGCGATGGCGACCGAGGTGACGAGGATGCGGCCCACGAAAGGCGAGAACACCCGCGCGTAGGAGGCGAGGTCGAAGCCCCAGGTGAAGAACCCCCCCGCCTCCCGCCCCGCGACCGAGACGGCAAGCATGATGCCGAAGGGGACGAGGAACAGGACCAGCAGCGCAAGTGCCGGCAGGAGCCCGAGCCAGTAGGGCGTCGGCGCCTCGCGCGCGCTCATGGCCTCAGCACCACGACGCCGCCGGGCGCAAAGGCCAGGCGGACCTCGTCGCCCACGTTCGCGGCCGGCCGGTCGCGGGGCGCGAACAGCGCCGTCATCTCGCGTCCGCCCTGATCGAGCACGAGCTGCACGCTCTCGCCGAGGTCACGCACGAAGGTCACGCGCGCCAGGAGGCCCTCCGGCGCGAGCCGCACATCCTCGGGCCGCACCGACAGCAGGACGGGGCCGGGTTCGGCCTTCACGCGGTCCTCGGGGGAAAGCAGGATGCGCCGCCCCGCGACCTCCACGGTCGTCCGGTCGAGCAGCGTCGCGAGCAGCAGGTTGGAACTGCCGATGAAGCCCGCGACGAAGGCGTTCGCGGGGTCGCGATAGACCTCCATCGGCGCCCCCATCTGCTGCACCCGGCCCTTGTCCATGACGATCACGAGATCGGCCATGGTCAGCGCCTCCTTCTGGTCGTGGGTCACGACCAGCGTGGTGACGCCCAGCCGGGTCTGGAGCTGGCGAAGCTCCACCTGCATGTGCTCGCGCAGATTCGCGTCGAGCGCCGACAGCGGCTCGTCCAGAAGGAACAGGCTCGGGTCCACGGCGAGGCCGCGGGCGATGGCGACGCGCTGGCGCTGCCCGCCCGAGAGCTGGTGGATACGGCGCCCGGCCATGCCCGGCAGCCGCACGAGGTCCAGAAGCTCCGCCGCCCGCCGCTCGCGCTCGGCCCTCGGGCGGCCCCGGATCGCCAGCGGATAGGCGACGTTGTCGCCCACCGACAGATGCGGGAACAGGGCGAGCGACTGGAACACCATGCCGAAATCGCGCCGGTGCGCGGGCCGGTCGGTGATGTCCTCGTCCCCCACGAGGATGCGCCCCTCCGAGGGATCCTCCAGCCCCGCGATCAGGCGCAGGAGCGTGGTCTTCCCGCAGCCCGAAGGGCCGAGCAGGCAGATGAACTTGCCTCCCGGGATGTCGAGCGTGACCCCGTCCACGGCGGCGACGGGGCCGAACCGTTTCGTGAGGTCGCGCAGCGCGAGGTCGTTCATCGGGAACCCTTCGGTGGAAGGGCCCGGCCGCGCTTCGGGGCCGGGCCGGGAGCCGGCCTCAGCCGGTGATCATCTCGGACCATTTCTGGTTCACCCAGTCGGCCCGGTCGATATAGAGCTCGTACTGCGGCAGGATCGGCGGCAGGTCCGAGGCTACCGCGGCGAATTCATCGTCCGTGAGATCCGTCAGCGCCCGATCAACGGTGGGCGCGGTGCCCACGTTGCGCGACAGCTTGGCCTGGATCTCGGGTCGGGCCATGTAGTCGATGAAGACCTGCGCCGGCTCCACCATCGAGGAGGCCTTCGACACGACCCAGGAGCCCGAGTCGAGCACCGCGCCCTCGGCCGGGAAGGTCGAGCGCACCGGTTGCCCCTCGGCTGCGGCGAGGCCCGTCACATCGTGGTAGTATTGCCCCATCGGGATCTCGCCCGAGGCCAGCGCCTGCTGGAACTGCCCCTCGTCGCGATACCACAGCCGCACGTTGGGCTTCACCTCGGCCAGTTTCGCCAGCACCTGCAGGATCCCGTCCTCGGTCCCCAGGATGTCGGTGCCGCCGAAGAAGGTCGTGGCGGTGATCTCCAGCAGGAAGGAGTTGGAGGCGAGCGCGAGCAGCCCCAGCCGGTCGGCGTTCGCGGGGTCCCACAGCGCCTGCCAAGAGGTCGGCGCCTCCGGGTAGACGTCGGTGTTGCTGACCAGCGTGATGTACCAGGACACGGCGCCGGTGCCGTAGAGGCGGCCGTCCGCGTAGCGATGGACGAAATGCTCCGGCATGTTGCCGAGGTTCGCCATCGCGGTCTCGTCGAGCGGGGCCCAGAGCTCGGACCGCTCCCCGCGCAGCCGCGCGACCTGCGCCATCATCGAGACGTCCGCCGGAGCCTGGCCCGCGCGCGCGGCCTGTTCGAGCTGGACCAGCCAGGCTTCGCCCGTGGGCTCGCCGATGGATTCCACCGCGATGCCGGTTTCGGCGGTGAAGTCGGGGAAGATGTGCTGGTCGAAGCTGTCCTGGAAGAAGCCGCCATAGGTGCCGACCTTGAGCGGCGCCCCTTGCGCGCGCAGCAGCGCGGGCGCGGCGAGCGCGGACATGCCGGCGGCAGTGCCGATGAGGAAGCTGCGTCTTTTCATGGTCGGGTCTCCCTGCGGTTTGGGACAGCGGCGAAGGGCTTCCCCGCCGCGATATCCGGTTCTTCGTCTCCTGCTGTAAGGGCAGCCGGAGCGTAAATCCATTTCCGTTCAGGACAGGTCGAAGCCGTGCAGCGGAGCGGGCGGGCGTTGCGGCACGCCGGGCAGGATGCAGAGCATCTCGTAGAGCAGGTTCGCCCCGGTCAGCGCCGTCGTCCCCGAAGGATCGAAGGGCGGCGAGACCTCGACGAGGTCGCAGCCGACGAGGTTCACGCCCGCCAGGCCGCGCACGATCTGGAGCGCCTGCCAGTCCATCAGCCCGCCGATCTCCTGCGTGCCGGTTCCGCTGGCGAGGCCGGGGCTCAGGCTGTCGATGTCGAAGGTCAGGTAGCAGGGCGCATCCCCGATCAGTCCGCGCACCTGCTCCATCAGGCGCCGCAGGTCGCGCCCGGCGATCTCCTCGGCGGTGATCACGCTCCAGCCCTGCTCGCGTGCCCAGGCGAAGTCGTCCGCCGCGTAGCCCGAGCCGCGCAGCCCTATCTGCACCACCTTGTCGTTGATGAGGCAACCGTCCTCCCAGGCGCGGCGGAAGGGGGTGCCATGCGCCTCCTTCTCGCCGAACATCGTCTCGTTGACGTCGGCATGGGCATCCACATGCACCAGCGCGACGGGTCCGTGGCGGTCGCGGATCGCGCGCAGCACCGGCCAGGTCAGCGTGTGGTCCCCGCCGAGTGTCAGGGGAATGGCCCCGTGCGACAGGATCTCCCGGTAGGTGTCCGTGATGATGGCGCAGGACTTCTTGAGGTCGAAGGTGTTGATCGCCACGTCGCCGATATCGGCCACCTGCAGATGCTCGAAGGGCGCGGCGCCGGTGGCCATGTTGAAGGGACGGATCATGCGGCTCTCGTCGCGGATCGCGCGCGGCCCGAGGCGCGTGCCCGGCCGGTTCGAGGTGCCGATGTCCATCGGAATGCCGACGAAGACGGCATCGCAGCCCTCGGCAGTCGCCTGCGGCGGCAGCCGCATGAAAGTGGCGGGACCGCCGAAACGAGGCATGTCGTTGCCCCCGAGGGGCTGGTTGAAGCGGCTCATGTGCGGACCTCCCTGCATCGGGCCTGTATCGGGCTCGGGGACGTCCATTCAAGCGCCTACGGCCGCCGCCATCAACAGGCCATCGCCGACGATGACATGACCGCGCGCCCGTTGCGGAACGCTTTGATTGCTTCGTCCCATGGGTCGCGCCCCAGACGCAGGCGGTCCGGGGCCCACTCAGCCAGCCCGCCGGAGAATGGCGGGCCGAGGTGTCGCCGGCCTGGGGGCACGGCCGCGTCGGCCAAATCACGACGTCCGATCCCATGAACACACCGCGATCAATCTGCGGTTCTGCTGCCTATCACGGCCCGCTGACGCTGAAGATTGCGATCGTCGACGCCGGAGGGCATCGTGCCTGCACAAGCGGTCTGATCACGGCGTTTTCGGCGGTGCCGTATTCGTCTGGCGGCTGGCGAGCGGCTGGCTGAGCGACCTGTTTGGCGTGGCGCGGGTCCTTGCGATTAGAATTTTCGGGTGGCCTGAGGGCATGATCAGGCGGCTTTTGTGGTCATGCTGGGAATGGGATCGATCTCCTCGGTGTCGATTTGAGCGAAGTTGCCTGCTGCCGGTTTCGTGGACGGCCGGTTACGGTAGCCCGGCGCGAGCCTCGAACTGAATTGGGCTGAGGTAGCCCAGTTTCGAGTGGCGCCGCTTTGGATTGTAGAACCTCTCGATGGAGTCGAACACGTCGGCCTTTGCGGCATCGCGGGCCGAGCGCTCGGTCGTGAGCGAAGAGAAGAAGCTCTTCATGGCCGAATTGTCCCAGCATTTCCCGACCGGCTCATCGAGCAGGTGATGCCGTGATCCACCAGGAGACGCTGGAACGGCTCGCTCGTCTATTGGCTGCCCTGGTCCGCATGATGCAGCAGCACGTCCGCGCCGCCACACGGCCACCATGAGGGCATCCATGACGAGCGATGCGTCGCGCTCGGCCTTCATCGACCAGCCCACGACGCGGTGTGAGAACAGGTTCCGCACAGCGGCGACGTACAGCCAGCCCCGGCTGTCCAGATGGAGGTGAAATCGGGCAGCCACTTCTGGTTGGGTCTGTCCGCCTTAAAGTCCCGATCGAGGAGGGTGTCGGCGATGACGGACTCGTCTGTCGGCAGGCCGCGACGGCGAGGCCGCGCCTTCAAGCCATTCGTCTGCATCAGCCGCTCGATGCGGTGGAGGCCGTGACCTGCCACGGGATTTTGTCGCAATGGCGGCGTGCCGGATTTCAGGGACGGGTCGCAAGATGGTCCGCTACCAGTCGCAGCGGCCATCCGACACGGCGCTGCGGGGCCGGCTGCGGGCTCTGGCCAACGAGCGGCGTCGGTTCGGCTACCGGCCTCTGTTCGTGCTGCTGCGCCGCGAAGGCGATCCCTCGGGGATCAACCGCATCTACCGCGAAGAAGGGTTAACCGTCCGGAAACGCACCCCATCCCGCAAGGCGGTCAGCACGAGAGCCCCGATCCTGGTCGAGGCGCGGGCCAATGCCCGCTGGTCGCTCGACTTCGTGCAGCTTGCCTGTGGGTAGCGGTTCCGGATGCTCAACGTCGTTGATGACGTCACCCGCGAATCCTCGCCGCCATCCCGGACAGCTCGATCTCGGGCCGCCGCGTGGCCCGGGAACTGACGGCGCTGATCGAGCGGCGCGGCAAGCCCGGCATGATCGTTTCCGACAACGGAACGGAACTGACCTCGAACGCAATCCTGAAGCGGTGCGCCGAGCACAGGATCGAATGGCACTACATCGCGCCAAGCAAGCCGATGCAGAACGGCTTCGTCGAGAGCTTCAACGGCCGGATGCGGGACGAACTCCTCAATGAGACCCTGTTTTCGCAAGCTCGCCCATGCCCGCGAGCTGATCGCGGCCGGGGTGACCGACTACAACACCGCGCGGCCCCATTCGGCCTTCGGCTACCAGACCCCGGCGGGTTCGCCCTGCACCTGACCACCGCAATCGCCCGACCCGCTGCACGCGATGAGAGTTCCGCGCCGGGCGATTGCGCTTCGCCGTCCCCCTATGCGGCGATGCTTGAGGGTCGACCGAAGCTCCACGGATGAGCTCCTCGATCTGGCTCCCTGGATAGCCATCGAGGATCGCCCGCAGGGTTCTAGCGATGTAGTCGACCGGGTTCACCCCGCTCATCTTGCAGGTGGCGATCAGGGAGGCGAGCATGGCCCAGTTCTCGGCCCCCCTCCACCGGATTGGTGTCGAGCTCGAGCCGTCCGTCCTTGAGGAAGCGCGTCAGCCCTGGCCAGATGCCGAGCGTGTATCGGATGTCCTCGGCCAGCCTCGACGAGCGCGGGATGCGCGAGAGCTGCGCCTCGAGCCACGGTCGGAAGGCGGCGGTGATCGGCGCCGCCAGTTCGGCGCGGGCAGCCAGCCGGATCTCCGGTGTTCGGCCCCGGACTGTCGCGTCGATGGCGTAGAGCTGGGCTATCTGGCGCAGGGCCTGTTCGGCGATCGGCGAGGCGTCGGTCTCCGATCGCTTTACGAAGCGCCGGCGGACATGCGTCCAGCAGTGCACGAGCTGCCACGGCCCCTCCGGTCGGGCCTGGTTCGCCGGGGCCTCGTAGGCCTGATAACCGTCACATTGCAGGAACCGCCCGCGATAGCCCTCGAGGAAGCGGAGCGCGTGCACACCGCCGCGGCCGGGCGCATATCAGGGCCTCGGTCGGCAGGCCGCCCGGCACCACGTGCTCGGGTGCATGGGCCTGCACCACGGCGCCGGGGCAGCGGCGGCAGGCGTATCTGGGGCGGCGCGTGACCAGCACGCGGAGCTGCGCCGGCACGATGTCCAGACCCTCCGAGGCATCTTCTCCGATCCTCGTCATCTCGCCGCAGCCACACGGGCAGAGCGTGCTCCGGGGCTCCTCCGGCCGAACCAGCCGCCAGTCGATCCCCTCGAACAAGGCCGAGAACTGCGCCGGCGACATCCGCATGACGCCGTCTCGCAGCTGCGGCCACACGAAACCGCCGCCCTCGAGACGCTTGTGCACCAGCACCATGCCGGTTCGGTCCCAGATCAGGACCTTGATCCGGTCGGACCGCTTCGCGCGGAACACGAAGGCCGCGCCTCACAACGGATCCAGCCCCATCATCTCCTGGACCGCCAGGGCGAGACCGTCCATGCCCTTGCGGAAGTCCACCGGCTGGGTTGCCACATAGACCCGAAGCTGCCCGTGCGCGGCGATCATCGCGCCGCCGCCCGCACCGCCCGAATGACCTGCGACAGCCGAGCTTCGTCGACATCGGCGCCGATACGGATGCTGCGTCATGGCGTGACGCGCTGGCAGGTCTACGAGGGCTTCGTTCATGTCGCCTTCGTCATCGACGCCTATGCCCGACGCATCGTCGGCTGGCGGGTCAGCGCGAGCGCGCAGGCCGACTTCGTTCTCGATGCCCTGGAGCAGGCGGTCCACGAGCGCCGCCCCGCCAAGGGGATGGGGCTGGCCATCACCGTGACCGCGGTTCCCAAGGCGGATTCAACCGGTCGACGCAACAGCATCGATTTTAGCACCCTTGAGAACCTGGTCGAGGGCTTCCGCGGGTGTTTTCCAACCGAGCGTCCCGCGAGGCCTTGTGTTGAGAGCATGA
>NZ_WKKA01000024.1 GCF_009674885.1 Paracoccus sp. S-4012
ACCTCGAACGCCATGCTGGCCTGGTGCGAGGAGGCCGCCGTGTCCTGGCATTTCATCGCGCCCGGCAAGCCCATGCAGAACGGCATCTGCGAGGCGTTCAACTCGAAGATGCGGGACGAGCTCTTGAACGAGACGCTGTTCTTCGGCCTCGATCAGGCCCGCCGCATCGTCGCCAGCTGGGTGGCCGACTATAACGCGGCCCGCCCCCATTCGGCACTCGGCTACGAGACCCCCGCAGCCTTCGCCGCCCAGTTCGCCGCAACGGGCGATCGGCTACACGCGATGGAAACGTTCCGCCGATCACCCATTGCTCCCTCCGCGCAAGCGGGCAAATGTCACCCGCCGGCTCTGGTTTCAGGTGGTGAAGGTCGGGGGTCACAGCACATGGGCGGCAACGCGCGTGACCTCGCGCTGTTCAACATGGCCGTCCACAGCAAACTCCGCGGCTACGACATCGTAGGCCTCCGTGTCCGCGATGTCTTCGTTGCCGGGCGTGTGAAGGAACGCGCGTCGATGATCCAGAGCAAAACCGGCAAACCGGTCCGATTCGAGATCACTGAGGCTACCAGGCTGTCCCTCGAGCGCTGGATCCGCGAACCCGAGATGATCGGCCTCGAGTTCCTTTGGCCGAGCCGGATCTATGGCAGCCCGCACCTTTCAACCCGGCAGTATGCCAAGATCGTAAGGGGCTGGGTCTCATCGATTGGCCTGGAGCCGAGCGCCTACGGCACGCATTCCATGCGCCGGACCAAGGTAGCGCAGATCTACAAGAAGACAGAGAACCTCCGTGCGGTCCAGCTGCTGCTGGGACACACGGAGATGGACAGCACGGTGCGCTACCTTGGCGTCGACATCGAGGATGCGCTGTCCCTCTCGGAGGGGACCGACCTGTAGCCGCTCTACCGACCGGCTCCCTGGGTGCCGGTCGGTCCTTTGCAGACGATCGAGCCCGCGACGGTGCCGTGCCAGAGCTCCCCGAAGCGAACGTTGGGCCGCGGGGCCTGCGGCTTCGTGCCTGCCAGGTCAGCTCTGCGGGACGGAGGGGACGTGGGGGGAGACCCTTCGGTAGTAGAAGGCAGGAGTGCCTGACATCTCACGCACGGATCGTTCGCCAATGGGCAACCTAATCGAACATAGGTCGAGCGTGCAGGCTCGCGCGTCAGACACCTAGTATTCCAGTCGGGCGAACTGGGACGAACCGGAGGCCACGCGAGCCTCGCCGAGCGTCACGATGCCCTGCTGCGCCAGCAGCGGGATGAGCCTGACGAACACCTCTGCCGTGGCTAGCGCGTCACCCAAGGCCGTGTGCCGCCCCACCAGATCGGTGCCGAGGCGCCCGGCGATTGCCTCGAGGCTGTGGCTTGGTTCATCGGGGTGGACGATGCTGGAAAGGAGCAGCGTGTCCAGCAGTGGCTGGTCGAAACGCAAGCCGGTCCGCGCCTCCTTCAGCTTCAGGAACCGCATGTCGAAGGCGATATTGTGCCCGACGAGAACGCTGTCGCCGGCGAAGGCATGGAAGGTCGGGAGCGCCTCGACGATGGTCGGCTGACCGCGGACCATGGCCGGGTGGATCCCGTGGATCGGGATGCCGGCTTCCGGGATGCTGCGTTGCGGATCGACGAGCTGGTCGATGCACTCACCGCGCAGGATGCGGCCGTTGACGATGCGCACGGCGCCGATCTGGATGATCTCGTCGCCGCCGGCCGGATCGAGGCCGGTCGTCTCGGTGTCGAACACAGTGAAAGACAGCTTCGAGAGCGGCTGGTCGTCCAGTTCGCCGTCGCCCCGGCCTGCGGCGAACAGGTCGAAGTCGTAGAATTCGGGCCGGCTGGGCCAGTTGGTGGCTGCGGACGCGGCATCCGCGGGGGCCAGAGGCAGCAGAAAGCGGAAGAAGGGCTGACCATCGCTGCGATCGCGTCCCAGCCAGACCTCGCCCCCGTGACGTTCGACCACATCCCGAACCGACACCGGCGACGCGGTGCCGGCAAGGTCGATGGGCTCGCTCTGCACCCGCGCGAGGGTGGCCGGCAGCCGGGCGGCGGCGCCTTCGGCGACGTGCCAACCAAGGTCCAGATGGGCGCGCGTCCCGCCGGCCGGGACCAGCCGCAGCCACATCCGCGGATCGCGATGAACCTTGGCCACCCGGCCGGCGACGAAGGCGATGGCCTCGATCAGGCTGAAGCTGTCCACGTTCAGCCACAGATCATCCCTGGTCTCCCCCGCGATGACCGGCTCGCCGGTCGCGGCCACGATCCGGCGCTGCGCGGCGGCGACGAGGTCGGACCCCAGCATCTCCTGCAGCGGCCAGCGGGTCATCACCTCCAGAAGCGAACTGGCGGCGAGGTCGTCCAGGCGGCTGCCCATCGTCGTGACCTCGTCGCGGATGACCCGAAGAAAGCGCTCGCGCTCCTCCGGGGCGAGATCGGGCAGTTCCAACATTTCCAAGGCCGCCTGCATGCTGGCGGCCGAGGCCCGCGTGCTCTCGGTCAGCCGCAGCAATTCCGAGTCGCGGCGGCTCCGCGCCTCGATGTTGGCGGTGATGTCGTCCACCAGAAGCACGAAACCGGTCAATCCGGGGTGGTCCCCGGCTGTGACGGCAGGCGGCCGCACCGGCGCAAGACTGACCTGAAGAAGGTGTCCGGCCGCTGTCGTGGTGACGAACTTCGCGGCGTGGCCGGCGCGGTCGCTGCCGCGGGCGATCCGGCGCTCCACGGTCTCCAGCGCGTGGTGGACCGGTCCGCGGTCGATCAGGGCATGGATGGAGCGGCCGAGACCGATCACCTCCGCGCCGCCCGCAGCATGCCGGGAGAGCTGCCGCGACAGGTCCAGCATCCGCCCGTTGTAGAGGAGGATACGCCCGTCGAGGGCGCAGACCACCACCGCATGATCCAGTTCGCTCATCAGCGCGGCAAGCTGATCGCGCTGCTCGGCCACGCTGCAGCTGGCCTCCTCCACCAGGCGCGCCATCTCGGCCTTCAGCCCGCGGCGCTCAGCCGCAAGGCTGTTGATCGCCGCGGCAAGGCCGCGCAGCGACGAGCCGCCCTGCACCGGCAGTTCCGGCGCTCCCGCGTCCTCGGCCAGCACCCGCGCCGAGTTTGCAAGCCGCGCCGGCGCGACGACATGGGTGCGGTGCAGGCGGTGGCCGGCCCAGGCGGCCAGTCCCGCCGCCACCAGCCACCAGCCGAACACCAGACCCCCGTGCGACCCGACAAGCGGGCGGATGGCGGCATCCACGGCGGCACGCTCGGCCGGACCGAGCGCCGCGCGCAACAGCACCACCCCCAGGACGAGCCAGACCGCCAGCGCGAGGCCTGGCGCCAGCGTGGCGACCAGAAGCCGCCGGTCGGGTTTCACGCGAGCATGTCCCGGACCTGCTGCATCAGGTCGCGCGTCGAGAAGGGCTTGATGACATAGGCGTCGGCCCCCGCGCCCACGCCCCTGGCCACATCCGTCTCGCGCCCCTTAGCGGTCAGCATCAGGATGCGCGTGCCGCTGAGCGACTGGTCGGCGCGCACCGCCTCGCAGACGTCGAAGCCCGACAGCCCCGGCATCATGCCGTCCAGCAAGACCAGTTGCGGCCGCTCGCGCCGGATCGCCTCCAGCGCCTCGTTGCCGTCGCGGGCCACGAGCACCTCGTAGCCCTCGCGCTTCATCATGAACTCCAGCGAGACCACGATGTTGGGCTCGTCATCGGCAATCAGCACCTTGGTGCCCATGTCCTTCCCCCTCCCCCGGGCCGAGCGGCAGACGGAAAGCGAAGCATGCGCCGCCCCCCGGTGCCGCTTCAACCCACATCTCGCCCCCGGAATGTTCCACGATCCGGCGGCTGATCGGAAGCCCGAGGCCGGTGCCGTGCGGGCGCGTGGCCGCGTCGCCGACTTGGCGGAAGCGCTCGAACACCGCCGCGCGCTGCGCCTCGGGGATGCCGGGCCCGTTGTCTCGGACCGTTACCACCAGATCGTCGGCCCTGACGCGCAGGATCACCTCGGCTCGGCCGGTCTCCTTCGGCACGAACTTGGCGGCGTTGGTGAGCAGGTTCAGCATCACCTGCGTCAGCCGGTCGGGATCGGCCCGGATCAACGGCACCTGCGCGGGAAGGTCCGCCACCGCCACCGCCCCACGCTCGCGGAAAACCTCGGCGGTGATGGTGACCGCGTCCGAGATCAGCGCGCGCATGTCCACGTCGGCATTGTGCCATTCCGCATGACCCGATTCCATCTTCGCCATGTCGAGGACCTGGTTGACCAGCCGGCTCATTCGCTCACTTTCCGACACGACGATGCGCAGGAACTTTTCGCGCTGCTCCGCCTCCATGTCGGGCGTGTCCAGCATCAGCTCGGTCAGCGCGCGGATCGAGGTGAGGGGCGTGCGCAGCTCATGCGTGACCGAGGACATGAAGTCGTCCTTCATGTGGTCGAGGCTCTGCAACGCCTCGTTGGCGGCGCGAAGCTCCGCGGTCGCGGCCTCCAGCGACAGCGACTTCTCCTCCAGCGCGCGGGCATAGACGCGCAGTTGCGAGGCCTCGTCGAGGATCTCGATCACGTCGGCGATCCCGAGCGGCTCCTCCTGCACGACCGAGGCGACCATGACGCGGGCCGAGGCGCTGCCGACCGCGCCCGCAAGCTGGCGCTCGACCCGGTCCACGAGGCGGGCGTCGGCGGTGATCGCCTCGACGTCCGCGACGCCGGTCTCGGCGGCGTAGTCCTCGAACATCTGCCGCGCGCGCAATGGGCCCAGCAGACGGTTCGAGAGGTCGACCAGATCCTCCAGCCGGGCCCGGCCTCGCCAGAAGATTGGCGCGGGCTCGGCCGCATCGTCGCCCTGTTCGAACACGTCGACGAACAGCAAAGCCTGGCTCGCCTCCCGCGCGCCGGGCCCGCGCCAGAGCGAGATGCCGACATAGAGGCTGACATTGACCAGCAGGCTCCAGAACAGCGAATGGGTGAGATTGTCGAGGCCAGTCAGGCCCGGGAGCGCCTCGGGGGCGAGCAGTTCGATGCCGAAGGGGCCGGGGTCGAGGAAGGCCGCCGGCAGCCAGCCGGACTTCGCCATCGAGGGCAACATCAGCGTATAGGCCCAGACCGCAAAGCCGCCGAGCAGCCCCGCCAGCGCACCCGCCGCGGTGCCGCCGCGCCAGTAGATGCCGCCCAGCAGCGCCGGCGCGAACTGCGCCACTGCGGCGAAGCTGATGAGGCCGATGGAGACCAGCGCGTAGGCGTCGCCCGCGATGCGGTAGTAGAGATAGCCCAGCAGCAGCACGGCGATGATCGCCGCGCGGCGGATGTTCAGCAGCAACTCCGTGAGGTCGCCCCCGGCCCGCGCATCGAAACCCCTCAGGCGCAGCAGCGAGGGCATGACGAAGTCGTTGCAGACCATGGTCGAGACGGCGACCGTCTCGACGATCAGCATGCCCGTCGCGGCCGACATGCCGCCAATATAGGCCACCAGCGCCAGCACCGTCGCGCCCTCGGCCAGCGGCAGCGACAGCACGAAGGTCTCGGGGTCCATGCCGCCGCCGGGGCCGAAATGGACCATCCCTCCGATCGCCAGCGGCAGCACGAAGAGGTTGATGAGCAGCAGGTAACCCGAGAACATCCAGGCGGCACGGCGGATGTGATGCTCGTCGACGCATTCCACGACCATCATCTGGAACTGCCGCGGCAGCAGCAGGACCGAGAACATGGCGAGGATCGTCGTCGCGAACCACTGCGCGTGGCCGAAGGCGGCCGTGCCCTCGCCGCCGCCGAGGCGCATCAGCGACTGCAACTCGGGGAAGACCTGCGCCCGCGCCCAGATGTCGGCGGGACCGGCGAAGATGCCCCAGGTCACGAAGATTCCGACGGCCAGGAAGGCGCCCAGCTTGACGACCGATTCGAAGGCGATGGCCGCGACCATGCCCTCGTGCCGCTCGGCGCTGTCGAGGTGGCGGGTGCCGAAGACGATGGTAAATGCGGCGAGGACCAGCGTCACCGCGAAGGTGCCGTTGCGCCACCACGGCTGCGCCGCCTCGGGCCCCTGCTCGACCCCGTGGACCAGCAAGTCGTAGCCGGCCGAGACCGCCTTCAATTGCAGCGCGATGTAGGGGACGATGCCGACGACGGTGATGAGGGTCACGGCGGCGGCCAGCAGCGGGCTCTTGCCGTAGCGGCTGGCGATGAAGTCGGCGATCGAGGTGATGCGGTAGGTCTGGGCGATCCGGACCATCTTGCGCAGCACGATCCAGGCAAGGAGCATGGCGAGCATCGGCCCGAGATAGATCGGCAGGAACCAGATGCCCCCCGCCGCGGCGCGCCCGACGCTGCCGAAATAGGTCCAGGCGCTGCAATAGACCGCCCAGGACAGCGCGAAGATCCAGGCGTTGCCGATGACCGAGCGGCCCTGCGCCGCGCGCCGGTCGCCGAAGGCCGCTACGGCGAACAGCAGCAGCAGGTAGCCGGCGGAGACGGCGAGGACGATCGAGGGCGCGATCATGGCGCGGGCGCTCCGGGCCGGCTGCCACCCCCGGTCACGGCTGGCCCTTCTCCCGACGGGGTCGGCGTCGCCGCGGGCGTTCGCTGACCCATGCCAGAAGCCCGATCAGCCCGGCCCAGATGACGAACAGCGCGACCCCGAGGAGCGGCAGGCCGAAGACCGTCGCATCTCGGTCGAAGACCATCAGCATGGGGAAATTGAACAGGACCAGCGCCGCGCCGAACAGCGCCAGCAATGGGCCGCGGTCGGGTCCGCCACCCTTGTCGGGCCGGATCACAGCGCGTCCAGCCGGTAGTGACGAGCGAGCCATTGCTTGAAGCGGCGCACGATCCGCAGCGAGTCCTTCAGCGCCTGCCGGTCCAGCGTGCCCAAGCTGTCCAGGCGGACCAGGTTGCCGGGGGTCTGGTCCGCCGCGATCTGGCGCAGGTTGTTGTCGAGCTTCAGTCCGATAAGGAAGCGCAGCGCGTCGGCGAGGTCGCGCGCTATCGCCTCCTCGAGGCGGCGGTCCTCGGCGAGGCGGCGCAGCCGCTCGAAGGTGTTCAGCTCGCCCACGCGGTATTGCAGCGCTAATGCCCGCGCGCCCTGCACGATTGGGAAGATTCCCAGCTTCTTGATGTCGATCAGCGCCTCGTTGCGCCCGCTCAAGCCCGGCAGCCGCGACCACCAGCTCGCTCCCCCGCCGAAGGTGCGAACGGTGCTGGCAAATCTCGCATGGAAGGCGTCGCTGCTCGTCAGCAGCCGGTCCACATGGGCGCGGGCCTCGGCCAGCAGGCTCTCGTCCCCGGCCACTGCGGCGGCGTCAAGGAAGATCGCGAGGTTCATCGGCCCTTCGGGATCGCCGCCGTAGATCCAGCCGGAAATCGTCCTGCGGAACGACGACAGCGGCTGTCGCCAGGTCGGCCGGCTCATCATGATGCCACCCGGACAGGGCGGATAGCCGAACGCGCCCAGCGCCGCGGTGAAGGCCTCCGTCACCTCCGCCACGCCCTCCATCGGAAAGCCGTCGCGCAGTATCAGGCCGTTGTCCTGATCGGTCTTTATGATCTGCTCGCCGCGGCCCTCGCTGCCCATGACGATCAGGCAGCTGTTCGCGCGCAGGCTCTCGGGTGCCAGAAGCGCCCACAAGCGCTCGAAAATCTGCCGGTTCAGCTCGCCCACAAGGCTGGCGATGACCTCCACCCGGACGCCGTCCTCACGCAGCGTGCGGATCAGGCCGTTAATCTGGAGAGCAGCGGCCTTCAATTCGCCGATGTTGCCGGCCTGCGAGGCCTGAAGCGCGATCAGGTGCGAGTGGTTGGCGACGAAACCGATGAGGTCGAGCTGGCTCAGCACGCCCACGACCTCCTCGCCGCTGCGCACCACGAGGCGGTGGACCCGGTGGCGCAGCATCAGGATCATCGCGTCGAAGAGATCGTTGTCGGTCGTCAGGCCGACGGGATCGAAGGTGGCGACCGCGCGCACGGGCAACTGCGAGGGCGGGTCGGGCTTGAGCAGCGCCTCCCGTAGATCGGTGGTGGTGAAGATGCCCAGCCGCCCGCCGTCGCGGACCAGCGCATCGCCGATGCCGCGGGCCGACAGCTCCCGGCACAGTGTCACAAGGTCGGTATCCCCGTCGACGAAGAAAGGCTTGCGCAGGAATGCCTCGCCCACGGACGTCGCCATCAGCGCGACCAGTTCGCGCCGGGAATGAGAACTGGTCTCGCCCGAATGGCGACCGGCCGGACCCCGCGGCCCGGCCACTTTGCTTCTGCCGTCGTCGCCGCTCAATGCGCCGAAGCCTCCGAGGCGCCGATGCCGGTCTCGGACCGGATCTGCTGCGCCTTGTAGCCCGCCTTGTCGATCTGCGCCCGGCGGCTGGCGTCGGTGACCGAGAACAGCCAGATCCCGAGGAACGCGAGCGTCATCGAGAACAGGGCAGGCGAGGTATAGGGGAACGGCGCCGAGCCGGCGGGATTGCCGAAGGTCGCCTCCCACACCGACGGCGACAGGATCGTCAGCAGCACCGACGAGATCAGCCCGAGGAAGCCGCCGACGACGGCCCCGCGGGTGGTCATCCCCTTCCACAGCAGCGAGAGGAACAGAACCGGGAAGTTCGCCGAGGCCGCGATCGCGAAGGCGAGCGAGACCATGAAGGCGATGTTCTGCTTCTCGAACACGATCCCCAGGATGATCGCCA
The DNA here is from genome assembly GCF_009674885.1 of Paracoccus sp. S-4012. Lineage (GTDB taxonomy): Bacteria > Pseudomonadota > Alphaproteobacteria > Rhodobacterales > Rhodobacteraceae > Paracoccus. Next base: position 8,648 of record NZ_WKKA01000024.1, read on the forward strand.
CCACGCCGAGCGCCAGCGTGGTGATCCTCGATACCCGCAGTTCCGCGGCGTTGTCGGCCTGCCCCTTCTTGATGACCGTCGAATAGAGATCATGCGACACCGCCGAGGCGCCCGACAGCGTCAGCCCCGCCACCACCGCAAGGATGGTTGCAAAAGCCACCGCCGACATGAAGCCGAGGAAGATGTTGCCGCCCACGGCATTCGCCAGATGGACCGCGGCCATGTTGTTGCCGCCGATCAGCCCGCCTTCGGGGTCGAGAAAGCCGGGGTTGGTCAGCACGAAGGTGATCGCGCCGAAGCCGATGATGAAGGTCAGCAGGTAGAAGTAGCCGATCCACACCGTCGCCCACATCACCGACTTGCGCGCCTCCTTGGCGCTCGGCACCGTGAAGAAGCGCATCAGGATGTGCGGCAGGCCCGCGGTGCCGAACATCAGCGCCATGCCGAAGGAAATGGCGCTGATCGGGTCGGTGATGAAGTTCCCCGGCCCCATGATCGACCGGCCACTCGCTGCCGCCTCGTCCGGTGGCTCGCCCGCCGCCAAGGCGATCTCGGTCTTGATCTCGACCGAGCGGGCGAACAGCCGCTCGAAGCTGAAGCCGAACTGCCACATCACCATCAGCGCCATGAACGAGGCGCCGGCCAGCAGCAGGCAGGCCTTGATGATCTGCACCCAGGTGGTCGCCGTCATGCCGCCGAAGAGGACGTAGATCATCATCAGTGCGCCGACGATGACCACGGCGATCCAGTATTCCAGCCCGAACAGCAGCTTGATAAGCTGCCCCGCGCCCACCATCTGCGCGATCAGGTAGAAGGCCACCACCACCAGCGTGCTGGAAGCGGCAAAGACCCGCACCGGCGCCTGCTCGAACCGGAAGGCCGCAACGTCGGCGAAGGTGAACTTGCCGAGGTTGCGCAGCCTTTCGGCCATCAGGAAGGTCAGGATCGGCCAGCCGACCAGGAAGCCGATCGAATAGATCAACCCATCATAGCCGTTTGCCATGACCGCGGCCGAAATCCCCAGGAAGGAGGCCGCCGACATGTAGTCACCGGCAATGGCAAGCCCGTTCTGGAAGCCGGTGATGCCGCCGCCTGCCGTGTAGAAATCGGCCGCCGACTTGGTACGTCCGGCGGCCCATTTGGTGATGAACAGCGTCATGACGACAAAGACCGCGAACATGGTGATCGCGGTCCAGTTGGTCGCCTGCTGCTGGATCTCGCCCTCGAGCGCAGGCGCGGCCAGCACGATCGTGGGTAGGAAAAGAAGCACGGACAGTCCGGCGAACCTGCCGAGGGTCATTCCACTCCTCATTTCAGCGCCTCGCGTTTCACCGCCTCGGTGAGGTCGTCGTATTCCCGGTTCGCCCTGAAGACGTAGACTGCCGTGATCACGATGGTGAAGAGGATCACTCCGAAGCCGATGGGAATGCCCCAGGTCGTCACGCCGCTGCCGATCGGGGTGGCGAGCAGATCCTTCCGGAATGCAATGAGCAGGATGAAGCCATAATAAACGACCAGCATGGCGATAGTCAGCAGCCATCCGAAACGGAGCCTTCGCGTTCGCAGTCTTTCATAGTTCGGGTCGGCTGCGACGCGTTCGATCATCGTCTCCATCTTGTCCTCCTCGGGTCAAGTGTGGGCCTTGTCCCATCACACCTCCCTCGGGCCCCCAAGAGTCAAGCGGCGTGTGGGTGCGGCATGACGCCACGAGGGCTTGACGCACCGATGTCAAAACCGAGGCGCAGACCGCAGCGGGTTCGATTGAAGGCGACGGTCTGGATGCGAGGAGCCGGCAGGGGTGGTTACGACGCCGGCGGAAGAGTGTTGCCGAGGACGTTTGAGATGCGCGCGGACCCCATCGCGAGGCAGATAGCTGAGGTGCCCCAACTAGAGATCGGAGCCATCCAGCAAGGCAATCGCACTGGAGGTCCGCTCTCCGCCCCGCAAGGCGAACGCACCCACCACAGCGAACGACTGCCTTCCGCCCGTAGGAGACGACTGAGCCGGACCGGCAGACGACTGCTCTCAGAAAGCTGTTGAACGGGGAGATATCAGCGCGCACCCGCACGAACGTGGTGCAAAAGGAGGCATTCTCCACTCGCCTGGAACAGGCCATCGCGCGCTACCACAACCGCAGCGTCGACGCGTTGCAGATCCTGCAGGAGCTCATTGCCCTGGCCAAGGATTTACGCAACGAACCCGAGGACGGCCTGAACCCCGCCGAGCGAGCCTTCTACGACGCGCTCGCGCTCAACGAGAGCGCGGTGCAGCTCATGAGCAACGAGGAACTCCGGGTAATCGCCACCGAACTCGTCCTGACGGTTCGAAACAACTCGGGCGTCGACTGGTGGAAGCGGGAGAATGTGCGGGCCAGGATGCGGGTAGCGATCAAGCGGATCCTGAACCGCCACGGCTACCCGCCGGACCTGGCTACAGAAGCGGTGAAGCTGGTGCTCAGGCAGGCGGAGGCGTTGGCCATAGTCTGAAAATACTGCGGAATCCGACATCTCTGTAGAGCGTCAACCTCGTTGACCGCCGTATTGCATGGTTGTCGCTCATCACATCTCCCCGTGTCAGTTCGGCCGGTCGCCATCACGGCTCGAACGCACCAAGGGAAGGTGCGTCCCCATCCAGATCGGGCTGGGCCTCGACACTCACGCGAAGCCGTCCGGACAGGCTCTCCGACAACGCCGCTGCGATCTCCGGCTGCCCGTCGTCGTCAATGATCAGCAATCCGGCTTCGCGGAGTTGAATGCGGATGCCGCCAACGCTCACCTCGGCCCCCGGTCGCCTTCGTCTGACCCTGAACCGAGCCCCTGGTGCGACGAACTCCACAGCTGCCGCGCCGTCTCGGATGATGTCGATCAGGGTCAGTCTCCCAGCGGTTCCTCGAGGCGGCGCACCAGGCCCTCCACCGCGTCGTGGAGCAGGGCTTCGCGCTCCCGGTCGCGGAGTTGCCGGGCCACGACGATCTCCAGCATCTTCTCGCACCGAGCCAGCCGCTCCTCGCCCAGTGCCTGGCGCTCCAGCAGATCGACGGCGCGGTCGATCCGGTTCGCCAGCCCGCCCAAAATCTGCAGGAACGCCTCCCTGCGATCCTGCGCGCCGTCCGTTCCCGCCTTGAGCATCTCCTCGAGAGACTGGAATGCCCGGATCAGGGACCGGAGTGACTTGTTGATTTCTTCCAGGCTCGTGTCGTCCGTCATATCGATCTCCTTTCGACAGTGATGACGCGGGTGTTGATTTCTGCTGCCTGTCGAGGACCAGACCGAACCAGGCGTCATGCATGACCTCGGCCAGATGCTCGCCAAGGGAAGTGAGGCGTCTCGCCAGGGATCTCAGGACCGCGGCGGCTCCGACAGGTCCAGCCAGGCGCCGAGCAAGGTGGTCAAGCTCGCGATGGCCTCGTCCCGCTCTGCCATCTCCTGACGCAACGCGCCAATCTCCTTGAGGAGCCTGACCTCGCGGGCCCTCCACTCGGCCTCGATCCGGTGGACCGTGTCGAGCAGGAGCTGATCCATAGGAGACAATCTCATCGATTTCATGGGTCGGTTGCCTTTCGGGGCGATGTCTCGCTGGCACCGCCGCCAGCCGGTGGTGCCGGAGCGGAATGAGAACAGGTCTCGCGGGCGCGGTGCCGAGCAGTTCCGCGAAGTCACAGGAGAGCACGGCATCATTTCCAACGCCGAGGCGGGCCTGATTCTCCCGGGCGCGGCGTTCCCACGCAACTTGGAGGCGCGGCAGCGCGGTTCGCGTCTGCTGCAGCCGCTCGGCCCGCAGCCTGACCATGCCTCGTCCATCAGGCTCGAAGAACGCCGGATCGACGATGGCGCCGTAAAGCGGTCCGACAAGCCGGACATGATGCTGGGGTCCGCCCCCCAGTGGAGCGACCGTGACGGCACGCCGCGAGGTCGTGACGACCGAAAACCCCAGCTCAGCCCGCTTGTCGGCGAGGACTGCCAGAAGCTCGTCGCGGCTGCCGATGGGGCGGTCGCCGATCACTCGCTGGATCTGCTCATGATAGAGGCGCCGGACGTCGGGCGAGGGAAGGCCTCCAGCGCGTGCTGCCTCGGCTGCCTGCTTCAACTCCCAGTCCGGCAGGATCAGGTCGCGGGCCCGGCTCGGATCATCAGGATCTGCCCACGCGAAGCGCAGGTTCAAGGCATCTTGGAGCGCTGTCCAGATTTCTGCGCTTCCGCGCCGCGGCGGATGCGGGTTGATGCTGCGGAGGGCGCCTCCCGGGGTCAGCATGCCACGGGAGATCGCGACGTTCACCTCCAGCCTTCCGGTATGTGTGTGCGTGGTGGCGTAAGCCGGCGGTCGGCGGCGGTCTGGGATTCCGGCCAACGCCACCGCGAGGAAGAGGCGCAAGGCGACATCGACCTGCCCGCGCAGCGCGGGATCTCCGGCGTTGAAGGCCTGGATGTCGATGTCGTCACGCGCGAACGACAACACCGCCGAACTATATCTGTGGACGAAGCCGAGGCTGCGGATCGACGCGCGCAGCAGATCAGCCCGCCCCAACAAGATCTCCGGCAGGGGATCGCGAGCCACGAGGAGGCGCCCTCCGCCGGGAGAGCTCTTCACGACAACGGGCGCGTCCATGTAGGCCGTCAAGGCTCGACCGACGTCCGCTCCGTCCCCGGCGCCCGTATGCTTCGAGAACGAGATCAGCATTCCCAGGAGACCGCGTCGGCTGCCGAGGACAGGGTCGGCTCCGTCAGTGCCGCCTCGACGCGGCGCAGCTCGAGAGCGATGCGCAGCGCATCGATCGGCTCCGCCCGCTGCCTGACCTCGGCCGCGATCTCCTGAAGGAGCCCGACCGCGAGCCCCAGTCTGGCGACGTTCTGCTGCCAGTCCGCGCGCACGACCGAGGCACCCGAGAGCGTGCGGGCGATGATGAACCGATTGACAGGCTGGCGCGCTGCCGCGGCAGCCTTCTCGATGACGCCCCGCTCGGTGGCGGTAACGTTCAGGACCCCCCACTTCCGGCGCTTCTGCTCTGGGATCTTGCTCGGCCGGGCCATCTGATTCACGCTCCACGCCGGTGCGGAACTGCCCGGCCCCGAAAGGCTCCGTGGTCTTGGTGAAAAAACCAAACCGCCGGCAGCGACGGCCGCGTGAGTTTTCTGGTGACCGGCTGCGGAGACTTGCTGTCACAGCCCACCGGAGACGCCCCGGAGCATCTTCCGGAGCTACTCCGTCATCCCTACCGGTGTCTGGGGATCAGGCCGAGCCGGATGCTGTCCCGCCGGGTGGTGTAGGTTCTGGCTGAGGTGGTCACCGGCGATGCTCCGGTAGGGTCTGGTTGCTTACACCAACCCGGACCGGAGATTTCACCGATGACCACCGACATGATGAACCTGCGTGACCTTGTCGAGAAGACGCCCGACGCCGATCTGCTGCGCGAGATGATCGGCTTCGCGGCCGAGCGGCTGATGGAGCTGGAGGTCGGCGCTGCAACGGGCGCGGCTTACGGCGAGAAGGACCCCGCACGCCGCGCGCAGCGCAATGGATATCGCGACCGGGACTGGGAGACGCGGGCCGGGACGGTCGAGCTGCGCATCCCGAAGCTGCGCAAGGGCAGCTATTTCCCCGGCTTCCTCGAACCTCGGCGGATGGCCGAGAAGGCTCTGACCGCCGTGATCCAGGAGGCTTACGTGCAGGGCATCTCGACGCGATCCGTTGACGACCTCGTCAAGGCGATGGGCATGTCGGGCATCTCCAAGAGCCAGGTATCGCGGCTCTGCGAAGAGATCGACGGCAAGGTGAAGGCCTTTCTTACCCGACCGCTGGAGGGTGACTGGCCCTACCTCTGGATCGACGCGACCTACTTGAAGGTCCGGCGTGGCGGCCGGATCGTCTCGGTCGCCGTCATCATCGCCATCGGCGTGAACACGGATGGGCGGCGCGAGGTGCTGGGCCTGGAGATCGGCACCTCCGAGGCCGAGCCGATCTGGACCGAGTTTCTCCGCAAGCTGACGCGGCGCGGCCTGCGCGGCGTGAAGCTGGTGACTTCGGACGCCCACGAGGGCCTCAAGACCGCGGTGTCGAAGGTTCTCTGCGCCACCTGGCAGCGCTGCTGTGTGCATTTCCAGAGGAACATCGCGGCCCACGCCGGCAAGAGCGGCCGACGGGTGGTCTCGGCCTTCATCGCCGCCGCCTTCGCGCAGGACACCGCCGAGGCCGCCAGCGCCCAATGGCGCAGCGTCGCCGACCAGATCCGGCCCAAGGTGCCGAAGCTCGCGACAATCATGGACGAGGCGGAACACGATGTGCTCGCCTACATGGCCTTCCCCAAGGAGCACCGGACGAAGTTGCACAGCACGAACCCAGTCGAGCGCCTGAACGGAGAGATCAAGCGCCGCACCGACGTCGTCGGCATCTTCCCCAATGACGATGCCATCGTCCGCCTGGTCGGCGCGCTGCTGCTGGAACAGAATGACGAGTGGGCCGTCCAGCGTTCTCGCTACATGACGCTGGAAACCATCGGTGCGATGCGGGATGATCCCGTCATCAGCCTGCCCGCGGCGGCATCCTGATCAAGCAGGCCCGCACCGAACATCACGGTGACGATCAGCGCCAGCTACACCACTTCATGGGACAGCATCCTGAGCTCCTGAGCCGAGGGTATCCGGCGAGCGCGCTCATCAGACCACCTCAGCCCGCCAATCGACGAAGGAGCGCGGCGCCGAGCGCCCAGCCGCCACCGGCGCGAGGCTGTGGATTTCGCGGGATCGAGACTGGCGACGCGCGCCTCGCCTGCGCATGTCAGCAGGGGTAGACCGAAGGGAACCGCCGAGTGAACGATGACGATCTGATCTGGGACAGTCTTTCCCGCCAGGAGAAGGAGAGCCTCGGCCGTTTCGGGCTGGCATCGAGGATGCGGAAGTGCCGCGCAAACCAGCGCTCTCGAGAGCGCAAGAGGCGCGCGGGCCTCGTTCGCATGGAGGTCGATGTCCGCCCTGAACACCGGGCGGATGTGCGAGAGCTCGTCGCCCTCTTTTTGGCGGCCCGGACCGCCGGCGCTGCCCTGCAGGTCATGCGGGTGCCGATGCCGGATGGCGGCGGCAGCGCTGTCCTGGAAGGAGCGGCCTACGGCGAGACCGAGTTCCATGACTGGCCGACGGCCAGTGGCGGCCGTGACGAGAGCAGCCCATGCCCTCCAGTGTCCGCGGAGCGTCCGGGACTTCCTTCGGCGAGCCCGGGCTCTCAGGAGGACTTCTTCTCGGATGGCTACTCGACCAGGCTCACCGAGATCATCGCGGAGATCGTCCAGATTGATGGGCCGCTTCCTCTCGAGCTGCTGCGGCGGAGGATCGCCCGGCTTCATGGCTGGCACCGCGCCGGCGGGCTGATCTCGGCTCGCATCAATGCCTGTCTCGGCGCTGCCGAACGCCATGACGAAGCCGGCACCCCTTTCGTGTGGGCGCCGGAAACCTGTGCTTCTCGGACCACCTTCCGGGCAGGGACAGACCGCGACATCCGGGAGATCTCACGACACGAGCTCGCCGACCTCTTCGACCGCAACGCCGCTCCGCTGGCCCATGCGGTCGATCCGGTGCGTGAATGCGCCCGGCTGGCAGGTGTCGGGCGCCTTACGCCGACCATCCGCGAGTATCTCGAAGGATGCCTCGCCTGGTGGCGCGCCAATCCTTCATGATCTCCATCCGGGGCCGACAAAGATCGCCGTTGCTGACGCGCTTCCCCGTGGAAGGACATCGCCAAGGTTCCTCCCGCTTGCGCACGCCCTCATCTTGAAGGTCGAATGGATCGCGACAGGAGGCCAGCCTCGCCTGAGCGGTGATGGTTCAAGTGTGAGCTTGGGCGACCGGATCGTCGCGGGCGCGTCGATAACGTCACCGATTGGCTGACCGGCTGATGGCCGGACCTACGTATTGCGGTTTGCCATATTCTTTTTCGCAACCAACAGGGCTGTCTCCGGGCTCTTCACGCCCCGGAATGGCTATCGGCCGGATGAAAGCAACCGCTCGCAGGGTGCAGGCGGCGCGGCGATAGACCTCTCGAAGGCCCGCAGGGTTGGTAATCCACAGGTTCGGAGCCCGATTACCGGATTTCCGTGAGGCGTTCCAAACCGAATGCCACGTCATCCTCTATACTGGCCAGGACAGCGCCGGGGCCTCTTCCCCACAGCATTGCGACATCATCATCAACCGCCGGGGGAACTCCTCCGCGCGGAACGGAGGAACTCGGCCAGTGGCACGGGGCGGAAATGCACATGTCAGGAGGAGGGCAGCGGACGAGCCGGCGTCGCTGCCCCGGCATGTCTCCGTCAGGTCTGCTCTTGTAGACGAGGCCGCGCCTCCCCATCCTTCCCTCCTGCAGTTGGTCCGGCTTCTGGCACGCGAAGCCGCGCGCGAGCATGTCGCGGCGCAGAAGACGTCGAACGCTCGGGAGGAGTGATCCGTGACAGCAACCATCCGGCTGCGGGCAGCGATCTACGCACGCTACTCGACCGAGCTCCAGCGGGAGGCCTCGATCGAGGACCAGCTGCACGTGTGCCGTCGCCTGATCGCGGACCGTGGCTGGGAGATTGCCGAGGTCTACGCTGACAAGGGCGTGTCCGGCTCGCTCCTGCTCCGCCCAAGCTTCCAGCAACTGCAACAGGACGCCGGCCGCGGGCGCTTCGACGTCGTCGTTTCGGAAGGTCTGGACCGGCTCAGTCGCGACCAGGAGCATATTGCTGCCTTCCACAAGCGCATGACCTTCCTCGGACTGCCGATCGTCACGGTCGCGGAGGGCGAGATCTCTGAGCTGCATATCGGCTTGAAGGGGACCATGTCGGCGCTTTTCCTGAAGGATCTGGCGCAGAAGACCCATCGTGGTCTGGAAGGAAGGGTTCGCGAGGGGAAATCGGCTGGTGGAAAGAGCTACGGATACCGGGTCCGGCGTGAGGTCAGGGCGGACGGCAGTGTCACGACGGGCGAGCGCGAGATCGATCAGCAGCAGGCGACGATCGTCGAGCGCATCTTCCGCGCCTACGCCGCCGGCCAGAGCGCGCGAACCATCGCCGCCGCCCTTAACGCGGAAGGCATTTCCAGCCCCGACAGCGGCAAGGGCGACGGAACATGGGGTCCCTCAACGATCTCCGGGAACTGGAAACGCGGCACCGGGATCCTGAACAACGAGCTCTATATCGGACGACTGGTCTGGAACCGGCAGACCTTCGTCAAGGATCCGGCTACCCAGAAGCGGCAGGCCCGGCTCAACCCAGCTTCGGCATGGCTGACCGAAGACGTGCCTCACCTTCGGATCATCGACGAGGACCTCTGGCAGGAGGTGAAGGTCCGCCAAGGCGCAATCCGTGCCGAGATCAACCCTGCCGGCGTGCTCGGCGGTCCGAACCGGCCGGAGCGCGCCCGCCGGCCGAACTACCTGTTTTCCGGTTTGGTGACGTGCGGCTGCTGCGGCGCGAGTTACACGCTCATCAACAAGACCCGCTACGGCTGCGCCGGCATGCGCAACAAGGGTAAGGCCTTCTGCACGAACGGCGCGACGATCCGCCGTGAGGAAGTTGAGACCCGCGTTCTCTCTGGTCTCAAGGAGCGTCTGCTGCACCCGGATCTCATCGCCGCCTTCGTTGAGGAATACCGTCGAGCCTTCAATGAAGCGGCGGCCGATGCTTCCAAGGATCGAGACACGCAAACGCGTGAGCTCGCCCAGGTCGAGAAGAAGATCGCAGCCATGCTCTCGGCGATCGAGGACGGCATGTATCACTCCTCGATGAAGGCGAAGATGGCCGGGCTCGAAGATGAGAAGACAAGGTTGACGCGCGCGCTCGAAGAGGCGCCGGAGCCCCCTGCCCTTCGGCTGCACCCGAGTCTGAGCGAGCTCTATCGCGAGCGCATCGAGGATCTGGCGGCGTCGCTGCAGGATCCCGGCCTCCGGCTGGAAGCATCCGAGGCGCTGCGCGGGCTCATCTCCGAAATCCGGATGCTGCCCGACGAGGATGAACCCGGCGGACACCGGATCGAGATCTCGGGCGCGCTCGCGGGCATCCTCGCGCTGGGCGAGCCGGACGGCAGAAAGCCCCGGCTAGCGGCCGGGGCTGGTGCGTGGTCGGGAACGGTGGTTGCGGGGACAGGATTTGAACACTGTTTGGCGATCGCGCGAGCACGGCGGCCCAGACTAACGTCTTGAAAACCGCGGCTGGCGCTTCTCCAGCAAGGCTGAGACTGCCTCGCGCTGATCGGCGCTCGACTGGACAATGGCCTGACAGGCGGCGGCCAGCTAGCAGGTCGCTGAACACCATGGACGTCCGATGCCTGTTTTCGGTTTCATGCTGCCAGCAGCCGAGGTAGTCGGGCCAGGTCGTTGGCGGCAACGTACCATGCAGCTCAATGCTGCGCGGGCACAACTGGCCGAGTTCGGGATCGTCATCGCGCTGGCACCGCGCAATACCCTGAACGCCCTGCAGCGCCTGGACGAAGACGAGGCGTTGGCCCGACTGCCCGAGCTGCTGCGCTCGACCCTCCAGGTATTCGCCGCCCAGTTGGGAAGCCTCGGACGGGGGATCCGAGCACTGGAGCGCAAGCTGATCGCCTGGCACCGGGCCGACGAAGCCAGCCAAAGGCTGGAAACCATCCCGAGCATGGGCGTCCTCACCGTGACCGCCTCGCCGCCAGCATCGAGAACCCGGCGGCATTTCGCTCTGGCCGGGATCTCGCAGCCTTTCCTAGGGCTGGTGCCGCGCCAGAACTCCACGGGCGGCAAGCCACGGCTGGGATCGATCTCGCGCATGGGCAACGGCTATCTTAGGCGCCTGCTGGTCGTCGGGGCGACCTCGGTCGTGCGGCGCGGGCGCGCAACGACACCGCGACAGGACCCTGGCTCCGCGCACTCCTTGCCCGCAAGCCGGCAGGGCTGGTCGCCGTCGTCGCCGCCAACAAGACCGCACGGATCGCGTGGGCGCTCATGCACCGCGGCGGAACTTATCAGGGCCACTTCAGGGCCTGACCCGATCCGGCCGGGGTAACCCGGCCGGTGTGATGCAGGGACCGAAGACAGGATGAGGATCGAACGGTAACCGCGGCCAGGCGCACCCCGGGGTAGTGTCCGGACTTCGAATCCGCTCCTCTGATCGGGAGCCCGGCACGCGGACATCATCAGGGCCAGCGGCCAGCGTGCCGCGCCGACAGGCCGGACAAATGACCGTACCCGCGTCGATCAACTCAGCCCTGTAAACACCCTTGCGTCACAGGAGCCGTCCACACCTGACACCACCCAAACGCCGGTATCGCAAGGCTACCGGAGCTGGGAGTGTGAGGGCCGAAACGGCAGCTCGCTGCGCTTTTGCTGTGGCGCAGCGGCCGCTTCGACGCCAAGGCCCTAACCGCGTGACCCAGGCAGGCGGTGCCGATGGCGGGCGGCAGCTTGCGCGACCCGCGTTTCACCTTATGTTCCGGGCTTCCGGCATGTTGCTGCGGCGGCGGCCCCACATTTCGCGCAAGGCAAGTGCAGGTGAAGCAGCGGACCCTCGAGACCCTTTACGGGCTGATGCACGTGCCAGACTGGTCCGACGATCTCATCCTCCGTTCGCTGCGGCAGCTCGGCGAATGGTGTGCCGCCGAGGCGATTCTTGCCGGGGCGCTGCTCGAACCCGGCGATACGCTGTGGGATGCCGGCGCGTTTCTGGGAACCTTCGCGCTCGGCGTGGCGCGGCAGACGACCCCCGGCCAAGTCGTGGCAATCGAGGCCAATCCTGACGTGACCGGCGCGCTGGAACGCAACCTCGGGCTTCTGCCCTGCCCCGCGCGGCTGGCGCCCTGCGGTGTGGGCGCGCGCGGCGGGTGGCTGGGCCCGGCGCTGGAGGACCCGCAGAACCACGGCGCGACGCGCTACAGCCACGCCGAGACGCGCCCCGAAGAGGGGCCGGCCATCCCCTGCCGCACCCTGGCGGACCTAAGGGCCGAGTTCGGGCCCTACGACATGCTGAAGCTGGACCTCGAGGGGATGGAGCTCGACGCCCTCCGGGGTGATCTGTGGTATCTGCGGGACCGTCATCCGCTGATCTGGGCCGAGTGCAACGAGTCGCCAGAAAGCCTCAGCCTATTGGGCGGGCTGAAATGGCTCGAATACGACGTCCTCTATGTGGCGTTTCCGGCCTTCCGCAAGACGAACCACCGTGGGACCGAGGAGCTGATCTATCCGATGGCCTACGAGGCGGCGCTGGTGGCCGGCCCGGCGGAGCGTCTCGCGGGGCTGGCCACGCGGGCGGCGGCCCTAGTGCCGGGCGAGGACATCATCTGCCGCCCGATCGCGACCTCATTCGACCTGCGCCGCGCCCTGTTCGACACGCCGCGCTGGGCGCGGCCGGACTGGACGGGGCTCAGCCGGGCGGAACTGATCGCGCGGCTGGGGAGGATGGAGAAGGGGGTGGCGTTGCGGGAGTTCTTGAAGGACAACTGAACTAAGTGCGGTGCAGGAGTCGCCGCCGAAGGTCCTGCCGAAAGCGGGCGGAATACTCCTGGTTCAACGCACCGCCTTGCTTCTTCAGCCGGGTGCGCTCCGGTACCCCTTCCGGCACCGGAACTCCGAAGAGGCCGCAGCATTCAGAGACGACCTCAAATGGCTTTGAAACAACTTCATCGTACTCGAACGTTCTTGCGTCGATCTCTAGCAAGTCAATCAGGATCCGTCGCTTGATGACGTCCCCGGTAAAGTGGGTAAAATACTTCTCGATCTCATCAAAGCGATACACCGGGTCTCCCGTCGGCGGAACGTCGCTTGACCAACTCTCCGTTTGACTTGCGATACTCATTGACACTGCTTGACTTACGACATCTCGCCGCTCGATGTTGATGATTTTAGCGCCGGAAAACATTGACAATATGTTCCACCGAAGCAACATAGCCAATTGCCCGAGCGAACATTTAGTGCCAAAAATGCCGTGCCGCATGTTATGAGCGGCTATTGCCCTAACGTACTGAGGGAAAGACTTGACCCCATGCCGCCTAGACACATCCTCAACGTTTTCATAATTCAAGGTTTCCTGCAACCCGGAAAAACGACCGGAGGCCAGCAGGTGCTCAGCTAAGAGGTTAGAGCCCGACCGATTTGCAAACAGAAGCAACGCAATCGGCTGCTGAAAAATAGGTTCTTCCTGCGCAAAGAAAACATCGCCGCCGTAGAAATCACTTATCTTGACCTCGTGAATCTGCGGCTCCGCAAGCTCATCCACAACAGAACTCATGTTAGAAACCCTCGTGATTTTTCTCGCAACCGTCTAGACAACAAATCTGCTTGAAGTCTCTAGAACGAGGTTGTCAAACTCCAACATACCCGGTCTCTTCCGAGTACCGCACGGGTTCCATGAGAAACACGTTCGGCGGTAGATGTTAGAAAACAAGTATGTTAGCCGCCGCTGCCTATAAATCGAGCAATGAGAGTCGCCCAAAAGACATACCGTTTCGTTGACGGACGCAGCGTCGTTCACGAACTCCTGCCAGGTGTCTCCCAGAGGTGAGGCAAAGGTCTCGTTTCCGGCAACCTGCACAACCCTGCTGTTAGGGAAGTCTGGTCCAGAAGACACCGCCTTGACGGTCCTTCCGTCACCGAACTTGGCTGCAAGGTCGCCAAAGATTGTATGGTCAGCCGTACCAAGGCCAATATCTACCGTGCCACTTGGCACCGCAAGTGCGCTCAGAACGAAGCTTAGCATAGAGACGTAGTTGAAATTCGCCAGGTGACTGTCGCCGTAGGAGAAATCGGAAAGCTTCATGACCTCTCCGAGACCCCCAAACGGCTGCTCAAAAATGAGCTTGACATCAAGTAATGCCAAGCGTGCCCGCAGTTCTGCAATAGCCTCTTCGATCCGAGAAAAGCGATCCTCGTTCAGTATGAACCGGCTAATGACGTGATCTTTCTCCGGAACAAATAGAAGCGCGATACGGGAGTCGGGATTCGAGCGCCGAATGGAACTAACAAGATGCTCCAGACCGGAAAGCTTTCCTCGTGCCGCCTCCGCAGAGAGGTACGGCTTAGTGCACCATTGATTCCGTCCCGAAAATATGACCGGAGCGTTGCCGTACATGATTGCAACCCGGTCCAGCGAGATATAGCTCTCCGGAACGAACCGGGCATCATCCTGATCGCTGCCAACTATCGGCCAAGTGGATATATAATGTGCCAAGGCAGCTTGCTCGGGAGCCGAGTAATCTAGGCTACCATGAAACTTGCGCAAGCCACCGACCGTGTTCAACCTGAAAAAGGCTGGCCATATTTCCGGCTCCATATCGAATTTCAAGTCTATTCCCCCGCTGCCTCGAGCCCGAGTTACATGTCAGACAGGCACGAACCCGCGGTTTCGGTCAGCGTCTCTCATGAGTTCAGTGTTAGCCCCAACCCACTCATGCAACGAACCCTCCCCGGTCCGCAACGGCTCGGAAAACGCCTTCTGCAGGTCCGGCCGCTCGCGATACAGCTCCCGCACGGCCTTGGGGATCGTCTCCCCGTTGTCGAAGGTGCCATAGTGCCACCAGCCCTTCGGGATCTCTGGCGCGCTGGCCGAGAGCACCTGCTGGCGGTACCACCACCACAATTCGTAGACCTCGATGTTGTCCTTGGCGTAGCGCTGGGTCATCACGTCGCCTACCGCGCCAAGCTTTGTGAAGTGATAGAACCGCAGCGGACGGCCGTTGATCAGCGCCGTGCCGGCCTCGTCATAGGACATCCGGCGCTGGCTCAGGTTCCAGCTGGCGACGTTGTAGCCGGGGTCGCGGAGGACCTTCACATCGTCGAAATAGCAGGGCACGAAGTTGCACCATTTCTGGTCGACGAATACGCCGATATCCAGCCGGTCGTGACACCAGTCGCGCAGCCGGTCGTCCCACCACTGGGCAAACCGCCGCCCTTCGGCATCATTCGCCATCGCCACGAAACCGAGGTTGAACATGCCGTATTGCAGCGAGGCGATTTCGTTGTCCTGGATCGCCCGCCGCTCGCTGCGCGGCTCGGGATCGACCTGGTGCGGCGTCAGCACGATGGAATGCGTGTCGAGCAGATCGACCACTTCGTCCATCGGATTGATAACAGCGATGTCCGGGTCGAAGTAGAACAGCTTGCGGCAATCCGGCCGGTTCAGGATCTCGACCGAGGCCCGGCCCTTCACCGCGGTGCAGGCCTCGACGATGTCGTGCCCGAACAGCCAGGCCTCGGTCTCGTCGCCGAAGAGGTCTTCGGCGGTCAGCAGGCGATCAAAATCTTCCTGCGCGAGGTCCAGGGCGAAGCCCTCGGGCTCCTTGTCGGTCAGGACAGCCCAGAGAACCCAGTCGGGATGCTGCTCCTTGAGCGTCCGCGCAAGCACCCGCGCGCGATTGAGGTAGCTGTAGGAAAAGCTCGTGAACGCGTGGATCGTCATTCCCCCGCCTCCTGCGCCAGCACCGCCATGGTCATCGCGCTGCGCGAGAGCCGCCCCCGCTCCCTGCGCCGCCGCGCGCGCAGCTCTGCCGCCATCGTCTGGGCCCGGCCGTCGCGGAAGAACGCCTCCAGGTCCGCCTCGTCGGCCAGCACCGCGCCACGCCCAAGGCGCTGCACGGTTGCCGCGACGTTGCCGCTGATCGGCGAGGTGAGCACATAGGCCCCGGCGGCGATGGCTTCATGCGTCGAGAAGGAAAAGGTCTCGGCCCAGCTCGCCCAGTGCAGCACGAAATCAACCTGACGCTCCGCAAGGGCGCGGACCATTGCGTCGGGATCGTCGGCCGTCACATGAACCGGAATGGTCTCGACCGCATCCGTTGGAATGTCGGTGGTGCCGAAATACACGAAGTCGAGCGGCGACTCCTTGCCCCGGAAGGTGCGAACGATGTGCTCGAAGGCCGGCCAGCCCTTGTGCGGCGCCGGGTAGCCGACGAAGGCCACGCTGATCTTCCGCTCCTCCTCAGGCGCGCGCTCCACCGCCTGCCAGTCGATCTCCGCATGCGGCAGGACCGAAAGGCTCGCGGCCGACGGTCCGCCATACGTGGACCAGAAATCGGCCGCAAACTGCGAGGGAGCGAGAACATGCACCTCGAGCCTGTCGAAGAACGCAGTCATTCGAGCCAGGTGGTCAACGCGCTCGGCACCGTAGAGGCACAGCCTGCAGGCGTTCGAGGTGCTCGGGGGCGCGCCGCAAAAGCTAACGTTATTTCGCTGCAGCACATAGTTGGGGCACAGCGCGAAGAAATCGTGGGCCCAGAAATAACAGCTGGCCTTTCCGGTAGCCTGCACCAATTCTGCAATCTGTTCGGGACTGTGGCCCAGCAGGCTGTGAATCACGACCTCAACAGATCCGGTCTCCGACAGCATTCGGATTGCAGAGATGACCGCGCTCATAGCCGCCGCGCCGAGCGCCTCTCCCTGCAGCAGCAATCCGACCGGCACATCCGGGGATTCCGAATGATGCGCAAGGCGCGGCAGCGGCTGGTGCGGGTACAGGTTGAGGTAGGTAAAGCCGTGTTCGGCCGCGATCTCCTCCTCGTGCTGAATGCAGTATTGGACCCCGCCCGGCACCTGCCGATAGTTGTCGTGGCCGACGGAAATCACCAGCTTCCCGATCCCACGCGGCCGGGCGCCGGCGATCAGATCGAACAGATCATCCGCCCTCATCAACGAGCCCGGTTCGTCGCGCGTTCCCCACGCCCGGACGCGTTCCTCCAGCGGTTGAGTCGCGATCAACGCCTCGGCGCGGTAGCCGCCGGGATGTCGGGGCGCGCGTCCCTCGGCCTTCCCTGCGACGACGTAGTGCCAGAACGGGTTGAGATTGGCCTCGCGGACATCTGGGTTGGATTCCAGATAGTAGGAGACCGAGAAAGCGGCGGACGGGTCGCGCCCATCGTGCCAGCCAAAGCGCACGAAGTGGTACAGGGGATCGATGCCGCTCTCGGCAACGTCGGAGTTGTGTCGCAGGTAATACTCCGCATCAAAGGACGCGGCGATAACCGCCGCCTCTTCGCGGAGGCGACGGTCATCGGCGCCGTCATCTTGCGTGCCGTCAGCGCTTGGATCACGCGCTGACCGACCCTCGTCCTTGCCGACGACTATATAGTGCCAGAAAGGATTGATCCCGGCATTGCGGACATCCGGGTTCTCGTCGAGATAATATGAAACAGAGAACGATGCGCTAGGATCGCGCCCTTCAATCCAGCCGGTTCGGCAGAAGTGCAGAAGCGGATCGACCTTCGCTTGCGCGATGTCAGAATTTTGCTGCAAGTAATACGACGGATCGAAGAGGTCCCGGATCGTCTCGGCTTCGTGCAGGATGCGTTCGGAGAGATCGAGGTCAGCCTTCCTGCCGGTTGCCGCATCCCCGGAGTGATCGGACCTGCGCTGAGTGGTCTCCCCGATCAGGTAGTGCCAGAACGGATTGATCCCCGCGCTTCGCACATCGCGGTTCCGTTCTAGGTATTGAGAAACAGAAAACGAAGCGTTGGGGTCCCGGCCCTCGCGCCATCCGTACCTCAAGAAGTGCTGCAATGGCTCAACGCCTGCTTCTACAACATCCGGATTGTTTCGACGGTAGAATGATGCGTCGAAATGCGGGGCGATCACTTCGGCCAAAGCCGCCTCTCCCTGAACAGAATCGATCCCGGCTTCGCTCTTTCCCTTGCGTCCCTCTCGACGCGACGTGCGCCTGAACAAACGTATGAAATCGTTCAACCTGCGTACCTTTCAAACCGCCCATGCTCTCAACGCACGTTCACTCGACGTTGAGATAGCTCCGGCTGCCGATCACCGGCGGGTGATGCCGCACCGGGTCGGCACAGTCAATGATCCGGAACCACCTTCCTGGAACGCTCATCACGCCCCCCTAGCACCAGAAAGGGCAGCTCGCCAACGCTGACGACACAGAGCGCTAAAGCGCTCATTAGTTTCGTTTCTCTGGCGCGCTATCCTAGGGGCGTGAGGCATCCAGTCACCGAGGTCGACGTCAAGTTCAGCGGCCAATCGCCTCACCTCGCGGGCGGGGTCGTCCTGAAGCTGCTCATAGACTACGACATGCCGCTGGATGCCGAGTACCTGCGAGATCATGTCGATTGCGGCATTCGACCTCACGATGTCCATGAGGATACCCTCGATACCGCCAATGTCGAATCTTGGTTCGATACCCGTGCGCTTGTGCGCGCTGGTCCATTCGTTCGTCTGATGCGCAATCCAGTGGGACACTGCCTGCCCAAGGAGGTCGCGCCGAACGGTGTGTACCATCAGGACTCGGGAAAACATCGACAGGATGTTGGCGCGCTTCAGCAGGGCGATCTGCGCCCATGACGCCTTGATTCCCCAGTAGCCTGGCTCCTCCGGCGCCCCCGCCACTCTGGCAATGTAGTCGGGAAAAGTTGTATCTGGATTCGCGGCGAGGTTGCGCTCTATCTCGTCGGCATTCAGACCTTCGCCGAAGCCGCGGAACCGGCCCGACTGGCGAAGGTAATCCGCAAGCAGATTCGAACCTGAACGATTGGTGAACGCAAGAATGACGAGCGGCTTCTTGAATCGCGGCTCTGCCGCAGTCCACTCGAACCCATCGTCGAAAATCACGCGAATGCGGCGCTCGTGCTCGCCCTCCTCGGACAGCATGTCAGTCAACGGCATCATCTTCCGGCCCTTAATTCACACGTTTTAGACGCCTGTAGTATTCATAAATGGCGGCCGGATCGTTTGCAACGATGTGGCCGTTCGGCGCAGCTTTCACCGCTTCGCCCTGAGCCCCCAAATCGAATGCCATGACCGGCAGACCGGTCGCGAGCATCTCATGCGTGCTGAACGAAAATGTCTCGGGCCAGACGGAGGGCATCAGCCATGCGGTAACGCTGTGTCTTGCCAATGTCGATGCAAGATCGGACAGATCATATTGTCCGGTGACCTTGACCGAACGAGGCAAGGGGTAGCGGTGATCGAACTTTCCGATCACAACAAGCTGCGGTCCATCCGGCAGGCGATCCAGATAGCATGCCAGATCCGAGACGACCTGCGCGCCCTTCGGACCGCCAATGGCCCCGAGAACGCCGATGACACCAGGCCCGCCAGAATGACCCGAAGGCAATTGCGGCAGGTTGGCTGCCACACGATGCGGATGACAGACGATTCGGTCCTTCGCTTCGGGCCAAACGGTGGCAACGATCTCTGCGCTGCTTCTTGAAAACACCGTCAACTCATCCGCGGCGCGGATCGCCCTGCCCCAGAATGAGCGCCATTCGGATAGCAGCACCTCTCTGCTGCCGTCGGCAATCCGGTGCGCCGGATCGCTCGAGTCTACGGGAGGAATTCCCGCAAAGCCGCCGTCAGCGTTCAGAAGATTCAGTGATGGGCTGACGGGGAAGTAATCGTGAAACAGAACTGTCAAGGCGGAGCCTTCTCCTCCGGCCAGATCCAGAAGTAGCCCGGGCAATTCCCAAGGCCGATCATCGCCGACACCGCAGGAATACACGATCCTCCGTCGTGGCATGCGGCGGATCATGTTGATGACGAGCGCAATGTCGTCAGTCTCGCCAGCGAGGATGCCTCCATCTCCGTGCAGCTCAATCCTGAATCGCTGCTGTCCGCCGACCCGGAGGACGACTGTGCGCTTTCCTTGCTCAGCCCGCTCCTCGATCCGTGAGGACAGCCATATATCGGCGCCGCCCCCGAGGGAATGGCCCAGATAGACATGCAGCGGCTCCGCGTCCTCCGCGGCGGCGCGAGCGAGGGCCAGGGTCAGCCGCGCGGTCAGCAGGGGGTCTGCGGCGATGAAGTCGCGCACCGCTTCGTCGAAGTCGGGGTATCTTGCGCTGATGATCCGCGCCGAGGCCTCGAGGGCAGTGGCCTTTGCCTGGTTGCCGAAGGACTGCCCGCCACGATGTTCCACGAACAGGTTGCCAATTCCGAGGTGGACCATCCCGGCCGCGGCGGTCTTGCGGCACCAATCGACCTCTTCGCCGTATCCGCGTCCGAAGACGGAATCGAACCTCGGAGCCAGCTGCAGCGCCTTGCGGCTCATCGCCATGCAGTAACCGACGCCGGTGGGAAGCACGGCGTGTGCGTTGCAGGAAAGATCTCGCGCCGCGGCATCGATGCTGTAGCCCACGCCCGCGGCCAGTGTCACACGTCCCGCTAACCAGGGAACCGACATGATCGTAGCGTCGTTCGACATGGGCGTCACACTCGCCACCTCGTCGCGAGCCACCAGAGGCGCAAGCAGCCGCGACGCCCATCCCGGAGGCACGAACGCGTCGCTGTTGAGGAGAACCACTGGCCCGTCGCGATCTTCCGCAGCGGCAAGGCCGAGGTTAACGCTGCGGACGAAGCCAAGGTTCTCGTCGTTGATCAGCAACGTCACCCGGCCGGGTCGCTGGCCCGCCCATTCGGTGAGCCAGGGACGCACCCGCGCATCACGCGAGGCGTCGTCGATCAGGACGAGGTGCCACTCCACGTCGGTGTGACACTCCACCCGCTCGACGGCCTCTGTCATCAGGCAGAAGGCATCGTGGACCGGCATGATGATGGTCATTGCAGGAAGCTCGCGCGCCGGAGCCGTGGCCGTGTAGAGATGGCGGCAGTCGAGCACGAGGCTGGTGCTTGCTTCCCCCGCTAATCCCATCAGTGTTCGCAGCCGCTCGACCCCGTCCGGGTTCCGGCCGCCGAGCACATACCGCAGCGCGGCCGGGGCGGCAATCACCGAGTCCCACAGGAACGCAAGCTGTGAACGCCGCCTGCGAGACCTGATCATGCGCGGGGTCGGCAGGGGCAAGGGCCAGGGGCCGCTGCCACTCAGGTCCTCGGCGATCAGCCGTGCAGGACCTCCCCGCCAGGGCAGCGTCACATCGAAGCCGACCCGCGCATGCTGATTGTTCGTGGCGATGATGCGTGATCCGAGGGAAAGCACGACGTCACCGCGATGAACCCGTCGCGGGACGGAATAGCGCGCGTCATCCATCTGGACGGTAAATCGATGCGACAATGTCCAGCCCCGAAGCCGCAGAACTCCACGTCGAAACACGCATTCCTCGATGAAGCCCACGCAATCATCGCCGCTGCCGAGGGGCATATCGGAGAAGCGGTATGCCACGTGTCGGTCGAGGTAGCGGCGCCGCAGGCGCAGAAAATCGTTCAGCACCCTCATGGAGATCAATGCTCGACTGAAAACGCGAGCCTAGAGAGCTCAGGATGAAGCGCAGACGTCAGTTTCATGTTGCGACCGGCCCCGATGGCTGCATGCGGCGAGTGGTGGAGGAGCCGACCGCAGTCCCGCAACGCCGTATCATCGCAATCCGCCTCAGACGCCGGCAAGTCGGATCTGCTTATTGCTTTGCATCTGTATCGATTAGCAGCCGTGCATCACTTAGGCAAGTGGTAGCGTCCGAGGACGTGGTGGACTTTCGCGCCGCGCTTGGGGTGTAACCGGGGCGGCCATCGAGGGCGTCGGTTTATGGTGGAGTTGCGAGCTTCAACCTGCTGTGACCCCTGACCTTCATCCACCTGAGACCAGAGCCGCCGGGTGACATTTGCCCGCTTGCGCGGAGGGAGCCATGGGTGATCGGCGGAACGTTTCCATCGCGTGTAGCCGATCGCCCGTTGCGGCGAACTGGGCGGCGAAGGCTGCGGGGGTCTCGTAGCCGAGTGCCGAATGGGGCCGGGCCGCGTTATAGTCGGCCACCCAGCTGGCGACGATGCGGCGGGCCTGATCGAGGCCGAAGAACAGCGTCTCAAGAGCTCGTCCCGCATCTTCGAGTTGAACGCCTCGCAGATGCCGTTCTGCATGGGCTTGCCGGGGCGATGAATTGCCAGGACACGGCGGCCTCCTCGCACCAGGCCAGCATGGCGTTCGAGGTGAACTCGGTGCCGTGATCGCTGACGATCAGGCCGGGCTTGCCGCGCCGGGCGATCAGGGCCGTCAGCTC
>NZ_WKKA01000025.1 GCF_009674885.1 Paracoccus sp. S-4012
GGTCGAGGCCTTCGCCCAGATCGACAAGGAGGAGATCGACCCCATCCTCAGCATCACGGCCAAGGCCGCCTGATCATGATCTCAGGCCATCTCACGATTTACACCACGTTGACGGACGTGACCCCGCCAGGAGATGGACGCGCTGCGCCGGGAGGTGGCGGCGCGCGACGAGGCTATCGCGAGCTTGACCGCCTTGCTCAGCGCCTGGCTGGACCCGTCGGAGCCGCCGCGGTCCTGAGAACCCTGGCGGGACGCCTGACATCGCTGCGCGAGCATCTGGCCGAGGTCATGCACGACGCCTGGTTCGGTCTGGTCCTCGCGCGCCCGCAGAAACCAACACCCGCTCCACCAATGTTGCAAGGAGATCGGCATGAGCGACGACACGAGTCTGCAGGAGATCAACCTGTCCCTGCGGTCCCTGATCGCGGCCTTTCAGTCGCTCGAAGACATGCTCAGGGCAGGAACGAACGGCGCGCAGGACCGGCGAGAGGCGTTCCTGCAGATCCTGGGCGGGCTGGCGAACCGGATCGACCGGGCCGTCGAGCCGCTGGAGCGCCACACGGCGGGAGAGGAGCGACTGGCACGGTGCGAGACTATGCTGGAGATCCTCATGGCCCGGCAACTCCGCGATCGGGAACGCGAAGCCATGCTCCACGACGCCGTCGAGAGTCTGATCAGCCGTCTCGAGGAACCGCTGGGAAACTGACCCTGATCGACCATCATCCGGGAGGGCGCGGCAGCTGTGGCAGTCGTCGCGCCCGGGACTCGGTTCAGGGTCAGGCGAGGCGACCGGGCTGGCGAGGTGAGCGTCGGCAGCATCCGCCTTCGGCTGAGCGAGTCCGAGCTGCTGATCATTGACGACGACGGGCAGCCGGAGAGGGCAGCGGCATTGTCGAAGCGCCTGTCAAAACGGCTTCGCCTAAGTTTCGAGAACCTGCGCAATCTGAATGGGGATGCTCCTTCCGTTGGCGGGTTCGAGCCGTGACTGCTGCCTGACCCGAGTCCCGGGCTGGCGGCCGACGCGGGCTTGTCGATCGGATAACTGCGAGTGCCCAACCCAGGCTCGAGGGTGACCGTCGTCGGGCGGCTGGCCTCAAGGGTTCGGTTCAGCGCGGAGGCAATCCTGGGCGCATCCAGCTTGCGGGACACAACCTCGGGACCCGGGACGGCGGAGTGGTTCACTTTGGCCGAAAGGCTCGGCTACACCCGGAGCACGACGAACGGGGGACCACATGCCGATACTGCACTGGCTGACGCGGGACGCGGACCTGCGGGCGGCGGCGGGGGTGCCGTTTCGGCTGCTGACCGAGGAGCCCGGGCTCTCCTTCGCGGCGCAGGGTTCTGGCGGCTCCGACGGGCTGCTGGTGCAGGGCGACAATCTCGAGGCGCTGAAGGCGCTGCTGCCCTTCTATGCGGGTCGGGTGAAGTGCATCTATATCGACCCGCCCTATAACACCCGTTCGGCCTTCGAGCATTACGACGACAATCTGGAACACGCGCAATGGCTGGGGATGATCGTGCCCCGGCTGATGCTGCTGCGCGAGTTCCTGTCCGAAGATGGCAGCATCTGGGTCAGCATCGACGACAATGAGGGGCATTATCTCAAGGTCGTGATGGATGAGGTGTTCGGCAGGCGCCGATTTCTTGCGAGCATTTCATGGCAAGCGCGGTCTTCGGTATCCAGCGACGCGATCATATCCAACTCTCACAATGCCATTCATGTTTATGTAAGTGATCCCGATGCGTGGAAGCGGACGCGCAATCGGGTTCCGAGGAGCGAGCGACAGGCGAAGCAATACAACAATCCCGATGATGATCCTCGCTGACCTTGGCGAGCAATCCCGTGGGATGCTCCGAACATTAGGGCCAATCTGTCATATGATATCGTCACTCCATCAGGGCGGGTGCGGAAGCCGCCGCCCGGACGGTGCTGGTCGCGCACCGAGGAACAATGGCTGAAGATCGTTGCCGACGGGCTGGCCTATTTCGGAAAGAACGGCGACGGCGCCCCGGCCTTCAAGCGATATCTGCAAGACGACGACGGCGTGGTTCCGACAACATGGTGGCCCCACGACGATGCGGGCCACACCGATGAAGCCTCCAAGGAGTCCGTCAAGCTGTTCGGCTCGGACATCTCGTTCGACACCCCCAAGCCCGAACGCCTGCTCCAGCGCATCCTCCATATCGCCACCAATCCCGGCGATCTGGTGCTGGACAGCTTCCTTGGCTCGGGGACCACTGCCGCCGTCGCCCACAAGATGGGCCGCCGCTGGATCGGGGTCGAGATGGGCGAGCACGCCCGCACCCATTGCGCCACTCGCCTGCGGAAGGTGATCGAGGGCGAGCAGGGCGGCATCAGCAAGGATGTCGGGTGGCAGGGCGGCGGAGCCTTCCGCTTTGTCACGCTCGGCCCCCGCGTCTATGACGAGAACGGCGTGATCGCGCCCGAGGTGCGCTTTGCCGACCTCGCCCGCCATGTCTGGTTCACCGAAACCCGCCGCCCGCTCGACGGCGTGCCCGAAACGCCCCTTCTGGGCATCGTCAACCGCCCGCCTCGCACGGATGCGCCGGATGACGGGAGCGGGGCCCCGCTGCGCGCGCCTGACCGCGCGGTGGCGCTGCTGTTCAACGGCATCCTCCGGGACCGCTCGGCGCAGGGCGGCAACGTGCTGACCCGCGCCACGCTCTCGCTGATCCGCGAGCATCTGCCGCAGGGTTTCGCGGGCACGCTGACCGTCTATGCCACCGCGTCCCGCCTCTCGGCCGCGACGCTGAAGCGCGAGGGCGTCCAGTTCCGCCAGAC
This sequence comes from Paracoccus sp. S-4012, assembly GCF_009674885.1. Taxonomy (GTDB): domain Bacteria; phylum Pseudomonadota; class Alphaproteobacteria; order Rhodobacterales; family Rhodobacteraceae; genus Paracoccus. The sequence continues at coordinate 2,804 of NZ_WKKA01000025.1, forward strand.
GCCCTACGACCTGAATGCGGGGGGAAGGTGATGGAGCTGAAACGCTATCAGCAGGCGACGCTGGACGCGCTCGACCGTTTCCTCACCCGCGCCGCCGCGATCGGCCCGACAGAAGCCTTCGCCCACGAGGTCGCGCATCAGGAGCGGGAGGCGCTGCTGGCCGGCGAGTCCCTGCCCGCGCGGAAACCCTACCGGTCGCTCGAGGGGCTGCCCGATGTCCCCTACGTCTGCCTGCGCCTGCCGACCGGCGGCGGCAAGACGCTGCTGGCGGCGGAATCAGTGCGGGTCTGGTCGCAGGTGACGGCGCGGCCGCAGCCGCTGGTGCTGTGGTTCGTGTCCTCGACCCAGATCAAGGACCAGACGCTCGACGCGTTGTCCGACCGCACCCATGCCTACCGGCGGCGGCTCGACGCGGCTTTCGGCGGGCGGGTGCGGGTCTTCGACATCGAGGCGTTCGAGATGCGGCGCCCGGTGGCCTGCGTGATCGTGTCGACCATCCAGGCGTTCCGCGTCGGCGACACCTCGGGCCGCCGCGTCTATGCCCATCATGAGGACCTCGAGCCGTTCTTCTCTGGCCTGCCCACCGCGGGGATGGAGGTCGTTGGAGCCGAGGAGGCGGCGGCAAACCCCCTGGTGACCGAGGGGGCGGTCAAGTTCAGCTTCGCGAACCTGCTTTATCACCATCGACCGCTGATGATCGTGGACGAGGCGCATAACGCCGTCACGGGCCTCTCGCGCGACGTGCAGGCTCGCGTGCGGCCCGCGGCGGTGATCGAGTTCACGGCGACTCCGAAGGATCGCAACAACATCCTGTTCTCGACCACCGCGGCGGCGCTGAAGGATGAGCAGATGATCAAGCTGCCGATCCGCCTGCGCCCGCATGGCGACTTGCGATCCGCCGTGGATGGCGCGCTGCGGACGCAGCGGATGCTGGAAGAGAAGGCCAAGCGCGACAAGGACCACATCCGCCCCGTGGTGCTGTATCAGGCGCAGCCGAAGGGCCGCGAGCCCTCGGTCGATCAGATCCGCGATTATCTGGTGACGCGGCTGGTGCCTACTGCGTGGATCAAGATCGCCACCGGCGACCGGCGCGAGCTGGACAGCGTGAACCTGCGCGATCCGTCGGAGCCCACGCGCCACGTCATCACCGTGCAGGCGCTGCGCGAGGGCTGGGACTGCCCGTCGGCTTATGTCCTCTGCGCGACGCAGAAGCTGCGAAGCTCTACGGCGGTCGAGCAGCTTCTGGGTCGCGTGTTGCGGATGCCCTATGCCGAGCGGCGGAAGGATCCGGCGCTGAACATGGCCTATGCGCATGTCTCCGAGCCTGAGTTCAACGAGACCGCGCAGGCGCTGACCGACAAGCTGATCGGCATGGGCTTCACCGACGAAGAGGTGCGCGGCTCGGTCCAGCCGGAGGGGCTCACCGCGGATCAGGGGCGGCTGTTCGACCCGACCCCAGTCCGTCCGCAGCCGGTGTGGCAGGTGCCGCTGTCGGATACCGACGAGAACCGCGCGGCGCTGTCGGAACTGGCCGAGGAAGGCGTCGATTGGACCTCCGCCCCCGACGGCAGCCTGACCGCTGGCATCAAGGGCGCAGTCGCTGACGCGGTGGCGGCAAGGATCATCGCCCTTGCGCCCGAAACCGATCGTCCGGCTGCCCGCGCAGGTCTGGAGAAACACCGCGAGAAGGTCGAGACGCGCCGCTCCCCCGCAGAGAAGGGCGCCGTGATCGAGTTGCCGCTGCTAATGGCCGAGATCGGCGGTGAGATCGTCCCAGCCGATACCGACTCACTGATGGAGCTTTCAGACTGGTCGCTCAGCAACGCCTCCGCCCGCCTGGAGGAAGCCGACCTGAGCTTCACCCGCAACGACGAGGTGGTCGAGATCGACCTCGAGGGAGAGAAGATCGTTTATTCCCGCACGACGATTACCCAGGCCCCGCTGCCGGGAGTGGGTGAGTTGGATCAAGACAGCCTCGCCGCCACGTTGGTCCAGTGGCTGGAACGTAGCTGCCGCGCCGCCGACATTCCGCAGGACCAGCTGCGCGCGTGGCTCAGCCTCGCCGTCGCACACCTGCGCAGCCGACGGGGGATTGCCCCGCGAACGCTGATCGAGTGGCAGGATGTGCTTGCGGCCAAGCTGCGCCAGCGCATCACCGAGCAACGCGATGCCGCGCGTTCCGCGATGCGACAGGCGGCGTTGTTCGACGATGATGCGGCGCCGGTAATATCTCGGACGCGACCATCCGCCTCGAGGCCAGCACCTACCGCGACGTGCAACTGGTCCCGCTTCAGCGGGCCCGGTTCTCAAAACACCTGCTCGGCAATGACGCGGTGCCGGCTTTCGACGGAGACCAGCAGAGCGAGGAGTTCGAATGCGCGCAGGCGCTGGACGGCCTCGAGGCGGTCGACGTCTGGCTGCGCAACATCCCCCGGCACGCCGACAGCTTCTGGCTTCCGCTGCTCAACGGCCGCTTCTATCCCGACTTCGTCGCCAGGCTCACAGACGGGCGGCTGTTCGTCGTCGAATACAAGGGCGCTGATCGGGCCACGAACGAGGACCCGCGCAACAAGACCCAGGTCGGCGAGCTGTGGGCGCGGACCTCCGGCCATGTCTACGCCACGGTGGAGCGGATGAAGCACGGGGTCGGCATGGCCGAGCAGATGCGGGCGGCGCTCAAGCTGGGTCCCGACGGGCGCCACACCGAGCGCCGAAGGCTAAACCCTGCTCTGCCATGATGTCTGCTGCGAATGTGACACTGAAAACACTTCTCCATTTGGAGCGGTGTCAACTCCTACGCCGCGGGCCGAACTGGCTCGCCAGTCTGGGCGGGGAGCGGTCGTGCGCCGGACCGGCTCGGCTGGCGAGTCCGGGCGGAAAGCGGTCGTTCGCTGCGCCGTCTATGAATGACCGGTTGGAGGCCGTAGTCTGCTCCCAGGTGCGAACGTTCGGTGCACAAGCGCCGCCAAACTGAATCTAATTGGACGTTGGTCATTCCGCCTCATCCAGCAGCCTTCCCCGCTCCCGGTATCCCACGACGAAAATAGCTTCGAGCTCCCTTCTGTGCGTCTCGCCAACCCCCGCGCGGTTGAGGACCCATGCGATGCCAAGTGCGCTCAGGAAAAGGCCTTGCGGTGTTATCGTTGCCCGCGCACGGCCGTCCTTCTGTGCTCGGGTCAGGAACTCGCCGGTGAGTGCGACGAGTGTCTCGCACGAAATGGCCAGCACAGACGTATCTTCCTGAATCGCTGTCAGCACTGGCGCCGGCAGGCCGTCGTAGGTCGCGAGGTAATCCTGCAGGGCGCGCAACCACTCGGTCAGTGCAGCTTCGGAGCATGCCATCTCGCGGGCCGCATCCGCGCGGGCGAGGATATCTGCCTGACGTTCCGTGAGTGTCGCGGCCAGCAGTGCGTCGCGCGAGGGGAAGTGGCGATAGAGCGTGCCCGGTCCGACGCCCGCCTCGCGCGCGATCTCGTCGAGGGAGGTGTTCACGCCGTTAGCGGCAAAGTGCCGAGCGGCGGTTCTGAGGATGCTGTCGCGGTTTCGGCGCGCATCGGCGCGCAAGGGACTTTTGTCGGGAGGGTTCGTGTTCATGGGCAAGGCGTCTCCGAGGGTCCGACGGGCGCATGGGAGCAGGGACGGAGTAGCATGTTGACGCATGTGGAGATAGCCTCCATATAGCCAAAGTGGAAGCGGAGGCAATCTCCGTTCCGCCTGTCCCCGCTTGGAGTGACCCATGACGCCGTTGTCCATCCTCGAGCTTGTTCGCGTCACCGACGAGACCGACCCGCGCGGCGCCCTCGACAACGCCCGCGATCTCGCCGCTCATGCCGAGGGCTGGGGCTACAACCGGGTCTGGGTCGCCGAACATCACAACATGCCCGGCATCGCCAGTGCCGCCACGTCGATCGTCATCGCCCATATCGCTTCCGGAACGGACAGGATCCGCGTGGGCGCGGGCGGCATCATGCTGCCGAACCATGCCCCCTATGTGATCGCCGAGCAGTTCGGGACGCTGGAGCGGCTCTTCCCCGGCCGGATCGATCTGGGACTGGGACGCGCGCCGGGGACGGACCAGCTGACGCTCCGCGCGCTTCGGCGCACGCCGGAAAGCTCAGCGAACTTTCCCGAGGACGTCCTCGAACTGCAGGCGTTCCTCGCGCCGGCAGCACCCGGGCAGCGCATCGAGGCAGTGCCCGCGACCGGGACGAGGGTGCCGCTGTGGATTCTTGGATCGAGCCATTTCGGGGCCATGCTCGCGGCCGAACTCGGGCTTCCGTATTCCTTCGCCTCGCATTTCGCGCCGCAGCTGCTGACCGAAGCCCTCGATCTCTACCGCAGCCGGTTCAAGCCCTCCGCTCAACTGGATCGTCCCTATGCGATGGTGGGCGTGAACATCATCGCGGCGGAGACGGATGCCGAGGCGAAGCGCCTCGCCACCAGCCAGCGGATGTCCTTCGCCAGCATCTTCAGGGGCGAGCGCGGTTTTCTGCAGCCGCCCATCGAAGACATCGAGAGCTACTGGACGCCGCGCGAGAAGGCGCAGGTCATGTCGATGTTGTCGCGCACCATCGTCGGATCGCCCGAAACGGTTCGCGAGGGTATTGCGGCGCTTGTCGCAGAGACCAGGGCCGATGAGGTCATCGTCGTCTCCGACATCTACGATCATGCAAAACGGTTGCGCTCGCTTGAGATCATTGCCGACGCCGCGGGCATCAATGCCGCTCGCGTGCCAGAGGCCATCTAGCAAGCGTAAGACTCAGTGCCATTCCGAACATCCCTGACGCCGCGATCGCGCGCCTTCCTTCGGCGGCCGTGGATCGAGCGTGTCGCCAGCCAACGGAGATCATCCATGTCCTCCCTCACCGCCGCCCCGCTGTTGCAGCCGCTCGACGCCGGCGCGCTCGAGCTTCCCAACCGGATCCTGATGGCGCCCATGACGCGGCTGCGGACCTTGCCCGACCTCTCCATGCAACCGATCGCCGAGACCTACTACGCGCAGCGCGCGAGCGCGGGACTCATCATCTCCGAGGTCCTCACGGTTGCGCCCTATGGGGCGGGCTACGGCGCCATGCCCGCGCTCATCACTGACGCGCAGAAGGCCTCCTGGAAGAAGATCGTCGATGCCGTTCACGCGGCCGGCGGCCGCATCGCGGCCCAGCTCTGGCATTCGGGACGCGTCCGTCTGGCGGAGGAGTTTGCCAATGACGACGGTCCATTCGCCGCTCCGCGTCATCCGCTGATGCCGGCCACGCTCTCGCGTGAAGACCTTGCCGCGATGCCGCGGGATTTCGCCGCGGGCGCCCGTGCGGCGATCGACATCGGCTTCGATGCGGTCGAGATTCATGCTGGGAACGCGATGTTCCTCGCCAACATCCTGCGTGGCGACGCCAACCAGCGAACGGATGAGTTCGGCGGCTCCGCCGACAATCGCGCCCGACTGCTTCTGAATATCCTGGAAGCGGTGACGAACGTCGCCGGCGCCAGCCGGGTCGGCGTGAAGATCGCGCCGAACTCGTCATTCCAAGGGAGGTTCGACCCCACCGTGCGCGAGACCTTCGCGCGCCTTCTTCCGAGGCTGGCGGCCCTCGGTCTCGCCTACGTGCAGGTCAACCGCGCCTCCACCGTGGATCTCGCCAGCTGCACCGGAGAAACCACGCCCCTCGAGTGGGTCCGTCAGCATTATCCCGGCACGCTGGTCGGCGCCGAGAACTTCGGCCTCGAAGACGGCGCCCATGCCGTCGCCGGCGGGACGCTCGATGCCATTGCCTACGGTCGCCCGTTCATCGCCAATCCGGACCTCCCGGCCCGCTTCGCTCAAGGCGCGCCGCTGAATGAACTGCGCGGCGACCCCTACTTCGTAGACGGAGAGCGCGGCTATATCGACTATCCGGCGCTGGAGAGCGTCGAGGCATGACGTAGGCGCCGCCCCAGAGGAAGGAGAGACGGATGGCTCACCTGACGACAGCGACCCCAACAATATCCGATCCGAAGTAAATGGAGCCCCTCATGAGTGACAAGCCGATCCGCGTCGGATTCATCGGCCTCAATCCCGGTATTCACTGGGCGGCAACCGCCCATGTCCCGGCACTGAAGGCCCTGCCGAACGAATACGAGGTGGTCGGGGTCGCGAACACCAGCCATGCCAGCGCCAAGAAGGCCGCCGATGCGTTCGGACTGCCCTTCGCGTTCGAGAATGCCCAGGCGCTGGTCAACTCGCCAGAGGTCGACCTCGTCGTCGTCACCGTCAAGGTGCCGCATCACCACGAACTGGTGACGGCGGCGCTGAACGCGGGCAAGCACGTCTATTGCGAATGGCCGCTCGGCAACGGGCTTGCCGAGGCACGGGAGCTGGCTGACCTCGCCGAGGCGAAAGGCGTGGTCGCGGCGGTCGGCACGCAGATGCGTGTCGCCCCCGAGGTCGAGTATCTCCGCGGGCTCATTGCCGACGGCTATGTTGGGGAGGTGCTCTCGACCACGCTCGTGGGCAGTGGCGGCGAATGGGGCGGCATGACCGATGCCGCCCATGCCTATCTCTACGACAGGACCAACGGCGCGACGATGCTCAGCATCCCGCTGGGACACACGCTTGCCGGCCTGCGCGAGGTGCTGGGCGATATCGGCGATCTGTCCGCGCGCATGATCAACCGCCGCACCACCGCGCATGTGACCGACACGGGAGAGACCATACCCATGACCTCCCATGACCAGGTCCTGGTCCACGGCGCGCTGAAAAGCGGGGCGGCATTCTCGGTCCATTATCGCGGCGGAATGTGCCGCGGGACCAACCTGCTGTGGGAGATCAACGGCACGCAGGGCGACATCCAGGTGACGGGCGCCAATGGCAACGGGCAGATCGTGCAATTGTCTATCCAGGGCGCCAACGGCGACACACGCGAGCTCGCGCCGCTGACGCCGCCTGCTTCGGCCTACGAGGGATGGCCAGACAACTCCGTCGCCCGCAATGTCGCCCGGCTTTATGCCCGGTTGGCGGAGGATATTCGCTCGGGCACGCGCTCGGCGCCGAGCTTCCGCGATTCTGTCGCGTTGCACGACACCATCGACGCGATCGAGCGTTCTGCTCGGGAGGAGCTGAAATGACCGGCCTCGCTGCGGGTTACCCCATGCCATTTTGAACTGACCAGCGATGCGCGCGTGTTCGCAGCGCCAAGGCTCGGCCGCTAATCGGGGCGCCCGCATAACCCATCCATGACCTGATCGGCATTGAACGGCTTCTCGAATACCGGAACAGCTGCACGGCGTGCGGCGATGGTATCGGGGTCGTAGCCGGTGACAAACACGAAAGGCACCGAGCGGTCCTTCAGGGCGTCCGCCACGGGGTAGACCGTCTCGCCGCGCAGGTTGAAGTCGAGAACCGCTGCGTCGAGTTGCTCCACTCGGGCGACGAGGTTCAGAGCCTCCGTCACGGAAGGGGCGGGCCCCACGACATGGGCGCCGGCCGGCGTCAGCGAGGCAGCCACGTCCTGGGCCATGAGGAAATCGTCCACGACGAGAATGTGCCGTCCGGCGAGCGGCTGGGCACCGGTCATGGATCGCGGCTCGCGGGCGTCGCCGCCTTCTCCAGCGGCAGGTCGACGATGCAGCGAAGCTCCGTCGCCCCAAGCTCATAGGTGGTCCGGGCGCCGAGCGCATAAGGCAGCGCCTGCTCGATCAGCACGCGCCCGTAGCCTCCATCCGCCCGGAAGGACGGGGCATCGGCCCCGGTGGGGACCAGGCCGTCTTCGCGCCATTCCAGGTGGACCCGAGGCCCGGCCTCGCCGTTTCGCACATGCCAGGTGATGCGAAGACGCCCGCCGTCCTCGGAGAGCGCCCCATATTTCCGGGCGTTCGTTGCGAGCTCATGGATCGCCAGAGTGATGAGCGACAACCATGTTGTCCGGCGCCGTCAGGCAAGTTGGCCGCTGGGTTCAGCCGGAGGGCGGGCGTAGCCCGTCCCGGAGGCTGAAGTCAGCGGTTCGATCCTCTCACCGGGGGAATGGCTGGGTGCTGGCCGCTGCGGGCCGGTAGGGTCCGATCTCTGCGTCCAAACGGAGATCCGACCGTGCCGGGCAAATCCGTCATCGACCAGCAAGTGAGAGTCTACATGACCGACCGTCTCCAGCACAGCCAACGCGCCGCCGCCGCCCGGTCAGGGTTCAGCGAACGCACCGCCCGCCGCATCGAGGCCGATCCGCGGCTTCCCTCGCAACGCCAGGCCACCCGGGGCCGCACCGTGCCCGATCCGCTCGGGGCGGTGTGGGAACCGGTCCTGCTGCCGATCCTCGAGCGCGATCCTGCCGTTCAGGCTGTGACCCTGCTGCGGCACCTTCAGATGAGCGATCCGGATGCCTTCCCCGACGATCGGGTGCGCCGGACCCTCGAGCGGCGCGTCTGCGACTGGCGCGCCCTGCACGGCCCCGAGCGCGACGTGATCTTCCTCCAGACACCCGAGCCGGGCCGCATGGCGCTGTCGGACTTCACCGACGCGGGCGAGCTGCGCGTGACGATGCCGGCCAGACGCTGAAGCAGCGCCTGTTCCACTTCGTCATGGCCTACAGCGGTTGGGAGCATGCCGGCGTGGTGCTGGGTGGCGAGAGCTCACCGCGCTGGCTGAGAACCTCCAGAACGCGCTCTGGACCCTCGGCGGCGTGCCTCGCGAACACCGCACCGACAGCCTCTCCGCCGCCTACCGCAACCTCGATGCCGAAGCCGCAGCCGATGTCACCAATCGCTACCAGGGCTTCTGCGCCCATTACGGCATGATCGCGAGCCGCAACAACCCCGGCGAGGCGCATGAGAACGGCTCGGTCGAGGCCCACAACAATCATCTCAAGACCGCCCTCGACCAGGCCCTGATCCTGCGCGGCTCCCGGGACTTCGCCGACCTCCGCGACTGGCGCCGCTTCGTCGACGAACTGGTCGCCCGTCGCAATCGAAGGCGGGAGGCCGCGGTCAGGATCGAGATGGCGGTGCTCAGGCCGCTGCCGGCGCGGCGCACCACCGACTTCACCGAGGTGGTCGCGCGCGTCACGAAGACCGGCGGGTTCCAGGTTCACAGCGTCTTCTATTCCGCGCCCTCGCAACTGATCGGCAAGCGCCTGCGCGTCCATGTCCATGACGATCGGATCGAGGCCTTCCTCGGCGCCACCCCTGTCGTCACCCATCCACGGCGCCGTGGCCGCAGTGATGGCGTCCGCGTCCACTGCGTCAACTACCGCCACGTCATCCATGCCCTGCGCCGCAAGCCGCAGGCGCTCGCAGGCTCGGTCTACCGCGACGGCCTATTCCCGCGGTCGGAATACGCCGAGGCCTGGGCCGCGCTGTCGGCCGCGTTGCCGCGCCGCAACGCCTGCCGCCGCATGGTGGACCTGCTCTGGCTCGCCCATGACGAGGGATGCGAAGCCGAGCTTGCCGGCCTGATTGCCGGAACCCTCGCCACGGGCGACCTGCCCGAGGCGCGCCAGCTGAAGCACCGCCTCGAGCCGCGTCGACGCGAACTGCCGGGCGACACACCCGTCATCCTCCCCGACCTCGCCAGCTTCGATGCGCTGCTGGGGGCCCGCGCATGAGCCCTGCCGCACCGCGCCCCGTCGATGTGCATGCGCTGCCCGCCATGCTCACCGCCTTGCGCCTGCCAAGCGTTCTGCGCCACTGGCCAACGCTCGCCGAACGCGCCGACGCCGAAGGCGGGCCCGCGGCCCGCTTCCTCGCTGCGCTGGCGGAGATCGAACTGGCCGATCGCGATGCCCGACGCATCCAGCGTCACCTGCAGCAGTCCGGACTGCCCGGCGGCAAGACCCTCGCCACCTTCGACTTCAAGGCTCTGACGAGCGTGCCGCGGGCACGGATCGAGGCGCTCGCGGCCGGGGACTGGGTCGAGACCGGCGCCAACCTGATCGCCATCGGCAGTTCCGGCGCCGGCAAGACCCATGTTCTCTGCGCCATCGGCCATGCCCTGGTCGAGGCTGGCAAGCGCGTCCTCTACACCCGCACCACCGACATGGTGCAGAGGCTCCAGGCCTCCCGCCGCGACCTCGCCCTCGAGGCCGCCCTCGCCAGGCTCGACAAGTTCGACCTGATCATCCTCGACGACATCACCTACGCCCAGAAGGACCAGGCCGAGAGCTCGGTGCTCTTCGAACTCATCGCCCGGCGCTATGAGAGCAGAAGCCTCGCCATTGCCGCCAACCAGCCCTTCAGCGGCTGGGACCGCGTCTTTCCGGACCAGGCCATGACCGTCGCCGCCATCGACCGGCTGGTCCACCACGCAACCATCCTGGAGATGAACGGCGACAGCTACAGGCGCCGCACCGCCGCCGGACGCCGATCCGCCGAGGCCGCAGTTGCACCGACAACCTCCAGCGACAACCAGCCCATCGACACCATCAACGAAAAGCTCAGGGAGGACGCCGAGTAACAACACCGATCGCAGCGAGGTTGACGCTCTACACCAGAGCGAGGGTCTGCACGGCGGAGGCGCGGATCCGGACGGGCGGGCCGTCAAGCGCGACCCGGTCACCCTCGGCTGCGCCAAGCGCGTCGAGTTCGGGCGTGAGGAGCGCGCGCAGAGTGATCGGCTTGTGTTCGGAGCGCGACAGGAGCCCCTGCACGCGCGAGAGCGCTGCCAGGCGGCTGTGGAACGCCTTGCGGAAAGCCTCAAGCGAGCCTGTATGGGCCATTGTCTGGCGCGCGATCGAGCGCACCACGCCGATGAGGTTGCGCGTGCGGTGCTGAAGCTCGGCCACCAGCACCTCGCGGCGCTCGTCGTTCCGGCGGCGCTCGGTCACGTCCTGGCCGGTCTTGAGGAAGCCGGCAGCCGCACCCCGCGCGGCATGCAGGGCGTGCCTCGTGCCCTCGATGAACACACGCGCGCCGTCCTTGCGCAGATGCCAGCGCACGTCGGGTGCGCTCCCCTCACGAAGGGCGGTTTCGACCTCCTGTTCAGCCACGCCGGCGGCCCGGTCTTCCGGGGTGAAGGTGATGGCTGCAGGCTGCCCGATCATCTCCTCCGCGCTCCACCCGAACACCGCCGCGGCCCCGGGGAGCCAGTCGGTGATGCGATCCGCGTCGTCGGTGACGAAGATGGCGTAGTCTGTCGCCGCCTCCACCGTCAGGCGGAAGCGTTCTTCGGAGGATCGCAGATCCCCCAGCTTGAGCAGCCGGTCGACGATCGGACCCAGGATGCCGGCGTAGGTGCGCAGGAAAGTGCTGTCATCCTCGTCGAAGTCGCGCGGCTTCGTGTCGTCCACCTGCAGGAGGCCGTAGGCCCGCCGCCCCGGCAGGAAGTCGGCACGTTCACGAGCGCGACCACGCCGGCCTCCTTCATGAAGGCGGGGACCTCGAAGCGGTGATCCTCGGCGATGTCCTGCGAGATCACGGGCTCGCCGGCGTCGATCGCGTAGGTCTCGGAGGAGTGCTCGCGCATGGAGAGGCGCACCTGGCCCACGACGTCGGGCGCCCATCCCACGCCCGCGCGCACGAAGAGGGTCCCGCCTCCGGGCTCGATCTCGAGCACCTTGGCCCGCTTGGTCTGCATTGCGGCCGCCACGAGCCGGCAGGCCTCCTGCAGCACCTCGTCGAGATCCTCCGATTGCAGCGCCATATCGGCGAAACCGGCGAGGACCTTCCGACGCTGGAGCAGGATCTCGAGGAGCTCGCGGCCGCTTTTCATCGTCGTCACCGCGTTGCGCCCTTCGAGGCCTCGGAGGGAACGGGCGGAAGGCGGATCAGGTCTCGTCGGAGTGAGAACGAAGGGGACGAGAACGGGGGCACGCGGTCAGAGTGATGGTCCCCCTCGGGCTCCCTTGCCTGCGGAGAGCGCGGGTCGGTCTGCCAGCACCTCACGGTGTTACGACCACATCCTTCGATCTGGCGCAGCCGCGCAAGGTTGCTGTCGGGTCGGGTCAGCCAGCACGGCTTGAGGCGCCCCGGCTCACGCGGCAGTCCTGCGCTGCCCGGGGAGAGGCGCCGCTCGCCGGGTGCTTCGGTCTGCTGCCTCTTTCCTTAGGCGCGCCGACCTGAGGCGTGCGATCTGCTGACGGCGGGCCGCAGCCTCAGCCTCGATGATCTCGCGTGCGGCGCGATTGGTGACGTCTGCACGCGTTTCGGGTCTGGTGGCCCTGAAAACGTTGCTTGTGGAACTCATTGGGCCACCCATCCATGATGTCGGGGAGCGGCAGGGAACACACGGCAGCCCGCAGGCAGCGAGGCGCCCCGTCAGCTCGGCACCGACGACGTTCCGGCAGGCTCGAGGTGGTCCTCGGTGGACACACGCTCATGACCTTCGCCTTCATTGCGGATACGGTATTGCGGCACCCCGTTACTCGGCGGCAAGGTCGAGACGACGTGATAGATGCCCTCGGTCCTGAAAGGGTGGATGAACCCGGACGTGATCCTGACTGCCTGCCCGACGGCATAGAGGTGCTCGGCAGAGTTGCGGCGGGTCGGTCCCGCGGTCGTGGTGCCGGTCTTGTGCGCGTTCATGATTCCCTGTCGTCCTTTGCATAACGGCGGTTTGATCGTCCGTTCAGCTCTGAGCGCGGGTGAGCCGAAGGAACTCTGGCGCGTTAGAAATTGCAGGTTCGCGACGCAGAGAATTCCTCGCGAAGCTTGCTATCAGCATCAATTCGGAAACGAAGTGGCAACGGGTTGGCGGGCGGGTAGCTGATGAGAAAATGGCGAATTCGTATTCCTTCGGAGCCGCCGACAATATCCCATATGGGCATCATTGGGACAAAATGCAAGTTATCTGTTGATTTCGAGGCAGGCCGCCTTGCTGGCGATCTTTCGAGCCGTGCCAGACGGCTGAAATCTGCCCGACATTCCCGGCGGCACGATGACGGCAAGGTGTCGCCGGGCGCCGGATCACCGTCCCGGATAGAGGAAGAAGCGGACCATCTCGGCTGACGCGTCAGGACCTGCGGGATCGGTGTAGCTGCCCGCGGTTCGTCCGCCGGACCAGGCGTGACCGGCACCCTCGATCCGCCACGACTCGACCAGCGGTGTGCCGCGACCGCAAGCGACCCGGTCAACGTCCGGAAGATGCAAATCTCCGACAAGCCTCGCTCTTGCCTGAGCAAGGTCCTCCGAAATCATGACGAATGGGCTGCTTTACGGCGGCCGAGTTTTAGCGGCGAGCCAACTGCGATGTGCTGGTATCCGCCTCCCAACGAGGGAATGTTTTTGCTATGATGGAAATCTACTGGGGAAAACCCCTGTCCTTTGTCGTGTCGCCCGCAGGCGATGTCCAGGAATTCAGCACGGCCGAGCAGGTCCGATATTGGCTGCGGAAGAAATGGCCGGTATCGGACCGTGCCCGCGAACGCGCCCTCCTGCAGGTCGAAGCAGCAATGGATTGCATGGCATCTGTCGGCACGGCACGCAGGGCCTTCATTTCTGCAGCAAAGACTGCAGGTTTCGCGCCAGAGACTCACGTAAGCCAGGCCGCCCGCGCCGTCACGGCAGCATGAATTCTTGGAAAGCGGTTGGCATCCCACCTCGTCTGCTCGGTCGAAGTGCAGCTCCGGTCGGCGCTCACGCCGTGATCTCGTGCGGCATTTCCGCGCGCAGGAAAGCGGCGACAGGGCCGCATCAGGAAAGCAACCGGCTTCAAGAATCAGGATCTGATCCGACTTGAGGGACAGCCGCGGAAATTGCCGCAACGCGGCGGCCGGTAGAGCCGGCCGTCAGCTATGGCTTAGGTTCGGAGCAGGAACAAGCGCTGCTTTCCTGCCGTCCCGAAACCGGGCAAGCTCACGCTTGACGCCAGTAGAGCCGCGAGGCGCGCGGATGCCCCGCCTTCTCGTCAACATCGACGTGCCCGACCTCCCCCAAGGGTTGGCCTTCTACAGCGCGGCCTTCGGTCTCAAGCCGGGGAAGCGCATCGGTCCGCATGCCATCGAGCTTCTGGGGTTGGGCGTGCCGATCTATCTTCTGGAACGGCAGGTCGGATCCTCTATCGGCCCAGCCGGCGGTGGCAGGCGCCGCTATGACCGGCACTGGACCCCGATCCATCTCGACGTGGCCGTCGAAGATCTGAAGGCCGCCATCGACAGGGTGACCGCAGCTGGGGCGGTGCAAGAGGGCGGGACCACGATTGCTGCCTTCGGCGAACTGGCCATGCTCGCCGATCCCTTTGGACATGGGTTCTGCCTGATACGTTTCAACGAGCTGGGATACGACGCCCTCGGCAGCACAGCCACGCTACCGCTCCTTTAGCGAGGAGGCTGAAGGATGGAAGTCCAGCAACTGCATCGTGACGGCCTGATCGACCATATCCAACTTGTGATCGAGAACCTTTCCGCCTGCCTGAGGTTCTATGCTACGCTGCTGGATGCCTTGGAGATCCCGATGGCGGGATAGCCTCCGGCTACAATCGGGCAGGTGTTAAGAAAGCCGGGCGGCTCCACCTCTGCCCGGATACCTCGTTGTTCCCGAGAACCGCGGCGCGGGGTCACGTCCGTCAACGTGGTGTAAATCCTGAGGTGGCCTGAGATCATGATCAGGCGGCCTTTGCCGTGATGCTGAGGATTGGGTCGATTTCCTCCTTGTCGATCTGGGCGAAGGCCTCGACCACCTCGATGGCCACCTCGGGTCACACCGGCAGCGCCAGCGAAATTACACCATCTCCTCGGGCGCTAGCCGGCGCGGCGGCTCTGGGCGAGCGCCGCGCCGCGTCGCGCCGTCCGCTAGTGTTCAAAGGTCGATGCCTTCGGAGAGGCTCGACGCCTTTTCGGTCGCGACCCGAGAAAACGGACGATGCTGTCCATCTTCGTCTGGCCGAGCAGAAACTTGACCGCGCCCCCGAGACACTCTGCGATCATTGAACTGTGCTTTGACACGGGCGCCTATCCTTGCTCATTCGCAGCTCTGCTTCCTACTGCTGTGGATATCATGCAACGACTGTTCCAGGCTTTCGCAGCCGCACTCCTCATTGCCCAGGCGCCAGTGTCGGTCGCCGCTGATCCTATCCGGACCGGTGCCGAGCACTGTGTCGTCAATGTCCGCTCCAACGACACCTTGAACCTGCGGGCGGGACCGGGCACGGGACATCGCATTCTCTCGCGCCTCGCGCACACGCAATGCGGAATTATCGTCACCGGCGCCTGTGCAGGATCATGGTGCCCGGCGGAGGGTGGCCACAACGCCGGCTGGCTCCACCGTCACTACATCGCGAGTGTGTCCGCGCCGATCCACTGCCTCGGTTCCTTGGCCCACCCGAATTCGGTCGCGCTGCGAGCGTGGCCCGCCGGCAGCTCGCGGGTTCTGGCCAAGCTCCCGTCCGGAAGCTGTGAGGTCGCGCTTCTGCCCTATGCAACCAGAGGTTGGCAGAAGATCCGGCAGGATGGTTGGGAGGGCTGGGTGCGGCAATCCGACCTTTCTCATGAGAGCAGCCGAGCGCGCTAGGTCGCCCGACGAGGACCGACCGAGGCATGGGGCCCGTGCGGGCAGTTCGTAGGCCAAAAGGTTCAATGGCGCATGTAGCGGTTTGCTCGGCACGGAATCATGCCAGCTCTCCTTGCATGACTTGATCGGCCACATCCAGCTTGTGGTCGAGAACCTTCCCGCCTGTCTGAGTTTCTTTCATACGATGCTGGATGTCCAGGAGATCCCCATGGGAAGGATCGCCTCCGACTACAATTGGGCGGGTAACAAGAAAGTCGGACAGCTCCACCTCTGTTGGGATACTCTTTGTTTCCGAGAACCTAGTCGGCATAGGGGACAATTCCGGTCCGAGATGCTGCAGCGCACACGAAGGACCGCTTCGGGCCAGCCACACCGTCCCGCGGTTCCAAGCTCGAACGGCTGCTATGGGCCGCCTGCGCCTTCCCTCATCCCCGAAGCAGAAGCTGAACTTCGTCGCCTACCGCGTCTGGCCAGTTACGGCAGAGTTCGTGAAGAGTATTCGCGCTTCCGAGGGATTTCGGCACCCGCGACGCGTAAGCCAGGCGATCTGGATGGTTGACTGAAGTGGCACGCCGGCTCAGTTTGCGCGCGTGAACATGACATGTGTGACGCCGCCGGCCGACGACGCCATCTCGACCTCGTAGCCCCGCTCCAGCCCTTCCAGCCCATCCCACAGGCGCGCGCCGCGGCCCAGCAGGATGGGGACGACCACGAGATGCATGTGATCGACCAGCCTCGCGGCAAGGAAATCGCGGAGCATGGCGACGCCGCCGCCGATACGCACGTCATGCCCCTTCGCCGCCTCGCGTGCGGCGGCAAGCGCCTCGGTCGGCGGGGCGTTGAGGAAATGGAAGGTCGTCCCGCCCTCCATCTCGATCGAAGGGCGCGGGCGATGGGTCAGGACGAAGACCGGAGTGTGGAAGGGCGGGTTGGCGCCCCACCAGCTTTTCCAATCCGGGTCGTCCTGCCAGCCGGGCGGCCCGAACTTGCCCGCGCCCATGATCTCGGCGCCGATGCCGGGGGCGAACAGCCGCAGCAGCGTGTCGTCGATGCAACCGCTGCCACCAGGCTTGCCGATCATCTCGTGCCACCACCCGGTCTTGAGCATCCATTGGTGCAGCCTTTCGCCGGCATGGCCGAGCGGCGCCTCGCGGGTGAGGCCCTCGCCGGTGCCGAACCCGTCGAGAGAGATGGAAAAATGCTGGATGCGTGTGCGTGACATGATGCTTCTCCTTGTTTGGCGCCGGTTGGCTTGGCCGCTTCAGAACGGCCGTTCGGCCTTGTCGAGGTGGTAAAGCTTCACGCTCGTTTCCCTGAGCGCGACCTTCGACTGCCTGGCGATCTTGCCGGCGATCTTGCGCCAGGCGTCCAGTGCGGGCCGGTCGCGCCAGATCTCCAGCAGGTTGAGGCGGTCGGGCTCGACCGGATCGGCGCTGATCGAGAAGTCGAGACAACCGTCGGCCTGCCTTGCCCGCTGGACAAGGTCGGCGAAACCCGCCAGCCCGGCGTCGCGTTCTTCTGCGCTGTTTGTGTGTCAATGACCGGCGATGATGATCATGACATTCCTCCCTTTTCAGTGCGGGCATCAGCCCTTCACATCGCCCATGCCCTCGACGATCCGGTCGTCGCGGACCCGCATGATGTTAACGCCGCGGACGTGATCGCTGTCGCCCTCGCCCCAGCGAAGGCGCCAGCGGATGATGCCGCGATCGCCGCAGGCCCAAATCTCCTCGGCACGCAAGTCGAGGTTCGCCGCGGACGCGATACCCTTCAGAACGCGAGACAGGCCTCGCGACCCTCAAAGCGCCGTCGGGGGCCGCGACGGTGCTTTCCAGCACGCAGATCTCGCCGATCAGGTCGTTGAGGTCGTCGGGGCGATGCGTGCCGAACGCTGCGTTGAAGCGGGTGATGACCGCCAGGGTCGTGTCGCGGTGTTCATTCCTCCCCTCCTGTGACCCGTGGTAGGGCCGATCCGGCCGCAGCAGCCTCGATCCAGGCAATGTCGATCTTCTGCATTGTCAGCATCGCCTGCATCGCCCGCCCGGCCTTGTCGCGGTCGGGGCTCGTGGTCAGCTCCATCAGCCTCCGTGGCGTGATCTGCCAGGAATGGCACCAGCGGTCCTTGCACCAGCCGCAGGCGCTTTCCTGCCCACCATTGCCGACGATGGCGTTCCAGTAGCGGTCGGTTTCCTCCTGATCCTCGGTCAGGACCATGAAGCTGACGGCCTCGTTCGGGGTGAAGACGGGCTCGCCGTTCAGGCCGATGAAGGCGCGGCCGAGGACGGTGAACTCCACCGTCAGTTCATCGCCCGCCTTGCCGCTGGGATAGTCGATCGGCGCCGTATTCACCCGGTCGACATGGCTGTCGGGAAAGGTCGCGGCATAGAACTCGGCCGCCTTGGAGGCCTCTCCGAAATCATACCACAGGCAAGTCACGAGATCGGTCACGTCATGTTCTCCTGTTGGGTCGTTTGGTTTGCGACGGGATCGGGCTTTTCCCGCCGGGCGGTCGGGCCGATCTTGGTCTTCGCATCCTTTCCGAGGACGAGCGTCCGGCGCCACTCCCGACATCCCGGCAGACGATTCTGTCCCTCGGGTGAATCATTCCGCTCTACTCCCCCAATGGTATTCCAGTTTGCATCGCCACGACCGCCGTGCGTTCGGCGTAGCGCCCGCTGATCGCCGCCAGCGTCCGGTCCAACGCCTCGGCGGGCGGCAGGTCGGGATCGACCGGGATGCGGCGGGCACTTGGCCAGCCAGTGGCGATCCGGTCCGGCAGGATGCGGATGCTGTGCGCGGTCGTCACCGTGGATGCGGATGGCGCGAAGGAGACGGCGCGCGACCGATAGGTCCGCGACCAGGCGTCGGCGACGAGAGCGAGGGCGACCTCGTCCATGCCCGGCCGCAGTTCGATGCCGAGCGTTTCGCGCCGCCAAAAGACGAGTCGATTCGACAGCACGGTGGTGGCGAAGGGCCGCGTCAGCCGGAATGCCTCGCTCGCGTGCCGGGCGTCCCACCGCGCGACGCCGAGGCCGGCCGCCGCCGCATTTGCCCGAGCGCGCCCGCCGATCGCCTCGATCAGCGCCAGCATCATCGGCATGGATGCCGTTATGCCGGTGGTCGTCACGACGCCGCGGTCGGCCACCAAGCGGCGATCCGCGACGAGGGTCGTCGTCGGGCCGAGCCTTCGCAGGTCGTCACGAGAATACCGATGCGTGGTTGCACGCTTGCCGTCCAGCAACCCCGCCGCCGCGACCACCTTCGCCCCGGCGCAGACGCCGATGATCATCGCGCCCTTGTCCGACTGCTCCCGCAGCCAGCCCAGCACCGCCGGAGCGTCGTCGCGGCTCATGGCGGGGACGATGACGTAATCGGCGCCATCGGGGTGGGCGGCGTCGAACCCGGCGATGGTCGCGTCCGGCTGCACGCGAAGCGCAGGGTAAAGCTGCACGGGCGCATCCCCTGTCGCCAGCAGCACCACGTCGGCGACATCGGCCCGCCGCAGGATGCCGGCGGGCACGAGATAGTCGGTCGTCTCGGTGGCGTCGTTGAGGCCGATGATCGCTATCAGCGGCCGCTCGGACCGTGGGGGCGCAAGCTCTGCAAGCATCGCCTCCGTCTCCGCCCGCGGCAGCGGCGGCGCTGCGACGGTTCGGTCGCCGGGCGGCAGGTTCAGAACGCAGGCGCCAAAGCCCAGAAGCGCAAGGGCCGCGAGCGCACCGCCGGCCTGAAGGAATCGCCACCGGGTCATGTGCGGGTTCTCCGAAACACGCACCCAACCTACGGCCGTCGACTGTGTGGCAGGAATGACAGAATGGCGGTATATTCTGCCAATGCATCGGATCGTGTTCGTCGTCTATCCCGACTTCGAACTGCTCGACTCGGCGGGTCCGGTTTCGGTGTTCAACGGCGTCAACCATGCGCTGAGGCAGCAAGGCAAGCCGCCCTTCTACCAGATCGCGCTCGCCTCGTCGGCAGGCGGCGCGGTTGAAAGCAGCAGCGGCGTCGCCGTAGAGACCTGTCCGGTCGCCGACATCGAAGAGGCCGACACGGTGCTGGTTGCCGGTGCCGAGCGCGAGCCGCTGCTCACGGCGCTCGCCGATCCGGTCCTGCAACCGGCGCTTCGGGGACTGATCGGGAACGCCGACCGGTTCGGCTCGGTCTGTTCGGGGGGCTTCGTTCTCGCGGCGATGGGCCTGCTCGACGGCCACCTCGTCGCCACGCACTGGGCGTGCTGCGAGCCGCTCGCCAGCGCCTTTCCCCGGATCACCGTGGATGCCGACACGCTTTATGTGGTCGATGGGCGGCTCTGGACATCCGCAGGCGTGACCACCGGCATCGACATGGCGCTGGCGATGGTCGGCATTGACCTTGATCCAGTCATCGCGGGCGAGGTCGCCCGGCGCCTGATCCTCTACGCGAGACGGCCGGGTTACCAGTCGCAGTTCAGCCGGGTGCTGCAGGCGCAAATCAGCGCCGACAGCCCGTTTGCCGGGTTGATCGGATGGGTCCAGGCAAATCTCGATGGGCAGCTCGACGTCCCGTCGCTCGCCGATCGCGCGGGCATGTCCGAGCGGAGCTTCCACCGCAATTTCGCGGCCGCGACCGGACAGACCCCAGCCCGTTTCGTCGAGACAGCGCGCCTGGACGCGGCGCGGATGTTGCTGTCGCAAGGGCTGCCGCTGAAGGTGGTGGCGGCGCGGGTCGGGCTGGCGCCGGTCGCGCGGGGACGGAAGCATTCCAGCGCCGGTTCGGCATGACGCCCGGCCTGTTTCGCGACATGCATGCGGGCGTGTGATGGCATGTCGGGATCGCCGGAGGTCCTGCGTCTTTATTCCAGACGGCGGCAGTCGCCGGATCAACTCAGGGAGAAGACAGATGCGCGTGATGGTATTCGTGAAGGCAACCGGGGACAGCGAACGGGGCGAGATGCCCTCGGCCGAGATGTTCGAGGCGATGGGCAAGTTCAACGAGGAACTGGCCGAGGCCGGGATCATGGTCGCGGGGGAGGGTCTCAAGCCGTCCTCGGAAGGCAAGCGGATCGCCTTCGACGGTCCCTCGCGGCTGGTCATCGACGGCCCCTTTGCCGAGACCAAGGAACTGGTTGCCGGCTACTGGCTGTGGAACGTCCGCGACATGGACGAGGCGGTCGCCTGGGCGAAGCGCTGCCCGAACCCGATGCCCGGCCCCAGCGAGCTGGAGATCCGCCCCATCTACGAGATGGAGGATTTCGGCGAAACGCTGACCCCCGAACTGGTGGAGCTGTTCAATCGCACCGAGGCAAAGCTGGCCAAGGACGGCTGATCGGGCATGATGGCCCCCTGCCGTCCCGGCGCTTCGCGCGGGGACGGCCAGCGGAACGGAGGCGCCGGTGCGATAAACCATCCTGTGCTACAACGACGAAGCCGTCACCAGCGCCTGGACGGCCGAGGAGGACGTGGCGGTCCTTGCCCGCTTGAGAATGGTGCATCGCAAATGGGCCGACCGGTTCGGGCCGACGGTCCAGCTGATGCCCACAGCTGCCGCGACGACGCTGCGCAAGAGCGACGGCATGGTGCTGGACGGCCCCTATGCCGAGACCAGGGAGCAACTGCTCGGCTTTTACGCGATCGACGTCGAGAACCTCCAGGCGGGCCTCGGGCCCTTGGGACAGGGCGCCCGGTCCCGCGACAAGGTCCAACTCCGGAAAGCAGGCCTCGGCTTGCGATGGGTGCTGTTGCCGGAACGGCTGGTAGATCTGCTCGGCCGTCGCGTCCTTGGACAGAATAGTGTCTGCCCGCCCCAAGAAGGGTGACGACATCGCGATGCTGCCCGCAATCAGGCCGACTATGCCGGAAATCCTCTGCATGCTTCCTTGAGTAGGCCGGACCCGCATCATGGTGCAAGCTGATCCGGGTCCCATGCAGGGTCCTGGGAGTTCGAGCTGCCGGAGCATAATGGAATGAACTGCTTGGGATCTTGGCCACTGATCCTGCAGGAACGATAAGCCGCGTCGTAGCTTCAGCGTCTGACCAGCGGGTGAGGCACGCGCCCCCGCGCCACGCCAGGGAGCCTGCCTTGCCCGACTATTTTGCCCAGTTCCTGTCCACTGAAATTGGTTTGCCGCTGCTGTGCAGTCTGGTCACCGGGATGCTGATCGGCATTGACCGCGAGGTGCAGGGCAAGCCCGCCGGGCTGCGGACGCACGCGCCCGTGTGCCTGGCCGCGACGCTGCTGACGCTTGCCGCGGCACAGCAGGAGCTGCGGACGCAGTTGGCCCGCCAATGGCTAATCTGGTGCTGGGCCGACCGGCCGTTCTTGGGAAAGCTGCCGTGCAGCACGGCAGAAGAGTGACCGCCGGGCAACAGCCCAGGGGCTCGTAAGAGTCAACTGACTTGGGAAGGGCAGCCTCGGCCTTGGCCGCTCGG
Source organism: Paracoccus sp. S-4012 (assembly GCF_009674885.1). GTDB lineage: Bacteria > Pseudomonadota > Alphaproteobacteria > Rhodobacterales > Rhodobacteraceae > Paracoccus. The sequence continues at coordinate 24,616 of NZ_WKKA01000025.1, forward strand.
AATGTGTCGCCTCGAACTTTCCCTTGAGGTCTTGACTGATGGTCTAAGACAGGGGCTGCTGCGGTAGCCATTTTGCGGTAGTTCATTCCCTTGTGATCTCGACTGTCTGGTGCTCCGACGCGCTCCGCGAGTTGATGGTCGGAACGCGCAAGCACGGAGACGAACCATGAGACCCTGTGGAACCCTGACCGCGATCGCGGCCCTTGCCGCAGCGCTGGTCGCGACGCCGGCGATGTCGGATCGCGGTCACGGCAAGGGGAACGGGGGACGAAGCGAGCACGCCCGCGCCGCGCATCATTGCCCGCCTGGGCTTGCCAAGAAGAACCCGCCTTGCGTGCCGCCCGGGCAAGCCCGAAAGGATGACAAGCGTTACTATCCACGCGTGGGCGATGTGCTTCGGGTCGGCGACTACGTGGTTGTCCGAGACCCGCGGCGGCTGAAACTCGAAACCCGCGATGACTGGCGCTATTATCGCGATGGCGACCGGGCCTACCGGGTAGACCGCGACACCCGGAAGGTCCTTGCCGTCATCGAGCTGATCAACGCCTTCACGAACTGAGGCAGGCCAGGTGGGCGCCTGCAGCAAGCGTGTTGCGATCCGGGGTGTGATCCCGTGGCGTCTCGCGTGATCCGGCTGGGTTCACCCGGCGCCTGGGCCCTGCAAACCCGGCGGGGGAATGGCATCGGCATCGGGATCGCGGCCGTGGGTGCGATCGAGCAGGCGCATGACGGGCGTGACGGTCAGCCCGTGCATGAGGATGGAGATCAGGATCACCAACCCTGCGATGGCCCACAGGCGCTCGCCGCCGTCGACCTCCATGTGATTCAGGCCATAAGCCAGATAGTAGATCGATCCCACGCCTCGGATGCCGAAGAAGGCGATCGTCAGCTTCTCGCTCCACGAAGCCTTGAACCCGGCCAAACCGATCAGCCCGGTCCCAGGGCGGATGACCAGCAGGATGATCAGCGCCACGGCGACGTCTGCCCAAGACAGCCCCGCCAGCAGATCCTTGGCAACGGCACCTCCGAACAGCAGCAGAAGCACCATCATCGCCAGGCGCTCGACCTGTTCGGTGACGTCGTGCATCTCGCGGTGGAAGTCGTGGCTGCGATGGGCTGCGCGGAAGGTCAGGGCCGTGACGAACACTGACAGGAAACCGTAGGAGTGGATGATCTCGGTCAGCCCGTAGGACACGAAGGTGGCGGATAGGGCGATCAGCCCGTCGCCCGTCTGCGCGAGCTTGGTCTCGTCGGGGATCCGGAAGGTGAGCCAGCCGAAAGCGCGGCCGATCAGATAGCCGCCCGCGACGCCGGCGCCGATCTCCCAGAGGACGTTGTAGCTCAGCCACTTCAGCGCCCAGGGCTCTCCCGTCGTGCCCGCGAGAGCCAGGGCGATCGCCAGATGGACAAAGGGGAAGGCGGCGCCATCGTTGATGCCCGCCTCCGAGGTCAGGCCGAAACGCACCTCGTCCTCCTCGCCGGTCCTGGGCGGGCCGACCTGCACATCCGCGGCCAGGACCGGATCGGTCGGCGCCAGCGCTGCGCCCAGAAGCAACGCCACCGGCCATGCAAAGCCCATCCATGTTCCGGCAAGGAGGGTGATGGCGCCGATGCTGAGGGGAAGGGTGACGAGGATGAGCCGCCAGGTCACCTCCCAGCGGTGCAGCCCGAACACCCGGTCGAGCTTCAGCCCGGCCCCCATCAGCGCGATGATGACGACGAATTCGCTGAACCGTTCGGTGATCTCGGGATAGGCCAGCGGCGAGGGCTCCAGCCTGGCCCCCGGAAGCGAGAAGAGCGCCACCCCCAGGCCGATGCAGACGATGGGCAGTGACAGGGGCATCCGCCGCAGCGCCAGCGGCAGCCACGCCACCAGCGCGATCAGGAAGCCCGCGCCCGTCAGAAGGAGGATATACGGGTCAGGCTGAAGCAGCGGGATCATGGCACCCACGCGGGTTAGGGGTTCAGTCGTGCCGACAGTAGGCCTACTCAAACTGAAGGAACCTCAGTCGATGCTGATCGCCATGCATGCGTCAAGATCGGCGTTCAGCGCCGACGCCCTGGTGCCAGCGCGGCAGCCCGGGCGATCCTTACACTCCCGAAATGCCGATCGTGTCGGTGCATTCCTGTCCGAGGTGCCGCAGCGCACACGAATGACCGCTTCGGGGGAGCTACACGGCCTCGCAGTGGCGGGCTCGAACGGCAGCTAAGGGCCGACCGGCGTGCGCGACACGCTGATCGGCTGATGTTCAAAGGTCGATGTCTTCGGAGAGGCTCAGGGCGTCTTCGATCTCAACGCCGAGGTATCTGACGGTGCTGTCCATCTTCGTGTGGCCGAGCAGCAACTGGACGGCGCCCAGGTTGCCGGTCTTCTTGTAGGGCTGCGTGACCTTCGTGCGTCGCATGGAATGGGTGCCGTAGGCGCTCGGCTCCAGGCCGATCGACATCACCCAGTTTCGCAGGATGCGCGCATACTGCCGCGTCGACAGGTGCGGGCTGCCGTGAAGTCGGCTGGCCAGAGGAACTCGACGCCCACCATCTCAGGGTCAGCAATCCAGCGTTCCCCAAGAGCGTGGCTCTCTACTGCGCCGGTCAGGGCCTCAACATCCGCTGCAACTCGCTCCACCCCGCCGCCGTGATGACGCCTATGTGGGAGCCGATGCTGGGCAATGGGCCGGATCGTGCAGAGAGAGAAGCTGCAGTGGTGGCAGAAACACCAATGCGGAGGTTCGGCAGGCCTGACGAGGTGGCAGCACTCGCCGTGACCTGCCCCCCGTAAGCTCCCTCGCCGTGATGTAGAGTCTGCCCGACCTGAAGGAGCAGACGAGATGAGGAAAAGCCGCTTCACCGATGCGCAGATCATCGGGATGATCAAGGAACAGGAAGCC
>NZ_WKKA01000026.1 GCF_009674885.1 Paracoccus sp. S-4012
GACGTCTTCGCCCCGGCTTCCTGTTCCCGCAGGATCCCGATGACCTGCTCCTCGGTGAACTTCGATCTCTTCATGTCCGGTCCTCTCGTTGGGCCGGACTCTAGCGTCACATGGAGGAGTTATCGGGTCACAGCAGTCAGAAGGAACGGGCGTCCCCGCGCTGCTTCCGCCGCGGCCTGAATCCGCTCGACGGCCAAGTCGAAGTCATGGATCGGAGCGGCCGGATCTGCGGTTGGATCCTCGATCGAGCCACCGACAAGGCCGATGTCGCAGGCCTGCCGGATCGTCTCGGCGCGGCAGTCCGGGGCGGCACCGAAGCCGTCCTGCAGGTCTGCAGACACAGGCAGATCGGTCGCCGCGACGATCTCGGCCGCGTTGGCCAGAATCTCGTCGCGCGTCAAGCTGCCGGGCGCATCCCTCCTGGCCTTGGCGAACGCGTAGCCTGCGCTGGTCGTCGCCAGCGCCTCGAAGCCGAGACGGGTCAACAGCCGGGCGGTGCCCGCGTCCAAGGGATTGGGGATGACGAAGGCGCGGTCGCGGGTATGCAGCGCCCTGAAGCGTTCGAACTTGCTCTGCGGGTCAGTCATGGGCTCTCCGTTCAAGCGGCCTGGGGCGCCGCCGCGAGCTTCAGGAAGCATGCGGTCCTCGCGCAGCATGACTTCTCCGTCGGAGCGAACTTCTCGCGCTCCAATCGTTCACCGACAGTCGGCCCTCGCACGTGACCAACGCCGTCAGTTGGGCACGCAGTGCGGCTCGCGGTCCAGCCTGAGGCCGTTGCCCCAGGTCCAGCGATTGACGAGCCGCCACTCGACTCGCTTGCAGCCGTCGCGACCCTCGGCCGTCGATGCCGACGGCGCGTCGAGGGGCGGTTCTGGCTCGGGCTCGGGCTCGGGCCGCGGGAGGCTGACATCGAACAGGAACACCGTCATCATGTCCGCATCCGGGGCCGTGCCAGTGTCCTCGGTCGGGATGCGCCGCAAGGTGAGCCTGCCGTCCTCGCCCGCGATCTCTCCCGTCAGGACCATGTGGAAGCCGTCCAGGTAGGTGATGGAAAGGACCCGGCCTGAGGCGCTGATCTCGGTCGGGCCGGCGGCAGACAGGCCCCGCCAGGCGCCGTCAGCGGCGGGCGCTAGGACAGTGCTCAGGTCCAGGCTGCCGCCGTCATCGAGGGTGGCTGTGGTGCTGAACCGGACCTGTCCGTCATCGAGGGCCGAGAAGAGCACCTCGGCATCACCCCAGGCCCGATAGATCCGCATGCCGCCGTCGGCAGGAAAGGCGTCGATCGTCAGGCGTCCCGCATAGGCCTCGCCAATCGCCGCGGGGAAGGAGGCTGTCTCGGCGGCGGCGGGCGCGCAGGTCAGCAGGCCCGCGAGCAGGATGGCGGCGATGCGGTAACGTCCGGTCATTGCTTCTTTCCTCAGCCTTCGATCGAGATGACCCGGAACCGATCCACCGTCGTTCCCGCGGCTACCGCCCGGGCAGGTCTGGCAGCTGATAGCTTCCGCGCCGGTCCCGGACCATGCGGTGCAGCGACAGGTCGGAAACGTCGTCGGTGGTGATGTCGTAGCGCATGGAGATGGCGAAGTCGAAGCCGCATGGGCCCTCCCCTGCATAGTCCGAGCAGCCCTGGACATGAGCGCGCACGACATCCAGCCGGGCCGGATCGAGCCGCATCCCGGTGGCGAAGCTGAGTTCGGGCACATGGCCGCCGTGATCCCCGGCAAATGCCCGGGCGGTTTTGGACAGGCGTTCGTCTAGCTTGCGCTTCAGGGCGGGGTAGGCGCGGAAGCGCAGGAGGGCGGGATCGGCTTCGACCGCGCCGACCGGAAGGACAATGGCGTAGGCCGGTTGCTGCATCCGAGTGGCGGGAATCCGAGCCTCGAACGTGAGCGGGCGCGGGGCCGCCGATGGGCCGGCGGCTGGTCGGGGCAGGATGCGCAACTCCATCGACGTGAGGCTCGCCGCCCATGTGGCGCCAGCATTGCCCGACCAGAGGTTTTCAAGGCAGGGCTGCAACCGAGCGAGAGCGTCGTTGCCCTCACGCAGATCCAGTTCGACCACGGGCACCGGCGGCGGCAGGTTCGGCTCCAAAGTCGCCCGTGTCTGGGCGAGGACGGGCACCCCGCATGCCGCGAAGGCGCGGTCGATGGCCTTCAGCATGTCCCTGCGTGCCGTGTCGTGGACGTAAGCTCGCCGCAGCCTGTCCTCGCAGGCGCTTGCGGGCAGGCAGTCGGCGGGATCGCGATCGATGCTGAAGGTGATCCGCGTCACCGGATCGTCCCTCATCGCCAGGGTCACGTCGTGGTAGCCCTTGCGGAGATGCGTGTCGTGGATCTCCAGCTGGCCCGGATAGACGGCTTCCGCGAGGGCGAGGGCCGCCTCCCTCGCTTCATCGCGCCCGCAGGCGCCCAGCGGCACGACAGCAATTGCCAGCAGCAACGCGACACTCGCCTTCCGGGTCATGGCCACTTCCTCGATCATCGAAGGGCGGTTGTTCCGGCGCCCCTTCTCGTGTGAACCTCGGCCGAATGGAACCGCTTGCAGGAGAGCGATGAGCCGGGCGCGGCAAGGTTCCACCGCGGCCGCTGGGAGAATGCCGGATGAGACTGAAGACCAACAGCATCCCGCGGCTGCGGCGAGCCGCCGCCAGTCTGATCGTAGCCGCCTGCCTCGCGGCCCCGGCGCTGGCGCAGGCGACCGACCATCTGGGACTGCCGGGGCCGATCGAGTTCGACGGCGAGAGCTTCGCCCTCGCCTGGACCTTGCGGCCGAGCGAGCATTACGTCAAGCAGGAGTATGTTCCGGACGGCCAGAGCGTCGAGAGCTACGAGCGGATGCTGCTGGTCGAGACTGTCGCAGGTGGCCTCGGCGTGATGGACGCCGTGCGGGCGCAGACCGACATGCTGGCGCAGCGGCGGCCGGACGACCCGTTGGTCAACATGGACGTCATCCAGAATGAGGCCACCGGCGAGGCGCTGCTGGATTTCATCGTCAGCAGCAAGGATGCGGATGGCGAATACATCGTGGAATGGAATGCCTACCGCTATGCGCGGCACACCGATGCGGCAAACGATGCTGGCGTGATGCTGTTCGGCGTCAGCCACCGCGCCTATGGGAACGCGGATTCGCAGGCGTTCCTGCAAGGGCTTCCAGCGCTGCGTTCGTCTCAGATCGACGCGCTCGCGCGGGCCAGCCTGCCAAGTCTCGCTGACTGAGGACGGGCGAAGCGGCATGCACGGGACACTCCCCCCTGTCCCGACGCTCGCCGGCCTGCTGCTCGCGGCCATTGCGGCAACGCCCGCGAACCCCTCTTGGAACTGAACGCCTTCGTGACCGAGCTTTTCACCCGAACAGAGATCGCCCGCGCGATCGTTCGTCTTTGCGCGGGACGCGGCTCACAGCCGATCATCGGAGTTTATCCGCGGTCGGCGCGCTGAAGCGGTCCAGCAGCATGGTGCCGCCCTCGCTCCTCGGCATGAAGATGGTCGCACCGTCCGCTGACCAGAACGGCGCCGAGCGCAGGTGCCACTCGCTGTCGCCCTCGATGGTGCCGAGCGCGCCTCCGTCCCGCGCATCCCAGAAGCGCAGGCGATCCCCGCGAGAGGCGGCGCCTTCACGCTCCCACAAAGCGATGGTTCCGCCGTCCGGCGAGACGATGAGGTCGGCCCTCGAGCTCCGCCTTTCTACCAGCGGTGCGATCTCGTCGCCGTTCGCGTCCCGAAGGACGAGACCTGCTCTCCCTTCCCGCGCCACGATGCGCCCGCCCCCGGCGGCGAAGACCGCGTCGTGGCCGAACTCTTCGGCAGGCAGCGGCATGCCCGGGAACACCCTGAGGTAGCGATCCTCCAACGGGAAGTCGGCGAAGACGGTCAGGTCGTCGGTGCTGAAGAGAACCGCGCTGCCGCCACTCTCGGAGCAGGCACCTTCGAGAAAGCCGCAGACCAGCAGCAGCTCCGATCCGTCGGGCGAGACGAACGCCCGGACATTCGCATGGCGCAGCGGCATCGGGTAGCGCCCGGCTTCCTCGCCGGTCGCGGGATCGAGGACGATCAGCCCGTTGCGCCAGCCGTCGGCTGTCCGCAGCTCGGCAATCACCGCCACCTTGTCTCCGAGAGGAACGGTCGCGTTCGTGCCCGGGGGCAGCACGCCATCGACGCGCACCGTCCCGTGGCAGCCCGACCGGCCGGCCCCGCGGTCGAGCCAGCCGCAGGTCCGAAGCCCGCTCCACCCGGCCCAGGCTGCGGCGCCCGCAACCACCAGGGCGGCGAGGGCTAGGCCGATCCACCTGTTGGGGATCATTCCTCGCCTCCCGCCGTGTAGAGGCGCAGTTCCGCGGCCGCGCCACTCTCGGGCGCTGTCGCTCGCGCGATCACCACGGCGTCGCGCTGCGGATGCCAGTGGATCGGCGGGACGAGATCCTCGCGGATATCATGGGCGGCGAGCCTCTCGCCGGTCGCCAGGTCATGGACGCGGATCACGGCCCGCATCTCGCCCGGCCCCGAGAAGCGGCGCGCGAGCACCGCGATCCGGTTCCCATCGGGCGACAGCGCCGTGCTCAGCCGCAGGAAGGGGATGAAGCCTTCGGGCAGTTCCAAAGCGATCGTCTGCCCCGCCACCTCGATGATCGGAGCCGCGGGCACCGTTCCGGTCGGCCCTGGCAACGGCTGCTCCCGCGTCTGGATCGCATTGCCACTGACGGCGTCGAAGGCCACATGCGCGAAGACGACGTTCCCCGAGGGCGAGAAGGCGAGCTCGAAGGCGCGCCCCTCCGCATCGGGCGGAGCTACCGCATGCTCGATGCCGGCAAGCCACTGGCGCTCACCCACACGGTCGTAGAGCATCACCCCGGTCCGGGCCGGCGGGCCGCCGCCGGCCCGATCGCAGATGTAGAGCGCGTTGCAGCTCAGCGCCAGGCGGGTGCCGTCGGGAGAGATTCGAAGCTGGTCCGGGTAGCCGATCATGTTCAGATCGACACGTTCGATCTCCGTCCCGATCGCGGGATCGAGCGTCACCGCGACCATCCGCGCGCGCAGATCTCGACGCCGGTCGGGGTCGTAGTCGATGCCGGCGATGACCAGACGGCCCTCGGAGTCGGTGGCGATCGTGTCGCCGGTCACAACCAAATCGGAAACCGAGAAACTTGCAAGGCAGCCGCTCGCGCCGAGGATGCGGTCGATCGGTCCGCAGGGGCCCGAGACGGACCAGAGCGCCCCGCCAGCGGCCGCCAGCAGCGCCGCGAGCAAGAGCCTGGCAAGTCCGCGCTTCCTCATCTCAGGGTCGGAACCAGTGGCGGCATTCCGCCACCACGCGCGTCACGACGAGGGTCTCACCCTCGAAACGCCCCTCGACGATCCGGCAGCCGTCCTCATAGGCGGCCTCGATCCGCGCGCGGTCCTCGTCACTGGTCTGCATCGGCGGCGGGTCGGGCTGGTCTGCGGCCGAGAGCGGACGGCCAGCGGACCCGTCCGCCTCGATCGGGAAGACGCCGCGCCAGGGGCAGGGCGCCATGCAGCAAAGGATCCCGGTCTTGCCGAGGCCCCAGAACTGCTGGCCCTCGGCGGGCACCGGATAGGGTTCGGCCGCCTCGGCCGAGGCGAGCCCGGCGGCGAGGATCAGGGCCGCGGCCGAGACGATGATGCGGCGCATGGCGGGGTTCCTTTCGCGTGGGGTTCTTGCAGGTAGGACGCGTGCTGCATGCGACCCGGTATGCCTGCACCCTGCCGGATCGTCCGCTGCCATTCATGGATCGAGAGGACAGACCGGAAGGAGGCGAGCGTCAAGGCCGCGGCATACGAGTCTTGCAGGAATGGGGCAAAGACAGCTGCTCGCAGGTCACTGACGGCGGGGATGCCGTGACACGCGCCGCCATCAGGAGGGTGTCATCGTTCCAAAGTCGACCTGTCCATCAGGCGCGCGGAAGCAGGGTGTGGTGAATGTCCCCACGACATAACGGTCGTGATCGGCCGCGAAGCCCGAGTCCAAGCTGTAGCTGTGCTCCGTTTCCCGCTCCACCGCGGCGAGGTTCACGCGCCATTCTCCAGCCTTCGGAAGCGCCGGATGGTCCAGCCGGCGGACCGCCACTCCTCATGCAGTGCCTCCATCCAGCTGACCGCGGTGCCGCCTGCCGCGACGCCCCCCAGCCCGATCCAGATATTGAATACATCGTCTCGCTCCCCGGATGCAGGACCTGAGCAGCGGTTGGCCCGCACGTCGATGACCTATTCCTCCCAGCCCCCGGCGTCGACCAGCGCCTCGATCCTCGGGAAGAAGGCGGCAGCCGCATGCTCGGGCCCGCGCTCCGGCGGAAGGGGCTGAGCGTGCGCCGCCGCGCATAGCACCGACAGCAGGACGGCCTGCGCCACGCCGGCAGCCCTGGTCGGACCGGACAATGAAGACCTCCTTCCTGACGGCTCGGGCACTCTCGAGCTGCTCCAGACGACGCTTCTCGTCCGGCAACTTGCAGCGGCGAGCCTTGCCCTGCTGAATATTCCAATTGAGGCTCTCGTGTCTCGCATGAGCCGCCGCTACTCGTAAGAGCGGTGGAATCAAGCAGGCTCCACCCTGATCGGCATGGGAAACATTGCCGGTCCCGAGATGCTGCGGAACACGCGAATGGCAGCTTCGGGGAACCGACCCTGGGCGCGGGGCTGGAGGCGACCGGCAGGTAAGGGCCGGGGACGCCTACCACGATCAAGCGGAACTTCGCTTCAATCACGGCCGCGCATGATCCGGTCCACTTCTGGCCCGGAGATCGCCTCCGCTGCGTAGCCGAATGTTCCGCAGTCGCGCACCTCCTCGGCTGCCCGCATCACGGCGCCAAGCGCGGCGCGGGCGAAGGAGCCGCCGACGCTGATCCGGCGGACGCCGGCGTCGGACAGCTCTGCTACTGTATAGCCGGGTTCCTTGAGGCCAATCACCACATTGACCGGCTTGTCGACCGAGGCGCAAACAGCCCGGATGGCGTCGAGGTCCGGCAAGCCCGGAGCGTAAAGCACGTGCGCTCCTGCAGTGGCAAAGGCCCGAAGCCGACGGATCGTGTCGTTCAGGTCGGGTCGGTCGAACAGGAAGTTCTCGGCCCGCGCGGTCAAGAGGAACGGGCGTCCCCGGGCCGCTTCCGCCGCGGCCTGGATCCGCTCGACGGCCAAGTCGGGGTCACGGATCGGAGCGGCCGGATCACCAGTTGCATCCTCGATCGAGCCCCCGACAAGGCCGATGTCGCAGGCCTGCCGGATCGTCTCGGCGCAGCAGTCCGGGGCGACACCGAAGCCGTCCTGCAGATCCGCGGACACAGGCAGGTCGGTTGCCGCGACGATTTCGGCGGCGTTGGCCAGGATCTCGTGGCGCGTCAAGCTGCCGGGCGCATCGCTCCTGGCCCTGGCGAATGCATAGCCGGCACTGGTCGTCGCGAGCGCCTCGAAGCCGAGATGTGTCAACAGCCGCGCGGTGCCCGCGTCCCAGGGATTGGGGATGACGAAGGCCCCGATCGCGGGCGTGCAGCGCCTTGAAGCGTTCGAACTTGCTCGGCGGGTCAGTCACTGGCCTCTCCGTTCAAACGACCCGGGCGCCGCGAGCTTCTGGAAGGATGCGATCCTTGCGCAGGATGAGCCTCTCCGTTCCGGCGGCGTTCGCCCGCCAGCAGGATGGCGGCGATGCGGTGAAGTCCGGTCATTGCTTCTTCCCTCAACAGCCTTCGATCGAGACGTCCGGAGCCGATCCGCCCTGGTTCACGCGGCTGCCGTCCTAGCAGATCCGGCAGCCGATAGCTCCCGTGCCGGTCCCGCACGATGGGGGGCAGCGACAGGTCGAAGCCTCGTCGGTGGTGATGTCGTAGCGCATGAAAATGCCGAAGTCGAAGTCGCATCGGCCCTCTCAGGGTAGTCCGAGGAGCCTTGAAAGTAGGCGCACACGACGTCCAGCCACGCAGAATCGAGCCGCATCGGGGTGGCGAAGCTGAGTTCGGGCATATGGCCGCCGCGACCGGCACCCCGGCATGCCGCGAAGGCGCGGTTGATGGCCTTCAGCAAGTCGCCGCGTGCCGTGTCGTGGGCGTAAGCTCGCCGCATTCTGTCCTCGCAGGCGCTTCCAAGCAGGCAGTCTGCCGGATCGCGATCGATGCTAAACGTGATCTGCGTCACCGGGCCGCGCCTCACCATCAGGGTCACGTCGCGGTAGCCCTCCCGAAGGAGCGGGACGTGCAGGGAACCATTGCCCCGGTTCGCGCGTAGTCGTGCTGCGCTGCAGCATGGCCCGTTCCTCGGAGCCAGGACGCAGTTTTCCAGATCGGAAGTCACCATGAACTCCCAACACAACAAACAACTGCCTGCTGATGCGCGCGGTGCCGTCCGCAAGCAGCCTTCATCCTCGCGCCCGTCGACACGGGCCGCAATCATCGGCTTCGCAGCCGCGGGCCTGGCCATCTCAGCCTTCGTGAACCATCGCCTGGCCCGGAAGGCCGAGCAGGATAATCCGCCTGCCGGGCAGTTCCTGAACGTCGATGGCGTCCGTCTGCACTATGTGGAGCGGGGCCGCGGTGAGCCGGTCGTCCTGCTGCATGGCAATGGCAGCATGATCCAGGATTTCGAGTCGAGCGGCCTGATCGACCTTGCGGCGAGGAACTATCGCGTCATCGTCCTCGACCGGCCGGGCTACGGTCACAGCGACCGCCCGCGGCACAGGATCTGGACGCCGGAGGCGCAGGCGGACCTGATCCATGACGCGCTGGCGCAGCTCGGCATCGAGCGCGCGACGATCCTCGGCCATTCCTGGGGTTGCTCGGTGGCCGTGGCGCTTGCCCGCAAATACCCCGACCTAGTCGGGGGGCTCGTTCTTGCTTCGGGCTACTACTATCCGACGGCGCGGCTCGACGTGGTCGGCATGGGGGTTCCGGCCGTGCCGGTGGTGGGCGATGTCCTCCGCTACACGATCTCGCCGATCGTGAGCCGGCTGATCTGGCCGCTCCTGATGCGGAAGATCTTCGGCCCCGAGGCAGTGCCGGAGAAGTTCGCCGGGTTTCCGAAGGCCATGGCGATCCGACCGTCTCAGATCCGCGCAAGCGCCGCAGAGGCGGCCCTGATGGTTCCGGATGCCCTTGCTGCCGGTGACACCTACGCCCGCCTGAAGATGCCCGTCGCCATCATCGCAGGCGCCGACGATCGTCTCGTCGATGCCGAGGAACAGTCAGCCAGGCTGCACGGCGACATCCCGCACAGCAGCTTCCACCGAGTTCCCGGCACGGGCCACATGATCCATCAGACGGCAACTGATGCGGTCATGTCCGCGATCGAGAAAGTGGCGCCGGCCCATTGGGGGGCTGCACAGACCGCGGCCGCCTGAACGAAGGGCCGCCTGCGCGGTGGAGGTGGGTCGGTTCCGCCGCCGGCTCACCACGCAGGCCCGCGTTCCTGCAGCACACGCGGCCTTGGCCGCAGACTGGCTGCACAAACCTCCTGGGTGGGCGAAGCAGGCGATCAGGCGTTGCGCCGAGGCGGGGCGAGCTTCCTTGAGGACAAGGCCATCATCCGCCTGGTTGGTGGTCTCACGCTCAGACAAACGACGCGTGAACTGCAAACGAGATTACCTCCGCATCAGGCGGAACTCTTCTGCAGCCCGGGCATTGTTGCAGTGCAGCATCCGTGAATGCACAGGCAGCATCCACGACATCAGACACTCCCCTCGGGGAACTTCGGATCCCGTGGTCGCCGAAAGCGGCTCCGCTCCACCCAACCTGTTCACGTCGTGTGAGGCCGTCTCAGGCAAGGCTCCCGAGCCTTGCGACGGTCCCGCACGCCTCCCTGCAAGGACCAGAAAAATGACCACCATTCGACAACTCATGCAGACCGGGCCGGTCAAGGCCAAGGAGATCTTCGCGAAGCTTGCCGACACCCCCGCAACCGCGGCCAAGACGCGCGACCGACTGGTCGCTGACCTTAAGGTCGAGTTCGAGCTGCAAGCCGAGTTCGAGGAACAGCGTCTCTTTCCGGTGTTGAGAGAGCACAAAGAGACGAAGGCCCTCGTGGCCAAGGCGCTGAACGACAGCCACCAGATGCGCAAGCTCTTCGACGAGCTCGAGCGCGGCCCGAAAGACAGCGAGGCGTTCGGAACGAAGGTTGCCGAGTTCCGCGACCTGTTCCAGCGGCGCTTTCGTGACGACAAGAACGAGATCCTGCCCGCAGTCGTGAAGGCCCTGGACGACGAGCAGGCCGGCACCGTTGTCGGGAAGACCGCAGACGAGACGAGCGGGATCATGCCGGCGCGCCGCGCAGGCGGGCGCGCGCACCGGGCGGAAGGCGAAGCACCAGACGACGGGGCCGCGCGCCAGAGCGCGGATACCATGAAGGCTGGCGTCGATCTGGTGCAGCAAGGCGCGCAGGTGGCGCGCAAGGCCATGGGAGCCGGCACCGATACGTCCGGTGAGAGAGATTGGAAGTCCCAGCCCACGCCTTCTTTCGATGATACGCAGGGAACCGCACGCAGAGCGGCTTCTGTCCGCGGTTCGATGATGGAACTGCTCAACGAGCAGGCGCGGCATGCGCTGCAGCTCCAGACTGCGATGGCGGCCGAGCGTATCCGAACGCTGGCAGAGGTCGCGCAGGTGCAAAGCGCCTTTGTAGCCGGCAGCTTCCAGCGGATGGGACAGTTCAACGACCGTTATCTTGCCTTCATCCGCAGCTGGAAGGGCGTTCCCTCCTTCTCGTCTGCCCGTCGCTGACCGTCGGAACGACCTTCAGCCTTCAGCAGTCCGGGAAAGGAGATGCCATGTCGAAGCAATCCAGATCGGTGCGGGAGGCCGCTTCCGCACCCGCTGCCCAGGTCATCCCGATCGTCGAGGAGCAGGTCGTCGTTCTCAAGCGCAAAACGCTGACCGAGGGCGTTCTTGTCCGGACGGTGGTGCGCGAGGACGAGGCCCTGATCGACGAGCCTGTCGCGAGCGAGACCGTCCAGGTAGAGCGCGTGCCGCTCGACCGATGGGTGGATGGCCCGGTTCCGGTGCGGCAGGAGGGCGACACCACGATCGTCACGCTTCTCGAAGAGGTGGTGGTGGTCGAGAAGCGCCTCCGCGCGACGGACGAGATCCGCATCACCAGGCGCCGGGAGGTCGGACAGCATTCCGAGACCGTCAGGCTCCGCCATGAAGAGGCCGTCATCGAGCGCGTGAGCGCCGGAGGCGACAGCCACGAACCGGACTGAACCGGCGCCTGCCTGTCATGTCCGACACGATCCCGAACACTTACCAGATGGAGAGACCAGCATGACGACTGTCATCAACGCCTATGCCGACCAGAAGATTGCCGACCTGGCGATCGCCGCCCTCCGCAAGGAAGGGCTCAATGACGAGCAGGTCCGCATCCTGGGCGGCGACAGGAAGGCGCTCCTGAGCGAGCTTTCCGAGCATGGCTTCAAGGATTCCGATGCCCGGGCCTATGCCGAGGCGGTCGACCAAGGCCAGACGCTGGTCATCGCCAGCATCTCCGAGGAGCAGGCCGATTGGGCGCTGTCCATCATGGACCGCATCCTGCCGGACCATGCCGGCTCCAGCGCAGGCTCGGTGCCGATCGTCGAGGAAGAGCTTTCGGTCAGCAAGGCCCGGAGCGCCAACGGTGGCGTCCGCGTGACCTCGCGGGTCGTCGAGACGCCCGTCGAAGAAACCGTCACCCTGACGACGGAGACCGTGGGGGTGAAGCGCCGCGCCGCCAACCGCGTGTTGAACGACGCGGAGGCCGACGCCGTCTTCGAAGAGAAGACCGTCGAGATGATGGGCACCCAGGAAGAGGTCGAGGTGCACAAGGAGGCCCGGGTCGTGGGCGAGGTCGAACTCACCAAAGAGGTCGAAGCGCGTCAGAAGACCATCAAGGACACCGTTCGCAAGACCGAGGTCGAGGTCGAGGAAGTCGGCGCCGGCGCCACGAGGAAGTAAGACCTGCTTCCCCGCCCACCTCGGGCGGGGGACCGTGATCCTGCAAGGGATCGATTCCCATCGCCGGCGTGGGCTTCAGCACGCGCAGGCTGCAATCTGCGACACAAGCTTGCGGAGGGGGCCGGGCGGCCTTCTCCGACACCTCGCAGGCCGAGAGGCTAGAGTCGCTGCCGATCGACACTCGGCCTTTCGGTTGCAGCCGCAGAGCGCCGACGGCTCCGCCGAACCAGCAGGGATCGACCCGACACCGGCGCGCCGTCGCATCCGGAGCCGCGCCGGGTCATGCCGGTGAGAGTAGCCGCAGCTTCAAGGCTGCCAGGCCGGCCGCCGACAAGGGCAACGCAACCCGAAAGGGGGCGGCCAAACTGCGCGACGGATCCGCAACCTGCGCTTCTGTCCGCAGCCCGCGCTTCTGACCGGACCGTGCCCCGCGCCGCGCGAACAGCGCGGGGCAAGCGGCCGAGCTCGCCCGGCAGGAGCCAGCCGAACGAGCAGCGGAGGAGCCACAGGTCGCCGTGGTCGACCTGTGGATGGACTAAAATATGCACAGGCTAAATTGGTTTGCGATGAAATCTATGCTGCTGCGCCCGTGCATGAGTGAGCTAGCACACAGCTATGGCGCTGCCTTCCTGCCGCTTTCGACAGGTGTGGGGAGAGGACCGGCGCGCTGGCTGCCCGGCACGCTCGACGGTGAGGGCAAGCGGACGCGGCCATTCGGCCGCCGCCAACTTAGCGTAGCGAGCACCGCTGTTCCGGTCGTGCATATAGAGACTATCAGCCGGTCCCCGGCGGAGGCGTTGACGACGATGATCCCGAAACGCGCCCAGTTGACGGCGGCCCGGTATGCCCAGTTGTCGGGTCGTCTCGCCGAAACGGCGAGCGCGACCGCAAGAACCGCGACGATCATCAGGACAGCGGTCGACCAGGCCTCCCGATCGACCCGCCGTGAACAGGGGCCGGGAGCAAGGGCCAAGGGACGGGCGTATTGATCCAACGTAGAAGGCGCATAAGGTGGCGAAGGCGGAGCGCCGTTGCTGCATTGCTGCATGCTCGAACGGGCGCTTCAGCAGAGCTGCAGTGCAGCGCTGAGGTGTTGTCGAGCGGCAGCTATGGGCCGAGATGTTGCGGAGAGGTCAGCGGCAGATCCCGTGGGGCCTGCCGAAAGGGCGATCATCGCACCAGCAGCACCGGCACCTGCGCCTTCTGCAGGATCGCCGTGGTGGTGGAGCCGACCACCAGGCTGCGGATGCGCGAGTGGCCGTAGGCGCCCATGATCAGAAACTCCGAGCCGCTCGTCTGCAGATGCGCCAAAATCGCATCTTCGGGCGCACCGGGCAGGACCTGCGTCGTCGCGGTGATGCCAGCCTGCGCGAGCGCGGTCTGCGCCTCCGCCAGCGTAGCCTCGGCCTCCGGGCCGTTGCCGGCGCGCACGATCTCGATCTCGATTCCCCGGTAAGCGGGGAGCCGGGTCACGCGCTCAACCGCACGCCGCGCCGACGGGCTGCCGTCATAGGCGATGGTGGCGCGCCTGATCTCGGGCATCCGGCGCGGGGCCATCAGCACCGGCAGCTTCGCGGCGCGCAGGACACGCTCGAAGTTCGAGCCCAGATGGCCACGCGCCTGGTCGGCGGTCTCGCCCCGCTTGCCCACTACGAGAAGACCGCCCTCATGCTCCTGTGCGACCACGCTCTCCAGCAGGTCGCCCTGACGCAGCTGCGAGGTCACGCAGGTGACGCCGGCTGCCTACAGACGTGCAGTCGCGTCATCCAGCAGCGCGCGGCCCTGCACCATCGCCAGCCTGGCCCGCTGCTCGTCGAGTGTTGCCAACTGGCTCAGCAGGGTCGAGCGCGCGCCGAGCCGATCTCGCCCGAAAGGTCCGGTTTTGGGAGCGGCTTGGCGGCAGCACGTGCAGCAGGTGCACCGGCGCCTCGTTGCGCGTCGCGGCCCAGGCCAGGTCGAGCACCGGGCGGGCGAAGGCCCACCCCGTCGATCAGCGCGATGATGGTGTCGGTCACGTCCGTCTCCTCAATGCGCCGCGAGCTTGTCGGTGGCGCCCGGCTTGTCGTGCAGCGCCAGCCGGTCCACGATGGTGGCCGAGGCCTCGTTCATGCCGGTGACATCTACCGCGGCCCCGTCGCGGCGGAACTTCAGCATTGCGGTATCCAGCGCCTGCACCGACGAGATATCCCATATATGGGCGCGGCTGACGTCGATTGTCACCCGCTCCACTGCCTCGCGGAAGTCGAAGGCGCGCATGAAGTCCTCGACTGAGGCGTAGAACAGTTGTCCTTCGATGAGATAGGTGCGGTGGCGGCCGTCTTCGGACAGCGTCGAGGTGACTCGGAACAGCTGCGCGATCTTGGCGGAGAAGAAGATCCCCGACAGTAGCACGCCCACCAGCACCCCGATGGCGAGGTTGTGCGTCCAGACCACCGTGGCCACGGTGGCCAGCATCACCACCGAGGATGACCGCGGATGCGTCCGCATGTCGCGGATCGACGACCACGAGAAGGTGCCGACCGACACCATGATCATGATTGCGACCAGCGCCGGCATGGGGATGATGCGCACGAAATCCGACAGGAACACGACGAGGATCAGCAGCACCACGCCCGCGACGAAGGTCGAGAGCCGCCCGCGCCCGCCCGACTTCACGTTGATCATCGACTGTCCGATCATCGCGCAGCCGGCCATTCCGCCGATGAAGCCGGTGGCGGTGTTGGCGAGCCCCTGACCGATGCATTCCTGATTGCGGTCCGAGGTGGTGTCGGTCAGCTCGTCCACGAGGCTCTGTGTCATCAGGCTTTCCAGCAGCCCGACGATGGCGACGGCGAGCGAATAGGGGAAGATGATCGCCAGCGTCTCGAGGGTCAGGGGCACGTCGGGGATCAGGAACACCGGCAGCGTGTCGGGCAGCGCCCCCATGTCGCCGACCGTGCGCACATCCCAGCCCGTCGCCCAGACCAGCGCGGTCAGGATGAAGATCGTGACCAGTGGTGAGGGAACGGCGCGCGTGAGCCTCGGGAACAGGTAGATGATCGCCAGCGCCGCCGCGACCAGCGCATAGGTCAGCCAGCCGACCCGCGCGGGATCAAGCTCAGGCAGCTGCGCCATGAAGATCAGGATAGCCAGCGCATTGACGAAGCCGGTCATCACCGATTTCGAGACGAAGCGCATGAAGCGCCCGAGCTTCAGCAGCCCGGCGCCGATCTGGATCAGACCCGCCAGCACCGTCGCCGCCAGCAGGTATTCCAGCCCGTGGTCGCGCACCAGCGTCACCATCAGCACCGCTGTGGCCGCCGTCGCCGCCGAGATCATGCCGGGCCGCCCGCCCACGATGGCGGTGATGACCGCTATGGAGAAGCTGGCGTAGAGCCCGACCTTCGGGTCCACCCCGGCGATGATCGAGAAGGCGATCGCCTCGGGGATCAGTGCCAGCGCGACCACGAGGCCGGACAGCAGATCGGCACGGATATTGCCGAACCATTGGTCGCGATAGTTGGGAAACAGTGTCATGAGGTATCCTGTGGCGACCCCTTGGGGCCGTCTCATCGATCTTGCGAGAACAGGTTGTCCGGCGGATCGGCGGCCGGAAGAGCCACCCGGAATTGCACCGGGTCCCAGCGGTATGCGGCGCTGTTAGCGGGTGCAGGTTGCTTTGCCAAGCCGACGATCTAGCCTCGGGAGCCACGTGAATGGCCGCTGTGGGGACGCTGCCGCGCAGCGCGGCGGCGGGCACGAACGGCGGCTATGGGCCGAGAGTCGCGTTGCACACCACGCGCGCAGCGCCCGCAGACAAGCTGGTGATAGGATTTCACCATTTTGATCGATCTGACGTCCCGTGCCTCCGCCGCTGGCTGCGACTCGGGCGCCTCTGCACGCTGTTCGCTTGTGTGCACAATGCGTGCAGCCTGCACCGCCGTTGCCGACAAGGCGCTTGGCACATGAAGAGCCTCGGTCATCGCGGACCTTCTTCGGCTGGCCGGCGAGCCCGGCGACCTGCTGATGGTGCAGGCTTCGGTGAAAGCTCTCGGGACCGTCGAGGGCGGGTCGGGGGCATCATCGCTAAGCTTCTCGAGATCGTGAGCCGACAGGCATCCTGACGGGCTACGCGTCGTGGACCGGTTGCCTTACGAGGCAACCCTGAACGGTGCACGCATGAACGAGGATGAGCGCCTCGCCTGACCGGCCTTTGATTCAGAAACAGCCGGCACCCATTCGGCTTCGCCCTGCTCAACCAGTTCCTCGCCGATACTCCCCGGCGCGCGGCGCAGCGCGCATCCTGAGCTTCCATGTTTGCGGTCTGGCCCGCGCGCAGGAGCTGATCGAGCACCATCAGCTCGGTCAGGCCTTGGGGCGGCTCGCCTCTGGAGGGGCTCGTTCATCTCGGCGGAAAGGTCCTGCTGCTGGGCACTCCGCTCGATGCCGTGGCAGTCCTGCACTATGCCGAGGCGATCGCGGAAATTTCGGGCGAGCCGCCGCGTGACCTACTAGAATGCCGCTGCGCGGAGCGGACGGCGTCGCTTTTGGCGTCACCTACCTCGAGCAGCAGCGCCGGCACGCGGCTGTCGGAAGGCGTCGGGATCTCTCGCGTTCCCGAAGAAGGCCGGGCCGACAGGGAGAGCGGAGGTGTGTCCGAAGCCGTGCGGGTCTGCGAATCCTAGTGCGACGATCGATTGCCAAGGTCAGTCGGCGTCGGCAAGCGGCGAGAGCAGGTCGGCCAGCCGGTCCAGCCGCTCGCCCGCATCCGCGATACACTCGCGCAGGACAAGGCCGTCGTCGCCCTTCTCCAGCGTTTTGGCGTTCAGTTCCACCCCGTTGCGGGGATAGAGCGCGATCCCCTTCGGCCCGGCGACGATACGCGCGATCCCGATGGCACGAGCCTGCGCGCGCATCCGGGCGGTCCTGAGCAGCCACCGCGCCGGGTCGGGGATGTCGCCGAACCGGTCCTCCAGCTCCGCCTCCAGCAGGTCAACGCCCTCGGCCGCATCGAGCCGCGAGAGCCGCATGTAGACCTCCAGCCGCGTGTCCGCATCGGCGATCCAGTCCTCGGGCAGCCGCCCGGCGAGGCCCAGCGACAGCTCCGGCATCTCCCCGGCACCGCCCGGGTCGAGGGCGTCTGCCAGCAGCCGCTGATACAGTTCCACCCCGATCAGCTTCATGTGCCCGGCCTGGCTCTCGCCCAGCAGGTCGCCCGCGCCACGCAGGTCGAGGTCGCGGGCGCTGATTTCGAAGCCGGCGCCGAGTCGGTTCAGCGTTTCCAGCGTCTGCAACCGCTTCAACGTGATTTCCTCGTCGGCCTCGGTGAGCATCAGCATCTGCGCCCGCAGGTTGCCGCGTCCGACGCGGCCGCGCAGCTGGTGGAGCTGCGACATGCCGAAGCGATCGGCCTTCCAGACCACCATCGTGTTGGCGCGCGGCACGTCGAGGCCCGCCTCGATGATGTTCGTGGCCAGCAGGACGTCGCCCTCACCGCGCGCGAAGCGGATCATGGCCTCGTCGATCTCGGCGGCGGGCAGCTTGCCATGGGCTTGCAGCAACTCGAAGCCGGGGAGTGCCTCGCGCAGCACCGCCGCCATCGGCGCCATGTCCGCGATCTTCGGCACCACGACGAAGCTCTGTCCCCGCCACGCGCGCTCGCGCAGCAGCGCCGCCCGCAGGGCGCCGGTGCTGAAGGGCGCCACACTGGTGCGGATCGGCTGCCGGCGCGAGGGCGGCGTGGCGATGACCGACAGCTGTTGCAGGCCCACGAGCGCCGTCTGCAAGGTCCGGGGGATCGGCGTCGCGGTCAGCGTCAGGACATGCGCGGCCGAGAGGCCGCGCAGCTTCTGCTTGTCGGCCGTCCCGAAACGCTGCTCCTCGTCGATGACGACGAGGCCCAGGTCCATGAACTTCACGCCTTTGCCGGCCACCGCGCTGGTGCCGATGACGATATCGACCGAGCCATCCGCCAGCCCCTCCTTCACCGCCTTCCGCTCGGCCGCCGAGGACAGCCGGTGCAGCGCGCCGACGCGCTTGCCCAGGGGAGCGAAGCGGCGCTCGAAGGTTTCGACATGCTGCCGCGCCAGCACGGTCGTGGGCGCGGCGACGGCCACCTGCCGCCCTGCCAGCACCGCAAGCGCCGCAGCGCGCAGCGCCACTTCGGTCTTGCCGTAGCCGACATCGCCGATCACCAGCCGGTCCATCGGACGCCCCGAGGCGAGGTCGTCGCGCACTGCCTCGATGGCGCGGGCCTGGTCGGGCGTCTCGGCAAAGGGGAAGCTTGCGGCGAAGCGTTCGTAGGCGGCCGGGTCGGGGTCCAACACCGGCGCCGTCTGCCCCTCCCGCGCCGCGGCCAGTTCGGCGAGGCCCCGCGCTGTCTCGGCCACCGCCGCCTCGACTTCCTCCCGGCGCTTCCTCCAGCTCGAGCCGTCCAGCCGGTCCAGCGTCACCGCGTCGGGCTCCGCCCCATAGCGCCAGATGCGATGCGCCTGAGCGACCGGGACCAGCCGAACCGCGTCGCTCGCATAGGTCAGCCGGATCGCCTCGCCGGCATCGTCCTCGCCCATGCCGGGCAGGGCTTCGAGGCCGGAAACGAGGCCGATGCCGTGGTCCTCGTGCACCACCACATCGCCGATGCGGATGCCGACCTGATCGGGCAGCCCCTGCGCCGCCGCCACCGCATCCCCACGCCGCGCCCGGCTGCCCAGAAGATCGGCGGCGGCGATGGCGAGGATGCCGTCGCGCCGGAACCCGCGCTCGGCGGGCATGGGGAGGGAATGGACGCTGCCGGGATGGCTGGCGGCGATGGCGGCCCAGGAGGCGGCGGGTTCGACCGGCTGGCCGAGAAGCTTCGCGGCGCGGCGGGAGAGGAAGCGCAGGTCGCGCTCGCTGCCAAGAAGCGCGACGCGGTCGCCGGCTTCGAGCGCGGCGCGGGCGGTGCGGAGGAAGGCACGCTCCGGATTGCGGCTCTCGACGAAGCGCGCGGGTGGCTGGCCTTGGCGTGCGAGGTTGAGCCGCTCACGGTCGGCAATGGCGGCGACCCAGTCGTCCTCCGGCAGCAGCCGCCGGGCGGCGGAGGCGCTGCCGATCTCGGCCGCGAGGGCAAGGACGTTGCGGCGGCGTCGGTCGGCGGCGGGGCTGAGGACGATCCTTGCCGCAAGGAGATGGTCAGTCAGCGCGCAGCGGGTCTCGCCCAGTGACGGCTCGGTAACGGAGGCAATCTCGACGCGCTCGATGTCCTCGATCGTCCGCTGATCCACCAGGTCGTAGGTGCTGATCCAGGCGACACGACCCTCCGCCACCTCGATCCGTACCGGGTCCACGGCCTGCGCCGGGAACACGTCCAGCACCTGCCCGCGCAGCGCGACCTCGCCCGGCTCGTCCACGCGGTCGTCCTCGCTGTAGCCGAGAGCAATGATGGCTTCGAGGAGCGCGGCGAGGTCCATCGCCTCGCCGACCGCCACGTGGAACAGGTCGGCTAAGACCGCGTCAGGCGCAGGCCAGGCATGAGCCAGGGCATCGGCGGTGGTGACGAGGGCAACGGATCCGTCCACCCGCCGCAGCCGCGCCAGCGCCGCGTTGCGCGCGCCGATATTGGCGGGCGAGGCTGGCGTCTCGTCACCGGGCAGCGCATCGCTTTCGGGCAGCAGCGCAACCTCGGCTTCTGGCGCGGCGACGGTCAGCGCGGCGGCGATCGCTTCGGCCTCCGTCTCGCTCTCGGCGGCGAACAGGACGTCACCCTTGGCAAGGGTCTCCGCCAGGGCGGCGGCGCATTCGGCATTTCCGAGGCGGCAGGCGGAGCGGGCCTGTTGCGGGGTTCTGGGCATGGGGGCTTTCGGACGCAGGCGGCAAGCGCGGTGATCCCGTTCCCGGTCCTCCGCGCCCTGCACAACCAGCCACGCGCATCCCGGTTCCGCGGGCGCGCCGCAACAAGGCTCAGGACGTGCATCGCACCGATGCCGGGCGACATCCTGTAGAGCCGGGCGTCCGGATCTGTGGTCGAGGCATGGGTGACGTTCGTGCGCCGCTCACCTCGGAAATCGACCTCGGCACTGCGGTGTTGGCGGGTGGGGCGGGGCATTGGCCGGGCTGGGCTCGGGTCTGTTCGGGCTGATCGACGGCAGTCGTGCCGGGCGGGGGCGGGTCGCCCGGCTCCTCGTCATCAGGCGGGGCGACGTCAGGCTTCGGCTGAAAGCTCTTCATCGAGGCCCAGGCCTTGACCAGCGTGCCACCGACCGAGAAATGCTCCTCCGACAGGAGCGGCGCGACCTCGCGGCGCGCCAGGATCGCCGCCATCACCGGTGCCGCGACATCTCGGTGGTCAGCAGCCGGTCGCGGTTCTTGGTGAAGACGGTCGGCGCCGACACGGGGGCGTCGATGCCGAGCCCCACAAACCAGCGGAACAGCAGATTATACTGCATCTGCTCCATCAGTTGCCGCTCGGAGCGGACCGAGAGCAGGATCTGGATCAGGCTCGCCCGGATCAACCGTTCCGGGGGGATCGAGGGACGGCCGAAATCGGTTTAGAACATCTCGAACTCGGCATCGAGGCTGGGCGGCGCGTCATTCACACACTGCCTGATCTTGCGCAGCGGATGCCGTGCTGGAATGCGCGCCTCGAGATCGACATATCTGAACAGCGACCTGCTCGTCTCGTCTGTGCCGCGCATCATCACCCCCGCAGTAACCGTAGGGGGATGAATCATGTTCCTCAAACCAGGTAGAGCGACAACTTCTTCAGCGGCCTGCTAGGTCACCTTACCATGCAAGTCCGGGCGGCGAGCGTTGCAGTCGACGGACGCATCGCGGCCGAACCAGCGGCCACCGACGCAGTGCTGGCGCCACGAGAGCGCGGCGCGTCCTGACTGCCCGTGAGCGCTCGGCGGAGGGCATTCCGCTCGCCGTAGTCACCGCTGCGCGGCTGAGGGAGCTGGCCGGCAGGCTCGGCGTCACGATCCTGGACGCGCTCGGCAAGGCACAGTGGATCAGGTAACTGTCCACCGGGCCAAGAGCTTGGCCAAGATCAACCGGAGGGACCGCAACAGCCTGCGAAGCTCAGGCGTAGGCTCCCAGAGCCAGGTGATCGAGGTAGTCCTGGAGAGCAGCGCCTTCGTCGGCCTGAACGAGATCCTCTCCGGTTCGGCAGCCCAGCGCGCGATTGGCATCGATCGATACCATGCGAGAGCTGACCCTGACCCCCGTCGCTCATCCGGCGGCGACTGAATCGCGGGGTGAAGGAGGGCGAAAGGCAGGGCAGGGTGCACGGCCGCGGGGCGCCGTTGTTCGCGACGTCCCGCGCGCGAGCTTGCCCGATTACGCGGCGAGCAGGCGAGGCAGGGCGAGGTTGCAGGCGCCCATGGTCAGGGTGAAGCGAGAGCAGCGCCACCTCGTGGTGGGCCTCGTCAGCACTGGGTCGCGGCTTTCGCAGAACACCGGCAAGCCTCCGGTCTTGTACTTCGCGCCGGGCAGTTGCTATCGCTCGTCGTGCCAATGATCGTCGCCAACCCTGTCATCCTAGGCTCGACATCGATCGATGACGGGCGATCGTTCCGCGTGCCGGACGAGTTCCGGTCATTTTAGACAGCTCTGCCACTCTCGGTGCCGCGTTAGAGGTGGTCGCGGATAGTTCGCCGCCAGTCGTCTTCCAACGTAGCCGCGCGACGCTGCGCTATACGATCGCCACTTATTCAGGGTTCGGCGGTCCGGTCCAATCGGGCCTTTCGCCTTTCAACCGCGTGCGCCAGCAGCTCCAGAGCACTCTGCTGCCTTAGGAGATCATTAGAGGCGAGCAGGCGGGAACGGAGGCCGATCAGAAGGATAGCCGAAATTTCCCCCCCCCCCCCGAAACGAGCATGGCCTTGAATGCCGTCTGCGCGAACTCTACCCCGATGGAAACTGAGAGCGCTAGTGTCATTGTGATCCTTCGAGATATGGTAGTTATTATCCTGTGTGTCTGCTCTGCCGCTTTCTGGCTCCGCGGCCTATCCTCAACTCGTCTCGCCCCGGCCGTGATGAAGAGCCCAAGGGCAAGCAAAGTGACATGGTCCGGCGGCTCCGCCTGCCAGCCGTAATGAAGGAAGTGACACAAGTAAGCTCGTTCCTGGAAGTCGGCAGCAATTAGCAACACAAGCTGGACCGGCTCGTCCATGTCATGCTCTTTCTCGATTGTTTTACCGCCGGCTATCCAAACGAGTTCCATGGCCCTGGAATCGGCCGCGCGGGTAACGGCGACGCTGAGAGGAGATCGAAGAGCGCCTTTGCGGTCGACTGGGGTGCATGCTAATCACCTCGGGGATGAGACCGCTGCCTCGCCTATTCGTTGGATAACCTCTCTGCGAACCGCGCATGCAAGCGAATCAGGGCGGATCACCGCCGTCTGCCTCGAGGCCCGACGAAGTATTTCATGGAAATGCTCCAACCTCAGTCTCGCTCTTGAGCCGGTGGACGGGATCCTATTCCGCCATCCTGAGCGCGTGAGGCCAGAGCCTTGCCAGCACGGCGCGCCGCATTGAGATGGCCAAAGCGTCATGGAAGATGTCCAAGGCGCGCGTCCGCTCCTTGGGTCCCAACCAGCCCTCAGGCATCCGCCAGCGGATGAAGAACAGCCAGTCGAGGCCGACCCGTCGGCAGAACGCGATGCTGCGCCGCACGGACTCTGGGGTGACCTGTTCAGTCAGCAACCGCGGAGCGCCTGGCTGATCACACGGGCCCGCCCTCCGTCCGGCCATGCCGTCCAACACGTCCTTGTCTGTAATCGTCACCAACTCCTCAATCTCCGCTCTGACGTCGCCGGGGATCGTCCGGACGGCATGGTCCACTGCCGCCAAGAATCGGTGATCGCCGGCAATGGCCATGGGCCAGTCCTCGGGCTGGACACGCCAGAACACCGTGTCAGCGCGGTTCGTCCAGCGGCCGGCCTCAATCAGGCCAAGGGCCTTCAGCACCGGCAACAGGTTGGGGGCCGCGTGGGCCCAACCGAGACCATGAGCTGGACCGATGTTCGGCGGCGGAACCCATCTGTTGTCACGGCCGAACTAGGCGATATGACTGGGGTTCTCCCCGCCGTCAGCCATCCGGCAGGACAGCAGGTCCGCTTGCTGAGCAAGCTTCCGGATCACCACGCAGATATCGTCCCAGCGGGGCCAGATGCCGGGTTGTTGCGCAGCCGCAAGCAGGCGGGCGCCGCGGTGGGTTTCTTCGGCTTGTCCGAGTGCGGACAGCGCCTCGCATCCCATCTGATACGCAGAAACGAACCGATGGTCGAGTTCCTCGTCATTGTCGACGGAGCCGGGGATAGTGTCCAACAAGAAGGTGATGACCTCCGCGGCCCAGAACCTCGGGTCGGGAGCAGCCTTGTTCATGCCGGTCATGTCGGCTTCCCGATCCCGATGAGCCCGCGCAGCAGCAGGCTCCGTTCTTGCGCAGGGTCGACCTCGCCAGGATAGCCCAGCGAGACGGTACGGATCAGCGTGCGTCCGATCCGTGCCTCCAGCCAGCGGTGGGTATGACCGAAGAACCAGGCGTCCGGCTGGTGGTCCCGGATCAGATCGTCGAGATCCGAAACGAAGGCCGGGGTAGCGGCGTCGATCGGACCGGCAACGGCCCGATGCGGCGCATGATGGGTGGCGACGAATGTCTGCCCGACAAAAGGCTTGCGTAGTTCCGCATCCAGCCATGCGACATGTTCGACGTGCAATTCGAGCAGATGCTCCGGATCGAGCCGATTCCGCGATGGGCCGACCACAATTCGGGTGTAGTCGAGCATGGTGTGTCGAGCGACTGCCATTGCACCAACCACATCGCCGGTCAGTGCAAAATCGGTCCAGAGGGTGCAGCAAAGAAATCGGGCTTTGTCGATCGTGATGGCCAGTTTCTGCGCAAAGTTGACTCCACCCCTCGTGGCGATTACGGCGAGGCCATCGTCGTCGTGAAGGTTCCAGGAGTAATAATCGTGGTTGCCGGGAATGACCCAGACGTTCTCGAGTGGGATCAGGTACTTGAGATATCCGAACAGGTTCGGCCAGCCATGACGAGGGTCGTTCGATAGATCACCCACGATGATGAGCGCGTCGAGGGTCTCGAGCACGTCGGCGATTCGGCTGAACGGGTTGGTGTTGGCGCGCAGCCAGATGTCGAAGTGCCAATCGGCCGTGACGAGAACTCTCATCTTGTCATCCTCTTTCCGAGATTGTCAGAAGGCGCGATCACGCGCGTAGTCCCGGTTCCGTCACATCAGCCGGGGCTTGTTCTCGAGATCGGCGGCGCGATCGAGCATCCGCATCACCGTGCGCAGGCTCGGTCTTGTCTCCGCAACAGACGTGACCGATCGGAGCGCCTCGGCAATTGCCGAGAGCGACGCATCCGAAAGCCCGCGGGACCGGCCGGCCGTCATGGCGAAGGCGGCGAGCTGATCTATGGTCAGTGCCGGCAACCTGAGGACCGTCAGGCGGCTGAGCAGGGGCCGCGGCAGCGGACGGGTGCTGTTCGAGGTCAGCACCCAGCCGACCCAGGGCATGTCGAACCTTACCTGGTAATAGGGGCAGCTCCAGCGCCGCGCTGACATCGGCTCGATGAGCGGCAGCAGTGCTTGCTGCAGACCGAAGGTGATCCCGCTGGTGGAGGTGGGCTGGCCGGCCTTCTCGATTTCGTCGACGACGATCAGGGGGTTGCCGACCAACGAGTCGAGCACGGTCTGGATCAGGCGGCCGGGATAGGCGCCGCTCCAGCCGCGCTGGCTGCCGACCACGCCGAAGCTGGCGCTCTCGCCGGTGGCCTCTACAACAGCGACAGGAAGCGCCAGCAGCGTGCCGAGGCTCCGGGCCCAATGGCTCTTGCCAATGCCAGGCGGGCCGTCGAGCAGGATTGGTGGAACGTTAGCGTCCGCGCAGGTGGTGTAATTTCGCTGGCTCTGCCGGTGTAACCCGAGGTGGCCATCGAGGTGTATGGTCGAGGTGGAGTTTCGACGCTTCAACCACGGACCACAGGAGACCCCGATGACC
>NZ_WKKA01000027.1 GCF_009674885.1 Paracoccus sp. S-4012
TTGAAGTCGCCGAAATACTTCGTGATCGCCGCCGTCAGCGTCGTCTTGCCGTGGTCAACGTGACCGATCGTGCCGATGTTCACATGCGGCTTCGTGCGTTCGAACTTTGCTTTCGCCATCGAAAGGCTCCTTTGTCAGACGGTGCGTGCCAGCACGCACCCTACGGGTTGGGTAGGGTGCGTGGTTTCCCACGCACCGCCGGTCATGCGTATTTCTTCTGGATCTCGTCGGAGATGTTCTGCGGCACGGCTTCGTAATGGTCGAACTGCATCGTGAACACCGCCCGGCCCGAGGACATCGAGCGCAGGTTGTTGATGTAGCCGAACATGTTGGCCAGCGGCACCATCGCGTCGATGACGTTGGCGTTGCCGCGGGTGTCCTGGCCGCGGACCATGCCGCGCCGCGAGGTCAGGTCGCCGATGATGCCGCCGGTGTATTCCTCGGGCGTCACCACCTCGACCTTCATGATCGGCTCCAGCAGCTTGGCGCCGGCCTTCTTCAGGCCCTCGCGCATGGCCGCACGGGAGGCGATCTCGAAGGCCAGCACCGACGAGTCGACGTCGTGGAAGGCGCCGTCGATCAGCGCGACCTTGAAGTCGATCACCGGGAAGCCCGCCAGCGGACCGGAATCCATGACCGACTTGATGCCCTTCTCGACGCCGGGGACGTATTCCTTCGGAACCGCGCCGCCGACGATCTTGCTCTCGAACGAGTAGCCCTCGCCCGGCTCGGTCGGGGTGATGACCAGCTTCACGCGCGCGAACTGGCCGGTGCCGCCGGTCTGCTTCTTGTGCGTGTAGTCGATCTCGGCCTCGTTCGAGATGGTCTCGCGATAGGCCACCTGCGGGGCGCCGATGTTCGCCTCGACCTTGAACTCGCGCTTCATGCGATCGACGAGGATGTCGAGGTGAAGCTCGCCCATGCCCTTCATGATCGTCTGGCCCGACTCGATGTCGGTCTCGACGCGGAAGGAGGGGTCCTCGGCGGCCAAGCGCTGAAGGGCCAGGCCCATCTTCTCCTGGTCAGCCTTCGACTTCGGCTCGACCGCGATCTCGATCACCGGCTGCGGGAAGGTCATGGTCTCGAGGACCACGGGCTTGGCCGGATCGCAGAGCGTGTCGCCGGTCGTGGTCTCCTTCAGCCCCGCGAGCGCGATGATGTCACCCGTGAAAGCCTCGTCGATCTCGGCCCGGCTGGCGGCGTGCATGAGCATCATGCGGCCGACGCGCTCGCGCTTGCCCTTGGTCGCGTTCAGCATCGCGTCGCCCTTCTTGAGGCTCCCCGAATAGATCCGCGTGAAGGTGAGCGAGCCGACGAAGGGGTCGTTCATGATCTTGAAGGCGAGCGCCGAGAAGGGTTCCGCGTCATCAGGCTTGCGCGCGATGCTGCGGGTTTCGGTCTCGTCGTCGGGCGCGAAGCCCATCAGCGGCGGCACGTCGGTCGGCGCCGGCAGGAAGTCGATGACCGCGTTCAGCAGCGGCTGCACGCCCTTGTTCTTGAAGGCGGAACCGGCGGTGACGGGGAAGAACGACAGGCTCAGCGTGCCCTTGCGGATCAGCCGGCGCAGGGTCTCCTCGTCGGGCTCGTTGCCCTCGAGATAGGCTTCCATCGCCTCGTCGTCCTGCTCGACGGCGAGTTCGATCAGCTTGCCGCGCCATTCCTCGGCAAGCTCCTTCATGTCATCGCGGATCGGCTGGCGAATCCAGGAGGCACCGAGGTCCTCGCCCTTCCAGACCCACTCTTCCATCTTGATCAGGTCGACGATGCCCTCGAGGTAGTCCTCGGCGCCGATCGGCAGGGCGATCGGGGCCGGGGTGCCGCCGGTGCGGTCCTTAATCATCTGGACGCATTTGAAGAAGTCGGCGCCGATCTTGTCCATCTTGTTGACGAAGACGAGCCGCGGCACCTTGTAGCGGTCGGCCTGGCGCCAGACCGTCTCGGTCTGCGGCTCGACGCCGGCGTTGGCGTCCAGCAGCGCGATGGCACCGTCGAGGACCGCCAGCGAACGCTCGACCTCGATGGTGAAGTCCACGTGGCCGGGGGTGTCGATGATGTTGAAACGATACTTCGTCTCGGCGGTGCCTTCATTGGTCGGGTCTTCCTGGCGCTGCCAGAAGGTCGTGGTCGCGGCGGACGAAATAGTGATCCCGCGCTCGGCCTCCTGCTCCATGAAGTCCATCGTGGACGCACCCTCGTGGGTTTCGCCCATCTTGTGGTTCTTGCCGGTGTAGAACAGGATCCGCTCGGTCGTCGTGGTCTTGCCCGCGTCGATATGGGCCATGATCCCGAAGTTGCGGTAGTGGTCGAGAGCGTATTCGCGCGCCATCTTCGTCGTCCTTACCAGCGGTAGTGGCTGAACGCCTTGTTGGCGTCGGCCATCTTGTGGGTGTCTTCGCGCTTCTTCACGGCCGAGCCGCGGTTCTGCACTGCGTCCGACAGCTCGCCCGCCAGGCGCTCTTCCATGGTGTGCTCGTTGCGCTTCTTGGCCGCGTCGATCAGCCAGCGGATGCCGAGCGCCTCGCGGCGGACCGGCCGCACCTCGACCGGGACCTGATAGGTGGCGCCGCCGACCCGGCGCGAGCGCACCTCGACCGAGGGCTTCACGTTGTCGAGCGCCTCGTGGAACACCTCGATCGGCTCGCGCTTGAGGCGGGTCTGCACCCGCTCGAGGGCCGAGTAGACGATCCGCTCGGCCGTCGACTTCTTGCCGTCGACCATCAGGTTGTTCATGAATTTCGTCAGGACCCGGTCGCCGAATTTGGCGTCGGGCAGGATTTCGCGCTTCTCGGCGGCGTGGCGGCGGGACATCTCTCAGTTCCTCACTTCGGGCGCTTGGCGCCGTATTTCGACCGGCGCTGACGGCGGTCCTTGACGCCCTGGGTATCCAGCACGCCGCGCAGGATGTGGTAGCGCACGCCCGGAAGGTCCTTGACGCGGCCGCCGCGGATCAGGACCACGCTGTGCTCCTGCAGGTTGTGCTTCTCGCCCGGAATGTAGCTGATGACCTCGAAGCCATTGGTCAGCCGCACCTTGGCGACCTTCCGCATGGCCGAGTTCGGCTTCTTCGGCGTCGTCGTGTAGACGCGCGTGCAGACGCCGCGCTTCTGCGGGCAGGACTGGAGGTGCTGCGACTTCGAGCGCTGCACCTTGGGCTGCCGCGGCTTGCGGATCAGCTGCTGGATCGTCGGCATTCCGGTTTCAACCCCGTGTTGCTTCTTTCGGTCGCCGCGCCCCGGTTGGGCCGGCTCACAATATCGTCGCGGCGCCTGCGCAGGCCGAAAGTCCGGCCGCCACAAACGCCAAAACCGCACCCGCCTCCCGTAGTTGGGGGGGCATGCGGTGGAATTCCAGAGGATCGGGGCACCGGGCCCGGATCGTGACCACATCGGTTCTGGGTCCCGAAGGGGCATCCCGCCGGGGTGCGCGGGCTATAAGGGGAATCGGTGAGGCTGTCAACACCGCGCCTTGGAGTCAGCGCGCCGCTTCGGCGTCGCGCCCGCCGGTCTTTGCCGCACGGTGAAGCGCCCAGCGGCGCAGGCGGAAGCGGTCCCACATCAGCGCGACCTTGTCCTCCGCCGTCTCCCAGTCATAGCCCGGCCCCGCCGCGCCGCTGTCGTTGTCGCCGGTGAGCAACCGGCAGAGCATCGGCGAGTCGGCGAGGCCCAGCGTCGGCACAAGCTCAGCGATGCGCCAGTGCGCGAGATGCACGGCGGTGCGCAGGTCCTCGGGCGGCAGATAGACCACGAGCGCGGCGGACGCGTTGTGGAACACACGCGGCGTCACCTTCAGCCCGCGCGCCGAGGCGCTCAGCAGCAGCCCGCGCATGTAGTCGATCGCCGCGCCGCCATGTTGCGCGCAGGCCG
Organism: Paracoccus sp. S-4012; assembly: GCF_009674885.1. GTDB lineage: Bacteria > Pseudomonadota > Alphaproteobacteria > Rhodobacterales > Rhodobacteraceae > Paracoccus. The sequence goes on from NZ_WKKA01000027.1 coordinate 3,864, forward strand.
CCTCGACCAGACGGAAGTCGCGCCGCGCCCGCTCGACGAAGTCCACCGCCACGGCGTCGTCGTCATCCATGCGGAAATGCCCGATCACCTCGGCCCCCGCCTTGCGGAACGGACGCACCGCGTGATCACAGGCCGCGAGGTGGTAGTTCATCGGCGGGACCAGCGACAGCTTCAGCTGCGGGATCGTCGCCTCGGCCTCGCGCAGGTGGGTGAGGAACGGCTCGGGCAGGTCGGGCCCGGTCATCACCACGAGGGTGAAGGCGGGATCGGTCTGCGCCCGCAGCGCGGGCAGGGTCACGTTCTCGAACCAGAACCAGCGGCGGGCGAGGCGCTCGGGGTCGTAGAGGAAGGCGCGGCGATCCTCGAGGCGCTCATGTTCGACCTGAAAGCCGCGCAGGCCGAGATAGGAGAAGCGGCAGAGGCCGAGGATCTGGACCTGCATCTAGCGCCCCCTCGCCCGCAGCCGCTGCTCGCGCCAGATCGAATAGACGCCCGCGCCGACGAGCAGCGCGGCGCCGATCCAAGTCGTCAGACGCGGCACCTCGCCGAAGACCGCGAAGCCGAGCGCCATCGCCACCAGAAGCTGCGTGTAGCGGAAGGGCGAGACGAACGAGACCTCGCCCACGCGCATGGCGGCGACCGCCGCGACATAGCCGACCGAGAGGAAGCAGGCCGAGATGGTGAGCGCGCCGACCTCCTCCACCCGCGGCACCCGCCACGCCGCCGCATCGGGCAGCACGAAGGCCGAGAGGGTGACGCCCACGGCCGCGGCGAGGGCCACGGTGCTGGACCGGATGCCCGCGCTTAGCCGCCGCGTCGTGATCTCGCGCGCTACCAGCAGCAGCACCGCCCCCAGGCCGTAGAGCGACCAGACATTGAAGCTGTCGCTGCCCGGCCGCACGATCAGCGCCACGCCGACGAGGCCCACGCCCACCGCCGAAAGCCTGCGCCAGCCGATCCGCTCGCCGAAGACGAGCGCCGCCGCCAGCATCACCAGAAGCGGCAGCGACTGCATGATCGCCGAGAGAGCGCCGAGGGGCATGTGGGTCAGCGCATGGAGGAAGAGCAGGCTCGAGCCAACCTCGGCCAAGAGCCGCACCCCGAAGCGCAGGCGGTCGCCCCGCGGAATGCGCAGGTCGAGGCCGCCGGTCAGCCAGGCAAAGCCCAGCAGCAGCAGCGAGACCATGACGCCGCGGATGGCGATGGCCTCGTAGAGGGGCAGCGTCTCGGCCGCGAACTTGATCCCCGCGTCGTTGCTGGCGAAGGCGGCCATCGACAGGGCCATGATCCCGGCGCCACGGATGTTGTCGGACTGCCCGGTGAGGGGCTGCGCGAGCGGCATGGCATCGGGCTGGCGGGTCATCGGAGGGGTCCGGGAAATCGCGGGGATGCCGGACCGTTAGCCGGGACGGCCAAGGAAGGGAAGCCGCGCGCGAGGTGCCGGTTCGTGCTAGAATACGGCGCGAGGCGAGCGACGGCCATGACGCTCCCCAAGACTGCCATGTCCGAGCGGCCGCCCCGACGATCATGTTGAGGGAGGATGCCGTGGACGACGGAACGACCGAGCGCGTCAGCGCCGAAGGTCTGAAACAGGCGATCGAATCCAGCGACGGCAGGCGGCTGGCCGGTTTTTACGCCGACGACGCCGAATGCGGATCATCGACCGCCAGAACCCGCCGAGCAGTCCCCGTGTGCTGCGCGGGCGCAAGGACATCGCGGCCTACTGGGAGGACGTCAGCTCACGGGCGATGACCCATGCCGTGGATTTTGCCGTGACCGAAGGCGACCGCCTGGCCTTCACCGAGAGCTGCGCCTACCCGGACGGCACCCGCGTCTTCTGCATCGCCGCGCTCGAGCTGAGCGACGGGCGCATCGCCCGGCAGTCGGCGGTGCAGGCCTGGGACGGATAGGGTCGCGCCCGGAAAGCGAAGCGGCCCGCCGGTGAGGGCGGGCCGTTCCAGTCGTCTATCGCGCGATCACTCCTCGGGCGAGGTGATGATCGTGTCCATGTCGGCATCGACCAGCGACTCGACCGTGGGCGAGACCGGCTCGGGCGCGGCGAGGGCGGCCGCGGCGGCGGCCTCGGCCTTGCGCTGCTCGATCACCTCGCTGTCGCGCTCGCCCGCGATCCGGCGGGTCCGCGCGGTCGCCCCGCCGGTGCCGGCCGGGATCAGCCGGCCGACGATGACGTTCTCCTTCAGGCCCACCAGCTTGTCGCGCTTGCCCTGGACGGCAGCCTCGGTCAGCACGCGGGTCGTCTCCTGGAAGGAGGCGGCCGAGATGAAGCTGCGGGTCTGCAGGCTGGCCTTGGTGATGCCCAGCAGCACCGGCTCGCCCGTGGCCGGACGGCCGCCGCGCGCCTCGATCTTGGCGTTCTCCTCGGCGAACTCGTCGCGCTCGACATGCTCGCCCTTCAGCAGCGTCGTGTCGCCGGAATCGAGGATCTCGATCTTCTGCAGCATCTGGCGGACGATCACCTCGATGTGCTTGTCGTTGATCTTCACGCCCTGCAGCCGGTAGACGTCCTGCACCTCGTCGATGAGGTAGTCCGCCAGCGCCTCGATGCCGATGATCCGCAGGATGTCATGGGGGGCAGGGTTGCCATCCATGATGTAGTCGCCCTTGCGGATCTGGTCGCCCTCCTGCACCGGGATGTGCTTGCCTTTGGGAACCATGTACTCGACCGGCTCCACCCCTTCGGCATCGGGCTGGATCGTGATCCGGCGCTTGTTCTTGTAGTCCTTGCCAAACTTCACGGTGCCGTCGATCTCGGCGATGATGGCATGGTCCTTGGGACGGCGCGCCTCGAACAGTTCCGCCACCCGCGGCAGACCGCCGGTGATGTCCTTGGTCTTGGCGCCCTCGCGCGGGATCCGCGCCAGCACGTCGCCCGCGCGCACCTCCTGGCCGTCTTCGACCGAGAGGATCGCGTCCACCGACATCTGGTAGCTGACCGGGTTGCCCTGATCGTTGCGGACCGGCTCGCCTTCGGCATCCATCAGGATGATCTCGGGCTTGAGCTCGTTGCCCTTGGGGGCCGAGCGCCAGTCCGTCACGATCTTCTGCGTCATGCCGGTGGCGTCGTCGGTCTCGTCCCGGACCGAGAGGCCCGAGAGCAGGTCGACATAGCGCACCGTCCCCGCCTTCTCGGCGATGATCGGCAGGGTGTAGGGGTCCCATTCGAACAGCTTCTGCCCGCGGCCGACCTGGTCGCCCTCCTTCACGAAGAGCTTGCTGCCGTAGAACAGCTTGTGGTTCGCCACCGGCTCGCCATGCGCGTTCTTCAGGACCAGCGCCATGTTGCGGCTCATCACGATCGGCTCGCCGGCGGCGTTCTCGATCAGGCTGGTGCCCTCGAACTCGACGGTGCCCTCCTGGTTCGCGGCCATGAAGCTCTGCTGACCGCCGGTCGCGATGCCGCCGATGTGGAAGGTCCGCATCGTCAGCTGCGTGCCCGGCTCGCCGATCGACTGCGCGGCGATGATGCCCACGGCCTCGCCGATGTTGACCAGCGTGCCGCGGGCGAGGTCGCGCCCGTAGCAATGGGCGCAGACGCCGTCCTCGCTCTCGCAGGTGAGCGCCGAGCGGATGCGGACCGACTGCACGCCCGCCTGCTCGATGGCCTCGGCGTGACGCTCGTCGATCAGCTCGTTGCGGGCGATCAGCACCTCGTCCTTGCCGGGCGCCACCACGTCCTCCGCCGCCACGCGGCCGAGGATGCGCTCGGAGAGCGGCGACACGACCTCGCCGTCATTGACCGCGGCCGAGGCGGTGATCGCCGCATCGGTGCCGCAGTCGAGCTCGCGGATGATGCAGTCCTGCGCCACGTCGACCAGACGCCGCGTGAGGTAGCCCGAGTTCGCGGTCTTCAGCGCGGTGTCCGACAGGCCCTTCCGCGCGCCGTGGGTCGAGTTGAAGTACTCGAGCACGCTGAGGCCTTCCTTGAAGTTCGAGATGATCGGCGTCTCGATGATCTCGCCCGAGGGCTTGGCCATCAACCCGCGCATCCCGCCAAGCTGCTTCATCTGGCTGACCGAGCCGCGGGCGCCCGAATGCGCCATCATGTAGACCGAATTAGGCTCCAGCTCGGCACCGTTCTCGTCCTGGTGCTTGGCCGAGATCGTGGCCATCATGGCCTCGGTCACGCGGTCGTTGCACTTCGACCAGGCGTCCACGACCTTGTTGTACTTCTCGCCCTGCGTGATGAGGCCGTCGAGATACTGCTGCTCGAACTCCTTCACCTGCTCGGTGACTTCGCCGACGATGTCCCATTTCGTGTCGGGCACGACCATGTCGTCCTTGCCGAAGCTGATGCCGGCCCGGAACGCCTCGCGGAAGCCGAGGCCCATGATCTTGTCGCTGAAGACCACCGCCTCCTTCTGGCCGCAATAGCGATAGACGGTGTCGATGACGTGCTGCACGTCCTTCTTGCGCAGCAGGCGGTTCACCAGATCGAACGGGGCCTTGGCGTTCAGCGGCAGCAGCGCGCCGAGGCGGATGCGGCCGGCGGTGGTCTCGTAGCGCTTCAGCACCACGTTGCCGTCCTCGTCCACCTGCCGGATGCGGGCGGTGATGCGCGAATGCAGATGCACCTCGCCCGCGGCGATGGCGTGCTCGACCTCCTCGGGATTGGCGAAGACCATCCCCTCGCCCTTCATGCCGTCGCGCTGCATGGTGGCGTAGTAGAGCCCGAGGACCATGTCCTGCGACGGCACGATGATCGGCGAGCCGTTCGCGGGCGACAGAACGTTGTTCGTCGACATCATCAGGACGCGCGCTTCCAGCTGCGCCTCGAGCGACAGAGGCACGTGCACGGCCATCTGGTCGCCGTCGAAGTCGGCGTTGAAGGCCGAGCAGACCAGCGGGTGAAGCTGGATCGCCTTGCCCTCGATCAGCACCGGCTCGAAGGCCTGGATGCCGAGGCGGTGCAGCGTCGGCGCGCGGTTCAGCAGCACCGGATGCTCGCGGATCACCTCGTCGAGAATGTCCCAGACCTCGGGACGCTCCTTCTCGACCAGCTTCTTGGCCTGCTTGACGGTGGTGGAATAGCCCAACGCCTCGAGCCGCGAATAGATGAACGGCTTGAACAGCTCCAGCGCCATCTTCTTCGGCAGCCCGCACTGGTGCAGCTTCAGCTCCGGCCCGGTCACGATGACCGACCGGCCCGAGAAGTCCACGCGCTTGCCGAGCAGGTTCTGGCGGAACCGGCCCTGCTTGCCCTTGAGCATGTCTGACAGCGACTTCAGCGGGCGCTTGTTGTTGCCCGTGATGACGCGGCCGCGGCGGCCGTTGTCGAACAGCGCGTCCACCGACTCCTGCAGCATGCGCTTCTCGTTGCGCACGATGATGTCGGGCGCGCGCAGCTCGATCAGCCGCTTCAGGCGGTTGTTGCGGTTGATGACCCGGCGGTAGAGGTCGTTGAGGTCGGAGGTGGCAAAGCGGCCGCCGTCCAGCGGGACCAGCGGGCGCAGTTCTGGCGGGATGACCGGGATCACGGTCAGCACCATCCACTCGGGCCGGTTGCCCGACTCGAGGAAGTTCTCGACGATCTTCAGCCGCTTGATGATCTTCTTCGGCTTCAGCTCACCGGTGGCCTCCTTGAGGTCCTCGCGCAGCTGGTCAGCGGTCGCCTGCAGGTCGATGGCGGCCAGCATCTCGCGGATCGCCTCGGCGCCGATGTCGGCGGTGAAGGCGTCGGCGCCATACTGGTCCTGCGCGTCGAGGAACTCCTCCTCGGTCAGCAGCTGGCCGTAGGTGAGGTCGGTGAGGCCCGGCTCGATCACGACGTAGTTCTCGAAGTAGAGGATCCGCTCGAGGTCGCGCAGCGTCATGTCCAGCATCAGGCCGATGCGCGACGGCAGCGACTTCAGGAACCAGATATGAGCGACCGGCGAAGCCAGTTCGATATGGCCCATGCGCTCGCGCCGGACCTTCTGCAGCGTCACCTCGACGCCGCATTTCTCGCAGACGAGGCCGCGATACTTCATGCGCTTGTACTTGCCGCACAGGCATTCGTAGTCCTTGATCGGACCGAAGATGCGCGCGCAGAAGAGGCCGTCACGCTCGGGCTTGAACGTGCGGTAGTTGATGGTCTCGGGCTTCTTCACCTCGCCGAAGGACCAGGCGAGGATCTGCTCGGGCGAAGCCAGCGAGATGCGGATCTCGTCGAACTGCTTGGGCGGCGCGACGGGGGCAAACGGGTTGGTGGAGAGTTCCTGGTTCATTTCAGATTCCTTGCAGGGGGCGGGGCGACGGAGGCGGTGCGTGGGGAGCACGCACCCTACGAGGGGTAGGGTGCGCGCCTGCAGGCACCGTTACTCGTCGACCTCCGCGTCCAGCAGTTCCATGTTGAGGCCCAGACCCCGGACCTCTTTGACCAGCACGTTGAACGATTCCGGCACGCCGGCCTCGAAGTTGTCCTCGCCTTTGACGATGCTCTCATAGACCTTGGTGCGGCCCGCGACGTCGTCCGACTTCACCGTCAGCATCTCCTGCAGGGTGTAGGCGGCGCCGTAGGCTTCCAGCGCCCAGACCTCCATCTCGCCCAGCCGCTGGCCGCCGAACTGCGCCTTGCCGCCCAGCGGCTGCTGGGTCACGAGGCTGTAGGGGCCGGTCGAGCGGGCGTGCATCTTGTCGTCGACGAGGTGGTGCAGCTTCAGGACATACTTGAAGCCGACCGTCACCGGCCGCGAGAAGGCCTCGCCGGTGCGACCGTCGAAGACGACCGACTGGCCGCTCTGGTCGAAGCCGGCGCGCTTGAGCGCGTCGTTGATGTCGGCCTCCTTGGCGCCGTCGAAGACCGGCGTGGCGACGGGCACCCCGCCGCGGACCGCCTCGGCATGCTCGACGAGGGTCTCGTCGTCCATGTCCCCGAAGGTCTCGGCGTAGAAGTCGTCGCCATAGCCGATCCGCATGGCGTCGCGCACCGGCGCCATGTCACCCGAGCGGCGGTAGTCCTGCAGCGCCTCGTCGATCTTGATGCCGAGGCCGCGCGCGGCCCAGCCCATATGCGCCTCGAGGATCTGGCCCACGTTCATCCGGCTCGGCACGCCGAGCGGGTTGAGGACGAGGTCGACAGGCGTGCCGTCGGCGAGGAACGGCATGTCCTCCATCGGCACGACCTTGGAGACGACGCCCTTGTTGCCGTGGCGCCCGGCCATCTTGTCGCCGGCCTGCAGCTTGCGCTTCACCGCGACGAAGACCTTGACCATCTTCATCACGCCCGGAGGCAGGTCGTCGCCCTGGCGGACCTTCTCGACCTTGTCCTCGAAGCGGGCCTCGAGGGCCTTCTTCTGCGCGTCGAACCGCTGGTTCAGCGCCTCGACCTCGCGGGCGGTGTCCTCCTCGGCGATGGCGAGCTGCCACCACTGGCCGCGGCTCAGCGTGCCGAGCAGCTCCTCGTTGATCTCCGAGCCGGCCTTGACGCCCTTCGGACCCTTGACCGCCTTCTGGCCGAGGATCAGCGCCTTCAGCCGCGCGTAGATGTTGCGCTCGAGGATCGCCATCTCGTCGTCGCGGTCCCGCGCCAGACGCTCGACCTCCTCGCGCTCGATCTGCAGCGCGCGCTCGTCCTTGTCGACGCCGTGGCGGTTGAAGACCCGGACCTCGACGATGGTGCCATAGGCACCCGGCGGCAGCCGCAGCGAGGTATCCCGCACGTCCGACGCCTTCTCGCCGAAGATGGCGCGGAGCAGCTTCTCCTCCGGCGTCATCGGGCTTTCGCCCTTGGGCGTGATCTTGCCCACGAGGATGTCGCCCGGCCCCACCTCGGCGCCGATATAGACGATGCCCGCCTCGTCGAGGTTGCGCAGCGCCTCCTCGCCCACGTTCGGGATGTCCCGCGTGATCTCCTCCGGCCCGAGCTTGGTGTCCCGCGCCGCCACCTCGTATTCGTCGATATGGATCGAGGTGAACACGTCGTCGCGGTGGATCCGCTCCGAGATCAGGATCGAGTCCTCGTAGTTGTAGCCGTTCCACGGCATGAAGGCGACGACCACGTTGCGGCCGATCGCCAGCTCGCCCTGGTCGGTCGAGGGACCGTCCGCGATCACCTGGCCCTTCTGCACCCGCTCGCCCACCTTCACCAGCGGACGCTGGTTGATGGTCGAGGACTGGTTGGAGCGCTTGAACTTCCGCAGCCGGTAGATGTCCACGCCCGCGTCGCCGGCGTCGAGGTCCGAGGTCGCGCGCACGACGATCCGCTGGGCATCGACCTGGTCGATGACCCCGCCCCGCCGCGCCATGATGGCGGCGCCGGAATCGCGCGCCACGATCGCCTCCATGCCGGTGCCGACATAGGGCGCCTCGGCCCGCAGCAGCGGCACCGCCTGACGCTGCATGTTCGAGCCCATCAGCGCGCGGTTGGCATCGTCGTTCTCGAGGAACGGGATCAGCGCCGCGGCGACCGAGACGAGCTGCTTCGGCGACACGTCGATGAGGTCGATCACGTCCACCGGGTTCAGCGTGAAGTCGCCCGCCTGCCGGGTCGAGATCAGCTCCTGCGTGAAGCGGCCGTTCTCGTCCAGTTCGGCATTCGCCTGCGCGACGGTGTGGCGCATCTCCTCGGTGGCGGAGATGTAGACCACGTCATCCGTCACCTGCCCCTCGATCACCTTGCGGTAGGGGGTCTCGATGAAGCCGTATTTGTTCACGCGTGCGTAGGTCGCCAGCGAGTTGATGAGGCCGATGTTCTGGCCCTCCGGCGTCTCGATCGGGCACATCCGGCCGTAATGGGTCGGGTGCACGTCGCGCACCTCGAAGCCCGCGCGCTCGCGCGTCAGACCGCCCGGCCCGAGGGCCGAGAGGCGGCGCTTGTGCGTCACTTCCGAGAGCGGGTTCGTCTGGTCCATGAACTGCGACAGCTGCGAGGAACCGAAGAACTCGCGCACCGCCGCCGCCGCCGGCTTGGCGTTGATGAGGTCCTGCGGCATCACCGTGTCGATCTCGACCCCGGACATGCGCTCGCGGATCGCCCGCTCCATGCGCAGCAGGCCGATGCGGTACTGGTTCTCCATCAGCTCGCCGACCGAGCGCACCCGGCGGTTGCCGAGGTGGTCGATGTCGTCGATCTCGCCATGCCCGTCGCGCAGTTCCACCAGACCGCGGATGCAGGCCACGATGTCCTCGTGGCGCAGCGTCCGCTGGGTGTCCGGCGCGTCGAGGTCAAGGCGCATGTTCATCTTCACCCGGCCCACGGCCGAGAGGTCGTAGCGCTCGGAATCGAAGAACAGGTTGTTGAAGAGGGTCGAGGCCGCATCGACGGTCGGCGGCTCGCCCGGCCGCATGACGCGGTAGATGTCCATGAGCGCGCCATCGCGGTTCATGTTCTTGTCGGCGGCCATCGTGTTGCGGATGTAGGGGCCGACATTGACATGGTCGATGTCGAGGACCGGGATCTCGGTGATGCCGTTGTCCAGCAGCACCTTCAGCAGCCCGCCCGAAACCTCGCCCTGCTTGTCGTGCTCGAGCGTGATCTCGTCACCGGCCTCGGCATAGATCAGGCCAGTCTCCTCGTTGATGATGTCGCGCGCGACGAAGCGGCCCAGGATCTGCTCGTAGGGCAGCAGCAGGTCGATCTGCTCGCCCGAGTCGATCAGCTTCTTGACCTGGCGCGGCGTCACCTTGTCGCCGGCCTTGGCGATCACCTCGCCGGTTTCGGCGTTCACGAGATCATAGTTCGGCCGCGTGCCGCGCACCCGCTCGGGGAAGAAGCGCGTGACCCAGCCGTCCGCGGCGCCCTTGGCACCCGGCTTCAGCTTGAAATCCACGGTGTCGTAGAAGGCATCCATGATGCCCTCCTGGTCCATGCCGAGGGCATAGAGCAGCGTCGTCACCGGCAGCTTCCGGCGGCGGTCGATGCGCGCGAAGACGAGGTCCTTGGCGTCGAACTCGAAGTCGAGCCACGACCCGCGATAGGGGATGATCCGGCAGGCAAAGAGCAGCTTGCCCGACGAGTGCGTCTTGCCGCGGTCGTGGTCGTAGAACACGCCGGGCGAGCGGTGCATCTGGCTGACGACGACACGCTCGGTCCCGTTCACGATGAACGTGCCGTTCTGCGTCATCAGGGGCATGTCGCCCATGTAGACGTCCTGCTCCTTGATGTCCTTGACCGCGCGGGTGCCCGAGTTCTCGTCCACATCGAACACGATCAGACGCAGCGTCACGCGCAGCGGCGCGGCATAGGTCATGTCGCGCTGCTGGCATTCCTCGACGTCGTATTTCGGCGCCTCGAGCTCGTAGCGGACGAACTCCAGCACGGCGGTCTCGTTGAAGTCCTTGATCGGGAAGACCGACTGGAAGACGCCCTGGATGCCGTCGCCGTCGTTGTGACCCTCGCCCTCGCCCGAGTTGAGGAACAGGTCGTAGGACGACTTCTGCACCTCGATCAGGTTCGGCATCTCGAGGACTTCGCGGATATTGCCGTAGGAGCGCCGGATGCGCTTCTGGCCGACATAAGCTTGCGCCATGGGGTCAATCGCCTTTCGTCAGCGCCGCCGCACACCGTCGGGCCCGGTGCGGGCAGCCAAGACCGGGGTGGTTCCAGGTTCCATGCGTGCCGCCCGTCCCACCGGGGGCTCCCGAACCCGAACCTGCCCTGAAGGCGGCTCCACCAGCCGGAGCAGCCTTCAAGACAGATTCGGCAGGGACCGGGAACGTCCCGGACCCTGCCTCAGGTCATTCAGCGCAGCGCCCCGCGGGGCGGTTGCATCACTTCAGCTCGACCTTGGCGCCAGCCGCCTCGAGCTTCGTCTTGAGCTCCTCGGCATCGGTCTTGTTCGCGCCTTCCTTCACCTTGCCGCCGGCTTCGACCAGGTCCTTGGCCTCTTTCAGGCCGAGACCCGTGATCGCGCGCACTTCCTTGATCACGTTGATCTTGTTGGGGCCGGCTTCGGTCAGGACGACGTCGAACTCGGTCTTCTCCTCGACCGCCTCGGCGGCGGCGCCGCCGGCGGGACCGGCCATCATCACCGCGCCGCCGGCGGCGGGCTCGATGCCGTAGTCGTCCTTGAGGATCGTCTTCAGTTCCTGGGCCTGCAGGAGCGTGAGGTTCACGATCTGCTCGGCGAGTGCTTTCAGGTCAGCCATGTTTCCGTTCTTTCCAGATGTTGTTCCAACGTCGGGTTTTCAACCCCCCATATGGGGGACCCACGACGGGACGGGTTGCCTCAGGCAGCCTCGCGCTCTTCGAGCGTCGAGAGGATGCCCGCGATGTTGCTGGCAGGTGCGCCGATCGCGCCCGCGATGCTGGAGGCCGGGGCACCGATGCACGCCACGACGGAAGCGATGAGCTCCTCGCGCGACGGCAGCTGCGCCACGGCCTTCACACCGGCCGGGTCGAGAGCCGTGTCGCCCATTGCGCCGCCAAGGATCACGAACTTCTCGTTCTTCTTGGCGTACTCGTCCGAGACCTTGGCCGCAGCCACGGGGTCTTCGGAGAAGGCGAGCACGGTCATGCCCGTCAGGTAATCGGCGATCGAAGCCGCCGGCTTACCCTCCAGGGCGATCTTGGCGAGCCTGTTCTTGGCAACGCGGACAGCACCCCCCGCCACGCGCATCTGCGCGCGCAGGGCCTGCATTTCGGCAACCGTCATCCCCTCGTAGCGGGCAACCACCACGACGCCAGAGCTTTCAAAGATCTGGCCGAGTTCCTCGACCACCTGCTCTTTTTGGGCTCTATCCACGGTTCACTCCACGTTCGGGGGTCGCCCCCCGGCTCACTTGTCCCCGCGCCCGGTCTCCAGCCGCGGGGCCGGGTCCGTCTGACAGGTCCCGAGATCGCCCCGGACAGATCGCCCGGAAAGAATGTCTCGCGTCCCCGCCTCGGGAAGGACTTATGCGGCGGCTAGCCCCCGCGCCCTCCGTCTCGGACAGGACGGGGCGGCTGACCGCCCCGCCATCCGCCGAGTCGCCTCGGCGGAATCTCGTTGGCTCAGCCCTGCGTGGCCGAGCCGAGGTCGATCGACACGCCCGGACCCATGGTCGAGCTGATCGAGACCTTCTTCATGTAGGTGCCCTTGGCCCCCGAGGGCTTGGCGCGGCTCACCGCCTCGACGAAGGCGCGGATGTTCTGCGCCAGCTTCTCGGGCTCGAAGCTCGCCTTGCCGACGCCGGCATGGATCACGCCCGCCTTCTCGGCCTTGAACTGCACCTCGCCGCCCTTGGCGGCCTCGACGGCGGATTTCACGTCCATCGTCACGGTGCCGACCTTGGGGTTCGGCATCAGGTTGCGCGGCCCGAGAATCTTCCCGAGGCGGCCGACGAGCGGCATCATGTCGGGCGTGGCGATCACGCGGTCGAAGTTCAGGTTGCCGCCCTGGATGCTCTCGACCAGGTCCTCGGCGCCGACGACTTCGGCCCCGGCGGCCTGCGCCTCCTCGGCCTTGGCGCCGCGGGCGAAGACGGCCACGCGGACGTCCTTGCCGGTACCGTTCGGCAGCTGGACCACGCCGCGGACCATCTGGTCGGCATGGCGCGGGTCGACCCCGAGATTCATCGCGATCTCGACCGTCTCGTCGAACTTCGCGGTGGCGTTCGCCTTCACGAGCGCGATCGCGTCCTCGACCGGCAGATACGCCTTGCCCTCGAACTGCTCGCGCGCGGCGCGGGTGCGTTTTCCGTGCTTTGCCATGTCGCTCAGCCCTTCACTTCGATGCCGATCGACTTGGCCGAGCCGAGCACGATCTGCATGGCCGCGTCGATGTCGGTGGCCGACAGGTCCGCCATCTTCTGTTCCGCGATCTGGCGCACCTGCGCCGCGGTCACGGTCCCGGCCGAGGCGCCACGGCCCGGCTTCTCCGCGCCCCTGGCCCGGTTGCGCTTGCCCTGCGGCTTCAGGCCCGCGGCCTTCTTCAGCAGGAAGGCGGCCGGCGGCGTCTTGGTCTCGAAGGTGAACGACTTGTCCGCGTAATAGGTGATGACCGTGGGCACGGGGCTGCCCTGCTCCATCTCCTGCGTGCGGGCGTTGAACGCCTTGCAGAATTCCATGATGTTGATGCCGCGCTGACCCAGCGCGGGACCGATCGGCGGGGACGGGTTCGCCTGTCCTGCCTTCACCTGCAGCTTGAGGCTGCCGACGACTTTCTTGGCCATCTGGCCTTCTCCTCTGTCATCTGGCCCGGGCTTCGGGCCGACTTAGTGGTGCGGCGGCGCCCGCGGGCCCGCCTCCCACGCGGCACGTCAGGTTTTCGACACCTGCGTGAATTCCAGTTCCACCGGCGTCGGCCGGCCGAAGATCGAGACCGTCACCTTTACGCGGCTGGAGATGTCGTCCACCTCCTCCACCATGCCGGCAAAGCCCTCGAACGGGCCGTCCGTCACCTTCACGTTCTCGCCGACCTCGAAGCGGATCAGGTTCCTCGGCTGCGCCTCGGCGCCCTCGCCGGTGCGGTTGAGGATGGCGTCCACCTCGCCGTCGCGCATCGGCATCGGCTTGCCCTGCGCGCCGAGAAAGCCGGTCACGCGGTTGATCGACTGCACCAGGTGATGGGTCTCGTCGGTCAAATCCATGTGGACGAGGACATAGCCGGGCATGGTGCGCCGCTCGGAGGTGACCTTCTTGCCGCGCCGGATCTCGATCACGTTCTCGGTCGGGACCACGACCTCGTCGATCTCCTCGGTCAGGCCCTTCTCGGCCGCGGCCTGACGGATGGCCTCGGCGACCTTCTTCTCGAAGTTCGAGAGCACGCTGACCGAATACCACCGCTTTGCCATATCGCCTTGCGTCCCGCTTCATCGTCCGGGCGGCCGGCTGGCCCGCGCCCTCAGGTTCCGTGCTGCCCCGCCGCAAAGTGAAAGCGGCGTGCGAACCGAATCGGTGCACGCCGTCGCCGGGCAGGTCGCATGGGGATAGCGGCAGCGCCGCGGCTTTGCAACCCCGCCCGGCCAGCGCCCCTCAGCCGCCCACCGCGCGCACGAGAAAGCCCAGGCCGCCGCGGATCGCCATGTCGACGAGGAAGAAGAACAGCGAGGCCAGCGTCGCCATGATGAGGACCATGATCGTCGTGGTCGTCACCTCACGCCGTCCGGGCCAGCTGATCTTGGCGACCTCAGCCCGGACCTGGCTGATGAACTGGACGGGATTGGTGGCCATGGGATCGGTCCTCGCGCTTGCAGCCGGTCAGATAGCGGGACGGCGGCGGTGATTCAAGGCGCGAGGAACTCGACCCGCGGCAGCGCGCGCAGCGCGGCGATGTCGGCGGCATAGGCCGCGTCGACGCGCGCGCGGGCGCGGCGGCTGAAGAGGTCGAGGCCCGGCTCGCCCGGCCCCTTGGGGCGTTCGGCCTTGGCCGCGCGGGCGAGCGCCGCGTGGTCGGCGCGCGGGTTCAGGAGGAACCGCCGACGGTAAAGGCGATGGCCCGCCTGCGACCAGCCGGGCAGGTCGGGCGCGCGATCCCTGACCAGCGGCGCCGCCTGCGGCCCGATCAGCCGCGCCAGCAGCGCCGGGCGCAGCGCGGCATAATCCTCGTGGCGCCAGGTCACGAGCCTCTCGACGCCCTCCACGGCCAGCAGGCGCCGCGCGAGGTCGGACCAGCTCAACCGCTCCACCGGAAAGCCGCGGAGGAAGCGCGAGAGAAGCGGGACCGCCCCCGTGGTCAGGTGCATGCCATAGGCGGAGGTCACGAAATCGGCGGGGTGGCGGATGCCGAGGAACACCGTCGCCGGATGTCGCTCCGCGAAGCCCATGAGCCGGTCGAGGCGTGCGGCGGCCTGAGGATAGACCGCGCCGGCCTGTCCGAAGAGAAGCGCCGGCGTCATCACCCCGAGGATGTTCTCCTCCGATAGCACCAGCCGCTTGCCGTTGGTCAGCAACCCGGGCAGCCGCTTGCGCCAGAAGACCACGGCCGCATCGCCCTCGTCATGGCCAAGCGCGCGGGCCAGCGTCAGCGGGTGCCCCTCGGCGTCCACGCCATCGCGCGGACGGCGCAGCTCGCTCATGCCGAAGTAGCGGATGCCGCGGCTGCGGATGGCGGCCTGCGCCGCGGCGAGGCTCAGCTGCAGATGCGTGGTGGCGGTCTTGTGCGCGCCGACATGGACATGAAACAGCATCGCGCCGCGGGCCGGAGGGCTGGGAAAGGCGGGCGGCTGGCAGGGGCAGGGGGACTCGAACCCACGACCCTCGGTTTTGGAGACCGATGCTCTACCAACTGAGCTATACCCCTAGGCCGCGCGCCTGATTAGGGCAGAGCGGCGGCGCAATCAAGGGGGATCATGGGGCGGGGTGGTGTCCGCGACGCTCCCCTTCCTTCGCGCGCCACAGCCCCGTCAAGGCCCGCCCTTCCCCCAAAGCGGACGGGTCCGCGCCCGCCCGCCCCACCGGCGGGCGCGTCCGCGCCCACCTTCGTGCGTGCGCGGACCCTCTGTTTCGCTTCGTCATTGTTCCAAGCGGGATTGGGTCACGCGCCCCAATCCCTCCCGCGAAAACGCCGCTACTCCGCCGCATCGTCCAGCGCCAGAAACCCCCGCGACTGCCGCGCCCAGAGCCGTGCATAGATCCCGCCGCGCGCCAGCAGCGCCTCGTGGCTCCCCTCCTCCACGATCCGCCCCGCATCCATTACCACCAGCCGGTCCATCGCCGCGATGGTGCTGAGCCGGTGGGCGATGGCGATCACCGTCTTGCCGCGCATCAGCCGCTCGAGCTGCGCCTGGATCGCGGCCTCCACTTCGCTGTCGAGCGCGCTCGTCGCCTCGTCCAGCACCAGGATCGGCGCGTCCTTCAGCAGCACCCGCGCGATCGCGATCCGCTGCCGCTGCCCGCCCGAGAGCTTCACCCCGCGCTCGCCCACATGGGCGTCATAGCCGCGGCGGCCGGACGAATCGCTCAGGTGGCCGATGAAGTCATGCGCCTCGGCCGAGAGCGCCGCCTGCGCCACGTCGTCATGCCCGGCCTCGGGGCGGCCATAGGCGATGTTCTCGCGCACCGAGCGGTGCAGCAGCGAGGTGTCCTGCGTCACCACCCCGATGGCCTCGCGCAGCGAATCCTGCGTTACATGGGCGATGTCCTGCCCGTCGATCAGGATCCGCCCGCCGTCGAGGTCGTGGAAGCGCAGCAGCAGGTTCACCAGCGTGGACTTGCCTGCGCCCGAGCGCCCGACCAGCCCGATCCGCTCGCCCGGCCGGATCGCGAGGCTCAACCCGTCGATCACCGCATCGCCCCCGGTCCGACCGGCGCCGGCATAGGCGAAGGTCACGTCCCGGAACTCGACCTCGCCACGGTCGGCCCTCAGCGGCACGGCGCCGTGCGCATCGTCCACCGTGCGCGGCAGCGACAGGCTGGCGATGCCGTCGCGCACGGTGCCGATGTTCTCGAACAGCGCCGACATCTCCCAGGTGATCCAGTGGCTCATGCCGTTAAACCGCATCGCGAGCGGCACCGCCGCCGCGACCGCGCCAAGCTCGACCAGCCCGCGCTGCCAGAGCCAGATGCCCGCCCCCACGGTCCCCGCCAGCAGCGCCATGTTCAGCAGGTTGAGCGAGAAGTTCAGGATCGTGATGATCCGCATCTGCCCGTGGACGGTCTGCAGGAAGCCGTCCATGCCCGCCTGCACATAGCCCTCCTCGCGCCTTGCATGGCTGAAGAGCTTGACCGTGGCGATGTTGGTGTAGCTGTCCACGATCCGCCCGGTCATGACCGAGCGCGCATCCGCCTGAAGCTGCGACAGGCGGCCCAGCCGCGGGATCAGCACCCACAGCAGCACCCCGTAGAGGACACCCCACATCAGGAACGGCAGCGCCAGCCGCCAGTCGTTGCTGGCGGCGAGGATCACGGCGCCGATGAAATAGACGACGACATAGACCAGCACGTCCATCAGCTTCATCACCACCTCGCGCACCGCGAGGGCGGTCTGCATCAGCTTGGTGGCGATGCGGCCGGCGAACTCGTCCTGGAAGAAGCCCATCGACTGGCGCAGCAGGTAGCGATGCGCCTGCCAGCGGATGCGCTGCGGGAAGTTGCCGATCAGGGTCTGGTGCATGACCAGCTCGGTCAGCAGGTCCACCGCGGGCAGGATGACGAGGACCAGCAGCCCCGCGAGGAGCAGCATCCGCCCCTCGGCGGCGAGGAAGCCCTCGGGTCCGGCCGAGGCCATGCGGTCCACGAGGCTGCCGAGATAGCCGAAGAGCCAGATCTCGGCGATGGCGAAGAAGGCCGAGGTGACGCCCATCAGGATCAACCAGGGCCAGGCGCCGCGGCTGTAATGCAGGCAGAAGGCCACCAGCCCGCGCGGCGGCGTCGAGGGCTCGGCCGCGGGATAGGGATCGAGGCGGGTCTCGAACCACCGGAACATGGGGCCTCCAGTCGGACGCGAGGTCAGCCGCAGCGGGCCCGGAAAGTCAACGGTTCGGGAACCTCGCGCGCGGGGCGGCGGTTCGGATCGGGGGCCTGTCCCCGCCCGGAGGATGGAGGCGCAAGCGATGGCGATCAAGAACCTCAAGGATCTGTATTTCGACGGCATCAAGGACCTTTACAGCGCCTGCAAGCAGGCGATCCCCGTCACCGAGGAGATGGCCGCGGCGGCCCAGAACAGCCAACTGCGCGATGCGCTCAAGGCCAGTGTCGCGGGCACGCGCAAGGGCATGGAGGCGATGGAGCGGATCGCCCGCGGCCACGGCCAGAACCCGGCAGGGGAGCATTGCCGCGGCATGGAGGGCCTCGCCGAAGAGGCGCGCAGCCATGCACTTCAGGCCGAGTTCGCGGACGAGGAGACCCAGGACGCAGCGATCATCGCGCAGTATCAGCGCCTCGCCCATTACGCGATCACCGGCTACGGCACGCTGAAGGCCTTTGCCGAGCGGCTCGGCTTCAAGGAGGATGCGCGGGTTCTGGATGAGTGCACCGCCCACACCTACGAGGGCGACGCGCGGATGACGACGATCGCCGTCCGCGGCGGGGTCAACAAGGCGGCGATGGACTGAAGAACGGGCGGCAGGTCGGGCCGCCGCCAGTTCCCGCCTTAGCCGGTGCCGCTGCCGCCGGTGGCGGCATACGTCTCGCCGGTGATGTAGCTGGCTTCGTCGCTGGCCAGCAGGACGTAGATCGGCGCGATCTCGACCGGCTGCCCGGCGCGGCCGAGCGGGCTGTCGGCCCCAAACTGCGGCAGATCCTCCTTCGGTTGCCCGCCCGAGACCTGGATCGGGGTCCAGAACGGCCCCGGCGCCACCGCGTTGACGCGGATTCCCCTGGGCGCCAGCTGCTTGGCCAGCCCCTGGGCGAAGGCCTTGTTGGCCGCCTTGGTCTGCGCGTAGTCCAGCAGCTCCTTCGACGGCGAGAAGGCGTTGATCGACGAGGTGATGATGATCGACGCGCCCTTCTGCAGCTTTGGCAGGATCTGCTGCGTGATCCAGAAATGCGCGTAGACATTGGTCTTCATGGTGTCGTCGAACTGCTTCGAGGTGATGTCCTCGATGGATTTCTGCGCCTGCTGGAGGCCGGCATTCAGCACCAGCACCTCCAGCCCGCCGAGTGCCTTGACGGCGTCATCGGCCATCTTCCGGGCGGTCTGCTCGTCCGTGAGGTCGCCGGGCAGGGCCACGGCCTTGCGGCCCTCGGCCTCGATCAGCTTGACGACAGACTTCGCGTCCTCCTCGTCATTCGGGTGATAGGCGATCGCCACATCCGCGCCCTCTCGGGCGAAGGCGATGGCGGCGGCGCGGCCGATGCCGCTGTCGCCCCCGGTGATCAGCGCGCGCTTGCCCTTGAGGCGACCGTTGCCCTTGTAGCTCGTCTCGCCGTGGTCGGGCCGCGGGTCCATCTTCTCCGCCAGCCCCGGCCACGACTGCTGCTTGTCCGAATAGGGGTTGAGCGGCAGGTCGGGGTTCTCGATCGCGCCCGAGCGATACGGGGGTTTGACGGGATCGGTCTTGTCCTGGGACATGATGGGGCCTTTCGGGAGGGTTCGGTGGTCCGAACGCGGCGCGGGCGGAGGCGTTCCGAGGGCGCAACGGATGTTGTGGCGTGATTGGCAGGTGGCAGGCTGGTCGCGACGCAGGGCAGCGTCCGCCCTGGTGGACGCGAAGGGTCCGCCGTGGGGAGGGCGGACGCTGACCGATCCGCGGGGCGGATCGGTCCTCCTGCGGCTGACGGCGCGCGCAAATGGGCACAGGGTCCCATTTGCGGACGCGGGAGGGTGACGGGCGCAGGATGCGTCCCTCGGACGCCTCCCGTTCTCACCCGTAGAGGTTCTGCACCCCCACCTCCTGATGGATGCGGTTCACCGCCTGCCGCTCCAGCCCCATCGCCTCGGCAAGGTCGTGCAGATACTGCGCCTCGCGCTCGTCATCGAAATCCATCGCCATCAGCGACATCAGATAGACCTGCGCTTCGAGCCCTTTGGGCACCTCGCGGGCGAGCGCGCGGGGATCGACCGGCGCGGCCATCTGCTCGCGGATGAACTGCTGCTCGTCGGCGTCGATATCGCCGAGCTGTCCCAGCAGCCGCTGCCGCTCCTGCTCGTCGATGCGGCCGTCCGCCTTCGCGGACTGGATCATCGCCTTCAGCATCAGCCCGGCGACGGCGTTCTGCTCGGGCGTGGGCGCGACCTCGGGCTCGTCCTGCCGGACCAGCGCATCGTTGAAGACCTCGCCGAAGGTGGCGTCGTTGCGCGGCTGCGCGCCGTGCTGCGCCAGGGCACCGCCGTCGCTCGAGCGCGCGCGCCCGCCCAGAAGATCGCCCAGCACGCCGCCGAGCCCCCCGGCCGCCGCGCCCCCGGCCAGCCCGCCGAGGATCGAATCGAGGCCGCCGCCGCTGCCGCCGGTGCGCGAACCGCTGCCCGACCCCCGCGTCAGATTGTCGAGGATGCCGCCCAGACCGCCCGAGGCGCCCTGCGAGTTCGGCCCGCCATAGCGCCGCCCCGTCCCCGCGCTGCCGCCCGTATGCCCGCCCAGCACCTGACCCAGCATGCCGCCAAGGACGCCCTGCCCGCTGCCGCCGCTGCGCGACTGGCCGGACTGGTTCAGCAGATCGCCAAGGATCCCGCCACCGGTGGTCCGCCTCATGCGACCCTGCTGGCCCGGCGCATCCTGCCGCTGGCGGTTCTCCATCATCGTGCCGATGCCCTTGGCGAGCATGACGCCGGCGGCCACGCGGGCGAGTGTCTTCATCATGCTGCTCATCGGCGAAATCTCCTGATCCTGCGCCGGGCGTTGCCCCGGCATCTCTCGGCCCCGCAACGCGAAATCGGCGGCGCCAGTTCCGCCGGCGTGGTCCCGCCGCGGCCTTGATTTCCCCATGCCCCGCCGTTAGATCGCCGCCGTTGATCAAGGGGCCGGAGAACCCCGGAGCCCGCCCACCCGACCCGCCCGGAGGCCCTCATGGCGAAAGCAAAGTTCGAACGCACGAAGCCGCATGTGAACATCGGCACGATCGGTCACGTTGACCACGGCAAGACGACGCTGACGGCGGCGATCACGAAGTATTTCGGCGACTTCAA
>NZ_WKKA01000028.1 GCF_009674885.1 Paracoccus sp. S-4012
GGTCGATCGTGGCGCCGACGCGGTGACGATCACGGAGGTGGTGGCGAGCGCGATCGAAGCGGCTGATATCGTCACACCCAACACATCAATCGAGGTAGGCTACGGCGGTTGACTGTCCCCGCAACCAACATTAATTCATCAAGCACATCAACGGCTTCGTTCCTCCCGAACGAGGCCGCGTCCGCATGTCGACCGGTCGCCAGCCGCAGCAGTGCCGCGAGCGCGCCCTCGAGGTCGATGCTCAGACTCTCGCCGGCCTCGTCCGGCGTCAGCACGATGCTCCACCAGGGCGCGCAGGGCCTCCTTGGCCTCGTCCATCCGTTCCGCGTCCGCGAGACCGGCGATCAGATCGGCGATCCGATCACGGTAGCTCTGCGCCATCGAGGGATGCAGCCGCACCGAATCCGGCGCAGGGGCGTCGGAGAGCATCCGCTCGAGTTCCTGCCGTCTGTGGTCGAGTTCGATCATCCGGTCCTTGACCTGGTCGGCGGGCACTCCGGCGATGATGGCGTCGACAAGCTTGCGGTGGTCGCGCGTGACCTGTGCGAGTTCCTTCTCGAGGGCCGCGCGGCCCGCGGTCGCGGCCGCTCGCAGGCGGTTCCGCTCGACGGCATATTCCTCGCAGAAGAGCTGCACGGCCTCGGGGTCCATCAGGTCGTTGGAGAGAGCAGCCAGCACCCGGGTTTCCAGATCCTGACGGCGGATGCTCAGGCGGTTCGTGCAGACCGCCGGTCCCTTGTTGCGAGCATTGGAGCAGCCGAAAGCCTCCTGGCTGATCTTCGAGAACCCGCCGCCGCAACAGCCGCAGACCATCAGCCCCGAGAACAGGAACTCCGGTCGGCGCCGGTCCCAGACCGGCGTGTCGGTGCCCTTCGAGACGAAGGCACCCTGCCGCGCGCGCACGGTTTCCCACAGCGCGTCGTCGATGATCCGCAGCTCCGGCAGCCCGGTGATAACCCATTCGGATTCGGGGTTCAGGCGCGAGATGCGCTTCCCGGTCTCCGGATCCTTGACGTAGTGGAGCCGGTTCCAGACCTGCCGCTGTTGATTTCCACCCGGAACTGACCCGGGTTTTCCATCGAGAAGTGACCCACCTTCAGTTATGCGGATGGGTTCATGTCTGGGTCAAGGCCCGGGCGCTCTCCGTCTTCTTTCGGGTCGTAGAGATCCCGGAAGCGGTAGAAGCTGTCGCGCGAGTAGCCCAGCATCTTGCAGGCCTGGCTCACATTCCCGAGCTGTTTGGCAAGCTCCAGCAGCCCGACCTTCGCGCGGATGATCTTCTGGTCCCTGGTCATGTCGACGTTCCTCCAAAACGCCGAGGCCGGGCGTTCCGCCACCCCAACCGCTCCACGCCCGGCCTCGGCTCTCACCTCAGCTTTATGACAACAAATGTCCGATCAAGTTCTGACTTCTACAGCTGATGGCGGCCGAGCTGTCGGCATCGTGCAGCGAAGCGACGGATCAGCAGATCACCGTGGAGCCAGCCGCGATGCAGAAGGTGCTGGAGAAACATGTACGCCCACCTCGACGAACTCGCCGAGTCCGGCCCGATTTCCGATGAGAGCGGCGATGGCCTGACGGACTTCGACGGCGCGGGCGAGATCCTGCGCGCCTGGGGCAACGGGCTGCGGCCCGACCCGGACCTGACCGTCTCGGAATGGGCGGACCGGCACCGGATGCTCTCGGGTCGCGCCTCGGCCGAACCTGGGCGGTATCGCACACTTCGCACGCTCTACATGCGCGAGATCATGGACCGGCTGTCGCCCGGTGATCCCACGCAGCGGATCGTGTTCATGAAGGCCGCACAGGTCGGCGCGACCGAGGCGGGCAACAACTGGATCGGGTTCGCCATCCACCAGGCGCCGGGGCCGATGCTTGCCGTCCAGCCGACGGTCGAACTGGCCAAGCGCAACTCGCGCCAGCGGATCGACCCGCTGATCGACGAGAGCCCGGACCTGCGGGAGCGGGTGAAGCCCGCGCGCTCGCGCGACGCGGGCAACACGATGCTGTCGAAGGAGTTCTCGGGGCGGCATCCTGATCATGACCGGGGCCAACTCGGCCGTCGGGCTGCGCTCGACACCCGCGCGCTACATCTTCCTCGAGCGAGGTCGATGCCTATCCGGCTTCGGCCGACGAGGAAGGCGATCCGGTCACGCTGGCCGAAGCCGGTCGCTGACCTTCGCCCACAGGCGCACGGTGCTGCTGGTCTCGACGGCGTTCGATCGTCGATCCCACTCGATTAACGCCGGAACCGGCCCCGAGGGCCGCTTGACCGACCGACATTGTCTTAGTCCACAGACCCAGACCGCAGCTATCGGGCAGTAAGCGGAGGTGTCCAGATGCAGCGAACGGAAGCCGGGGGCGGACTCCGCCGCGGTGGAAACCGCCGACAGGTTCACCCCCGCTTCGAAGCGCGCGGTGTCAGGGCCGGGGGCGGGCCGAACGGCCTGTCCGCGACCTTTACTGGCAGGCCGAGTTGCCGGCATTCGGCAGGGCAAGGAAGGTTATCGTCGCCGGCTCAAGCGTGATCTCGCCCGCGGCCACGGCCTCTCCGGTCAGTTCTGGCACGGCGTCGCCTTCGCCCAGAGCGAGGGTGCGGCCGTTCAGCTGAACCTCCTCCGCTTGCAGCTCTGCCGCTGACAGGGTGTAGCGCTCGCCGTCGACCGGCAGGTTCAGGGTGCGAGGGACAGAGGGGTCGTTGTTGATCGCCAGCACCGCCACACCGCCGGGCGTGCCGCGCAAGCAATGAGCATAGACATGCTGCCCCGCCTGGAGCGGCACCTGCGCGTCCAGAACCGTCGTGCCCATCAGGTTGCGCCACAGCAGCGCGGCCCAGTAGCTCGGTCGGGGGGAAAAGTCCTGATCGCTGATCAGTGCATAGTCGCTGGCCGCAAGCGTGTTGTGGAAGTGGACCGTGACGCCGCCCTTGGCGCTGCGGCCAAGCTGGTCGAGATAGCGGAAGGTATCGAGGAAGGTTTTGGCCCAAGGATTGCCTCCGCAGGCGGTCTCGCCCGTCTCGGTGTTCCACAAGGGCGCGTCAGGGACAGACAGGTCGCGCTGCTGGCGATAGAAGTCCATGGTCGAGCCAACCCCCGACAGCCACTCTTCCGAGAGTGCCGCATCCACCGTGGTTTGCGGACCCACCCCTTCGCAGCGGATGGACACCGCCGCGTAGTGATGGAACGAAAAAGCGTCGAGCGCCTTGACACCGTAGCCCATGCCGGAAAGCAGGTCAGGGGTCGTGATGAAGCCAGCGTTGCCATAGTCGATCAGCGCGCCTTCCGTCGTCTCGCCGACCGAGCCGGGACCATGGATCAGCATGTCGGGTGCGAATTCTTCGGCGAACTTGCGGAAAATGTCGAAGTCGCGGCCGTAAGCCTCTCCGTCATAGCCTTCGGGTGCGCCGCCCATCCCGGCGACGGTGGGTTCGTTGAAGTACTCGGCCGCGGCGATCTCTCCGCCTACCGCACGGGTGAACTCGAACCACTTGCGGGTCTGGTCCGGCGTCCAGATGCCCTGCGCATCGCGGGTCCCTGCGCATATCGGCATCGAGGTCGCGATCCCAGCGTCGACCGCTTTCGAGAACTCGATCACGCCGCGCCACTGGTCGTGGGTCAGGACCGCGCTGTAGCCTTCGGGTGCCGTTTCTGGCGCATTCTCGGTATCCGCGAACTAGGTGGTGTTCGCCCAGGTGCCACTGACGCGCATGTAAGCCGGGCCCAAGGCGGCGGCGAGCTTGCGCAGCCGCGGGTTGGTCAGGTCGATGGGTGGGCGGTACTCGTAAAGCGCCGGGTTCATTCCCGAGGGAGTGGCGGCGATCTCCAGCGGTGTGGCCGCCGCGGCCGCCGCCTCCGGGTTCTCCAGCGCGGCGAAAGTTTCGGCGCCGTAGGGCGCCCAGAACCTCCCGCCGGTGACCTCGACCATCTCGACGTTGTAGGACTGGAAGCGTTCGTCGACGGTGCCGACCTTCCGCATGGACGACGGCACGATCTTAATGGGCTGCTGCGCGCCTTTGGCGGACGCCGGTCCGACCTGTGGCGCCGCGGTCCGGGCAAGGCCGCTGGCCATAGCGACGAGACGGGACCGGGGGGTAATGAGAAGAGACATGCCAGTTCTCCCGAGCCGATCCTCCAGGCCTCATCAAACGAACACGAACCGCCCGGCTCGGTTCCTGTGTTTCATGCGTTGAGGCTGTCCGGTTCGTGCAGATTGACTTCCCCCTCTTGCGGGAGTTGCTGCAGGCGAACCGATGTCACATCGGCTTGCCCCTCGAGGGCATTCCCAGCCGAAAGGAACTATCCGCGTTCAGTCGCCCTCACCGTCCGCCGTACCGAACGGCAATCGCTCCGGGCCCTTGCTGCCGGCCCGATAGTCTTCTGGGCGCGCGCGATCCTCGCGCCATGACCGCAACACCGGGTCGAGGATGCGCCACGCCTCCTCGGCCTCGCCGCCGCTTACCGACAGCTTGCTGCCGCCGGACAGAATGTCGGCCAGCACGTTGCCGTAGGCGGCCCGTTCGGCGGTCGGCGGGGGGGCCTGGAACACCAACCCTCCGCCGTCCTCCTCGTCGTTGCCGGCGAGGCGCAGTTCGGTCGTGCGAGGGCCGTCGATGCCGATGCTCAGTTCATCCATCCTCGCGGGCGCGGTTTCGTGCTCGGGCGGGCGGAAACGGACGATGACGGCCTTGCGACGGGCGGCGAGCGCCTTGCCCGCGCGCAGGCGCACGGGGACGCCCTGCCAGCGGTCATTCTTAATCGACAGCAGCACCTCGGCAAAGGTTTCGGTGCCGCGGTCGGGGTCCACGCCCTTCTCGTTCTCGTAATCGCCGACATAGCGCCCGTCCGCGAGCCAGCCGCCGATGTAGCGCCCCTTGCAGGTGAGTGTGTCGAGGCGATCCACGGAAATCTCGGGGATCGCGGCCAGCAAGTCGCGCTTGGAGGTGGCGAGGTCGCCTTCGCGCCATTCCATCCCGGTCAGCGCCAGAAGTTGCAGCACGTGGTTCTGAATCACGTCGCGAAGGGTGCCGGTCTGGTCGAAGAAGCCGTCGCGGCCTTCGAGGGCGAGGGTTTCCTCCCACAATATCTCGATCTCCGCGATGTCGCGGCCGTTCCAGAGTTGATCGAACAGGCGGTTCCCCGACCGAAGCGCCATCAGGTTGGCAACCGTGGTCATGCCAAGCACGTGGTCCACGCGATAGGCCAGCTTCTCGCCATCCGCCCCGAACTCCTCGGACAGCAGGGCGTTCAGCGCCCGGGCGCTGGCGAGGTCTTCGCCGAAGGGCTTTTCCAGCACCAGACGGCTGCCCGGCGGCATCCCGGCGGTCCCGAAGCTGCGGATCGCGTCGGGGAACAGGCTGGCGGGCAGGGCGATGTAGGCGACGAAGGGACCTTCGTCCTCGCGTACCAGATCAGCGACCGCCGGCGCGTCCTTGATGTCCATCCGGCGGTAGCTGAGTGTATCCAGCAGCCAGTCGCGGATCTCTGTCTCCACCTCCTCGGCGTGTTCGCCCAGCCGGTGCGCGGCGTGGCGGCGGAAGCGGGTGTCGTTCCAGTCGCTCGACGCGCAGCCAATCAGGCTGAAGTCATGGGGCAGGTCGCCGCGCGCCTTCAATGCCGCGAGCGCGGGGAAAAGGAAGCGGCCGGCGAGGTCTCCGGTTGCGCCGAACAGGATCATGCGGGACATCATCGGCGGCCCCCCTCAGCCTGCGAAACAGCGCGCAGGTTGCCCGCGAACGCCGATATCCGCGCGGAACAGGGCACCGGCGATGCCGTCATCGGGCTGGTTCTCGCGCGAGGTGGTGATGTAGAGCCGGTCGAGGTCCGGGCCGCCGAAGGTGCAGGCGGTGACCTTCGGGGTCGGCAACTCGAGCACGCCGTCGAGCCGACCCTCGGGCGTGTAACGGCGGACCTGCCCCCCGTTGGAGAGGGCGATCCAGACATGCCCCTCGGCATCGACGGTCAGGCCATCGGGACGCAGCTTCTCATCCGACAGGTCCACGAACACGCGGCGCTCGGAAAGCCCGCCATCGGGGGAGTCGAAGACCGCGACCTGCATCGTCTCGGTGTCGTTGTGATAGGCGTGCGAGCCATCGGGCGACCAGTCCAGCCCGTTCGAGATTGTGACGCGGTCCAGCACCGTCTCGACCCCGCCGTCCGGGTCGAGACGGTAGAGCGCGCCCGCGCCGGGCCGCTTGTCGTAGGCCATCGAGCCGCAGAGGAACCGCCCCTGCGGATCGCAGGCGCCCTCGTTCATCCGCAGCCCTCGCCCGTCGCCCTCATCGTCCCATAAAGCGGGCAGACGGCGCACGTGGCCATTCGGGTCCTCCAGCGCGAAGCCGCGCTCCACCCCGAAGACCGCGCCGCCCACTTTGCGGGGACGTAGGGCGGCCACCACGCCGCCCAGTTCGCGCCGGTGGACGCGGCCCTCTTCGTCCAGATGCAGCACCGTCCCGGCGAGCATGTCCACCCAGCGCAGCCCGCCCCAACCCGGCCACCAGACCGGCCCCTCGGCGTGATACGCAACCTGCCCGGTGATCTGTTCGGCGCGCATGGCTTCCTCCGGCAACGATTTGGGCAAATGCGGGTTGTTGCAGATAGAACGGCCCTGACGGCATGGTGTTCCCGCGCGGGTCACATGCTTGCCGCCCCCCTTGAAGGAAGGCTCGGGCAGATGAGTTCTGGCACGCGGTATGTGACCCTCGTGGCCCTTTTGGCGGCGCTCGGGGGGTTCCTTTTCGGCGGCGACACCTCGACCCTGAACGGGGCGATCCCCGGCATCACGCCCTTGCTGGAACTGACCGCGGGGCAGGTGGGCTTCGTCGCCGCCGTGGGGTTGCTCGGCGCGGCGGCGGGGGCGTGGTTTGCCGGACCGATCGTGGTTCGGATCGGGCGGACACGCGTCATGGGGATCGCCGGGGCGCTGATCGCCGCAGGCTCACGGGGCGCAGCGCTGGCCGGCGGTGTCGTGCCGCTGGGGATCTCTCGCGTGTTAACCGGCCTCGGGATCGGCGCGGCGAGCGCGGTGGTGCCGTCCTACATCACCGAGATTTCGCCCACCCGTATCCGGGGAGGGGCTCGGCTCCATGTGGCAGTTCGCCATCGTGCTGGGACAGTTCGCGGGGCTGCTCAGCAGTTGGGCGGTGACTTCGGCGGCGGGCGCAGAGGCTGCGCCGCTGGCGGGCATGTTCGCGTGGCGGTGGATGTTCGTCATCGTCGCGGCGGCGGGGCAATCTATTTCCTCGCGACGCGCGCTCTGCCGCATTCGCCGCATGATCTGGTGCGGCAGGGCAGGGACGACGAGGCGCGCGAGGTGCTGGCGAAGCTGGAACCGCGGGAGGACGCGGACGAGCGCCTGTCGGGCATCCGCGAGAGCGTGGGGGAGCAGAAGACCACGCCCACGCTGAGCGACCTGAGGGGGCCCGTCCTCGGCCTGAAGCCGATCGTCTGGGCGGGGATCGCGCTGGCGGTGTTACAGCAACTGGTGGGCATCAGCGTGGTCAAGACCTATTCCAACGCGCTGTGGCAGGCGGTGGGCTTCGGCACCAACGCCGCCTTCGGGATCAGCATCGC
Source organism: Paracoccus sp. S-4012 (assembly GCF_009674885.1). Classification (GTDB taxonomy): domain Bacteria; phylum Pseudomonadota; class Alphaproteobacteria; order Rhodobacterales; family Rhodobacteraceae; genus Paracoccus. The sequence goes on from NZ_WKKA01000028.1 coordinate 7,569, forward strand.
CACGGTAGGCGTCAGCATCGTCGCGACCATCATCGCCATTGCCATCATCGACAAGGTGCCGCGCCGGGCCATGCTTGGCTTCGGAGCGATCGCCTGCGCCATCGGGCTGGGCGTGCTGGCCTGGGCGTTCTCGCAGGCCGCCCCCGGCGTGGAGGGGCCGACGCTGGACCGGGATACGGGCATCATCGCGCTGGTGGCGGTCAACGTCTTCGCGCTGGCCTTCGGCATCACCTGGGGGCCGGTCATGTGGGTCATGCTGGGCGAACTGTTCGACAGCAACCTACGGGTGACGGCGGTGGCGGTGGCGACGGCGCTGAACTGGGCATTCAATTGGCTGGTCACGCGCACCTTCCCTCTGCTCGCGGCCGAGGGTCTGGGGCTGGCCTACCGCATCTACACTGCGTTCGCGGTCCTGGCAGCGCTGTTCGTGTGGAAGTTCCTGCCGGAAACGGGCGGCCGGAGGATCTGAAACGCTCGCTGGGCAGTTCGATCCCCAGCCGCTCGTTCATCCCGTCGCGAGCGCACGGGGCGTCGCGGACGGCTTCCGGGTGAGACGCGCCGCAGGCGTCTATCTGGCACCCACCGCCACGATGAAGGCAGGCCGCGCCTTCGAGTTGCTTCGAGCGGGTCGTACCACCCACGGCGCGGTTGTGCCCGGGCTGCGATAGGCCGAGCTATTGTTGTCCTGAAGGCGATGCTCATCGCCGCGCGGCCGGAAAGCTGGTCGCGCTTGTCGATCACGTCAGTGGTCTGCGGGCGCTTGATCCTGGTCCGGGAATTATCGATGTCCTCGATCGCCCGGTAGAGCTCGTAGTAGTGATGCTCGGGATTGCCGCAGAACTCGGTGCCGCGATTGGTCAGCATCCGGCAGAGCCTGACCTCCTGGGCATCGCACCTCGGCGGAATACTTGTTCGTCGTCTTCCTCGTGGCTCTACCCTTCTCAGGAGTTGCAGGCTCCGGCAGACCCGGAGTGGTTCACATACCGGCTGTTCAGCGCGAAGTGAAAACTCCCATTGCGATGGCCGCGAAGAAGCAGGCGGAGGCGGCCAGCACGAAGCCGTGCCAGATGGCCGTCGAGAAGCGCAAGGACTTCCAGGCGAAGAACACCACGCCGGCGGTGTAGAGGATCCCGCCCACACCTACGAGTACCGAGGCCCTGAGAGGGAGCGTCGCAGTGAGAGGCGACAGCAGGAGCAGGCTCAGCCAGCCCAGGACCAGGTAGATGGCAAAGCCCAAGCGTCCCGGGTCGCGCCAGAAGAGGACTTTGGAGGTCGCGCCTCCCAACGCCAGCGTCCAGACGACGGCCAGCACCGCGTAGGCGAAGCCCGTGTCCATCAGGGCCACGAGTGGTGTGTAAGTACCAGCGATCTTGAGGTAGATGGCTGCGTGGTCGAGGCGGCGGAGCAGGGGACGGAAGCGTTCCCACGACGTCATGTGGTAGCAGGCCGAGACCACGAAGGTCGCCGTCAGCGCCGCCCCATAGATCCCCACCGCCAGCGCCACTCCCGGCCGTTGGTGCAGCGCCGCGAAAATCGTGAGGAGCACGGCCCCCGTGAGCGCCAAGGTCACTCCGGTGGCGTGCATGACGCCGTCGGCGATGCGCTCGGCTCGGGGGTAGGCGGGATAGGAGCAGGGCTGGCGGTCCATCGGCTACGATACTTGGAATCCTCCAGAGCAAGTGAATCTAAGTACAGTAAGGCGGGGTCTATATACGTCCACACATCACGGGATGCTTCCCTCTGGCGCGATTGTCTGCCGCGGCGCGGTATCACAACCGCGCTGGTCGGTCAGGGTTCGCCATGGCGCGCGTCCCGGACGAGTGCAGCCTTTCAGAGTTGGCGCCTCAAGGCGGCCCGCGCTGGCACTTCCTCCTCCTGACGCTTTCCACCGTTGCAGTACCCGTGTTTTCCCGCCGCCGGCTGAGAGCGTTGCCTGTCCTAACTGAAGAGTCGCCGATGCCCAGAGCCGTACCGAACACGATTTGCCTGACTCTGCTGTTCACCGAGCTTGCCCCGGTGGCGTGACAACTGCTCATCCTGAACCCGGCGAAGGCTCGCGTTGATGCTGGTCCTCGGCTTCGACCGCAGCGGTTGCCAGCGCCGGAACCAGGGCTCTCGTACCGCAGTTGCAGCTTGACAGGTTTCGCGTCGCCGAGCCTGATGAACATGCGGTCGCTTGCCGAACTCACGTCGCGTGAGGAGCCATGATCCGTTTGCATGCGCAAAACAACCATGGCCGCCGATTGGGTCTGAAGCGCCGCGCCGTGCTGGCCGGGTTCGCAGCGTTCGGCCTTGGTGCCGCCCTCCGACCGGCCGCGGCTCAGACGATCGCTGTGCCCGACGGTTTCCTGACCCTCTCGCAGTTTCTGACCGGCCGTGCATCGCTTGATCCGCATCACGCAGCCCTGGTTCACGAGGGCCTTTCGTTGCGCGAGCCTGCGCTTGATACCAAGGCGGAACAGCTTCTGGCCTTCATGCAGGGGCGCGGCATCGGCCCCGAGGTGCTGCAAGGCGCGCTGGAGGACGCAGGCTCCGATCTCGCGTCCTTGCCGCCGCTGATCGTTCGGGCCTGGTACATCGGCGTCGTGGGCGAGGGTCCATCGGCTTTCTGCATCACCTTCGAATCCAGCCTGATGCATCAGGTAGTGGCCGACCGGCTGATGCCGCCGAGCCTGTGCTACGGTCCGCCCGGCAGCTGGTCGGCACCTCCGGGCGCGGCGGGCGTGCCGTGACCCATGCGTCCTCGGCCGATGTGGTGGTGATCGGCTCGGGGATCTGCGGGTGCCTTGCGGCCGAGCGGCTGGCGCGGACGGGACGGTCCGTCCTGATCCTCGAGGCCGGGCCACGGGTCACGCGCGAGCAGATGGTCGTCAACTATCGCGACGCCGCGCGCAAGGGCGACTGGATGGCGCCCTATCCGCCCACCCCCTGGGCGCCGCACCCCGTCTATGAACCGACGCAAGGGTCGCGGACGGACCCGGACAAGGGCAACACCGCCTCCTCGCCGGCCGAGGAGGAGGCGGAGGGCAACGGCTATCTGGATCAGGCGGGCCCCTATCCCTATCCGGCCGAATACATCCGCGTCGTCGGCGGCACCGCCTGGCATTAGGCGGCGCATATGTGGCGCTATCTGCCTAACGATTTCCGAATCCGTTCGCTCTATGACGTGGGAGTGGACTGGCCGATCACCTATGACGACCTCGAGCCTTGGTACCAAGAGGCCGAAGAGAAGACCGGGGTCAACGGCTCGACCGACACGGGCTCGCCCCGCACCAAGCCTTTCCCGATGGAGCCGGTGGCCGAGGTCTGGGCCATGCGCCGCTTCCGCGAACGGCTCGCCCCGGAATATCCTGTCGTGTCGAACACGGCCGCCCGCAACAGCCGGCCCTATGACGGGCGCCCGGCCTGCTGCGGGGCCAACAACTGCCAGCCGATCTGCCCGATCGATGCACAATACACCGGCGGCACGGCAGTGGCCGCGGCCGAGCGCGCGGGGGTCGTGATCCAGGAGAACGCTGTCGTCTACCGGATCGAGGCCGCGCCTGGGGGCCGCATCGCGGCGGTGCATTACTTCGACCCCGACCGCGGCTCGCACCGCGTCACCGGCGAGACCTTCATCCTGGCTGCGAACGGCATAGAAAGCCCCAAGCTGCTGCTGATGTCGGCCGACGACGCCCGCCCGCGCGGTATCTCCAACAGCTCGGACCAGGTCGGGCGCAACCTTTGCGACCATCCCAGCGCCTCGCTGACCTTCGACGCCGAGGACGAGCTGTGGCTGGGGCGCGGCCCGCAGAGCCCGTCCTCGATCAACACGCTCCGCGATGGACCGTGGCGCTCGCAACATGCACCGTTCCGGCTGGATTTCACCAACATCTCGCAGCTGCGCGGCGCGGCGGAGGACCTGATCGCCGAAGGTGTCTATGGGCCTGCCTTCGAACGCGAACTGCGCCGCCGGGCCGCCCATCAGTGCAACGTCAAGAACGTGATCGAGGTGCTGCCTAACCCCGAGAACCGCGTGACGCTGAGCGACAAGAAGGACGCGTTGGGCCTGCCGCATCCACGGGTCAGCTACAGCATCAGCGATTATGTCGAGCGCGGCATGGAGGTCTCGGTGCAGCATTTCGCGCGCATCGCCGAGCTGATGGGGGGCACCAACCTGCGCTATACGCCCAAGGGCGAATACGCCAACAACCAGCATATCACCGGGACGCTCGGCATGGGGGCCGATCCGGCGCGTTCGGTGGTGGACGGCTGGGGACGGGCGCATGACCACGAAAACCTGTTCATGGTGGGCACCGGGGTGATGCCGACCTCCGCGACGGTGAACTCGACGCTGACGGCGCTGGCGCTGGCGCTGCGCACCGCCCATCATATCGAGCAGGGCTGAGATGCGCGGGCGGCGGCACATCGGCACCGGGACGCGCGCGCCGCATCGGGGCCGCATCATGCTGGCCGTGGCGGCGGTAGGGATCTGGGCTGCGCCACCCGCGCATCCGCAGGCCGTCGGGATACCCTCGGGGCAGGCGATCGCCGGGCGGCCGCAATCGACCGCGCCGCTGGCGGTCACGCCTGCGACGACCCAGCAGGCGCTGACAGAACGCGCCGGGCAAGCGGAGGGAGCCGCACCGCCGCAGGCGGCCCCCGCGCCTGCGCCGGTGGTCGCACAGCCGCCGGGGACGCTGTTCCCAAGGCCACAGGGGCCGCCGGTGACGACGCCGGGATTGCAGGCGTCGGCGACGCCGCAGCCCGCGCGGACCGGACCGGTTCCGACAAACCTTTGCGTCGGCTGCCACTCGCCGCCGCAAGGGCCACCGCTGTCGGGCCTGCGCAGCGGCACGTGGCTGGCGCCCAACATCACGCCCGATCCGGTCAGCGGCGTGGGAGCCTGGTCGCGCGACGACCTGTTCGCCTATCTGCGCCACGGCCGCGCGCCGGGGCGCGCGCAGGCAGGCGGGCCGATGGCGCCGCTGGTCGAGATGCTGCAGGCTTACTCGGACGACGACATCCGCGACCTTGTGGACTGGATGGCGGCGCAACCCCCACACCGCGACCCTGCCGACGACGCGCCCGCCAGCGAACGGGGCGGTCCCGTGCCCTTCGACTCTGCCGCGCTGCAATTCACCGCGCTGGGGGCACAGGCGTCGCTCGAAGGCTTGGGGCAGGCGCTCTACAACGGCTCCTGCGCGAGCTGCCACGGCATCGACGGCGCGGGCACGCCGGACGGCTATTTCCCCTCGATGTTCCACAACTCGGCTGTGGGCCGCAGCCCGCCAGTCAACCTGGTCGCGGCGATGCTGGACGGGGTGCGGCGGCAGATCGGGGACGAGATCGTGATGATGCCGAGCTTCGACGGTCAGCGCCGCGTCCCGGGCGGGCTGTCCGACGCCGATCTTGCGATGGTGGCGAGTTTCGTCGCGCGGCAATGGGGCGATCCCGACTCGGCCCCGATCACCGAGGAGGAGATCGCCCGCGCCCGCACCGGCTGGTGGGGCGAGGGCGAGCCGCCCTCGTCCGCGCGGGGCGAACTGATCGCCGTCGGCGGCGGGCCCGGCGGCATCGCCTCGGTATGCTTCGATTGCCACGGAATGCAGGGCCAGGGGGACGACGCGTCGGGCACGCCGCGCATCGCCGGGATGGACCCAGCCTATTTCGCCAAGCAGATGCGGGACTATGCCGCCGGAACCCGGCCGAACGGCGCGATGACCCCGATCGCGCGCCAGCTTGACGAACAGGACTGGCACGCGCTTGCCCTTTACTACGCGGCGCAGGTCCCCGCCGATGCGACCGCCATCGCCCGCCCTGATCCGGCGCTGGTCGCTGCAGGCGAGGCGCTGCACCTGCACGGCACGCCTCAGCGTGGCGTTCAGGCCTGCGCTGACTGCCACGGCGCGGATGGGCGCGGGTTCGGCACGGTTTTCCCGGCGCTGCTGAACCAGCCCGGCATCTATACGGCGGGCCAATTGCGGCTGTGGCGCGAGGGCGTACGCCGCAACGACCCGCACGACCTGATGGGCGCGGCCTCTCGCCCGCTGACGGACGACGACATCGCCGCGCTCGCGGCCTATCTGGCGGGTTTGGCGCCATGAGGGCCGGGCGCATCATCCTGGCCGCGGCAGCGGTCGGCGGGCTTGCCACCTGTGACTATTTCCTGCCCGAAAGGGGCGGCGCCTACATCCAGGGCGGCGATGCCATGCGCGGCTTCGCGCTGCTGGAAACCGGGGCGCATGGCTGCCAGTCCTGCCACGCCATTCCCGGCATCCGCGCGCCCAGGGGCGTCGTCGGGCCGCCGCTCGCGGGGATGGCGCGGCGGGGGTTCATCAGCGGTCAGCTTCCCAACCGGACCGGCGTGATGGTGGCCTTCCTTCGGGACCCCGCCCGGCTGCTGCCGCAGACGGGAATGCCCGACACCCATCTGACGCTGGACCAGGCCCGCGACATGGCGGCGTTCCTGTACACGCTGGAGGACCCGGATGCGCGCTGACCGCCGAGCCGGCGCCGCGGCGCTGGCCTTGCTGCTGGCAGGCTGCGACGGGCCGCAATCCTCGCTCGACCCCGGCGGACCCGCCGCCGACTCGATCCACACCCTTGGCACGATCATGTATGTGGGCGCGGCGGCCGTCACGCTGCTGGTCACGGTGCTGATGCTGGTCCCGTTCCTGCGCCGGCGCGAACGCCCGGTCCGGCGCAACCTGTTCCTGTGGGGCGGCGGGGTGGTGCTGCCATCCGTCACGCTGCTGTTTCTGGTCCCTTACGTCATGAACGTCGGCCACGGGATGCGGGACGTCGCGCCGACCCGCGTCTCGGTCGACGTGACCGGCCACATGTTCTGGTGGGACGTTGCCTATCGCCGGGTGGACGGCCTGTCCGGCCCCGCCCGCACCGCCAACGAGATGCGCATCCCCGCGGGTGAGCCGGTCGAGCTGTTCCTGCATGCGGCCGACGTGATCCACAGCTTCTGGGTGCCCAGCCTCGCCGGCAAGACCGACATGATCCCCGGCCGTGTCAACCGCATGGTGATCGAGGCGGACCAGCCGGGCATCTATCGCGGCGCCTGCGCCGAATACTGCGGACTGCAGCATTCGATGATGCGCGTCGATGTGATCGCCATGCCGAGGGCCGAATTCGACGCCTGGTTCGCGGGGCTGGACGATCCGGCCCCCAGCCCTGCCACGGACGAGCTGCGTGCCGGGCGCGACCTCTATGCCGATCTCGGCTGCGGCGCCTGCCACGAGGTGCGGGGCGTGTCCCAGGGCCGCGCCGGTCCCGACCTGACCGAGATCGGCGTCCGCCAGTCCATCGGCGCGGGCGCGCTGCCGGGCGGGGTCGGCAACATCGCGGGCTGGATCGCCAGCGCCCAGCACATCAAGCCCGGCAACGCGATGCCGTCCTATCACCAGCTTCAGGGGCCGCAGCTGCGCGCCCTGGCGGCCTACATGGAGTCGCTCAGGTGACGATCACGATCGACGGCCCCATCCCGCGTCCCGGCCGCCCTTCCGCGCCCGGCGCGGCCGCGCACCCCCCGGGCGGAGAGCCGCAATATCCGCAGTCGAGCGGACCGGATGGGTTGGAGCGGCTGAAGCAGGCCTGGGCCAAGCCCAGGCGCTTCGCCATCTTCAAGGAGATGAACAACAACCACATCGGCGTCCTCTATATCGCCACCGGGTTCCTGTTCCTCCTGGGTGCGGGCGCGTTGTCGCTGCTGATGCGCATCCAACTCGCGTGGCCGGGCCTGACCTTCATCGACGCCGCCCGCTACAACCAGTTCTTCACGATGCATGGCACGGCGATGATGTTCCTGTTCGCGGTGCCGATCGTCGAGGCCGTGGCGGTGCTGCTGCTGCCCGCAATGCTGGGCACCCGCGACATGCCGTTCCCGCGCCTCTCTGCCCTGGGATACTGGGCCTATGCGCTGGGGGGCACACTCGTTTTTTCGTCGCTCTTCTTCAGCATCGCGCCCGACGGTGGCTGGTTCATGTATCCGCCCCTGACCGGCCCCGAATTCTCGCCCGGCGTCAACACCGAGGTCTGGCTGCTGGGGCTCGGCTTCGTCGAGCTGGCGGCGATCGCGGCGGCGGTCGAGCTGATCGTCGGCATCCTCAAGACCCGCGCGCCCGGCATGACGCTGGGCCGGATGCCAATCTTCGCCTGGTACATGTTGGTGACGGCCGGGATGATCATGATCGGCATGCCGGCCGTGATCGTGGCCGACATCCTGCTGGAGCTTGAGCGCTCCTTCGGGATGCCCTTCTACGACGCGGCCCGAGGGGGCGATCCGCTGCTGTGGCAACACCTGTTCTGGCTGTTCGGCCACCCCGAGGTCTACATCATCTTTCTGCCCGCCGCAGGCTTCGTCTCGATGATGTTGCCGAGCTTCGCACGCACGAAGCTGGTGGGCTACACTTGGCTGGCCATTGCAGCCGTCTCGGTCGGCTTTCTCAGCTTCGGGCTGTGGGTCCACCACATGTACAGCACCGGCCTGCCTCTGCTGTCGCTGGCGTTCTTTTCGGCGGCCAGTTCGGCGATTGCCATCCCGATGGGAATTCAGGTCTTCGCCTGGATCGCGACCCTCTGGGACGGCAAGCCCGTGCTGCGCGTGCCCATGCTGTTCATCCTGGGGTTCCTGTTCATCTTCACCATCGGCGGGCTGACAGGGATCATGGTGGCGGCCGTTCCCTATGACTGGCAGGTTCACGACACCTATTTCGTGGTGGCGCATTTCCATTATGTCCTGATCGGCGGCATGCTGTTTCCCTTGTTCGCCGCCTTCTACTACTGGATGCCGGTGGTCAGCGGCCGGATGCTGTCCGAAAGGTTGGGCCGCTGGGCCTTCTGGCTGATGTTCATCGGCTTCAACGGCGCGTTCCTGCCCATGCATGTCACCGGCCTGAGGGGGATGCCGCGGCGCATCTACACCTATGCGGGCGACCTGGGGCTGAACACGCTGAACATGGTCACTTCGGTCTTTTCGTTCGTTTTCGCCGCTGGCGTGCTGGTCTTCGCCTGGGACGCGGTGCGGCACTGGCGCACCGGGCCGGAGGCGGGGTCGAATCCCTGGGACGCGCCCTCGCTGGAGTGGCAGTCGGGCAACAAATCCTATGGGTTCCGCAGCATCGTTCCGGTGACCTCGCGCTATCCGCTGTGGGACCAGCCGGACTTTGCAGACGACGAGATGGCGGGTCGCGGCTATCTGCCGGACGCACCCACGCGCGAGCGCGAGGCCTTGATCACGGGACCGATCACCGGCGAGCCCGAGCAGCTCATGCGCATGCCCGGACCGGACTGGGTGGCGTTCCTCGCCTCGCTGTTCTCGGCCGTGGCGCTCGCGGCCGTGACGCTGCAGTTCGGCCCGGTCGCGGCGGTGTTCGGGGTGCTTGCGGTGCTCGCCTTCGGCAAGTGGCTGTGGTCGCTCGACCCCGAAAAGCCGCGCGGGCTGGTGGACGCGGGGCGCGGCACGGCGCTGCCTGCCTACAGCAACAACAGCTCCTCCGTGGGGTGGTGGGGGATGATGGTCGTCCTCATCTCGGACGCCGCGGTCATCGTCTCGCTGGCCTTCGCCTATCTGTTCCTGTGGACCGCGCGGCCCATGACGTGGCCTCCGGACGGATCGGCCCTGCCAACCTTCGAGGGCGTGGCGCCGATAGGGTTTTCAGTGATTCTGGCCTATGCCCTGTTCCTGTGGGCCGAGCGGCTGATCCGCGCCGACCTCCGGGGTGCGACCGCCATCGCGCTGGTCGGGGTCGCCCTGCTGGCCGTGCTGGCGCTGTGGTTGGGCTGGGGCTGGTTCCGCGACCTTGGTATCGACCACACCGCGACCAGCTACGGAGCGGCGGTCACCGCGCTGCTGGGCTACATGGGGCTGCATCTCGCCGGGGGCGCGTTCATGGCGATGTGGTGCGTCGTCCGCCTCGGTCTGGGCATGATGGACGCGTGGCGGTCGCTGACGCTCAGGGTCTGCCTGCTGTGGTGGCACGTGGCCGCCCCGGGCGCTATCGCCGTGCTGATCCTGGTTGCGGGGTTCCCCCATGTCACAGGTTGACCGCAACAGCGACATCGAGCCGCATACGAAGACCGGCACGATCTTCCGTGTCCTTGATCCGGCCTTCGGCTTCTTCGTCTGGGCCGCGCATCTTCTGATCATCTACATCTGGCAGGCCATCGCCTGCGTCCTGGGCCTCGGCGTCACAGGACCATCCGCGCAGCAGGGTTTCCTGTCGGTCCTGGGCGTCGTCACCCTGCTGTCCGCGCTGGTGCTGCTGGCCCATGCGCTGCTGCGCTGGCGCAGCTTCCGCGGCATCGAGGAGCGCCGCTTCCGTCTGCAGATGACGTTGGGGGGAGACGCCATTGCAGCGGCAGCGATCCTGCTGCAGCTCTATCCCATCGCCATGATGCCCGCATGCGCCTGAAAGCGGCCCTGGCCCTCCTGCCGTTGATTGCCGGACCGGCAGGGGCACACGGCACCGACCTGATCCCGCCAGAGGCCGTGTGGCACGCTTGGAGCTTCGATCCGCTGGTGGTCGCTCCCCTTCTCGCGGCGCTGTGGCTCTACGGACGTGGCGTATCCCGGCTGTGGGGCCGGGCAGGTCAGGGGCGCGGCATCGGTCGGGCGCAGGTCGCCTTGTATCTTCTTGGGGTCGTCGCGCTGATCGTCGCGCTCGTGTCGCCGCTCGACCGCCTCGGCGGCACGCTGCTTTCGGCCCACATGGCGCAGCATGGGTTGCTGGTTTCCGTGGTGCCGCCGTTGCTTATGCTGGGCCGGCCGGGTGTGGCGATGGCCTGGGGCTTTCCCACCGGCTGGAGCCGAAGACGCTCGGCAGCGGTCATCTGGCGGGGTCTGGGGCGGGCCGGCCGGGCATTGTCGGTTCCGCTGATGGCGACGGTCCTGCACGGGGTGGTGCTCTGGGTCTGGCACGCGCCCGGACTGTTTGATGCAGCGCTGGCCCGCGACTGGCTGCACTGGATCGAGCACGCCACCTTCCTCGGAACGGCGCTTCTGTTCTGGCAGGCCATGCTGGGCGCGCGCGCGGTGCGGCGACCGGGACCGGCGCTGGCAGGCGCTTTCGTGACCCTTCTGCATGGCGGCTTCCTGGGGGCGCTGATCACGCTGGCGCCCGTGCCGTTATACCCGTGGTACGAAGGTCACACGCAGATCTGGGGTCTGAGCCATCTTGCCGACCAGCAGCTTGCCGGGCTGATCATGTGGGTGCCCATGGGCGCGGTCTATTTCGGGGCCTGCCTGCTGAATGCAGTTCGCCTGATGCGGACAGCTCCTGAGGCGCCCGCTATCCAGCTCTCCGGCCATCCGTTCGCGTCCGGGCAGGGCCAGAGTAATGGCGGAAACCGGTGACAGGGACTATCAGAGGAACCGGGTTGCCGTCGGCAACATCGATCACCGCCCGTCGCTACATGGCGGCAACCCTCGCGCTGGCAGTCCCTCCAGACGCTTGCCACCGGCCCGGCAGCCGTGCTTTCCTGCTGCCTCTGAGACCGTTCCCAGTCTGAACCCGGGAGCCGCCGATGCCCAGAGCCGTGCCCGCGACGATCGTGCTGACGCTGCTGTTCATCGCGCTTGCCCTGGCGGCGTGGCATCTGTCCTTCGTCCTGCTGCTGACGTTCGGCGGCGTCCTGCTCGCCGTCCTCTTCCGACATCTGGCCGTCGCGCTCTCGCGCAACTCGCCGCTCTCCACCGGCGGCGCCCTGGCCGTCGTTCTCGTCGGGCTGGCGGCGATCCTGGTGCTCGCCGTCGTCCTGATCGGCCCGCAGTTCATGGCGCAACTTGAGCTGCTGGTCCGCAGTCTTCCCGCGGGGATCGAGCGGATCGAGCGGGCGCTGGAGGGCCGGGCATGGGGTCGCTTCCTGCTGGAGCGCGTCCCGAGCAATGACGAGCGGCCAGCTTGGAACGTCTTCGGCACGATCACCGGAACCGTCTCGACCATCGGCGGCGTCATCGCGAACGCCGTGGTGCTGCTCACCGTGGCGATTTTCCTCGCAAGCGACCCTGACCTCTACCGTCGCGGCATCCTGCACCTCGTCCCCTTCGACAAGCGCGCCCGCGTGGCGGAGGTGCTCGACACCCTGGGCATGTCTCTGTGGCACTGGCTCCTCGGACAGGGCCTCGCCATGGCGGCGGTGGCGGTGATGTCCGGGGTGGGGCTGTGGCTCATCGGCGTTCCGATGGCGCTCTCTCTCGGGCTGATCGCCGGGCTTCTCGACTTTATCCCTTACCTCGGGCCCTGGCTCGGGGCCGCGCCGGCCGTCCTGATCGCCCTGGGCCAAGGCCCGACCGAGGCGATCTACACCGCCCTTCTGTTCCTCGTGATCCAGCAGCTCGAGGGCAACGTTCTGATGCCGCTCATCCAGAAGCGGGCGAGCGCCCTGCCGCCGGCCTTCACCATCGTCGCCGTGATCGCATTCGGCGTGCTCTTCGGCTTCATGGGCGTGCTTCTGGCGACGCCGCTCCTGCTCATGCTGATCGTGCTGGTGCGGATGCTCTACGTGGAGGACGTGCTGGGCGACCATGATGCGGGTCCACCGAAGGAGGACTGAAGGGTTGGAAATCTCCAACGGGCGATCGTCTCCGCGGCCGTTGCCGTCCGCAGATGAATCATGTTCCTCAAATCGCGTCGAGGGCGGACTTCTTCAGCATCCTGTTAGGTACTCCTCGTGGAACCCATCGCCATGCGCCTCAAAGACGCCCTTCCAGTCATGCCCGGGTGACTTCGGCATTATGTGTTCGACGGTGACCGCGTTCGGTGTCATTTCCCTAAAATGGACATCTTGTCGTTGTTGTCGAGCCTGTCGCTCTAGACTCCGCAGAAGGTACCCGATCTTCTTGCAGTCAGTTTCATCTCGGGTTTGGAAAGCCAGCTCAAACGCGTCATCTGGGATGTAAAGTTCGTCCAGCTCCTCTCGTACCTCTGTTGCTGTGCTGACCTGTCCCTCTACGATCATTTTTGCAACTCGAGCGCCAAGGCTTTCAATGCGTTCCGGTCGACCTCGTCCGATGAGGAAGTAACGCACCGCCAGAACCTCGATGAGCCAGAGCAGGCGCTCCATTTCGTGAGGAACAAAAGAATGGCCTTGTCCAGCGCTGCCAAGATCAAGGGGTAAAACTGCGTGGAGCTAACAATGGAAAGCGCTCGGACGCTCGCCTTAGCAGGATGCTGAAGAAGTCCGCCCTCGACGCGATTTGAGGAACATGATTCATCTGCGGACGGCAACGGCGGGGTTGATGATGCGGGGGACGGACGAGACGAGCGGGTCGCTGTTCCGCTATGTCGATCTGGAGGCGCGGATCCCGGCACGGCATCCGCTGCGCAAGATCCGGCAGCTGGTGAACGAGCGCCGACCAGCCTCGATGCCGAGTTCGAGGCGCTTTACACCGACTTCGGTCGTCCCTCGATCCCGCCGGAACGGCTGATCCGGGCGAGCCTGATCCAGATCCTGTTCTCGGTCCGGTCCGAGCGGCAGCTGATGGAGCAGATGCAGTATAACCTGCTGTTCGCTGGTTCGTGGGGCTGGGCGTCGACGATCCCGTGTGGGTGCCGGGGGTGTTCACCAAGAACCGTGACCGGCTGTTGACGACCGGGATGTCGCGCAAGGTCATGGCGGCGATCCTGGCGCATCACGAGGTCGCGCCGCTGTTGTCCGGCGACCATTTCTCGGTGGATGGCACACTGGTGAAGGCCTGGGCTTCGATGAAGAGCTTTCAGCCCCGGGCCGGCGACTGCCCGCCCGACGACGATGGCCGGGGCGATCCGCCCGGTCCCGACACCTCGGCCAGTCAGCAGTCCGAACCGACCGAACCCGAGACCGACCCCGCGCGACCCGCCAGAACCGTAACGCGGAGGTCGATTTCGGGGGCGTGAAGCGCTCGAATGCCACCCAGGTCTTGACCACCGTCCCGGACGCCCGGCTCTACAAGAAGTCGCCCGGCACCGGCGCGATGCTGTGCTTCATCGGGCATGCGCTGATGGAGAACAGGAGTGGCCTGATCGTTCAGGGCGACCTGACCCGGGCCGACGGCCGTGCCAAACGGCGTGCCGCGCTGGACATGATCCACCGCCATTCCCCCGGATCGACCCGCGGCTGACGCTCGGGGCAGACAAGGGATATGACGCGACCACCCGTGACCTGCCCCCCCGGCGTCCCTCGATCATGACGAGAGTCCTTGGACTTGGTATTGGTGGGTTTCGGGTTGGGCAAGCGCGCCGGGCGCGGAGCTCACGGATTGCTCAAGTGCCCGGCGCGCTTGTGACGGGGCCATTCCGCCGAGCGAGGAATGCGGCCTGACATGGTTGTAGTCGTAGCGCCAC
>NZ_WKKA01000029.1 GCF_009674885.1 Paracoccus sp. S-4012
ACGCTGCCAGACTGGTGGTCGCCCAGGCGAGCGCAATTTGCGTCGGGTCGATTTGTCAGAACGACGCTTGTGGGTATTCATCGCAACCTCCTGGTTCAGGCCGTTGCGACGACCGGTTGAATCCGCCTTGGGAACCGCGGTCACTGTAATGGACCAGCCCCATGCCCTTGGCGGCGCGGCGCTCGTGGACCGCCTGCTCCAGGGCATCGAGAACGAAGCCGGCCTGCGCGGTCGAGCTGACCCGCCAGCCGACGATGCGTCGGGCACAGGCATCGATGACGAAGGCGACATGGACGAAGCCCTTCCAGGTGGGGACACAGGTGAAGTCGCTGAGCCAAAGCAGGTTCGGCGCCGGCACCCGGAACTGGCGGTTCACCTTGTCGAGCGGACGAGGCGCCGATCTGTCGGGGATCGTCGTCCGGTGCGGCTTGCCCCGGATGATACCTCGAATGCCCATGCTCTTCATCAGCCTCGCCACCGTGCAACGGGCAATGTCGAAGCCCTCGCGGCCGGGCTGTCGCCAGACCTTGCGAACGCCGTAGACGCGCCAGTTTTCCTCGAACACGCGACGGATCTCGGGGCGCAAGGCCGCGTCCCGGCGCGCCGGGTGCGACAGCCGCGCCGGATCAGCCCGCTTCGCCAGGTGATCGTAACAGGTGGACGGGGCGATCGGCAGGATCGGCGGTCGAGCTCCGCCATCGAGACGGGCGCACCACCGGGCATGAAGGCTACACCCGATCCCTGAAGCACCGGAAGCGGATCGAAGAGGCGTTCGGCTGGGCCAAGACCGGCGGCATGGCCCAGACCGTCCATCGCGGCATCGAGCGGGTGCGCTCCCGCTTCATCGTGACAATGGCGGCCAACAATCTCGCCCGGCCGCCCCGGCTGCTGGCACCGTGAAGTCGAAAGAGGCGGGCGGAACTGTTCACCCCTCGTCAGGACCTGTCTGGATACCCAAGCTTTCCAATCCGCAGGCCGAGAAACCGTTCCCAGCCTCCACTAATTCAGCAGCGCTGTTAGCGCACCATAATCGATTCGAGGGCGGACAACATGGATTCAAGCAACCATCGCATTAACTGTCAGCGTTGAACACAATCCGAAGTTGAGCGGGGCCATGCAGAGCCAGCTTCGCTGGCGAGTTATGGCCGAGGCCCAACCTTCGACGAAAAAAAGACTTTACCGCTAGACGAATCACCTCCGCCGACGCTACCCATGCAAATAGTTGAACGACGCCAGTGGGTTTCATTCGGGGCAGGCAGCCGGTGCCAGGTTCGGCAGACGGGGCCTCAACCCGGAAGGAGGCGGTGGCGAGGAGGACTTCAGGCCGTCAGAGGCCGGAGGTCAGGACGGACGGCATTCGCGGGCCGATTTTCTGCGAGATTTTTTTTGACGCTCGGAGAGGGCAACAATGATTCATTGGAGGGAAGCACCGGCGCGTTGACTGCAAGGGTGCGTCACGACCCCTGACGGGTCGGTTCACATTAACTCAGGCTGCCGAAAGGCGATCCGCTGCCCGTGGGCAGCGATCGGAGCGGCATTGCGGGAATTTTCCCGAACGGGGGTCAACATGTCCTGTCCGGACTGACAGCGCCACGCGTCTTCTGCGCGGACGGGATTTCCGTCGCGCATGAGGCGATCCATCAATTCGATTTCAGAATGTAATCCGCCGCCGGACATTCAGGCGGCACAGAACGCGCGGGCCATTGCCCGGCGCCAAGGGGGGCTATCATGGTTACGTTGGTCAAGCACGACCTGGAATTCATCCTCAAGCAGATCGAGATCGCCGAAAAGCATGCGGCCGGACAGCCATTGTCGGAACTGGTCGACAGCGCACTGCTTCCCCACGGCCTGCGTACGGTCGACGGAAGCTACAACAACTTCCACGAAGGCCGGGAGCAGTGGGGCGCCTCGGGCGTGATCTTCAGGGATCTCGTCGCGCCCAGCTGGCGCGACAACTACGCAGCGGTCGAGGGGCAGTTCGGCAACGTGGTCGACGCCGATCCGCGCCTCATCTCGAACCTGATCGTGGATCAGACGCTCGACAATCCGGCCGCGATCTATGCGGCGCTGACCCATGCGGGCCTGACCGGCGGGGCCATCACCACCGCCCTGACCGAGATCCGGAACGCGAATGTCGCCGTCAAGAACCTCGAGATGGTGCTCTCCCAGTTGACGCCCGGCACGCCGGCGCACGGGGTGATCGAAGTTCAGCTCACCCAGGCCCGCCAGGATCTCGCGGCTCGCCTCGACCAGCATGGCGTCGAGATGGACGGGCCGACCGTGATGCTGCCCAACGTCGCACCCGACGACGGAATCTCGGCCTCCTACAACTCGGTCTTCACGCTGTTCGGACAGTTCTTCGACCACGGCCTCGATCTGGTCGCCAAGGGCGGCAACGGCTCCGTGCTGATTCCGCTCTCTCCCGATGATCCGCTTTATGTCGAGGGCGGCCACACCAATTTCATGGTTCTGACCCGGGCCACGGTCGGCGAGAACGCCCGCAACGTCACCACGCCGTGGGTGGACCAGAACCAGACCTACACCTCGCATGCGTCGCACCAGGTATTCCTGCGCGAATACAAGATGGTGGACGGCAAGCCGGTGGCGACGGGCCACCTGCTCGACGGGAACAATGGCGGCCTCGTGACCTGGGCCGAGGTCAAGGCCCATGCCCGCGAGATGCTGGGCATCGAGCTGAGCGATCTCGACGTGGGCGCAGTGCCGCTGCTGCGGACCGACGCCTATGGCAACTTCATCCCCGGCGCCAACGGGTTGCCGCAGCTGATCCTCGGGCTCGGCGCGGACGGGAAGCCGAACACGGCCGACGACATCGTGGTCGAGGGGAACCTCGCCGCTCCGATCGGCACCTTCAGCCCGCATGTGGTCGACGGCGTCACCTATAATGGCGCGGTGCGCACGCCGAACGCCTTCCTCGACGACATTGCGCATGCCGCGGCCCCGGTGGTCGATGCCGATGGCAACCTTCTGGAGGACGACGACGCAACCACCGGCTACAGCGGCGGCTTCACCCAGCGCGGCGCTCAGACGGCCTATGACAACGAGCTTCTCGACGCGCATTTCATCACTGGCGACGGGCGCGGCAACGAGAACATCGGCCTGACGACGATCCACCACATCTTCCACTCCGAGCACAACCGCGTCGTCGAGCACAGCAAGGACGTGATCCTCGCCTCGCAGGACCTCGCCTTCCTGAACCAGTGGCTGCTGGAGCCGGTGACGAGCTGGCCGGCGGACCCCGCGACCCTTGAATGGAACGGCGCACGGCTCTTCCAGGCCGGCCGCTTTGTCACCGAGATGGAGTACCAGCACCTCGTCTTCGAGGAGTTCGCGCGGAAAGTGCAGCCGGACGTGGACGTCTTCATGGTCCAGCCGGACGCCGAGCTTGACCCCACGATCTATGCCGAGTTCGCGCATGTGATCTACCGCTTCGGCCACTCGATGCTGAACGAGACGGTCGATCGCGTTCGCGCCGACGGCACTGATGCCTCGATGGACCTCTTTGACGCCTTCCTGAACCCGCTGGGTTATGCGGCGGGCTTCAACTCCCACGCCGAGGCCTCGGGCGCGGTCCTGCGCGGCATGGCGTACCAGGTCGGCAACGAGATCGACGAATTCGTCACCAACACGCTGCGCAACCAGCTGCTTGGCATCCCGCTCGACCTCGCCGCGATCAACATCGCGCGCGGCCGCGACACCGGGACCCCGACGCTGAACGAGGCGCGGGCGCAGTTCATGGCGATGTCCAACGGCGACAGCCAGCTCAAGCCCTACGACAGCTGGTCGGACTTCGCGCTGAACATGAAGAACCCGGCCTCGATCATCAACTTCATCGCGGCCTACGGCACGCACGCTTCGGTCACCTCGGCCACCACGATGCAGGCCAAGCGCGACGCGGCCTTCGACCTCGTGATGGGCGGCCCCAACGCGCCTGCGGACCGGCTGCACTTCCTGAACGGGACCGGCGCCTATGCGGGCGATCCGGCGCTCGGCGGGCTGCAGAACGTCGACCTCTGGGTGGGCGGCCTGGCCGAGAAGAAGATGTCCTTCGGCGGCATGCTCGGCTCGACCTTCTCCTTCGTCTTCGAGATGCAGATGGAGAGCCTGCAGGACGCGGACCGGTTCTACTACCTGTCCCGCGCCCAGGGCCTCAACCTGCTGACGGAGCTGGAGAACAACTCGCTCGCCAAGATCGCGATGCGGAATACCGATCTGGGCGAGGAAGGCTTCGCCATGCCGGGCGACATCTTCGCCGCGCCGGGCCTCGTCCTCTACGTGGACGAAACCAAGCAGGCGCATGCCGATCCCGAGCATGACGATCCGACGCTGGGGGCCTTCACCAAGCTGGTCGAGCGTGGCGACAACTTCCTGCGCTACAACGGCGACGAGCATGTGGTCATCGCCGGATCCGACGGGGACGACCACATCATCGCGGGTGACGGCGACGACACGGTCTGGGGCCGCGGCGGCAACGACCGGATCGAGGCCGGCTATGGCGTCGATCACATCGAAGGCGGCGACGGTGACGACATCATCACCAACGCCGGCACCGACATCGGCGCCGCCGACATGCTCAAGGGCGGCGCCGGCAACGATGTCATCCACGGCGGCAGCGGCATGGCGCTGATCTTCGGCGGGTCCGGCAAGGACTTCCTGATGACCGGCCCCGACGGTTCCGAGATCCGCGCCGGCACGGACGACGACTTCGTGTTGGGCGGCGACGGTTCGGACGTCCTCTTCGGCAACGAAGGCGATGACTGGCTCGAGGGCAAGGGCCGCTTCGACTACATTGCGGGCGACAACGGCGACATCTTCTTCAACTCGACCATCATCGGCCATGACGTGCTGAACGGCGGCCAGGGCGACACCGACTACGACGCCGACTCGGGCGACGACATCATGTTCGCCGGCGAGGGCATCCAGAAGTTCATCGGCATGTGGGGCCACGACTGGGTCACCTACAAGGGCCAGAAGATCGCGGCCGATGGCGACATGAACGTGGAGGTGTTCACCACGCTCCCCCTCGAGGTGCTGCGTGACCGCTTCAGCCAGGTCGAGGCGGTGTCCGGCTGGAAGCATGACGACGTGCTGCGCGGCGACGACCGGCTGACCGAGGAGCCGGACGAGGAGGGAGCGGCGCCGCTGATCGCCGACCCGACGCCAGAGGGCAACTTCATCTACAACGAGCTGGACCAGGCGGGCATCGACCGCATCGCGGGCCTCGGCGAGATCATCACGCCCGAGATGATGAAGCTGGGCCGCTACTGGGCCGACGGTTCGGGCGACGAGAAGATGATCTTCGACGGCGGCAACATCATGCTCGGCGGCGGCGGCAGCGACATGCTCGAGGGTCGTGGCGGGAATGACGTGATCGACGGCGACCGCTGGCTCAACGCCCGCATCGCCTTCGAGCATCAGGGGCAACGCTACACCGCCGACTCAATGAACGGCCGTGTGTTCCTGGAGAGCGCCTATCTTGCCGCCAAGGCGGAGACCCAGGGGCTGACGGCGCAGTTCAACGGCCGCACGCTCGACTCGCTGATGCTGGACCGCACGGTCAATCCGGGCGCGCTCAACATCGTCCGCGAGCTTCTGTCGGACGACAGCGGGCAGGACACGGCGGTCTACTGGGACATCCGCGACAACTACGAGATCACCTCGAACGCGGATGGCAGCCTGACGATCACCCATGTCACGCAGTCCGACGAAGTGAACCCGATCACCGGCCGGAACCGTGTCTCGGACGGCACCGATCGCCTCTACAACATCGAGTTCCTGAAGTTCGCGGACAGGACCGTCAGCACGGCCGGGCTGGTCAACTCCTTCGCGACTGGCGCGCCCGAGATCATCGACCCGACGCCCACCAACGGGCAGGTGTCGCCAACTGCGGGCCAGCAGCTGGCCAGCAGCCTTGCGGCGATCCAGGACGCCAACGGCCTGCCCACCGGCGCCGGTGCCTACAGCTATCAGTGGCAGGTCTCGCAGAATGGCGGCCTGACCTGGAGCAACATCGCCGGTGCCACAGGTCCGAACTTCACGCCGAGCACCGGCATCCTCGGCCTCGGCGGCCAGGTCGGCGGCCTGCTGCGCCTGCAGGTGAGCTTCACCGACAATGACGGTCATCAGGAGGTGCTGCATTCCGCGCCGTCCTCGGTCGTCGGCAACAACTGGAACGCCACTCCGTTCGTCGGCAACACGTTCAATGGCACCGAGGGCGACGACATCGCCAATGGGACCAACGGCCTCTTCGGCGCGGGCGCCAACGACACGCTGAACGGCAACGGCGGCAACGACATCCTGAACGGCAACGGGGGTAACGACCTGCTCAACGGCGGCGCGGGAGACGATGTCCTCAACGGCGGCGCGGGAACCGACACGGCGGTCTTTGCCGGGGCGGCGGCGAACTTCGCCCTCGCCAACAGCGGCACCAACCTGGTCGTCACCGATCTGACCGGGGCCGAGGGAACCGACACGCTGAGCGGCATCGAGCAGCTGCGCTTCGCCGGCGTGAACTACACCGTGGGCGCCGGGTCGGCCGCCAACAACACCGTGAACGGCGGCACCGGCGCCAACGCCAACCGCGCCGACGCCCTCTTCGGCCTCGCCGGCAACGACGTGCTGAACGGGAACGGCGGCAACGACCTGCTGGCTGGCGGTCAGGGCAACGACACCGTCAACGGCGGCGCCGGCAACGACACCATCTACTGGAGCGCGGGCGATGGCCGCGACTTCATCGACGGTGGCGATGGCACCGACACGGTGAAGATCGTGGGCGACGGCACGGCCGAGACCTACCACATCTACGCGCGGTCGGCGCCGGAGGCGGCCGGCCTCCCGATCCAGAACAGCAGCGCCGAGATCATCATTACCCGGAACGGTGTGATCATCGCGGAGCTCGCCAACATCGAGGAGATCATCATCAACGGCCTCGGCGGCGGCGACACGTTCGTGCCGATCGGCAACTTCGACGGCACCAGCCTCCATCACAGCACCATCACGCTCGAGGGTGGCGACGGCGACGACACCGTGGACATTACCGGGCTTCAGTCCGCGCACCGGGTCGTGTTCCGCGCGAAGGGCGGACAGGACACGGTGATCGGCACGCCGCGACCGCAGGACGTGATCGAAGGCGACAACGTGACGCTGGCCGGTTCGGGCAGCGAGCGGTGTGACGATGACGACGACCACGACGACGACCACGACGACGACACGCCGCCGACCGGCACGCCGGAGGAGGCGGGCGTGACACTGACCGGCACCTCCGCGGCGGATGTGATGGTCGGCGGCGCCGGGGCGGACATCCTTGTGGGCATGGCCGGCAATGATGCGATCCTCGGCGGCGCCGGCGGCGACAAGCTCTATGGCGGCGACGGGAACGACTTCCTCGCCGGCGAGGGTGGCGACGACCTGCTCCTCGGCGGCGGCGGCCGCGACGACCTCCTCGGCGGCGCGGGCAACGACGCGATCTTCGGCGACGGCGGCAACGACCGTCTGTTCGGGGACGAGGGTAACGATCTGCTCTCGGGCGGGGCTGGCAATGACGTGGTCTTCGGCGGTGCCGGCAACGACACCATCGTGGCCGAAAGGGGCGACGGCGACGACGTCTACTACGGCGACGACCTCGACGGCGGGGACGGGATCGACACCCTCGACATGTCGGCCATCATGGCCAACGTGAGCGCCAATCTCGGCGCCGGGGGCGGCCGCGG
Source organism: Paracoccus sp. S-4012 (assembly GCF_009674885.1). GTDB lineage: Bacteria > Pseudomonadota > Alphaproteobacteria > Rhodobacterales > Rhodobacteraceae > Paracoccus. The sequence goes on from NZ_WKKA01000029.1 coordinate 7,728, forward strand.
CCAGGTGACGAGTGCCCACACCGGCACCGACATCCTCTACGGGATCGAGAACATCGTGACCGGCTCCGGCAACGATGTGATCACCGCCGGTCGGGCCGTGAACGTGATGGACGGCGGCAGCGGGAACGATGTGTTCCGCTTCCTCTCGGTGGAAGATGCCGACGGCGACACGATCCTCGGCTTCGAGCCGGGCGACCGGATCGACCTCAGCGGCATCGACGCCGACGCCACGGTGGCCGGGAACCAGAGCTTCACGCTGGTCTCGGGCGGCTTCACCGGCGCGGGTCAGATCATGATCTCCGACGAACTCCGCTCCGACGGTCGGTACGCCGTGATCGAGGGCAATACCGGCGGCGGCGCGGAGGCTGACTTCAAGATCAGCGTCCGGACCAACGACGAGCTGGCCTCCGGGCAGCTGACGCTCTGATCGCGGCCGGGCAGGCCGGAGCCCCCCTCCGGCCTGCCCCCCTTTGCCCCTTCATTCATTCATTTCCCGCCCTTTCATTCAACGGACATCAGCCATGGCCAGCCAGGACGCCAAGACCCAAGCCCGGCGCAAGAGCGCGGCAAAGCTCACCCGCGGCTTCCGCGGGATCCTCGTCTACCTCTTCGTGGTGTCCGGGATCATCAACCTCCTCGCGCTCACCGGCTCGATGTACATGATGCAGATCTACGACCGGGCGCTCTCGAGCGGCAGCATCCCAACGTTGCTGGCGATCTCCGCCCTGGCGGGCGGGCTCTACCTTTTCCAGGGCCTCTTCGACATCGTCCGCTCGCAGGTCCTGGTCCGGGTCGGTGCGCGGCTCGACCGCGACGTGGCGCCTGCGGCCCACAAGGTGGCGATGGACATGCCGCGCTTCGGCTTCTCCGGCGCCGAGGCGGCCTCGCGCGGGCGCGACGTGGACACGCTGCGCGGCTTCCTCGGCAGCCAGGGCCCCATGGCGTTGTTCGATCTGCCGTGGATGCCGCTGTTTCTCGTCTTCGTCTATATCCTGCACCCGCTGCTGGGCGCCCTGACCTTCACCGGCGCCGTGCTGCTGACCTCGCTCACCATCGTGACCGAGGTGATGACCCGCCGCCTCAGCGGCGCCGCCCACGAGGCGCTGATCCAGCGCAACGCCATGGTGGACTCCAACACTCGCAACTCCGAGTCGATCCGCGCCATGGGCATCGGCGGGCGCGCGCTTGAGCGCTTCGTGGTGGCGAACGAGGAGCACCTCGCGATCCAGACCCGCGCCAACGACATCACCGGCACCTTCGCGGCGATCTCGCGCGTGCTGCGCATGATCCTGCAATCTGCCGTGCTGGGCCTCGGCGCCTATCTGGTGATCCAGGGCTCGCTGTCGGCCGGCGCGATCATCGCCGCTTCGGTGGCCTCCGCCCGCGCGCTTGCGCCGATCGACCTCGCCATCGGCAACTGGAAGAACGTCGTCATGGCCCGCGCCGCCTGGGACCGCCTCAAGGGGACGGTCGCCATTCTCGACCAGGTGCAGCCCAAGATGCCGCTGCCGGCGCCGCGCCGCTCGCTCAAGGTCGAGGGGATCACCGTCGCCGCGCCGGGGTCGGGCCAGGTGCTCCTGAGCGGCGCCAGCTTCACGGTCGAGGCGGGTCAGGCGCTGGGTATCATCGGCTCCACCGGCGGCGGCAAGACGACGCTCATTCGCGCCCTGGCCGGGGTCTGGCCGGTGCTGCGCGGCAGCGTGCGGCTGGACGACGCGGACCTGACGCAATGGGACGAGGAGGCGCTCGGCGCCCATGTCGGCTACCTGCAGCAGGACTACGTCATGCTCGACGCCACCATCGCGGACAACATCTCGCGCCTGGACACGGAGGCCGATCCGCGCGCCGTGGTCGAGGCGGCGCGCGCCGCGAGCGTGCACGAGATGATCGTGCGCCTGCCCGAGGGCTACCACACCGAGCTCGGACCGCAGGGCGCCTCGCTCTCGGGCGGCCAGAGGCAGCGGATCGGGCTTGCCCGCGCGCTCTATGGCGAGCCCTTCCTCGTGCTGCTGGACGAGCCGAACTCGAACCTCGACGGGCAGGGCGAGGCGGCGCTGACCGAGGCGATCGAGGGGGTGAAGCGGCGCGGCGGAATCGTGGTGGTGATCGCCCACCGTCCAAGCGCGCTCGCCGCCTGCGATCTCGTCGCGGTGGTGCAGAACGGCAAGCTGACCGCCTTCGGCCCGAAGGAGCAGGTCATCGGCAGCGTCCGCGCGCGTCCCGCGCCCGGCGAAACGGTCCCGGCGCGTGAAGAACGCGTCCGGGCCACGGCGTGAGGACCCTGCCGTGATCGATGTCAGGAGCACCAAGGGGGCCTCCGGGCCGGAAGCCGACCCGGCCCGCGCCTACGAGGAACCCCCCGCCCGCCGGTCGAAGGGCGCGATGGTTGCGGCCGGTTTCCTCGCGGCCGTTGCCCTCTACCTCAAGGCCTTCCTGGGCCGTCCGGCCGACGCGGCCCCCCCGGAGCGGCCGGAAGCGCCCGGTGACGACGAGGCGGGCGGCGCAAGCTCCGCCTTGCCCCGCTCGGGCCGAGGCGCGGCCGCCTCCCCGTTCGAGACACAGGACGAGCGGCCGGTCGAACCCGACTTCGTCTTCCGGGCCGAGCCCGACACGCTCTCCTATTTCGAACCGGTGCCGGCGCATGGGCCCGAGATGTTCCGGCCCGGCGCGTTCCTGACGAACGTGGCCAACATCGCCGCGCCGCCCCCGCCGAAGGCCGCAGTGGTGCAACTGCCGCCCGCAGCCGCGGCGTCTTCCGTCGCGCCTGCAGCGGCACCTGCGGCGGCACCTGCCGCGCCGCCGAAGCCCGCGCCGCGGCCCGAGCAGGCCAACCGTGCCCCGCGCGTCAACGGGCCGATCACGCTGAATGACGTGACCGGCTGTGCCGTCCTCTCCATCGCGCTCGCCGACCTGCTGGCGGGCGCCACCGACCCGGACGGCGACAGGCTCTCGATCCTGAACCTGACCGTCTCGGCCGGGGAGGTCCAGCGCACGGCCACCGGCTGGGACATCTCCGGCTTCGACGAACTCGGCCCCGTGGTCATCACCTACCGCATCTCGGACGGCGAGCATTCGATCCTGCAGACCGCGCATTTCAACGTGGTCGAGACGAACACCATCGTCGGCACCGATGGCGACGACATCATCGCCGGCACCGACTGCAGCGACGTCATCGACGCCCGCGACGGCAACGACTTCGTCGTCGGCGGCAAGGGCAATGACGAGATCCGCGGCGGCCGCGGCGACGATCACCTGCGCGGCGGCGACGGCGACGACATCCTGCTGGGCCAGGCCGGCAACGACGTGTTGTTCGGCGGCGCGGGGAACGATCGCCTCTCGGGCGGCGACGGCGATGACCGGCTCTTCGGCGAGGCGGGGGACGACATGCTCTTCGGGGATGCGGGCAACGACCTGCTGTCGGGGGGCGATGGCGACGACCTGCTCGACGGCGGCGCGGGGGATGACGTCCTCATGGGGGATGCGGGGGACGACGTGCTCCTCGGCGGCGCCGGGAACGACCTGCTCGAGGGCGGCGAGGGCGATGACCGCCTGTTCGGCGGCGACCGCCATGACGTCCTGGCGGGAGGCGCGGGCGATGACCTGCTGGACGGCGGCGCGGGCGACGACCGGCTGAGCGACGGCGACGGGCGCGACGTGGTCCATGGCGGCAGCGGCAACGACATCGTGACCGCCGCGGCGGACGGAGCGGACGACCGCTTCTCCGGCGGCGAGGGGCGCGACACCCTCGACTATTCGGCGGCGACGGCGGCCTTGATGATTGACCTGACCGCAGGCGAGGTCCGCAGCGCCGAGGTCGGCCGCGACAGCGTCGAGGCGTTCGAGGTCGTGATCGCCGGATCGGGCGACGACCGTATCCGCGTCGGCGCCGAGGCCCATGATCTCACCGGCGGCGCCGGCGCCGACCTCTTCGAGATCACCGAGGCGGCAAAGGACTTCGTCCACCGCATCATGGATTTCGAAGTGGGCGACGTCCTGCGCGTCGCGGGCCTCGACCTCATTCGCGAGGCGGGCGTGACCGCGGAGGACGCGCGCGAGTGGATCTACGGCGCCCCCGGCAGCGGCGACGCGGGCAAGATCCGCTTCCGCAACGAGTGGCGTGAGGACGCCGACTGGACGGTGGTGCAGGCGAAGCTCGCCGACGAGCTGGACTTCGACACCATGATTCATCTGCAGGGCCGGCACATGCTGGTGACATTCGAGGCCGTCTGAGGACGCGCCGCACAGGGGGGAATACGCATGTCAGCAACCAGCCAGAGGCGCCCGGCGGCCAAGCCGGCCCTCCGCCCAGCCTCGCTCGCGCTGCGCGGCCGGGTGATCGCAGGGGTCGCCCTCGGCGCCCTCCTGATCGGGGGGGCAGGCGGATGGGCCGCGACCGCGCAGCTCGCCGGGGCGGTCGTGGCGCAAGGCGTCGTCGCCGTGGACCAGGAGGTCAAGGCGGTCCAGCACCGCGACGGCGGCATCATCCGCTCGATCGCCGTGCGCGAGGGCGACGCCGTGACCGAGGGCCAGGTGCTGATCTCGCTCGACGACGCCGCCACGCGGGCCGAGCTGTCGATCATCCGCAGCCAGCTCATGGAACTCTCGATCCGCCGCGCCCGGCTCCAGGCCGAGCGCGACGGGGAGCCCTCCTTCGCGCTGCCGGCGGGGATCGACGCGGCCCACGCCACCGCGGCGGCGGTGATGACCGGCGAGACGCGCCTGTTCGACGGCCAGCACACCAGCCGCGAGAGCCGCAAGCAGCAGATCGAACTGACCATTCGTCAGATCGGCGAGGAAATCGGCGGCTTGCGGGCGCAGCGGGACTCGAAGTCCGAGGAGATCGGCCTCGTCGAGGTCGAGTACGGCCGCATCGGCCAGCTTCTGGCCAGCGGACTGACCGATCGCGGCCGCATTCACGGGATCGAGCGCGACCTCGCCCGGCTGCGCGGCGAGCTGGGCGAGATCGACGCCGGGATAGCCCGCGCCGAGACCCGCATCGGCGAGCTGCGCCTGCAGGTCATCGCGATCGACGACGACAGCCGCACCGAGGCGCAGCGCGAGTTGCGCGAGGTCGAGACGCGGATCGCGGAACTCGTCGAACGCGAGACCGCGACCGCCGACCTGCTGCTGCGCACCGACATCCGCGCGCCGATCGCGGGCGTGGTGAACGAGGTCAACATCCACACCCTGGGCGGCGTCGTGTCCCCGGCCGAGGTGCTGGTGACGATCGTGCCCAACGACGCCGAACTCGCGGTCGCGGTGCAGGTGCTGCCGGCCATGATCGACCAGGTGAACGAGGGCCAGACCGCCCGCATGCGCTTCACCGCCTTCAACCAGCGCATCACGCCGGAGATCCTCGGCGACGTGCGCCGCGTCGGCGCCGCTACCACCCGCGACCCGGCCACCGGGCAGCCCTTCTACCTGGCTGAGATTGCGCTCAAGCCGGAAGAACTGGCCAAGCTCCCGGACGAACGGCTGCTGCCCGGAATGCCGGTCGAGGTCTATATCCAGACCGAGACACGCACCGCGCTGTCCTACTTCGCCCGGCCGATAACGGACCAGTTCAGCCGTGCCTTCCGTGAGAGGTGAGGGTGAGCATGTCGAGCGCGGCACGCCGTTCGGCATGGCCGTCGGCCTGGGTCAGATCGCCCCGAACGATCAGGCCCGAACGGTTCTCCATCAGCGCGTGGCCGATGAAGCACAGCTTGACCAGCGTGCCGTTGACCGAGAAATGCTCGTCTGACAGGAGTGGCGCGACCTCGCGGGGCGCCAGGATCGCCGCCATCACCGGTGCCGCGACATCTCGGTGGTCAGCAGCCGGCCGCGGTTCTTGGTGAAGACGGTCGGCCTTCGGCCCGGGGCTTCGCCCGTTCAGGGCTGAAATCTGTCCACTGGACAGATTTCCGGGCGCCCTTCACCCCAGACAGATCGTCGATGCCGAGCCCCACGAACCAGCGGAACAGCAGGTCATACTGCATCTGCTCCATAAGCTGCCGCTCGGAGCGGACCGAGAACAGGATCTGGATCAGGCTCGCCCGGATCAGGCGTTCCGGCGCGATCGACGGGCGGCCGAAATCCGTGTAGAGCGCCTCCAACTCGGCATCGAGGCTGGCCAGTGCGTCATTCACCACCTGCCTGATCTTGCGCAGCGGATGCCGCGCCGGAATGCGCGCCTCCAGATCGACATAGCTGAACAGCGACCTGTTCGTCTCGTCTGTGCCGCGCATCATCACCCCCGCAGTAACCGTAGGGGGATGAATCATGTTCCTCAGACCGCGCGATGGCCGACTTCTTCAGCAACCTGTTAGGCGCAGGTGGAGGAAAAATCCCGTGGCAGGTCACGGCCTCAGCCGCGCGCGCCGATGAGATGGGGGGCCGCCCCATGCCGCGCGTCGGCCTCGGTCCACGCCGGAGGACCTCGGCGCCAAGCGCCATGGCATTCGAGCGGAGATGGCCGCTCAGGCGCCCGGCGGGGTGCGGATCACCAGGTTCCTGATCTCGGTCATGTCCTCCATCGCGAAGCGGACGCCCTCGCGGCCGAGACCGGACTCCTTGACCCCGCCATAGGGCATGTTGTCGATGCGATAGCTCGGCACGTCGCCGACCACGACGCCGCCGACCTCCAGCCGGTCCCATGCCCGCTGGAACACGGCGCACCTCGGCGACGACGCGCTGCGGATAGACCGGAAAGCGCCCGTCGGCGGCCCCCTTGGCGATCGCCCGATCATGGTGGCGCTTCACCTCCACCATCCGGCCGAAGTCCCAGTCCGGGGCGTGCGCCCGTTCGGAGAGCCCGCTTGCGATGCGCCAGACCGCGTTGGCGATGTCGCCGACGACCTCGGCCTGCGGGAAGTAGACCGGGTCCACCTCGGCCGAGCGGAACGAGACGTGGGTGACCTGCGTCCCGCGCGCGACGCTGACCGGATCGGGCTCCGAATGCCCCGTCTCCTCGACGGGCATGCCGCGCCGCATGAAGAAGGGCGGCTTCTCGATGACGTCGTGGCCGATGTTCACGATCAGGTCCGCGGCCTCGATCGCCCGGTGCACGAAGTCGCCGGAGGAGAGCGCGGCGCAGCCCATGAAGAGCGGGTGGCGCTCGACGATCACCCCCTTGCCGAGCTGGGTCGTCACGAAGGGGATGCCGAATCTGTCGACCAGCCGCGTCAGCATCCGGCTGGTCAGTTTGCGGTTGCCGCCGGCGCCGATGACGATCAATGGCGAGCGCGCTTACGCGATCCGCTCGACCGCAGCCGCGACGGCCTTGTCCTCCGGCACCGGCCGCCGGGTGTGGGAGCGCGTCAGCGGCCGCTCGTCCGTCTGCTTGGCCGCGATGTCCTCGGGCAGTTCCAGATGCGCGGCGCCCGGCTTCTCCTCCTCGGCGAGCCGGAACGCCTCGCGCACCCGGCTCGGGATGTTGTCGGCCGAGATGGTGATCCCGAATGGGCCTTCGCCCGCTTCGACGCTCGCCGATCAGGATGTCGTGTCCGTCAGCCACCTCTCCGGAGTGCCGCTGATCCTGCTCGCCCGAATGCGAGCGCCCGGCAGGGACGTTGACGAGTTGTTCTGGACACATGGGCTACGCCCCGACGTGCGCATCGAGGCGCATTCGGTCATGACGGCCTGCGCTTTGGCGGGGAGGGCCTCGGCGCCACGCTCGTGAATGAACCTCGCGCGCGACTATGTTCATCTGCCATCGCGATCAGGCCTTGGCCGAGCGGATATCGCACCACTTCTCGTTCGCGGTGGCCGAGCAGGTGCCCCCAGCAACACGATGTTCGAGTTCATCCGGCTCGCGACGGACCATCTCGGTAGGATTTCGCTCCCGGGACGCGGCGCCGGTTCAGAAGATCAAAGCTCCTGCTGAACCTCGACGGTAGAGGCAGAACATCGGACTGAGGAGCACGACTCAAACCAGCCTCTCTTGCAGGTTTTGTTCCGGGTTGCGTTCCGGGCAGCTATCGAGGTGGACCCGTGCGGGCTGTAAGCGGTTGGAAAATTGGCGACCCCGGCAGGACTTGAACCTGCAACCTGCCCCTTAGGAGGGGGCTGCTCTATCCAGTTGAGCCACGGGGTCCCGCCACTGTCATGCCTCCGCCGGGGCGGCGACGCAAGCTTGGCGGTGCTGGTTCTGCGGCTTTGAGCGCGGCGCTGCTGACGCGAAGTTGCGCGGCGCGGCAAAGGGGCGCGTGGGCGGGCTCTCGCCCTCGGGGCGTTTGCGCGCTAGGTCTCCGCCATGCTCGGGATCGATCTTGCCACCGCAGCCTTTCTGCCTGCCGCCCTGGTGGCGCTCTTCGCGGGGCTGCTGTCGTTTCTCTCGCCCTGCGTGCTGCCGATCGTGCCGCCGTATCTGGCCTACATGACCGGGGTCGGCGTCACCGATCTGCGCGAGCGGCGGCGGAGTGCGGCGCTGCCGGCGCTGTTCTTCGTGCTGGGGCTGAGCACGGTGTTCCTCATCATGGGGCTCGCGGCCTCGGCGTTCGGGCGGGCGTTCCTGCAGTATCAGCTGTGGCTGGCGCGGGCCTCGGGGTTGTTCATCATCATCGTCGGGCTGCATTTCCTCGGGCTGATCCGCATCCCGCTGCTCGACCGCGAGGCACGGCTGGACGCGCGGGGCGAGGGGGGCGCGATGGGGGCCTATCTGCTGGGGCTTGCCTTCGCCTTCGGCTGGACGCCCTGCATCGGCCCGCAGCTGGGGATGATCCTGTCGCTGGCGGCGCAGACGGGCGAGACCGGGCGCGGGACGGCGCTGCTGGCGATCTATGCGGCGGGGCTGGGCATCCCGTTCCTGCTGGCGGCGATCTTCATCAGCCGGGCGATGGGGCTGATGAACCGGATCAAGCCGTGGATGGGCGTGATCCAGAGGTCCATGGGCGCGTTGCTGCTGGTGGTGGGCGTGGCGCTCGTCACCGGCGCGTTCACCGCCTTTTCGTGGTGGCTGCTCGAGACCTTTCCGGCGCTGGCGATGCTCGGCTGATCAGTCGGCCCAGGCGGGCGGGCGCTTCTCGATGAAGGCGGCCATGCCTTCGGCGGTGTCGGGCAGCATGATGTTCTCGCACATGACGGACCCCGCGGCCGCATAGGCCTCGGCGGTCCCGAGGCCGCGCTGCGCCTGGAAGGCGCGCTTGCCCATCGCCACGGCGGCCGGAAGTTTAGTGGCGATCAGCTGCGCCATCTCCATCGCCTCGTCTGCCAGCCGCTCCTGCGGCACGACGCGGTTGATGAGGCCGAGTTCGCGGGCGCGGTCGGCGTCGATGAACTCGCCCGTGACCAGCAGTTCGAAGGCGGCGCGGGGGGCGATGGCGCGGCTCAGCGCCACCATCGGCGTGGTGCAGAAGAGGCCGATATTGACGCCGTTGACGCCGAAGCGCGTGCCCCCGGCGGCGATGGCGAGGTCGCAGGAGGCGACGAGCTGGCAGCCGGCGGCGGTGGCGATGCCCTGGACCTGGGCGATGACCGGCTGCGGCATCGCGCCGATGCGCTGCATCATGGCGGCGCAGTCGGCGAAGAGCGATTCATAGGCGGCGCGGCCCTCGTCACCGGCCTCGCGCGATGCCTGCATCTGCTTCAGGTCATGTCCGGCCGAGAAGGCCTTGCCGGTGGCGGCGAGGATCACGGCGCGGATGCCCTTGTCGGCGGCCGCCTCGTCGAGGGCGCGGGTGAGTTCCGCGATCATCTCGACCGACAGGGCGTTGTAGTTGGCGGGGCTGTTCAGGGTCAGCCGTAGCACGCGGCCGTGGGTCTCGCGCAGGACTAGGTCGGTCATCTCGGTTGCATCCTCTCGCCAAGTTGCCAGAAGTCTAGGCCGCGACGAGGCAGGGGGGAAGCATGGCACTGGCGATGGATGCAGCGGCGCTGAATGCGTTCCTGGCGGCCGAGTTCCCCCAGGTGGTGCCCTCGCATCGGGTCGAGGAGGCGACAGAGGCGGGGGTGCAGGTGCGGCTGACGGCCGATCCGGGGCAGCTGCGGCCGGGCGGCACGGTGTCGGGGCCGGCGATGTTCGGGCTGGCGGATGTGGCGGTCTATGCGGCGCTGCTGTCGCGGATCGGGCCGGTGGCGCTCGCGGTCACGACGAACGCCTCGATCGACTTCATGCGCAAGCCCGCCGCGGGGCGGGATCTGATCGCGGAGGCGCGGCTGCTGAAGCTTGGCCGCAGCCTCGCGGTGGCGGATGTGCTGATTCGCTCGGAGGGGGAGGAGGCACCGGTGGCGCGGGCCTCGATGACCTACGCGATCCCGCCGAAAACCGCGTAAAGGGGCAGGTTGCGACCGGGTATCTTGTTACCTATATCATAAGCGCCTGACTGCCTTAGCTATTTCAACGGTCATCTCGCTTGACCACGCGGCCCCGATCCCCGATATACCCGCATCCGAATACGAAGGAACCGAAGGGTCCGCAGATGAAAACCTATACTGCCCGACCGGCGGACATCGAGAAGAAGTGGATTCTGATCGATGCCGAGGGCGTCGTGCTGGGGCGACTCGCCGTGATCGTGGCCACGCGCCTGCGCGGCAAGCACAAGCCGACCTTCACGCCGCACATGGACATGGGCGACAACGTGATCGTCATCAACGCCGACAAGGTGCAGATGACCGGCAACAAGCGCGACGACAAGAAATACTACTGGCACACCGGCTATCCGGGCGGGATCAAGCACCGCACCGCGCGCCAGATCCTCGAGGGCGACCACCCCGAGCGCGTCGTCTTCAAGGCGGTCGAGCGCATGATCTCGCGCAACAAGCTGGGCAAGCAGCAGATGACCAACCTGCGCGTCTATGCCGGGGCCGAGCATCCGCACGAGGCCCAGCAGCCCGAAGTCCTGGACGTGAAGTCCATGAACGCCAAGAACACCCGGAGCGCGTGACCATGGCCGACGACATCAAATCCCTCGACCAGCTGCGTGATGCGGTGACGGCGAATGCCGGGGCGGTGCAGGGCTCGACCGGGGCCGAGGCGCAGTCCGCGGCAGCGCCGCGCGAGCCGCAGCGCGACGAGTTCGGCCGCGCCTATGCCACCGGCAAGCGCAAGGACGCCGTGGCGCGGGTCTGGGTGAAGCCCGGCTCGGGCCGCGTCAGCGTGAACGGCAAGGACATCGACGTCTACTTCGCCCGTCCGGTGCTGCAGATGATCCTGCGCCAGCCCTTCGACGTGGCCGGCGTCGCCGGTCAGTATGATGTGGTGGCCACGGTCGCCGGCGGCGGTCTCTCGGGCCAGGCCGGGGCGGTTAAGCACGGCATCTCGAAGGCCCTGCAGCTGCACGAGCCGAGCCTGCGCCCGGCGCTCAAGGCCGCAGGCTTCCTGACCCGCGATGCGCGCGTGGTCGAGCGCAAGAAATACGGCAAGGCCAAGGCCCGCCGCAGCTTCCAGTTCTCGAAGCGCTGACGAGTCGGGCCCTTCGGGGCAGAATCGAGGGGGCGTCGTCCGGCAGGGCGGCGCCCCTTCTGCATCCTGGGGGCGCGAAGAAGCGTTTGGTTCCCGTGACTTGCAAGTTTTTTAGCCCGGTCCGGAAAAAACTGCTTGCGCCCCTCGGCCGCCTCCCCTAGATACCGCTTCACCGCAGCCGAGGCACTGGCCGGGGCGGCGGGAAATCGGAGCGGATGGACGGCTCGACAGCGTCAAAGGAAAGACGCAAGCGAGCCGTGTTTCTGTGCCGTTGCTTTTTGACATTGCTATCTTTTTGGAAGGGATATGCGGGCGGTTCTGGGTGTTGCGCGATGCGATACTGGGACTTCTGCATATCGGCCCTCTAGGCTTCGGCCGATGATGAGGGTGTCAGCTTCA
>NZ_WKKA01000002.1 GCF_009674885.1 Paracoccus sp. S-4012
GAACCAGGTCATCGACCCGCCGGGTGGAGACGCCGCCGATCCAGGCCTCCTGGATCACCGCCACGAGCGCCTGCTCCGAGGTCTTCCGGGCCTCGAGGAAGCCGGGGAAGTAGCTGCCCTGCCGAAGGCTTCGGCACACGCAGGTTCAGCGTGCCCAGACGGGTGTCGAGAGCCCGCTCGCGGTAGCCGTTCCGAAGGGGAACATGTCAGGAAGGGTGCCATTCCGCCCGACGACCCGCGAAAAAAAATTCTTAGCTCGATGTTTTCCGGTTCGCGGTAGCGGCCCTACCTCCTCACCGAGGCCGACAGGCTGACAGGCTGACAGGCTGACAGGCTGACAGGCTGACAGGCTGACAGGCTGACATCAAGACAGGAGGATCCCGACATGGACGGAAGCTACAATACCCCCGAGATGAAGGTCAGGCTCTATCAAAAAAGCGCAGGACTTCGTTCCCGACCTTTAGTGGAATTGCGTCGTCGACCGCTTGCTGCGGCTCGGGGAGGTCTCGACGCTCTGCGGGGCCAGCAACTGCGGCAAAACCGCCGCTGACCGGAAGGGGCGCCCGAAGAACTACCGGATATGGTCGTCGCCGAAATGGGTGTCGGCGGTGAAGTAGTGCGCCATGCTGGCCTCTTGCGGGTATTGCCGCAGCATCAACGAACTCATGCCTCGGTGAAAGCGGCCTGCGCATCCCACACGTCCCGGACTGACGCATGCGGTCGCTACAGTGACCTCATCAGCATCGACGAAGGACAAGAATGACGGTGAACCTGATCGACACACCCGAACTCCACTCCATGATCGAGGAGGCGCTGACGGGCGCTCCCCCGGAGCTCCGGCCATGGTTGCCGACCCTGCGTCGTTTCCTGTGCCAGTATTTGCCCGAGGCCGGGTTTGCGCGGAAGGCGAGGCCGCGCAAGCGCGACCCCGAATGGGCTCAGGCATGCTTCGCGCGCGGGGAGCGGCTGGATCGGCTGGGCAGGCAGGGGCTGGAGCGCGCCCGTGATCTCACCGCCTCAGGACCTCGCGGAAGTCGTGGAGATCGCGCAGAACCCCCGCCATCCCGTTCGCGGCGGCGCGGCCGCGCTGCTGAGGTCACTGCCACACTGGCGCGGCGAAGACGGGCCCGGAGGCGATCCACGGCCGCATCGGCCGATTCTCCAGCAGCGCCAGGCGCGCTTGGCTGGGCGGGCGCCGTGGCCGGGGCGCGAGTGGACCTCAACCCTCATCAGGTCGACGCTGCCCTCTTCGCTGTGCTCTCGCCTCTGAGCCGCGGCGCGCTGCTCACCGACGAGGTGGCCTCGGCAAGACGATCGAGGCCGGCCTCGTCATCGCGCAGCGCTGGGCCGAGGGGAGGTAACGGATTCTCGTCATCACGCCGTCGAACCTTTGCAAGCAGTGGCATCAGGAGCTCGAGGAGAAGTTCTTCCTTCTTGCGAGATCATCGAGGCGCGTTCCTACAATGCCGCCCTGCGCCGGTCGCACCCGGCCGTTCGAGTGTCAATCGGCGGGCAAATCTGACCCCGGATCGGCGTGCAATCTTGACCCCACTGGTGCCCGGGAGATCGGGGCCCGAGCCGACGGAACTGATGACGTGGTGGAGGCGGCTCGGGCCCTGATCGGTGTCAGGCCCGGTTCTTGAAGCGCCAGGACTCGTTGCCGGTCTCGATGATCTCGCAGTGGTGCGTGAGGCGGTCGAGGAGCGCGGTTGTCATCTTGGCGTCGCCGAAGACGGTGGGCCATTCTCCGAAGGCAAGATTGGTAGTGACGAGGACCGACGTGCGCTCGTAGAGGCGGCTGACGAGGTGGAAGAGGAGCTGGCCACCGCTCTGGGCGAAGGGCAGATAGCCGAGTTCGTCGAGGATCACGAAGTCGAGCCGGCCGAGGTAATCCGCCAGTTTGCCCTGCTTTCCAGCCCGGGCCTCGGCCTCGAGCGCGGAGTGCACATCCTCGTCGAGAGCTTCCCGGCAGGCGGCCTCCACGGCGGTCAATCCGTCGGAGGCGACACAGCTCAGGATCTGCACCATCTGCCGGTCGCCGTCGTCGGATCCCTTCAGCTTGCGCCGGCAGGGCTCCACCGCCGTCTTCATGTTGTCGTGGATGCCGCGCGTGCAGGTGCCGCGGAAGAAGGCGAAGGCCCGGTCGTGCGCGTCGAAGACCATCTCCTGGCTCTCGCGCATGTAGGCTCGAACGAACATCATCCGGCTGTGGCAGAGCCGGACATGGGCGACCTTCACCGTGACTGTCACGCCGGAGATCAGCACGACCTCATGGCTCCAGTCGAACTGACAGGCCTCGCCGGGGGCGTAGTAGAGCGGCACATAGGCGTCCGCGGTCATCGCGCCGCGGGTCTTTGACCAGGTCCGCGCAAACCGTCGCACGGCATCATAGCCGCCCTCGTGGCCGAGCGTCCGCAGCTCCTCGAACACCCGGATCAGCGTCAGCCGCTTCCGCGCCGGCTTCGTCTCCTTGACCGCCAGCATCTTCTCCAGCGGCTCCTGCCACGGGCCGATCCGCGGGAGCGGCTGACGTTCGCGCTCGTAGCTGAAGTCCGTCTCATCCGAGCGTAGGAGCTTCCGCACCGTGTTCCGCGACACGTGCAGTTCCCGGACGATCCTCTTCATCGACCAGCCCTGCACGTGAAAGGCCCGGCGCACCAGCGCGATCGCATCCACCCGCTTCAACTCCCCCTCCGTCCGCTGCCTCGCAACGGACGGGCTGCCCCAACCTCAGGGGGGTCAAAATTGGGCGCCGATTACCCCGCCTGAGGGGTCAAAATTGCACGCCGAAACACACACTAGCGGCATCGAGCGGGTGCGCTCCCGCTTCATCCTGACAATGGCGGCCAACAATCTCGCCCCGCTGCCCCCGGCTACTGGCACCGTGAAGTCGAAAGAGGTGGGCAGAACTGTTCACCCCTCGTCAGGACCTGTCTGGATACCCAAGCCTTCCAATCGGCAGGCCGGGAAATCGTTTCCACGCCTCCACTAATTCAGCAGCCTGCTAACTGTCACGGCTTGCACATAGTTCGACGAGTTACGTGCAACCCATGGCGCGTGACAGGCTCAAATCACCGAAGGCGACCGTCAGAGCCTGCGCGATCAGGGCTTCACCGACGACGAGATCTGGGACATCGCGGCGATCGCGGCGTTCTTCGGCATGTCGAACCGGCTGGTGAACGCGTTCGACATCCCGCCGAACGCGGAGTTTCATGCGTTGGGGCGGTAGGCGCTCCGCCTTCTCACGCTGCCCGGCCGGGAGTATCCTGCCGCCGAAGGCCCGGCCGCCGGCATCGGGGACGGCGGGGTCGCTGCGACCGGCTTTCGGGACACGACTGACGCTAGCCACCGTCCTTCGGAGGCCATCATGACCGCGTTCAACGTCGTCCGCTTCAAGGTCAGGCCCGGCATGGAGCAGTCCTTCCTCGACGCCCATCGCGGCGTCGGTGGCGACTGGCCGGGGCTGCGCCATGCCAATATCATCAAGGCCGGAGAGCGGCGCTACTGCATCATCGCCGAATGGGAGAGCATGGAGGCGCTGTCTGCCGCGCGGCCGCAGATGATCGCGACCCTCGACGGTTTCCGCGCCACCCTCGAGGATCTCGGCGACGGGCTGGGGGTCACGGACCCCGTCTCGGGCGCGGTGGTCCTGCCGCTGAAGTAGCGGCTAGGGCGCCAGGCTGCACGCCTCGTCACGCTCGTTCCAGTCGATGGCGATGGTCGCGTGGCCGATGTCGAAGCGCGACTGCAACTCGCGCCCGACCGCAGCGACCACGGCGCGGGCCTCGGCGTCGTCATCGGGGCGCACATGCATGGTCGCGAGGACGCGGCCCGAGGTGATCGACCAGACGTGGACGTGGCGGACCGCGGCCAGGCCCGGCACCGCCGCGGTCAGGTGGCGGGCGATCAGCTGCGGGTCGGCGTCCTCCGGGGCGCCCTCCAGCAGGATATGCAGCGACCGGGCCGCCAGCACCCAGGCGCTGCGCAGGATCAGCAGCGAGACCAGCACCGACAGGATCGGGTCGGCCGCGGTCCAGCCGGTGAGTTGGATGATGACCGCGGCCGTGATCGCGCCGACCGAGCCGAAGAGGTCGCCCAGCACATGCAGCGCGGCGCCCTGGATGTTGACATGCTCACTGTCGCCGCGCGTCAGCAGCCACAGCACAACGAGATTGACCAGCAGCCCCGCCACAGCGACCGCCAGCATGGGCCCGACCAGCACCTCGTGCGGCTGCTGCAGCCGGCGCCAGGCCTCGACGGCGATCCAGCCGACGATGGCGAAGAGGGCCAGGGCGTTCACGAAGCCTGCCACGACCTCGAGCCGCAGGTAGCCGAAGGTGCGGCGGTCGTCGGCCTCGCGGCGGCCGAGGCGGAAGGCGCCCCAGGCGAGCGCAAGCGCCGCGGCGTCGGTCAGCATGTGGCCCGAATCGGCAAGCAGCGCCAATGAGCCGGAGAGGAGGCCGCCAATCACCTCCACGATCATGAAGGCGAAGATCAGGATGAAGGAGATCAGGACCTTGCGTTCGTTGTCGCGGCT
Source organism: Paracoccus sp. S-4012 (assembly GCF_009674885.1). Taxonomy (GTDB): domain Bacteria; phylum Pseudomonadota; class Alphaproteobacteria; order Rhodobacterales; family Rhodobacteraceae; genus Paracoccus. The sequence continues at coordinate 4,538 of NZ_WKKA01000002.1, forward strand.
GACCGTGGGGGCGTGGTCGTGATCGTGGTGATGGTCGTGCGAATGCGACATGGCGGCCCTGCTGCGTTGACTCACATATGAGTAGCTATTCATATGTTGCTGTCAATGCCGCCGACGCCTGGGCTCTTAGGCGGCCGCCTCGCGCGGCTGCACCAGCGCTACGATGTCCATCATGATCCGGTTCAGCTCGAAATCCTTCGGCGTATAGACCCGCGCGACGCCCTGCGCGCGCAGGCGGGCGGCGTCGTCCTCGGGGATGATGCCGCCGACGAGCACCGGGACATGGGCGAGGCCGGCCGCGCGCATCCGCTCCATCACCTCCTCGACCAGCGGCAGGTGGCTGCCGGAGAGGATCGAGAGGCCGACCACATGCGCCTCGTCCTCCATCGCGCGGGCCACGATCTGCTCGGGCGTCAGGCGGATGCCCTCGTAGGTGATGTCCATGCCGCAGTCGCGGGCGCGGGCGGCGATCTGCTCGGCGCCGTTGGAGTGGCCGTCGAGGCCGGGCTTGCCGACCACGAACTTCAGCCGCCGCCCAAGGCGGGCCGAAGCCGCGTCCACCGCCTCACGGATCGGTTCCAGCCCCTCGGTGCGGTTCGAGGGCGCGGCGGAGACCCCGGTCGGGCCGCGGTATTCACCGTAAACGCGGCGCATCTGCGCGGCCCATTCGCCGGTGGTGGCGCCCGCCTTGGCCGCGGCGACCGAGGCGGGCATGATGTTGCGCCCGGCCTCGGCATCCTCGCGCAGCCGGTCGAGCGCCGCAGCCACGGCCGCCGGGTCGCGGGCCCCACGCCATTCGTTCAGGCGGGCGACCTGATCCGCCTCCACCGCCGGGTCCACGGTCATGATACCGCCGTCGCCCGCGGTCAGCGGCGAGGGCTCGCCCTGCTGCCAGCGGTTCACGCCGACCACCACCGTCTCGCCCGATTCGACGCGGGCCAGCCGCTCGGCATTGGCCTCGACCAGCCGCGACTTCATGTAGTCGATGGCCGCGATCGCGCCGCCCATCGCATCGAGCGTCGCAAGCTCGTCCTTCGCGCCCACTTTCAGCGCCGCCACCTTCGCCTCCACGGCCGGGTTGCCGTCGAAGAGGTCGTCGAACTCCAGCAGGTCGGTCTCGTACGCAAGGATCTGCTGCATCCTCAGCGACCACTGCTGGTCCCAGGGCCGCGGAAGGCCGAGGGCCTCGTTCCAGGCCGGAAGCTGCACGGCGCGGGCGCGGGCGTTCTTGCTGAGCGTCACCGCCAGCATCTCCAGCAGGATGCGGTAGACGTTGTTCTCGGGCTGCGGCTCGGTCAGGCCGAGGGAGTTCACCTGCACGCCATAGCGGAAGCGGCGGTAGCGCGCGTCCTCGATGCCGTAGCGCTCGCGGCAGATCTCGTCCCAGAGCTCGGTGAAGGCGCGCATCTTGCAGAGTTCGGTGACGAAGCGGATGCCCGCGTTCACGAAGAAGCTGATGCGGCCGACCATCGCCGGGAAGGCCTCGGGCGCGACCTTGCCCTTGAGGTCGTCCAGCACCGCGATGGCGGTGGCGAGCGCATAGGCCAGCTCCTGCTCGGGCGTCGCGCCGGCCTCCTGCAGGTGGTAGGAACACACGTTCATCGGGTTCCACTTGGGCAGGTGCTCGGCGGTCCAGGCAGCAACGTCGGTGATCATCCGTAAGGAGGGTTTGGGCGGGCAGATATAGGTGCCACGGCTCAGGTATTCCTTGATGATGTCGTTCTGCACCGTGCCCTGAAGCGCGGCGATGTCCGCCCGCTGCTCCTCGGCCACCGCGACATAGAGCGCCAGCAGCCAGGGCGCGGTCGCGTTGATCGTCATCGAGGTGTTCATCTGCTCGAGCGGGATCTGGTCGAACAGCGCCCGCATGTCGCCCAGATGGCCGATCGGCACGCCGACCTTGCCGACCTCGCCGCGCGCGAGCACGTGGTCGCTGTCATAGCCGGTCTGGGTCGGCAGGTCGAAGGCGACCGAGAGGCCGGTCTGACCGCGCGCCAGGTTGGTGCGGTAGAGTTCGTTCGACTTCGCGGCGGTGGAATGGCCCGCATAGGTGCGGAAGAGCCAGGGCTTGTCTCGTTGGGTCTGCTCGGCCACGGCGACCTCCTCGCAACAATCTTTCGTCGCTGAACGCCCTAGCGCAAGGATGGTTCGCCGTCAATTCGCCGCAGCGCGGCGTCAGAGGCGCGAGAGCAGGCCGCGGGCGGCGAGCGGGTTCAGCGCCTTGAAGCCGCTGATGACGTAGAGGAACACATCGCGCGGTTTCCTCTGCCACGCGGTCAAGGGTTCCAGCCCCGCACCGGACTTTCCGGCCGCCCAGTCCCGCGCCCGCGCCGCCCAGGCGTCGAGTGCCGCGTCGGAATAACCCGCCGCCTCGCCCTCCTGCGTCCCCATGATCCGCGCATAGACGAAACCCGCCGTCGCATCCGCGATCACCGGATACTCGCTGTCTCCCGCCAGCACGATCGCTACTCCCGCGGCGCGCGCGATCTCCACCGCCTCGACGCAGGCGAAGCTCTCGTGGCGCAGCTCGACAGCATGGCGCAGCGGAAGGCCCTCGGCCTCTGGCGGCAGCAGCGCCAGAAACGCCGCGAAATCCTCCGCATCGAACCGCTTCGTCGGCGCCAACTGCCAGTTGATCGGCCCCAGCTTCGGCCCGAGCGCGGCGATGCCGGACGCGCAGAAGCGGTCCACCGACTCGCCCGCCTCGGCCAGAACCTTGCGGTTCGTCGAATAGCGCGGCCCCTTCAGCGCGAAGACGAAATCCTCCGGCACGGCGTCGTGCCACCGCTGGAAGGTCTCGCGGCTCTGGCCGCGGTAGAAGGTCGCGTTCACCTCGAGTGTGGTGAACTGGCGGCTGGCCCATTCGAGTTCGCGCGCCTTGGGCACATCGGCGGGATAGAAGGTCTCGCGCCATGGCTCGTAGCTCCAGCCGCCAACGCCCACCCGAATCCGCCCGGTCATAACCGTTCCTCCTGCAAGATTGTTTCAAACCAACTGCCGTCATCTATTGCAATGTTGCGCCACCGCCGCTAACCCTCCCTGCCGAGACGCCCGATTCTGCATCGCGGCACGAGCCTGAAGGAGAACGGCATGGCCCTCGACGCGCCCACCACGATCGCGCCCTACGACGCGCCGGAGAAGGACCTTTACGCCATCGGCGAGATGCCGCCGCTCGGCCATGTCCCGAAGCAGATGCACGCCTGGGCGATCCGGCGCGAGCGTCACGGCGAGCCGGACAAGGCCATGCAGCTCGAGGTCGTGGACACGCCCACTATCGACAGCAACGAGGTGCTGGTCCTCGTGATGGCGGCGGGCGTCAACTACAACGGCGTCTGGGCGGGCCTCGGCGTGCCGATCAGCCCCTTCGACGGCCACAGGCAGCCCTATCACATCGCCGGATCGGACGCCTCGGGGATCGTCTGGGCCGTGGGCGACAAGGTGAAGAACTGGAAGGTGGGCGACCAGGTCGTCATCCACTGCAACCAGGACGACGGCAACGACGAGGAGTGCAACGGCGGCGACCCAATGTTCTCGCCCACGCAGCGGATCTGGGGCTACGAGACGCCCGACGGCAGCTTCGCCCAGTTCACCCGCGTGCAGGCGCAGCAGCTGATGCCACGCCCGCGCCACCTGACCTGGGAGGAGAGCGCCTGCTACACGCTGACGCTCGCCACCGCCTACCGGATGCTCTTCGGCCACCACCCGCATGAGCTGAAGCCGGGGCAGAACGTGCTGGTCTGGGGCGCCTCGGGGGGCCTCGGCTCCTACGCGATCCAGCTGGTGAACGCGGCGGGCGGCAACGCCATCGGTGTGATCTCGGACGAGGACAAGCGCGACTTCGTCATGGCGCTCGGCGCCAAGGGCGTGATCAACCGCAAGGAGTTCAACTGCTGGGGCGCGCTGCCGACCGTCAACACGCCGGAATACAAGGCCTGGTTCGACGAGGCGCGGCGCTTCGGCAAGGCGATCTGGGACATCACCGGCAAGGGCAACAACGTCGACATCGTCTTCGAGCATCCGGGCGAGTCGACCTTCCCGGTCAGCACCTTTGTCTGCAAGAAGGGCGGCATGGTGGTGATCTGCGCCGGGACCAGCGGCTTCAACTGCACCTTCGACGTGCGCTACATGTGGATGCACCAGAAGCGCCTGCAGGGCAGCCATTTCGCGCATCTGAAGCAGGCCGCCTCCGCCAACCGCCTGATGCTGGAGCGGCGCCTCGATCCCTGCATGTCCGAGGTTTTCCCCTGGGAGGAGATCCCGGCCGCCCACGTCAAGATGATGAAGAACCAGCACAAGCCGGGCAACATGGCGGTGCTGGTGCAGGCGCCGCGGACCGGCTTGCGGACCTTCGAGGACGCGCTCGAGGCCGGGCGCGGCTAGGACGGTGTCGGGTGCGTGCTTCGCACGCACCGCTGCGCTCGCCTCAATAGTTCCCCGGCGGATCGCTGGCCGGGAACGATTCGTCCGATGCCTCGTCCGTGCGGTCCCACCCGCGCCGCGGGGCGTCGCGCATCGCTTCGGGCCCGGCGGGACGGACGAAACAGGCATCGGCTGCTTCGCCAGCATCGGCGGCGACGTCGGGATGGATCGCCGCAAGGCTGGAGGCCTGCGCCCGCCCGCCCTCGCTCGGGGACTGATCCCGGTGCCGCCGCGGGGCATTCCGATTCGTCAGCATCGCGATCAGCGCCGCAACGCCGGCCACCGCCAGCAGGGTGGTTAACGAGATTGATCGACGTCTAGGCACGGCCTCAGCTCCCTTGATCTGGACGCCCCGGCGCAGACCACCGCGGCGCATCATCAACGGCTTGCGCGGCCAAGGGTTTCCTTCTTGCTGCAACGCCCCGTTTCCGATAGACGCAACAGCGGGACACCCCTTCCCAACGAGGGGCATTCAGGCTGGAAGGCTGACATGAAAGACCACATGACCCCGGCCGCGCGGCCGGCCAATCCGCGCTTTTCTTCGGGCCCCTGCGCGAAGATCCCCGGCTTCACCCTCGACATGCTGGCAGGTGCGCCCCTCGGGCGCTCGCACCGTGCCGCGCCCGGCAAGGGCAAGCTCAAGCGCGCCATCGACCTCACGCGCGAGGTGCTGGGCGTGCCCGCCGACTACCGCATCGGCATCGTCCCGGCCTCCGACACGGGCGCGGTCGAGATGGCGATGTGGGCCATGCTCGGTGCCCGCCCGGTCGAGATGCTCGCCTGGGAGAGCTTCGGCGAGGGCTGGGTCACGGACGCCGTCAAGCAGCTGAAGCTGGCCGACGCGAAGGTGACACGCGCCGACTATGGCCGCCTGCCCGACCTCGCCGTCGTGGACTGGGACCGCGACGTGGTCTTCACCTGGAACGGCACCACCTCAGGCGTGCGCGTGCCGAACGGCGATGTGATCCCGGCGGACCGCGCCGGGCTGACCATCTGCGACGCGACCTCGGCAGCCTTCGCGATGGAGCTGCCGTGGTCGAAGCTCGATGTCACCACCTTCTCCTGGCAGAAGGTGCTGGGCGGCGAGGGCGGGCATGGCGTCCTGATCCTCTCGCCGCGCGCGGTCGAGCGGCTCGAGACCTTCACCCCCGACCGGCCGCTTCCAAAAATTTTCCGCATGACCAAGGGCGGCAAGCTGATCGAGGGCATCTTCCAGGGCGAGACGATCAACACCCCCTCGATGCTCTGCGTAGAGGACTACATCGTCGCCCTCCAATGGGCGCAGTCGATCGGCGGGTTGCCGGCGCTGATCGCGCGGGCCGAGGCGAATGCGAAGGCTGTGCGCGACTTCTGCGACGCCCGCGACTGGATCGCGAACCTTGCCGAGGACCCGGCCACAGCGTCGACCACCTCGGTCTGCCTGCGCTTCACCGACCCGGCGATCCGCGACGGCGCTGCCTTTGCCAAGGCGGTCGCAAAGCGGCTGGAGACGGAAGGCGTGGGCCTCGACCTCGGCGCATATCGCGATGCGCCGCCGGGCCTGCGGATCTGGTGCGGCTCGACGGTGGAGGCCTCGGATGTCGAGGCGCTGCTGCCTTGGATCGAGTGGGGTTACAGGGCGGAACTCGCCGCACAGGCGTGACGTCGCGGGGGCGCTGCCCCCGCACCCTCGGGATATTTTCAGACAGAAGAAACAAGGCAGGCGAGCGCCGTTTGCGCCCTGCCGGTTCAGGAGAACGCAGATGGCACCGAAGGTTCTGGTTTCGGACGCGCTGAGCGAGACCGCCGTGCAGATCTTCCGCGACCGCGGGGTGGAGGTCGACTACCTCCCCGCCCTCGGCAAGGACAAGGAGAAGCTGGCAGAGGTGATCGGCCAGTATGACGGCCTCGCCATCCGCTCGGCCACGAAGGTGACGGAAAAGCTGCTCGAGCGCGCGGCCAATCTCAAGGTGATCGGCCGCGCCGGCATCGGCGTCGACAATGTCGACATCCCCGCCGCCAGCAAGCGCGGCGTGATCGTGATGAACACGCCCTTCGGCAACAGCGTGACCACCGCCGAGCACGCCATCGCCATGATGTTCGCCGTCGCACGCCAGCTGCCCGAGGCCTCGGCCTCGACCCATGCCGGCAAGTGGGAGAAGAACCGCTTCATGGGGGTCGAGCTCTTCAACAAGACCCTCGGCGTGATCGGGGCGGGCAATATCGGCTCGATCGTCATCAACCGCGCGCTTGGGCTGCACATGAAGGTGCTGGCCTACGACCCCTTCCTCACCGAGGAGCGCGCGGACGAGATCGGCGCGCGCAAGGTCGAACTCGACGAACTGCTGGAGAAGGCCGACTTCATCACGCTGCATGTGCCGCTGACCGACAGGACCCGCGGCATTATCTCGGCCGAAGCGCTGGCGAAGGCCAAGCCGGGCGTGCGGATCGTCAACTGCGCCCGTGGCGGGCTGGTGGACGAGGCGGCACTGGCCGAGGCGCTGAGGTCGGGCCATGTCGCGGGCGCCGCCTTCGACGTGTTCGAAACCGAACCGGCGACGGAAAGCCCGCTCTTCGGGCTGCCGAACGTGGTGGTGACCCCGCATCTCGGCGCCTCGACCACCGAGGCACAGGAGAATGTGGCCCTGCAGGTGGCCGAGCAGATGGCAGACTATCTGCTGACCGGCGCGGTGCAGAACGCGCTCAACATGCCTTCGGTCACGGCCGAGGAGGCGAAGGTCATGGGGCCGTGGATCAGGCTGGCCGGACACCTCGGCGCCTTCATCGGTCAGATGACGGACGAGCCGATCCGCGCCATCAACATCCTCTATGACGGCGTCGCGTCCGAGATGAACCTGCAGGCGCTCAACGCGGCCGTCATTGCCGGCGTGATGAAGCCCGCCAACCCGGATGTGAACATGGTCTCGGCCCCGGTAGTTGCGAAGGAGCGCGGCATCCAGATCGCCACCACGACGCAGGACAAGTCGGGCGTCTATGACGGCTATATCAAGGTCACGATGGTCTCGGACCGCGAGCGCGCCATCGCCGGGACCGTGTTCAGCGACGGCAAGCCGCGCTTCATCCAGATCCGCGGCATCAACATGGATGCCGAGATCGGGCGCCACATGCTCTACACCCGCAACCGCGACGTGCCGGGGGTGATCGGGACGCTGGGGATGACGCTCGGCGGTCTCGGCGTGAACATGGCAAACTTCTCGCTCGGCCGCGCGGCGGAGGGGGGCGACGCCATCGCGATCACCTATCTGGACGAGCCGCTGCGCGAGGATGTGCGCCAGGCGCTGCTGTCCACCGGCAAGTTCGAGCAGGTGCGGCCGCTGACCTTCGAGGTCTAAGCCCCCGGAACCGCCGCCCCGGCCGCTTGGTTGGCCGGGGTGGAGGGAGGTCTGTCATGCGCGTCTACGCGGTCGGCGACATCCACGGACAGACCCCGCATCTGCGCGTGGCCCATGCCCTGATCGCCGCCGATCGTCGGCGTTGCGGCGACGCCGGCGCGCGGGTCGTGCATCTGGGCGATCTCGTCGCCAAGGGTCCCGATTCGCGCGGCACGATCGAACTGCTGATGGCGGGACAGGCGGCGGGCGCGCCCTGGCTGGTGCTGAAGGGCAATCACGACCGCATGTTCTCGCTGTTTCTCGACGACCCGGAGGCGCGCGATCCGGGGATGCAGTCGGAGGGCCGCTGGATCGACCCGGAGAATGGCGGCGACGTGGTGCTGGAGAGCTACGCGTTGCGCGATCCGGCGGGGCGGCCGCTGGCCGAGGTGCATGCCGAGGCGGTTGCCGCCGTGCCGCAGGCGCAGCGCGACTGGCTCGCGGCGCTGCCGGGCTGGCATCTGACGCCGCTTGCGCTGTTCGTGCATGCGGGCATCCGGCCGGGAGTGGACCTGCAGGCGCAGGACGAGACGGACCTGCTGTGGATCCGAAAGCCATTCCAGACCGACACCCGCGACCATGGCGTTCTGGTCGTGCATGGCCACACACCGCACCGCCAGGTCCGTCATCACGGCAACCGGCTCAACATCGACACCGATGCCGCCAGCGGCGGGCCCGTCTCGGCCGTGGTGATCGAGGCCGAGGGGGTGTTTCTGCTGACCGAGGATGGCAGGAAGGAGGTGAGACCCTGACCGGAGCGCGCACCTCGGGCCGCGGTGGACTCACGCCCCGCCCACACCTATATCGACGGATCACGAGGCGCATGATGATCCCCAAGACCGCGAAATTCTCACTCGGACAGGTGGTCCGGCACCGCAAGCACCCGTTCCGCGGGGTGGTCTTCGATGTCGATCCCGAATTTGCCAATACCGAGGAATGGTACGATTCGATCCCGGCCGAGGCGCGCCCGGCGCGCGACCAGCCCTATTACCACCTGCTGGCCGAGAACGAGGCGACCTTCTACGTGGCCTATGTCTCCGAGCAGAACCTGCTGGCCGACGATGACGGCGGTCCGGTCGAGCATCCCGAAGTGGACGAGCTCTTCGGCGAGTTCGAGGACGGCCGCTACCCGGTGCAGGGCTTCATGAACTGAAGCCCCGCCCGCCGTCAGGCGGCGCGCGCCTCCCCCCGGCCGAGGCAGAACATCAGCACGTTGCGGTGCTCCACGCGGCGATAGCGCACCCGCTCGGCCAGGGTGCCGAGGAGGTAGAGGCCGAAGCCGCCCTCCGGCAGGCCCGCGGGCAGCGCGGCGCGCTCGAAGCATCCTTCCGGCGCCGCCTCGCCTTCGTCGCAGACGAGGCAGCAGAGGCTCTCGCCGCGGACCACCACCGACAGCCGGATGCGCGCGCCCTGCCGCGGCCAGCCGCCATCGGGGGCCGCATGCTCGACGATGTTGTTCAGGACCTCCGCCATCGCCAGCTCCAGGCGGCCGAGGTTCTCGGGGCCGCAGAGGGGGCCGAAGCGCGCCCTGAGCGCGACGAGCGCGGCGCGGATTTCCAGCGGGTCGGGATGCAGCTGCCGCTGGAAGCCCTGTTCGGGCGCGGCGCAGGCCGCGAAGGCGGGGGGCGGGCTGGTCGCGTCCTTTTTCAGCACCGGCAGCCCCATCTCAGGCCCCTTCGCCGCTGCCCGGTGCCATCCCGCGGATGCGGAACACGCTGTCCATGCGCGTCAGACGGAACACCCGCTCGACATTCGGGCGCAAGCCGTCGAGTTCCAGGCTGCGCCCGCGCGGCATCGACTTCAGCACCGCGATGGTCGCGCCGAGCCCGGAGCTGTCCATGAAATCGACCCGACTGAGGTCGAGCACGACCGTTCGCCCGCTGGCGCCCAGCACGCGCCGCATCTCGTCCTTGAAGGCCGTCGCCACCGCCGCGTCGAGGCGCGCCTCGTCCACGCGGACATGCAGCACCTCGCCCTCGAGCCTCGTCTCCAGCTTCATGCCCGCCTCCGATTGCGGTTCCCTCGCCGACGTCTCTACGCCAGAAAGGTTTCGATCCGGTTAGCCGTCAGGGGGCGACAGATGAACCATGTCTACATCCTCGGCGCCGCGCGCACGCCGATGGGAGGCTTGCAGGGTAGCCTCGGAGCCGTGCCGGCGCCGCAGCTCGGCGGGGCGGCGATCAGCGCCGCCCTCGACCGCGCGGGCGTGGCCGCGGCCGAGGTCGATTCGGTCATCATGGGCTGCGTGCTGCCGGCCGGTCAGGGGCAGGCGCCGGCCCGGCAGGCGGGATTCGCGGCCGGGTTGCCCGAGAGCGTTCCGGCGACCACGCTGAACAAGATGTGCGGCTCCGGCATGCAGGCGGTGATGATGGCCGCCGATGCGATCGGGGCGGGCTCGACCACGACGGTCGTGGCGGGCGGGATGGAGAGCATGACCCTCGCGCCCTACCTGCTGCCGAAGATGCGCGGCGGCGCGCGGCTCGGGCATGGCCAGGTGATGGATTCGATGTTCCTCGACGGGCTCGAGGACGCTTATGACCGCGGCCCGGACGGGTCAGGGCGGCTGATGGGCACCTTCGCCGAGGACTGCGCGCAGGCGTTCCAGTTCACCCGCGAGGCGCAGGACGCCTATGCGCTCGCCTCGCTGGAGCGCGCCAGTGCCGCCATCGCCTCGGGCGGTTTTGCGGCCGAGGTGGTGCCGGTGACGGTCGCCGGGCGAAAGGGCGAGGCGGTGGTGGACACCGACGAGCAGCCGGGCAGCGCGCGGCCCGAGAAGATCCCGACGCTGAAGCCCGCCTTCCGCAAGGACGGGACGGTGACGGCGGCCAACAGCTCCTCGATCTCGGACGGGGCCGCGGCGCTCGTGATCTCGGGCCGGGCGGAGGTGGCGCGGGCGCGGATCGTCGGCCACGCCACCCACGCGCAGGCGCCGTCCGAGTTCCCGACTGCGCCGGTGCCGGCGGCCGAGAAGCTGCTGGCGAAGATTGGCTGGAGCAAGGACGACGTGGACCTGTGGGAGGTCAACGAGGCCTTCGCGGTCGTGCCGATGGCCTTCATGCAGAAGATGGGCCTGCCCCACGACCGGGTGAACGTGAACGGCGGCGCCTGCGCGCTCGGGCATCCGATCGGGGCATCGGGGGCGCGGATCATCGTGACGCTGCTCCATGCGCTCGAGGCGCGGGGGCTCAGGCGCGGGGTCGCGGCGATCTGCATCGGCGGCGGCGAGGGGACGGCCATCGCGATCGAGCGGGTCTGATGTCGAAGAGCGTCGGCCGGGTCGAGGCGGCGCTGCGTGAGGCGCGCCTCGGCGTGCGGATCGTGGAGCTGGGCGACTGCCGCACGGCGGAGGATGCGGCGGCGGCCTGTGACTGCGGGCTGGACCAGATCGTGAAGTCGATCCTGTTTGCGGATGACGCGGGCGGGTTGGCGCTGTTCCTGACCGCGGGCGGGAACCGGGTCGATCCAGACCGTGCCTCGGCGCTTGCGGGGCGGGCGCTCGGGCGGGCCGATGCGGGGGCGGTCCGCGCGGCGACGGGGTTTGCCATTGGCGGCGTGCCGCCGCTCGGCCATCTGACGCCGGTTCCCGCCTGGTGGGACCCGCGGTTGTCGAAGTTCGACGAGGTCTGGGCTGCGGCCGGCACCCCGCGGCATGTGTTTGCGGCGCCGCCGGGCGAGCTGCTGCGCGCGACGGGCGCGAAACCCGCGGCATTCACGGCCTGAGGCCAAGCTCCCCGCTACCTCCCGCCCGTCCGCCAAAGCGGACGGGTCCGCGCCCGCCCGCCCCCAGGGCGGGCGCGTCTGCGCCCACCTTCGTGCGGGCGCGTCTGCGCCCACCTTCGTGCGGGCGCGGACCCTCTGCCTCGCTTCATCACTGTCGTGAGCGGGATCGGGTCACGCGCCCCGATCCCTTGCGCGGAAACGCCGCAGGTTGCGCTTGCGACAGCCCCTACCGCGTCGTGCTGCCCCCCATCGCGACCAGCCGGTCGATCAGCGGCCGCGCCCTGGGACCGATCCGGTCGCAGGCGCTCGGGTCATCGAGCAGCGAGAAGGCCGGGCCGTAGAACCGCTGGTCGTAGGTCGCGGGGTCGATCCCCAGCTGCGCCGCCAGCTTGTCGCCGGTGCCGGTGATGAGCATCCACTCGCCGTCCGAGATCGTATAGCCGGGGCAGTTCGAGGTGATCACGTTGACCGCCGCCAGCTCCTCGATCAGCGCCTCGGCCGCGGCGTGGTCCAACCCCGAGACATCCGGCAGCGGCACCGTCAAACCCTGTGCCGAAGCCACCGCCGCCGAAAACCCGGCCGCGGCGAGAACTGCAATCCCGCGCGCTCGCATCTGGAACCCCCGTCTGGAACCCGCCAATCCGGCCCCATCGCGCCCCGGATCGCAAGCCAAAACGCCGTGACTTGACGGTGAGGGCGGGCCTCGCTAGCCGGAGGCCGCCCCCATCCCCAGAACCGTGAGGCCAGCCATGCCCGACAGCCATTCCCTCCTGATCCTGCCCGGCGACGGCATCGGCCCCGAGGTGATGGCGGAGGTCCGCAAGGTCATCGGCTGGTTCGAGGACAACCGCGGCCTCAGCTTCGCGGTCGAGCAGGGGCTGGTCGGCGGCTGCGCCTATGACGCCCATGGAACGCCCCTGACCGACGAGACGATGGCCCGCGCGCAGGCGGTGGACGCGGTGCTGCTGGGCGCGGTCGGCGGCCCCGCCTATGACGATCTCGACTTCAGCGTGAAGCCCGAGCGCGGGCTGCTGCGGCTGCGCAAGGAGATGGACCTCTTCGCCAACCTGCGCCCGGCGCAGTGCTTCGACGCGCTGGCCGATTTCTCCTCGCTCAAGCGCGAGGTGGTCGCCGGGCTCGACATCCTGATCGTGCGCGAGCTGACCTCCGGCGTCTATTTCGGCGAGCCCCGCGGCATCCATGCCGACGACAACAACCCCGACAACGAGGGCGGCCGCGTCGGCGTCAACACGCAGCGCTACACCTCGGGCGAGATCCGCCGGGTGGCCCGCGCGGCCTTCGACCTGGCCAAGAAGCGCTCGGGCCGCCTCTGCTCGATGGAGAAGGCCAACGTCATGGAATCGGGCGTCCTCTGGCGCGAGGAGGTCCAGTGGGTCCATGACAACGAATATCCCGAGGTCGAGTTGACCCACATGTATGCCGACAACGGCGCCATGCAGCTGGTCCGCAACCCGCGCCAGTTCGACGTGATCGTGACCGACAATCTGTTCGGCGACCTCCTCTCGGACGCCGCCGCGATGCTGACCGGCTCGCTCGGCATGTTGCCCTCCGCCTCGCTCGGCGCGCCGATGGCAAACGGCCGCCCGAAAGCGCTCTACGAGCCGGTCCACGGCTCGGCCCCCGACATCGCCGGGCAGGGCAAGGCGAACCCGATCGCCTGCATCCTCAGCTTCGCCATGTGCCTGCGCTACTCCTTCGACAAGGGCGCCGAGGCCGACATGCTGGAGGCCGCGGTCGAGAAGGTGCTGGCCGAGGGCGTGCGCACCGCCGACCTGCTGGGGCCGAAGGGCGGCACCCCGGTTTCCACCGCCGAGATGGGCGACCGCATCATCGCGGCGCTGTCGGCCTGACCCGAGGACATCATGAAACTCTACATTAAGCCGGGCGCCTGCTCGCTGGCCTCGCATATCGTGCTGCACGAACTCGGCCTGCCGCATGAGACCGAGGTCGTGGACACCGCGGCCAAGCGCACCGCCAGCGGCGAGGACTACCTCGCCATCAACCCCAAGGGCGTGGTTCCCGCCCTGCGGCTCGACGGCGGCGAGGTGCTGACCGAAGGTCCGGCGATCCTGCAATTCCTGGCCGACAGCGCCGGGAACGAGTCGCTGGCGCCGAAATGCGGCACGCTCGCGCGGGCGCGGGTGCAGGAGGTGCTGAACTTCACCGGCACCGGGCTGCACGCGGCCTTCAAGCCGATGTTCTCGCCTGCCAGCGACGAGGCGACGAAAGCCGCCGCGCGGCAGAGCATCGGCCGCAACATGGCCTGGCTCGAGCAACTGCTGTCCGACGGTCGGCCGTATCTGACCGGCGCGACCTACACCGTGGCCGACGCCTATGCCTTCGTGGTCGCCAACTGGTCGCCCCGTGTGGGCGTGGACCTCGGCCAGTGGCCGAACATGCAGGCCTTCGTCGCGCGCGTCGCCGAACGCCCGGCGACGGTCAAGGCGCTGAAGGCCGAAGGCCTGATCTGACACGGTTTGCGGCGGGCCCCGCGCCCGCCGCATTCCCCTTGCAATCCCTTTTCCCCCGCGCTACCTGCCCCCGCACGGTCGGAGCGTAGCGCAGCCTGGTAGCGCACCTGCTTCGGGAGCAGGGGGTCGGAGGTTCGAATCCTCTCGCTCCGACCAGTATCTCCCGTTCTCATCGTCGTCCTTCATGGTAGCCTGGCACGGGGCCAGCCCCGGGAGGCGGACGTGTCAGATCAGACGAGCAGGTTCGAGCGGTTCAAGGCGCTGCACGCCAGAGCGGGGGCGTTTGTCATTCCCAACCCCTGGGACGCGGGGTCCGCCCGGCTGCTGGCAAGCCTCGGCTTCGAGGCGCTCGCGACCACGAGCGCGGGCTATGCGTTCTCGAAAGGCAAGCTCGATTCACCCGCCGATCTGGAGCGCGACGAGATCCTGGCCAACGCCGCCGAGATCGCCGGCGCGACCAGCCTGCCCGTCTCGGCCGATCTCGGAAACGGCTTCGGCGCGGCGCCGGAAACCTGCGCGGAGACCATCCGTCTGGCCTGCGGCATCGGCCTTGTCGGCGGCTCGATCGAAGATGCGACCGGGGATGCGGACGCCCCGATCCATGATCTGCCCCGCGCGGTGGAGCGGGTTCACGCGGCAGTGGAAGCTGCCCGAGGCCTGCCCTTCCTCCTGACAGCGCGGGCCGAGAACTTCCTCTGGGACCGACCCGACTTGGACGACACGATCAGGCGCTTGCAGGCCTTCTCCGCGGCGGGCGCAGATGTACTCTATGCGCCGGGATTGCCCGACATCGACGCGATCCGAACGGTCTGCGCCGCCGTGGACAAGCCCGTCAATGTGGTCATGGGGCTGAAGGGTCCGAGTTATTCCGTCGCCGAACTGGCGGACGCCGGCGTTCGGCGGATCAGCGTCGGCGGCTCCTTCGCGCGGGCTGCGCTCGGCGCGCTGATGCGGGCGGCCGAAGAGGTGAAGGCCAAGGGCAGCTTCACCTTTGCCGCCGATGCACTCCCCGGAAGCGTGATTGCAAGCGTCATGTCGCAAGAAAAGCGCGGCGCGACGGAATGAGCGCCTGCCATGCGGCGCCCAACCGCGTTGCGGCGCCCCCCTCCCCGGCCTAGCCTTGGCCAGACGCCCATCCGGACGCGGAGGAGAACCCGATGGACACCTGGCTTCCCACCCTCATCACCGACACCCCGCAGGCGGGCTACGAGCTTGCCGTCAAGCTCTCGCGCATGTCGGTGAAGCTCACCCAACAGGACGCCGCGGTGCGCGACCGGCTGCGTGCGGAGTATGCCGTGGACAGCGACGCCCTGATCGCGGTGAGCCAGGTCGTCGCTACCCATTTCGCCACCGTCGCCGCCGCCAACGGCTACTGGACGTGAGCGGCGCGACGGTCGAGTTCGGCCCCGGCGGCGACGTGCAGATCGACGCCGAGGCGCTTGCCGGGCGTCTGGGGCTGAGCCAGGCCGCGTTGCGCGAGGGGATGCGCGACGGCACCATCACCAGCCGCGTCGAGCGCGGCCAGGGCACTGATGCGGGCCGCACGCGGCTGACGGTCTTCACCGCGGCCAAGCGGCTGCGGCTGGTCGTGGATGCGGGCGGCCACGTGTTGCAGAGCGAAGTCGCGGATTTCGGCGACAGGCCGCTGCCTCCCTCGATGCGTCGGGCGTAAGGGGTGTTGTTGCGTCGGGCGCAACAGTGAAAGCCTGATTTTCGCCGTTCCCGTGAATATTCCAGGGCCCTATCTCAGGGTCAAGCAAATACGGGGAACCACCATGCTCAACCAGATCAAGGGCCTGCACCACGTCACCTCGATGGCGTCGGACGCCCAGGAAAACAACGACTTCTTCACCAAGACCCTCGGCCTGCGCCGGGTCAAGAAGACCGTCAACTTCGACGCGCCGGACGTCTATCACCTCTATTACGGCGACGAGACCGGCTCGGCCGGCACCGTGATGACCTACTTCCCCTTCCCGCATATCGTGAAGGGACGGCGCGGCACCGGAGAGGTCGGCGAGACCGCCTTCGCCGTGCCGCAGGGCTCGCTCGGCTACTGGGGCGAGCGCCTCGGCCGGGTCGAGGAGGAGACTCGCTTCGGCGAGACGCGGCTGCGTTTCGAGGGGCCGGACGGCGACGGCTTCGCGCTGGTCGAGGCGCCGGGCGACAGCCGCGCGCCCTTCGCCGGCGGCCCGGTCCCGGCCGATCATGGCGTCCACGGCTTCCGCGGCGTGACCATGCGCCTGCATGACGCCGCCGCCACGGCGGAGCTGCTGAAGTTCATGGGCTACGAGGAAACCGCGCGCGAAGGCGCTTTCACCCGGCTGGTGATGCCCGGCGGCAACGGCGCCGATGTGATCGACCTCGAGGTGCTGCCCGGTGCCGATCGGGCGCGCGAAGGCGCGGGTTCGGTGCACCACGTCGCCTTCGCGGTGGAGAACCGCGAAGCGCAGGCCGAGGTGCGTCGGGCGCTGACTGAGGCGGGCGCGCATGTGACGCCGCAGATCGACCGCGACTATTTCTGGGCGATCTATTTCCGCACCCCCGGCGGCGTCCTCTTCGAGATCGCCACCAACGAGCCCGGCTTCGACCGAGACGAGGACCGCGCCCATCTGGGCGAGGCGCTGAAGCTGCCCGCCCAGCACGCCCACCTGCGCGACCGGCTGGAGCAGACCCTGCAGCCGATCACCGACTGAGGAGGTGGGAATGTCTCTGGACCGCTATCATCACGTCGCGAGGCCGCCCGCCGAGGGCGCCCCGCTGGTCTTTTCCTTCCACGGCACCGGCGGCGACGAGCACCAGTTCACGCGGCTGATCGACCAGATCCTGCCCGGCGCCGGCATCGTCGCCCCGCGCGGCGATGTCTCCGAGCACGGCGCCAACCGCTTCTTCCGCCGCAAGGCCGAGGGCGTCTACGACATGGACGACCTCGCCACGCGCGCGGCGGCGATGGCCGGCTTCATCCGCGCCCACCGCGAGGCGAATCCCGGGGTCCCGGCCTATGCCCTCGGCTACTCCAACGGCGCGAACATCCTCGCCGCGGTATTGTTCGACGCGCCGGACCTGATCGACCGGGCCGTCCTGATGCATCCGCTGATCCCGTGGGAGCCGCAGCCGAAACCCGGCCTCGCTACCGTCGAGATGCTGGTGACGGCCGGCCGCCGCGACCCGATCTGCCCGCTTCCGCAGACGGACGCCCTCGTGCGCTACCTGAAGGACCAGGGCGGCCCGGTCGAGCTGCACCTGCACGACGGCGGCCACGAGATCGCGCGGTCGGAACTCGACGCCATCGCCGGTTTCCTGCGCCGCTGACCCTGTTCGCAGGCCCCGCGATCCCGCATGATCCCCGCGCCCGCCCCTCCCGGCGGGCGCGGGCGTGAGGGCGACATGGACCGGCTCGACAGCGACCGGATGTTCGTGGCGGTCATGGAGGCCGGCAGCTTCACCGGCGGAGCCGAGCGCCTCGGGACCAGCTCCGGCCAGGCCTCGAAGCTCGTTTCGCGCCTCGAGGCACATTTGGGCGTGCGGCTGCTGAACCGCACCACCCGCGCGCTCTCGCCGACCGAGGCCGGGCAGGCCTATTACGACCGCGTCCGCGTGTTGCTGGACGAACTCGATAGCCTCGACCTCGCGATCCGCAACGACTCGGGCGCGCCTCGCGGCCGCCTGCGGCTCACCGCACCGCTGACCTTCGGCGGGCTGGAACTCGCCCCTGCGCTCAACGATTTCGCTGCGCGCTTCCAGGAGATCGAGCTGGACGTCAGCTTCTCCGACCGCATCGTGAACCTGGTGGACGAGGGCTTCGACCTCGCCGTGCGGATCGGCCGGCCGGAGGATTCGAGCCTCGTCAGCCGCCGCCTCTGCGGTTCGCGCCTCGTGGTGGTCGCCGCGCCCGCCTATCTGGCGGAACGGGGCGCGCCGCGGACGCCCGGCGACCTCGCCGCGCATGACTGCATCATCGACACCAACTTCCGCGATCCCGGCCGCTGGCCCTTCGGCCGCGGCGCCGAGGCGCGCGCTGTCCCGGTCACGGGCCGCATCCGCTATTCCAACGCCGAGGCCTGCCTTCAGGCCGCCAAGGCCGGCCTCGGCATCGCCTGCGTGCCGAGCTTCGTCGCGGGTGCGGCGCTCCGCTCCGCCCGCGTCGAAAGGGTGCTGCAGGCGCATGAGGTCGAGCCATTCGGCGTCCATGCCCTCTACCCCCACAGCCGCCACCTCGCCGGGAAGGTCCGCGCGCTGGTCGATTTTCTAGCGGAACGGTATCGCGGGACGCCGTCGTGGGAGGCGGGCTGGTGATTGCTTCCACATCGGTCGCAATCATCTTCCATTCGGCCGGATTATTGTCCAGGCGTTCCGGTGCCATATCCCCTCCATCAGCGGCGCGCCCCTCGCGTCGCGCTTGAGGAGAACCGCCATGACCACCATCCCCAACACCCCCGCCCGCGCCTCGCTGCTCGACGGTGTGGCCGACACCGACCTCGCCGCTACGATCCTGCGGGTCTCGCTCGGCATCCTTTTCGTCGCCCATGCCTGGCTGAAGATCGCGATCTTCACCCCGGCCGGGACCGCCATGTTCTTTGAAAGCCTCGGCTTCCCCGGCTTCCTCGCCTATCCGGTGATCGCCGTCGAACTGCTGGGCGGCATCGCCCTGATCCTCGGCATGGCCACCCGCTGGGTCTCGCTCGCCCTGATCCCGGTGCTGATCGGCTCGATCGTCGCGCCCCACGGCGCCGCCGGGTTCTTCTTCTCGAACGAGGGCGGCGGCTGGGAATACCCGGCGTTCTGGGCCGTGACCCTCGTGGTCCAGGCGCTCCTCGGTGACGGCGCCTTCGCCCTTCGCCGCAACCGCGCCTGACCCATATCGGACGGGACCAGCCCCCGTCCGCCCCTTTCAAGGAGTGTCCCCATGACCAGCACGAACGGATATTTCGACATGATGGCCGCGCCGATGCGGATCGGCACCGTGCGGCTGAAGGTACGCGACCTCCCTCGCCTGTCGGACTTCTACCAGTCCACCCTCGGCCTCGCCCCGGTCGACCGGGAGGCGCGCGCCGTCACCCTCGGCACCGGCTCGACCCCGCTCCTGCGCCTCGAGGGCGATCCCGGCCTCGCCCCCGTCGATCCGCGGCAGGCGGGCCTCTACCATACCGCCTTCCTGATGCCCTCCCGCGCCGATCTCGGCCGCTGGCTCGGCCATGTGGCCAAGACAGGCGTGCAACTGCAGGGCGCCTCGGACCACCTCGTCAGCGAGGCCCTCTACCTCGCCGATCCCGAGGGCAACGGTATCGAGGTCTATACCGATCGCCCGGTGCAGGCCTGGCATGGCGGCGACGGCGAGATCCGCATGGCCACCGACCCGCTGGACCTTCAGGACCTGCTGGCTGCCGGGGGCGAGACCGAATGGTCCGCCTACCCCGAGGACGGCAGCATTGGCCATGTCCACCTGCAGGTGGGCGATACGCGGGCGGCGGACGGCTTTTACCGCGACATCCTCGGCTTCGACATCGCCACGCGCTATCCGGGCGCGAGCTTCTACGGCAGCGGCGGCTATCACCACCAGCTTGCCGGGAACGTCTGGCACAGCCGCAATGCCGGGCCGCGGCCGAAAGGGATGGCGGGTCTCGCCGGGGTCGAACTGATCCTGCGCGACAAGGCCGACCGCGACGCGATCCTCGCGCGGGCGGAGGCGGCGGGGATCGCGCCGGACGCAACGGCCCTGCGCGACCCCTGGGGCACGGCCATCGCCCTCGCCTGAGGGCGTCTGGCATCCGCCCGCGGCGCGCGCTAGGCAGCGCCCATACCGAGCCGCGGGAGGCCCCATGCCCATCGTCACCGTCCTCGCCGCCCCCGCCCGCGCCGACCTCGACGCCGCGCGCCTCGACCGGCTGCGGGCGGCTCTGGGCGGGGCGGAGGCGCGGTGGCTCGCCGCCGGCATCGCGGCGGAGTTCGCGGTGGCGGGGGCGCCCGCGGATTTCGAGGCCACCCGCATGGGCCAGCAGGCCGAGGGCTTCGACCTCGCCCTCCTGCCTGACGCGGGCCGCCGCAAGCGCCTGCTGCTCGCGGACATGGACTCCACCATGATCGAGCAGGAATGCATCGACGAGCTGGCCGATCTGGCGGGCGTCGGCCCGCGCGTGGCGGAGATCACGGCGCGGGCGATGAACGGCGAGCTGGATTTCGAGGGCGCGCTGATCGAGCGCGTCGGCCTCCTTGCCGGGCTGCCCGGCAGCGTCGTCGCGGATGTTCTTGCGGGCCGCATCACCCTGGCGTCCGGCGGGCGCGAACTGGTCGCGACCATGCGCGCGGGCGGCGCCTGGACCGCCCTCGTCTCCGGCGGCTTTTCCAGCTTCACCGGGCCGGTGGCGGAGATGCTGGGTTTCGACGAGCACCGCGCCAACACCCTCACCGAGACCGACGGCAAGCTGCACGGCACCGTGGGGATGCCGATCCTCGGCCGCGAGGCGAAGCTGGTGGCGCTGCACGAGATCGCGGCGCGCCATGGCCTGACGCCCGCCGATGCGATCGCGGTGGGGGACGGGGCCAATGACCTGCCGATGCTGATGGCCGCCGGTCTCGGCGTGGCGCTGCACGCCAAGCCCTCGGTCGCGGCGCAGGCGCAGGTGCGGCTGCATCACGCGGACCTGACGGGGCTGCTCTACCTGCAAGGCTATCACGCCGACGAGATCGTGCGGGTCTGACATGGACCTCGGCGCCGAGATCGTGCTGGCGCTGATCGGCGCCGCCATGGCCGCGGGCTTCGTGGACGCGATCGCGGGAGGCGGCGGGCTCATAACCATCCCGGCGCTGATGCTGGCCGGGGTGCCGCCTGCGGGCGCGCTCGCCACCAACAAGGTGCAGGCGGTGTTCGGCGCCGCGACCGCCGCCATCGCCTATGCCCGCGCCGGGCATGTGGACCTGCGGCGGCAGGCGGGGGCGGCGGTGCTGGCCTTCGCGGCGGGGCTCATCGGCTCGCTCGCCATCTCGGCCCTGCCGACCGGCTGGCTGCGCCCGGTGCTGCCAGTCCTGCTGATCGCCATCGCCGCCTATTTTGCGTTGAAACGCGGCCTCACCGACGCCGACCGCCGCCGCCGCCTCTCGCCCGCGGGTTTCACCGCGCTCGTGGTGCCGGTCGTCGGCCTCTACGACGGGTTGCTGGGCGCGGGGGCGGGGTCGTTCTACATGCTCGGCTTCGTCACGCTGGCGGGCTACGGCGTCTTGAAGGCGACGGCGCATACGAAGCTGCTGAACTTCGCCTCGAACCTCGGCAGCCTCGCGGGCTTCGCGCTGGCCGGGCAGCCGCTGTGGCTGATCGGGCTGGCGATGGCCGCAGGGCAGGTGCTGGGCGCGAGCCTCGGTGCGCGGCTGGCGATGCGGGGCGGCGCGCGGGTCATCAAGCCGCTGCTGGTCGTGACCTGCACGCTGATGGCCATGCGGCTGCTCTGGGACGCGTTCTAGCGCGGGAAGCCCGGTGCGAGGCGCAAGCCGCCGGTCTCGAGCCCGCGCCAGTTGCGATGCGCGCCGGTGAGGTAGGTCCCGACCACCGGATGCTCGCGCGGCAGCGCGCCCAGATGGACCAGCAGCGCCACGATCGCCGCCTCGGAGGCGCGAGCAGCGCCGTCCTCGACCTTCACCGCGATCCCCAGGCCCCGCTCGGGCCAGATCGCCACGAACACCGCCTCGGCCCCGGTCTTGACCGCCACGCGCCCGCCGGTCGCGCGCATGATCGCGGTGCAGGACCGCCCCTCGCCCGCGACCAGTTCCGGGTGCTTCAGCATCGCCGCGACGAGGCGCGCCATCGCCTCGCCGCGCTTGCCGCCGTCGGGGCGGGCGAAGCGCGCCATGCCCTGCGCAAGCGCGCCGATGGTCCCGGCGAAGTTCGGGGCCGAACAGCCGTCCACGCCCCAACCGGCGGCGGTCTCCTCCGTCACCTCCTCGAAGGCCAGACGGACCGCGCGCTGCACCGGATGGTCAAGCTCCACATAATCCGGCCCGCCGCCCAGCCTCTGGTTCAGCGTGAGAAATCCCGCGTGTTTGCCCGAGCAGTTGTTGTGCAGTTGGCAGGGCGCCTCGCCCGCACAGGTCATCCGCTTCGCCTCCGCCTTGTCGCCCGGCATGTGACTGCCGCAGCGCAGCGCCTTCTCGCCCAGGCCGATGCCCGCGAGCCACCGGCCCACGCGCTCCGTATGAATCACCGCGCCGCTGTGGCTCGCGCAGGCGAGCGCCAGTTCCTCGGTCCCGAGACGCGCCGCATCCGCCGCGCCGCTCTCGATCAGCGGCAGCGCCTGGATCATCTTGCAGGACGAGCGCGGGAAGATCACCGCGCCCGGATCGCCCCAGGCAGCGACGATGCCGCGCGCATCGGCCACCACGGCATGGCCGCGATGCACCCCTTCGCGCAGGTTTCCGCGCCAGAGTTCGATCATCTCCGCTGCGGCCATGTTTTCCCTCCTGACAATCGCGCGATTTTCCGCCGGCGGCATTCCCGTCGCCCCGGCCATTCGCTATCGTGACCCGCAAGTGGCCGCAAAGGCCACAGCGCATGACGTCGGACAGGAGCCTGAGCAGCCATGACCACCCCTTTCCTCCGCGGCGTCGCTGCCGCCGCCCTCGCCATTGCCGCCCTCGGCGACGCTGCATCGGCGCAGCAAAGCTCGAACGTGATCGGCAACCAGGGCGACTGGACCGCCTTCCGGGCCGACAGCCCCAAGGAATGCTGGGCCGTGTCGCCGCCGACGAAGACCGTGAACACCCGCGACGGCAAGCCGGCCGAGGTGCAGCGCGGCGACATCCGCCTCTACATCGCCTACCGCCCCGGCCAGAACGGCGAGGTCAGCTTCACCGGCGGCTATCCCTTCGCCGAGGGCTCGAATGTCGGCCTCCAGGTCGGCAGCCAGACCTTCCAGCTCTTCACCGAGGGCGAGAGCGCCTGGACCGGCTCGCCCGACGATGACGCGAAGGTGATCGCGGCGCTGCGCGGCGGCTCGACCGCGGTGCTGACCGGGCGCTCCTCGCGCGGGACGGCGACGACCGACACCTTCTCGCTCGCGGGCGCGACCGCGATGACCAACGCCGCGCGCGACGCCTGCAAGTAAGGGCGGGACTGGCGGAACGCGGCGCGGGCACCCATATAGACCGCTCCCCTGCCCCGGATTCGCCATGACCGCCACCGCGCCGATCACCCAGGACGTCCTGACCCTGCCCCGCAGCCTCCCGGCTTCGGGGCGGCTCAACATCGTGGGCCTGACCCGCGCGCAACTGCGCGACGCGCTGATCGAGGCGGGAACGCCCGAACGGCAGGCGAAGATGCGCGTCGGCCAGGTATGGGCCTGGGTCTATCACTGGGGGGTCCGCGACTTCGCCGCGATGACCAACCTTGCCAAGGACTACCGCGCCATGCTGGCGGAGCGGTTCGAGATCGCGCTACCCGAGGTCGTGACGCGGCAGGTGAGCGAGGACGGAACGCGAAAATACCTGCTGCGGATCGCGGGCGGGCATGAGGTCGAGACGGTCTACATCCCCGAGGAAGGGCGCGGGACGCTCTGCGTCTCCTCGCAAGTCGGCTGCACGCTGACCTGCACTTTCTGCCACACCGGCACGCAGAAGCTGGTCCGCAACCTGACCGCGGGCGAGATCGTGGGCCAGCTGATGGTGGCCCGCGACGACCTGGGCGAATGGCCCGAGCCGGGCGCGCCGAAGGACGAGACGCGGCTGGTCAGCAACCTCGTGCTCATGGGCATGGGCGAGCCGCTCTACAATTTCGAGGCGGTCCGCGACGCGATGCAGGTGGTGATGGACGGCGAGGGGCTGACCCTCTCGCGCCGCCGCATCACGCTCTCGACCTCGGGGGTGGTGCCGGAGATCGCGCGCACGGCCGAGGAGATCGGCTGCCAGCTGGCGGTGTCGTTCCACGCGACGACGGATGCGGTGCGCGACAAGCTGGTCCCGATCAACCGAAAGTGGAACCTCGAGGCGCTGCTGGGCGCGCTGCGCGACTATCCACGGCTCTCGAACTCCGAGCGGATTACCTTCGAATATGTGATGCTCGACGGCGTGAACGACAGCGACGAGGACGCCCGGCGGCTGGTCAAGCTGATCCGCGGCATCCCGGCCAAGATCAACCTGATCCCCTTCAACGAATGGCCGGGCGCGCCCTACAAGCGGTCGAGCTGGGAGCGGATCGAGGCCTTCGCCGACATCGTCTACAAGGCCGGCTACGCCTCCCCGATCCGCACCCCGCGCGGCGAGGACATCATGGCGGCCTGCGGCCAGCTCAAGAGCGCGACGGAGCGCGGGCGGAAGTCCCGCGCCGAGATCGCGGCCGAGGCGGCGACGGCGTAGGGTGCGTGGTTCCCACGCACCATGTCGCGTGAGCCACGGACAGGTGCGTGCAGAGCACGCACCCTACGCCTCGATCACGCTCCAACCTTCCACGCCTCATCCCTCGCCATCGCGGCCCTGAGCCCCGGCCGCTCCTTGCACCGCGCCACCCAGTCCCGGATCGCGGCGTCGTCGGGCGTCACGTCCGGGAACCACACGAACGGACTCGCCATCAGCAGGTCCGCCGCCGAGTAATCCTTCCCCAGCAGCCACGGCCCTTCCGCAAGTGCCGCGCGCAGCGAGGCCGTCACCTCGTCCATCCCGCGCAGCCCGGCAGTGATCGCCGGATGGCTGATCCCGGCCCAATCGAGGATCATCACCGGCTCGACCACGCCCTGATAATAGAACAGCCAGCTCAGGAACCGCCCGCGCTGCGGATCGCCCGGCGGCCGGCCGAGGCCCGCCTCCGGGAAGCGGTCCGTCAGGTAGGTGATGATCGCGCCGCGCTCGCGGACATGATCCTCGCCGTCCACCAGGTAGGGCACCTTTTTCTCGGGATGCGGGTTCCGCGGGTCCGGCGCGCCGGAGCCGTCCTGCCGCGGAATGGTCACGACCTCGATCTTGAGCCGGTCGGCGATCCCCATCTCCTCGACGAGGGCGAGGATCGTGGTCGAGCGGGATTGCGGCGCGTGGTAGAGGGTCAGCATGGCTGCCTCATTGGCTGGTCCCGGAGGCGCTCAGGCGCTCCACGGCGGAAGCGTGCAACAAGCCACGTCCTGCGGCTAGCCAGCCGTCGGATTAGCGCGCAAGATGCCGCCGATCAGCCGTTCTGCTTCATCAGCCGCTGCTTCTGCCGGTTCCAGTCGCGCTTGGCCTCGGTCTCGCGCTTGTCGGCGAGCTTCTTGCCCTTGGCGATGCCGATCCTGACCTTCACCCGGCCGCGCTCGTTGAAATACATGGCCAGCGGGATCAGCGTCATGCCCTCGCGCCCGACCGCCTGGTGCAGCCGCGCCAGTTCACGGCGCGAGACCAGCAGCTTGCGCCGCCGCCGCTCCTCGTGGCCGAAGACGCCGGCCTGCATGTAGGTGGCGATGTAGCTGTTAATGAGCCACAGCTCGCCCCCCTCGACCGAGGCGTAGCTTTCGGTGATCGCGCTCTGCCCGGTGCGGAGGCTCTTCACCTCCGAGCCGGCCAGCACGATCCCGCATTCGATCGTGTCCTCGATCGCATAGTCGTAGCGGGCGCGCCGGTTCTCGGCGATCAGCTTGCTGTTGGGGTCGGATTTTTCGGCCATGACGGCAAGCGATACGGGCGCGGGCCGGGGCTGTAAAGCCGCCCTCACCCGGCCTCGGCCTCCATCATCAGCCGCCCGTCCCCCGCCGCAATCCAGAGGCGGCTGCCCCGCCGCACAAGGGTCGCCGCCTCGCCGCAGATCAGCGCCGAGCGACCGCGGAAGGCGAAGCGGCGGAGCGGCTGCGGCGCGGCGAGCATCAGCCGTTGCGCCAGCAGGGGGCCGTGGACGACGAGGCCGCCGTAGCCCTCGACCGCCCGAGCATAAGGGGCGTCGTAGTGGATGCGATGACCGTTGAGCGTGAGGGCCGAGTAGCGGAAGAGTAGCACCTCGTCGAAAGTCAGCGACGCCGTCTCCGCCCCTGTCGGATCGGGCGCAGGCGCAGGCTGCGGGGCGGTGCCGCCTTCGGCGCGATACACCAGATCCTGCCACTCGGTGACGCAGAGCCGCCCGTCCTGCGAAATCTCGTGGCGCAGCGTCACGAAACCCAGCGGCCCGCTGCGCCCCTCCTTCCGCTCGACTGATTCCCGCACGGACCGCTTCACCGCCTCCCGCCCGGCATGAAGCGGCGCGGCGAACTCCAGCCGTCCGCCCGCCCACATTCGCCGCGGCAGGCCGAGGTCCGGGATCAGCCCGTCGCCCACCGCCGCATGCCCGTCGCGGCCGAGTGCGGCAGCGGGGCGGGCGTCCCAGAAATACACCTGATGCGCGAAGGGCGGCAGCGGCTCGCCCTCGCGCCAGTCGAGGTCCAGCACGGCGGCCAGCGCCGTCATGCGCGCCGGGTCCATCATGTCGGTGCGGGTGAACTCCATGGCCGCGAGGTTGCAGGCGCACGGCGGCGGGGGCAAGCTCGCCGGGCAAACGGGAGGCGGTCATGCGGCACGGCGGGCAGATTCTGGTGGATGCGCTGAAGGCGAACGGCGTCGAGCGCGTGTTCTCGGTGCCGGGCGAGAGCTTCCTCGCCGCCCTCGACGGGCTCCTCGACTCGGGCATCCAGAACGTCGTCTGCCGGCAGGAGGGCGGGGCCGCGATGATGGCCGAGGCGGCGGGCAAGCTGACCGGTCGGCCCGGCATCTGCCTCGTGACCCGCGGGCCGGGGGCGACGAACGCCTCGGCCGGGGTGCATGTGGCGAGGCAGGACAGCACGCCGATGATCCTCTTCGTCGGCCAGATCGCGCGCGGCGACCGCGACCGCGGGGCGTTCCAGGAGGTGGACTACCGCCAGATGTTCGGCGGCCTCGCCAAATGGGCGGCCGAGATCGACGACACCGCCCGCATCCCCGAATATGTCAGCCGCGCCTTCCACCTCGCCATGTCCGGCCGCCCCGGCCCGGTGGTGCTGGCGCTGCCCGAGGACATGCTGTCCGAGACCTGCGACGTGCCCGACCTGCCGCCGCCGGCGCCCCGCATCCGGGGCGTCGCGCCGGCGGCGGTCGAGGCCGTGACCGAGGCGATCGCCTCCGCGCAGCGGCCGCTGATCGTGCCCGGCGGCAGCCTCTGGGCGCAGGAGGACGGCGAGGCGCTGCGCCGCTTCGCCGAAGGCTGGGAACTGCCGGTGACGGCCCCCTTCCGCCGCCAGAGCCACATGGACAACGAATCACCCTCCTACGCGGGCGATCTCGGCGTCGGCATGAGCCCGAAGCTCGGCGAGGCCCTGCGCGCGGCCGATCTGGTCGTCTCCCTCGGCTCGCGGCTCGGCGACACGCTGACGCATGGCTACACGCTGATCGACCCGGCGAAACCCCGCCCGCGCATCGTCCATGTCCATCCCGATCCGGACGAGCTCGGCCATGTCTGGGTGCCGCAGCCCGGCATCGTCGCCGATCCGCGCGACATGGTCGCCGCGCTCGCCGAGGCCCCGCCGCCCGCCACGCGCCCCTGGGCGGCGCAGACCCGCGCTCTCAGGGCCGATTACGAGGCCTGGCGCATGCCGACGGAGACCCCCGGCATGGTGAAGCTGGAGCGCGCCGTGTGCTGGCTGCGCGACCATCTGGCCCCTGACGCGATCATCACCAACGGCGCCGGCAACTTCGCCGCCTTCGTCCACCGGTACCACAGTTTCCGCCGCTGCGGCACGCAGCTCGCGCCCACCTCCGGCTCGATGGGCTACGGGTTGCCGGCGGCGGTCTCGGCCAAGATCGCGCGACCATCGCAGACGGTCGTCTGCTTCGCGGGCGACGGCGACCTGCAGATGACGCTGAACGAGCTCTCGACCGCGCAGCAATACGGTGTCGCGGTGATCGTGATCGTGGCGAACAACGGCCGTTACGGCACGATCCGCATGCATCAGGAGAAGCACTATCCGGGCCGCGTCTCTGGCACCGACCTCGCCAACCCGGATTTCGCCGCGCTCGCCCGCGCCTATGGCGGCTTCGGCGCGGTGGTCGAGAACGGCGACGACTTCCCCGAGGCTTTCCGTCAGGCCGAGGCGGCGGGGACGCTCGCCATCATCGAGCTGAAGCTGGACCCCGAGGCGCTGACCACGAACCTGACCCTAACCGAAACCCGCGCCGCCGGCCTGAAGGCCTCCGCTTCGCCTTGATCCAAATATCCTCCGGGGGTCCGGGGGTGGAAAACCCCCGGCTTGCGCGCTAATCCGCAAACATGCTCAAGACCCGCATCATCCCCTGCCTCGACGTGGCCGACGGCCGCGTCGTCAAGGGCGTCAACTTCGTCGATCTCGTGGACGCGGGCGACCCGGTCGAGGCCGCGCGCGCCTATGACGCCGCGGGCGCCGACGAGATCTGCTTTCTCGACATCCACGCCACGCATGAGAACCGCGGCACGATGTATGACCTCGTGACCCGCACGGCCGAGCATTGCTTCGTGCCACTGACGGTGGGCGGGGGCGTCCGGACGCCCGAGGACGTGCGGGCGCTGCTGCTCGCCGGGGCCGACAAGGTCAGCTTCAACTCGGCCGCAGTGGCGAACCCGGACGTGGTCGCCGAGGCCGCGGACCGCTTCGGCAGCCAGTGCATCGTGGTCGCGGTGGACGCCAAGACCGTGGCGCCGGGCAAGTGGGAAATCTTCACCCATGGCGGCCGCCGCGCGACCGGGGTGGACGCGCTGACCTTCGCGCGGACGGTGGCGGCGCGGGGGGCGGGGGAGATCCTGCTTACCTCGATGGACCGCGACGGCACGCGCGAGGGGTTCAACATCCCGCTGACCCGCGCCATCGCGGATGCGGTGGACATCCCGGTGATCGCCTCGGGCGGGGTCGGGAACCTCGATCATCTGGTCGAGGGCGTGATCGAGGGCCACGCCTCGGCCGTCCTCGCCGCCTCGATCTTCCACTTCGGCCTCTACACCATTGCCGAGGCCAAGGCGCATATGGCCGCCGCCGGCATCCCGGTGCGGCGGACGTGAGTGGGCATACGCTCGACCGGCTGGCGGCGACCATCGCCTCGCGGAGGGGCGCCGACCCGGCGTCGTCCTGGACCGCGCAGCTGCTGGCGAAAGGGCCGGAGAAATGCGCCGAGAAGTTCGGCGAGGAGGCGATCGAAGCCGTCATCGAAGCGGTGAAGGGCGACCGCGCCCGGCTGACAGCCGAGGCAGCGGACGTCCTCTATCACCTGCTCGTGATGCTGGCGGCGCGGGATGTCGCCTTCCCGGCGGTGCTGGACGAACTCGACCGCCGCGAGGGGCGGTCCGGGCTTGACGAGAAGGCCGGGCGCTGAGCGGCGCTTTCGCGGCCGCGACAACGGGTCTATATACCCGTGAAGCGCCGCGCGGCAGAACGCGGCTTTCCATGACGAGGACGGCATGACCGACGACCCGCAGACCGATTCCACCGGCCGGCACGGAGGCGATGTCGCCTTCATCTCGGCGCTTGCCGAACTTCTCAATCGCAACGAGCTGGCCGAGCTGGAGGTCAAGCGCGAATATGGCGAGAACGACCGCCTGACGGTCAAGGTCGTGAAGCAGGCCCGTCCCGTCGCCGTCCCACAGATGATCCACGCGCCGCAGCCCGCCGCCGCGCCGCAGGCCGCCGCCCCTCAGGCGCCCGAGCCGCGCAGCGACGATCCGGCGAGCCTCCCCGGCGCCATCACCTCGCCCATGGTCGGCACCGCCTATCTCTCGGCCGAGCCGGGCGCGGCGGCCTTCGTCACCCTCGGCCAGCAGGTCGCCGAGGGCGACACGCTGCTGATCGTCGAGGCGATGAAGACCATGAACCACATCCCCGCCCCGCGCGCCGGAATCGTGCGGCGCATCCTCGTCGATGACGGCAGCCCGGTGGAGTTCGGAACGCCCCTGATGGTCCTCGAGTGAGGCAGGGTCCATGTTCGACAAGATCCTGATCGCCAACCGCGGCGAGATCGCGCTGCGCGTGGTGCGCGCCTGCCGCGAGATGGGCATCCGCTCGGTCGCCGTGCATTCGACCGCCGACAACGATGCCATGCATGTCCGCATGGCCGACGAGTCGGTCTGCATCGGCCCGCCCCCGTCCTCGGCCAGCTACCTCTCGATCCCGGCCATCGTCGCCGCCTGCGAGATCACCGGCGCGCAGGCGATCCATCCCGGCTACGGGTTCCTGTCCGAGAACGCGAGTTTCGTGCAGGTGCTGGAGGATCACGGCATCACCTTCATCGGCCCCACGGCCGAGCATATCCGCATCATGGGCGACAAGATCACCGCCAAGGAGACGGCGAAGGCCCTCGGCATCCCGGTGGTCCCCGGCTCGGAGGGCGGCGTGCCCGACTTCGAGACCGCGCGGCGGGTGGCCGAGGAGATCGGCTATCCGGTCATCATCAAGGCCACGGCGGGCGGCGGCGGGCGGGGCATGAAGGTCGCGGCCGATGCAGGCGCGCTCGAGGTCGCCTTCCGCACCGCGCGGGCCGAGGCCAAGGCGGCCTTCGGCAATGACGAGGTCTATATCGAGAAATACCTGCAGCGCCCGCGGCATATCGAGATCCAGGTCTTCGGCGACGGCCGCGGCAATGCCGTCCATCTGGGCGAGCGCGACTGCTCCCTGCAGCGCCGCCACCAGAAGGTGCTGGAGGAAGCGCCCGGCCCGGCCATCACGGATGAGCAGCGCGACGAGATCGGCCGCATCTGCGCCGATGCCGTCGCGCGCATCAACTACATCGGCGCCGGCACCATCGAGTTCCTGTTCGAGGACGGCGAGTTCTACTTCATCGAGATGAACACCCGCCTGCAGGTCGAGCATCCGGTGACCGAGGCCGTCTACGGCGTCGACCTGGTGCGCGAGCAGATCCGGGTCGCGGCGGGCGGGCCGATGGAGTTCCGGCAGGAGGCCCTGATCCCCCGCGGCCACGCCATCGAGGTCCGCATCAACGCCGAGAAGCTGCCGAACTTTGCCCCCTCGCCGGGGCGGATCAGCCAGTATCACGCGCCGGGCGGCCTCGGCGTCCGCATGGACAGCGCGCTCTACGACGGCTACCGCATCCCGCCCTATTACGACAGCCTGATCGGCAAGCTGATCGTCCACGGGCGCGACCGGCCCGAGGCTCTGGCGCGGCTGAAGCGCGCGCTGGGCGAGCTGATCGTGGACGGCGTCGATACCACCGTGCCCTTGTTCCAGGCGCTGCTGGCCGAGCCCGACATCCAGCGGGGCGACTATTCGATCCACTGGCTCGAGCGGTGGCTCGCCGCCAACCTGGCCGAAGGCTGACCGAGGGCCGCGCGCGGTGGAGGGCCTAACGCCGCAGTTGATGCTGCGCGCCTATGCCGCCGGCATCTTCCCCATGGCCGATGCCGCCGACGACCCGGGCCTGCACTGGATCGACCCGCCCTTCCGCGGCGTCCTGCCGGTCGGCGGCATCCACGCCTCGCGCTCGCTGCGCCGCAGCCTGCGCCGCGGCGGCTGGTCGGCAACCCTGAACGCGCGCTTCGAGGCGGTGGTGGACGCCTGCGCCGACCGGCCCGAGACCTGGATCAACGCACCGCTGCGCGGCCTCTACCGCGAGCTTCACGCGATGGGCTTCGCCCATTCGCTGGAGGTCTGGCGCGAGGGCGAGCTTGCCGGGGGCACCTTCGGCATCGCGCTCGGCGGCGCGTGGTTCGGCGAGAGCATGTTCTCGGCCCGGACCGACGGCTCGAAGCTGGCGCTGCTGTGGCTGTCGCATCAGCTGGGCCGCTGCGGCTTCCGCCTCTTCGACACGCAGTTTTCGACGCCGCATCTCGAAAGCCTCGGCGGGCGCGAGATCTCGCGCCGGGCCTACCGCGCGGCGCTGTCCTCGGCATTGTCGGTGCCGGCCTCGCTCTCCGGCCCGCTGCCGGAGGCCGCCGCGTTGCTGCAGGAAACGACCCAGATGTCGTAGCGGGCGTCATCGAGGGCCGAGATCGCGGGCGATGAGGCGATCATCCAGCCGCTGAACACGGTATGCCGGGCGACGGTGTCGGTGATGGTCAGCGCGGCGAAGGCGTCGGACCCGGGGTCGTCCACCGGATAACGGCACTCACCCAAACGGACCTCGAGCCGGCCGAAGCGCACCGCCTCGCCGGTTTCGAGGGTCAGGTCGGTGGTGGTGCCCTTGATCTTGTCGAGGCCGCGCAGCACCGCCACCGTCCCGCGGGCCGCGGCAGCGGCGGCGGCCTCGGCCGAGCCGCCGCCGTGACGGTCAGGCCGCGGCTGCGGCTGCGCGAGGGCGGGCGTGGCGAGTAGCAGCAGGCAGACCGCTGCGAGGCTATTCCGGCTGCCAGGCGTCATAGTCGCGCCGGCGCAGCGGCACCGCGTTCACCAGCGAGCCGTCGGGATGGTAGGCGCCGGGCGTTCCGGTGAGGTTCGGCTGCGCCGGAAGCTCCCACCGCTGGCGCGGCAGCGGCGCCTCGGTCGGCGGCAGCTCGAAGGTGTGGTGCAGCCAGCCGTGCCATTCCGGCGGCACGGTCGAGGCCTCGGCCTCGGCGGCATAGATCACCCAGCGGCGGCCGTTTGCGGACTGGTAATAGGCGTTGCCCAGCGAGTCCTCGCCCACCCTGTTGCCGTGGCGCCAGGTGTGGAAACGGGTGTTCAGCGTCTGGCGGTCCCACCAGCCGAAAACTCTGCTCCAGAAGCTCACGCGCGTCCTCCGGCTGCAAGCACTCGCGCCGGGTATGGCGCAAGCCCCGGCCGAGGTCCAGCCCGCTCTGGCGCGGCGGGACGCGCCGCGTTATCTCGTCGTAAGGACGCGCGCTTCGGGACGACCGGCAGGCAGGACCGCGATACATGGCCGATTACGAATACACCGTCATCCCCTCGCCCCTGCGGGCCGACAAGACGAAGGGCTCGCGCACCCCTGCCGACCGTTTCGCGGCGGCGCTGGCCGGTGTGCTGAACGACCTCGCCGCGGAGGGGTGGGAGTATGTGCGGGCCGAGACCCTCCCCTCGGAGGAGCGCAGCGGCCTCACGGGGCGCGCGACGGTCTGGCACAACGTGCTGGTCTTCCGGCGGGCGGCCAGCGGTATCGGGGCGAGGCACCAGGAAGCGCCGCAGCCCGCCCCGCTGGCCCCGCCGTCCGAGCCGGTTCAGCCCGCAGCAGGCGCCGCCGCCTCGCCGGCGGCGCCGGGCGAACGCTGAGACCCTACGCGAACGCGCCGGCCGCGCGCTCCACCCGCGGATAGTAGAGCGCCATCGTCACCCCGCGGGCGACGAACATGACCATCAGCGCCGCCCAAAGCCCGTGGTTGCCCCAGGTCTGCGGCAGCACGGCGAGCGCCGGCACATAGACCATCACCGAGGCCGTCATCGACAGCCGCATCTCGCGCGTGAGCGTGGCGCCGGTGAAGATGCCGTCGAAGACCCAGCTCGCGACCCCGAGGACCGGCGCGAGGGCCGCCCAGACCAGATACTCGCGCGCCGCCTGCCGCACGGTGGGCGAGACCGCCAGAAGGTCGATCAGCGCAGCCCCCGCGGTGATGTAGAACACGCCCAGCAGCACCGCGCCGCCAACCGCCCAGAGCGATGTCATCAGCGCCGCCTGCCGCACCCGCGCGGGGCGCCGCGCGCCGATGGATTGCCCGACCAGCGTCTCGGCCGAGAAGCAGAAGCCGTCGAGCGCGTAGGCGGTCAGCATCAGGAACTGCATCAGCACCTGGTTGGCCGCCAGCACCACGTCGCCCTGCCCCGCGCCGAGGAAGGTGAAGCTGCTGAAGGTCAGTTGCAGCAGCAGCGACCGCACCATCAGGTCGGCGTTGACCCTGAGCAGCCGCGTCATCGCCGGACGCTCGAACAGGCCGGTGGTCCGCAGCGCCGCGGCAAGCGGGCGCCGCGCCAGCCACAGCCCGACCGCGAAGCCGCTGTATTCCGCCACCAGCGTCGCCGCCGCCACCCCCGGCACGCCCCAGCCGATGCCGAGGACGAACCACAGGTCGAGCACGATGTTGACCGCCGTCAGCACCAGTTGCAGCGCCAGCACCGCGCCGGTCCGCTCGACCCCGATCAGCCAGCCGTTGATCGCGAAAAGGCCGATCATCGCCGGCGCGCCCCAGATGCGGATCTCGAGATACTCGCGCGCCAGCCCCTCGACGGCCGGGCTGCCCGGCGCGATGCCGAGGGCGAGTCCGAAGAGCGGCCGGTGCAGCAGGATCAGCGCGAGCCCGATGCCGATGCCGATGGCCAGCGCGCGGGCGAGGTGGCGCCCCGATTCGACCTCGCGCCCGGCGCCGTGGGACTGCGCCACGAGGCCGGTGGTGCCCATCCGCAGGAAGTTGAAGATGAAGTAGAGCATCCCGAGGATCGTGGCCCCGAGCCCCACGCCGCCGATCGGCTGCGGCGTGCCGAGCTGGCCCACGACGCCGGTATCGACCGCGCCCAGCAGCGGAATCGCCGCGTTCGACAGCACGATCGGAACCGAGATGGCGAGGATGCGGCGATGCGTCAGCGGCCGCAACGGCGGCGCGGCGGAGGCCTCAGCCACGGCTCGGCATCAGGAAATGCCCGGTCGCCTGGGCGATCAACCGGGCGCGGTTGTCCTGCCAGGCCTCGACATGGACCGAGGCATAGCGCCGCCCCGAGCGCACCACCCGCGCCCGCGCATAGGTGTCCCGCGGCAGGCCGGAGCGCAGGTAGTCCACCGTGATGTCGATGGTCTTCGGCAGCCGCGGCAGCGCCGCGGGAAGCGCCGCATCGGCCGCGACGGCGCCCGATTCCATCTCTTCCCAGAGCGAGGCGAAGGTCAGCTCGACGATGGCCGCGGTCTCGAGAAAGCTGGCCGTCGCGCCCCCATGCAGCGCCGGCAGCAGCGGATTGCCGATCAGCTTCTGCTGGAACGGCAGCACCGCGGTCAACTCGTCGCCGCGGCGATCGAACTGGATGCCGAGGAAGCGCAGATAGGGGATCGAGCCGGTGATCGCGGCCAGCATCCCGTCGCGGCGCGACTTGATCCGTTCCAGCGGCTCGTTGCGGTCGGACATGGGGTCAGCCTGTGTTGGTGAAGGCGCCGGCGGCAGAGGCCACCGGTCGGTCGGGATCCTCGTCCCAGGCGGTCGCGCGGACGAAGACCACGCTGCGGGTCGCGTGATAACAGACGGCCTTCGCCCGCAACCCCTGCCCCGGCGTCGCACCGCGCATGTAGTCGATCCTGAGGTCGAGCGTCGCGGTGGTCGGCGGCTGGCTCGGATGGCTCAGCACCGCCGCGCCGCAGGCGGTGTCGAGCAGCGACGAAACCGCGCCGCCATGGATCACGCCGCTGTGCGGATCGCCCACCAGCGCCTCCGACCAGGGCATCACGATCTCGGCCTCGCCCTCGCCCGCCCGCTCGAGACGGAGGTCGAGGGCATGGGCGAAGGGGATCGCCTCGATGAACTGGCGCGCGATGCGGTTTCTGGTCTCGTCGTCCACGCTGCCGTTCCCTTGCGGTCCTCGCGCGCGACAGTGGCGCGGGGCCCGGCCCGGCGCAAGCAGGCGCGACCTGCGGTTGTGATCGACGCCACGGCACCTTACGTTGCCGGTGCAGAGGCAAGAGGGCGGATCGAAGATGCCGGAGACCGGAGGCGAGCTCAGCTTCAAGGAGATGTGCAGCCGGTTCGACGTCACGCCCCGGACCCTGCGCTATTACGAATACATCGAGCTTCTGAGCCCCCGCAAGGACGGCCGCGCGCGCTTCTACGGCGGGCGCGAGGTGGCGCGGATGACGCTGATCCTGCGCGGCCGCCGCTTCGGATTCAGCCTCGAGCAGATCCGCCAGTGGCTGGAAATGTACGAGAGCCACGGCACCCGCGAGCAGTTCGCGACCTTCATCGAGCAGGCCGAGAAGCAGCTGCAGGCCATCGAGGGCCAGATCGCCGAACTCGCGGCGGCGCGCGACGACCTCGCGGCGCTGCGCGACGAGGCGGCGCGGCTGCGCGAGCAAATGCCGGAACGTCCCGCAAGGCACTGACGCAGCGTCCCGATGACGCAGGCGCGGCGCTGGCCTAGGCTTGGAGTGAAGTGACCGGAAACGGCGCCCGCCACGCCGCCCCGCCGTCCGATAGCACCGCAGGAGCCTGAGTGATGCCGAGCTACACCGCCCCCGTCCGTGACCTGCAGTTCGTCCTCCACGATGTGCTGGGAATTGCCGAGAGCGGGCTGCCCGGCCATGAGGAACTGGACCGCGACTTCACCGCGGCGATCCTCGAGGCCGCGGGCCAGCTCGCCTCCGGGATGCTGGCGCCGCTGAACCGGGTCGGCGACCGCGAGGGCTGCCGGCTGGAGAACGGCGTTGTCCGCACGCCCGAGGGCTTCAAGGCGGCCTTCGATCAGGTGCGCGAGGCCGGCTGGACCGCGCTCGACTGCGATCCCGAATACGGCGGCCAGGGGATGCCCTACGTCCTCGGCCTCGCCACCGGCGAGATCTTCGTCAGCGCGAACATGGCCTTCAACATGTATCAGGGCCTGACCCACGGCGCCTATTCGGCCATCCACGCGCATGGCACCGAGGCGCAGAAGCAGGCATGGCTGCCGAAGCTCGTGAGCTGCGAGTGGACCGGCACCATGAACCTGACCGAGCCGCATTGCGGCACCGACCTCGGGATGTTGAGGACGAAGGCCGAGCCGCAGCCAGACGGCAGCTACCTCATCACCGGGCAGAAGATCTTCATCTCGGCCGGCGACCATGACCTGGCCGAGAACGTGGTCCACCTGGTGCTGGCGAAGGCGCCGGGTGGCGGCGAGGGAACGCGCGGGATCAGCCTTTTCATCGTGCCGAAGGTCCTGGTGAACGGGGACGGCTCGCTTGGCGCGCGCAACGCGGTCAGCGTCGGCAAGCTCGAGGAGAAGATGGGCATCCACGGCAACGCCACCTGCGTCATGAACTACGACGGCGCGCGCGGCTGGCTGCTGGGCGACCTGCACAAGGGCATGCGCGCCATGTTCACCATGATGAACGAAGCCCGCGTCGGCGTCGCGCTGCAGGGCTATGCGGTGGCCGAGGCCGCCTACCAGAATGCGGTGAGCTACGCCAAGGACCGGCTGCAGGGACGCGCCGTGACCGGGGCGGAGAACCCCGACGGCCCGGCCGATCCCATCATCGTCCACCCCGATGTGCGGCGCATGCTGATGGACCAGAAGGCCTTCGTCGAGGGCGCCCGCGCCTTCGCCGCCTGGGGCGCGCAGCTGATCGACCGCGCCCGGCACGGCGATACGGAGGCCGAGGGCCTCGTCTCGCTGCTGACGCCGGTGGCCAAGGGTTTCCTGACCGACAAGGGCTTCGAGGCGACGGTGCAGGCCCAGCAGGTCTTCGGCGGCCACGGCTATATCGAGGAATGGGGCATGTCGCAGTTCGTCCGAGACGCCCGCATCGCCATGATCTACGAGGGCGCGAACGGCATCCAGGCCCTCGACCTCGTCGGCCGCAAGCTGGCGGCCGAGGGCGGCAAGCCTGCGATGGCGTTCTTCGAGATGGTGAAGGGCTTCATCCGGGAGCACGAGGGCGACGCCGCGCTGAAGGAGAGCGTGCTCGACCCGCTCAGGGCCGGGTCGAAGGACCTGCAGGCAGCGATGATGTTCTTCATGGAACGCGGCATGAAGAGCCCGAACGACGCGCTGGCCGGGGCCACGGATTTCCTGCACCTTTTCGGCCATGTCGCGCTCGGCTTCATGTGGGCGCGCATGGCGGTAGCGGCGCAGGCGGGGCTGAACCGCGGCGAGGACCGCGCGTTCCATGAGGCCAAACTCGCCACCGCGCGCTACTACATGGCGCGGCAACTGCCCGCGACGGCGATCCACCTGGCGCGCATCCGCTCGGGCGGGGAGGTGGTGATGGCGCTGCCGGCCGAGGCGTTCTGAGGGGGGACCATGACCGCGCAACTCTGGTGCTTCGGCGAGAGCGGCAACGCCTACAAGGCGGCGCTGACGCTGGAACTGTCCGGCTACGACTGGGAGCCGGTGAAGGTCGATTTCTTCGGCGGCGAGACCCGGACGCCGGACTACCGCGTGCTGAACGCGATGGGCGAGGCGCCGGTCTTCCGCGAGGGCGCCCTGACGCTGACGCAGTCGGCGGTGATCCAGCTGCATGTGGCGGATCGGACCGGCCGCTTCGGCGGCAGCGACCGCAACGAGGTGCTGCGCTGGCTCTTCTGGGACAACCACAAGCTCTCGGGCGTGGCCGGGATGACGCGGTTTCTGGCCAACTTCCTGTCGGAGGAGAAGCGTCCGGCGGAGGTGATCGAGTTCAACAAGGGCCGCCTGAAGGCCACTTACAAGGTGCTCGACCAGCATCTTCAGACCCGCGACTGGGTCGCGGATGCCGCGCCCACGATCGCGGATTTCGCCTGCTGCGGCTATCTCTACTACCCCGAGCCTTTCGGCTTCGACCGCGCCGAGTGGCCCGCGATCAATGCTTGGCTCGACCGCCTCGCCGCGCTGCCGGGCTGGAAACATCCCTATGACCTGATGCCGGGCCGTCCGTCGGACCGGGGGCTGTGATGCCAGTCGCGGCGAGGGTCGCACCGTCAAGACGCCTCCGGCGGGGGTATTTGACGACAGAAGAAGATCAGCCGCGGCGGCGTCGTTCCGCCGCGGCCTTCTCCTGTCGCGGTCATCGGCTCCCCAGCCTGTACCGCGGCGTCGGTTGTCGCATGCGCGGGTTATTTTCCCATGAACCGGCCCCATCTTTCTTCTGTCCGGAAATACCCCGCGGGGGTGCGGGGGCGCTAAGCCCCCGCCGCTGCGCCCGCCACGTGAACGAGGTTCGCCGATGACCGACGCCTATATCTTCGACGCCGCCCGCACCCCGCGTGGCAAGGGCCGCCGCGACGGCAGCCTGCACGAGGTCACCTCGCTCGCCCTCTCGGCCCGGCTGCTGAACGCGATGGCCGAGCGCAACGGGCTCGAGGGCCATGCGGTCGAGGACCTGATCTGGGGCAACGTCACTCAGGTTATGGAGCAGGGCGGCTGTCTCGCGCGCTCGGCCGTCCTGATGTCGGACCTCGACGAGCGCATCCCGGGGGTCTCGATCAACCGCTTCTGCGCCTCGGGCATGGAGGCGGTGAACCTGGCCGCAAACCAGGTGAAGGCGGGCGCGGGCGAGGCCTATCTCGCCGGCGGGGTGGAGATGATGGGCCGCGTGGCAATGGGCAGCGACGGGGCCGCGATCGCGGTGGATCCCGCCCTGGCCATGAAGGCCTATTTCGTGCCGCAGGGGATCAGCGCCGACCTGATCGCCACCGAATACGGCTTCACCCGCGAGGAGGCCGACGCGCTCGCCGTGGAATCGCAGCGCCGCGCGAAGCTCGCCTGGGACGAGGGGCGGTTCGACCGCTCGATCGTGCCGGTGCTGGACCAGAACGGGCTGACGATCCTCGAACGCGACGAGCACATGCGGCCCGACACGACTGTGGAGAGCCTTGCGGGCCTCAAGCCCGCCTTCAAGGAGATGGGCGAGGTGATGCCCGGCTTCGACAAGGTGGCGCTGCTGAAATACCCCCATCTGGAGCGGGTCGAGCATATCCACCACGCCGGGAACTCGTCCGGGATCGTGGACGGGGCCGCGGCGGTGCTGGTCGGAACGAAGGAATGGGGCGAGGCGCGGGGCCTGACGCCACGGGCGCGGATCGTGGCGACGGCGAAGATCGGGACCGACCCGACGATGATGTTGACCGGCCCGGTGCCGGTCACGGACCGCGTGCTCGAAGCCGCGGGCATGGGCATCCGCGACATCGACCTGTTCGAGGTGAACGAGGCTTTCGCCTCGGTCGTGCTGCGCTTCATGCAGGCGTTCCAGGTCGACCCGTCGGTGGTGAACGTGAACGGCGGCGCGATTGCCATGGGGCATCCGCTGGGCGCCACGGGGGCGATCCTGATCGGCACGCTGCTCGACGAGTTGGAGCGGCAGGACAAGGAGACCGGGCTCGCGACGCTCTGCGTGGCGAGCGGGATGGGCGCCGCCACGATCATCGAGAGGGTGTGATGACCGACTTCGCCATGCAGACCGACGCCGAGGGCGTCGCCACCATCACCTGGGACGCCGCCGGGCGCTCGATGAACGTGCTGACGCTCGAGGCGGCGGCGGAGCTGAACCGGCTGGTCGATCAGGCGCTCGGCGACGAGGCGGTGAAGGGCATCGTCATCACCTCGGGCAAGCCCGATTTCGCCGCCGGCATGGACCTCAACGTTCTTGCCGGGTTGAAGCAGGGCGGTGCGCGGGCGGTGTTTGATGGCGTCATGAGCCTGCATCACCTGCTGCGGAAGATCGAGCGGGCGGGCATGGACCCGAAGACGCTGAAGGGCGGCAAGCCGATTGCCGCGGCGCTGCCGGGCACGGCGCTCGGGATCGGGCTGGAACTGCCGCTGGCCTGCCATCGCATCTTCGCGGCCGACAACCCGAAGGCAAAGATCGGGCTTCCGGAGATCCAGGTCGGCATCTTCCCCGGCGCGGGCGGCACCACCCGCCTCAGCCGCAAGCTGGGCGCGATGATGGCGGCGCCCCTGCTGCTGGAGGGCAAGCTCAACGACCCGCAGAAGGCCAGGGCCGCGGGCGTCGTGGACGAGGTGGCCGAGGACCCGGTGGCGGCGGCGAAGGCCTGGGTGCTGCAGGCCAAGGACGCCGATCTGGTGAAGCCGTGGGACGCCAAAGGCTGGAAGATGCCTGGCGGCGCGCCCTATCACCCGGCGGGGTTCATGACCTTCGTCGGCGCCTCGGCGATGGTCAGCGGGCGGACGATGGGGGTCTATCCGGCCGCCAAGGCGCTGCTGAGCGCCGTCTATGAGGGTGCGCTCGTGGACTTCGACACGGCGCTGAAGATCGAGGCGCGGTGGTTCACCTGGGTGCTGATGAACCCGTCCTCGGGCGCAATGATCCGCTCGCTGTTCATCAACAAGGAGGCGCTCGAGAAGGGCGCGAACCGGCCTGACGTGCCGGACCAGAAGGTGCGCAAGCTCGGCATTCTCGGCGCGGGGATGATGGGCGCGGGGATCGCCTATGTCTCGGCCAACGCCGGGATCGAGGTGGTGCTGATCGACAGCGCGCAGGAGGCGGCGGAGCGCGGGAAGGCGTATTCAACCGGGCTGCTCGACAAGGGCATCAGCCGCAAGAAGGTGACGGAGGCCAAGAAGGCGGAGGTGCTGGGCCGCATCACCGCGACGACGGATTACGCCGCGCTCGAAGGCTGCGACCTGATCGTCGAGGCGGTGTTCGAGGACCCCGGCGTCAAGGCCGAGGTCACGAAGAAGGCCGAGGCCGTGATCCCGCAGGACGCGATCTTCGCCACCAACACCTCGACCCTGCCGATCAGCGACCTCGCCCGCGCCTCCACCCGGCCGGAGCAGTTCATCGGCATCCACTTCTTCTCGCCCGTGGACAAGATGCTGCTGGTGGAGATCATCAAGGGCCGGGAGACCGGCGAGCGCGCCGTCGCCAAGGCGCTCGATTTCGTGCGCCAGATCCGCAAGACCCCGATCGTCGTCAACGACGCCCGCTTCTTCTACGCCAACCGCTGCATCATCCCCTATCTCAACGAGGGCATCCGCATGGTCGGCGAGGGCGTCAGCCCGGCGCTGATCGAGAATGCGGCGCGGATGATGGGCATGCCGCTCGGGCCATTGCAGCTGGTGGACGAGACCTCGGTGGACCTCGCGGTGAAGATCGCCAAGGCGACGAAGGCGGCGATGGGGGACGCCTATGCGGGCAACGACGTGGACCCGGTCATCTTCCGCCTCGCAGACGAGGGGCGGCTGGGGCGCAAGTCGAAGGCGGGCTTCTATGCCTATGACGAGGCGGGCAAGCGGCAGGGCCTTTGGGAGGGCCTCGGCGCGAACTGGCCCCGCGCCGAGGAGCAACCGGATCTGACCGAGGTGCAGCAGCGGCTGATGTTCGCGCAGACGCTGGAAGCCGTGCGCGCGCTCGAGGAAGGGGTGCTGACCGACATCCGCGAGGGTGACGTGGGCGCCATCCTCGGCTGGGGCTTCGCGCCTTGGACCGGCGGGCCGTTCAGCTGGCTCGACATGATGGGCGCCGCCCGCGCGGTGGGGATCGCCGAGGCTCTCGCGGCGCGGCATGGCGAGCGTTTCGCGCCGCCCAAGCTGCTGCGCGACATGGCCGAGCGGGGCGGCAGCTTCTACGGCGAGGCCGCCTCGCGCGCCGCTGCGTAAGACTCGCGCGATGTCGCGGTGGCGGGCCGGAACCCTTCGCCGCGACAATCTGTTGACCCGGCGCGTGCGGAGGCGTTCTCTCGCGCGTGACCGGGACATGCGATGAGAGGACCGCCCATGACCGCCGAGACCCAGGCCGAAGCCCAGGCAAAGCTGGCCGAAATCGAAAAGGTCACATCGGTGGTCCTGCCCGAACCGGCGCAAACGGAGGTGGTGCCGCTGGAACGCGCTCCCGCGCCGATCGCGGCCGAAATCCGGCAGCGCATGGACGAGATCGACCTCAAGGACACCGGCTCCATCGTCCGCTTCGGCAGCCGCGCGCAGACCGAGCTGCAGGAGATCAGCCAGGCGATGCTGGCCGACGTCAAGAACAAGGACGTGGGACCGGCGGGCGAGAGCCTGCGCGAGATCGTCTCGACCATTCGCGGCTTCTCGGTCTCGGAACTCGACGTGCGCCGCGAGCGCAGCTGGTGGGAGCGGCTGCTGGGCCGCAGTGCGCCCTTCGCCAAGTTCGTCGCCAATTACGAGCAGGTGCAGGGCCAGATCGACAAGGTCACGGACGAGCTTCTGGGGCACGAGCACAGGTTGCTCAAGGACATCAAGTCGCTCGACCTCCTCTATGACCGGACTCTGAACTTCTACGACGAACTGGCGCTCTACATTGCCGCGGGCGAGGCCAAGCTGAAGGAGCTGGACGGCGAGACCATCCCGGCCAAGCAGCGCGAGGCGGATGCCGCCGCGCCTGACGGGGCGATCATGGAGGCGCAGGAGCTGCGCGACCTGCGCGCGATGCGCGACGACCTCGAGCGGCGGGTGCATGACCTGAAGTTGACGCGGCAGGTGACGATGCAGTCGCTGCCCTCGATCCGGCTGGTGCAGGAGAACGACAAGTCGCTGGTCACGAAGATCAACAGCACCTTGGTCAACACCGTGCCGCTGTGGGAGACGCAGCTGGCGCAGGCGGTGACGATCCAGCGGTCGGCCGAGGCCGCGGCCTCGGTCCGGCAGGCGAGCGACCTGACCAACGACCTGCTGACCGCCAACGCCAAGAACCTGCGCCAGGCGAATGCCACGATCCGCACCGAGATGGAGCGGGGGTTGTTCGACATCGAGGCGGTGCGGACGGCGAATGCCGAGCTGATCGCCACCATCGAGGATTCGCTCAGGATTGCCGACGAGGGCAAGGCCCGCCGCGCGGCGGCCGAGGCGGAACTGGTGCAGATGGAGGCCGAGCTGCGCCAGACGCTCGCCGCCTCGCAGTCGCGGTCGCAGGGTCCGAGCGCGCCCGTGGCGAGCAGGCGCGCGACGGCATGATCCGGCGCGCCAGCAGCACCGGGGCGGCGCTGCTGGCGCTCGCCCTCGTGGCCTGCGCGCCGGAGCCGCCTGCGCCCGATTCCGCCCCGGCGCCGGTCGCCCCGCGGCCGAAGCCGGCCGTTCGCGAGCCGCAGCC
This sequence comes from Paracoccus sp. S-4012, assembly GCF_009674885.1. GTDB lineage: Bacteria > Pseudomonadota > Alphaproteobacteria > Rhodobacterales > Rhodobacteraceae > Paracoccus. Next base: position 48,099 of record NZ_WKKA01000002.1, read on the forward strand.
GAACACCGCCGAACTGCGCCGCGCGCGGGTCGAGGCGGCACGAGCCGCTGCCGCTGCCGGTCGCAGCGAGGACAGCCAGACCATCGCCGGCTATTTCCGCGGCGTCGAGGAGCAGCTCCTCGCCCGCGGTCGGCTCAGGACCGACAGCGGCACGTCCGAGGGGCTGCCCACCGCCGCCGCCCTCGCCGCGACCTTCGCCGAGGTCGCGCTGCGCAGCGAATATACCCGCGTGGCCACCGGCCTCACGCGCAGCGATGGCGATGTCCCCCTGCGGCGCTGGGAGGTGCCGGTCCGCATCCGGCTGGAGTTCGGCGCTGCCGTGCCGCCCGACCAGCGGGTCCGTGACCGCGACGTGGTGGCGAACTATGCCGCCCGCCTCGCCCGCGTGACCGGGCACGACATTGCACTGGCCACCGAGGGCGGCAACTTCCTCCTCCATGTCGTGACCGAGGATGAGCGCCGCGCCCTCAGCCCCCGCCTCGCCGCCGAGGCGCCGGGCGTGCCGGCCGCCGACATCGCCGCGCTGACCCGCATGTCACCGCAGACCGCCTGCACCGTCTTCGCCTATGGCCGTGCCCCCGAGGCGGGCTACACCACCGCCGTCGCGGTGATCCGGGCCGAACTGCCGGATCTCTCGCGCACCGCCTGCCTGCACGAGGAGATCGCGCAGGGCCTCGGCCTGCCCAACGACAGCGGCACCTCACGCCCCTCGATCTTCAACGACGACGACGAGTTTGCCTATCTCACCCGCCATGACGAGCTTCTGCTGCAAATCCTCTACGATCCCGCCTTGCGCCCCGGCATGACAGCGGCCGAGGTGCGCCCCATCGTCGAGCAGATCGCGCAGCGGCTGGTCGGCGCGGGCACCTGAAACCCTCACTCGGGAGCAGCCCACATGGCCCTCTTCGACTTCCTCGGCAGCGAGTTCATCGAGGTCATCGCCTGGACCGACGACACCCGCGACACGATGGTCTGGCGCTTCGAGACGCATGGCAACGCGATCAAATACGGCGCCAAGCTGACCGTGCGCGAAGGACAGGCGGCGGTCTTCGTCCATGAGGGGCAGCTGGCCGACGTGTTCGGCCCCGGCCTCTGGATGCTCGAGACCAACAACATGCCGGTCCTGACCCGGCTCCAGCACTGGCACCACGGCTTCCAGTCGCCCTTCAAGTCCGAGATCTATTTCGTCAACACCACCCGCTTCAACAACAACAAATGGGGCACCAAGAACCCGATCATCGTCCGCGATCCCGAGTTCGGCGCGGTGCGCGTCCGCGCCTTCGGCACCTATTCCATGCGCGCCAGCGACCCGGCGCGCTTCATGGCCGAGATCGTCGGCACCGACGGCGAGTTCACCGCCGACGAAATCAGCTACCAGATCCGCAACGTGATCGTGCAGGAGTTCAGCCGCGCCATCGCGTCGTCGGGCATCCCGGTCCTCGACATGGCGGCCAATACCGGCGACCTGGCGAAGCTCGTCAGCACCGCCATCGCGCCCACGGTGGCGCAATACGGCCTCACGCTGCCCGAGTTCTACATCGAGAACATCTCGCTGCCCGACGAGGTCGAGCGGATGCTCGACAAGCGCACCTCGATGGGGATCGTGGGCGATCTGGGCCGCTTCAGCCAGTATGCGATGAGCGAGGCGATGCTGCGCGGGGCCGAAGCGCCGGGCGGCGGTATCGGCGCGGGCATCGGCGCCGGCATGGGTGCCGCGCTCGGCGCCGGCATGGCGCAGCGGGTCGGCGCCGGCATGGCGCAGCGGGTCGGCGGCGCGATGGGACCGTGGGGGCAGATCCCAGCAACGGCGGCCGGGGCAGGGGCCTATCCGGCGGTGCCGCCGCCGCTGCCAAGCGAACGCGTCTGGCATATCGCGGTGAACGGAGAGGCGGACGGGCCCTACGGGCGCGCGAACCTGGGGCGAATGGTCCGCGACGGCAGCTTCACCCGCGACACGCTGGTCTGGACGCCGGGAACCGAGGGCTGGCAGAAGGCAGGCGAGGTGGACGAGCTGGCGCAGCTCTTCACCGTCATGCCGCCGCCGCCTCCGGTCCCGCCGGGCCTGCCGTCGTCGTGACGGCGCCGCCCCGCGTCCGGTAGCCTCCCATGCCCTCGGCCCCCGTCGAACACCGCTACCCCTGCGAGAACTGCGGCGCCGCGCTGCGCTTCACGCCGGGGCAGAACCTGCTGACCTGCGACTACTGCGGGCACCGCCAGACCATCGGTCCGGGCGCGGCCCGCGCGCCGGGTCGCCAGCCCGAGGGCGGCATCGCGGGCGAGGACGTGCTGCTCGAGCAGCCCGGCACCGGCCGGGCGCTGCAATGGGATGCGGGCCACAAGGCGCCGGAGCTGCGCGAGATCCCGCTGGCCGAGGGGCTGCGGCTGGACGCCGGCTCCGACCTCGCGATGACGGTCCGCACCGTCTCCTGCCCCAATTGCGGCGCCCGGATCGAGGTCGAGGGCGACCGCCATGCCGGTCAGTGCCCCTTCTGCGCCACGCCGGTCGTCACCGACACCGGGGCCTCGCGTCTCATTAAGCCGCAGGGCGTGCTGCCCTTCGTGCTGTCCGAGGAGGAGGCGCGCCGGGCGCTCGAGGCCTGGCTCAAGGGCCTCTGGTTCGCGCCGGGGGGCCTCCGGCAATACGCCCGCAGGAACCGGCGCATGAGCGGCATCTACTCGCCCTTCTGGACCTTCGACGGCGACACCCGCACCGACTATCGGGGTCAGCGCGGCGACAACTACACCGAGACCGTCTATGTCACCCGCGAGGTCGACGGCCGCATGCAGCGGGTGCCGCAGACGGTGGTCAAGACCCGCTGGCGGCCAGCCTCGGGGCGGGTGGCGCGGGCCTTCAACGACGTGCTGGTCCTCGCCTCCACCTCGCTGCCGCGGCGCTTCACCGACGGGCTGACGCCGTGGGACCTGTCGCACCTGACCCCTTACCGGCCCGAATACCTCGCCGGCTTCGCCGCCGAGGGCTACACCGTGCCGCTGGAGACCGGCCACGAGGTCGCCCGCGCGCAGATGGCCGAGGTGATCGCGATGGACATCCGCCGCGACATCGGCGGCGACCATCAGCGCATCGACGCGATGGACACCGAGCACTCCTCCGAAACCTTCAAGCACATCCTGCTGCCGCTCTGGTCCGCCGCCTACCGCTATGGCGGCAAGAGCTACCGCTTCGTGGTGAACGGCCAGACCGGCCGGGTGCAGGGCGAGCGGCCGTGGTCGGCCTGGAAGATTGCGGTGGCGGTGATCCTCGCGCTGATCCTGCTGGCCGCGATGCTGCTGCTGTCGGAGGGCGGGAACATCCGGCTCGGCGGGCTGTTGCCGGGCGCAGCGGTGGTGGCGGCCGCTGCGACGACGCCGCCCCCACCCATCTGAGGGCAGCATGGACTGGGATCTCGCCAGCCGCATCGTCATCTCGCTGGGCCTGCCCTTCTCGATCTTCGTCTTCCTCTACGAGCGTCGGAAGGAGCGCGAGGCCGACGCGGTGGAGGTCAACGAGGCGCTTTCCGCCGCCTACACCGACTTCCTCAAGCTGGTGATCCAGAACCCCGACCTGAGCCTGAGCTCCGACCGCTCGACGCCCGGCCTGAACGAGGAACAGCGCGAGCGGATGAATGCCATTTTCGAGATCCTGACCTCGATCTTTCAGCGGGCCTATCTGCTGGGCTTCGGCCGCAACCTGACCGGCAAGCGCGGCAAGCGGTGGCGCGCCTGGGAGGCCTATATGCGCCAGTGGTGCCGACGCGACGACTACCGCGCCCGGCTAGCCGCGCTGCTGCCGATCGAGGATCCCGACTTCGCCCGCTTCATCCGCCGGATCGCGGCGGAGGAGGAGGCGCGGGCCGAGCAGCCGCCCGGGCCTACGGGGACATGAGGGAGGACATCTGATGCGGGTGCTGTTGCAGCGGGTAAGCGAGGCGCGCGTCACGGTGGAGGGCCGCGTGACCGGCAAGATCGGGCCGGGGCTGCTGGCGCTCGTCTGCGCCATGCCGGGCGACAGGCCGGAGGACGCGGCGAAGATGGCCGCACGCGTGGCGAAGCTGCGGATCTTCCGCGACGAGGCGGGCCGGATGAACCTGCCGGTGACCGAGGCCGGGAACGCCATCCTCGCCGTCAGCCAGTTCACGCTCGCCGCGGACCTCAGGACCGGCAACCGCCCCGGCTTCTCCCGCGCCGCCCCGCCGGAGGAGGCCGAGGCGCGTTACGAGGACTTCTGCGCGGCGCTGCGCGACCTCGGCATCACCGTGGCGACCGGCGAGTTCGCGGCCGAGATGCAGGTCGCGCTGGTCAACGACGGCCCCGTCACGATCTGGATGGACTCGTCGTAGGATAGTGAGAAACAGATGGACAGGATAAGGGGAAGGACCTTGAGCGACGGAAGCGTCAGCTACACTGCCCAAATCGTCCGACGAACGACTGGATACTCAGCCGCCAAGACACTCTCCGCCCATGGTGCTGCCCCAGCCTGGATGCAGACTGAAGAACGTGTAAGAGCCACAAGCTGGTTTCACCAAGTGCGAAGCGTGGCCGACGTCCCACCCTTGATAAAGTGAGCATGGCCCCGCTCGGTCGGCTCAAGCGGATTGCCGGCGATGTCGCTACCAGGCAGCGACTCGAACGAGGTCGCGTAGCTGACATAGAGCCCGTTGGCCATCAAATAGGACAGTCCAGCGCGCCGGGTCTCCGCCAAACCCCAACGTCAACCACTCTCGCGCAGCCCTAGGCGACGCCATAGCGCCGCCGTGCTTCGCGGAACGATGTCAGGCGTTTCAGCTTCTCGTCCCAGAGATGCAGGTTCACCGAGCGCAGGCTCTCCCACGGGGTCAGCCGCTGGGCGGCCGCGAGTTCGGCGTGGTCCTGCAGGATCTCCGGCAGCCGGTAGAAGGGGATGCGGCTGTAGAGATGGTGGACATGGTGGATGCCGATATTGGCGGAAACCCAGCGCAACGGCGCGGGCAGAACGTAATGCGAGGACCCGGCCAGCGCGGCCTCGTGCAGTTGCCAGCCGTCGTTGCCGGTCCAGTAGGTCTCCTCGAACTGATGCTGGACGTAGAACAGCCAGACCCCGATCGTGGCGGCTACCACGACCGTGGGGATGTAGATCAGCAGAACGGGCGCCGCTCCCCCCAGCCAGATCACGACCCCCAGCCCGAGGGCGACTGCGGCATTCGTGCCCATCGCCGAGATCCAGTAGCGCCGGCCGGCCGTCATCAGGCCGAGCGGCAGGCGGTTCTGCAGCAGGAACAGGTAGCTCGGCCCCAGCCCGAAGAGGACGAGCGGGTGGCGGTAGAGGCGGTACATCAGCCTGCCGAAGCGGCTCCGGGCCCGGTATTCCGCGACCGTCAGCGTCAGCACGTCGCCGATGCCGCGCTGGTCGAGGTTGCCGTGCTGCGCGTGGTGGATGGAATGGGTCCGGCGCCAGACGTCATAGGGCGTCAGCGTCAGCACCCCCAGGCACCGGCCGACCCAGTCCTGAACCTTGCGGCTGTGGAAGAACGAGGCATGGCCGCAGTCATGCTGGATGCAGAACAACCGCACCAGGAACAGGCCGTTCAGGATCGACAGCCCGAGCGTCAGCCAGGGGCTGATCGCCATCGACGCCCAGGCCAGAGCCCAGAGCAGCGTGAAGGGCACCAGCGTGACGAGGAGTTCAAGGATGCTGCGGCGGGTGGAGGGCTCGCGATACTTCGCGAGGACCCGGACCCAGTCCTGGGCCGAGCGCCCCTGCCCCGTGGGCAAGTCGTCGGAAGATGTCATCATCAACGCCCTCCGGCTCGAGCCACGTATGACCATCGGCCCGCACGGCGTTTTCAAGTGCTGCATCATCTAGGGCGAGGCGCTGGTCCCGGCAAGGAAGGAGTGCGAGGCAGGCGGATACTCGTGCGGCCGAGGCGGCGCGCGGCGGGGCCGGAAGGATGGCCGATTCGGCAGGTTTTTCATGCCGGTGCCGGCTGGCGCATCCTCGTACTGAAGCGGCCGTTTGTTCTTTATCGCGATTCGCTTCACATTTTCCTGATGCAGGTGCGGGCGTGCTTCGGATTTCGACCGCCTGGAGGTCACGGATTGATAGACCTGAGCACCGGGCAGCCAATATGATCCTGCGAAAGTGGTTGACACGAGAAGATGCGGAGGATAGAAGCCAGCAGTCGATATTTGCTTGCCGAGCTTTGATTGTTGCGCGACTGGCACCGCGCCGTGAACAGACCTCTCCTTCAAACATCGCTATGACCTCCGCCTCGTCTTGCGCGGGGCGGTCCAATTCGTTTGCCAAGAGAGGACTTCTCATGACCACCGGCACAGTCAAATGGTTCAACGCCACCAAAGGATTCGGTTTCATCCAGCCTGACAATGGCGGCCCGGATGCATTCGTGCATATTTCGGCCGTCGAGCGCTCGGGGATGCGCGAAATCGTCGAAGGCCAGAAGATCGGCTATGACATGGAGCGCGACAGCAAGTCGGGCAAGATGTCGGCCTGCAATCTTCAGGCGGCCTGACGGGTTGCTGTTCGTCAACCAGCTCGACGCCTCGCCGAGAGCGAGATGACAACGAGGTCAGGCACTCCGCCTGACCTTTTTTCTTGCCATCCGGCAAGCGCCACATCCGGAGTTGGACCGCGATGACACAGACGCACAGCAAGTCCCGCCAGGTCGCCGAGAACGCTTTCGCCAGGGCGCAATCACAGTTCCGGGCGCGAGAGACGGTGGTCGAAGAACTCGACGCTGCGCTCCAGGCCACCCGGGACAAGACCGCGCGGCTCAAGGAGGCGCGACTGGCAAGGGAGTTGGAAGCCGCTGCAGCGGCACCCGGCGCGCCTCGCGCGAAGCCAACCAGGAAGGCCTGATGACGGGCCGCCACTTCAGACAGGATGCAGATTTGAGAAACAGCAAAGACAACGATTTGGCCGATCGCCGCAGTACTGCCTCCGGCGCCAGGGCTGCCCTCCTAGAGGCGTTTCGGGCCACGAGGGAAGCCGCGGAGCGGACGGGGGGGCCGCGTCACGAAGAGCGTCTGGCGATCGCCGCGGCACGGGCCGAGCGGCATGCAGAGCGCGACAGGATAAAGCTCGAGGCGCGGCAGCTGGCGCAGGAGCAGAAGCGGCTCGACGCCGAGGCGGCGCAGCTTCAGACGGCGGCGAATGTCGCAGCCCGCGCGAAGGCCGAAGCGCGCGCCAGGTCCGACAACATGGTCGCCCGAGTGGTCAAGGATGAGGCCGCGCGGAAGGCCGAACGCGATCGGCGTTATGCCTCTCGCAAGGCGAGACAGCGGTAGGCCTGCGGCCAAGAATGCGCGGGGCTCAAACGGGCCCCGCAGCCAGCAGATGACGCGGGCTGCGGGCCGAGCCCTGCAAAGGGAAAGACCGGCCGAAAACGTCCTCGGCATCGGACAACTTGAATTATGGCATTGAAATACCTACATTAGCAGTCACCAGCCCCTATCGCTGACCGGATCAGCACCCGCTGAACTGCGATACCAGTGACGCAATATCGGATCCGCAATGACGGCTAACGCCATGAGCGGGTGGCGATTCAGGACCATATCGAGCCGTCGCGCACGCAGCTTGGCGGCGACGGCTCCACTCTGTTTCCGCATAGCGTCGAGGGGCACTGAAAGGCGCCGCCGGTTTCCGGCACGCCAGAATGTTATGGAAGGATTTTCTCCATGAGTTCCACACGAGCGCTTTTCACCACCAGCAGGCCGGAGACCCGCGCGGACATCACGGACCGCGCCGCGCGCGAGATCATCGAGGCCGAGACGGCCGCGCGCCGTCAGCTGATTGCACGTCTCAGGTCAGCCCGTCTGAGGAAAGAGGCAGCCGAACGGACCGTCAAGCGTGCGGCGCCCCTCCCCAAGCGCAACAAAGCGGCGGGTTGAGGTCAGCTCCGCCGCGGCGGAACCCCTTGCGACCCTGAGCGCGACAGCGCGACGAAGCTGGCAGGCACAGGCCGACGCACGGCCCGAGGGCCGGGGGAGCCTTCCCCAGCGGCGCTGTAGGCGACACCAGCTGCCAGCAAGCAGCCCGACCACCCCGACCGAAACCGAATACCGTATCCTTCGGGCCTCGCTTGCCGGCTTCAGCCGAGCGGGCGCGGGAGGTCGGGCGACGTCAGCGAACCCCGGACTCGGTGATCTGCCAGCCCCGTTCTCGCGCCTGCTTCCGTATACTCTTCGGGCTTGAAACAATTTACTTGACTCACCCCCGCGCGGAATTATCGTCCTGCGAGCGTAACGGAATCCAGTTCCCCGAAGCCCGCCGCGAGTGCGGGCGCGGAATGCACCCTCACCGCCTCTCCAACAAGGAACAGCCATGACCTCCGAGCTTTCGCGCCGCCACCTGTTGCAGATCATGGGCATCGGCTTTGGCGCGGCGACGCTGAACCTCGGCGCCGCCGCCCCCGCGCGCGCCCAGGACAAGGACAGCGTCGTCATCGCCTGGCCCTCGGACGTGCCGTCCTGGGACCCCAGCCAGCGGACCCAGCCCGACGCGCAGCCGATCTACAAGCTGATCTTCGAGCAGCCGGTCATGCAGGATCCGGACCTGAACTTCATCCCCGGCCTGTTCACCGAATGGAGCCTCGCCGAGGACGGCCTGTCGCTCACGTTCAAGCTGCGCGAGGGCGTCACCTTCCACGACGGCAGCCCGCTCACGGCCGAGGACATCCGCTTTAACTGGTACGAGCGGGTGCAGGAGAGCCTCGGCGGCGGCAACAAGCTCGACATCGCCAACACCTGGAAGAACGTGACCGACGTCACGCTGGACGGCGATCATGCCGGCACCTTCCACTTCTCGCAGCCGATGCCGACCGCGGTGCAATGGCTGAGCTTCATGGCGAACTTCGTGGTGCCGAAGGCCTATATCGAGCAGGTCGGGATCGAGGGCTTCCGCGAGAAGCCGGTCGGCACCGGGCCCTACAAGCTGACCGAATACCAGGTGAACAGCCGCATGGTGTTCGAGCGCAACGAGGATTACTGGGGCGAGAAGCCGGCGATCCGCAACGTCGTCATCAACGTCATCAAGGACCCCTCGGCCCGCGCCGCCGCGGTGCAGTCGGGGCAGGCCGACCTCACGATCAACATTCCGGTGCGCGAGACGCAGCGGCTGGACCAGACGCCGGGCCTCGCGGCCGAGCTGAACCCGGTGCAGCGCGTGATCCTCGTGCAGGTGCGCCACGACACCGCCACGGCCGACCAGAACCTGCGCCTGGCGCTGCACCACGCCATCGACAAGGAGGCGCTGTCGAAGGCCTTCTATGGCGGCGCCGCGGTGCCGCTGACGCTGCCGGTCACGCCCGGCTCGCCCGGCGACGTGGAGGGGCTGACCTTCGCCTATGACCCGGAGATGTCCAGGCAGCTGCTCGCGGCCTCGGGCTATGGCCCGGACAAGCCGGCGCGGGTCCGCATGGCGACCACCAACGGCCATTTCCCGTCGGACTTCGACATCGCCCGCGCGCTGGTCGGCATGTGGAAGGAAGTCGGCATCGAGACCGAGCTCGAGACCATCGAATACGCCAAGTATTTCGAGCTGAACCGCGGCAACCAGCTGCCTGACCTGACCCTCTACTCCTGGGAGAACGCGACCGCCGACCCGGAGATCTTCATCGGCTACATGCTCAACCCCGACATGCCCTTCGCCGCCTGGCGCGGCGAGGAGCCGGGCAACCGCATCCGCGAGCTGTTCCAGACCGCGAACTATGAGGAGCGGATCAAGGGCTACCAGGACCTGAACAAGACGGTGCTGGAGATGGGCGCCTCGATCCCGCTGCTGCAGAGCGTGCAGACGCTGGTCCGCAAGGAAGACCTCAACTACACGAAATACAAGAACGGCTGGATCCTCGCCCAGACCATGAGCTGGAGCTGAGGCACCGGGGCTCGCCCCTGCCCTTCGGACCGCGCGGCAGGCGTCCGCGCGGTCCCGACCTTTTCGCAGCCTTCCGATCCTCGACGCGCGGGGCCTGAATGTTCGCCACGATCATGAAGATGCTGCTGCGGCGGCTGTTGGTCGCCATCCCGACGCTGCTGGTGGTGGCGGCGCTGCTGTTCGTCGTGCTCCGGTTGCTGCCCGTGGACCCGGCGGCCATGTCGCTGCCGCCGAACGCGACCAATGACGAGGTCGCCGCCATGCGCGAGGCGATGGGCCTGAACCGTCCCCTGCCGGTGCAGTTCCTGATCTGGCTGGGCCAGCTCCTCTCGGGCGATTTCGGGATGTCCATCGCCTTCCGTCGCCCGGTCTGGGACCTCGTCTCGGAGGCACTGCCGGCCACCATCGAACTCGCCTTCCTGTCGATGATCGTCGCCACCGTCGTCGGCGTCGCCGGGGGCCTGCTGGCCTTCTACTTCCGCGACCGCACGGCCGAGGCGGCGATCGACTTCTCCTCCATCGTCGTGCTGTCGCTGCCCGAGTTCCTCTGGGCACTGATGCTGATGCTGATCTTCGGCGTCTGGCTGCAATGGCTGCCCTTCATGCTGCGCCTCGACCCGCAGTTCGAGCGCCCGGTCATCACCGGCTTTCTGCTCCTCGACACGCTGCTGGCCGGGCGCCCGGACGCCTTCATGAGCGCGCTGAGGCACATGATCCTGCCGGTGATGGCGCTCGGCATCTCGGCCTCGCCCGCGATCATGCGGGTGCTGCGCTCCAGCCTGCTCGACACCTACCAGGAGGACTACATCCACCAGGCCCGGCTGCGGGGCCTCGACGAACGGCGGGTGCTGCTGCGTCACGGGCTGAAGAACGCCTTCCTGCCGACGCTGAGCCTGATGGGCGTGCAGTTCGGCTTCCTCTTTGGCGGCACGCTGCTGGTCGAGGTGATCTTCTCCTATCCGGGCCTCGGCAACCTCATGATCGACGCGATCCGCAACGTGGACCTGCCGGTGATCCAGATCGTCGGCCTCGCCTATTGCATCATGGTCCTCGTGATCTCGACCGTGGTGGACATGCTCTACCTCGTCCTCAATCCCAAGCTGCGGGTGCGCTGAGCCATGCCGTCCCTCCCCCTCTGGCTAAGCAACACCCGCAGCCTGATCGGCTTCACGCTGCTGATCTTCATCGTCGGCGCGGCGCTGCTGGCCCCGGTCCTCGCGCCGCATGACCCGAACGAGCAGGATCTGATCAACATGCTGCTGCCGCCGTTCTGGGTGGAGGGGTCCGACGCGGCCTTCCCGCTCGGAACCGACTCGCTCGGCCGGGACATCCTCTCGCGGCTTCTCTACGGGGCGCGGGTGGCGATGACGGTGGCGATCTTCGCGACGCTGGGCGCGACGCTGCTGGGTGCGTTCCTGGCGCATCTCGCGGGCTATTTCGGCGGCTGGGTGGACTGGCTGATCGGGCGCATCATCGACGTCTGGCTGTCGTTCCCGCCGGTGGTGCTGTCGCTGATCCTGATGGTCGGGCTCGGCGCGGGCCTGTGGAACGTGATCCTCGCCATCGTCCTCGTCGACTGGACCCGCTTCTGCCGGGTGCTGCGCTCGGAGGTGATGGTCGTGCGCCGCCGCGACTATGTCTCGGCCGCGCGGCTGCTGGGCTTCAGCCATGTCCGCACCATCACGCGCGAGATCCTGCCCGCGACGCTGCCCCTCCTCATCACGCTGATGGCGCTCGAGATGGGCATCGCCGTGGTGGTCGAGGCGATCCTCTCCTTCGCCGGCATGAGCGTCGGCAACGAAGTTCCCGCCTGGGGCCAAATGATCGCCGATGCGCGGCAGGACGTCTACAACGCGCCCTCGACGCTGATTCTGCCCTCCTTCGCGGTCTTCGTCACGGTCTTCGCCTTCAACATCCTCGGCGACGGGCTGCGGCGCAGCCTCGACACCCGCCTCACCCAGACGGAGCGTGCCTGAGATGAGCCTCCTTTCCGTGAACGGCGTTTCGGTGGCCTTCGCCAACGCCCTCGGCACCTTCACGGTGCTCGACAAGCTGACCTTCGAGCTTCAGCCCGGCAAGGTGCTGGGCCTCGTCGGCGAATCCGGCGCGGGCAAGTCGATGATCGGCCGAACCATCGCGCAGCTGCTGCCGAACCGCTTCCATGTCACCGAGGGGGACCTGCGCTTCGACGGCCGCGACATGCTCAAGACCGGCGCGGCCGAGCAGCGCGCCCTGCTGGGCCGCGACATCGCCTTCATCCCGCAGGAGCCGCTGGCGGCGCTGGACCCGGTGCTGACCATCGGCCAGCAGATCCGCGAGCATCTCGACCACATCGGCCGCGGCGCCGGCCGCCGCCCGGAGAGAGACTGGCGCAAGGTCGCGATCGAGGCGCTCGACGCGGTGCACCTGCACGACCCGGCGGGGGTGCTTGACAAGTATCCCCACCAGCTCTCGGGAGGCATGTGCCAGCGCATCCTGATCGCGATGGCCTTCCTCAGCCAGCCGAAGCTGCTGATCGCGGACGAGCCGACGACCGCACTCGACGTGTCGGTGCAGGCGCGCATCGTCGGCCTGATCGGCGACATGCAGCGCCGCCATGGCACCGCGGTGATCTTCATCACTCACGACCTGCGCCTCGCGCGCGAGATCTGCGACGACGTGCTGGTCCTCTACGCCGGCAAGCAGGTCGAGTTCGGGCCGGCGTCGGAGGTTTTCGAGCGTCCCGGCCACCCCTACACGCGCGCCCTGCAGCTGGCGATCCCGCCCGCGGCGGGCGAGCATCGCGGCCTCTTCACGCTGCCTGACCGGATGCCGGGGCTGATGTCGCTGAAGCAGATGGGCGGCTGCCGCTTCGCGCCGCGCTGCCCGCTGGCCGAGGCGCGTTGCCATGAGGTCCCGCCGCCCGACGTCACGGTGGGGCCGGGCCACCGCGCCCTCTGCCACAAACCCGAGGCCACGCCCGGCATCGCGCCCCCGCCCGCGCTCGAGCATCGCCACCGCGACCCCGATGCCCAGCTTCTGTTCCGCGCCCGCGACGTCTCGCGCCACTACATCACGAGAGCGCGGCTGTTCCGCAAGCCCGACACCTTCCCCGCTGTCCGCTCCGCCAGCCTCGACCTGGCCGAGGGCGAGTTCCTCGGCATCGTGGGCGAGAGCGGCAGCGGCAAGAGCACCCTCGCCCGCCTGCTGGTCGGCCTCGAGGGGACCAGCGGCGGCACGATGGAGCTGCTGGGCCGCGACGTGAGCGGCATGGACCGCGGAACGGCGGCTTTCCGGCGCGAGAACGTGCAGATGGTGTTCCAGGACCCGCAATCGGCGCTCAACCCGCGCCGCCGCGTGGGCGAGATCGTGACGCAGGCGATGGAGGTCATGAACGGCAGCCGCGCCGACCGCGCGACCCGCGCCGCGGAACTGCTGCAGGAGATCGGCCTCTCGCCCGAGATGGCGCAGCGCTATCCCTCGCAGATGTCGGGCGGCCAGAAGCAGCGGGTGAATATCGCCCGCGCGCTCTGCACCGTGCCGCGGCTGCTGATCGCGGACGAGATCGTCTCCGGCCTCGACGTCTCGGTGCAGGCGCAGCTGCTGGAACTGCTGCTGCATCTGCGGCGCGAGCGGGCCATGTCGATCATCCTGATCTCGCACGACCTGTCGGTGGTCCGCTACCTCTGCGACCGGGTGCTGGTCATGTATCGCGGCGAGGTGGTGGAGCAGGGCGAGGTGGACGCGGTGTTCGCCAATCCGCAGGCCGACTATACCCGCAAGCTTCTCGCGGCGATGCCGGGCGAAGGGGCTCCCGCGGCGGAGAAGTTCGCGGCCGAGGAAGCGTTCGCGTGACCGAGCGGCTGGCCGGGGCGGCCACGGTCAACCGGGTCGAATACGACCGCATCGGCGGGCCGGAGGTGCTGGCATGGCGCGCGGCGCCGATCCCGTCGCCCCATCCCGGCGAGGTCCGCATCGCCATGCGCGCGGCTTCGGTGAACCCGATCGACGGCAAGACCCGCGCAGGCCTGCTGCCGCCGCTGCCGCTCGGCTTTCCGGCGGGCACCGGGCGGGACGGCATGGGCCGCGTCGTGGCTCTGGGCGAGGGCGTAGGCGGCGAGTGGCTCGGCCGCCGGGTCGCCTTCCTCGCCCCGCGCGGTGGCGCGGGGACCTGGGCCGAGGCGGTGAACATGCCGGTTGCCGTGTTAGCGGAAGTGCCCGAAACGGTGGGCGATCTGGCCGCCGCCGCCCTGCCGCTCGCCGGGCTGTCGGCGGCGGCGGTGCTGGCCAGCGGTGCCATCGCCCTTGGGCAGTCGGCTGAAGGCAGGCGCGTGCTGGTCCACGCCGCGGCGGGCGGCGTCGGGCGCATTGCGGTGCAGCTTGCCCGGCTCGCGGGGGCGGAAGTCCATGCCACCGCCTCCGCCGCCAATCGCGAGGTCCTGCAGGACCTGGGCGCCGCCCGAGTCTGGGCGCGGGACGCGGAGGATTTCGCCGCGCTGCGCGAGGTCGATCTGGTGATCGACCTTCTGGGCGGCGAGGTCCATGCCCGCAGCTACCAGACCCTGCGCCCCGGCGGCATCCTCGCCTGCCTGCGCGCCGCGCCCTTCACCGACCGCTCGGCCGAGTTCGGCGTCCGCGTTTCCGTCGCCGAGGTCGCGCCAGACCCCGCGGTGCTGGCGCAGCTGCTGGACCTCGTCGCCGCGGGCAAGCTCGACCCCGGTCCCGCCCATGTGCTGCCCGCCCGCGACTTCGCCGAAGCGCAGCGCCGGTCCGACACCGGCCGCCTGAGCGGCAAGCTGGTCCTCGATTTTCAGGCCTGAGGCGTCCAGGTCTCCGTCAGCATGGCGTAATGGCGATTGCCGCCCTCGAACTTCGGCAGGGTGTCGAAATCCGCGCGCAACTCGTGCCGGATCGGGCTCTGCAACGCCGCGGTCAGCGCCTCGGGGCTGTCGAAGAGAACGCGGTTCCTCTGCATGTGCCGGACCGAGGGGATCGGCAGTCGGTTCACCCAGTCCACCGGAGTCAGGATCTCGATCGCGCGGATGCCGGGCATGCGCCGCATCAGCGGCGGGTGGCCGTCGATGTAATAGCCCAGCCAGGTGTTCACGTCCTCGGCCGGGCCGGGATAATGGACGACGAAGGAGCAAGGGGACGCCCCCGGCGGATGGGCCGGGTCGTCCACCGGATAATCGCGCCTGAGGAACGCCTGCGCTTCCGCCCTCGCCGGGTCGAGGCCGTCCAGTTGGCCGAGCGCCTGCAACGCGCCGCCCCTACCCGCCGCCGCCTCGAGGCTGGCGATGCTGTCGAAATGGTGTTGCAGCCCGAGCGGCGGGCTGCGGCCGTCGTCGGTATAGATGTCCTCGGCCGAGGCCGGGGTGAAGATCTGCGCCTCGGTCAGACCGGGCGTCTCAGCCAGAACCTCGCGGACCTTGGCCAGCGTGGCATCGGAAAGCCCACCCTCGGGCGTGGCCTCGGTCCAGTACCAGAACAGCGTCAGCAGGACGCTCATGACACCGCCCCCGCCGAAGGGGCTGCACCACGGCCCTCGCGCACGAGCCGGCGGAAATCCTCCACCGCCACTTCCGGGGCCAGCCCGCAATGCGGCCCCCGCGCCACTTCGAGGCCGTTCAGGCGATGCAGCCGCACCTGCATCTCGGCCTGCATCAGCCCGACGGCGGCACAGTTCACGACCGGCGCGTGGCCGACCGTCAGCCCCTTCTCGGACCCGAGCAACAGCCCCGGCAGCACGCCCGCGGGCACGATCACATCGGCGCCCGCTTCGACCATCTTCGTGGCGGTCTCCACAAACGCCTCGATCATCGCCGCCTTCGCCGCGGCATCGCCTGCGAAGCAGGCCGAGAAATGCCCCGGCTCGCAGTTCATGCCCGCCACATGCGTCACGCGTGCGCCGAGGCCGGCGCGGTCCGCCTGCTCCAGATGCAGCCCCTTGAAGCAGTCGTCGAGGCTGATGAGGCCGATGCTGCGCCCCATCTGCGCCGCGAAATGCAGCGTCGCCTCGCCGACTCCGGTGACGGGGATGCGGACAGCGGACTTCAGCTCCGCAAGGCCCGGCTCCTGGAAATGGCCGATGACGAAGCCGTCATAGCCCTGCGCCTCGGCCTCGAGGCCGTTGTCCACGCACTGGATGGCGCAGCGGAACTCGCTGAGCCGCCCGAAACCGCGGTCGGGGGGCGAGATGCCGTGGACGACGACCTCGGTGCCGGGCGAGGCGACCTCGTTCAGCCACGATTGCAGCCGGGCCATGTAGGGCGCGCTCGCCGACCCGTCGATGAAGCTCTGCCACCAGATGCGCATGCTCGCTCCCCCCGGCCGCTCAGGCGACGGTCAGCGTGACGTCGATATTGCCGCGCGTCGCATGCGAATAGGGGCAGCGCTGATGTGCCCCCGCGACGATCTCCTCCGCCTGCGCCCGATCGATCCCCGGCAGCGCCACGACCAGTTCGACCGCGAGCGCGTAGCCCGGCTCGACCGGCCCCATGCCCACCCGCGCGGTGACCGTCATGTCGTCGGGCAGCTTGATCTTGCCCTGCCGCGCGACCAGCTTCACCGCGCCGGTGAAGCAGGCGGCGTAGCCCGCCGCGAAAAGCTGCTCGGGGTTGGTGCCGTCACCGCCGGGGCCGCCCAGTTCCTTCGGAACCGAGAGCGCGTGCGACAGCCTGCCGTCCTCCGACGCCACGGTCCCGTCGCGGCCGCCGGTGGCGGTGACGCTGGTCTGGTACAGGATCTTCTCGGGGGTCATACCGTCCTCCTCACGCCGCAACGCCGCGGCAATCTCGAGCGCAGGATAGGGAAGCCGTCGCGGCGAGTTCCAATCCAAAACCTGGCGGCGATCCATAGCAGGCGCGGATCGGTGCGTCTCACTCAGGCATCCGAAAGATTGCCCTGCCGAAGCCCTGCATCGGTGAGGAGCGGCATGACCCGCTCAAGAAAGAAGGGCAGCTCGTCGCGGAAGTTCACGAAGGAGAGCGTGGTCCCCTCGAAACCCGCGGCCGCGATCCGCTCCAGCTCGGCCGCGATGTCCTCCGGCGTGCCGACCAGCGGGTAGGTGCCGCCGCCGGCCGCGAAGCGTTGCCGGTAGAGGCGGTAGGCGTCGGCCTCATGCGAGCCGGAATGCTTCTGCTTGCCCGCCGTGTAGATGTCGAGACTGGCCTCGTCCGCCATCGCGCGCGAGTAGTGGTCGTAATAGTCCTCGGCCTCGGCGCGGGTCGGGCGGCAGACGACGTGGCAGGTGGTATAGACGCCGACCTCGCGCCCCTCGCCCGCGGCGCGCGCGCGCATGTCGGCGATGGTCTCGCGGCCCTTCTCGACTTCCGTGAAGGTGGTGAACAGGTAGTCGGCCGCCTTCGCCGCGAAATCGCGGCCCTCGGGCGAGAAGGCCGCGTTCAGCGTGACCGGGCGCGGTTGCTGCACCGGGCGCGGTTTGCCGGAGACGTTCTTGAGCGAATAGAACCGGCCCTCGTAGTCGAAGGGCGCGTCCTCGGTGTAGATTCGGCTCATGATCTCGAACCACTCCAGGCCCTGCGCGTAGCGGTCCTTGATCATCTCGAGCCCGAAAAGCTCGAACTCCTCCGGGTTCCAGCCGCAGACGATGTTGAGCCCGGCGCGCCCGTGGGAGGCGTGATCCACGGTCGCGAGCGCCTTGGCGGCGAAGACCGGGTGCAGCATCGGCACATGGACGGTCGAGAAAACGGCGATGCGGCGGGTGATGCCGGCGAGGGCGGCGGCGAAGGTCAGCGTCTCGAAGGACCATTCGCGGCTGTTCATCTCGCCGCCGAAGCCCTTCCAGCGGGCGATCGGCAGCAGGAAATCGAGGCCCGCCTCGTCGGCCATGCGCGCCACGGCGGCGATGTCGTCCCAGGTCGCGGCCCAGCGTTCCGGCACCCGCGTCAGCGTCAGCCCGCCATCGGCGTTCATGGAAAAGAGGCCGAGCTTCAGGCGGTGCGGGCGGCGCATGGGGTGCGGGTTGGCGTCCACGGCTGGTCCTCACCTCGGCGGAATCGGGTTTTCGCGATCGACTATATCCTTTAGCCGAGTCCGCGCCACGGCAAACGGGAGGGACGGGGGTGCGGGATCGGCGGCTCTATGCGGGACGGAATCCGGCGCGAGCGGTCGCGATCGACGATCTTCGGGCGATGGCGAGGGCGCGGCTGCCGCAGTTTCTCTTCGAATATATCGAGGGCGGCGCCGATGCCGAGCTGACGCTGGCGCGCAACCGCGCGGCCTTCGACGAGTTGCGGTGGATGCCCCGGGTGCTGCGGCCGGTGGGGCGGCCCGATCTCTCGGGCGATTTCCTCGGTGCGCCCGCGTCGCTGCCGCTGGCCGTGGCGCCCACCGGCTTCAACGGGCTGATGTGGCCGCAGGGCGACCTCGCCCTCGCCCGCGCTGCGGCGGCCGCCGGCCTGCCCTTCGTGCAGAGCGCGGTGTCGAACGAGCCGCTGGAGGCCGTCGCCCGCATCCCCGGCCTGCGCCACTGGCAGCAGGTCTACGTCTTCCGCGACCCCGCGGCGGTGGAGCGCATGGTGGCGCGCGCGGAGGCGGCGGGCAGCGAGGCGCTGGTCCTGACGGTCGATTCCAACGTCTATTCCAGCCGCCCCTGGGACCGGCGCAACTACCGCGCCGGCACCAATCCGACGCGCGCCAACAAGATCGAGGCGCTGAGGCACCTGCGCTGGACCCGCGACCTGCTGCGCCACGGGTTGCCGCGCTTCGGCAATCTCGACGGGCTGGTGCCGGAGGGGCAGACCGACATCGTCGGTGCGGCCACCTGGCTGCGCGAGCAGATCGACCCCGACCTCGACTGGGACCGGGTGTCCTGGCTGCGCCGCGTCTGGCCGCGGCGGCTGATCGTGAAGGGCCTGCTGCATCCCGAGGACGCGGTGGAGGCGGCGGCGCGCGGCGCCGATGCGGTGAGCCTGAGCAATCACGGCGGCCGCCAGCTCGACGGCGCGCCGGCGCCGGTCGAGATGCTGGCCGGGGTCGTGGCGGCGCTTGACGGCCGCGCTCCGGTGCTGATCGACGGCGGCATTCGGCGCGGGTCGGACATCGCGAAGGCGCTCGCCCTGGGCGCGCACGGGGTGCTGGCGGGGCGGGCGCCGGTCTGGGGGCTGGCGGCGGGCGGGACCGAGGGGGCGGCGCGCGCGCTCGCCATCCTGCGCGAGGAGGCCGAGCGCTGCGCCGCGTTGCTCGGCGCTCCGCGCCGCGACGATATCTCCGCCGCCTGCCTGCACGAGCCGCCCGATTGGGCGGCGGGGGTCAGCGCAATTCGTTGATATAGCGGTGCCGCGCGGTGTCGGCCCAGTGCCGGGCACAGATCACCGGCGCGTCGGCATGGTCATGGACCACCTCGTCGATCACCAGCACCGGCGCCCCCGGCGGCAGGCCGAGGGCGGCGGCAACCTCCGGCGCGGCCGCCTGCGCCGACAGCGCCTCGCGCACCCGAGAGATCCGCAGGCCCGATTGCTCGACCAGGTGCGAATAGAGCAGGTCCGGCAGCCGGTGGGTCTCGGCCGGAAGATCGGCAAAGCGCGCCCGCGGCAACGAGAAGCGGTCGAGCATCACCGGCCGGCCCGCGACCGTGCGGACCCGCCGGATGCGGATCACTTCGTCTCCGGGCGCGAGGTTCAGCGCCGCGGCCTCCTCCGGGGTGGCGGGTGCCGCCTCGGCCGACAGCGGCTCGGAACCGGCCGTCTGCAGCCCGCCGTCTAGACCGTGGAGGCGGAAATAGCGCAGCAGCAACCGCAGGCTGATCTGCGGCGAGCGGTCGGTGACGACCGTGCCGGTCTTGCGCCGCCGCGTGAGCAGCCCCTCATGCGTGAGGTCCAGCATCGCGCGGCGAAGCGTGCCCACCGCGACGCCGAAGCGGTCAGCCAGGTCCACCTCGTTCGGCAGCACGGTGCCGGGCGGCCACTGGCCGGTGAAGATGGCGTCGCTGATCCGCGCCTTGACCGCCTCGTAGAGAGGCGGGGACCGCAAGGCGCCGTCGGTGGTGGAAGGCGGTTCGGGTGGCATGGCTATTCCCCTTTTCACCGATTACTATATAGTATAACGTAAACACGTGGGAGGGGACGCATGAAGCAACTGAAACTCGGCCTGTCGATGTTCCGCATGGGCTATCACATCGCCGCCTGGCGGCACCCCTCGAACCAGCCCGACGGAGCGATGGACCTGGGCTATTACCGGCGCATCGCAAAGATTGCCGAGGACGCCAAGCTCGACCTGCTGTTCATGGCCGACGAGCTGGCGATCCGCGGGCAGGACAACCCGCCGGGCGCGCGGCAGCGGTCGAGCTACGTGGCCGAGCTGGAGCCGGTCACGCTGCTCTCGGCGCTCGCGCCGCTGACCAGCCGCATCGGCCTCGTCTCGACCGCCTCCACGACCTATTCCGAGCCCTTCAACCTCGCCCGGCAGTTCCTGTCGCTCGACCATCTTAGCGGCGGGCGCGCGGGGTGGAACGTCGTGACCTCCTGGGGCAAGGAGGACGCGGCCAATTTCGGCCATTTGGCGCTGCCGGACTACGACACGCGCTACGACCGCGCGGCCGAGTTCGTCGAGGTCGTGCGCGGCCTCTGGAACAGCTTCGACGCCGACGCCTTCATCCGCGACCAAGCCTCGGGGCAGTATTTCGACCCGGCCAAGATGCACCAACTGAACCACGAGGGCCGCTGGTTCCGCGTCAAGGGGCCGCTGCACATGGCCCGCAGCCCGCAGGGCGAACCGGTGATCTTCTCGGCCGGCGACTCCGAGGCCGGGCGCGAGGTTGCGGCCCGCTCGGCCGACGTGGTCTTCACCGCCAAGCAGGAGTTCGAGGACGCCCGCGCCTTCCTTGCCGACATCAAGCGCCGCCTGCCCGCCCATGGCCGCGCGGCGGAGGAGGTGATCGTCATGCCAGGCCTGATGCCGATCCTTGGCGAGACCCGCGATGCCGCGCGCGCCGCCTACGACCGCCTTCAGGAGTTGATCGACCCGGTCGTCGGCCTCGCCTCGCTCTACGACCGGCTGGGCGACCTCTCCGGTTACGACATCGACGGCCCGGTGCCGGAGCCCAAGGACCCCGCCTTCCGCAGCCGCGCCGAGGTCATGTATCGCCTCGCGCAACGCGAAGGCTACAGCATCCGCCAGCTCTACCTGGCCGTGGCCGCGGGACGCGGGCACCGGACGGTGATCGGCACCGCGGCCGACATCGCCGACGAGATGCAGGCGTGGATGGAGGGCGGCGCGGCGGACGGCTTCAACCTGATCCCGACGCATCTGCCGGGCGCGCTCGAGGACATGGCGGGCCTGCTGCTGCCCGAGTTGCGGCGCCGGGGGCTCTTCCGTCAGGAATACGAGGGACGCACACTGCGCGAGAACCTCGGCCTTGCTCCGCGGGCGGCGGTGGCGGCCTGACGGTCAGCCCTCGGCGAAGCTGCGGCCCGGGTTCATGATGCCGTGGGGATCGAGCAGCGCCTTGATCCCCCGCATCAGCGCGATCTCCTGCGGGCTGCGCGAATGGCCGAGATACGGGCGCTTGATCGCGCCGATGCCATGCTCGGCCGAGATGCTGCCGCCCGCATCCCGCACGAGGCCATAGACGAGGTCCTTCAGCCGGGTCTCGGCCTTGTGGTCGCCGGGGTCGGGCAGCGCGACGACGACATGCAGGTTGCCGTCGCCGATATGGCCGTAGACGAGGGCGCGGGCACCGGGAAAATCGCGCGCGGCGGCCGCCTCGATCGTGGCGAGGGTCGCGTCCATCCGCCGCAGCGGCAGGCTGACGTCGAAGGGCACGATGGGGCCGAGGACGCGCGAGAACTCCGACACGCTCTCGCGCAGCGCCCAGATGCGGCGCTGGTCGCGGACCGAGGCGGCGATCACCGCGTCGGTCACGAGGCCCGCCTCATGCGCGCGTATGACGAGGCCCTCGAAGGCGTCGCGGGTGCCAAAGCCCGAGCTTTCGACGATCACGGCGATGCCGTCGGGCGGGAAGAACGGCGGCGCGGCGGCGGCCGGTCCCATGATCCGCTGGAAGCCGGGCCACATCGCCTCGAACGAGGTCAGCGCCGGCCCGAGCGCGCCGCGGGCGAGCCGCAGCAGCCCTGCCACCGCCGCGAAATCGGGACAGGCGCAAAGCGCCGTGGCGCTGTCGCCGGGCGCCGGATGCAAGCGCAGGATGCAGCGGGTGACGACGCCCAGCAGGCCCTCGGAGCCAATGAACAGGTGCTTGAGGTCCAGCCCGGCGTTGTCCTTGGTCAGCGGCCGCATGGCGTCGATCACCGTGCCGTCAGCCAGCACCGCCTCGAGCCCCAGCACCTGCTCGCGCGCCATGCCGTAGCGGATCACGGTGTTGCCGCCGGCATTGGTGGCGATGACGCCGCCCAGCGTGCAGGATGCCCGCGCCCCGATATCGACGCCGACCGCCATCCCTGCCGCGGCCGCCGCCTCCTGCGCCGTGGCGAGGATCACGCCTGCGCCCGCGGTCAGGGTCGCCGCCTCGGGGTCCACCGCCTCGATGCGGTCGAGGCGCTGCAGGCTCAGCGAGACGCAGCCGGCCTGCGGATGCGCGCCGCCCGAGATGCCGGTCAGACCGCCCTGCGGCACGACGCCCACCCGCGCCGCGTGGCAGAGGGCGAGCGCGCGGGCCACGCCCTCGGTATCCCGCGGCCGCAACAGCGCGAGCGGCCGCGTCGGTGGCAGCCCGGCCCAGTCCTGCAGCATGGCCTCGGGCACCTGCGGTCCCGGAATCACGACCTCATCGCCGAGCTCACGCTGCAACTGTTCGAGGATGCTGCCGGCCATGCTGCCTCCACCAAACGGCATATCGCCGCTGCGTCAGAAAAATACTGTTTGTCGAGGCTAGAGGGCCTGCAGCCGGTGTTCAAGGAACAAGCCCGAGGCAAGCCGGCGAGGCAGATCGGCAAGATCACCGAGGATTGCTTGACTTTCACCGGCGAGGGCGACCAGATGGCGCGACGGGCCGAGGGTCGGATCGGCGCTAGATCAGTATACTGATTCAACTTGGACATGCCATGTATTCCACTCTCGACAGCGACGCGCCGGGGCAGAGGGCGCCGAACCTGCGCCGCCGGATCTACGAGGATCTCAGGCAGCGGCTGCGGCAGGGCGAGTTCGACCGCGACGCGCGCCTCGTGGATGTCGACCTGGCCCGCGCCGCCGGGATCTCGCGGATGCCGGTGCGCGAGGCGCTGCTGCAACTGACGATCGAGGGGCATCTGGTCGGCACCACCCGCGGCTTCGCGGTGCCGCAGCTCTCCGCGCAGGACATCGCGGACATCTTCGAGATCCGCCGCCTGACCGAGCCGCGCGCGGCGGCTGCGGCAGCGCGCGACCTCGACGACGAGGGGCTGGCGACGCTCGCCCGCTGCCTCCAGACGGCCCGGCGCGCGGTGGGCGCCAACTCCTTCGACCTGCTCTCCGAGGCCAATATCCGCTTCCGCGAGACCTGGCTTGCGGCGCTGCGGAACCGTCGGCTGGCCGAGGTCATCACCCGCTTCTCCGACCAGGCGCAGATCGTGAGACAGGGCACGCTGTCGATCCGGTCGGTGCAGTTCGTCGTGCTGGACGGGCTGGAGGGCCTCCACGACGCCTTCCGCCGCCGCGATTCGCTGGACGCGCACGACCGCATGGCCGCCTTCATGGCCGAGGCCGAGCACAGCTATTTCGACCGGCTGCGCGGCGACAGTTCCGGCGCGGGCGAGGAGGACACGTGATGGCGGACGGTATGAGCCTGCGGGCGCGGCTCGCCGCGGGCGAGGCGGTCGAGGCCTTCTGGTTCATGATCGGCTCCCCTGCCCTCGTCGAGATCGCGGCCGAGGCGGGGCCCGAGGCGGTGATCCTCGACGCGCAGCATGGCAGCTGGGACGACCGCTCCATCGCCGAGGCGGCGGCGATCCTGGCCGGGCGCGTGCCCCTCCTGGTGCGAACCGCAGACACCTCTGCCGCGGCCGTGACCCGCGCGCTCGACGCGGGCGCCGTTGGCGTCATCGCGCCGATGGTCGAGACCGCCGATGAGGCGCGCGCCGTTGTCGCCGCCGCCCGCTTCCCGCCCGAGGGCCGCCGCTCCGGTGGCGGCGTGCGGCCGCTGAAGGGCGATTTCGCCGCTTATCTCGACGCCGCGCGCGCAGGCACTGTGGTCGGCGTCATGGCCGAGACGGCGAAGGCGGTGGAGAACATCGACGCCATCCTCGCGGTGCCGGGCATCGACCTGCTCTTCGTCGGCACCGGCGACCTTGCCCTTTCGCTCGGCACCTTCCCGCACGAGCGCCCCGAATACGCCGCCGCCCTCGCAACCCTCCGCGCCGCCGCTGCGCGGGCCGGCCTCGCCTGCGGCCTCTACACCGGCACCCTGGCCGAGGCCCGCCGCCGCCGCGCCGAGGGCTGGGCCGTGACCGTTTCGGCCAGCGATCTCGGGGTGCTGGCTGCGGGCTTCGCCGCCGCCGGACCGGCGCAGCGGGACGGCGCGACTGGGAGCAGGACAGCCTCGTCGAGGCCGGCTGCGCGCAGAAGGACATCATCGCGCAGCTGATCGAGCAGATGCAGGCCGGCGTGATCGACGTGGCATGGCCAAGCGCGATCGGTAATGAGGGGGCGCAAGCCGGTCCGTTTCCACATTCGAGGGCCCCTCGCCATGACCTTCCCCGATGAGATCGCCGGCCTCGGCGCCCTTGCCCTCGCACGGCGGCTGATCGGGGCGCAGCTTCTCGTGCGCGGCACCGGCGGCATCATCATCGAGACCGAGGCCTACACCGCGGACGACCCTGCCTCGCACAGCTTCCGCGGGCCAACGCGGCGCAACGCCTCGATGTTCGGGCCGGCGGGACACGCCTATGTCTACCGCTCCTACGGCGTCCACCTGTGCCTCAACGTGGTCGCCGCGCCGGGCGAGGCGGTGCTCATCCGGGCGCTTGCGCCGACGGCGGGGGTGGAGCTCATGCGCGCCCGGCGCCGGGGCGGCGCGCTCTGCAGCGGTCCCGGTCGGCTGGCCGAGGCGCTCGGTCTCAGCCTCGAGGATGACGGCGCCCTCTTCGACGGCGGCGAACTCGCGATCACCCTCGCGCCCGAGGCGCCCGACCTGCTCGTCGGCCCCCGCATCGGCATCAGCCGGGCGCAGGACCTGCCCTGGCGCTTCGGGCTTGCGGGGGCGGAAGGCCTCAGCCGGCCGTTTCCGCCGCGGCAGGGCCGCTGAACGCCGCCGCGAGGTCGCGGGCGATCCCCGCGCCCTCAGCGGGCGGCAGTTGCGGCGGCGCCGACCAGCCCTCCGTCCCGGCCTGAAGATAGGCCTGTGACGAGATGTCGTGGACATGCTGCATCGGCACCACATGGGCATGGGCGTGCGGCACATGGATGCCGGTATAGACCATCGCCACCCGCTCCACCCCGTAGAGCGCCTTCATCCGCCGCGCGAGCGCCTGAGCGCAGGTCGTGACGGCCGTGGCGAGATCCTCGGGCAGGTCCTCGAACCAGACGTGATGCGCCTTTGGGATCACCAGCGTGTGGCCGGGGCGGATCGGGTGCAGGTCGAGGAAGGCCATGATTCGGTCGTCCTCGTAGACCCTGTGGGCGGGCAGCTCGCCCCGGGCGATGCGGCAGAAGAGGCAGGTGTCGGTCATGGCGATCCCCCGGCTTGGCCACGGCATGATGCGGTCGGACGGCGGGAAGGCAATGGGCCGCGGGCGGCGGAGTCGGCATGCATACTGCCCGATCGCGGCCTCGTCGGTTCGTCACAAGCCACCGGCGGACCGGCCAGATACGCGTCGAGCTGGGCAGGCGTGCGCGGGCCAGCCCGCAGGCTGCTGACGGCCGCGGATGGCCGCATTGCGCGCTCGCTTCGCTTCGCGATGAAGCTGGATGCCCGCCCTGTGCGGCGGCCGGTGCCGCTGCTCGGCGGCGCCACCGACGCGGTGCTGCGCGAACCCGGCCTCTCCGACGACGAGAGCGCCGCCGCCGGCCCCTGGCCGCTCAGCCCTGCCGCCCCGGCCAGCCGCAGGGCCAGCGGCCATGCGCCGGGTTGTCCCAGGCCGGCATGTCGAGCCACGGATACCAGCAGAGCCCCGCCACCGGCACCTCGGACCGGGCGATCTCGGCCCGCACATGCGCGAGCCAGTCCCAGCGGTCGCGCACATGCGGGAAGCGGCGATGGGCGGCGGGCAGGCCGTCATGCCAGCCGGTCTCGGTGATCATCACCGGCAGGCGGTAGCGGTCGGCCACCGCGCGCAGGACGCGGTGCAGCGGCTCATGCGCGTGGTGGGGGTAGTAGTTCACGCCGACCATCTCGACATGGCCGCTCGCGACCAGCCGGTCGGTGGCCGTGAAGACCGAGGGGTGGAGGTGGTGGAACGGATCGCATGTCGCGAAACGCGGCCGCAGCGGCAGGCAGGCGGCGGTGGTCATCATCTTCAGCGCCATGTCGGTCGCGCGCTTCGGCGTCAGCCCCGAGACCCGGCGGCCGACCGAAGGCTCGTTCACCGCGATGGCCCAGGCCCCCTCCGGCAGCGCGAGGCAGCAGGCGATCGCGTGCTGCGCCGGACGTGGCGGCGCGTCGAAATGGACGAAGTCCCACATGACCGGAAAGCGCTCGGGCGCGGCGCGGACCCGCTCGACGATGTCGTGCCGCCATGACAGCCCGTCCCGCGCGCCCGCCGCGCCCTCCGCCGCCGCCACCGCGTAGTGATGCGCCATGGCGCCGGTCGGCAGGTGCCCGGTGGAGTGCAGCAGGTCATGCCCGTTCCAGTGCAGGCGCGCGCATTCAAAGCCGGCGAGGAGGGGCGTCTGCTCGGCGCCCTGCGGCGCGGTTTCCGCTGCTGGCTGAAAGATCATCCCGTCCGCCCGAGTCGTTCACGGCCTGTTCTGGATGTGCCGTGCCTGCGGGGCGGATGCAAGCGGACAAGCGAAGGGGGCGGACCCGCGGCCCGCCCCCTTGCCTCAACGCCGTGGCTCAGCTGCCGGAGCCGGACGTCTTGCCGCTGGTTGCGCCCGCACTGCCGGTCGAGACCGAGCCGGAGCCGCCGGTCGAACCCAGCGAGCCGGAGGACGAGGCGCTCTGGCCGCTGCTGCCGCCCTGGGTCGAGCCGGTCTTCACGCGCAGGTTGTTCTGGACATGGTTCACGCCCGGAACATCATCCGCGATGTCCTCGGCCCGGCGCTTGTCCTGGCGGCTGTCCACGTTGCCCGACAGCGTGACCTCGCCGCCGGAGACCGAGACCTCGATGTCGGAGGCATCGAGCGAATGGTCGTCGCTCAGCCGGTCCGAGACGTCCTCGCGGATGCGCTCGTCCGAGCGGCTGTAGCCCTTGGGACCGCGACCCCGATGGGAGGACATGCCACGGCCGCCGCCCTCGCTGCCATAGGGGCCGCCGACGATGTAGGACTCGCTGGCACTCCGGCCGCCGTAGTCCTGGCCACCATAGCCCTGCGCCCCATAGCCCTCGCGATCGCCGTAGCTCCGGCTGCCGCCAAAGCCTTGCCCGCCGTAGCCTTGCCCGCCAGATCCTTGGCCGCCATATCCCTGGCCGGCGCGGGAGCTCTGGCCCTGGCCGGAGCGTCCGCCGCCGAAGCCCATGCCGCCGCCGGAACTGCTGCCGCCATAGCCCTGACCGCCATAGCCTTGGCCACCGTAGTCCGCGCCGTAGCCGGCACCGAACGCCTCGCCGCCTTCGCCACCGTAGCCGCGACGGCCCTGACCCTGACCGCCGCCCATGCCGGAACGGCCCCAGTCGTCGGACCCGCGATAGCCGCCGGCACCCATCGAGCCGCCGGCATAGCTGCGGCCGTAACCCTCCTCCATGCGCCAGTCCGAGCCGCCGCCGCGGCCCTGCGAGCCATAGCCGCCGCGTCCGCGATCCTCGCGCCGCTCGCCGCCGCTCTGGCCGCCGTAACCCCTCTGGGCATAGTCGCTCATCCCGCGGTTATCGTCCCAGTCGCTGTGTGAGCCGCGCCGCGCGCCGCTGCGCCAGCTGTCATCCTGCCAGCCGCTGCGTCCCGCCTCACGGGACCCACCGCCGCCACGCATACCCCCGCGGCCGCGATTGTCGTCGTCCCAATCATCGCCTTGCATGTGAAGTCTCCTTCCATTGCCGGATGCGCTGCCTGCCCGCAGGCGGCAGTGACACATCAAGCAACGGCTCAAGCACGTTCCCGGTTCGGCGAGGCTTACATTCTTAGCAGCAGCGGGAACTGCTCGGCGGCGATCACCTCAGGGCTGCGCGAAGGAAGCCGGCGGCTATTCCACGAGCTTCCAGAACGAGTCCTTCAGGACCACCTTTCCCTGTCGGAAGCGATAGAAGTCGCAGCCGTTGACCTCAATCCGGGTGCCGTCGCCCCTGGTCCCGGTGAGCGTCCACTTCGAGATCCCGGTCTGCGCCGCCTCGTCCACGAAATGCTCGGCGTCGCCGTAATGGACATCGGGCAGCCCCTCGAACCGCCCGGCGAGCGCCTGCCGCACGCTATCCCGCCCCTCGAAGCGGGCGCCCCAAGGCATCGCGCCGCGCGGCATCTGCAGGACGCAACCCTCGGCGAAATGCGACATGATGCGGTCGAGGTCATGCGCGTTGAAGGCGTCGCAGAGTTCGACAAGTGCTGCTCGGATGTCCATCTGCGGGCCACCTACAGGACGCAAGCTTTCGCGCGAAGGTTACGCCCCCCCGGCCGAACAGCCAAGATCCTCCTGCATTCGAGCGAAATGCACAGCAGCTTGCCCTTTACCCGCCGGGCCGCTTGCCGCATCGCAGAAGAGCGGATCGAAACGGGGAGAGCGCCATGCCCGACAACGACGTTACGCGTTTCACCATCGCGCAGGAGGGCGTCCTCGAGGAGGTCGAGGCGGAGCTTGAGGCGGGGAAGAAGCGGAGCCACTGGATGTGGTTCATCTTTCCGCAACTGGTCCAGCTCGGCCATTCGCCGACGGCCAGATATTTCGGCGTCGCCGACCTCGCCGAAGCGCGCCGCTACCTCGCCGACCCGATCCTCGGCGACCGGCTGCGGCGGCATGTGAGGCTGGTGCTGCGGCACCAAGGCCGGACCGCGCGCGAGATCCTCGGCACCCCCGACGACGCCAAGCTGCGCTCATGCCTGACGCTGTTCAAGGCGGCGGCGTCAGGGCCGGAGGACGCGCGGCTGTTCCAGGACGGGCTGGACCGGTTCTACGGCGGCGAGCCGGACCCGCGAACGACGCGGCTGCTGGAGGGGTAAGGAGGGACTGGCGCACCCGACAGGATTCGAACCTGTGACCTCTGCCTTCGGAGGGCAGCACTCTATCCAGCTGAGCTACGGGTGCGTGCGGGCCTTCCTACACGCGCGTGGGGGATGCCGCAAGGCTCAGGCGAAGAGCTCGTGGCAGAAGGTCAGGGCGTCGATCAGGGCCTCGATTTCGGCCTCGGTGTTGTAGAGGCCGAAGCTCGCGCGGGCGGTCGCGGTCTGGCCGAAGAACTCCATCAGCGGCATGGCGCAGTGGCTGCCGGCGCGCACGGCGATGCCGCGCTTGTCGAGGATGGTGGAGATGTCGTGGGCGTGGGCGCCCTGCATGGTCATCGAGAAAATGGCACCCTTGCCGGGGGCATCGCCCTGCATTTGAAGCCAGTTGAGCGAGCGCAGCCGGGCGCGGGCGTGGTCGCGCAGGCGGCGCTCATGCGCGGCGATGTTCTCCATGCCGAGGGACATCATGTATTCGAGGGCCGCGCCGAGGCCGATCTGGTTCACGATGCCGGGCGTCCCGGCCTCGAACCGCAGCGGCGGGTCGGCGTAGCTGACGGCGTCGCGCGTGACCTCGCGGATCATGTCGCCGCCGCCCATGAAGGGACGCATCTCGTCCTGCCGGGCGCGGTCGATCCAGATCGCGCCGGAGCCGGAGGGGCCGTAGAGCTTGTGGCCGGTGATGCAGTAGAAGGCGCAGCCGATCGCCGGCACATCGACGGCCATGTGGACCGCGGCCTGGCTGCCGTCCACCAGCACCGGCACGTCGGTCCCGCGGCAGACGGCGCCGACATCGACCACGGTGCCGGTCACGTTCGACATATGCGTGACGGCGATCAGGCGGGTGCGGGGGGTGACGGCGGCCAGCACCTTCTCGGGCGGCAGGCTGCCGTCGGGCTCGGGCTCGACCCAGCGGAGGACCACGCCCTGCCGCTCGCGCAGGAAGTGCCAGGGCACGATGTTGGCGTGGTGCTCGAGGACCGAGAGCACGATCTCGTCGCCCGCGCGCAGCCGCGGCGCGGCCCAGCCGTAGGAGACGAGGTTGATGCCCTCGGTGGAGCCGGCGGTGAAGATGATCTCCTCGGGGTCGCTCGCGTTCAGGAAGCGGCCGATGGTGGTGCGCACAGCCTCGTAGCGCTCAGTCGCGAGATTCGACAGGTAATGCAGGCCCCGATGGACGTTGGCGTATTCCTCGGCATAGCCGCGGGTCACGGCGTCGATCACCGCCTGCGGCTTCTGCGCCGAGGCGCCGTTGTCGAGATAGACCAGCGGGCGGCCGTTCACCTGCCGCGAGAGGATCGGGAAATCGCGGCGCACCGCCTCGACATCGTAGCTCATGGCGCAACCTCCGGCACCGGCGCGAGGCCGAGGCCGCCCAGCAGCGCGCCGAGGACCGTTCCGGCCAGCAGCAGCGTGCCCAGCATCGCAAGGCCCACGAAAAAGGGGTTCTGGAAACCATGCAGCGCGGTGACGAGGCGCACCAGCAGCATGACGTAGACGGCGAAGGCCACGAGGGTCAGCACCGCGGCCACGAACGGGAACAGCAGCGTCAGGACGAGCTGCGCCGCTTGCAGCGCGACGATCACGGCCTCGATCCAAGCGATGACGAGGACCGCGTCGGCGAAGCTGCCGGTGCCGCCGAAGGCGCGGCCGACCATCGTCACGAGCGCGGCGCCGAAAGCGGCGGCGGCGAACTGCATGGCCGCCAGCATCAGCGGCGCCTGCGACAGGATCGACATGGGTCCCGCCACCTCGATGGGGAACATCGCCTCCGCCGCCCAGGCAAGCAGGGTCGAGAGGGCCGCCATGAGGGCAAGCGCCATCCACCGCTCGCCCATCGTCAGCCCGAGGCCACGCAGAGCGGCGAGCGCCGCGTCGGGCGCCTTCAGCGACAGTTGCAGCAGTTGCCAGCCCTGCGCGAAGCTCATGCGCGGACCGCGAGCGTCGAGAGGCCGGCACCCCAGATGACGAGGAAGCCCAGGCCCGCGATCACATTGGTCAGCACCAGGGCCGGGCCAGGGCCGATCAGCCCCGCTGTGAGCCCCGTGAGCAGCATTGCCGGCGCCACGGCCAGCAGCGCCCAGAACAGCGCCAGGCGCGAATGGCGCGGCTCGATCCGCCACGGCGTCAGCCGGGCGGCAAGCGAAACGATCAGCGCGACCGTGTAGGCCAGGAGCGGCAGGATGAATATCACGCCCATCATCGCCCCGGCGATCCGCACGTCGAGCGGCACCGTGGGGTCCAGCGTCGCCGCCCGCGCGTGACCGGGCGCCTGCGCCAGCAGAAAGACCATCATCGCCGCCATCAGCAGCGCCAGCAGCGCTGGCTCGGTAAAGTCGGAGAGGCCCCGCACCACCCGGCGCGGGGCCACCCAGCTTTCCAGCACCCGCGGGACGATGCCGCGCCGGGCGGGGAGCGTCGTCACGCCGCGCCCCCGTCGTTCAGGCCCTCGGTCAGGGCCTCGTCCAGCCGGTCGGCGACCTGCGTCCGCAGCGCCTCGTCCTCGATCTCCTCGAGCGCGGCGGCGAGGAACGAGAGCACCATCAGCACCACCGCCCGAGGCCGCGGCACGCCCCGCGAGCGCAGATAGAACAGCGCCGTCTCGTCCAGCGCGCCGGTGGTCGAGCCGTGGCTGCATTTCACGTCATCGGCGTGGATCTCCAGCTCGGGCTTGGCGAGGAACTGGCTGCCGTCGTCCAGCAGCAGCGCCTGGCTGATCTGGTAGCCGTCGGTCTTCTGCGCGCCGGGCTTGACCAGGATCTTGCCCTGGAAGACGCCGGTGGCGCCGCCCTGCAGGACCTTCTTGAAGACCTGCCGGCTCTCGCCGCGCAGCCCCGCATGGCTGATGAAGATCGTGTCGTCGTGATGGAAGCCCTTGTCGCGGCCGTAGCTCGCGCCCGCCACATGGACCACCGCGTCGTCGCCGGCCATCTCCACGACGGTCTCGCGCCGCATCACGCGGCCGTCGAGCGCCAGCTCGAAGCTTTTCAGCGTGCCGCCCTCGGCCACGCGGGCGAAGAGGTGGCCGAGCGACAGCTCCGGCACGCCCGCCCGCTTGGCGGCGATCATGTGCAGGCGGCCGCCCTCGGCGATGTCGGCCTCGATCACCGCGTTCTGCCGTGCGCCGGCGATGCCGGTCTCGAGGATCGTCGCCTCGGCGCCCGGCTCGACGCGGATGACGTGGTGCCAGAGGGCATCCGCCGTCCCGTCGCTGCTGCGGTGCAGGATGTGGATCGGGCGCGAGACCTTGCCGGTGACGTGGATCGCCAGCCCCTCGACCGCCGCCGCGGTGTTCAGCGCCGCGAAGGGGCGCGGCACCGGGATATGGGCGCGGCCTTCGAGGCTGCCGTAGAGCGAGGCGGCCCAAGGTGCCTCGGACAGCGGCGCGATCTCGACGCCGTCGAGTTCGAGCGCATCCGAGGCGGAAGCGTCGAAACGGCCGTCCACGAAGACCAGCTTCAGCCGATCCACCTCGGCAAACAGGATGCCGTCGCCCTCGGGCAGCGGGACGGCCGGAGCATCGGGGGCGAGGAACGCGTCGGGCCGCGTGAAGCGCCAGTATTCGTCGCGCCGGCCCGGGAGGCCCAGCGTCTCGACCCGCTCGCGCGCCGCCTCGCGGGCGGGGGTCAGAGCGTCCTGCGGCAGCGGGTCGGCCGCGCCGACCAGCACCGCGTCATTGGAAAGGAGAGCCTGATCCGCCATTCAGCTGCCCTCCACCATCTCGCCGTAGCCCGACTCCTCGACCTCGAGGGCCAGCTCCGGCCCGCCGGATCGCACGATGCGGCCGTTCGAGAGGATATGCACCACGTCCGGCACGATATGGTCCAGCAGCCGCTGGTAGTGGGTGATGACGAGGAACGCCCGGTCGGGCGAGCGCAGCGCGTTGACGCCGTCGGCCACCAGCCGCATCGCGTCCACGTCGAGGCCGGAGTCGGTCTCGTCGAGGATGCACATGCGCGGCTCCAGAACCGCCATCTGCAGGATCTCGTTGCGCTTCTTCTCGCCGCCCGAAAAGCCCACATTGACCCCTCGGCGCAGCATGTCGGCGTCGATCGCCAGCGCCTTCGCCTTCTCGCGCACCAGCTTGAGGAAATCGCCCGAGCTGAGCTCCGCCTGCCCCCGCGCCTTCAGCTGCGCGTTCAAGGCCGTGCGCAGGAAGGTCATGTTGCCGACGCCGGGGATCTCGACCGGATACTGGAACGCGAGGAACAGCCCCTCGGCTGCGCGCACCTCCGGGTCCATCTCGAGGATGTCGCGGCCGTCGAGCGTGGCGGACCCTTGCGTGACCTCGTAGCCGTCGCGGCCGGCGAGGACGTAGGAGAGCGTCGACTTGCCCGAGCCGTTCGGCCCCATGATGGCATGGACCTCGCCGGCGGGCACCTCGAGGGTCAGGCCCTTGAGGATCTCCTTGTCCTCGTCCTCAAGCTTCACATGGAGGTTTTCGACCTTCAGCACGTCTCGTCCTTTCAGTTGTCCGCCGCGGGCGCGCTTACGGTCGCGCGCCGGCCTTCGGCGGGTTCGATCAGGTGGTTGGCGTTCTTCGGCCCGACCTTCCAGGTGCGGGCAGTGACATATCCGGCAGCAGTGCGCCACGCCTCGAAGCCGGGCAGGTTCTGGTCCGTGACCTCGACCAGCATCAGCGGCCGGCAGCGGGCGATGGTGTCGCGGAGGCCCAGCAGCACCTGCAGTTCCATCCCCTCGACGTCGATCTTGACCAGGTCGGCGCGCTCGCCGGCCAGCAGGTCGTCGCCCGCATGGACCGAGAAGCGCCCCGCCCCATCCTCGCGCCTGCGCATCTTGCTCGCGCCGAGATTGCGGTCGTGGCGGCGGATGGCGAAGCCGCTGTCGCTGCGGTCGGCGAGGCCGACACCCAGCAGATCGGTGCAGATGCGCCCCGTGAGCCCGTTCATCACCACATTGGCCAGCAGCGGCGCGGTGGCGAGGGGGTTCGGCTCGATGACCACCACGCGGGCGGCGTTCATGCGGGCGGCGAACCAGACCGCGTGGTTGCCGATATTGGCGCCGATGTCGATGACATGCGCGCCGGAGGGCAGGCGACGGCCGAGTTCGGCCAGTTCCTCGGCCTCGTAGAAGCGGCCCCGACGCAACGCGTTCTGGATCGGGTCGCGGCGGTAGTTCAGCGCGAAGGTCAGCCCGCCCCAATGCACCAGCTCGAAGGGCGGGAAGGCTACGGGCCTGCCGTCGGCCAGCGCCGCAAGGGCGGCCGCGGTGTCGAAATAACCGGGGCCGACCGCCTCGGGCGCGGGCAGCGCCACCGCCGCGGTGTCGCGAAGAACCGCCGCCGTCATGCCGCCACCGCGGGCATCAGCCTCTGCGCCTCCATTCCGAACCCCATTGGTCGTTCCCAATCCACCGCAACCCTCGAGGGCGCATCAGCGCCCGCTCACGCGAGGACGAGCGCGTCCACCACCTTGCGCACGAAGGGCGCCATGCCGTCCGGGCCGGAGGTGCGATCCTTTAGGTGGATCGTCAGATCCGGCCGCCGCGCGGCGATGACGCCGACCAGCTCGCCGCGCGCCGTGTCGTCGAGGCCCGCGCCCATAACGACGCAGGCGATCCGCGGCTCGGCCTCGAGCTGGCGGATCACCTCGGCCCGGTCATGCGCGCCCAGCCACTCGACCTGCATGTCGCTCAACTGCCGGGCGATGTCACCGACGACGCCCGGAAGCTTGCCGACCAGCAGCACGACGGGCTTGCCGGGGCTGGTCATCCGACGCTCCCCTCGAGGCTGATGGCGACGAGGCTCTGCGCCTCCATCGCGAACTCCATCGGCAGCGCCTGCAGGACCTCGCGGCAGAAGCCGTTGACGACCAGCGCCACCGCCTCCTCCTCGCCGACGCCGCGGGCGCGGCAGTAGAACAGCTGGTCCTCGTCGACCTTGGAGGTCGTGGCCTCATGCTCGACCCGCGAGGACATGTTCTTGACCTCGATATAGGGCACCGTATGCGCGCCGCACTGGTCGCCGATCAGCAGGCTGTCGCACTGGGTGTAGTTGCGGCTGTCCGTCGCCTTCGGGTGCATCGTGACGAGGCCCCGATAGGTGTTCTGCGCCTGGCCCGCGCTAATCCCCTTCGAGACGATCCGCGAGCGGGTGTTCTTGCCCAGATGGATCATCTTGGTGCCGGTGTCGGCCTGCTGGCGGTTGTTGGTGATGGCGATCGAGTAGAACTCGCCCTGCGATTCATCGCCCCGCAGGATGCAGGACGGATATTTCCAAGTGATCGCCGAGCCGGTCTCGACCTGCGTCCACATCACCTTGGCCCGCGCCTCGCGGCAGTCGGCGCGCTTGGTGACGAAGTTGTAGATGCCGCCGCGGCCTTCCTCGTCGCCGGGGAACCAGTTCTGGACAGTCGAGTATTTGACCTCGGCGTCCTCTAGGATCACGATCTCGACCACCGCCGCGTGCAGCTGCGCGGTGTCGCGCTTGGGCGCGGTGCAGCCCTCGAGGTAGCTCACATACGAGCCCTTGTCGGCAATGATCAGCGTGCGCTCGAACTGGCCGGTATTCTCGGCATTGATGCGGAAATAGGTCGAAAGCTCCATCGGGCAGCGGGTGTTCGGCGGGATGTAGACGAACGACCCGTCCGAGAAGACGGCGCTGTTCAGCGTGGCGAAGTAGTTGTCGGACTGCGGCACGACCGAGCCGAGATACTTCTTCACCAGCTCGGGATGCTCGCGGATCGCCTCGCTGATCGAGCAGAAGATCACCCCTGCCTTGGCCAGCTCGTCCTTGAAGGTGGTGCCGAGGCTGACACTGTCGAAGACCGCGTCCACCGCGACCTTGCGCCCCTCGGCCGGGACCGCGCCCGCGCCCTCGACGCCGGCGAGGATTTCCTGCTCTTTCAGCGGGATACCCAGCTTCTCATAGGTCGCCAGCAGCTTCGGATCGACGTCGTCCAGCGACTTCGGCCTCTCCGCCATGCTCTTGGGCCGGGCGTAGTAATACTGGTCCTGATAGTCGATCGCCGGATAGTTCAGCAGCGCCCATTTCGGCTCTGCCATGTCCTGCCAGCGGCGCAGCGCGGTCAGCCGCCACTCGGTCATCCATTCCGGCTCGTCGTTGCGCTCCGAGATCAGGCGCACGATGTCCTCGTTCACGCCCTTGGGCGCGAACTCCATCTCGATGTCGGTGTCCCAGCCGTATTTATAGGCGCCCATGTTCTGCACGGTCGCGACGGTCTGGGCGTCCACGCCCTCCCGCACTTCCAGATCCGTATCGTCAAGCGCCATCGCTGCCTCGGCCATTCTCACCCTCCTGCCGGGCGGTCCCGGCCATCGCGTCGTGCTCGCCACCTGTCATGCGCGGCAAGCCACGCGGCGGCGAAGCGGTCAAGCTCCTCGGCGGTCGTGCCGGCACCGAAGGACACGCGGATCGCGCATGTCGCATCGGCATCACTCACGCCCATGGCACGCAGAACACCGCTCGGCCGGGCCTTCCCGGACGAGCAGGCCGAGCCCGCCGAAACCGCGAAACCGGCAAGGTCCATCTGCATCACCTGCGTCTCGCCCGGCCAGCCCGGCGTCACGACAGAGAGCGTTCCGGGCAGCCGCCGTGTCTCGCTGCCGGGATATGTAGTGGTTCCGGCCCCGGCTTCCAGAGCCCTTTGCAGGCGATCGCGCATTTCCGACAATTTTTCTGGGATTCCTGCCGCAATCTCGCGCTGCGCGGCCTCGGCCGCGGCGGCAAAGCCCGCGATGCCGATCAGGTTCTCGGTCCCGGCGCGCCGCCCGCGCTCCTGCCCGCCACCCCTGATTCGCGCCTCGACCTCGGTGCCGGGGCGCAGGATCAGCGCGCCGACCCCCTTCGGCCCGCCGAGCTTGTGGGCCGAGACGAACCCCGCCTCGATCCCCGACCAGTCGAAGGCGAAGGGGATCTTGCCGAACCCCTGCGTGAGATCGGCAACCGCCAGCCCCGCGGGGAGGTCCTGCAGCACACCCGTCTCGCCATTCGCCAGTTGCAGCGTGGCGCGGTGCGGGTCCGCGACCGTGACGCGCCCATCCGCGGCCACGGGCAGCGAGGGCTCGCACCAGGCCAGCACCGCGTCATGCTCCACCGCGGCGCAGGCCAGCCCGCGGCCCTGCATCGCAAGCGCCGCCGCCTCGGTCGCGCCGGAGGTGAAGACCAGCTCCGCCGAATCCGCGCCGAGCGCGCTCAGGATCGCCTCGCGCGCCCGCTCGAGCGCCATCTTCGCCGCCCGCCCCTCGGCATGAACCGAGGACGGGTTGCCCGGCAGCTCGCCCGCCTCCGCCATCGCCGCCCGTGCCTCGGGCCTGAGCGGCGCGGTGGCGTTCCAGTCGAGATAGACCCGGCTCATGTCGCCTCCAGCGCGGCCGCGATCCGCTCCGCCAGCCGCCGCGCGACCGCGTCCTTGCCCATCCGCGGCCATTCCTCAGCCCCGCTGTCGGTGATCAGCGTGACCGCGTTCTCGGCCCCGCCCATGATCCCGGTGCCGGGCGAGACGTCATTCGCCAAGATCCAGTCGCACCCCTTGCGCGCCCGCTTGGCGGTGGCATGGGCGACGACATCATCCGTCTCGGCCGCGAAACCCACGACCAGCCGCGGGCGGTCCGACCCCAGCCCGCTCACCCAGCGGAGAATATCAGGGTTCTCGCCCAGTTCGAGCGTCGGAGGCCGACCCGAGCCGTCCTTCTTCACCTTGCCCCCGGCACGGTTCAGCACCTTCCAGTCCGCCACCGCCGCCGCCATCACCGCGACATCGGCCGGCAGCGCCGCCTCGACCGCGGCGCGCATCTCGTCGGCCGTCTCGACCGGCACCACCTCGACGCCCTTGGGCGGCGGCACCGTCGCAGGGCCGGTGACGAACACCACCCGCGCCCCCTGATCGCGCAGCGCCGCGGCAATCGCCGCGCCCTGCGCGCCCGAGCTGCGATTGGCGATGTAGCGCACCGGGTCGATCGGCTCATGCGTCGGCCCGGAGGTGACGACGACGCGCCGCCCCGTAAGCCGCCCCGGCCCCGGCAGCGAGGCCGTGCCCGCGATCCGCGGCTGCCCTCCCAGCGCCTCGCGGATCGCGCCAAGGATCGCCGGGGGTTCCGACATCCGCCCCGACCCGAACTCGCCGCAGGCCATGTCGCCCTCGTCCGGCCCGACGAACAGCACGCCGTCCTGCGCCAGGGTCGCAAGGTTCCGCTGCGTCGCAGGATGATGCCACATCCGCACGTTCATCGCCGGGGCGACCAGCACCCGCTTGTCGGTGGCCAGCAGCAGCGTCGAGGCGAGATCATCCGCCAGCCCGGCCGCCATCTTCGCCAGCAGGTCCGCCGTCGCGGGTGCGACCACGACCAGATCGGCGTTCCGCGACAGCTGGATATGCCCGATCTCCGCCTCGCGGCCGACGTCGAACAGCGCCTCGTTGACCGGCGCCCCGGCCAGCGCCGAGAGCGTCAGCGGCGTCACGAATTCCGCCCCCGCGGCGGTCAGCACCGGGCTGACCTCGGCCCCCGCGCCGCGGATCAGCCGGATCAGTTCCGGGATCTTGAAGGCGGCAATCCCGCCGCCGACGATCAGAAGGATGCGTCTGCCCTGCATGGTCTCGCGCGTTGGTGCTCGCGCGGACCCTAAGCCGCGACGGCCGCGCGGGCAAGCAAGCCGAATTTTCGTACGAAAATTCGGAAACGATCCTTCGTACGAAGGATCGTAGCCGCGGCCGCGTTAACGCGTTCTTAACCCGTTCCTGCGAGCGTCGCCGCGGGGGACAAGAACATGGTGGCCATCGCCTATTCCGTCGCCTTCGAGGGCGTCGAGGCGCGCCTGGTGGAGGTGCAATGCTCGGTGGCGCCGGGCCTGCCGAGCTTTGCGGTTGTGGGCCTGCCCGACAAGGCCGTCAGCGAGGCGCGCGAGCGGGTGCGCGCGGCCTTCGGCGCCCTCGCCGTGGCGCTGCCCTCGAAGCGCGTGACGGTGAACCTCTCGCCGGCCGACCTGCCGAAGGAAGGCTCGCATTTCGACCTGCCGATCGCGCTCGCGGTCCTCGCCGCGCTCGAGATCATCCCGGCCGAGGAGCTGGAGCGCGTGGTTTCGCTGGGCGAACTGGCGCTCGACGGCCGGCTGGTGGCGGTGAACGGCGCCCTGCCTGCCGCGATGGCCGCGGCCGAGGACGAGCGCGCGCTCCTCTGCCCCCGGACCTGCGGCCCGGAAGCCGCCTGGGTCGCGTCGGTCCCGGTCTTCGCACCCGCGCATCTGCGCGAGGCGATCGACCACCTGACCGGCCGGGCGCCCCTGGCCACCGCCGCACCCGGCGAAGTCCCTGCCCCCGCCGCCACGCGCGACCTCGCCGAGGTCCGCGGCCAGGAACGTGCCCGGCGCGCGATCGAGATCGCCGCCGCCGGCCGCCATCACCTGCTGATGGTGGGCCCTCCCGGCGCCGGCAAGTCCATGCTCGCCGCCTGTCTGCCCGGCCTGATGCCGGTCCTTTCCCCGGCCGAAGCGCTCGAAACCTCGATGATCCATTCGCTCGCCGGCACGCTGGAGGAGGGCGGCATCTCACGCACCGCACCCTTCCGCGAGCCGCACCACACCGCCTCGATGGCCGCCATCGTCGGCGGCGGCCGGGGCGCCAAGCCGGGCGAGATCAGCCTCGCCCACAACGGCGTCCTCTTCCTCGACGAACTGCCGGAGTTTGCGCGCCCGGTGCTGGAGACCCTCCGGCAGCCCATTGAATCGGGCGAAGTGGTCGTGGCGCGCGCCAACGCCCATATCCGCTATCCCTGCCGCTTCCTGCTGATCGCCGCCGCAAACCCCTGCCGCTGCGGCCACCTCGCCGACCCGGCCCGCGCCTGCAGCAAGGCGCCCCTGTGTGGCGCCGACTACCTCGCGCGCATCTCCGGCCCGCTGATGGACCGCTTCGACCTGCGCATCGAGGTGCCTGCCGTGACGCTCGACGACCTCGCGCTGCCGGCCTCGGCGGCCGAGCCCAGCGCCACGGTGGCCGCCCGCGTCACCGCGGCGCGCGAGGTGCAGACCCACCGATTCGCGAGCCACGGCGGCGTGCGCGTCAACGCCGACGCGTCCGGCGCGCTGCTCGAGCAGATCGCGCCGCTCGATGCCGAATGCCGCGACCTCGTCCGCCGGGCGGCCGACCGCCTCGGCCTCACCGCCCGCGGCTACCACCGCGTGCTGCGCACCGCCCGCACCATCGCCGACCTCGACGGCGCGACGAACATCAGCAAGCAGCACCTGGCGGAGGCGATCAGCTACCGGCTGCCCTTCGTGCCCGGGGGATGATGTTCAGTGGACTGCCACTGGCAAACGAGCGTCACGAGCCGGGCACACCGGTAGACGGGCGCAGGCTCGCGCAATGCAGCGAAGGTGGTTTCAGCCCCCGGCAGCACGCCGGCGCGCCGCCAGACGCCGCTCCACCGCCTCCCATATCATTGCCGAGGCGTTCGTGCCATCGAACCGCTCAAGTTCCTGCAGGCCGGTCGGCGAGGTGACGTTGATCTCCGTCAGCCAGCCGTCGATCACATCGATTCCGGTGAAAAGCAGCCCCTTCTCGCGCAGCGCGGGCGCGATCCGGGCGCAGATCTCCCGCTCGCGTTCGGTCAGCGACGACTTCTCGGCCCGCCCGCCCACATGCATGTTGGAGCGCGCCTCGCCCTCGGCCGGCACCCGGTTGATCGCCCCGGCGATCTCCCCGTCCACGAGGATGATCCGCTTGTCGCCCCGGGTCACGGCGGCGATGTATTTCTGCGCGATCATCGGCTCGCGGCTCATGCCCGCGAACATCTCCATCAGCGAGGCCAGGTTGCGGTCCTCGGTCGGCAGGTGGAACACCCCGGCACCGCCGTTGCCGTAAAGCGGCTTGAGGATGATGTCGCCATGCCGCGCCCGGAACGCGCGCACCGCCTCGGGATCGCGGGCGATCATCGTCGGAGGCGTCAGGTCGGGGAAATCGAGGACCATCAGCTTCTCGGGGCTGTTGCGAACCCAGAAGGGATCGTTGACCACCAGGGTCGAGCCTCCCGCCCGCTCCAGCAGATGGGTCGAGGTGATGTAGGCCATGTCGAAAGGCGGATCCTGACGCAGCCAGACGACGTCAAAGGAATCCAGCGCCCGCTCCTCCCAGGGGCCGAACGCGACATGCGCGCCCAGCTTGCGGTTCAATTCGACCGCGCGCCCGTAGACGCTCAGCCGGCCTTCATCGAAAACCAGCCGGTCCACGGTGTACTGAAACAGCTTGTGACCACGCGCCTGCGCCTCCAGCCCGATGCGGAAGGTGCTGTCGCCATCGATGTCGACGGCCTCGATCGGGTCCATCTGCAGGGCAACATTCAGTCCCATTTCGGCTCCTTGCGCGGCTCGGCCCCGGTTTGAAGCGGATCGGAACCAACCGCAAGCCGCAGGTCAGTGCCAGCCGAAGGCGTTCTGGACCAGTTCGACCCGGCCCTGCGCGTCAACCAGTGCCGCGTCGAAACGCATGTCGCAATCGGTGCCGCAAAATTCGCAGGCCGCGAGGCAGATGCGGTCCATCTGCCGGCGGCAGAGCCGTTCGGCGGCCGAGGCGAAGCTGCTGGACTGCTTGACCTCGACAAAGACGATGGTCTCGCCCTCGCGCACGATCAGGTCGATTTCGCCCGAGGCACCGCGCCAGCGCCGCTCGAGGATAGCGCAGCCCGCCATCTCGTAGCGACGGGCGACACTCTCTTCGGCGGCATGGCCCGAAGCCCATGCGACCGCACCGCGCCGCGACCGCGCAGCCGAGGCTTCACCCGGTTCCATCTGCATCGCCACTGTCTTCCCCCTCATCCTTCGCAGCCGCCCCGCCCGCCATCGCGAGCGCCAGTTGATACAGTTCCCGCCGCGGGCGTCCCAGCGCCGCAGCCACGCGCGCCGCGGCGTCGCGCACCGACAGCCCCTCCTCCAACGCCGCCGAGATCATCGCCTCCGCATCCCCGCCGCCCGCACCGGAACGGCTGCGATCCACGAGAACGACCACCTCGCCCCTCAGTCCGTCGAGCTCGGGCCCGGCGAGATCACGCACCGTCCCGCGCCGCACCTCCTCGAACTTTTTCGTCAGTTCGCGGCAGATCGCGCTCTCCCGCTCCGAATCAATATCGCACAAATCCGCAAACAGGTCTTTAACACGCCTAGGATTTTCAAAGATTATCACAGTCGCCTCGACCGCCAGCAGTTCCTCCAGCCAGCGCCGCCGCGCCGCCCTGGCGGCCGGAGCAAAGCCGGCAAAGAGGAAGCGGTCGCTCGGCATCCCCGAGGCGACCAGTGCCGCCAGCACGGCGGAGGGTCCGGGCACCGCATTGACCCTGTATCCCGCCCCCGCCGCGTCGCGGGCGAGGCGGAAGCCGGGGTCGGAGACCGAGGGCGTTCCTGCCTCGGAGGCGTAGGCCACGGTGCGGCCCTCGGCCAGCGCCGCCAGCAGCCCCGCCGCCGCTGCCGCTTCGTTGTGGTCGTGACACGCCAAGATCCTTCGGCCGCGGAGCGGGATGCCGTGGATCGTCATCAGGTGGCGCAGGGTGCGGGTGTCCTCGGCGGCCAGCACATCGGCGGTGTTGAGCAGGTCGAGCGCGCGCAGCGTGATGTCCCGCGCGGCGCCGATCGGCATGGCGAGGAGGTAGAGGCCGGGTTCGGGCGCCTCGCGCTTCAGCGTGAGGGTCACGGCGGCCGCGTCTTCGGCGGGTCGCGGGACGGTCATCGGCGGCCTCCCTTGGCGCGCGGCGCGTGATTGCGGTGCCTGGGTCGATCACATAGCGTTGCCCTGTACGACGCCCCCGAGCCACAGGAAAGATCGCCATGTTCGCCATCCTGCCGCGCCTGCGCGCCGCCACGCTGCCCCGCCTCGCCCGGATCGCCGCCGCCGCGACCGCGGCCGCGCTCCTCGCCGCCTGCGAGCCGGGCGCTTTCGGCACCGCAGCCTCGGGGCCAGGCATCGGGCCGTCGATCGACCCCTCGCAGCCGGTCACGGTCGCGCTGCTGGTTCCGACCGGCTCCGGCGATGCCGATCTCGAATGGCTCGGCCGCTCGCTCGGCAACGCGGGCCGGATGGCGGCGGCCGATGCCCAGGGGGCGCGGATCGACCTGCGGGTCTATCCGACCGGGGCCGATGCCGCCTCGGCCGCGGCGCGGGCCAGCGAGGCGATCGGCGCCGGCGCGCAGATCATCGTCGGGCCGCTCCATGCCGATGCGGCGAACGCGGTCGGCTCCGTCGCCCGCGGCGCCGGGATCAACGTGCTGAGTTTCTCCAACAACACCGAGATCGCGGGGGGCAACGTCTACACGCTGGGGACCAGCTTCGGGAACGTCGCCGACCGGCTCGTCGGCTACGGCCTCGGCCAGGGCAAGCGGCGGTTCATGGTGGTGGCCGAGGATGACGTGGCGGGTCAACTCGGCGCCAATGCGATCCAGGCGGCGATCTCGCGCAACGGGGCGGTGTTCGTCGGCCGCGTCAACCACCAGATCTCGACCACCGGCATCGACGCCGCGATCCCGGCGATCGCCGCCGCGGCGCAGGCGAACCAGATCGACGCGGTGTTCATGACCGCGAACCAGGCGGCTGTCCTGCCCTATCTCAGCAACGGGCTTCTCGCCGCCGGGGTCACGCCGGGGACGCAGCTGATGGGCCTGACCCGCTTCGACGAGCCGGCGGTGCGGCTGACCATTCCGGGCGTCCAGGGCGGCTGGTTCGCGCTGCCGGACCTCGCGCTGCGCCAGCAGTTCGACGCCCGCTACCAGTCGGCCTATGGCGAGCGGCCGCATGCCCTCGCGGGGCTCGCCTATGACGGCATCTCGGCCGTCGCGGCGCTCGTCCGGGCCGGCCGCGCCGACGCGCTGACCACCGGCGCCCTGACCCGCCCGGCCGGGTTTGCGGGCGTGAACGGTGTCTTCCGCCTCGACCGCAATGGCACCACGACCCGCGGCCTTGCGGTCGCCACGGTGCGCAACCAGCAGGTCGTGATCCTCGACCCGGCGCCGCGCAGCTTCCGGGGCTTCGGCTCCTGATCTTGGCCGAGCCC
This sequence comes from Paracoccus sp. S-4012, assembly GCF_009674885.1. Lineage (GTDB taxonomy): Bacteria > Pseudomonadota > Alphaproteobacteria > Rhodobacterales > Rhodobacteraceae > Paracoccus. The sequence goes on from NZ_WKKA01000002.1 coordinate 92,149, forward strand.
GACACCGCAACCGAGGGCGAGGCCGAGGGCCTCCCCGGCGCGCCGGGCCTTCCCGGCGCGCATCCGCTGTTCGACCCTGCGCGCTTCCTTCCCATGCTCGACCGGCGGCTCGAGGGCGCGGCCGACCCGCAGGCGCTGCGCGCCGCCACCGTCGCCTGCCTCACGGAAGCCCGCGCCGAGGCGATGGCGGATATCACCGCCCGTTTCGAGACCCATCCCCGCGCCGCCCGCGAGACCGTCCGCGAGATCGCGGCGCTCACCGACGGCCTCGTCACCGCCGTCCACCACGTCGCCACGACCCATCTGCATCCGCGTCCCAACCCGACCGAGGGCGAGCGCCTCGCCGTCCTCGGGGTCGGCGGCTACGGCCGGGCCGAGATGGCGCCCCATTCCGACGTCGACCTGCTGTTCCTGACGCCTTGGAAGACCACCGGCTGGGCCGAGAGCGTGATCGAATCGATGCTCTACATGCTCTGGGATCTGAAGCTGAAGATCGGGCAGGCGACCCGCTCGGTCGACGACTCGCTGCGCCTCGCGGAAGGCAACATGACGATCCGCACGAGCCTGCTCGAGCATCGCCATGTCTGCGGCCACGCGGCTGTCACCGAGGCTTTGCGCGTTCGTCTCTGGCCCGAGCTGTTCGAGGGCACCATCCCCGAGTTCATCGAAGCCAAGCTGGCCGAGCGCGAGGAGCGCCATGCCCGCCAGGGCCGCGCCCGGTTCCTGCTGGAGCCGAACGTCAAGGAGGGCAAGGGCGGGTTGCGCGACCTGCATGCGCTCTACTGGATCGGCAAATACATCCACCAGGTCGAGCGGGCGCAGAACCTGGTCGATTACGGGATGCTTTCGCGCGACGAGCACCTGGCCTTCTGGCAGGCCGAGGATTTCCTCTGGGCGGTGCGCTGCCACATGCACCTCGTCACCGGCCGCCTGGTGGACCAGCTGACCTTCGACCTGCAGCCCGAAGTCGCCCGGCGCATGGGTTATCACGACGGCGGCGGCAGGCGTGCGGTCGAGCATTTCATGCAGGACTATTTCCTGCACGCGACCCGTGTCGGCGACCTGACGCGGGTGTTCCTGACCGGCCTCGAGGCGCGCCACCTCAGGCGGCCGCCGATCCTGACGCGGCTTTTCGGCCGCCGCCGGCGGCTGCGCAAACCGTTCCTCGACGAGGGCGGGCGCATCGACATCTCCGAGGAGGACCTCAGGGCCGAGCCGCTGAACATGCTGCGGCTGTTCGAGGAGGGCCTGCGCACCGGCCTGATGATCCACCCGCAGGCCATGCGCCGGGTTGCCGCCAACCTGGACCTGATCGACGACCGCCTGCGCCATGACCCCGAGGCGCATCGCATCTTCCTCGACCTGCTGCTGAAGCACGGCAACCCCGAGCGCGCCCTGCGCCGGATGGCCGAGCTGGGCGCCCTCGCCGCCTTCATTTCGGAGTTCAAGCCGGTGATGGCGATGATGCAGTTCAACGTCTACCACCACTACACGGTCGATGAGCACCTGATCCAATGCGTCGCCGCCCTCGCCCGGATCGAGCGCGGCGAGGACGAGGACGACCTGCCACTGACGACCGAGATCATCCGCGAGGGCCACCTCGACCGGGCGGTGCTCTACCTCGCGGTGCTGCTGCACGACATCGGCAAGGGGCGCCCCGAGGATCATTCGATCATCGGCGCGCAGATCGCGCGCAAGGTGGTCACGCGGCTCGGGCTGGAGTCTGGGCAGGTCGAGACGGTCGAATGGCTGGTGCGCCAGCATCTGCTGATGTCGGACGTGGCGCAGAAGCGCGACATCTCGGACCCGCGCACCATTCGCGACTTCGCCAAGGCGGTGCGGACCCGCAAGCGGCTGGACCTGCTGACGGTGCTGACGGTCTGCGACATCCGCGGGGTCGGGCCGGGGACCTGGAACAACTGGAAGGCGATGCTGCTGCGCCGCCTACATGCCGAGACGGCGGCGGTCCTCGAAGGCGGTTTCGAGGAGCTGAACCGCGAGCGGCTGCGGGGCGAGGCGCGGCGCGCGCTGCGTCACCGCCTGACCGCCGAGGGCTGGGAGCCGAAGGCGATCCGGGCCGAGATCGGGCGCCATTACGACAGCTACTGGACCGGCCTGCCGACCGAGACGCAGGCAGTCTTCGCGGGTCTCCTGGCCGGCATCCGCGATGACGAAATCCGCATCGACCTGCGCGCCGACCCCGACCGAGACGCGACCCGCGTGGCCTTCGCCCTGGCGGATCATCCGGGCATCTTCTCGCGGCTGGCCGGGGCGCTCGCGCTCTCAGGCGCCAACGTGGTCGACGCGCGCACCTATACCTCGCGCGACGGCTACGCCACGGCGGCCTTCTGGGTGCAGGACGCCGAGGGCCACCCCTATGCCGAGGACCGCCTGCCGCGCCTGCGCCAGACGATCGAGCGCACGCTCTCCGGCGCGGTCGTGCCCCGCGACGCTCTGGCCACCCGCGACAAGGTCAAGAAGCGCGAGCGCGCCTTCCGCTTCCCCACCCACGTCACCTTCGACAACGAGGGCAGCGACATCTACACCATCATCGAGGTGGACACCCGCGACCGGCCGGGGCTGCTCTACGACCTGACCCGGACGCTGGCCGCGAACCACATCCAGATCGCCAGCGCGGTGATCGCGACCTTCGGGGCGCAGGTGATCGACACGTTCTATGTCAAGGACATGTTCGGACTGAAGCTCACCCAGCCGGGCAAGCGCGAGACGCTGGAGCGCAAGCTGCGGGCGGCGATTGCCGAGGGGGCGGAGCGGGCCGACGCGCCGTAGCCGCGGGTCGGTGGGGCGAGGCCCCTCCCCCTTCGACGGGGGAGGGCCAAATCGCGGGGGAACGCCGAGACCCTCAGGTCTCGACTGTCATTGGCTCCGTCGGCAGCGGCCTCGGCTCCCTCGGCGGCCGGCCGATCACTTCGCGGAGCGCGTCCAGCTCGATGAAGTTGTCGACCTGCCGGCGGACCTCGTCGGCCACCATCGAGGGCTGGGTGCGGGTGCTCGACACCACCGAGACGCGGACGCCCCGGCGCTGCAGGGCGTCGATCAGCGGCTTGAAGTCACCGTCACCGGAGAACAGCACCGCATGGTCGATCCGGGGCGCCAGCTCCAGGGCGTCGACCGCAAGCTCGACGTCCATGTTGCCCTTCACCCGCCGCCGGCCGGTCTGGTCGGTGAACTCCTTGGCGGGCTTGGTCACGACCGTGTAGCCGTTATAGGCCAGCCAGTCGACGAGCGGTCGGATCGGCGAATACTCCTCGGATTCCAGCAGCGCGGTGTAGTAGGCGGCCCTCACGAGCCGGCCCCGGCGCTCGAATTCCTGGCGCACAAGCTTGAAATCAATCTCGAAGCCGAGCGCCTTTGCCGCGGAATGCAGGTTGGCACCGTCGATGAACAGTGCCAGGCGGTCGTCCTTATAGAACATTATGATCCTTTCCTGGGCGCAAGCCTTGACGGTGCCTTGGGGAACACCTCCATGCAAAAGCAAGCTGTCCCGAAACCAGCATACGACAGAGAGGTCAAGCTGCGAACAGCGCTCCTCCTTCTAGGCGGGAATCTTCCGCTGCGTCGGAGGGTTCCCACCGAAACCTTGCGCCAGGCGCTTCGGCTCCTTTCGGACCCGCCGGGGCGCCTGGTGGCGGTCAGCCGCTTCTATCGCAGCCCCGCGCATCCGCCCGGCGCCGGTCCCGATTTCGTCAACGCCGCCGCAGCCTTCGACACCGCGGAAGCGGCGCCGGCGGTTCTGGCGCGGCTGCACCGGATCGAGGAGGCCCTCGGCCGGCGCCGCGATACTGGCCGCTGGGGAGCCAGAGTCATCGACATCGACCTGCTTGCCCTCGGGGACGATGTGCGACCAAATGCCGCAGGTCAGGATCGCTGGCGGGCGCTCAGCGAATCGGATCAGCAGCGACTCACCCCGGAGGAATTGATCCTCCCCCATCCGCGGCTCCAGGATCGCGCCTTCGCCCTTGTGCCGCTGGCCGAAATCGCCCCCCTCTGGGTGCATCCCCGGCTTGGCCTCGACGTGACTTCGATGCTGGCGCGACTGCCGTCGGAGGCGCGCGCGGCGGTGCAACCGCTGACGTGCAAATAGCTTGACAACACCGCCGAGTTCCAGCATGCACCCGTCTTTGCCCCGCCCCGTTCCCGATCCCGAGGTGTTTCATGGCCCGCGTTACGGTCGAAGACTGCGTCGACAAGGTTCCCAACCGCTTCGATCTCGTCATGATCGCCGCCCATCGCGCGCGTGAGATTGCGGCCGGCGCCCCCCTCACCGTGGACCGCGACGACGACAAGAACGCCGTCGTCGCCCTGCGCGAGATCGCCGAGGAGACCCAGCCGGTTGACGACCTGCGCGAGCGCATGATCGTCGCCACCCAGACTCAGGTCGAGGTGGACGAGCCCGAGGACGACACCATGGCCCTCGTCATCGGCGCCGAGATGGACCGTCCGAAGCCCGCCGACGACGAGAACGAGGAGCGGATGCTGCGCATGATGCTCGAGGCGCAGGAGCGCGGCTGACGCCGCAGCGATGGACGGGTCCGGGCCTCACCAGTTCGACGTCGAGGACCTTCTCGCCCTCGTCCGCAACTACAACCCGCGCTGCAATGCCGCCCTGATCCGCGAGGCCTGGGCATACGGCGCGCGGATGCACGAGGGCCAGCTTCGCTACTCGGGCGAGCCCTATTTCACCCATCCGGTCGCCGTCGCCGCCATCCTGACCGAGATGCGGCTCGACGACGCGACGATCGTCACGGCGCTGCTGCACGACGTGATCGAGGACACGCGCTCCACCTGGGAGGAGGTCTCGCGCCTCTTCGGCCGCGAGATCGCCGACCTCGTGGACGGCGTCACCAAGCTGACGAACCTGCAACTCTCCGGCGCGCAGTCGAAGCAGGCCGAGAACTTCCGCAAGCTCTTCATGGCGATGAGCCGCGACCTGCGGGTGATCCTCGTGAAGCTCGCCGACCGTCTGCACAACATGCGCACCATCCGCTCGATGCGGTCGGAGAAGCAGGTCCAGAAGGCGCGCGAGACCATGGACATCTTCGCCCCCCTCGCCGGCCGCATGGGGATGCAGTGGATGCGCGAGGAGCTGGAGGACCTGGCCTTCAAGGTCATCAACCCCGAGGCTCGCAACTCCATCATCCGCCGGTTCTTGACCCTGCAGAAGGCGACCGGCGACGTGATCCCGACGATCACCGCCGACCTGCGCGCGGTGCTGGAGCGCGATGGGATCGAGGCCGACGTCTTCGGCCGCGCCAAGAAGCCCTTCTCGATCTGGCGCAAGATGCAGGAAAAGCAGCTTTCCTTCTCGCGCCTTTCGGACATCTACGGTTTCCGCATCATCACCCGGTCCGAGGCCGACTGCTACAAGACGCTGGGCATCATCCATCAGCGGTGGCGCATGGTGCCGGGGCGGTTCAAGGACTACATCAGCCAGCCCAAGGCGAACGGCTACCGCTCGATCCACACCACCGTCTCGGGGCGCGACGGGACGCGGATCGAGGTGCAGATCCGCACACGGCAGATGCACGAGGTGGCCGAGGCGGGCGTGGCCGCGCACTGGGCCTATCGCGACGGCGTGCCGACGCAGAACCCCTTTGCCGTCGATCCTGGCACCTGGGTCGAGCAGTTGAACGACCGGCTGGGCGAGGAGGACCATGACGCCTTCCTCGAGAACGTGAAGCTCGAGATGTATTCCGACCAGGTGTTCTGCTTCACGCCGAAGGGCGACGTGATCCAGCTGCCGAAAGGGGCGACGCCGATCGACTTCGCCTATGCAATCCACACGCGGATCGGCAATTCCTCGGTCGGCGCCAAGGTGGACGGCATCCGCGTGCCTCTCTGGACCCGGCTCAAGAACGGCCAGTCGGTCGAGGTCATCACCGCCGCCGGCCAGCGGCCGCAGGCGGCCTGGCTCGACATCGTCGAGACCGGCCGCGCCAAGGCCGCGATCCGCCGCAGCCTGCGCGAGGAGGACCGCTCGCGCTTCATCCGCCTCGGGCACGAGCTGGCGCGCGTGGCGTTCGAGCATGTCGGGCGCAAGCTGACCGACAAGGCGCTGAGGACCGCGGCGCGGACCCTGGCGATGCCCGACACCGACGAGTTGCTGGCGCGGATCGGCTCGGCCGAGATCAGCGCGCAGGAGGTGCTGGGTGCGCTCTACCCCGAGCTCGCCCACGCCCCGGCCGAGATCTCCGCCGACCGCGCCGTGGCGGGCCTCGAGGCCGACCAGAGCTTCACCCGCGCCCCCTGCTGCGCCCCCCTGCCGGGCGAGCGCATCGTCGGCATCACCTATCGCGGCAAGGGCGTCGTCATCCACGCCATCGACTGCCCCGTCATGGCCGATTTCGAGGATCAGCCCGACCGCTGGGTGGATCTCCGCTGGCGGGTTGGGCGGCATCCGCCGAGCTATGGCGTGCGGCTGCTGCTGACCATCCGTCACGACGCAGGCGTGCTGGGGCGCATCTGCACGCTGATCGGCAGCCAGGGCGCGAACATCTCGGACCTCGAATTCGTGGACCGCAAGCCCGACTTCTACAAGCTGCGGGTGGAGGTGGAGTTGCGCGACCACGAGCATCTGCACGCGCTGATGACCGCCCTCGAGGCCGAGAGCGACGTCGCCCAGGTGGCCCGCATCCGCGACCCCTCGCTGAAGCCGTGAGCGCGCGCGGCGTTGCCAGGCCGGCGGCGCTCGGCTAGCCCTTCCCCCGTGTTCCGCCGCCGCAAGCCCAAGAGCTATCAGCAGATCGCGCAGGACTTCGTCTATCCGCGCGGCGGCTGGGCGCGTGCCGGGCGCTACCTGCTGCACCGGCTGCGGCGCCTGCCCGACCCGCCCGAGCGCATCGGCCGCGGCGTGGCGGCGGGAATCTACGCCTCCTTCACGCCGCTCTTCGGCGCCCATTTCCTCGCCGCCGCGGCCCTCGGCTGGGCGGTTGGCGGCAATATCCTCGCGGCGCTGCTGGGCACCTCGCTCGGCAACCCGCTGACCTTCCCCTTCATCGCGGTGATCTCGGTCGGGCTCGGCCGCTGGCTCATGGGCGTGCCGGGCGAGGTCAGCCCGCAGGCGGTGATCGGCGAGATCACCCATGCGACGGTCGAACTGTGGCGCAGCTTCGCCAGCCTTGTCGGCCCCGGACCGGCCGAATGGGCGGGGCTGGGGGAGTTCTGGGGCACGATCTTCCTGCCCTACTTCCTCGGCGGCGCCCTGATCGGGCTGCCCGCGGCGGCGGTCGGGTATTACCTGACAGTGCCGGTGGTCCGCGCCTATCAGCGCCGCCGCCTGACCCGCGCCGTGGCCCGCGCCAGGCGGGAGGCGGCGGCACGGGAAGCCGCCGCCGCAGCGCGCGGCAACGAGCGACATTGACCCTTGCCCTCCGCCCGGCGCCTTTGGCATAGTCGCGGCCATGACCCGGACGCGCCCCGCCCCGCTGTCGCCCGCCGCCGCGCCCTGCGGCTGCCTGCGGCTGCGCGCCGATCCTCGCGGTCTCCTGCTTCTCACGCTCCGCTGAGCGGGTCTCCGGGCCGCCGCTCAGCCGAGGCCGCGCCCGGACCGACCGCCCCGCATCCGAGCCTGTGAGAACCGACCGATGACCACCCGAGACCCGAACCGCGTCCTGATCTTCGACACCACGCTGCGCGACGGCGAGCAGTCGCCCGGCGCCACCATGTCCCATGACGAGAAGCTGGAAATCGCCCAGTTGCTCGACGAGATGGGCGTGGACATCATCGAGGCGGGCTTCCCGATCGCCTCCGAGGGCGATTTCGCCGCCGTCTCCGACATCGCGAAGGCCGCGAAGAACTCGGCGGTCTGCGGCCTCGCCCGCGCGCAGCTGCCCGACATCGACCGCGCCTGGGAGGCGATCCGCCACGCCAAGCGCCCGCGCATCCACACCTTCATCGGCACCTCGCCGCTGCACCGCGCGATCCCGAACCTCGACATGGACCAGATGGCCGAGCGGATCGAGCAGACCGTGACCCATGCCCGCAACCTGTGCGAGGACGTGCAGTGGTCGCCGATGGACGCCACCCGGACCGAGCATGACTACCTCTGCCGCGTGGTCGAGATCGCGATCCGCGCGGGCGCCACGACGATCAACATCCCCGACACCGTCGGCTACACCGCGCCGCGCGAATCGGCCGAGCTGATCCGCATGCTGCTGGAACGCGTGCCCGGCGCCGACACGGTGGTCTTTGCCACGCACTGCCATAACGACCTCGGCATGGCCACGGCCAACAGCCTCGCCGCGGTCGAGGCCGGCGCCCGGCAGATCGAATGCACGATCAACGGCCTCGGCGAGCGCGCCGGCAACACCGCACTCGAGGAAGTCGTGATGGCGCTGAAGGTGCGCCACGACATCATGCCGTTCAGCACCGGCATCGACACGACGAAAATCATGGGCCTGTCGCGCCGCGTGGCGCAGGTCTCGGGCTTCGCGGTGCAGTTCAACAAGGCCATCGTCGGCAAGAACGCCTTCCTGCACGAGAGCGGCATCCATCAGGACGGGGTGCTGAAGAACGTCGAGACCTTCGAGATCATGCGCCCCGCCGACATCGGCCTCAACGAGGCCAACATCGCCATGGGCAAGCACTCGGGCCGGGCGGCTCTCAGGGCAAAGCTGAAGGATCTCGGCTACGAGCTGGGGGACAACCAGCTCAAGGATGTGTTCGTGCGGTTCAAGGCCTTGGCCGACCGCAAGAAGGAGGTCTATGACGACGACCTCGTGGCGCTGATGCAGGACAGCACGGCCAACACCGACAGCGACTATCTGCAGGTCAGAAAGCTGCGCGTCGTCTGCGGCGGGGGCGAGCCGGCGACCGCGACGCTGACGATGGTCGTGGGCGACGAGGAAAAGACCGTCGAGAAGCAGGGCGACGGCCCGGTCGACGCGGCCTTCGCCTGCGTGAACGCGCTCTTCGAGCATGACGCCACGCTGCAACTCTACCAGGTCCATGCCGTGACCGAGGGCACCGACGCGCAGGCGACGGTCAGCGTCCGGCTGGAGGAGGAGGGCCGCATCGCCACCGGGCAGGCGGCCGACACCGACACGATCCTCGCCAGCGTCAAGGCCTATGTCGGCGCGCTGAACCGCCTGCGGGTGCGGCGCGAGAAGACCGCCCCCGACGCCGACACGCGCGCGATCAGCATGTATTCGCACTGACTCACCGCCCCGCCCATCCGAGGCGGGGCGGCAGTTACACCTTTTCGGTCTCCATTCCGGCGTCGACCAGATCCTTGAAGCCGCCCAGATTGTAGACGCGCCCGTAGCCCATCTCGGACAACGTCTTGCCCGCCAGCGCCGCGCGCCCGCCCGAGCCGCAGTAAAGGATCACAGGGCGGGCGCTGTCGAACTCCGCGTTGTGATACTTGCTTTCGCGGTCGGCGCGGAACTCCAGCATCCCGCGCGGCACCGCGACTGCGCCCTTGACCTTGCCCGTCTGCGCGATCTCCTCGCTGCCGCGCAGGTCCACGACGAGCGCGCTCTCCTCGCGCATCAGGGCCCGCGCCTTGTCGGGTCCGATCTTCGGCACGACCGCGTTCGCGGCATCCAGCATCTGCTGAACCGTTTTGGCCATCTCTCCGCCCTCCCTCGTCGCCGGATGCCCGGCCGCCCGAGCATATCACAACCGCGGCCGCTTCGCGCCCATGCCCCGCGTCAGGGGTTCCCCGGCAAGCGGCGCGCAACTATACCCCGTCAACGGCGCGCGAGAGGCGACTCAGCCGCCCAAGCCATCAGCCCGGACATACCGGCAGCGAAGGGACACTCACGGCATGGCGTTCGGCGGCCTCTTTTCGACGGATATCGCAATCGACCTCGGGACGGCGAACACGCTGATCTACGTCAAGGGCAAGGGCATCATCCTCAACGAGCCCTCGGTCGTGGCCTATCACGTCAAGGACGGCAAGAAGCAGGTGCTGGCCGTCGGCGAGGACGCCAAGCTGATGCTGGGCCGCACGCCCGGCAGCATCGAGGCGATCCGGCCGATGCGCGACGGCGTCATCGCCGACTTCGACAGCGCCGAGGAGATGATCAAGCACTTCATCCGCAAGGTGTTCCGCCGCACCACCTTCTCGAAGCCGAAGATCATCGTCTGCGTCCCCCACGGCGCCACCCCGGTCGAGAAGCGGGCCATCCGCCAGTCGGTCCTCTCGGCCGGCGCCCGCAAGGCGGGACTGATCGCGGAGCCGATCGCGGCCGCCATCGGCGCGGGCATGCCGATCACCGAGCCGACCGGCAGCATGGTCGTCGACATCGGTGGCGGCACCACCGAGGTGGCAGTGCTGTCGCTCGGCGACATCGTCTATGCCCGCTCGGTCCGCATCGGCGGCGACCGCATGGACGAGGCGATCATCAACTACCTGCGCCGCAACCATAACCTGCTCGTGGGCGAGCAGACGGCCGAGCGGATCAAGACCTCGATCGGCACCGCCCGGATGCCCGACGACGCCCGCGGGGCCACCATGATGGTGCGCGGCCGCGACCTGCTGAACGGCGTGCCGAAGGAGCTGGAGATCACGCAGGGCATGATAGCCGACGCGCTGGCCGAGCCGGTGCAGGCGATCTGCGAGGCGGTGATGATCGCCCTCGAATCGACACCTCCCGACCTCGGGGCCGACATCGTGGACCGCGGCGTGATGCTGACCGGCGGCGGCGCGATGCTGGGCGAGCTCGACCTCGCGCTGCGCGAGCAGACCGGGCTGATGATCTCGCTGGCCGACCAGCCGATGAGCTGCGTGGCCCTCGGCACCGGCAAGGCGCTGGAATACGAAAAGCAGCTGCGACACGTCATCGACTACGACAGCTGAACCCGTGGCGCGCAGGCGGTATGACTTCGCGACGCCGGTGCGCCGCGTCCTCGTGGCGCTGCTGGTCCTCGTGCTGCTGGGACTGTTCCTCGTCTGGCGCATCGACAGCCCGCGCGCCGAGGCGATGCGGACCGCCTTCATCGACCGCTTCGTGCCCTCGTTCCAATGGGCGCTGCTGCCGGTCGCCCGTGCCACCGACATGGTCGCGGGCTTCCAGTCCTATGCCCGCCTCTACGAGCAGAACCAGGAACTCAGGCGCGAGCTGCAGAAGATGGCCGCCTGGCGCGAGGCGGCCATCCAGCTCGAGCAGGAGAACGCCAAGCTGCTGGCGCAGAACAGCGTCCGCCTCGATCCGGCGCTGACGGCGCTCTCGGGCGTGGTGCTGGCCGACTCGGGCTCCGCCTTCCGGCAGTCGGTGCTGCTGAACGTGGGCGCGCGGGACGGGGTGCTGGACGGCTGGGCGACGATGGACGGCCTCGGCCTCGTCGGCCGCATCGCCGGCGTGGGCGAGCGCACGAGCCGGGTGATGCTGCTGACCGACCCCTCCTCGCGGCTGCCGGTAACGATCCAGCCCTCGGGCCAGCACGCGCTGCTGACCGGCGACAACACGCCCTACCCCGCCCTCGACTTCATCGAGCGGCCCGAGGACGTGCGCCCCGGCGACCGCGTGGTCAGCTCCGGCGACGGCGGCGTGTTCCCGGCAGGTCTCCCGGTCGGGCAGGTGGCGCAGGCGACGGACGGTCGGCTCCGGGTGCGGATGGCTGCGGACTACGGCCGGCTCGAATTCCTGCGCGTCCTGCGCTCGCACCCGGCCGAAGCCATCGCCGACAGCGGCAACATCATCGTGCCCGAGGGCGGCGGCTTCATCGGCCCGGTGCAGCCGGCGCTCGCGCCGGGCGCGCCATGATCGGCCCGGCCCACCGCCGCCGCCTCATCGGCCGCTCGGTCTTCATCGGTCTGGCGCTGCTGCTCCTCTTCGCGCGGCTTCTGCCGATCAGCCCCGGCCATGTCGCTACGCCCGGCCCCGACCTGCTCCTCTGCCTCACCCTCGCCTGGGTGCTGCGCCGCCCCGATCAGGTGCCGGTGCTGCTGATCGCCGCGACGATCCTGCTGGAGGACGTGCTGCTGATGCGCCCGGTCGGCCTCTGGGCCGCGGTCGTCGTCATGGGCTCCGAGGCCGCCCGCGCGCGCGAGGCCCGTTGGCGCGAGCAGCCCTTCATGGTTGAATGGCTGCGCGTGGCGCTGCTGCTGGCGGCGATGATGCTGGGCTGCCGGCTGGCGATGGCGCTGTTCCTGGTGCCGCAGCCGCCCTTGGGCCAGGTCGCGCTGCATCTGCTGGCGACGGTCGCGGCCTATCCGCCGGTGGTGCTGGCCGCGCATCTGCTGGGGCTGCGGCGTCCGGCGCCGGGCGAGGGGGAGGCGGTGGGTTACTGATGCGGAAGTCGCCGAAGGACATCGTCGACAGCACCCGGATCATCACCCGGCGCGGGCTGATGCTGGGCGGCATCCAGCTGTCGGTGGCCGCCGCGCTCGGGCTGCGGATGCGCACGATGCAGCTCGACCGGGCGGAGGAATACCGGCTGCTCTCGGACGGCAACTCGATCAAGATCCGCCTGCTGCCGCCCGCGCGCGGGCTGATCCTGGACCGCGCGGGCGTCGTGATCGCCGGCAACGAGGCCAACTACCGCGTCACGATCACCCGCGAGGAGGCGGGCGACGTCGAGCAGGTGATCGACCGCCTCTCGAACCTGGTCCCGATTTCCGCGACCGAGAAGCAGGCGCTGCTGGACGAGATCGCCAGACGCACGCCCTCGACCCCCGTCGCCGTGCGCGACCGCCTCAGCTGGGAGGAGTTCGCCGCCATCGCCGTCAACGCCCCCTCGCTGCCCGGCGTGACGCCCGAGGCGGGGCTGAGCCGGGTCTATCCCTTCGGCGCCGATTTCGCCCACATGATGGGCTATGTCGGCCCGGTCTCCGATTACGACCTGTCGAAGATGGACGAGCCGGACCCGGTCCTGCTGCTGCCCGAGTTCCAGTTCGGCAAGGTCGGCTTCGAGAACAAGTGGGAAGACGTCCTGCGCGGCCGCGCCGGGTCGCGCCGGGTCGAGGTCAACAGCGCCGGGCGCGAGATGCGCGAACTGGGCCGGGTCGAGGGCCAGCAGGGCGGCACCGTGCAGATGACCGTGGACGCGGCGCTGCAGAACTACACCGCCCAGCGGCTGGGCACCGAGAGCGCCGCGGCCATCGCCATCGACGTGCAGACCGGCGACCTGCTGGCCATCGCCTCCTCGCCGGGCTTCGACCCGAACCTCTTCGTGCGCGGGATTTCCTCGGCCGACTACAAGGCGCTGACCGAACACGACCACCGCCCGCTGGCCGACAAGACCGTGCAGGGCGTCTATCCGCCTGGCTCGACCTTCAAGATGGTGCCGCTGCTGGCGGGCCTCGAATCCGGGATCATCAAGCCCGGCGACCATTTCTACTGCCCCGGCCACCTCACCGCCGGCGGGCGGCGCTTTCACTGCTGGCGCCGCGGCGGGCATGGCAGCGTCGGCGTCAAGGCCAGCCTCGAGCAGTCCTGCGACGTGTTCTACTACGAGCTGGCGCAGAAGGTCGGCATCGACCGCATCGCCGAGATGGCGCGCCGCTTCGGCATCGGCGTCCGGCACGAGCTGCCGATGTCGGCGGTGGCCGAGGGTATCGCGCCGGACCGCGCCTGGAAGCAGGCCCGCTATGGCGAGGACTGGCAGGTGGGCGATTCGATCAACGCCTCGATCGGGCAGGGCTATGTGCTGGCCTCGCCGCTGCAACTGGCGGTGATGGCCGCGCGCATCGCCTCGGGCCGCGCGGTCGAGCCGCGGCTGGTCCGCGCCGTGGACGGGGTGCCGGTGCCGGTGCCGGAGTTTCCCGACCTCGGGATCGACCCGGCGAACCTCAAGCTCGCCCGTGACGGCATGGACGCGGTGATGAACGGCGGCGCGGGCACCGCCGGAAGCTCGCGCATCGTGCGCGCGGAGTGGCGCATGGCGGGCAAGACCGGCACCAGCCAGGTCCGCAACATCACCGCGGCCGAGCGCGCCCGCGGCGTCATCCGCAACGACCAGCTTCCCTGGAACCGCCGCGACCACGCGCTTTTCGTCTGCTACGCGCCCTTCGACGCGCCGCGTATCGCCGTCGCCGTGGTGGTCGAGCATGGCGGCGGCGGCTCGGCCGTGGCGGCCCCCGTCGCCCGCGACATCCTGCTGTTTGCGCTCGCTGGCGGCATGCCGCCGCTCGACGCCTACCCCGAGGGACAGCGCGGCCGCATCGAGGAGGAGCGCAAGAAGCTCCGCCTCGCCCCCACCACCCTCGCCGCCGAGCCGCGCGGCGTCTCGCGCGCCTGAGCCATGAGCTATCTCAACTATCAGGTCACGACGACACCGACCGGGATCCGCAAGATCCTGTATCTGAACTGGCCGCTGGTCTTTCTCATCATCGCGGTGTCCGCGACCGGGTTCCTGATGCTCTACTCGGTCGGCGGCGGCGACGTCTCCCGCTGGGCGCAGCCGCAGATGGAGCGGTTCGCCATCGGCATGGTGGCGATGTTCGCGCTCGCCTTCGTGCCGATCTGGTTCTGGCGCAGCATCGCCATCCCGGCCTACGTCATCAGCCTGGCTCTGCTGGTCGCCGTGGACGCCATCGGCCACACGACCATGGGCGCGCAGCGCTGGCTCGACCTCGGGCCGATTCGGCTGCAACCGTCCGAGATGATGAAGGTCTCGCTCGTGCTGATGCTCGCGGCCTATTACGACTGGCTCGACATCGGCAAGGTCTCGCGGCCGTTCTGGGTGCTGATCCCGATCCTGCTGATCCTGATCCCGACCGGCCTCGTGGTGATCCAGCCCGACCTTGGGACCGCGATCATGCTGACGCTGGGCGGCGCCTTCACCGCCTTCGCCGCGGGGGTGAGCGTCTGGTATTTCATCGTGATCTTCGCGGCAGGCGGCGGCGTGGTCTATGCCGTGCTGGCGAGCCGCGGCACGCCTTGGCAACTCCTCCACGACTACCAGTTCCGCCGCATCGACACCTTCCTCGACCCGACCACCGATCCGCTCGGCGCGGGCTACAACATCACCCAGGCGCAGATCGCCCTCGGCTCCGGCGGCTGGTCGGGGCGCGGCTTCATGCAGGGGACGCAGAGCCGCCTCAACTTCCTGCCCGAGAAGCACACCGACTTCATCTTCACCACGCTGGCCGAGGAGTTCGGCTTCATCGGGGCCTTCTCGCTGCTGACGCTTTACGTGCTGATCCTCGGCTTCTGCCTGCATTCGGCGCTGACCAACCGCGACCGCTTCGCCTCGCTGCTGACGATCGGCATCGCCTCGACCTTCTTCCTCTACTTCGCCGTCAACATGGGCATGGTGATGGGGCTGCTGCCGGTGGTGGGGGTGCCCTTGCCGATGGTCAGCTACGGTGGCACCCAGCTGATGATCCTGCTGATGGCCTTCGGCATGGTCCAGTCCGCCCATGTCCACCGTCCCCGCTGAGGAGTTTTCCATGCTGACCGTCCTCTGGGCCGCGCGCCCCGACCGCTGGCCCGCGTGGGAGGCCCCCCTGGAGCGCGAACTCGCCGGACTGGCGCGGATCGTCCACGAGGCACCGGAGCCGGAGGCGATCGACGCCATCATCTACGCCCCGAATGCGCGCTTCTCGGACTTCAGCCCCTACACCCGCGCCGGGCTGGTCCAGTCTCTCTGGGCGGGGGTGGAGCGGATCGTCGGCAACGGGACCCTGACTCAGCCGCTCGCGCGGATGGTCGATCCGGGGCTGACGGATGGGATGGTGGAATACTGCCTCGGCTGGGCGATGCGCTTCCACCTCGGCATGGACCGCTACGCGCAGGATGGCGCATGGCGCAACGCGCTGATCCCGCCTCTCGCGCGCGAGCGGCGGGTGACGGTTCTCGGCGCCGGCGCTCTCGGCGCTCCGGTGGCGCGGCGGCTGGCGCAGGTGGGCTTCGACACCGCGGTCTGGTCCGCCTCCGGGCGCGAGGTCGAGGGGCTGACGGTGATCGGCGGCGAGAAGGGCCTGCCGGAGGCGCTCGGCCGGGCCGAAATCCTGGTGACGCTGCTGCCCGACACGCCCGAGACGCGCGACCTGCTCGACTCCCACCGGCTGGCGATGCTGCCCGCGGGCGCCGCCATCGTGAACCCCGGCCGCGGCACGCTGATCGAGGATGCGGCGCTGATCGCGGCGCTCGACTCGGGGCAGGTCGGCCATGCCGTGCTGGACGTGTTCCGCACCGAGCCGCTGCCGCCCGGCCATGCCTTCTGGTCCCACCCCCGCGTCTTCGTCACGCCCCATATCGCGGCCGAGACGCGGCCCTCGAGCGCCGCGGCGGTCGTGGCCGAGAACCTGCGGCGCCTGCGCGATGGGCGGCCGTTCCTGCATCTGGTGGACCGGACGCGGGGCTATTGAGGCGGCGGGGCTTTCCCGGCGCAGGGGGATCGCCTATCACCGGGCAAACACGCCCCGGGGGACGGCCATGACCAGACCAACGCTCGCGCTCGGCCTCCTGTCGGTGCTCGTCCTCGCGGGTTGCGGCGACTCGGGGCTGAACCCCTTGCGCTGGTTCGGCGGCGGGCAGTCGGCGGGGCCGACGACGCTGACGCCCGAGGGCGGCTACGTCAGCGCGGACCCGCGCCAGCCCTTCCCGCGCGTGACCGGCGCCAGCTGGGAGCCGACGGCCAATGGCCGGATGCTGGTCGTGACCGGCGTTCCGCCGACCAAGGGCTGGTGGGACCCGGCGCTCATCGGCGAGGCGCCGGGGCGCCGGGTGGCGCCCGACGCGGACGGCAGCCTGCGCCTGGTCTTTGTGGCCTCGCCGCCTTTGCCGGGCAGCCCCGAGACTGCGATGGCCGCCGATCCGCGCGCCGACACGATCACCGTCGCGCGCAGTTTCACCAACACCGAGCTTGCCGGGATCAGCCAGGTCGTCGTCAGCGGCGCGGGGCAGAGCCTGACGCTCCGCCCCTGAGGTCAGCCGGTCGGGCGGGCATAGGTCCAGGTCGGCACGCGCGCGTTGCGGGCGACCGACCAGCTCTCGGCGTCGCCAAGATATTCAAAGCCGCAATTCGTCAGCACGCGGGCCGAGCCGGGGTTGTCCTGGAACGCCTCGGCCACGAACGAGACGCAGCCGCGCGGGTTGGCGCGGATCAGCCCCTCGACCGCCTCGGTGGCAAAGCCGGTGTTCCAGAAGCCGGGGCCGATCCAGAACTCCAGCTCGCACTGGCCCGGCGCCACCCGGCTCAGCGTGACGACGCCCAGCAGCTCCGCCAGCTGCGCCTCGCTGCCGTCGATGGCCCAGGCGACGGTCCTGCCCTCGCGGCCCTCGGCCTGAAGCCGGGCGACATAGGCCTCGGCGGCGCCGGGGGGCAGCGGATGGGGGATGCTTCGGGTGCCGTCGGCCAGCCGCTTGTCGCCGGTATAGAGCGCTATCAGCCCCGCGTCCGAGCGGCGCAGCGGCCGCAGCACGAGACGCTCGGTGCGGATCAGCTCGTCGCCCTCCGCCGGGGGCAGCCGGTCGTCATTGTCGTTCCGGGAGGTGGCGGGCCGCAATGCAGGCATTGACATTTCCTTAATGAAATGAGCGCCGGATACGGAAAGGGCCGGCTCGGCGCCGGCCCTCGTAAAACTGGGTCGTGCGCCGTGCTTACTCAGCCGCGATTGCGGGCGCAGTCACGGAAATGAAGGTGCGGCCCTTGAGGCCCTTGCGGAAGCTGATCTGGCCATCGGTCAGCGCAAACAGCGTGTGGTCCTTGCCCATGCCGACATTCTCGCCCGGCCACCACTTGGTGCCGCGCTGACGGACGATGATGTTGCCGGCGATGGCCTCCTGGCCGCCGAACAGCTTGACGCCGAGGCGGCGGCCGGCCGAATCGCGGCCGTTGCGGGACGAGCCGCCTGCTTTCTTGTGTGCCATGGGATCAGACCTCCGAGGCGGTGTTCTGCGGTGCCGCGGTCGCGGCGGTGGTTTCGGTTTCGGCCGGCTTCTCGCCCGCCGCGCCCGAGGCGACGCGGCGCGACATTTCGGGCTGTTCCGTGCGGTTGAGGGCGAAGCGGTCGGTGCCCGGCGCGGTGCGGGTCACGTCGGCCTCGCCGGCGCGGCGCGCGGCGCGGGTGCCGGTCGCCACCGCGACATCGGTGCGCTCGGCGCCGGATTCAAGCACGTCCGTCACGCGCAGCAGCGTCAACTGCTGGCGGTGGCCGCGGGTCCGCTGCGAGCTGTGCTTGCGGCGGCGCTTGTGGAAGGTGATGACCTTGTCGGCCTTGATCTGGTCGAGGACCTCGGCCTGCACGCAGGCGCCCGACACCAGCGGGCTGCCGATGGTCGAGCCGACCATCAGGATATCGTTGAACTGGACCGTGTCGCCAGCCGCGGCATTCAGCTTCTCGACGCGCAGCACGTCGCCGGGCTGGACGCGGTACTGCTTGCCGCCGGTCTTGAGAATCGCGAACATCTCGCCTCGATCTTTCTTCTCTGCCGCGTCCTGTGGCCCCTGCAATTGCAGGCGTTCGGGGATCACCCGCCTTCGGACAGCGCACCTTGACGGTGGTGTTTAAAACAAATGCCGGCCACGGGCGAAGCCCCGGCCGGATGCCCCTGAATGGACGATCCGGCGCCCCAAGTCAACCGTTTCGCGCATCCCAGCGGGCGAGGACAGCCTCCGCGCCGACCGCCGCGCCCGCGCGCAGACTGCCCGGCGTGGCCGAGAGCCGCGGAGCCGGGGCAGGCTCGCCGTCCTGCCAGACACCGCGCGCGACGTTGTGGGGATGCACCGCCGCCTCGCCATAGTCGAGGACGGCGCCCGCGCAGGCGTCGGTCCCCTCCAGCACCGCCGCCCAGTCGTCCCGCGTTCGCGTGGCGAAAACCGCCGCCAGCCGCGCCCGGATCGCGGGCCAGCCGCTGCGGTCCGCGCGGTCGGGCAGTTCGGCCGGGTCTATCCCCAACCGCTCCAGCAGCGCCGCCCAGAACTGCGGCTCGAGCGCGCCGATCGCGACGAATCCGCCATCGGCGCAAGCGTAACACCCATACCACGGCGCCCCGCCGTCCAGCATGTTCGCCTCGCGCGCGTCGGCCCACAACTCCTCGCGCCGCATCCCCGCGATCATGGCCGAGAGATGCGCGACCCCGTCGGTGATCGCCGCGTCCACCACCTGCCCCTGCCCCGTCGCCCGCGCATGGATCAGCGCCGCCAGCATCCCCGCGACCAGATACATCGACCCGCCCGCAAAATCGCCGAGCAGGTTCATCGGCGGCACCGGCCGCTCAGCGGGGCCGACGGCCGCAAGCGCCCCCGTAGCCGCGAGATAGCTGATATCGTGCCCAGCGCTCTGCGCCAGCGGCCCGGTCTGGCCCCATCCGGTCATGCGCCCATAGACCAGCCGCGGATGCTCCGCGAAATCCCCGGGCCCGAGGCCCAGCCGCTCCATCGCGCCCGGCCGCATCCCCTCGATCAGCGCGTCGGCCCGCAGGATCAGCGCCCGCGCCGCCTCGCGGCCCGCCTCGCTCTTGAGGTCCAGTTCCACCCAGTCGCGCCCGCGGTCGAGCGGGTCGCGCGCCATGCCGAGGATGCGACGGCTGCCGGGGCGGGTGATGCGGATGACCTCGGCGCCGTGGTCGGCGAGCCACATGGCGGCGAAGGGCGTCGGTCCGAGGCCCGCGATCTCGACCACGCGGACGCCATCCAACGCACCCATCAGGCCTCCGCCTTCTCGGCCAGCCGCAGCCACTCGTCCTCGGCCGCCATCAGCGCCGCCTGCCGCTCGGCCAACGCTTCGGTGGCCTTGGCGAATTTCGCCGGCGCGGTGGTGTAGAGGTCCGGGGCGGCGAGGTAGTCGGTGAGCTTCGCGATCTCGGCTTCGAGCCGCGCGATCTCGTCAGGCAGGGCCCCGAGGCGATGCTTTTCGGTGAAGGTCAGCCCGGCGCCCGGCGCTTTCGCCGGTGCGGCGGGGGACGCCGCAGTCGTTCGCACCGGGGCCGCCTCAACCGGCGCATCCTCGCCCCGCTGCGCGCGATAGTCGCTCCACCCGCCGGCATAGACCACCGCGCGGCCGTCGCCCTCCATCGCCACGGTCGTATCCGCCACCCGGTCGATGAAGTCGCGGTCGTGGCTGACCAGCAGCACGGTGCCGTCATACTCGCCCAAGAGGTCCTGCAGCAGGTCCAGCGTCTCGATGTCGAGGTCGTTGGTCGGCTCGTCCAGCACCAGCAGGTTCGAGGGCCGCGCCATGATCTGCGCCAGCAGCAGCCGCGCCTTCTCGCCGCCCGAGAGGCTGGCGATGGGCGCGCGGGCCTGCGACTCGTCGAAGAGGAAATCCTTGAGGTAGCCCACCACATGCCGCGGCTGGCCGCGCACCATCACCTGATCGGCGCTGCCCGAGACGGCGAGCGCCGCGTCCCCGGTCAGCGTGGCCCAAGGCGTCGCCGCCTCGTCCAGCGCGGAGCGGGTCTGGTCGAATACGGCGATCTCCAGACTCGTGCCATGCGTTACCGTCCCGGTATCCGGCGCGAGGTCGCCCGTCAGCATGCGGATCAGCGTCGTCTTGCCCGCGCCGTTCGGCCCCACGAAGGCGATCCGGTCGCCGCGCATCACGCGCAGGTCGAACGGCCTGAGCACCACCCGCTCGCCGAAGCGCTTGGAGATGCCGCGCGCCTCGATCACCTTGCGCCCCGACTGCGGCCCGGCGTCCAGCGCCATCGCCGCCGTCCCCTGCCGCCGGATCTGCGCCGCCCGCTCGGCCCGCATCGCCTGCAGCGCGCGCAGCCGCCCCTGGTTGCGCTTGCGCCGCGCGCTGATCCCTTCGACCGCCCAACGACCTTCCGCCTTGATCTTGCGGTCGAGCTTGTGGCGGGCCTCGTCCTCGGCCGCCCAGACCGCCTCGCGCCACTCCTCGAAGCCGGCGAAGCCGCGCTCCTGCCGCCTCACCTCGCCGCGGTCGAGCCAGAGCGTCGCGCGGGTCAGGTCGCGCAGGAAGGCGCGGTCGTGGCTGATGAGGACGAAGGCTGAGGCTGTGCCCTCGAGCTGCGCGTCGAGCCAGGTGATCGCCTCGATGTCGAGGTGGTTCGTGGGCTCGTCGAGCAGCATCAGCTCGGCCCCTTCGGCCAGCAGCCGGGCGAGCGCGGCCCGCCGCCGCTCGCCGCCCGAGGCGGAGGCGACCGGGGTCAGCGGGTCGAACTTCAGCCCCTCGGCGGCCGCGGCCACGCGCCATTCCTCGCCCGGATGCAGGCGGGCCGCGGCGAAATCGCCGAGCGTCTCGTGGCCGGAGAGGTCGGGGTCCTGCTCCATATAGGCGACCGTGGTGCCCGCCCCCAGCACGCGGTTGCCGGAATCGGGCAGGACCAGCCCGGCCAGCAGCTTCATCAGCGTGGATTTGCCCGAGCCGTTGCGGCCGACGAGCGCGATCCGGTCGCCCGGCTGGATCGTCAGCGACAGGTTCTCGAACACGGTATGCCCGCCGAAGCGGAGGGCGACGTCGGAGAGCTGCAGGAGGGGGGCGCGGGCCATGGCGGCAGCGGCTAACCCGGCCCCGGCAGCGCGTCAATCGCGCCGCGGTCGCCGCGCCTTCACCCTTCCGAAAGGTCTGTGCCATAGAAGGTCTTTCGGAGCCGGGAGCCGCCCATGCCGCGCAAGATCATCTTCGACACCGACCCCGGCCAGGACGACGCCGTGGCGCTGCTGCTGGCGCTCGCTTCGCCCGAGGAGGTCGAGGTGCTGGGCGTCACCGCCGTGGCCGGAAACGTGCCGCTGGACCTGACGGCGAAGAACGCGCGCATCGTCTGCGAACTGGCGGGACGGCCTGACCTGCCCGTCCATGCGGGCTGCGACGCGCCGCTCGCGCGCAGGCTCGTCACGGCCGAGAACGTGCATGGCGCGACCGGCCTCGACGGCATCGACCTGCGCCCGCCCGCGATGCCGCTGGCGGAGACGCATGCGGTCGATTTCATCATCGAGACTCTGCGCGGGGAGCCTTCGGGCAGCGTCACCCTCGTGGCCGTCGGCCCGCTGACCAACATCGCCACCGCCTTCGACCGCGCCCCCGACACCGTGCCGCGCGTGCAGGAGATCGTCATCATGGGCGGCGCCTATTTCGAGGTCGGCAACGTCACCCCGGCGGCCGAGTTCAACATCTACGTGGACCCCGAGGCCGCCAAGCTGGTCTTCGACTCCGGCGCGGCCCTGACGGTGATGCCGCTCGACGTGACGCACAAGGCGCTGACCAGCCGCGACTGGGTCGAGGGGATGCGCGCCCTCGGCACCCGCGTCGGCGAGGCGGTGGCGAGCTGGACCGATTTCTTCGAGCGCTACGACAAGGCGAAATACGGCAACCTCGGCGCGCCCCTGCACGACCCCTGCGCGGTCGCCTGGCTGATCCGGCCGGAGCTGTTCTCGGGCAAGCGAGTCAATGTCGAGATCGAGACAGCGGGGGAGTTCACCGCCGGCATGACGGTCGCCGACTGGTGGGGCGTCACCGGCAAGGCGGCGAATTGCCTCTTCGTGAACGAGGTGGACCGAGACGGGCTGTTCGCGATGCTGACCGAACGGCTGGCGCGGCTCGGGCAGAAGCCGGGATAGGGGCGCAGCGCGGAAGGTCCTGCGCCGCTACTGCGCGGGAGCTCCCGGCGCGAGGCTCGGCAGGCCACCCGTATCGCCCGACCCTTCCGAAGCGGGGTTGCCTTCGGGCGGCGCGCCGCCGGGAGCCTCGGGCACGAAGCCCGGCGAGCCGTTGCCGCCATCACTCTCCGGCCCTTCCGGCGCCGCATCGGGCTCGCCCGCCTCGCCCGGCGCCGGAGGCCGCGGCCGGTCGCCGATGGTCGCGTCGATCCGGGCGATCATCGCGCCGGTGATGTCGATCGCATCGGCCGAGAGGAACACCGTGCGGCGGTCGAGGACCACCAGGGCCCCGCGCTCGGCCATCACCGCGCCGAAGACCGGCAGCACCGCCCGCAGAAACGCGGTGCGGTCGGCGTCGGCCTCGGCCAGCAGCGCGCGGGCGGCCAGGTCGCGCTCGCGGCGGGTCTCCTGCACATGGGCGTCGAAGGCCTCGGCGCGAGCCCGGAACTCCTCGGGCGGCAGGCTTTCGCGCAATGCGGTCAGGGCGTCGTCCTGCGCTTCCAGATCGGCCACGATGCGGTCGTTCTCGGCCGCGAGCGCATTGCCGCGCGCCTCGAGTTCCGCCTGCGCGCGGCGGCCCCAGGCGGAATCGCGGTAGAGCGCGTCCTGGTCAATGGTCAGGATCGGCGAGGCCGGGGCCGCGACCGGCGGCGGCGGCGCGACCGGCGCCTGCGCCGCGGCGGCGGCCGGCAGCGCCAGCCCCACGGCCAGGGCTGCGGCGGCGCGGCGCATCAGAACCGGGTCGAGATCGTCAGGTCGAAGGTCTGCGTCCGGTCGTAATCCTCCTTCTTGACCGGCTTGGCGAAGTTCAGCCGCAGCGGACCGATGGGCGTGGTCCAGAACATCGACACCCCGACCGAGGCGCGGACATTCATCGAATCGTCCACCACGTTGGGCTCACCCTCGAAGACGCTCACGTTGTTGTCGAGGCCCCAGACCGAGCCGACATCCGCGAACACGCCGCCGGTGACGCCGTATTCCTCAGGCAGGCCCAGCGGGAACTGCGCCTCGGCCCGCGCCACCCAGAAATAGTTGCCGCCGAGCGCGTCGATATACTCGCGCTCGCCATTCGGCAGCACCACCGAGTCGCGCGGCCCGTAGCCGTTCGCCTTGAAGCCGCGGATGGCGGATCCGTTGAAGCGGTCGCCGATGCGGCTGATCTGGTCGTCCAGCATGTGGACCGCGCCCGCCTCCATCTCGGCCCGCAGCGTCACGCTCTCGCGCCAAGCGCGGCTCTCGACCCCGGCATAGAGGACGCTCGTGATCGACCGGGTGTCGCCGCCGAAGCCGGCGACGTCCTGGCTGAAGTTCAGCCGCCAGGCGGTGTTCGGGTCGATCCGCTCGCGCCGGCTGTCATAGGAATAGACATAGCCCAGCGCCGAGGTCAGCCGCTCGCCCTCGTCGGCGACGATCAGCGACGACGTGCCGGTGATCTCGAACTCATCCGTGCCGGGGATCTCGGTCACGGTCAGCGGCGTGATCCCGGTCAGGTCCTGATGCGTCAGCCGGTAGCGCAACTCCATCCGGCCATTGGGCGAGACCGGGAACTCCACCCCGGTGCCGATCGAGGCGGTGGTGGTGTCGAAGGTCTGGTCCTGCAGGCCCTCGGTCTCGCGGTAGCTGGCCGAGAGCCGCCAGCGCAGGTCACGCCCGAGGAAGAACGGCTCGGCGAAGTTGAAGTTGAAGAGGCGCGAGCCCTCGGCGCCCGAGAAGGCCAGCGCGACCTGCTGCCCGCGGCCGAGGAAGTTGTCCTCGGTCAGCGAAATGTTCAGCCCGAGGCCGGCATCGGCCCCGTAGCTGCCGCCGAAGGTCAGCGAGCCGGTCGGCTGCTCCTCGACGTTGACGTCCACGATGACGTTCTCGGGCGCGGTGCCCTGACGGCTGGCGACCTCGGCGTTGGAGAAGTAGCCGAGCGCGCGGACCCGCTCGGCCGCGTTCCTGATCTCGCGCGGGTTGAAGGGGTCGCCCTCGACGGTGCGGAACTGGCGGCGGATGACCTGATCGAGCGTGGTGGTGTTGCCCTCGATGTCGATGCGCTCGACGAAGATGCGCGGGCCGCGGGTCAGCACGAAGGCGAGGTCGAGCGTCTGGTTCGCCATGTTCCGCGTCACGCGAGGCTGGACCGAGACGAAGTCGAGGCCCTGCCGGGTGGCCAGGTTCTCCATCCGCGCGATGGTGGTGTCGATCACCTGCGGGTTGTAGACGCTGCCGGACCGGACGCGGTTCTGGGCCCGGAAGGCCGCGGCATCGACGCCGGGGATCTCGCTCGCGACGGTGACGTTGCCGAAGCGGAACTGCGGGCCTTCCTGGATCTGGTAGGTGACGTAAAAGGCGTCGCGTTCGCGCGCGACCACGGGCGAGACGCCCTGCACGCGGAAATCGGCAAAGCCGCGCGAGCGGTAGAAGTCGGTCAGCAGCTGCTCGTCGAGCGCGATGCGGTCGGGCGAGAAGGTGTCGCGCCGGATGAAGGCGCGCAGCAGCCCGGCCTGCTTGGTCGCCAGCACCTGCCGCAGCCGGTAGTCCGAGAACGAGCGGTTGCCCGAGAAGCCGACGCGCTCGATCTCGGTCAGGTCGCCCTCGGTCACTTCGAAGACCAGATCGACGCGGTCGGCGGACCGCTGGATGATGCGCGGCTCGATCCGCGCCGCCAGCCGCCCCTCGGCGGCGTAGAGCTGCGCCATTGCGGCGGCGTCGGCCTCGGCCTGTGCGGGCGAGTAGATGCGCCGCGACTGCGAGCGCACGACCTCCATCAGGCGCTCGTCGTTCAGACGGCGGTTGCCCTCGATGTTGATGACGTCGATGACCGGATATTCGGGCGTCTGCGCCGCGACCATTCCGGGTGATCCGAGCATCAGCGCCGCTGCAAACGCCGCCGCCCCCCTGCCGAGCCTGCCGTCCCTCATCGCCGATCCCTCGTGATATGCGGCCGGCGCCTTGGGCGGGCCATTATTTTGTTCCCAGCGATACCCTTGGCAGGCCCCTGCTGTCAAAAGGTCAGGGACAGAAAAGGTCGTTGGAGAGGCCGAAAATCATCAGTCCGAGGACGATCATCAGCCCGGCGGTGGTCAGCCAACCCGCCACCCGCTCCGCCGGCGGGCGGCCGGTGACGGCTTCCCAGAGGTAGAAGGCCAGGTGGCCGCCGTCGAGAACCGGGATCGGCAGCAGGTTCAGGAACCCGATCGCGGCCGAGAGGATGCCGATCCACCAGACGAAATCGGCGAAGCCCACGGCGGCCGCCTGCCCGGTGCTCTCGGCGATGGTGATGGCGCCGCCGATGTTGCAGGTCGAGATCTGGCCCGTGACCATGGCCGCGATCCCCTGCACCGACGAGGCGACGACGCCCCAGGTGGTCACCGCGCCCAGCCGCAGGGCCTCGATGGGCCCGGCACGGCGCAGCGCGGGCTCGATATAGCCGCTGCCGCCGGTGACGCCGATCAGCCAGCGCCGCTCGAACCCGCCGCCCTCGCGAGGGACGTCCTGCTCGCGCGGGGTCAGTTCGGCCTCGAAGTTGCCGCGGCCCTCGCGCCAAATGGTCAGCGTCAGCGGCGCGCCCTCGGCCGCCTCCACGCGGGTGCGAAGCTCGTCGAAGCGCAGGACCGGCTTACCGTCGATGCCGAGGATCACGTCGCCGGGGCGCAGGCCGGCATCGGCAGCGGCTCCGCGGGGGGCGACGCCGCCGATGAGCGCCGGGAACGGGTCCGGGCCGGGCACCTCGATGGCGGTGCCGCCGCGCTCCACTGCCCATGTCTGGACTAGCGCAGGGGCGAGGCTCTCCGAAAGGCGAGGCAGGTCGGCCCATTCCTCGACCGGCTGCCCGCCCACGCCGAGGATGCGGTCGCCGGGTTCGAGCGCGCTCTCCACACCCGGCGGCATGGCGGAAAGGCCGCCGATGGTGGGGGTCTCCGCGGGCAGCCCGCGGACCAGCGCGAAGCCCGCGAAGATGACGAGGGCGAGGAGGAAGCTGAAGGCCGGCCCCGCCGCCACCGTCGCCACCCGCGCCCAGAGGGGGGCGCCGTCGAGCGTCTGGCGGCGCAAGGCGGGATCGACCATGCGGGCCTTCCCCGCGCTCGCCACATCGGCATCGCCGAGGAAGCGGACATAGCCGCCCAGCGGCACGGCGGCGACCTGCCACAGCGTGCCGCGCCGGTCGCGGCGGGCGGCGAGGCGGGGGCCGAAGCCGATCGAGAACACCTCCGCCCGGATGCCGGACCAGCGGCCGATGATGTAATGGCCGAACTCGTGCACCGCGACGATGACGCCGAGCGCGACGATGAAGGCCGCGATGCTGCGCAGGCCGCCGCCGAAGGCGGGCAGAAGCTCCATCATGCCGCGATCCGTGCGGTGCGGCGGGCGAAGGCGTCCCAGGCGAGAACCGAGTCGAGATCGGCGGGGCTGTCGCAGAAGCCCGGCTCGCCCGCGGCACGGTCGAGCGCCCCCTCGACCCGCGCGGCCATGTCGGAAAATCCGATGCGTCCGGCGAGGAAGTCGTCCAGGGCCTGCTCCTTTGCGGCGTTGAGGACCGCGCCCGCCGCCCCGCCCGCCGCCATCGCCTCGCGGGCCAGCCGCAGCGCCGGCCAGCGGACCTCGTCGGGGGCGCGGAAGGTCAGGCTGCCCTGCGCGGCGAGGTCGAGCGGCGCCACCGGCAGCGGCCGCCGGTCTGGCCAGTTCAGCGCATAGCCGATCGCGTGGCGCATGTCAGGCGCGCCGAGATGGGCCAGCACGCCGCCGTCCACATGCTCGACCAGCGCATGCACGATGGATTCTGGGTGGACCAGCACCCCGATCCGCTCGGGGGCGAGGCCGAAGAATTCGCGCGCCTCGATCACTTCCAGTGCCTTGTTGAACATCGAGGCGCTGTCGATGGTGATGCGCTGCCCCATCGCCCAGTTGGGATGCCTCGAGGCCTCGGCCACCGTCGCCCGCGCCAGCCGCTCCACCGGCCAGTCGCGGAACGCGCCCCCCGAGGCGGTGATAGTCACGCGCGCCACTGCCGCCGCGTCCTCACCGCCGAGCGCCTGAAACACGGCCGAATGCTCGCTGTCCACCGGAAGGATGCGGGCGCCGGTGCGCGCCGCCGTGGCCATGACGAGGCGCCCGGCGGCGACCAGCGTCTCCTTGTTGGCAAGCGCCAGCGTGCCACCACGCTCAAGCACCGCAAGACCGGGCGCGAGGCCGGCGGCACCGACGATGGCCGAGAGCGTCCAGTCGGCGGGCCGCGCGGCGGCCTCCACCAGCGCCTGCGGGCCAGCGGCGGCCTCGATCCCCGAGCCCGCGAGCGCGAGGCGCAGGGCGGGCAGCTCCTCCGCATGCGCCGTCACCGCCACTTCGGCCTGAAGCGCCCGCGCCATCTCCGCCAGTCGCGCCACGTTCCGGCCGCCGGTCAGCGCGACCACGCGATAGGCCTGGGGCCCCCCCGCGCGCATGACGAGGTCGAAGGCGCTCTCGCCGATGGAGCCGGTGGCCCCGAGGATGGTCAGGGTTCGCATGTCAGGCGGAAATGGGCAGCCAGCCCGCGAGGTCAAGCGCGCCGACCATCAGCACCGCGCCCGACACGGCGTCGAAGCGGTCCATGAAGCCGCCATGGCCGGGGATCAGGTTCGAGCTGTCCTTGACCCCCGCCCGGCGCTTGAGCCAGCTTTCGGCGATGTCGCCCATCTGCCCGGCGAAGGCGACCAGCGGCGAGAGCAGGATCAGCGACTCGCCGCCGCGCGCGAGCCAGGCGAGCAGCGCCCCGAAAAGCGCCGCGCCGACCCAGCCCGCGACGGTGCCCGACCAGGTCTTGTTGGGGCTGAGACGCGGCCAGAACTTCGGACCGCCGAGCATGCGCCCGGCGAAATAACCGAGGGAATCGGAGATCACCACCACGCCCATCACCCACAGCACCGCCCCGAGGCCCAACGCCTCGCGCAGATGCACGAGGCCGTAGCCCACCAGCAGGATCGCGGCGCCGAAGACGGCATAGGTCAGCCGGTCCCGCGCGATGGCGCCGGGCATCCCGGCGAGGAGCGGCAGCAGCAGCAGCCAGGGTGCGCCGCCGGAGAGCAGTGTGATGAACAGCGACACGCCCGCGAGCGCGGACAGGACCAGCGGCCGGCCCCTCCCGAAGGGCGTCACATGCATCGCCGGGTGCCGCCAGCCGGTCATGCGCGCCAGTTCCCAGAAGGTCACGGCGACGATGAGCGAGATCAGCAGCCGCAGCCAGATGCCGGTGGAGAGCGCCAGCAGCACCGCGATGGCCAGCAGCACCGCGGTCGAGGCGAGGCGGCGCGTGAGGTCGGCCCATCTGCCGCCGCCGGGCGCGGGCTGCGGTACCGCCGCCCCCGCGCGGCCCGTCATGCGGTGCCGAAGCGTCGGGCGCGGGTGGCGGTCCGCTCGAGAATCGACGCGAGATGTTCGGGCGTGAAGTCGGGCCAGAGAACCGGCGTGAACTCGTATTCCGCATAGGCCGCCTGGAACGGCAGGAAGTTCGAGGTCCGCATCTCGCCCGAGGTGCGGATCACGAGGTCCGGATCGGGGTGGCCGGCGGTGTCGAGGCAGGCGGCGAGGACATCCTCGTCCGCTTCCGCGACCTCGCCTGCCGCGATGCGGCCCGCGAGCCTCGCGGCGGCCCGCGCCAGCTCGTCGCGGCCGCCGTAATTGATCGCCACCGTCAGGTTGAGCCGGGTGTTGCCCGCGGTCCGGTCCTCGATCTTGTCCATCAGCCCGCGCAGCCGCGGGTTCAGCCGCTCGCGCGCGCCGATGAAGCGCATACGCACGCCCTCACGGGCCATCGTGACCGCCTCACGCTCGATATAGCGGGCGAAAATGCCCATGAGGCCGAGGACTTCCTCGGTCGAGCGCTTCCAGTTCTCGGTCGAGAAGGCGTAGAGGGTCAGCCAGTCGATGCCGAGGTCGGGCGCGGCGTTGACGATCTGCTTCACCCGCTCGGCTCCGCGGCGGTGGCCGACGAGGCGCGGCCAGCCCTTCTGCGCGGCCCAGCGGCCGTTGCCGTCCATGATGATCGCCACGCGGCGAGAGGTCGCGCCCGAGCCGCCGGTGGCGGCGGGGCAGGCGGCAAGGTCGAGCGCGGTTTCGCCCATTGCCTCAGACCTGCATGATTTCGGCCTGCTTGGCCTCGAGCGTCTTGTCCACGTCGCCGATGAAGCGGTCGGTCAGCTCCTGCACCGCCTGCTCCCAGAACTTCTGGTCGTCCTCGGCCATGCCCTGGGCCTTGGCCTTCTTGACCTGGTCCATGCCGTCACGGCGCACGTTGCGGATCGCGACGCGCGCGTGCTCGGCATATTGCGCGGCCACCTTGGCCAGGTCGCGCCGCCGCTCCTCGTTCAGTTCCGGTATCGGCAGCATGATGATGGTGCCGTTGAGCTGCGGGTTGATGCCGAGGCCGCTGTCGCGGATCGCCTTCTCGACCTTGGAGACCAGCGCCTTGTCCCAGACGTTGATCGTAACCATTCGCGGCTCCGGGACGTTCACGGTCCCGACCTGGTTGATCGGCGTCATCGAGCCGTAGGCATCGACCATGACCGGCTCGACCATGCTGGCCGAGGCGCGGCCGGTCCTGAGCGAGGCGAGTTCCCCGCGCAGCGATTCCATCGCGCCCTTCATCCGCCGCTCGAGGTCGTCGGTGTCGATTTCGATCTCGTCCGCCATGCTGCCTCTGCCCGCCCGCATCTTGTTTTTTTCGGTTGTAGCGCCACCGGCGCGTCAAGCAAAGCCGCGTTTACGCAAGATTGAAGGCATCTCCTGCGTCGTAGGCCCGCGTCAGGGCTTTTCATAGGCGCTGCCGTCCCCGGCCCCGCGGGGCTCGTCAACGTAGCGGCCCTGCTTCGGGACCGCGACCTCACGGAACTCCGCCGCCAGCCGGTGCAGCGCGGCGCGCATCGCCGGGCCCTGCATCGGCCGACCGTGGAAGCTGAGCGCAAGCTCCGGCTCCAGCGCCGCGAGCCGCTTGACCGAGGCCTCCGCCGCAGCCCAGTCGATGGTGAAATACATCGGCGGGCCGTGCATCTCCGGCTCCTGCACCGCCACGTCATAGGCAGATTCCTGCGCCGTGGTGCAGAAGGCGTCCCCCGCGATCAGCGCCCGATCGGCCTCGCGCCACAGCGCGACATGGCCGACCGAGTGGCCGGGCGTGTGCAGCCAGCGCCAGCCCGGCAGGTGCGGGATGCTGCCGTCCTCGGGCAGCGCATCCAGGCGGGCGCCAACGTCCACCGGCTTCGTCGGATAGAACCGCGCCAGCCGCGCCATCATGCCCCCGCCGACCGAAGGATCGCCGGGCGGATAGGCGGCGGTGCCGTTCAGGTAGGGATGCTCCAGCGGATGCGCGACGACCGGGACGTCCCACTCCTCCACCAGGGTCTCGAGCGCGCCGACATGGTCGAAATGGCCATGTGTCATGACGATCGCGGCGGGGCGGGCGTCCGCGCCGAAGCGGGCCGTGGCGGCGGCGCGGATCAGGCCGGCGGTGCCGGTCAGCCCGGCGTCGAGCAGCACCCAGCCGCGATCGCCCGCGTCGGGATGGCCGAGGAACACCACATTGACGATGCCGAGCCGCCGGTAGGCGATGTCGGGCGCGAGCTCATGCGTCTTGTCGCCCCGCGCCGCGTCGAGTTCCGGATCGAGCGCGCTCGCCTCCTCCGGCAGGGGTATCTGCTGGGCCATCTCCGCCTCCATCGCCGCCGGTTTCCAACAGCGGCGCGGGCGTGCGGTTCCTCAGCCGTGGACGCGCGTGTAGGTGCCGTGGCCGGCCAGCACGCCGCGGAAGCCGCCCGGCTCGTCGAGCGAGAAGACGATGATCGGCAGGTCGTTGTCACGCGCGAGCGCGATGGCCGAGGCGTCCATCACGCCCAGATGCTTCTGCAGCACCTCGTCATAGGTCACGGTCTCGTAGCGCTTCGCATCGGCGTGCTTGGTCGGATCCTTGTCATAGACGCCGTCAACCTTGGTGCCCTTGAAGATCGCCTCGCAGGCCATTTCGGAGGCGCGCAGCGTCGCCGCCGTGTCGGTGGTGAAATAGGGGTTGCCGGTGCCGGCGGCGAAGATGATGACGCGCTTCTTTTCGAGGTGGCGGACGGCGCGGCGGCGGATGTAGGGCTCGCAGACCTCGTCCATGCGGATGGCGCTGATGACGCGGGTGTGGATGCCCTTGGCCTCCAGCGAGGACTGCATCGCCAGCGCGTTCATCACCGTCGCCAGCATGCCCATGTAGTCGGCGGTGGTCCGCTCCATCCCCTGCGCGCTGCCCTGCAATCCACGGAAGATGTTGCCGCCGCCGATCACCACGCAGATCTCGACGCCCAGCTGGTGGACCGATTCGATCTCGTCGGCGATGCGGGCGACGGTGGGCGGGTGCAGGCCGAAGCCCTGGTCGCCCATCAGCGCCTCGCCGGAGATCTTCAGCATGACGCGGTTGTAGGCTGTGGCCGGCCCGCGGGACGGTGCGGCGGGCTGCGGCTGGAGGTCGGCGGGGGTTGTGGTGGTGTCGGTCATCGGATCCCCCGGCGGTTACGTCGGGCGCAGAGATGTCGCAAAACGACCTCCGAGACAACCGAGGACGGGTGATGTCACGCGACGATCTGATGGCGGTGGACCCGCAGCGGCATGTGCTGATCGCCGGGCCGACCGCTTCGGGCAAATCGGCCCTCGCGCTTGGCCTCGCGCGCAAGCAGGGGGGCGTCGTCGTCAACGCCGACGCGCTGCAGGTCTGGTCCTGCTGGCGGGTGCTGACGGCGCGGCCATCGGCGGCGGAGGAGGCGCAGGCGCCGCACGCGCTCTACGGCCATGTCGCGCCGGGGCGCAGCTATTCCGTCGGCGACTGGCTGGCCGAGGTCGCGCGGCTGAAGGCGGCGGGGCGGCGGCTGATCGTGGCGGGCGGGACCGGGCTTTACCTGACCGCGCTGACGCGAGGGCTGGCGGTGATCCCGCCGGTTCCGCCCGAGGTGCGGGCCGAGGCGGATGCCCGGCTGGCGGCGGACGGCCTCGACGCGATGGCGGCCGGACTCGACCCCCGCACCGCGGCGGGGCTGGACCTGCGCAACCCGGCCCGTGTGCAGCGCGCCTGGGAGGTGCTGCGTGCCACCGGGCGCGGGCTGGCCGACTGGCAGGCCGAGACCGGGCCGCCGCTGATCGGCGGGGGCGCGGCGACGCGGCTCGTGCTGGTCTCGGACCGCGACTGGCTGGCGGCGCGGATCGCGCGGCGCTTCGGGGCGATGCTTGCCCAGGGCGCGCTCGATGAGGTCGCGGCGATGCGGCCGCAGTGGGTTCCCGGCGCGCAATGGACGCGGGCAATCGGGGCGGCGGAGCTGATGGCGCATCTGGAAGGGCGCATGACCCTGGAAGCGGCCGCGGAGGCGGCGATCATCGCCACCCGGCAATACGCCAAGTCACAGCGCATCTGGTTCCGCAACCGCATGCGGGACTGGCAGCAGGTTCCCGCTGAGGCTCTCACAAATAAATGACGCCGGCAGTCAAGCGGCACGCGGAACTATAGGCGGTTTTCCGCCTTTGGTGTAGGATTGGGCCACAGCCCCGAGGAACATCACCAATGTCGCGCATGAATTCACCCGCGCCGCCTCCGTCGCTGCCTGCGATCAAGGGCGCGCCTGCGACCACCGAGGTCTGGCCCGTCCCGAATCGCGGCATCGCCGCGCGGTTCGACCCCTCGGCCGAAGGCGGCGATTCGCTTCCCCTCGCCTCACCCATGGCGCCGGTCGCGCAGCGCCCGGTGGAGCGGCGCCGGGGCCTGCGGGTCATGCCGCTCGGTGCCTTCCTCTGGGGCGGGCCGGGCGGCGAGGCGCGGGCCCGTGAGGATCATGTGCTGGTCTGGTGCCATTCGGGCGCGGGCGACCTGCATCTTGGCCGCAACGCCGAGCGGCTGGGTCCCGGCGCGCTTCGCTGGCTTCCCGCCGGGACAGCCTTCGCGTGGCGTCCGGCGGCCGGGGCCGACGGGCGGGTGCTGCTCCTATCGCCCGATCTCGCGCGGGAACTCCCCGACACACCCGCAGCCGCGACCGTGGATGAGGTCGACAGCGGAATCCTCGCGGCGACCCTCGCGGGCTTGGCCGCCGAGGCACGGCGCGATGACGCCGCGCAGGCCCGCGCCGTCGCCTGCCACCTCGGCCTGATCGCCGTGCGGCTGGCCCGCGCCGTCCCCGCCCCGGCGCAAGCCCAGCCCGCGCGTCCGCTGGTCGAGGCGCTGCTGGAACGCCTGCGCGAGAACCCTGGCGGCCCCATCAGCCTCGCCGACCACGCGGCGGCGCTCGGCACCGACCTCGCGCGTCTCGATCGCGCCTGCCGCGAGATCCGCGGGCAGAGCGCGCTCGAACTGATGCAGGAGGTTCGGCGCGAGAAGGCCCTCACGGCGCTCAGGACCGGGCGACGGTCGCTTGACCGCATCGCCGCGGATGCCGGTTTCTCGGGCGCCGCGCATCTGGCCCGCGCCATCACCGCCGCGACCGGGCGGCTGCCGCAGGCGTTTCAGACCCGCTAAACCTCGGCCCCGTCCCGCCGGCCGCGGAAGCCCCTCGCCACGACGAACTTCTCCGACGAATCCGACCGGCTCGCAGGCGGCTTCACATTCGCCACCTTCTCGAAATTGCGCTTCAGCACCGCCTGGAGGTTCTGCTCGGCCCCGCCCGCCAGCACCTTGGCGACGAAGGTGCCGCCCTCCTCCAGCACGTCGAAGGCGAACGCCGCCGCCGCCTCCAGCAGCGCCACGATGCGCAGGTGGTCGGTGCCCTTGTGGCCGGAGGCCGAGGCGGCCATGTCGGACATGACCACATCCGCCCTGCCGCCGAGCCAGCCCTTCACCGTCTCATCGGCATCGTCGGCGAGAAAGTCGAGTTGGTGGATCTCGGCCCCCGCGATCGGCTCCACCTCCTGCAAGTCCACGCCGATCACCCGGCCCCGGGCCTTGCCCGCCTTCTCGCCCAGCGCATTCACCCGCGCCACGGCCACCTGGCACCAGCCGCCGGGCGCGCAGCCGAGATCGACCACCCGCGCGCCGGGCACGAGGAAGCGGTATCTGTCGTCGAGTTCGAGAATCTTGTAGGCCGCGCGCCCACGATAACCCTCGCGTTTCGCACGCTGCACATAGGGATCGTTCAGCTGCCGCTCGAGCCACAGGGTCGAGCTGAGCTTGCGCCCCTTGGCCGTCTTGACCCGCACCCGCAGGTCGCGCTCGCCCCGGCCGGACGTGGTCTTTCCCTTCGCCGCGCCGCCGCGGCCCTTGCCCATCTCCGCCATCAGGCCACCCCCTCCAGCCCTTCCGGCGTCACGACCCCATCCTTCACCATCTGCGAATAGAGCAACCCCTCGCGCAAGCCCCGGTCCGCGACCGAGAGGCGCGTCGTCGGCCAGACCCGCATCAGCGTCTGCAGGATCGCCGCGCCCGACATGATGAGGGCGTGCCGCTCGCGCCCGATGCGGGGATCGTTGCGCCGCCCCTCAGGGCCGAGGGTCAGGTATTCGCGGATCACGCGGTCGATCTGCTCGGTCGTCATCACGAGGCCGTCCACCTTGGTGCGGTCATAGCGGCGCAGGCCGAGGAAGCTGGCCGCGACCGTGGTCACGGTGCCCGAGGTGCCGAT
The DNA here is from genome assembly GCF_009674885.1 of Paracoccus sp. S-4012. GTDB lineage: Bacteria > Pseudomonadota > Alphaproteobacteria > Rhodobacterales > Rhodobacteraceae > Paracoccus. The sequence goes on from NZ_WKKA01000002.1 coordinate 127,209, forward strand.
GATCTGGAAATTCGCGGGCGGGGCGCCGTGGGCATAGGGCGAGAACCCGGCCAGCTTCTCCTCGAAATACCAGCTCATCAGCGCGAAGCGGCCGGCGTCGTCCTCGACATCGGCGAACTGGTCGCGCAGCGTGGCCACGCCCAGCGGCACGCTGATCCAGTCCACCACCTTCGCCGCGCCCGTGCCGCGGTCGCCGAAGCCGCCCGAGAGCTTCATGATCGCCCGCGGCCGCTCGCGCGGCTCGACCCCGGTGATGTCGATCCAGACGAGCTCGGTCGAACCGCCGCCGATGTCCACGACCAGCAGATGCTCGGTGCCGAGGTTCACCAGCGGCGCGCAGGAGATGACGGCGAGGCGCGCCTCCTCCTCGGGGGCGATGACCTCGAGCGGCAGGCCGGTCTCGCGGCGGATCACGCGCAGGAAGTCGCGGCTGTTGCGGGCGCGGCGGCAGGCCTCGGTTGCGACGAGGCGCATCCGGGTGACGCCGTGGCTTTCCAGCTTGCGGCGGCAGACCTGCAGAGCGTGGACGGTCCGCGCCATGCTGGACCGCGACAACCGGCCAGACGCCTCCAGTCCAAGGCCGAGTTGCACCGGCTTGGAAAAGCTGTCCACGACCTGGAACTGACTGCCCTGCGGTCGGGCGATCAGCATCCGGCAACTGTTGGTCCCGAGATCGAGGGCGGCATAGAGCTCCCCCTTCCCGGGCTGGCGGGCGACGGGTTCCTGCACCGGCACCGCCGGGAGCGCGTCCGCACCCGCGGGACGCCTGGGCGCCATTCGAACGCCCTCCGATTTCAAGTTGTCCCCAAGCTAATGCGCCGGGGCCGCCCGATCAAGCGGCGTGAGGTCCGGGCGCGGCCGGCTCAACTCGATCATGTGGCGATTTCATGCGCGCGCGGCTTCCCTTTCAGCGCCGGAGGTCGCATTTCCACTCCGCGTGTCGCAAGCGACGCCGCCGCCCTTCTGGGCGTGGCGTATCGCGGGGCGATCAAGGGGAAAGGACCGGAACGACATGGCGCAGGCGGTGCTGGTGACATGGCGCGACATCCCGGCCCAGGTGATCCTGGGCAAGGGCCGCTCGGCCGAGCGTCACATGCTGCCCGAGCGTTTCGAGCAGGCGATCGACCGGGCGGCGATGAAGGCGGGGCTCTCGGGCACCGACGCCTATCTGGGCGAGTGGCGGCGGCAGGAGGTCGAGGTCGAGGACGCGGCGGCATTTGCCGCGCAGCTCGACGCCGACTATGACCGCGAGCGGCTCAAGACGCTGATCGCCAATCTCGGCTGGTCCGACCCCCCGTCCCCCGCAGCTTGAGGACAGTCATGGCCCTGCCCCGCCTCCGTTCCGTGGACGACCCTGCCCCGCTCGCCGCCTTCCTCGAAGGCGCCTCGCTCGAGGTGATGCCGCGCACTGCCGAGAAGATCACCGATCTGCGCGGGTTGCTGCCCGCGGGCGGGCAGGTGTTCGTGGCGCATATCGACGGCACTGCGCCCCAGGCGATGCAGGCGACCGTGTCGCGCATCGCGGCCGCCGGCCTGACCCCGGTGCCGCATATCCCGGCCCGCGTGGTGCCCTCGCGGGAGGCGCTCGCGGCCTGGGTCGGCGCCTACCGCGCCGCCGGTGCCCGCCATGCGCTGCTGCTGGGTGGCGGCCTGCCCCGTCCCGCCGGTCCCTATGCCGACAGCCTGCAGTTGCTGGAGACCGGCCTCTTCGACGGCTTCGACGGCCTCTTCGTCGCCGGCCACCCCGAGGGCAACCGCGACATCGACCCCGACGGCTCCGAGCGCAACGTGATGGCCGCGCTGCACGCCAAGCAAGAGTGGTCGCGCCGCAAGGGCGTGCCGCTGACCGTCGTGACCCAGTTCCTGTTCGAGGCCGATCCGGCGATCGCCTGGACCGAACGCCTCGCGTCCGCCGGGATCGACCTGCCGATCCGGCTCGGCCTCGCGGGTCCGACGAAGCTGCAGACCCTCATCAAATACGCCATCGCCTGCGGCGTCGGCCCCTCGCTGCGCGTGCTGCAGCGCCGCTCGCGCGACCTGACGAAGCTGCTGGTCCCGGTCACGCCCGACGACCTCGCCCTCGCCTTCGCCCGCCACAAGGCCGCCAATCCCGGCTGGCGGGTCGAAGCCGCGCATCTCTTCCCCCTCGGCGGCATCGCGCCCGCGGCCGAGTGGCTCACCCACAACCGCTGAGAGGCCTCATGACCCGCACCGTGCTCGAATCCGCGACAAGGACCGTCACCCTCGGCTTCGACGAGCCCTTCTGCGTGATCGGCGAGCGCATCAACCCGACGGGGCGCAAGAAGCTGGCGGCCCAGCTGGAGGCGGGAGATTTCTCGACGGTCGAAAGGGACGCGCTGACGCAGGTGGCCTGCGGGGCGGCGGTCCTCGATGTGAACGCGGGCGTGGTCTACAACTCGAACCCCGATCCCAACATCACCGAGCCGCCGCTGATGCGGAAGATGATCGAACTGGTGCAGGGGCTGGTCGAGGTGCCGCTCTGCATCGACAGCTCGGTCCCCGGCGCCCTGGAGGCCGGGCTGGCGGTGGCCAACGGCCGCCCGCTGGTCAACAGTGTCACCGGCGAGGAGGAGCGCATGGAGCGGGTGCTGCCGCTCGTGGCGAAATACAACGTCCCGGTGGTGGCGATCAGCAACGACGACACCGGCATCTCCGAGGACCCCGAGGTGCGCTTCGCGGTGGCGAAGAAGATCGTCGAGCGCGCGGCCGATTACGGCATCCCCGCGCATGACATCGTGGTCGATCCGCTGGTGATGCCCATCGGCGCCATGGCGACGGCCGGGCAGCAGGTCTTCGCCCTCGTGCGGCGGCTGCGCGACGAGCTTGGCGTGAACACCACCTGCGGCGCCAGCAATGTCAGCTTCGGCCTGCCCTCGCGCCACGGCATCAACGCGGCCTTCCTGCCCATGGCGATCGGCGCCGGCATGACCAGCGCGATCATGAACCCCACCCGCATCGCCGAGATGGAGGCCATCCGCGCCGCCAACCTGCTGATGAACCACGACGCAAACGGTGCCGACTGGATCCGCTTCGCCAAGGTGCTCGAGCAGGTCGAGGCCGGGGCGGATTTCGCCGAGGCGAGCCAGGCGGCGATGGCTGCCGGGACGGGCCGCGGGCGGCGGGGCGGGCGGGCGCGGGCGTAAACCGCGTCTTAACCCGAATCGGTGCAACGTCGGGCGCATGAACCAGATGCGCCCCTTGACCCGACTCAGCGATCCCGATGGCTGGATTGACCAGATTTTCTCCGCCCGCGCTGCCAGCCGCGGTGCGGTGATCCGGCGAAACACCCGATGGGTCGAGCGCGAGATCGGCCGCGAGCGCTTCATCGCCGAGGTCAGCTCGCGGGGCTGGCACATGATCGAGAGCGGCGGTCAGCTCGTGGTGCTGTGCAACAGCGGCGGCATCGAGATCGTATGCTGAACGATCGTTCTGCGAACGATCAGTCGATCCTTCTGGCGAAGGATCGTCCCGGTTCTTCGCAGAAGAACCGCCCTCGCTCGACATCGCACGCACCCGCCGCTACACCGCCGCCCATGATCGTCCTCGCCGCCCTCATCCTCGGCGCCGTCCTCGGCTGGCGCCGCGCCGCTGCCATCGGCGGCAACACCAAGGACCGGGTCCAGTATGCCGCCGTCCACGCGATCCTCTTCGCGCTGCTCGGCATGTTCGCCACGATCCTCGTGGACCGGGCGCTCCGCTGATGTTCCGCCCCTTTCTCGACGCGCTGCGCCGCGAAGGGGTCCCGGTCTCCCTGCGCGAATATCTCAACTTCCTCGAAGGCCTCGGCGCCGGCGTTGCCGGCTGGTCGGTCGAGGGCGTCTACCAGTTCGGCCGCGCCAGCCTCGTGAAGGACGAGCGCCACATCGACCGCTACGACCGCGCCTTCGCCGCCGCCTTCGCCGGGCTGGAGGCGGTACCGGTCGAAGCGCTGCTGGACGCCCGCGAACTCCCGCGCGAATGGCTGGAGAAGCTGGCCGAGAAGCTCCTGACGCCCGAGGAAATGGCCGCCGTGCAGGGCGCCGGCTCCTTCGAGGCGCTGATGGAGAAGCTGCGCCAGCGGCTGGCCGAGCAGCAGACCCGCCATCAGGGCGGCAGCAAGTGGATCGGCACCGCCGGCACCTCGCCCTTCGGCGCCTATGGCTACAACCCCGAGGGCGTCCGCATCGGCCAGCACGAGAGCGGCCACCGCCGCGCCGTCAAGGTCTGGGACCGACGCGAGTTCCGCGACTTCGACGACCGGATCGAGCTTGGCACCCGCAACATCAAGGTGGCGCTGAAGCGTCTGCGGCAATGGGCGCGGCACGGCGCGGCGGAGGAGCTGGACCTGCCCGGCACCATCCGCGCCACGGCCGAGCACGGCTATATCGACGTCGTGACCCGGCCCGAGCGCCGCAATGCGGTCAAGGTCCTGCTCCTCCTCGACGTCGGCGGCAGCATGGACGACCACAGCCTGCGCGTGGACGAGCTGTTCTCGGCTGCCAAGGCCGAGTTCAAGCATCTCGAGCATTACTACTTCCACAACTGCCTCTACGAGGCGGTCTGGCGCGACAACCGCCGGCGGTGGGCCGAACAGACGCCCACCTGGGATCTGCTGCACCGCTTTGGCCGCGACTGGAAGGTGGTGTTCGTGGGCGACGCCTCGATGTCGCCCTACGAGATCGCGGTCCCCGGCGGCGCCAACGAGCATTGGAACCCCGAGAGCGGCGAGACCTGGCTGCGCCGCGCCGCCGAGACCTGGCCCGACCACGTCTGGCTCAATCCCGTGCCCGAGGCGCATTGGCGCCACACCCCCTCGATCGGCATGATCGGCGAGGTCTTCCCGGGGCGGATGCATCCGCTGACCCTCGAAGGTCTGACGGCCGCGATGCGTCAACTTGGATGAGAATGCAAAGTTCTCGAGTGCGGGCGGGCCCTTGGCAGGCGCACATCCATCGGTAATCTGGTGAGCGATGGGAAGCGGGGCTTGGGCGGAATGATGAGCGAGGCGCGCAGGGTCTGGAACCCGGCGACCAAGGGCCGGGGCATGCGGTTCGGCGACCTGCGGCGCATGTCGCTGGACGACTACGTCGCCTCGGCCCCGCGCGACGCCTTCTGGTTCTTCCTGCACATCCCCAAGACGGCAGGCTCGTCCTTCTCGACCGAGCTGTCGCGGGTCGTGAAGCCTTACCACAACATCCACGCCGACGCGGCGCAGCGCGGCATCGGCTATGACGCGGCCGTCAACCTGGCCCTCGACGAGTTCCTCGCCCGGCCTGACCTGCAGGGCTTCCGCTCGGCCTCCGGCCATCTGCTGCACCCGATGACGCGCAAGATGTGGGAGCATGTGCCGGGGATGGAGATGGTGACCTTCCTGCGCGACCCGGAGGCGCGGGTGGTGTCGGACTACCGCTACCAGCGGACCCCCATGCATCCCGGCCACGAGGCGTTCCGGCAACGCTTCCCGACGTTGGAGAGCTTTGTCGAGGACCCCGCCTCGCAGAACCGGATCGCCCATTTCATCGGCGACGTGCGGGCCGACCATGCCGAGCTGATGGCCCGGCTGGAGCGGGACTTCGCCTTCGTCGGCCTGGTCGAGATGTATCCGTTCTCCTTCAGCACACTGTTCGCGCTGATGGGCCATCCCGGCCACACCCCGCGCGAGCGGGTGCGGGCCACCCCCGACACGCCCGAGACCGCGGTCGAGCTGACGCCCCGGCTGCGGCGGCGAATCGCGGAGGTGAACAGCCTCGACAGCGACCTCGTGGCGCGGACGCGCGAGATCCTGATGCCGCATGCCGAGGCCTGGCAGGCGGCACGGGCGGATTGACCCTGCGCGCCCGCGGCCCCACATCCGACCCATGACGAAGCTCATCCCGCTCCTGCTGCTGCTTGGCTGGACGGCCGCGGTCTGGCTGTTCTCGGCCTGGCGGCTCAAGCGCGAGCTGGATCGGACCTCGACCCCGCTCGATCACCCGCGCCTGCGGCCCACGCTGCGGCGCCTCGCCGAGACGCTCGGCCTGCCCGAGATCCGGGTCCGGGTGCATGAGGTGCCGGTCATCAACGGCCTCGCGGCGCCCGACGGGCGGGTGTTCCTGACCCGCGGCTTCCTCGACCGCCTCGACCGCGACGAGGTGACCGAGGCCGAGCTCGCCTCGGTCATGGCGCATGAGCTGGGGCATGTGGTCCACGGCCACACGCGGCGGCGGCTGCTGGATTTCGCCGGGCAGAACGCGATCCGCAGCGTGCTGGGCGGAATGCTCAGCCGCGTCGTGCCGGGCGTCGGCGGCTGGCTCGCGGGCCTCGCCGCCTCGGCCTTCGCCGCCCGGCTGTCGCGGCAGGACGAGTTCGAGGCCGATGCCTTCGCCGCGGCGCTGATGATTCGCGCGGGCTATGGGACGGGGCCGCAGAAGTCGCTGCTGGCGAAGCTCGAGACGCTCGCCGGTGCCGCGCGCGGCACGCCGGCTTGGCTGATGTCGCACCCGCCGGTGCCGCAGCGCATCGCCGCCATCGAACGGTTCGAGGCCGGCCAGCAGGGCTGACGCCTCGCCCTCCACGGCCGCTCGCGCTATAGGCGAACTGCCCGAGGGCTCCGACGCGAGTGCCGTGACCCATCCAAGCCCCCCCGATCATCGGCCCGTCCGCCGTCGCAAGGTGTTCTACCTGCCCGGTTACGACCCGATCCCGCCGCGCCGCTACCGCGAGCTTTACCGCCGCGAAGGCGCGGCGCAGGCGGAAATCTCGGGCTACCGGCTGGCCTTCGGTCCGCGCGGCGACCGAACCGGCTTCGGCTGGGGCGTCACCGGGGCGTTCGACGGCGCGGCCATCGGGGCCGAGATCGAGGTGCTGGGGTGGAGCGACGTCGTGGCGGCCTCGATGGGCCGCTCGATTCCGGCGACCTACCTGCAACTGGTCCGCACCGCCTGGGCCTATGCCGGCTCCGGCGCGCTCGGGCGGCTGATGCGGCTCAGGCGCGGGCCGGTGCTTGCGGCGCTTTATCCGATCGCCATGCTGTTGGGGCAGCTTCTCGTGGCGGTGGCCGCGGGCGGCATCGCGCTCTGGCTCGCCGTGGCGCTGATCGGCGGTGCCGCAGGGTGGCTCACCGGCGCAGCCCTCGGGCTGGCGCTGGCCCGGGCGGTGCTGCGCGGCTTCCGGCGGCTCGATGGCAGGCTCTTCGCCTATTACCTGATGCACGACTTCGCCTTCACGGCGCAGGCGGGCGGGGCCTATCCGCCGCCGCTCGAGGCGCGGCTGGCGCAGTTCACCGATCGGGTGGCGACCGCCCTTGCGGAGGACTGGGACGAGGTGCTGCTGGTCGGCCATTCCTCCGGCGCCTATCTCGCGGTGTCGGTGCTGGCCGACCTGCTCCGCGGGGGGCGGGAGCCGCGCGGCCCCGCCCTTGCGCTCCTGACCCTGGGACATGTGATCCCGATGGCGTCCTTCCTGCCGAAAGCCGACCGGCTCCGGGGCGATCTCGCCTTCCTCGCCGCCGACCCGCGGCTGACCTGGGTGGATGTGAGCGCGCCGGGCGATGCCTGCAGCTTCGGCCTCTGCGACCCGGTGGCGGTGAGCGGGGTGGCGCCGCCGGATGCCCGCTGGCCGCTGGTCCTGTCGGCGGCCTTCACCCGCACGCTCTCGCCCGAGAAGCAGGCCGCGTTGAAGAACCGCTGGTTCCGGCTGCATTTCCAGTATCTCTGCGCCTTCGACCGCCCCGGCGACTACGACTATTTCGCCATCACCGCCGGGCCGCTGACGCTGGCCGAGCGCTTCGCCGGGCGCGCGCATTCCCCCGGACGCATCGCGCGTCCGGTGAACCGCCACACCTCCCTCGCGGCCGCGCCATGATCCCGCCCAAGCCCGTCAGCGGCGACGGCCGCGGCACCGTCCTCGGCCTTGCCCGCGCCTTCCGCCGCGACCTACTCTCGGCGCTGCCGAGCCGCCTCTACCGCGCCTGGATGGCCGAGTTCCGCAGCCCGGTGATCCACAGCTTCATCTGCAACGATCCCGCTCTCGTCGAACTCGTCCTCAAGACCCGCCCGGCCGACTTCCCGAAGTCGCGCCGCCTGCAGGCGGGCCTCGCGCCGCTGCTGGGCAACTCGGTCTTCGTGGCCAATGGCGAGGACTGGGCCCGCGCCCGGCGGATCATCGACCCGGCCTTCGAGGGCGGCCGCCTGCGCCACGCCTTTCCCGCGATGTGGGACGCAGGCATGGCCGCCGTCGCCCGGATGGAGGCGCAGGCCGGCCGCGAGATCGACCTCGAGCCCGAGACCAGCCACGCCACCGCCGACGTGATCTTCCGCACCCTCTTCTCGCTGCCGATCGAGCACCGGACCGCCACGCAGGTCTTCGACGCCTTCCGCGCCCATCAGGACGCGCAGCCGCTGGTCAATCTCGGCGCGATCCTGCCCCTGCCCGCCTGGCTGCGTCCGCATTCGCGTCGCACCCGCGCCACCGCCGCGCGCATCCGCGGGCTGATCGAGACGCTGGTCGCCGACCGCCGCGCCGCGATCGAGATGGGCACTGCGCCCGACGACCTCGCGACCAAGATCATGACCACCGCCGACCCCGAGACCGGCCACCGCTTCACCCACCGCGAGATGGTGGATCAGGTCGCGACCTTCTTTCTGGCCGGGCACGAGACCTCGGCCTCGGCGCTCGCCTGGGCCGTCTGGCTGCTCGCCGCCTTCCCCGACTGGCAGGAGCGGGTAGCGGCCGAGGCGCGCGAAGCCCTCGACCCGGCCGCCCCCGATTTCACCGCAGCCGGCCGCCTGAAGCTCTCGCGCGCCGTCTTCCGCGAGGCCATGCGCCTCTATCCGCCGGTGCCGATGTATGTCCGCGAGGCGGCGAGGGCGGAGCGTTTCCGCGACCGCCGCGTGCCGAAAGGCGCGCAGATCGTCCTCTCGCCCTGGCACCTCCACCGCCACGAGCGGCTGTGGGAGGCGCCCGACGACTTCGACCCCGGACGCTGGGAAACCGAGAACGGCCGCGACTGCGCCCGGCGCGCCTACATCCCCTTCAGCGCCGGGCAGCGGGTCTGCCCGGGCGCCGGTTTCGCAATGCTCGAGGGGCCGCTGCTGCTGTCCCTCGCCTGCCGCGCGCTGCGGTTCGAGCGGGGCGCGGTGGACCCGGTCCCCGCCGCGCGGCTGACGGTGCGCGGCCGCGACGGCATCCGCCTGAGGATCGCGCGGCGCGAGTGATGGACGCAGCGCTTGCCCCCGTCTACCAAGGCGCAAACGCCAATCGGGGGACGGGGATGAGCTTTGCGGCGGGGCATGAGGTGGTGGCGATTCCGGGACCGTCGCGGACGCCGGATGCGGTGTTGGCCGCGCTGCACCGCGCCTCGCCCGACATCTACGGGGCGCCGCTGGCCGCGTTGAACCTCGGGCTGCGCGCGCGGCTCATGCGGCTGGCCCCGGGCGCGGCCGGCCTCGCCACCTATATCGGCAACGGCCATGCCGCCTGGGAGGCGGCGATCGCCAGCATGTTCAGCCGCGGCGACCGCGCGCTCGTCCTCGCCACCGGCCATTTCGGCCGCGGCTGGGCGGCGGCGGCGACCGCCATGGGCGTCGAGGTCGAGGTCATGGACTTCGGCAACCGCGCCCCCGCCGACCCGCAACGCCTCGCCGACCGGCTGCGCGAGGACCGAGGCGGTCTGATCCGCGCCGTGCTGGTGACGCAGGTGGACACCGCGAGTTCGGTCCGCAACGACCTCGCGGCGCTGCGGACGGCCATGGGCGCGCACCCGGCCCTCTTTGCCGTCGACGCGATCGCCTCGCTCGGCTGCGAGCCGCTGGGCATGGACGCGGGCGGCATCGACGTGCTGGTCGCCGCGAGCCAGAAGGGCCTCATGGCGCCGCCGGGGCTGGGCTATCTCTGGCTCTCCGACCGGGCGTGCGCGATGCCCGCGGGCGATCTGGCCACGCCCTACTGGGACTGGCGCCGGCGTCTGGACGAGGGCGAACTCTGGCACATGTGGGGCGGCACGCCGCCGGTGCAGCTCCTCTATGCGCAGGACGAGGCGCTGCGGCTGCTGCTGGACGAGGAGGGGCTGGACGCCGCCTTCGCCCGCCACGAAGGGCTGGCCGCTGCCGTCTGGGCCGCCTTCGACGCCTGGGGCGAGGACGGCGGCATCGGTCTCAACATCACCGATCCGGCCGCCCGCGCCCGCTCGGTCACGGCCGCGCATCTGCCGGGCGCGGCGCGGCTGCGAGAATGGACCGCGGCGAAGGCGGGGGTGACGCTGGGCGTCGGCCTCGGCGCCGCCACGCCGGAGGATGCGCTCAGGGTCGCCCATATGGGCCACGCCTCGGCGCATATGATCCTCGGCACGCTCGGCGCGATGGAGGCCGGGATGCGGGCGCTCGGGATTGCGCATGGTCCCGGCGCGCTCGACGCCGCGGCGGCCGTGATCGCGGCCCGCGCATGAGCCGCGGCGGTTGCCGCGGCCCCGCGGCCTCGGCTATCACCGGTTGCGACGACGAGGGGCCCGGCCAATGCGCATCCTGCTGACCAACGACGACGGCATCAACGCCCCCGGCCTCGCCGCCGCCGAGGCGATCGCCGCCGAACTCGCCGGGCCTGACGGCGAGGTCTGGGTCGTGGCCCCGGCCTTCGAGCAATCCGGCGTCGCCCACGCCATCAGCTACACCGGCCCGACGATGATCGCGCAACTCGGCCCGCGCCGCTTCGCGGCCGAGGGTAGCCCGGCCGACTGCGTGCTGGCGGCGGTGTCGGACGCGATGGGTGGACTCAGGCCCGACTTCGTCCTGTCGGGCGTGAACCGCGGCAACAACTCGGGCGAGAACGCGGCCTATTCGGGCACCCTGGGCGCCGCGATGGAGGCGGCGCTGCAGGGCCTGCCCGCGATCGCGCTGTCGCAATATCTCGGCCCGCGCATGGCCGGGATGGAGGACCCGTTCGACCCCGCCCGCCGCTGGGGAGCGGAGGTCGTGCGCCGGCTGCTGGCCGCGCACCGGACCGAGCCGGATGCCGACTACCAGCTCTTCTACAACGTGAACTTCCCCCCCGTGCCGACCGACGAGGTCCGCGGCCTGCGCGTCGCGCCGCAGGGCCGCCGCCGCAGCCGCGGCTTCACGGTCGAGCCCTTCGTCTCGCCCACTGGCCGCCGCTTCCTCTGGGTCCGCGGCGGCGCGCAGGACGCGCCGGCCGATCCGGGTTCGGACGTGACGCTGAACATGGAGGGCTGGATCTCGGTCACGCCGATGCGCGCGGACTTCACCTGCCATGCGAGCCTCGGGCCGCTGGCCGAGGCGCTCGGCGCCCCCTCATGAGCGAGGATCCCGCCGAGGACCGGATGCGCTTTCTGCTGACGCTCCGTTCGCGCGGGGTCACGGATCCGAGGGTCCTGCAGGCGATGGAGCGGATCGACCGCGGCCATTTCGTGCGCGGCCATTTCGAGGACCGCGCCTATGAGGACACGCCGCTGCCGATCCCCTGCGGCCAGACGATCAGCCAGCCCTCCATCGTGGGGCTGATGAGCCAGGCGCTCGAGGTGGGGCCGCGCGACACGGTCCTCGAGGTCGGCACCGGCTCGGGCTACCAGGCGGCGATCCTGTCGCTGCTCTGCCGGCGCGTCTATACCGTGGACCGCCATCGCCGCCTCGTGACCGAGGCCGAGGCGCTGTTTCGCGAGCTGGGCCTCACGAACATCACCGCGCGGGTGGCCGACGGCTCGCGCGGCTTGCCGGAGACGGCGCCCTTCGATCGCATACTGGTGACTGCCGCGGCCGAGGACCCGCCGGGGCCGTTGTTGTCGCAATTGAAGATCGGCGGTATCATGGTCCTGCCGGTCGGGCAGACGGACGCGGTCCAGACCCTGATCCGCGTGCGCCGCCACGAGGCCGGCTACGACTATGACGAACTCCGGCAGGTGCGTTTCGTGCCGCTGGTCGAGGGGTTGGGACAGACATGACCCCCGCAAACGAGGCGATGCGGGCATGACCCGCGGCGAGGGCAGATGATGACGGTGCGAGGCAGGGTGGCACGGGCCGCGCTCGCCGCGGGGCTGGCGGGAACGCTGGCGGCCTGCGGGGCGGACGGCACTTTCCAGAACCCGATGGGCGGGATGCAGAATCCCTTGGCGGGATTCAGGAACCCGTTCGGGGTGGGGGCGATCGACCCCGACCTGCGCGGCGCCATGGGTGGGCCGCTCAACACCGCCGGGGCGCGGGGCGGCGCGGGCGGAGGGGCCGGCGGCGGCGGCCGGGTCGTCGACCCGTTTGCGGGGCAGGGCGTGGCCCAGCCCGCAGTGCCGGGCGGCGGCGGCCAGACAGCAGCCGCAGCGCCCTCGGCACCCGCAACCTCCGGCACCGCTGCGCCCGCGGCAGCAGCAACGACCCACACCGTCGCGGCGGGCGAGACGGCCTGGTCGATCGCGCGCCGCTACGGGGTGAGCCTCGCGGCGCTCACGCAGGCCAACAACCTCGGCGAGGCGATGACCGTGCGCGCGGGCCAGCGGCTGACTATCCCCGCGGGCGGCACCCGCCTGGCCGAGCCGCTGACCGCCCCCGGCAGCGGCACGCCGACGCCGCTGCCGCCCTCGGCCGCGCAGCCGCTGCCCTCCGAGAGCACGCGGCCGGCCTCGGCCCCGGTCAACCGCCCCTCCGGCCCCGATCTCGGCGCGACCCGGACCGCCGCCTCGGGCAGCGGCCGCTTTCAGATGCCGGTCGCGGGCTCGATCGTGCGCGCCTATGCCAAGGGCCGCAACGAGGGCATCGACATCGCCGCAGCGCCCGGAACCGCCGTCAAGGCGGCGGGCAGCGGTACGGTGGCGGCGGTCACGCGCGACACGCAGGGCACGCCGATCGTGGTGGTCCGCCATGACGGCACCCTGATGACGGTCTATACCGGCCTCTCCGGCCTGAGCGTGTCCAAGGGCGACAGCGTCAGCGCCGGGCAGACGCTCGGCACCGCCGCGAACGACGGAAGCGTTCATTTCGAGGTGCGCGACGGCTTCGACAGCGTCGATCCGGCGGATTACCTCGGCTGACCGGGCGGATCCGGGCGGGGCCGCGCGCGCCGTGCCTACATCACCACCCCGCGCAGTCGGCCGTGCCGCCGGTGATGGCGCGCGCCACCTCGCGCAGGACCATGCTGCGGAGGTCGCCCGACATGCGGTCGAGGCTCTCGCCGCGCAGCTCCTGGCGCAGGACCTCGCGAATCATGTCGCCGAAAAAGCCCGCGGCCGGGTGTGCGGGTTCCGGCGACGCAGCTTCGGCGGGGGGTTGAGCCGCCGTGGCCACGGTCGCGGGGGCGACCGGAGCGGCAACCTCCGGCACCGCGGCGACCGGCTGAGGCGCTTGCGGCGCAGCGGCTTCGATCGCGGGCCCGGGCGCTTCGGCCACCCGCTCGGCCACTTCGGCCACCGCCTCGGCCACAATCGGCGCCGGTTCGGGCGGCACGCTCCCCGGTCCCGGCACACGGGCGCGGATCGCCTCGCGCATCGCCGTGGCCCGCAGGCGCGTGGCCTCGGGCGAATCACCGCGGCCGAGGCGCAGCGGCGGCAGTGCCTGGCCGCCCACCGGCGAATCGAGTCGCAGCACCGGCCCCTCGAGGCGCAGCGGCAAAGGCGAGGCGGGCGGGGCGCCGCCCTGCTCATCCTCCGCGATCATGCGCCGGATCGAGGCGAGGACGTCGCCGCTGCCCCCCTGGGGGGTGGCGGCGTATTGCGGCGGTTGGGGCAGGCCGGAGGCGGCGGGGGCGGACATCAGCGCGCCTCCCGGCCCAAGCGGCCGTCAGCGGCCGAGGGCGCGCAGCACGCGGTCGAGGTTCTGGCCCTGGACGCTCGTCGAAGGGGCGTCGCGCACCGCGTTGTAATAGGCCGATGGGTCATAGGTCGGGATCCCCAGCTGCAGGTTTTCTACCGTCAGCAGACCCATAGACGAGAGAAGTTGATAATGAGCTAACTGGAGATTGGCTTGTGCGGTGATCCGGTTGGCCCGCGCCTCGAGCAGGTCCTGCTCGGCGTCGAGCACGTCGAGCGTGGTGCGCGCGCCCAGCGTGGCCTCCTCGCGCACGCCCTCATACGCCTGCTGCGCGGCCGAGATCTGCTCGTCGATGGCGCGGATCTGCGCGCCGGCCACGTCGATATTGGCCCAGGAGACGCCGACCTGCTCCGAGACGTCGCGCGTCGTCTGCAGCAGTTGCGCCCGGATCCGGTCCCGATTCGCCATCGCCTGCCGGTGCGAGGCGCTGAGCGCGCCGCCGGCATAGATCCGCTGCCGCATCTCGATTCCGAGGCTGGCGCCCGGCTCGACGTCGCTGCCGCCGATCGAGGAATGCTGCGCGAAGACCGAGGCGTTGCCCGAGATTTCCGGCCGCCGCTCGGCCGCCGCGCCCGCGACCTGGATCTCGGCGGCGGCGACGTTGCGCTGCGCGCCCTCGATCGCCGGATGGCTGCGCACCGCGATCGCCTGCGCGGCGCTGACCGATTCGGGCAGGCGCGGCAGCTCCGGCGGCGCCAAGAGGTCGCCGGGATCGCGCCCGGTGGCGGCGCGGTAGCGTTCGATCGCGATCTGCAGGTCGCCCTGGGCGGTCGCAAGCTGCGCGCGGGTCTGCGCCAGCTGCGCCTCGGCCAGCGACACGTCGGTCACGGTGATCTCGCCCACGGAAAAGCGATCGTTGGCCGCGCTCAGCTCCTCGCCCAGCACCCGGACCGAGTTCTGTTGCAGCTCGACCTGCTGGCGGGCGCTGCGGACCGTGAGATAGGCGTTGACGGCGTCGAGCAGCACGTCCTGCTCGACCGCGATCAGCTGCGCGCGGGTCGCGAGCACGATCTCCTTCGCGGCGTCGATCCCGAGCTGCCGCCGGCCCCAGTCATAGAGCGTCATCTGCGCGCTCAGCGAGGCGGTCTGCGAGGTCGTCTCGGTGCCGTCAAGGTCGCGGAAGCTGTGGCTGAGCGTCCAATCGATCACCGGCCGCAGCCGCGCCATGGCGCCCGCGACATCCTCGTCGGCGGCGCGCAGGACGGCGCGGTTCTGCTCCAGCAGGGCAGCGTGGCGGTAGGCGGCGACCATCGCGTCGGCGAGGCTTTCGGCCGCCGCGGGCAGCGGCCCGAGCGCGACGGCGAGGGCGGCGCCGGCGACCGTGCGGCGCGCGGCCGTGCAGAGTCGCCGGACGGCCGTGGGCTCGCGGTGGGTCATGTTCGGCTCCCGTGACACATGGCCCGCGCGGATCGCCCGCGCGGAAGGCTAGAGGGCGAAGGCGCGCGCGCGGGTGAAATCGGGCAGGCGCGGGGCGTGGGCGTTGAACAGGTCGCGCCAGGAGATGCCGGTCGGCGTCGCGAGGCCGAGCCGCGCGGTGCCGAGCGCGCCCTCCACGAACAGGGCGACGATGCGTCCGCCCTCGCGCAGTTGCGAGGCGAGGCTGTCGGGGACCTCCTCCACCGCGCCGCCGCTGACGAGGATGGCGTCATAAGGCGCCTGCCCCGGCCAGCCGGCATCGAGCGGGCCGCGGACCACGGCCACCGTCTCGGCCCCCGCCGCGGCGAGCGCGGCCTCGGCCGCCGTCGCAAGGTCGGGCAGGCTCTCGAGCGCGACGACGCCCCCCGCGGTCCGGCCGACGAGCGCGGCGGCGTAGCCGGTGCCGCAGGCAACGTCGAGGATCAGCTCGCCCGGCGAAGGGTCGAGTGCGTCGATCATCTTGGCCAGCGTCCGCGGCTCCATGACGATCCGGCCGCCCTCGAGGACGATGTGCTGGCCGGCATAGGCCACGCCCTCGAGCGGATGGGGCACGAACAGCTCGCGCGGGACGGCGAGCATCGCCTCGATCACCTGGTAGCGGGTCACGTCGCTGGGCCTGACCTGGGTGTCCACCATGGTCGTGCGCGCATGGGTGAAGTCGATCATTCCTGCCTCCGCGAGGGCCGTGGGGTTTGTTCTGCCACAGCTTCCAGGATGGAGCAACGCGAGCTTCAAGCAGCACTCGTCGCGGTGACGCGGTGGTGCAGGCGCGCGTCAGTCGGGGGCGCGGGCGATCACCACGCGGTCGCGGCCGTCGAGGTCCGCGCGGACCTCCACCCCGGCAAGGCCTGCCTCCCGGAACAGCCCGGCGACCGCCGCCGCCTGGGTCGGGCCGATTTCGACCATGAGCCGCCCGCCCGGCGCCAGATGCGCGGGCGCTCCGGCCGCGATCGCGCGGTAGGCGGCAAGGCCGTCGCCGCCGTCGGTGAGCGCCATGGCCGGCTCCCAGAGGCGGACCTCGGGCTCCAGCCCGGCCATCTCGCCTGCGGCGATATAAGGCGGGTTCGAAGCGATCAGGTCGAAGCGCCCGTCGATGCCGTCAAACCAGTCGGCGCGCAGGAACGTCGCGTCGCGCGCGCCGAGGCGGGCCGCGTTCCCGCGGGCGACGGCGAGGGCGGCCTCGGACAGGTCGGTCCCGAGGCCCGTCGCGCCGGGCCGCTCCAGCAGCAGCGTCAGCAGGATCGCGCCGGTGCCGGTGCCGAGGTCCAGCACCTCCGCGAAGGGCGCCTCGAGGGCCGCGGCGATCAGGGTCTCGGTCTCGGGGCGGGGATCGAGCGTGTCGCGGGTGACGCGGAACGGGCGGCCCCAGAAGAGCCGTCGCCCGGTGATCTGCGAGACCGGCTCGCGCGAGAGGCGCCGGCAGAGGGCGGCGTCGAAGGCCGCGCCTGCCGCGAGCGGAAACGGCTCGCGCAGCTTCGTCGTCAGCCGCTCGGGCGGCATGCCGAGGACATGGGCGAGCAGCCGCCGCGCGTCGCGCGAGGGATCGGGCACGCCGCCCGAGGCGAGGTCGCGCGCCCCGGCCCGCAGCGCGTCGGCAAGCGTGAAGCGCGCCGTCATGGCAGCGCCACCGCGCCGATCAGCGGCGGATGCAGATAGAGGAGGCCGAGCCAGACCACGACGGCGATGCCGAGCCGCAGCGGCGAGGGCCAGCCCCGCGGCTGCCACCGCCCGGTCAGCAGCGCCGCTCCGGGGAGGAGGGAGGTCCGCACGGCCAGCCGCCTGAAATCAGGCAGCCGCCGCGCCCGCGCCTCGCCCGCGGCAAGGCCCATGAGCGCGAAGACCAGCATCGCGCCGAAGAACAGCACATGCGCAAGCTCGCCATTCGCGACCAGATGCGCCCCGGCCCAGAGCGCGAAGGCCCACATCAGCGGATGCCGCGTGATCCCTGCGATGCCCGGCCGCGCCGGGTCGAAGCCCTCGGCCTTGCCGGTGACGCCGAAGGGATTGGGCGCGCCGATGCCGAAGGCGGCAAGCAGGATCGCGGCCGGCATCGCGAGGTTCACGAGCCACCGCTGCCACAGCGCCGGCGCCCACAACGTCACGCGCGGCGCGGCGTTCACGGCGAGGATCAGCAGGTAGAGCAGTCCGATCGACAGCAGGCTGTAGAGGACCAGATAGCCCCGTCGCCCGAGCGCCCCGACCAGCGGCCCGCGGATGTCGGGCCGCATCGGGATCGCATGGGCGGCGAGAAACAGCGCGAAGGCGGCGAGAAGCGGGAGCCATCCAGACATGCCGCGAGCGATAGGCCGCGACGCCGGTGGTGGCAATGCGGCGGCGCGCCGCCTGCGGCGGGCGAAGGCCGCTCAGCAGGCGCGCGGCGGCCCGGCCTCAGACGAACGCCACCACCCCGCGGGTCAGCGGCGCCGTGGCGGTCACTTGAACGGCGCCATCCCCGCGCGCGCCAGCTCGTCCGCGCGCTCGTTCTCGGCATGCCCGGCATGGCCCTTGATCCAGGCCCAGGTGACGCGATGCCGCGCGGCCGCGGCGTCGAGCCGCCGCCACAGGTCCTCGTTCTTCACCGGCTTGCGGTCCGAGGTCTTCCAGCCGTTCCGCTTCCAGCCGTGAATCCAAGCGGTGACGCCGTTCTTCACATAGGCGCTGTCGGTGGTGACGGTGATCGTCGAGGCGCGGTTCAGCGCCTCGAGCGCCGCGATCGACGCCATCAGCTCCATGCGGTTGTTGGTGGTCGCCGCCTCGCCGCCCGAAAGCTCGCGCTCGCGCAGAACCTCCCCGTCCCGCATGGCCCGCATCACCACACCCCAGCCGCCGGGGCCGGGATTGCCGCTGCAGGCGCCGTCGGTCCAGGCGTGGAGCTCGGTCGCACCACGCGCCGCGGAAGGGTCCGCCGAGGCCGCGGGATCCGCGCTCACCACCTCCGCCCCGTCATGGAGAAAAGCCGCATGTCTTCGCCTTGATCCAAATATCCTCCTGGGGTCCGGGGGTGGAAAACCCCCGGCTCACGCCGGTTGCCGCAACACCCTCGGCACCTTGAACTCGATGTCCTCGCGGGCGGTCTCGACCATCTCGACCGTCACGTCGAAGCGCGAGCGGAGCGCGTCCACGACCTCCTCGACCAGCACCTCCGGCGCGCTCGCCCCGGCGGTCACGCCGATGGTGCGGATGCCTTCGAGCGCGCGCCAGTCGATCTCGTCCGCGCGGCCGACGAGCTGGGCATAGCCGCAGCCCGCCGTGCGCCCGACCTCGACCAGCCGGCGCGAGTTCGAGCTGTTCGGCGCGCCGATGACCAGCAGCGCGTCGATCTTGCCGGCAATCGCCTTCACCGCCGCCTGCCGGTTGGTGGTGGCGTAGCAGATGTCGTCCTTGGCCGGGCCGGTGATGCCGGGGAAGCGCGCCTGCAGCGCCGCCACGATCTCGGCCGTGTCGTCCACGCTGAGCGTCGTCTGCGTCACCCAGGCCAGCCGCGCCGGGTCGCGCGGGGCGAGGGTCGCCACGTCCGCGACCGATTCGACCAGCAGCACCTCGCCCGGCGGCAGCTGGCCCATCGTGCCGATCACCTCCGGGTGCCCGGCATGACCCACCATCACGAGCTGCAGCCCTTCCTGCGCGTGACGGGCGGCCTCCATATGGACCTTGGTCACCAGCGGGCAGGTCGCGTCGACCTGGATCATGTTGCGCCGCGCCGCCTCGGCCGGGACCGATCTCGGCACGCCGTGGGCCGAGAAGATCACGGGCCGGTCGTCAGGGGCCTCGTCCAGTTCCTCCACGAACACCGCGCCGAGGTCGCGCAGGCGGTCCACGACGAAGCGGTTGTGAACGATCTCGTGGCGGACATAGACCGGCGCGCCCCATTTCTGCAGCGCGAGTTCCACGATGCGGATGGCGCGGTCCACGCCGGCGCAGAAGCCGCGCGGGGCGGCGAGGTAGACGGTCAGGGGCGGGCGGCTGTTCATGCGGGGGAGGTAGCGATCCGGCGGCCCGCGTGCAATGGCGGGGGCGGTGGCTGCCCATGAAGGCCGCGCGCACCCCTTGCCTTCCGGCCCCCTCCTGCCCCATCCCGGCGCGACACCTGAGGGCGAGGCCCATGAAACCGATCCGCCTCTTTCGCGGCTTCCTGACCGTCGGCGCCTGGACGCTCGCCAGCCGCGTCGTCGGCTTCGTGCGCGACGTGCTGATCGCGGCCTTCCTCGGCACCGGGCCGGTGGCCGAGGCCTATCTCGTCGCCTTCACGCTGCCCAACATGTTCCGCCGCTTCTTCGCCGAGGGCGCGTTCAACACCGCCTTCGTGCCGATGTTCTCCAAGAAGCTCGAGGCCAGCGAGGGCCCCCGCGCCTTCGCCGAGGACGCCTTCTCGGGCCTCGCCACGGTGGTGATCGTCGTCTCGGTCATTGCCACGATTGCCATGCCCTGGCTGGTCCTCGCCATGGCCGCGGGCTTCGTCGGCGACGAGCGGTTCGATCTCGCCGTCCTCTACGGGCGCATCTGCTTTCCCTACATCTTCTTCATCTCGCTGACGGCGCTGCTCTCGGGCCTGCTGAACGCGGGGGGCCGCTTCGTCGCGGCGGCCGCGGCCCCGGTGCTGATGAACTTCATCCTGATCGCCGCGATGCTCATGGCCGACCGCTTCGGCTGGGACATGGGCCTCGCGATGGCCTGGTCCACGCCGGTCTCGGGGATGGCGCAGCTTGCCGCCGTCTGGTGGGCCGCGAAGCGCATGGGCTTCCCGCTGCGCCTGCGCCGCCCGCGCCTGACGCCCGACATGCGCCGCCTGCTCGCCATCGCTGCGCCCGCCGTGCTGGCGGGGGGCGTGGTGCAGATCAACCTGCTCGTCGGCCGTCAGGTCGGGTCGTTCTTCGAGGGCGCGATCGCCTGGCTGACCTATGCCGACCGCCTCTACCAACTCCCCCTGGGCGTCGTCGGCATCGCCATCGGCATCGTCCTGCTGCCCGACATCTCGCGCCGCCTGAAGGCCGAGGACCACGCGGGCGGGCGCGCAGCGTGGAACCGCGCGGCCGAGTTCGCGCTGTTCCTCACCGTCCCCTCGGCCGTCGCCCTCGTGGTCATCTCTGGCCCGCTGATCTCGGTCCTCTTCGGCCGCGGCGCCTTCGAGCAAAGCGACGTTGGCCCGACCGCCCTCGCCCTCGCCATCTACGGCGTCGGCCTGCCCGCCTTCGTGCTGCAGAAGGTCCAGCAGCCGCTGTTCTTCGCGCGCGAGGATACCCGCTCGCCCTTCCGCTATGCGGTCGTGTCGATGGTGGTGAACGCGGGCGTGGCCCTCGGCCTCGCGCCGCTGATCGGTTTCTCGGCGGCGGCGCTCGGCACCACGGTCGCGGGTTGGATCATGTCATGGCAGCTGTGGCGCGGCAGCCGCGCCTTCGGCGATGCCGGAGCCGCCGACGCCCGCCTGCGCGCTCGCGTGCCGCGGATCGTCGCCGCCTCGCTGGTGATGGGCGTGGTCCTGTGGTTCGCCGAGCGCGCCCTGACGCCCATGCTGGCCGCACCGGGCGAGCGCATCCTCGCCCTGGCGCTGCTGGTCGGGGCGGGCGTGGCGAGCTACGCCGTCGCCGCCCTCGCCTTCGGTGCGATCAGCCGCTCGGACCTGCGCGCGAGCCTGCGCCGTCAGCGCTGACGCAGCGCCCGGCGCACCCGCGCCGGACCGCCCGGGACCAGCACGAAGCTGAGGCCGAAGCCGAGGCAGAAGCCCGCGATCTCGGCGATCCAGGAGGTGCCCGCGCCGCCGAAGATCAGCCCGAAGGTCAGCTGGAAGAGCAGCAGCATCCCGATCAGCGAAAACGCCCGCATCCGGTTGCCGCCGATCTGCCCCAGCCGCGCCCAGAGCAGGAAGGTGAACGCGCCCACGAAGCCGTAGACCGGCGGAAAGCCTCCCACCAGCGGCGCGAAGCGTATGCCCGGCAGCAGCGCCGCGATGGTGGTGTAGATCAGCGCCGCGCCGATGGTGCAGCCGAACCAGAGACCCAGTACCCCCACCGGGCGGAAGGTCTCGGACAGCACCTTGCCGAGCGCCAGCGTGAAGACCACCACGAAGGCCGCATGGGTGAAGCCGTAGTGGATGAAGGGATAGGACAGGATCCGGTAGGACTGGTCCCAGACCATCACGCCCCATTGCCACATCCTGAGCGCCATCTCGGGCGGATAGGCCGCAAGTTCGAGCGCGCGCCCGCGCAGCCCGATCCCGCCTCCGGTGAAGCCCGCGCTGTTGAGCGCAAACACCGCCTCGGAGGCCACGGCGGGCAGCACCAGGGCCCAGACCACCAGCGGCAGCGGGTTGAAGGGGGATTCGTCATAGCCGTGATGCATGGGCCGGGCTCCTTTCCGACGATGCGCCGGTCAGTCGAGCGGCGGCGGCGGGGCCGAGGGCACCTGCGCCCCGGACCGGCGCCAGCGGTCCTGCTCGACCCAGGGGTCCAGCGACTGCGGCTCATAGGCACGGTAATAGACGTTGGTGCGCGCCAGCACTTCCAGCAGCCGCCGGCCGCGCCCGGCGCGGAACTGCTCGTCCTCGGCGGCGAGCACCTGCCGGATGCCGGGAGCCGCGCCCGCGCGCGAGGCATAGCTGACCAGCGCGCCATCCGCCGCCCCGATCCCGGTCGGCGCAAGCCGCCCCGGATCGCCGCCGAGCGCCGCGACCGCATCCGCCTCGGGCGTCGGGTCGGTGATGCTGGCCCCGCCTGGCGTCGGCACCGGAAGCTGGTTGAGGTCCGGCGGCATCTGCAGCGGCTTCGTCGGCAGGATCGCGAACTCGTCCGGGCCGTCGCTGCCGCCCTCGATGTTCATCAGCCCGGTGTCGCCGCCGCAGCCGGCCAGCATGGCTGCCGTCAGCAGTCCGATAGAGACCCCGATCACCCGCATGGACTGCCCCTCATCCGGCTTTGCGGCCCTCTCTAGCGCGTCTTCTTCGCGCCGTCACGGGGCTTCGCCGGTTGCGGCTGGAACACGAGCCCCAAGGCACCGGCGAAGATCGCGATATCCGCCACGTTGAAGCTGTAGGGGTTGCGCCAGCCCGGCAGCGACATGTTGAGGAAATCCGCCACCGCGCCATAGGCCACCCGGTCGATCACGTTCCCGATGGCGCCGCCGATCAGCAGCCCCGCCGCCACCTGCGCCATCCGCCCCGGTCGCGCGCGATGCACCCAGACGCCGACCCAGACGCAGACCGCCAGCGCGACCGCGACCAGCACCCAGCGCATGATGTCGGCGGAGGAAGAGAGCAGGCCGAAGTTGACGCCCTGATTCCAGGCCATGCGGAAGTTCAGGAAGGGGTCGATCACGTCGATCTCGCGCCGCGTGGCGAGGTCGAGCCAGTGGACCACGAACCATTTCGTGAGCTGGTCGAAGAGGATGATTCCGCCCGCGACGAGGCCGGTCAGCCGCCACGGCTGGTCGCGCAGCGACACCGGCGGCGGCGCGGCGACCTTGCGGGTCGCGGGCGCCTTGCCGCGGCTGGCTGTGCCGGCGGGTTTCTTCGCGCGCGGCTTGCGGAGCTTCGGCGCCTTCTCGGGCGGCGCGGGCTCGGGCCGCGGGGGGTCGGGTTCGCGCGCCATCAGTGACGGAAATGCCGCTGGCCGGTGAAGACCATCGCGAGGCCGAGCCGGTCGGCCGCCGCGATCACCTCCTCGTCGCGCATCGAGCCGCCGGGCTGGATCACCGCGACCGCGCCGGCCTCGGCCAGCGCTTCGATCCCGTCCGCGAAGGGGAAGAACGCATCCGAGGCGACCACCGCGCCCTCGGTCGGCGGGCGGGCGAGACCCAGCGCCTCGGCCATGTCCTCGGCCTTGCGGCGGCCGATGCGGGTCGAGTCGATGCGGCTCATCTGCCCGGCGCCGATGCCCACGGTGGCGACGTCGCGGGCATAGACGATGGCGTTCGACTTGACGTGCTTGGCGACGGTCCAGGCGAAGAGCAGGTCGTCGAGTTGCGCCTCGGTCGGCTGCTTCGCCGTGACAACCCGCAGGTCGGCGCGCGCGATCCGCCCCGCATCGCGGGACTGGACGAGGAACCCGCCCGCGACCTGCCGGAACACCTCGCCTTGCGCGGCGGGGTCGGGCAACCCGCCCGCCATCAGCAGCCGCAGGTTCTTCTTGCCCGCGAACACCGCCTTGGCGTCGTCATCCGCGTCCGGCGCGATCACGACCTCGGTGAAGATTTCGCTGATGGCGCGCGCCGTCTCGCCGTCGAGCGTCCGGTTCAGCGCCACGATCCCGCCGAAGGCCGAGGTCCGGTCGCAGTCGTAGGCGCGGGCGTAAGCCTCGGCCAGCGTCGCGCCACGCGCCACGCCGCAGGGGTTGGCGTGCTTGATGATCGCGCAGGCGGGAGTATCCGGGCCGAACTCCGCCACCAGCTCATAGGCGGCGTCGGTGTCGTTGATGTTGTTGTAGGAGAGCTCCTTGCCCTGCCACTGGCGCGCGGTCGCGACGCCGGGCCGGGCCGAGCCGTCGGTGTAGAAGGCGGCCGCCTGATGCGGGTTCTCGCCGTAGCGGAGCGGCTGCGCGAGCCTGCCCGCCAAGGCCCGCCGCCGAGGCGTCGCCTCGCCAATGGCGCCCGCCATCCAGCCCGACACCGCCGCGTCATAGGCTGCCGTCCGCTCATAGGCGATCTGCGCCAGCCGCTTGCGGAAGGCGAGGTCGGTGCCGCCAGCCGCGAGCGCCTCAAGCAGCGGCGGGTAGTCCTCGGGGTCGGTCACGACCGCCACATGCGCGTGGTTCTTCGCCGCCGCCCGGATCATCGCCGGGCCGCCGATGTCGATGTTTTCGATGCAGTCGTCGTAGGCCGCGCCCGCCGCCACCGTCGCCTCGAAGGGATAGAGGTTCACCACCAGCAGATCGATCGCCCCGATCCCGTGCGCCGCCATCGCCTCGCGATGCGAGGGCTCGTCGCGCAGCGCCAGCAAGCCTCCATGCACCGCCGGATGCAGCGTCTTGACGCGCCCGTCCATCATCTCGGGAAAGCCGGTAAGGTCGGCCACGTCCCGCACCGCGAGCCCCGCATCGCGCAGCTGCATCGCCGTGCCGCCGGTCGAAACCAGCTCCACCCCCTGCCCGGCCAGCGCCTGCGCCAGTTCGACAAGCCCGGACTTGTCCGAGACGGAGATCAGGGCGCGGCGGACGGGGATGCGGTCGGTCATCATGGCCTCGGGGAGACGGGTTGGCGCCAGCTACCGCGCCGCCGGGCCGAGGTCCAGCCGCGCGGCCGTCAGACCCGCGTGAGCTGCCAGGCAATCTTCCATGGCGTGCCGGAGACCAGCGGCGCGCGCAGCACGATCTGCCGCGAGGGCCGGGGGCGAGGCTGCGCGGGGTCGAGCCAGGCCGAAGGCTCCAGCGTCAGCGCGCCGCCCTCATGGCCGAAGCGCCAGCCCTCGCCCGAAGGCAGGCGCAGCGCCACGCCGTCCTGCGAGAGGCCGGAGGCAACCTCCGGGTGCAGATGGAAATGCAGCGCCGCCTCGCGCGCTGTGCCCCCCGCGGCGCCGACCGGCTCCAGCGCATCCTCCCCCTGGAGCGCCAGCCCGTCAGGCGCGAGGCGCAGCGCGCGGAGATGGTCGAGCCCGTGACTCTCCCGCCAGCCGTCATGCGCGGCGCGGACATTCGCCGCGAGGCCGTCGCCCTCCCCCGCATCGCCTTGCACCCTCACCCGCCCCGGCGCAGGATCGAGCCCGCCCACAGCATCCAGCTGCGCCGAACTGAGGCCGTCCAGCACCAGCGTCGAACAGGCCGGGCTCGCCCGGCCGGCCATCGCCCAGTCGGCCCCGAAGCGCCGCCCGGAGCCGCAGCCGACGATCAGCGGATGCCGGGCGACGGTGAACTCGAACCCCAGCGTCGAGGCTTGGCCGTGCTCGCCCGCTGGCGGCGGCGCCGCGTCGAGGACGACCGTGCTGCGCCCGCGCGAGAGCCGCCGGAACCCCATCGCCGCGCCCTCGATCGGCGGCGCCGGCCCCGCCGCGCGCAGCACCTGGTCGAGACGCCCGGGCGCCCCCGCGCCGCCGCCATGCATCCGCGGCAGCCCGCCATCGGCATGGCGCAGCCCCCGCAGCACCGGCGCGATCCGCGCCAGCGCGGCCCGCAGCGGCGGCGGCAGCTTGACCCGCGCCTCGGCTGCGGTGTCGATCACCCAGGCCAGCAGCGCCGCTGTCTCCAGCTGCGCCTCGGGGTTGCGCCGCGGATCATCCGCCGGCAGCCGGTCCGCCGCCGCCGCAAGCGCCTCGAGCGCCGGGGGCAGATGCGCCTCCGCCCCGCGCAGGCTCATGGCGGCGATGGCGAGGCCCGCGGCCGCCTCGAGCGACGTCTCGGACAGGTGCCGTCGCAGATGCCCCAGCTGCGCGTGGAGCGAGGCGAAGATCGGCGTGGAGGCCGCGCGGTCGAGGCCCGGCAACAGGGTGCCCGCGTGGAACACCCAGCGCATGACGCGTCGCCCCGTGACATCCGCGCGCCAGACCGGCCCGGTCCCCGGTTCGGGGCGCTGCCGAACCCACGCCAGCACCGCTGCCTGCGCCACGTCCCGCGCCGCGGGCGTGCCCAGCGCCGCGAGGTCGTCGAGCCAGCCGAAGCCGTGCAGCTCGGCCGTCGCGCGTTCGGGCAGGCCGTCGGGAAAGCCCGCGGCATCGACCACGGCGCCGTCGAGCCGCAGCCGCCCGGCCACGATCTCGGCCCCGCGGCTGGCCCAGCCGATCGCCCGCGGCTCCGGCCGGCGCAGGAAGCCGTGCGGGGCGGTCTCGTCTCGCGTCGCTGTCACCCGCCCGTCTCGCCCCTGCCGTGTGCCGCAGGAAGGTTAGGTCGCCTCGGCGGATTTCCGCAAGCGGACCATGAAGAAGCCGTCCAGACCGCCGCGCTCGGGCCACAGGTCGGGCCGCAGCCGGATGGCGCCGTCGGGCGTGATCCAGCCGGGCTCGATCCCCAGCGCCGCCGCGTCCGGTGCCTCCACCGAAAGCCCCGGATGCCGGGCGAGCGCGGCGGCGAGGCGCGCCTCGCCCTCCTCGGGCAGCAGCGAGCAGGTGGCGAAGACCAGCCGCGCGCCCGGCGGCAGCAGGGCGAGGGCGTGGTCGATCAACTCGTCCTGCAGCGCCGCCAGCGCCGCGATGCCGCTGCCGTCGCGGATCAGCGGCAGTTCGGGGTGGCGGCGGATGGTGCCGGTGGCCGAGCAGGGCGCATCGAGGAGGATCGCGTCGAGCGGTGCCTCCGGGCGCCATTCGCGCGCATCGGCCGCAACCAGTTCAGCCTGAAGGCCGCAGCGCGCGAGGTTCTCCGCCACCCGCTCCAGCCGCTGCGGCGAGAGGTCCACCGCCGTCACGAGCGCCCCGGCGGCGGCGAGTTGCAGCGTCTTGCCACCCGGCGCGGCGCAGAGATCGGCGATGCGCTCGCCCGGCCGCGGGTCGAGGAGCCGCGCGGGAAGGGCGGCGGCGGCGTCCTGCACCCACCAGTCGCCCTCGGCGAAACCCGGCAGCGCCGAGACCTGCCCGCCCGCCGGCAGGCGGAAGCTGCCGGTCGGCAGGCGGGTCGCGCCCGCGACCTCACGGCCCGGTTTCGCGGTCAGGTCCAGCGGCGCTCCCCGCTCATGCGCGGCCTCGATGGCGCTGGCGGCGTCCTCGCCCCAAGCCTCGGCAACGGGATCGCGAATCCAATCCGGCAGCGGTACCGGGGCAGCCCCTGCCCAGACCGCTCCCGCCTCGGCCGCCCGCCGCAGCACTGCGTTGACCATCCCCGCCGCCGCCGCGCCCTTCTGCCCCTGCTTGCGGGCCAGCGCGACGGCCTCGTTGACGACTCCATGGGGGGCCTCGCCGAATGCGTGCATCTCGGTCACGCCGAGCAGCAGCACGTCGGCGATGGCCGGTTTCGGGCGGCGGGGCAGAAGCGGCGCCAGCACCGCCTCGGCCCGCCCGCGATGACGCAGGGCGGTGGCCGCGAGGCGCCGGGCGCGGGCGCGGTCGGGCGGGGGAAGCCGCGCGGTCAGCGCCTCGGCGGCGGCGTCGAGGCTCGCCCCGTCGCGCACCGCACCCAGCAGGCGCAGCGCACCGGCGCGGGCAGAGTCGTTGCGGGGCTTCTGGACCGGGGCCTGAACCGGCGGCTTCGCCGAGCGAGGCTTGCGGCGCTCCTTCCGGGCCGGGGCTTCGACAGCCGCGACCGCAGGCTTCGGCGGCGCAGCCCGCCGCGGCCGCGCCTCGCCGCCCTGCCCGCCCTTGTCCGACCCGTCGCCCGCGCCTACCATCCGCCCATTCCCCTCATCGTCCCGCGAGGCTGCCATGCCCGATCCCACCGCACCAGAACTCACGCCCGCCGAGGCCGCCCGCCGCAGCAGCCTGCCGCCCGAGGCGCAGCGCGCGCTCGCCGAGGCCGAGGCCCGCCGCGCCGCCAACCCGGCCCCAGAGATGCCCGAGGAACTCGGCGGCCGCGACGGGCCGGAGCCGGTGCGCTTTGGCGACTACGAGCGCAAAGGCATCGCGGTCGATTTCTGACCGCGGTCCCGCCCGGAAAGGAGGGGTGGTGCCGGTGAAGGGACTCGAACCCCCGACCCCATCATTACGAATGACGTGCTCTACCAGCTGAGCTACACCGGCGTGCCTCACAGGGCCTCGGCCCCGCGGGTGGCGTGCCGGATAGCAGCTTCCGCGGCACGGGGGAAGGGCCAATCGCGCCGCGGTTTTCGGTGCGTCCGGCGCGGGCGTCAGGCACGCCGCTGCGTGTTTTCCGGCCCCTCGTCCGGCGGCTCGACATCGGGGCGGACCAGCAGCGGCTCCTCCTCGAGGTCGGTCACGGTGCGCGACGGCTCGGAGGCCACGTAGTCGGATTCGCGCGGCACGATCCCCGGCGGGACCACTGGCGTCTCGCGCACCGGGCCGCTGCTGCGGGGCGCGGCGGGGGCGGGGCGAAGGCCCGGATCGGGGGTCGCGGACGGGTGGTGGTCGCTGCCCTCGGCATAGGCGTCGGCCTCGTGGAAGGCCGCGGCGACATGCGCCTCGGAGCCGGCGGGACGGCCGACGATCAGAGGCAGCATCTCGACCCCGTAGGGCGAGGCGGCCTCGAGGTGGCGGTCCGGCTCGCGCCAGGTCAGCGTGTCGAAGGCGTTGCAGGAGTCGCAGGTGGGCGCCCAGTCCTCCATTACGTTGTGGCAGTTGTCGCAGACCCATTGCGGGCCGCGGCTCGCCGTCATGGCGCGCGCAAGCCAGCCGCGCACGAGGCTCTCGTCGGCGCCCTCGCCGCGCGCGATGGCGGCCATGATGGCGAGCGAGCGGACCGTCGGGTGCTTCTCGGCCAGATCCCCCAGGGCCCGGCGCGCGCCGGGAAAATCCTCGGCGGCGAGCAGCAGCTCGGCATGCAGCATCCGCGTCTCCGGGTCGTCCGCCTGCTGCTTCAAGAGCGGCTGGAACCGGCGCAGGCGCTGCGACGGGCTCTCCTCCGGCGCGATTTCGGCATAGGCCGCGGCGAGCGACGGGTGCGGGCGGATGCCCCAGGTCTTCTCCAGCACGCGGGCGGCGTTCTTCGGGTCCTTGCGGGCGATGTAGCTGCGCGCCGCCAGCACCGCGGCCGGGATCAGGTCGGGCGAGGCGCGGTTAGCGCTGATCGCCGCCTCGCGGGCCGAGATCGAGTTGCCATGCGCCAGCACCTCGCGCGCCTCCTGCAACGCGAGCACCGCGTCGCGGCGGATGTGCACGTCCTTGGGCAGGTCGCCACGACGGCGCTTGTCCTTGAGGACACCGCGCGCGCCTTTCCAGTCATGCGCCTGCGCCTGCAGGCTGAGCAACTGGTCCTGCAGCGCGATGTTGCGCGGGCGGATCGCATAGGCCTTCTCGGCCAGCTTCAGCGCCGTCTGCGTGTCACCCTGCCGCAGCCGCTGCTGCATCAGCCCGCGGATGCCGACGAAGCGGGTGCGGTCGTCCTCCAGCATCCGGCGGTAGGCGGAATCGGCGGCGGTCGCATCGCCCGCGACCTCGGCCGCCTGCGCCGCCAGCAGGTTCGTCAGATGCGGCTGGTCGAGGTAGCGCGCCGCCTTGGCGGCCTGGTCCTGCGCCAGCCTGCCCTCGCCCGAGGCCACCGCCAGCATCCCTTCGCTCAGCGCGGCATAGCCCTTCTGCTGCCGCCTGCGGTCGAACCAGCGGTCCACGTCGTTGCGCTCGCCCAAGGCAAAGCCCAGCAGCGACAGCACGAAACCCACGAGCTTCATCAGCAGCCAGGCCACGATCAGCAGCAGGATCGCCACGACCACCGCCTGCAGCGGGCCGAGGGTGTATTCGACGCCCTCGAAGACGATGCGAACGGGCTCGCCGGTCGCGGCGATGCGCTCGGCCCCGAGGGCGAGGGCGAGGACCACCGCGAAGAAGAACAGGATCTTGAGCAGCGACTGGATCATGCGTGCGTCCTCAGGGCTGGTTCTGCAGGCTGCCGGCGGCGGCCTCGGCCGCGGCGCGGGCCTGCGCCTGGGCGATCCAGTCCGCCATCGCGGCCTGGGCAGGCTCGGGCAGAGCCTGGAGTTCGGCCAGCGCGGCCGGGATGTCGCCCTGCGTCACGGCGGCACCGGCCCGCGACAGGATTGCGTCAGCATCCCCGCCTTCGCGCGGCGCGACCGAGCGGGCGCCGGTCTGGGCGCGCAGGAAACCGGCGAAGCCGCCGCCGGAGCTGGTCTCGGCCCCGGCCTCGCGGGCGGCGGCGAGACCCGCGCGGGCCGCGTCGTCCCAGCCGGCGCGCAGGGCGGCGAGCGAGGGGATCTCGGCGGGCAGCGCCGGGGTCTCGACGCCCGCGGCGTCGAGGGCTGCGGCGGCCTCGGCCGTGCTTCCGCCCTCGGCCAGCGCCGTTTCCAGCCGCGCCACGGCGGCGGCGGTCTCGGCCCGCTGCGCCGTTGCCGCGACCTCGGCGGCAATCCGGCCCTGCTGCGCGGCGAGTTCGGCGCCTTGCGCCTGAGCCTCGGCCAGCTGCGTCCCGACCTGCGCGGCAAGGGCCTCGATGCGGGCGGCAGTCTCGGACGCCGACGCGGCCATCGCGCGGAGTTCCTCGGCCGCCGCCGGGTCGATCACCGGACGGGCGGCGAGAGCCTCGATCTGCGCGGCCTGCGCGTCCAGCCCGGCGCGCAGGGCGGCGACTTCGGCCGGATCGACGACCGGGAGCGGCGGCGCGCCGGGCGGCGCGATCCGGGCCGGGGTGGCAAGGGCGCTGCCGATGCGCGCGACCTCGGCCTCGAGATCGGAGAGGCGGGTCTGCGCCGCGCCGTCCGTCACCGGGGCGACGCCCTCGCCGGGGGCCGCAAGCCGCGCCTCGAGCGCGTCGAGGCGGGGCGCCAGGTCCGCGGGCGAAGCGGCGACCTCCGGCCGGGCCGCGAGGGCCTCCTCGCGCGCCGCCTCGATCAGCGCCGGGCGGGCGGCCTCGATCTCGGCCCTCGCAGCGGCGGCCGCGGTCTCAGTGACGGCGGCCCTGCCGACCGCGGCGGCATCGCCGGGGTCCGACAACCGCGGTGCGGCCCACCATAGGGCGCCGGCGCCGAGGCCCGCGGCCACCACGCCGCCCAGGACCATCGGCCAGAAGCCGCCGCGCTGCTGCTCGACCATCACCGGCGCGGGGGGGCTGTGGGGCGGCTCATAGGCCGATCCGCCGTGCGCGGCAGGGGTGAGGGACGGCGAATCCGCGAGGACGGCGTCCTCCACCGCGGCTCCGTCGCGCCGTCGCGCCGCCTGTCCGTCGCCCACACCCAGCAAGGCTGATTCGATCGGCGGCAGCGGCTCCTCGACGGCATTTGGCTTCGCGTCGGGGTCCAGCAGGCGGCTCTCGATGACCGGGCCTTGCGCGGGCTCGGGCCGTGCGGCGGCCCCTGTCAGGCGGTCGTCGTCGCGCGTGGTGCCGTTCTCCGCCATTTCCCGTCCGTCCCCGTGATCCTGCGCGCCTCGAATAGTGCGGCACTCTAGGGGCGGCGGTGCTGGTCCTCAACCCGGCTCGCGCCGGCTTTGTTCCGCCACAGCCGCTGCGACGAGGGCGCGCATCGACGCCCCGTCCGGCCGCGCCGCGACCGGCATCGCCCCGCCCCAGGCCCGCGCCGCCGCGGCGCTGATCGCCAGCGGCACGAGTTGCGCCCGCGCGCCCGCCGCAGCCTCCGCGGCCAGCGCAGCCGAGCGCGGCGAGAACAGCGGCAGCAGCACCGGCCCCTCGCCATCGAGGACCGCCCGGCCCGCCTCAGGGAGCGGAAGGGCGACCTGATCATAGACGATGAGCGACGGCCCCGGCAGTTCGGCGGCGACATGCCGCCCGCGCAGGTGCAGCGGCACCGTGTCGCAAGCGGCGATGAGCGGCAGGAGGCCCGAGGCCTCGCCGGTCGCGCCGGTTTCAACCACAAACCCGGCCTCGCGGGCCGCCGCGGCCGTGGCATCGCCGACACAGATCGCCCGCCGCCCGGCGCCCGTTCCGGCCGCGGGGACCGCGGCGACCGAGGTGAGGACCACCACCGGCGCCGCCTGCGCGCGCTGCGCGTCATGCGCCACCGGCTCGATCCGCATCAGCGGCGCGATCACCGTCCTGAGGCCAAGATCCGCCACCTCCTCCGCAAAGCGGCGCGAGGCCGGCTCGGGGCGGGTCAGCAGGAGGACGGGCGGCGGCATGGACGACAACCCCGGTGCGGTGCTACGCGGGTGGCCTAAGCCCCCCGCCCGCCCCCGGCAAGCCCACGGACCCCGCATGACCCTGACCGTCCTCGGCATCGAGAGCAGCTGCGACGACAGCGCCGCCGCCGTGGTCACGGGCGAGGGCCGGGTGCTGGCCTCGGTGGTCGAAGGTCAGACCGGCCTGCACGAGGCCTTCGGCGGCGTGGTGCCGGAGATCGCCGCTCGCGCCCATGCCGAGCGGCTGGACCACTGCGTCGAGCGCGCGATGGAACTGGCGGGCACGAGCTTCTCGGACCTCGACGCCATCGCCGTGACCGCCGGGCCGGGGCTGATCGGCGGCGTGCTGGCGGGGGTGATGCTGGCCCGCGGCCTTGCCGCCGGGACCGGGCTGCCGCTGCTGGGGGTCAACCACCTCGCCGGGCACGCGCTGACGCCGCGGCTGACGGATGGCGTGGATTTCCCCTACCTGATGCTGCTCGTCTCGGGCGGCCACTGCCAGTTCCTGCGCGTCGAGGGGCCGGAGGCCTTCCGCCGCCTCGGCGGCACTATCGACGACGCGCCGGGCGAGGCCTTCGACAAGGTGGCGAAACTGTTGGGCTTGCCGCAACCCGGCGGCCCCTCGGTCGAGGCCGAGGCCGCGCGGGGCGATCCGGGGCGCTTCACGCTGCCGCGCCCGCTGCTGGATCGGCCGGGCTGCGACATGAGTTTTTCGGGCCTCAAGACCGCCGTGATCCGCCTGCGCGACGAGCTGGTGGCGCAGCTTGGCGGACTGACGGAGAGCGACCGCGCGGACCTCTGCGCCGGGTTCCAGGAGGCGGTGGTGGAGGTTCTGGCCGAGAAGTCGCGCCGCGCGCTCGCGGCCGAGCCGGTGCCGGTTTTCGCGGTGGCAGGCGGGGTCGCGGCCAACGGGCCGATCCGCGAGGCGCTCGCCGGGGTGGCCGAGGCGGCGGGGGCGCGTTTCGTCGCGCCGCCGCTGGCGCTTTGCACCGACAACGCCGCGATGATCGCCTGGGCCGGGATCGAGCGCTTGCAGGCAGGCGGCGGGCCGGACACGGAGATCGTCGCGCGGCCGCGCTGGCCCCTCGACATCGCCGCCGCGCCGATGCTGGGCGCGGGCAAGCGCGGGGCCAAGGCGTGAGCGAGGCGGAGGTCGCGATCCTCGGAGCCGGGGCCTTCGGCACCGCGCTCGCCGTTGCCTTGGGCGCGCAGCACCGCGTCACCCTTTGGGGCCGCAGCGCCCCACGCCTTCCCGCGGATGTACGCCTGCCCGACGGCGTCACGGTCACCACCAACCTCGCGGAGGCGAGCGCGCCCGCAACCCTGCTCGCCCTCCCCGCACAGACGCTCAGCGGTTTCCTTGCCGAACACGGTCCCCGCCTCGATGGCCGCGCCCTCGTCTCCTGCGCCAAGGGCATCGACCTCGCGACGCTGGAAGGCCCCTCGCACCTGATCCGCCGCGCCTGCCCGGCCGCGACCGTGGCCGTCCTGACCGGCCCCAGTTTCGCCGCCGACATCGCCCGCGGGTTGCCGACCGCGCTGACCCTCGCTTGCGCCTCCACCGATGCGGGCAAGGCGTTGCAGCACGCGCTCGCCACGCCCGCGCTGCGCCTCTACCGCACCACCGACGTGACCGGCGCGGAGCTCGGCGGCGCGCTGAAGAACGTCATCGCCATCGCGGCGGGCGCGGCCATCGGCGCAGGCCTCGGCGACAGCGCCCGCGCCGCCATCGTCACCCGCGGCTTCGCCGAGATGACCCGCCTCGCCACCCGCCTCGGGGCCGAGCCCGAGACCCTCGCCGGGCTTTCGGGCCTCGGCGACCTGATCCTGACCGCGACCTCCGAGCATTCGCGCAACTACCGCTACGGCCTCGCCCTCGGCCGCTGCGAGACCTTCGACCCCGGCGTTACCGTCGAGGGCGCCGCCACCGCCCGCGCTGTCGCCCGCCTCGGCCCCCGCGAGGGTGTCGAGATGCCGGTCGCAGCCCAGGTCGCCGCGCTTGCCGAAGGCCGCGGCACCGTCGCTGACGCCCTGATCACCCTGCTCGCCCGACCGTTGCGCGAGGAATGAAAGGAAACCGCCGATGCCCCTCTATGCCGTGATCTGCAAGGACCGCGACGGCGCGCTGCAGACGCGACGCGACACCCGCGACGAGCACCTCGCCTATCTCAACGAGAGCGGCGTGGTGCAGACTGCCGGTCCGTTCATCGCGGGCGGCGAGCCCAGCGGCTCGCTGGTCATCATCGAGGCCGCGGACCTCGCCTCGGCCAAGGCCTGGTCGGCGGGCGATCCCTACCTCGCCGCCGGGGTCTTCGACAGCGTCGAGGTGATCGAGTGGCGCAGGACCATCGGCTGATGGCGCGCTGGCTGATGAAATCCGAGCCCGACGTCTTCGGCTGGGACGACCTGGTGGCCAAGGGCGCGGCCGGCGAGGAGTGGGACGGCGTCCGCAGCGCGCAGGCGACGGGCAACATGAAGAAGATGGCACTCGGCGACGAGGTGTTCTTCTACCACTCCAACATCGGCAAGGAGATCGTCGGCATCGCCGAGGTCAGCGCCGAGGCGCATCCCGACAGCACCGCCGACGATCCGAAATGGCAATGCGTGGACATCCGCGCGGTGCGGCCGCTGAAACGCCCGGTGACGCTGGCTGAGTGCAAGGCCGAGCCGCGGCTGGCGGAGATGGTACTGGTGAAGAACTCGCGCCTCTCGGTCCAGCCGGTGACGGACGCGGAATGGACGGTTGTGCTGGAAATGAGCGGCGAATAGGTCTGCGCGGCCGGGGCGCAGGGGAGGACGGATGGAACTGCTGATCTGCATCGCCGCGGCGACCGCCGCCTGGGTCGTCGGCATGGTCTGGTATGTGGCCGTGAGGTCCCCCTACGAGCGGGCGATCGGCTCCACGGTGCGCAACCGCGGCTACCCGTTCGATTATTCACCCATGCCCTACCTGCTCGCCGGGACCTGCTTTCTGGTCATCGCGGTGATGCTGCGGGGCATGTTCCTGCGCTACGGCATCCACGGCTTCTGGGAGGGGCTGGGCATCGGCATCGGCCTCGGCACGCTGATCGGGCTGCCGCTGGTGCTCCTGCACAACATCCCGCCACATCGACCGGCCTCGCTCACCCTGATCGACGGCGCGCATTCGATCCTCGTCCTCGCGACGCTCGGCGCGATCCTCGGAGCGATCTGAGGCAGCCGGGGCGCGATCTGCCAGAACCGCGCCCCGCCCCCACCGGCAGGAGCAACCACCGACGACGCCATTGAACACCCGTGCGGGGCATCCGGTGCCCCGAAACTGCTTCGGGTTTGCAATAAATCCTTCGCGCAGGCCGTTCCTGCCCGAAGACAGCGGTCGCGGAACGCGACAGGAGGTCCGGATGTCCATGCAGCGCCTGCATTTCGTCTTCGGCGGCGAGCTCGTCGCCACCGATTCGACCGAGCTCCGCGATCCCGCGGCGATCCACATGGTCGGCGTCTTCCCCGACTACGCCTCGGCCTTCGCGGCCTGGAAGGCCCATGCCCAGCGGACCGTGGACGACGCGCAGATGCGCTACTTCATCGCCCATATCCACCGCCTGCGCGAGGAAACCCGCGAGGCCAGCCCGACCGAGGAACTCGGCAGCCGATGAGCAACGGCCGCGGCCGCGCGCTGCCGCCTGCGCCGCCGGGCGAGGGGCCGCTGCTCTGGCTGCGGCTCGCGGCCGGGCAGCCGGCCGATGGCAGCGGCGCGGGCGCGGCGCTGAGGCCCCAGCTGCGCGCCATGCGGCGCGACTTGCGCCTCCTCGCGACCCATCCGGCGCCGGTCGGCGAGACCGGCGTGGCGCCCGATCCGGGCGACGCCGCGACGATGCTGCGCGAGTTGCGTCCCGCCGCCATCCTGCTGGTCGGGGATGATCTGCCCGAGGAGCTTCTGCTTGCCGCGGGCCGCGCCCGGTTGCCGGTGATCCTCGCCGATGCGCGGCTGCACGGCCTGCGCCCGCCGCAACTGTGGCAGCGCAGCCGCCGCCGGGCCGCCGTCGAGGCGCTGACACGCGTGCTGGTCGCCGACGCCGCCGCCCAGTCGGCCGCGATTCGCGCCGGGGTGCCGGAGGGGCGGGTCGAGCGGACCGGCCCGCTGATGGCCACGCCCGCCCCGCCCGGCTGCTCGGAGGCCGAGCGCGCGGCCCTCGCCGCCGCGCTGCGGGGCCGCCAGGTCTGGTTCGCCGCCGCTGTGCCGGAGGCGGAGGAGGCGGCGGTGCTGGCCGCGCATGAGACGGCGCTGCAGCATTCGCACCGCGCGCTGCTCGTCGTCGCGCCCGCCGATCCCGAGCGCGCGCAGGCCCTGATGCTCCGGGCCGAGGCGCAGGGCCTTGGCGCCGCGCTGCGCAGCCAGACGGACGAGCCGGGTCCCGACATTCAGGTGCTGGTCGCGGACGATCCGGGCGAGGCGGGGCTGTGGTATCGCCTCGCCCCCGTGACCTATGCAGGGGGCACGCTGGCCGGGGGGGCCACGGCGCCGGACCCGTTCGCGCCCGCCGCCCTCGGCTCGGCGATCCTGCGCGGGCCGCAGACCGGCGCTGCGCCGGCGGCCTGGGCCGCGCTCGAGGCCGGGCGCGCGTTGCGGCCGGTGCGCGACGAGGCCGACCTCGGCCCCGGCGTGGAGGAACTGCTCGCGCCCGAGCGCGCGGCGGAACTGGCCGCGCGCGCCTGGGCCGTCTCGACCGCCGGGGCGGCGGTGGCACAGCGGATCGCGGCGGCGGTGGCGGCAGTGCTGCCGCCTCCCGCCTGAGCCCTCAGCCGGCCTGAACCGTCAGATGGACAGGCAGACGTATTTCATCTCGAGGTAGTCATCGACCCCGTGGTGGCTTCCCTCGCGGCCGAGGCCCGACTGCTTCACGCCGCCGAAGGGCGCGACCTCGGTCGAGATGATGCCGGTGTTCACGCCGACGATGCCGTATTCCAGCGCCTCCTGCACCCGCGTGATGCGGCCCACGTCGCGGGCGTAGAAGTAGCTGGCGAGGCCGAAGATCGTGGCGTTGGCCTTCTCGATCACCTCGTCCTCGGTCTCGAAGCGGAACAGAGGCGCGAGCGGGCCGAAGGTCTCCTCGGTCGCAACCTTCATGGCGTCGGTGACGCCGGTGACGACCGTGGGCTGGAAGAACAGCCCCTCCTTGCGCTTGCCGCCGGTGAGGATCGCGCCGCCGCCGTCGAGCACGTCCCGGATATGCTCCTCGACCTTCTCGACCGCATCCTGGTTGATGAGCGGACCCGTGGTCACGCCCTCCGTCAGCCCGTCGCCCACGCGCAGCTTGTCCACCGCGACGGCGAGACGCTTCGCGAACTCGTCATAGACGCCCGCCTGCACATAGATGCGGTTGGCGCAGACGCAGGTCTGGCCGTTGTTGCGGAACTTGGACGCCATCGCGCCTTCCACCGCCGCGTCGAGGTCGGCGTCGTCGAAGACGATGAAGGGCGCGTTGCCGCCAAGCTCCATGGAGCATTTCAGCACCTGGTCCGCCGCCTGCCGCAGCAGGATGCGGCCGACCTCGGTCGAGCCGGTGAAGGTCAGCTTTCGCACCAGCGGGTTCTCGCAGAACTCCTTGCCGATGTCGGAGGAGCGCGATGAGGTGATGACGCTGAAGATCCCCTTCGGCAGCCCCGCCCGCTCCCCCAAGACCGCGAGCGCGAGGGCCGAAAGCGGCGTCTCGGCCGCGGGGCGGGCGACGAAGCCGCAACCCACGGCGAGCGCCGGGCCGCATTTGCGCGTGATCATGGCATTCGGGAAGTTCCACGGCGTGATCGAGGCCGCGACCCCGATCGGCTGCTTCAGCACGGTGATGCGCTTGTCGCGCTGATGGCCGGGGATGGTCTCGCCATGAATGCGCTTGGCCTCTTCGCCGAAGAACTCGATGAAGGCGGCGCCGTAGGCGATCTCGCCCTTGGCCTCGGGCAGCGGCTTGCCCTGCTCGGCGGTGAGGATCTTCCCGAGGTCGTCCTGGTTCTCCATCATCAGGTCGAACCATTTCCGCATGACCTGCGCCCGCTCCTTGGCGGTGCGCGCGGCCCAGTCCTTCATTGCGGCATGGGCAGCCTCGATCGCGCGCTTCGCGTCCGAGCGGCCGAGATCGGCCACCTCGCAGATCACGTCGCCGCGGGCCGGGTTCCTGACCGGGAAGGTGGCGCCGTCGGGCGCGTCGATCCATTCGCCGGCGACATAGGCGCGGGTCTCGAGCAGCGAGGGATCGCGCAGGAGGGTTCGCAGATCAGTCGAATGGGCGGTCATCGGCAGTCTCCTCCGGGGCCGGGCGAGCGGGAAGGCCAGATCATCACGCGCAGCCCCGCCGATGTCCAGCCACGCCTGAGCCGGTCCGGTGCCCGCCGGTCCTACGGCACAGCGCCTTAAGAAAACGTGAATGAACCTCCCGCGGGCGGCGGTGTTCCTGCCCCGATGCCGCGACCGTGCGGCCTTCGGAGTGAGAGTTACCCATGAAACAGTTGTTTGCCACCACCGCCGCCGCCCTCCTCATGGCCGGCACCGCCTCCGCCCAGGCCGTGACCGCGACCGCGGGCACCGACCTGAACATGCGCTCGGGCCCCGGCGTCAATTACGAGGTCACGGGCGTGATCCCCGGCGGCGACGAGGTCTCGGTCGCGGGATGCCTCGAAGCCGCCAACTGGTGCGAAGTCACCCATGGCGACGCCAGCGGCTGGGCCTATGGCGACTATCTGGCCTCCAAGGTCGGGGAGGAATTCCAGCCGATCTATCCGAACCGTCAGACGCTGCATGTGCCGGTCGTCGTCCATGAGGAAGCGGTCGAGCCGAGCGGGACGCGCCAGGCCGCCGACGCGGGCATGGGCGCCGCCGCGGGAGCGACGGCCGGGGCCCTCGTGGGCGGTCCGCTGGGTGCCGTGATCGGGGCAGCCGCGGGCGCCGCCAGTTCGCGCCTGCCCGACCCGGCACCGGAGGTCCGCACCTATGTCGAGGCGCATCCGCAGGATGCGGTGCTGCTCGATGGTGAGGTCGTGATCGGCGCGGGCGTGCCGGAGGGCGTGACCCTCTACGACATCCCGGACGCGCCCGATTACCAGTACGTCACTATCAACGGCCTGCCGGTGCTGGTGAACGCCGAGCGCGAGATCGTCTATATCTTCCGCTGACCCGCAACGGACGGCGGAACGGGGGAGGGGCGGCTTCAGGGCCGCCCTTTGTCATGCGTCGCGGCGGCAGGGCTGCAGGTCGCCGGACGCGGGCCGCGCCTCCCAGACCGCACGGGCGGTCGCGCGGGCGAGACAGCAGGCGGCGGCGTGGCCGAGGCGCCAGAGGTCGCCCTCGGAGGCCGGGCGCGCGGCGGTCGAGACGGCGAAGACCAGATCGCCGTCGAACGGCGTATGCGAAGGCACGATCGCGCGGGCGAGGCCGTCATGCGCCGCCGTGGCCATCCGCGTCAGCGCGGCCTTGTCGAGCGCCACGTCGGTCGCCACCACCGCGAGCGTGGTGGCCTCGCCCATGCGCTTCTGCGGCGCGGGCTCGTTGTCGGGCGCGAAGGGCGCGCCGAGGCCCAGACCGCCGAACTCGTCTCCAAGCTCCCAGGGCGCGGCCCAGAACTGCCCCGAGGGGGCCGTCACCGAGCCGAGCGCGTTGACCGCCACGAGGGCGGCCACCGTGGCCCCGTTCTCCAGCACCGCCGAGGCCGAGCCGAGCCCGCCCTTCCACCGGGCCGTCATGGCCCCCGCCCCGGCCCCGGCCGAGCCTAGGGCGAAATCCGGCCCCGCGGCCTCGAAGGCCAGGCGGCCAAGCGCCGGATAGGGGCTCTCGGTCCAGTCCTTGTCGCCGCCGTTCAGCAGATCGAACAGGATCGCCCCCGGCACGATCGGCACTCGCACCGCGCCCACCGCGAAGCCGCGCCCGGCGGCGCGCAGGCCGGTCATCACGCCGCCCCCGGCATCCAGCCCGAAGGCGCTGCCGCCGGCGAGGAAGATCGCGTCCACGCCGCCGACCAGCCGGTCGGGCGCCAGCAGATCGGTCTCGCGCGTGCCCGGCGCGCCGCCCATCACATGCACCGCGGCGGTGAACGGCGCATCGGCGGTCAGCACCGTGACACCCGATTTCAGCCAGGGATCATCGGCGTTCCCGACCCGCAGCCCGGCCACGTCGGTGATGAGGTTGCGCGGTCCCGGCCTCATATGCAGCGGCCGCCATCGACCTCCATCGCGACGCCGGTGATCAGCGACGCCTCGTCCGAGGCGAGGAACAGCGCCGCATTGGCGAGGTCCTCCGGCGTCGAGAAACGGCCCATCGGGATGGTCGAGAGAAACCGCGTGCGGGTCTCGGGCGTGTCCTCGCCCATGAAGCTCTTGAGCAGCGGCGTCTCGCCGGCCACCGGGTTGAGCGCGTTCACCCGGATGCCGAACGGGGCGAGCTCGATCGCCATGGCCCGCGTCGCGGTGATGACCCAGCCTTTCGAGGCGTTGTACCAGTTCAGCCGTGGCCGCGGCGAGACGCCCGCCGTCGAGGCCATGTTGACGATGGCGCCGCCGCCCGACTGCTTCATCAGCGGCACGATCTCGCGCGCGGTCAGGTAGATCGACTTGCAGTTGACGTTGAAGACGCGGTCGAAATCGGCCTCCGTAACTTCCTCCATCAGCGCCGGCAGATGCGTGACGCCGGCGTTGTTGACGAGGATGTCGACGCGGCCCCAGGCATGGCTCGCGGCCTGCGCCATCGCGGCGACCGAGGTGCCGTCGGCCACGTCGGTCGGCTGGGCGATGCCGCCGACCTCCTCAGCGACAGCCTTCGCGGCATCGGCGTTGATGTCCACGACCATCACCCGCGCGCCCTCGGCCGCGAAGCGGTGCGCGATGCCCGCGCCGAACCCCGAGCCGCCGCCGGTCACGATCGCCGTCTTGCCGTCCAGTCGCATGCTGCCCCTCCGCTCATTCCGGTCCAGATAGACCCAAGCCCACGACCTCCGCCAGCCGCGCATCAAGCGGCGCCCAGTCCTCCAGTTCCAGCCGCACCGGCAGCACCATCACCTTGCGCCGGAAGGCAGGCGGCAGCCGCATGGCGTCCTTCTCGGTCGTGACCAGCTGCGCGCCGAGCGCCCGCGCCTCGGCCTCGAGCCGCGTGAGGAGCGGGCCGGTGAAGGGCTGATGGTCGTCGAGCGCCTCGGCCCGCACCAGATCGGCGCCGAGGCGGGCGAGCGTGGCGAAGAATTTTTCGGGATGGCCGATGCCTGCGAAGGCGAGGACGCGATGGCCCTCCCAGTCGAAGCCCATCGCCAGGGGTTCGAGCGCACCCCTCAGCCGCGGCAGGGAGACACACTTGCTCCATGCCGCGTCAAAAGCGCGCTGCGCCTCGGGCGGGCCGATCGAGAGCAGCAGGTCGGCGCGGGCCAGCCCGGCATCCACCGGCTCACGGAGCGGCCCGGCCGGGAGGCAGCGGCCGTTCCCGAAACCCTTGGCAGCATCCACCACGATGATCGAGAGATCATGCGCGAGGGCGGGGTCCTGGAAACCGTCGTCGAGCAGGATCACCTGCGCCCCGTCCGCCACCGCGGCCTTCGCCCCCGCCACGCGGTCCCGCGCGACCCACACGGGCGCAAAGGCGGAAACCAGCAGCGGCTCGTCGCCGGTCTGCGCGGCAGTGTGGCGGCGTTCGTCCACCCGCACCGGCCCCTCGAGGCTGCCGCCATGGCCGCGGCTGACCACCTGCACCGCGACGCCGTGCCCGGCCAGCCGCTGCGCCAGGGCGATGACGGTCGGCGTCTTGCCGGTCCCCCCGGCATTCAGGTTGCCGACGCAGATGACCGGCACCCCGGCCCGGTCGCGCGGCCCCCGGCCCAGCCGCCGCGCGGTGGCGCGGGCGTAGAGCCCGCCCAGCGGCGCCAGCACCGCCGCCGCAAGCCCGTGCGGCCGGAACCAGAAGGCGGGCGGGCGCGGCATGACCGTCAGCGGCGGCCGGTGTCGTCGTCCTCGTCGTCCTCGTCGCCCTCGGGCAGGTTGAAGAAGCTGTCGGCATCGGCGTAGTCGCCGTCCGGCTTGCGCTCCTCCTCGTCGCGGCGGGTAAGCGAGAAGTTCTCCAGCCCGGCGATCGAGGACGGCAGGCGCGGCTCGTCCGACATCGCCAGCGAGGTCTCGGTCGAGACCAGCTTGCGCCGCTCGTCGTCCGACATCACCTCGACCGATTTCTTCTTGGCCGCCTTCTGCACCTCGGCATCCAGCTCCGACTGGCGGCAGAGCCCGAGGGCCACCGGGTCGATCGGCTGGATGTTCTGCATGTTCCAGTGGGTCCGCTCGCGGATCGAGGTGATCGTGGGCTTGGTCGTGCCGACCAGCCGCGCGATCTGGGCGTCGGCCAGCTCCGGGTGGAACTTCACCAGCCACAGGATCGCCGCCGGCCGGTCCTGGCGCTTGCTGAGCGGCGTGTAGCGCGGCCCGCGGCGCTTCTCCTCGCCCTCGGCGGCGGGGTTGTGCTTGATCTTCAGCCGGTAGGCCGGGTCCTTCTGGCCCTTCTCGATCTCGCCGGGCTCGAGCTGGTTCGTGGCGACCGGGTCGAAGCCCTTCACGCCGATGGCCACATCGCCATCCGCGATGCCCTGCACCTCGAGCTCGTGCAGGCCGCAGAAATCGGCGATCTGCTTGAAGCTGAGGGTGGTGTTCTCGACCAGCCAGACTGCGGTCGCCTTGGCCATCAGCGGCTTCGCTTGGGTCATCATCATCTCCTTTCAGGGGCGCGCGCGGCATCCGCCGGGTGAAACCGGGGCGGCGCGCAGCCGATCCTCGCTTTCGGGGAATTGCCGGCCGATATAGGCGCTCGGCCCCGGCGAGGGAAGTCCTTTCGGCGCAAGTCTCGACCGCCCGACAGGACCGCGCTAGGGCTTGGGGATGAGAGTGATCGCCCTCGCGCTCGCCCTGTTCGCCGCCTCCCCGGCGGCGGCGCGGGATGATGTCGCAGGCGCGTTCGACTATTATGTGCTGGCGCTGAGCTGGTCGCCCAGTTGGTGCGCGACCGAGGGCGAGGCGGATGACGCGCAATGCCGCGAGCACCGGGATTTCATCGTCCACGGGCTCTGGCCGAACCGCGAGGACGGCTGGCCGGAATATTGCGCCACCCGCGCCCGCGACCCCTCGCGGCAGGAGACGGCAGCGATGGCGGACCTGATGGGGTCGGACAGCCTCGCCTGGCATCAGTGGAAGAAGCATGGCCGCTGCGCCGGGATGAAGCCGGAGGACTACTTCGCCACCCTGCGCGACGCCGCGGCGGCGGTGACGATCCCGCCCGAGTTCGAGGACCTCGCCCGCGACATACGCCTGCCCGTCGCCGTGGTTGAGGACGCCTTCATCGCAGCAAATCCCGGCCTCGCCCGCAACGGCATCACCGTGACCTGCGACGGCGGCCGCCTCGACGAGGTTCGCATCTGCCTCACGCCCGGCCTCTCCCTGCGCGACTGCGCGCCTGACGCCCGCCGCGATTGTCGCGCGGACGCGCTGATGATGGAGCGGGTGCGCTGAGCGAGATTTAATCTCCCGGTTGTGGAACAATCACCATTGCATGTGCCTTCCGCTGGAGGCTTCCGCTCAAGGTTGTTCGGCGGACGCCGTTAACCAGTGCGAGGCTCACCATGCATTTCCACCGACTACGCCTGACCCTTGTCTCGGTCGCGGGCGCCGCCGCGTTGACGACCGGCGCGGCGGCCGCCCAATCGCTCATCACGGCGGAGGTTTGCCAGCGGCCCGCGAACCTGCTGACCCCCGCGCAGATGCGCGCCGTCGCCGAGGGCGCCTGCAATCCGACGCAGATCGCAGGCCAGCCCGCCCGCAGCGCGGTGCCCGCGCCTGGGACGCCCGGCGCGCCGCCCGCGACGACGCCGGCGCCCACGACCCCCACCACGCCGGGCAGCGGCACGGGAACCACACCCGGAGGCGGCGCCACCGTGGGCGTCGGCCCCGGTGCGGGCGGCGGCAACACCGGCGGCGTCCGCCTTGGCGCCGGGCCGGGCGCGGGGTCCGGCAATAGCGGCGGCGTCAGCATCGGCGCCGGGCCGGGCGCGGGAGCCGGCAACAGCGGCGGCGTCAGTGCCGGGATCGGCGCCGATGCGGGGGCGGGCAACAGCGGCGGCATCAGCGCCGGTGCAGGGTCCGGCGCCGGGGTCGGCAACAGCGGCGGCGTCAATGTCGGCGTGGGTGACGGCGCGGCCTCCGGCGGCAGCGGCGGCGTCAATATCGGCGTCGGCCAGGACGCGGCGACCGGCAATACCGGCGGCATCAACGCCGATCTCGGCGGACCCGGCCGGGGCAGCGGCAATGACGGCGGCGTCAATGTCGGGATCGGCGGGTCGGGGGGACTTGGCGTCTCGCTCGACTCCGGCGGCCTCGACGTCTCGGCAGGCGGCGACCGCTGAGGCGCAGCCGCGGGGGCGGTGCAGCCGTTCCCGCGGTTCAGTCCAGCAGGTGCCTCAAATACCGTCCATACTCGTTCTTCGCGAATTTCGCCGCCCGGGCCTCGAGCGCCGCGGCGTCGATCCAGCCCTTGCTGTAGGCGACCTCCTCCGGGCAGCCGGTCTGCATGCCCTGCCGGTTCTCCAGCGTGCGCACGAAGTTCCCGGCATCCAGCAGGCTCGCATGGGTGCCGGTGTCGAGCCAGGCATAGCCGCGGCCCATCAGCTCCACCGTCAGCCGCTCGTCGGCCAGGTAGTCCTCGAGCAGCGACGTGATCTCCAGCTCGCCCCGGTCGGAGGGCTTCACCCGCGCGGCACGCTCGGGCGCGGTGCCGTCGAGGAAGTAGAGGCCGGTGACGGCATAGGGCGAGGGCGGCTTCGCAGGCTTCTCGATGATCTGGCGCACGCGGCCGCCGGCGTCGAAGCCGACCACCCCGTAACGCTCGGGGTCGGCGACGCGGTAGCCGAAGACGGTCCCGCCCTCGGCCCGTGCATCGGCCGAGGCCAGCAGCTCCGCGAGCCCGTGGCCGAAGAACAGGTTGTCGCCCAGCACCATCGCCGAGGGCGCGCCGGCGAGGAATTCGCCAGCCAGCAGATAGGCCTGCGCGAGGCCGTCCGGCGAGGGCTGGACGATCCACTCGAACGTCAGCCCCCACTGGCTGCCGTCGCCCAGCAGGCGGCGGAACTG
Organism: Paracoccus sp. S-4012; assembly: GCF_009674885.1. Lineage (GTDB taxonomy): Bacteria > Pseudomonadota > Alphaproteobacteria > Rhodobacterales > Rhodobacteraceae > Paracoccus. The sequence goes on from NZ_WKKA01000002.1 coordinate 172,113, forward strand.
GTCCTGGTCCTCGGGCGTGGTGATGATCGCGATCTCGCGGATGCCGGTCAGCATCAGGACCGAGATCGGGTAGTAGATCATGGGCTTGTCGTAGATCGGCAGAAGCTGTTTCGAGAGGCCCATGGTGATCGGATAGAGCCGCGTTCCCGAGCCCCCGGCGAGAATGATGCCCTTGCGCTGCGTCGTCATGCGTTCAGTTCCTTCAGCACGGCATCGAGGCCCGCCCGCCAGTCGGGACGGGAAATGCCGAAATCGCGTTCGATCGCCGAACAGTCGAGCCGCGAGTTGAGCGGCCGCCGGGCCGGGGTCGGGTAGTCGGCGGTCGGGATGTCCACGACCTCGGGGGTGAGGCCGCTTCGGGCGAAGATGGCGCGGGCGAAATCGGCCCAGCTCACGTCGGGCGTGCCGGCGAAATGGTAGAGGCCGCCCCTGCCCGGATCGGCCCGCATCTGCGCCGCCATCTCCAGGAGCGCCGCGGCGATGTCGGCGGCCGGGGTCGGGCCGCCGATCTGGTCGGCCACGATCGTCAGCCGCTCGCGCTCGGCCCCGAGACGCAGCATGGTCCTGACGAAATTGGCCCCATGCGCGCTGAAGACCCAGGAGGTCCGAATCACGGCCCACTGCCCTCCCTCGGCGGCGACCGCGCGCTCGCCCTCGAGCTTGGTCGCACCGTAGGTGCCGAGCGGGCCGGTGGCGTCGCCCTCGCGCCGGGGCTGGACGCCGGAGCCGTCGAAGACGTAGTCGGTCGAGACCGTCAGGAACGGGACGCCAAGCGCGGCGCAGGCCCCGGCCATCGCGGCCGGGGCCTGCGCGTTGACCGACCGCGCGGCGCCCGGTTCGGCCTCGGCCTTGTCCACGGCGGTCCATGCGGCGGCGTTGATGACGGCGGCAGGCCGTGCTTCCCGGATCACCGCGGCACAGGCCGCGGGGTCCGTCAGGTTGGCGTCCTCGCGGCCGAGAAAGCGCGCGTGGCCGCCGCGGCGCGCGAGTTCGCGGGCCACCTGTCCGGTGCGGCCGAAGACGAGCAGTTCTTCGATCATGCCGTCCCCAGCCTGCGGCCGACGCCCTCGCGCGCCAGCAGCGGCCGCCACCAGTCCTCGTTGCCAAGATACCAGTCCACCGTCCGCGCCAGCCCCTCCTCGACCGTGACCGAGGGCCGCCAACCCAGTTCGCCGCGGATGCGCGCCGGGTCGATGGCGTAACGGCGGTCGTGGCCGGGGCGGTCCGGGACGAGGGTGATGAGGCGGTCGTGCGGGGCGGCTTCGGGGCGGCGTTCGTCCATCAGCGCGCAGATCACCCGCACCAGATCGAGGTTCGTGGCCTCGTTCTCGCCGCCGATGTTGTAGCTGCGGCCCAGTTCCCCGCGCTCCAGCACCGTCAGCAGGGCGTCGGCGTGGTCCTCGACATAGAGCCAGTCGCGCACGTTGCCGCCATCGCCATAGACCGGGATCGCCTCGCCCGCGAGCGCCTTCAGGATCACCACCGGCACCAGCTTTTCGGGGAAATGATAGGGGCCGTAGTTGTTGGAGCAGTTCGACAGGACCACCGGCAGGCCGTAGGTCTCGTGCCAGGCGCGGACCAGATGATCCGACGCGGCCTTGCTGGCGGAATAGGGGGAGCGCGGGTCGTAGGGCGTCTCTTCGGTGAACTTGCCCTCGGGCCCGAGGCTGCCGAAGACCTCGTCGGTCGAGACGTGGTGGAAACGGAAGCCTTCGGGGCGGCCTTGCTGCGTCCACCAGGCGCGGGCAGCCTCCAGCAGCGCGTAGGTGCCGCGGATGTTGGTGTCGATGAAGGCGCCGGGGCCGTCGATCGAGCGGTCCACATGGCTCTCGGCCGCGAGATGCATGATCGCGTCGGGCCGGTGCGTGGCGAGGATGCGGTCGAGCGCGGCGCGGTCGCGGATATCGGCATGCTCGAAGGCGTAGAGGGGCGAGGCCGCGACCGGCGCCACATTCTCCAGATTCGCGGCATAGGTCAGTGAATCTAGGTTCACCACCGCATGCCCCCGCGCGACCGCGAGCCGCACCACGGCCGAGCCGATGAACCCGGCGCCGCCGGTGATGAGGATTTTCTTCATCTTTGGTTCCCGTCCCCTGCCCGTCCCTCATCCTGCCCCGGCCCGCGGTCCACGGACATCCGGCCGGGGTGCCGCGCCCCCCCTTCGTCCCGCGCGCCCGACATCGTCAACATACTGATTTCAAATGATTTGTTCATGAACAGGTGCTCGGACAGGACAAGTCGATCAACGCGGCGCCGGTTCTAGCATCGCCGGCTTACGGGGCGGTTAATCGATCACCTCTCGGTTGTCACCCCCGGCGCCCGCCCCCGGACCGGTAGGATTGTCGGCAAAGCCGGGCCGACAAACGCGGCGGAACATGGCCTCGTGAGGGCATCGGACCGCGGCACGCCCTCACCGGGAGGCCGCGACAGCATCACGAAGAGGACGTGTCATGGCCATCATGCGCCATGTGGGCACGCTGCCGGGTGACGGCAGCGGGGCGACGAGGAACATCACCGATATCGAGGTGGCGCGCACCGGCGCCGGCCTCGTGGCGGTCGGTGTCAGCGGCATCGACGGCGGCATCGCGACCTGGCGCACGGCGGATGCCGGGACGCTCGCCAGCGGTGCCGGCTACGCGCCCCATCCCGCCAGCCTCGGCCACATGGTCGAGCCCGGCGCAACCATCGTGCAGATCGGCAACGGCCTCGCGGCCTTCGGCTTCGGCATGCGACACGCCGCGACGCGCGGCATGGGATTCGACGACCGCGGCCAGGGCGTCGGCAGCGCGACGCTCACCGGCCTGCCCGGCGACATCGTCGCGGCCGCCTCTGCGCGGATCGGCGAGGCATCGGTCCTGCTGACGGCGCGGGCCGATGGCGCGGCGCTGCAGAGCTGGCGGATCGAGGCGAACGGCGTGGCGAAGCAGATCTCGGCCGGCGTGATGCCGCCCGGCGCCGCGGACGGCGCGCGCATCGCCGATATCGAGATCCTCGAAGCGGCCGGCCGGAGGTTCGCGCTTGCGGTCTCGACCAACGGCAATTTCGTGACCAGCCAGGAGATCGGCGCGGACGGCCCCCTCGGCGCGGTGAGCGCCATCGGCATGGGCGCCGATGCGCCGTTCTCGGCCCCGAGCGATGTCGAGGGCGTCACGGTGGCGGGGCAGGCCTTTGCCATCGTCGCCGCCGCGGGCAGCTCGTCTTTGACGGTGTTCCGCATCGGCGCCGATGGCGGGCTGGTGATGACCGACCATATCCTCGACGAGCGCACCACCCGCTTTGCGGGCGTGACCGAACTCGAGACGATCTCCGTCAACGGCCGCGCCTATGTCTTCGCCGCCGGGCGCGACGACGGCATCTCGATGTTCACGCTGATGCCGGACGGGCGGCTGCTGCATCTGCACAGCATCGAGGACACCGCAGGCATGACGCTGGCCCGCGTCAGCGCGCTCGCGGCGGCGCAGATCGGCGGCAGCCTCGCCCTCTTCGCGGCGTCCGGGACCGAGGCGGGGCTGACGCAGCTGAGGATCGACCTCGGCATCATCGGCGCGACCGGCTGGGCGAGCATGGGTGCTGCGACCGGCACCGGCGGCGACGACCAGCTGGTCGCGCGCGAGGGCACGCTGTCGATCGACGGCGGCGCGGGCGACGACATCCTCTCGGCCGGCGATCAAGGGGTGACGCTGACCGGCGGCGCCGGGGCGGATGTGTTCGTGCCGGGCGCGGTGGCCGGGACCATCGTCATCACGGATTTCGACCCGCGCCATGACCGGCTCGACCTGTCCTCGCTGGGGATGATCCGGTCGGCGAGGCAGATCTCGGTGCAGGGAACCGGCTCCGGGCTGATCCTGCGCTATGGCGCCACGACCGTGGACATCCGCAGCCATGACGGCAACCCGCTCTCGCAGGGGCTGATCACCGACCAGTTGTTCCCGGTCGCGCATTACGCCGCGCCGGGCGGGCAGATCACCCGCATCGGCACCTCCGGGGCCGAGCGGCTGGAGGCGCTGGCCGAGGCGCTGACCGCCTATGGCCTCGGCGGCAACGACACCCTGGTCGGCAGCTACCTCGCCGACCGCCTCTACGGCAACGAGGGCCGCGACCTGCTGATCGGCAACGACGGCGACGACAGCCTCTACGGCGGGGCGGACCACGACGATCTCGACGGCGGCGCGGGAAACGACGCGCTCCATGGCGGCGACGGCAACGACACGCTGGGCGGCGGCGCGGGCGACGACCACCTCGCGGGCGAGGCGGGCAACGACCACATCTCGGGCCATGCCGGCGAGGACTGGCTCTCGGGCGGTGAGGGCAGCGACCGCCTCTGGGGCGGCGACGGCCATGACACGCTGATGGGCGATGCGGGCAACGACACCCTCTGGGGTCAGGACGGTGACGATCTCATGTCCGGGGGGGCAGGAGACGACTCGCTCCTGGGCGGTTGGGGAGGGGACACCCTCTACGGCGACGCCGGACGGGACGAGCTGCGCGGCGATCAGGGCGATGATTTCCTTCATGGCGGCGATGGCGACGACGAACTCTGGGGCGGCGACGGCAACGACACGCTGTTCGGGACGGCCGGCAACGACACCCTGATGGGCGAGGCCGGCGACGACCGTCTGTTCGGCGGCCTCGGCGACGACCATCTCATCGGCCACGCCGGCGACGACGTGCTGGTGGGCGAGGCGGGCAATGACATCCTCATGGGCGCGGGGGGCAATGACCAGTTCTCCGGCGGCACCGGAAATGACACGATCTATGCCGGCGACGGAGACGATGCGGCCTTCGGCGGCGAGGGCAACGACGTGGTCTGGGGCGGCCCTAGCAACGACATCCTCTATGGCGAGGGCGGCGACGACTACATCGACGGCGGGCCGGGCAGGAACGTGCTCTGGGGCGGGGCCGGGCGCGACACCATCGTCGGCGGCGACGACGCCGACCGCATCCGCGGCGACGAGGGCGACGACCTGATCCTCGGCGGCGGCGGCGACGACTGGATCTTCGACCATGCCGGGAACAACGCCATCGGCGGCGGCGGTGGCAATGACACCATCACCGGCGGAACTGGCAATGACCGCATCTCGGGGGATGCCGGCGACGACGTCCTCGCGGGCGAGGGCGGGAACGACGAGATGTCAGGCGGCGACGGGAATGACACCCTTTCGGGCGGGGCGGGCAACGACGTGATGCATGGCGGCAACGGCAACGACCAGTTCTTTGCCGGGGATGGCGACGACCGTGTCTTCGGCGGACCCGGCGACGACATCGCCCATGGCGGCGCCGGCAACGACTTCCTGCAGGGGGATGGCGGCCGGAACGCGCTCTACGGCGGCGCGGGCCGGGACACGCTGGCGGGCGGCGACGAGGCCGACACGCTGCTCGGCGGCGAGGACGCCGATCTCATCGCCGGCAATGGCGGGGCCGACATCATCCAGGGCGGCTCGGGCAATGACACGCTCTATGGCGGGGCGGGCCGCGACAGCCTCTGGGGCGAGGACGGGGCGGACTTCATGATCGCCGGGCTGGACGACGACATCCTCTACGGCGGCGCCGGGAACGACACCCTCTGGGGCGATCCCGGCAACGACGTGCTCCATGGCGGCACCGGCGTCGACTACCTCGTCGGCGGCGCCGGGGCCGACCGCTTCGTCTTCGCCCGCGGCGACAGCGGCACCGGCAGCCAGAGCGACTGGATCCGCGATCTCGACCCGCTCGACACGATCGACCTGCGCGGCATGGGCCTCGGCTTCGCGGGCTCCGCCTTCACGGGCCAGGCCGGCCAGCTGATCCTGCACCGGGCTGCGGGGCTGCAATGGGCCGAGATCGACTTCGACGGCGACCGCCGCGCCGACATGGCGATCCGCATCAGCGGCCATGTGGCGGATGCGGGTGACTTCCTGCTCTGAGCCGGGCCTCAGCTCTCCAGCAGACGGCTGTGGTGGCGCCAGAGGAGCAGCAGGCCGAAGAACGCCACCACGATCGCCACCCCGAACACATAGAGGGGGGTGGCATAGCTCGCGTCATAGGCCGGATAGACCCCGGCCCGCGTCATGGCGACGCCGTGGATGATGGGGTTGTACCACAGCACCTTCTGGGCACTCGCCGGCATCATCCCATAGGTGAAGAAGATGCCCGAGATCAGAAACATCGGCCGGTTGAGGATCGACCAGGCCCGCTCCCAGACCGGAAACTCCATGAACAGGTAGCAGTTCAGCACCCCCACGGCGATGCCGATGGCGGCCATCATGGCAATGGCCATGGCCAACGCCGGGATGTTCCAGAGCGTGTCGAGCCCGAACAGCAGGTCGATCCCGCCCAGCACGATCACGAAGACCGTCGTCTGCGTCAGCAGGTTGAGGATCGCCCGCGCCAGGATCGCGTCCATGTAGGTCACGGAAGGGTATTGCAGGAACGGGCGCGAGAACTGGACCGAGCGCGCGACGGTGTTGCTGAGGTCGAGATAGAGCGAGAACGGCAGGAAGCCCGTGGCATAGAACAGCGCGAAGCTGGTGCCCACGGTGGGGTGCATGCCGGTGGCGCTGAACACCATCGACAGCAGCGCGATGGCGGCGACCGGCTCGGCGATCTCCCACAGGTAGCCGCCGGGCGAGCGCCCATAGCGGGTCGCGATCTCGCGCAGGATCAGCGCCACGATGGTCCGGCCCATGCGCATCCCCGGCCGCCGGGCGCGCGCCGCGGGGCGCTGCGGCGGCGGCAGGCCGGCGCCGGCGCGCGCGTTTTCGTGAGGGGAGGCAGGGGCGGTCACGGGTTCTGGTCTCTGGCCTTGCGCTGACGCCTTATGTAACAAGCGCCCGATGAGGTGAACAAGGAACGCGGTGTTGAGCAGTTCTCCGGTCCCCGAGCGCCCGGCCTCGCCCGCCGCGCCCGGCGGCGCGACACCCACGACGCCAACTCCGCCGCTACAGCCGCCGCTGCAGGCCGTGCAGCCGGCTTCGGCGCAGCCGCAGGGCGCGCGGCCGGGCCCCGCCCCGGCGCAGCCGCAGCCGCAGCCAGCAGCCGGCGCGCAGACCGGCGCCCAGCCGGTGGCTTCGCCCGCGGCGCAGCCGCAGGCGATCCCTGCGCCCCCTCCTCAGCCGCAAGCGCAACAGCAAGCGCATGCCGCCTCGGCGCAACCCCATGCGGCGGCGCGCCCGCAATTCGCGCAACCCCAGCCCGCCCAGCCTCAGCCGCACCGTCCCCCCGCTGCCACGGCGGTCGCGGTGCCGGCGCCCGCCCCGGCTGCCGTGCCCGCGCTGCAGCCCCGGCCCGTGACGCCGCTGCCGCAGCCCGGCGGCGCCCATGGCGGCCCGCCGCAGGCGCCTCCGCTGCCGCCGCCGGCCTCGGCCGCCCGGCCCCGGCGCCGCCACTGGATGCTGCTGGCGAGTTTCATCGTCCTCGTGCTGCTGCCGGTCGCCACCGCGGCCTGGTATCTCTGGACCCGCGCCGCGGACCAGTATGTCTCCAGCATGGCCTTCTCGGTCCGGCGCGAGGACCAGCGTTCGGGCGTGGACCTGCTCGGCGGCATCACCGCCTTCGCGACCTCGACCGCGGCCTCTGACGTCAACATCCTCGAGGACTACATCGGCAGCCCCGACATGGTGCAGGCGGTGATGGAGCGCGTCGACCTGCCCGCCGAGATGGCCCGGCACTGGCCCCGCGACTTCATCTATGCCTACGACCCGGACGGCACGATCGAGGATCTGGTGGACTACTGGAACCGGCAGGTCACGGTCATCAACGACGACAAGACCGGCATCATGACCGTCCGCGTCGCCGCCTTCTCGCCCGAGGATGCGCAGCTGATCGCGCAGACCGTCTTCGACGCCAGCAGCGCGACGGTGAACCGCCTCTCTGACCAGGCGCGCGAGGACGCGACACGCTACGCGCGCGAGGAGTTGGACAAGGCCGAGGCCCGCGTGCGCGAGCTTCAGGACCAGATGACGGCATTCCGCACCCGCACCCAGATCGTCGATCCGCAGGCCGAGTTCGCGTCGCGGCTCGAGGTCGTGGCGGCGTTGCAGGGGCAGCTGGCCGAGGCCCTGGTGGCGCAGGACCTGCTGCTCGAGAACGGCGCCCGGCCGCAGGACCCGCGCGTGGTGCAGGGCGAGATGCGGATCGGCGCGATCGAGAACCGCATCGAGGCCGAGCGCAACCGGATCAGCACCGCCGACGCACCCGGCGGCGCGAGCTACGCCACCATGGTGGCCGAGTTCGAGCGCCTGGCCGCCGACCGCACCTTCGCCGAGGAGGCCCTGGTAGCGACGCGCGCCGCCTACGATCTGGCGCTGGCCGAGGCGCGGCGCCAGACCCGCTATCTCGCCGCGCATATTGCCCCGAACCTGCCGCAGCAGTCGCTGCGCCCCGACCGGCCGCTGGTGCTGGCGATCTTCGCGGGCTTCGCGCTGCTGGCCTGGTCGATCCTGGCGCTCGTCTACTACAGCGTGCGAGACCGCGGCTGAGCCATGATCCGGCTCGAGCATGTGACCAAACGCTACCGCGCCCGCGGCGTGACCACGATCGTGGCCGACGACATCAGTGCGACCTTCCCGACCGGAGTCTCGGTCGGGCTGCTGGGGCGCAACGGCGCGGGCAAGTCGTCGCTGCTGCGGATGATCGCAGGGACCATGCGGCCGACCTCGGGACGGATCTGGTCGGACGGCACGCTCTCCTGGCCGGTGGGCTTCGCGGGCTCGTTCCACGGCGACCTGACCGGGGCGCAGAACGTCCGCTTCGTCGCCCGGATCTACGGCGTCGATACCGACGAGCTGGAGGCCTATGTCCGCGCCTTCGCCAATATCGGGCCGCATTTCGACCGGCCGTTCTTCACCTATTCCTCGGGCATGCGCTCGCGACTCGCCTTCGGCACCTCCATGGGGATCGACTTCGACACCTACCTCGTGGACGAGGTCACGAGCGTCGGCGACGGCGACTTCCGGCTGCGCTCCGAGCAGGTGTTCCTCGACCGGATGCGCGGGGCGGGGGCGGTGGTGGTCAGCCACTCGATGCCGATGATGCGCAACCTCTGCACCATGGGCGCGGTGCTGCATGACGCGCGGCTGACTTTCTTCGACGACATCGACGAGGCGATTGCCATGCATGAGGACCTGCTGGGCATCCCGCGCTCGCGCCGCATCCTGCCCGGCGCGGCCCCGCCGCAGCCGGGCGCGATGCCGCCGGTTCCTGCGGCGGCCCCGCCGGGCGGCGCGCGCTGATGGAGGCGCGATCATGGAGCTGACCACCCGCCTGACGCAGACACTCGGCCTCTGCCACCCGGTCATCTCGGCGCCGATGGCCTTCGCCGCCGGGGGCGCGCTCGCCGCGGCGGTCAGCCGGGCGGGCGGTCTCGGCCTGATCGGCGGCGGCTATGGCGACGAGGACTGGCTGGAGGAGCAGTTCCGCCTCGCCGAGGGCGAACGCGTCGGCGTCGGCTTCATCACCTGGTCGCTGCAGAAATCGCCCGCGCTGCTGACCGGTGTGCTGAAACACCGCCCGGCCGCGGTCATGCTGTCCTTCGGTGATCCGCGCCCCTTCGTGGACGAGATCCGCGCAGCCCGAGCGGTGCTGATCTGCCAGTGCCAGACCATCGACCATGTCCGGGACGCCCTCGACCTCGGCGCCGAGGTCGTCGTGGCGCAGGCGGCGGAAGCGGGCGGGCATGGCGCGCTACGCGGGGCATTGTCCTTCATCCCCGAGGCCGCCGACCTGATCCGCGAGCAGAGCGCCTGCGCCTGCCTCGTCGCCGCGGGCGGCATCGCCGATGGCCGCGGCCTTGCGGCGGCGTTGATGCTGGGAGCCGAGGGGGTGCTGGTCGGCACGCGCCTCTGGGCGTCGGCCGAGGCGCTCGTCCACCCCCGCCACCACGACGCGATCCTTGCGGCCGGAGGCGACGAGACGATCCGCACCTCCACGCCGGACATCGCCCGGCAGCTTCCGTGGCCGACGGGATTCTCGGCCCGCGTCCTGCAGAACACCTTCACCCGTCGCTGGCACGGGCGCGAGGACGAGCTGCGCCGGGCCGTGGCCGAGGAAGGCCCGCGCTACCGCGAGGCCGCCGCCGCGGGCGACCCGGAGGGGACCGCCGTCTGGTTTGGCGAGGCCGCGGGGCTGATCCGCGAGATCAGGCCCGCCGGGGAGATCGTCGAGGCGATGGCGGCCGAGGCGGCCCGGCTGCTCGGCCGGACCTGACCCTCACCCTTGCAATAGCGCCGTGATCTCGTCCCGGCGGCGCGCGACCTCATCGGCGTTGCCCTCGCCCTCCACGTTCAGCCGCACCACCGGCTCGGTGTTCGATCTCCGCAGGTTGAAGCGCCAGTTGCCGAAGTCGAGGCTGATGCCGTCCAGATCGTCCCTCGCCGAGCCCTCGCCCTCGTAACGGGCGATCACCCGCGCGATCGCGGCCTCGGGGTCGTCGAGGCGGAAGTTGACCTCGCCCGAGGACGGGTAGAGGCGCATCCGCTCGCTGAGCATCTCCGACAGGGTCCTGCCCTTGCGCGAGAGCAGTTCGACCACCAGCAGCCAGGGGATCATCCCCGAATCGGCGTAGTGGAAGTCGCGGAAATAGTGATGCGCGCTCATCTCGCCGCCGTAGATGGCGCCGGTCTCGCGCATCTTGCGCTTGAGGAAGGCGTGGCCGGTCTGGCTGACCACCGGCTCGCCCCCGGCTTCGCGGATCATGGCGACGGTGTTCATCACCACGCGCGGGTCGTGGACGATCTTCTCGCCGGGCGATTTCTCGAGGAAGGCGGCGGCGAGGAGGCCCACGATATACTCGCCCGGAATGAACCGCCCATCGCCGTCGAAGAAGAAGCAGCGGTCGAAATCCCCGTCCCAGGCGACGCCGAGATCGGCCCCGTGCGCGCGCACCGGGTCGGCGGTCATGTGGCGGTTTTCCTCCAGCAGCGGGTTCGGGATGCCGTTGGGGAAGGAGGAATCGACCTCGTGGTTGACGCGAATGAATTTGAGCGGCGCACCGCGGCGCTCAAGCTCGGCGGCCACGGCGTCAAAGGTCGGCCCGGCGGTGCCGTTCCCGGCGTTGACCACGATCCGCATCGGCTTGAGGACCGACACGTCGATGAAATCGACCACGGCCTTCGCATAGGCCTCGCGCGCGCCCTCCGCCGGGCGGATGGTGCCCACGCGCCCAGGTGCGGCGAAGCGGCCGGAGGCGGCGAGGGCGACCAGTGGCGGCAGGTCGGTCGCCGGGTCCAGGGGGGCCGAGCCGCGGCCGACCATCTTCATGCCGTTGTAATCTATGGGGTTGTGGCTCGCCGTCACCTCGATGCCGCCGTCGGCGTCGAAATGGGGCGTGGCGAAATAGACCTCCTCGGTGCCCGCAAGCCCGAGGTCCAGCACATCCGCGCCGCCTTCGGTCAGCCCCCGCATCAGCGCCGCCTGCAACGCCGGCGAGCTCTCGCGGCTGTCGCGGCCGACGACGACCAGGCGGGCCTGCCGCGCCTCGGCGAAGGCCCGGCCGATGCGGTAGGCCACGTCCTCGTCGAGGTTCTCGCCAAGCCGCCCCCGCACGTCATAGGCCTTGAAGCAGGTGATCTCGCGCGGGCCGAGGTCGAGCGGGGCGGGGTCGGTCATGATGGCCTCTGGGGCTTGGGAAAACCGCCGCACCCTGCACCACAGCCGCGGGCGATTTGCAACCGGCGGCGCAGTGCCGCTCCCTTCACGCAGGCGTTGAGCGCCGCGCCCGCGTCGCTATCATCCCGCCATCACAACGGGAGTGCCCCATGAAACGTCGTGACTTCATCGCCCGCGCCGGGCTCGGCGCCGCGGCCACCGGACTTGCCGCCCCGGCCCTCGCGCAGACCGCGCCCACCCTCAACTGGCGCATGACGTCGAGCTATCCCAAGAGCCTCGACACCCTCTGGGGCATCGCGCCGATGGTGGCCGAGCGCGTCGGCCAACTGACCGATGGCGCCTTCGCCATCCAGACCTTCGCCGCGGGCGAGATCGTCCCCGGCCTGCAGGCCTTCGAGGCCGCCTCCGAGGGCACGGTCGAACTCGCGTGCTCGCTCTCCAGCTTCCACATCGGCAAGGACCCGACCTTCGCCTTCGACACCTCGCTGCCGTTCGGGCTGAACACCCGCCAGCACATCGCCTGGCTCTACTACGGCGGCGGGCGTGAGGCGGTGAACGGCTTCCTGCAGGGCTACAACGTCCACGCCATCCCCTGCGGCAACACCGGCGCGCAGATGGGCGGCTGGTATCGCAAGGAGATCAACTCGGTCGCCGATCTGAATGGGCTGAAGATGCGGATCGCGGGGCTTGGCGGGACGATCCTCAGCCGCCTCGGCGTGGTGCCGCAGCAGCTCGCGGGCGGCGACATCTATGCCGCGCTCGAGCGCGGGACGATCGACGCGGCCGAGTTCTCGGGCCCCTATGACGACGAGAAGCTGGGGTTCCAGAAGGTCGCGCAATACTACTACGCGCCCGGCTGGTGGGAGGGGACGGCGAATGTCAGCATGTTCGTCAACCTCGACCGCTGGAACGCGCTGCCGCCCGCCTACCAGGCCGCGCTCGAAGTGGCCTGTTCCGAGGCGATGAGCCATTGCCTCGCCAAATACGACGCGAACAACCCCCCGGCACTCTACCGGCTGGCCGCGGCGGGGGCGCAGCTGCGGACCTTTCCCGACGAAGTGCTGGCCGCGGCCTATGCCGAGGCCGGGAAGGTCTATGACGAGTTCGCCGCCAGCAACGCGGCCTTCAAGGCGATCTACGATCCGTGGCGCGAGTTCGCGCAGCAGTCGCGCGTCTGGACCCGCGTCGCGGAACTGCCGTTCGACTATTTCCTCGCCATGCAGAGCGGCCAGCCGAGCGAGTGACCCCGGCAGGGCGGGCCGCGCCTGCGGCCCCGCTGCCACGGTTCGGATTGTTGGGCGTTTTGCCCTTCTCCCGCGCCTCCTGCGGGCTATCTTCCCTTTATGCTCCGCGTCACCGAGGACATCTCCATCGACGAGTGGGAACTCCTCGAAAGCTTCACCCGCGCCCAGGGGCCGGGCGGGCAGAACGTGAACAAGGTCTCGACCGCGGTGGAGCTGCGCTTCGAGGCCGAGCGTTCGCCGAACCTGCCCGAGCCGGTCAAGCGCCGGCTGCGCCGCCTCGCCGGGCGGCGCTGGACTGACAGCGGCGCGATCGTCATCCGCGCCGAGGAGACCCGCAGTCAGACCCGCAACCGCGCCCTCGCGCGCGAGCGGCTGGCCGAGCTGATCCGGGCCGCCGCGATCCCGCCCACGCCGCGCATCCGCACGCGGCCCACGGCCGGCAGCGTCCGCCGGCGGCTGAAGGCCAAGGCCGTGCGCGGCGCGGTCAAGTCGCTGCGCGGCCCGGTCGAGGCCGAGGGCGAATGAGCCGGCGATCGACCGGCGGCCGGCGGCGGCCCGCAACCCAGGTGGCGGCGCTCTGCGTCGATCCCCAGCGCCGGCGGGTGTTGCTCATCACCAGCCGCGGCACCGGCCGCTGGGTCGTGCCCAAGGGCTGGCCGATGCGCGGCAAGTCCCTGCCCCGGACCGCGATGCAGGAGGCCTGGGAGGAGGCCGGGGTCGAGGGCGTCGTCGGCAAGGCGGAGCTTGGACGCTTCCACTACGACAAGCTGCACGACAACGGGCTGTCGCTTCCGGTGGAGGTACGCGTCTTCCCGCTGACGGTCACGGGCCTCGCCAGCCGCTTCCCCGAGGCCGATCAGCGACGGCGCGAGTGGTTCTCGGCGCTCGACGCGGCTGCGGCGGTGAACGAGGACGGGTTGAGCGAGCTGATCCTCGCCCTCCCCCGGTTCCACGCGAAGGGACTGATCCCGTTCGTCAAGGCGAAGAAATCCTAGACCGCGACCGCGCGGCGCTGCTGCTCGCCCACGCCGAAGACACGCTTGTAGCGCGCGATCTCGTCAGCCGGGCCGGTGGATTTCGCGGGGTTGTCCGACAGCTTCACCGTGGGCCGCCCGTTCGCCTCGACCGCCTTGCAGACGAGGCTGAAGGGGGCGAGGGCATCGCCGGGGACCAGCCCGCGGAAGTCGTTGGTCAGCAGCGTGCCCCAGCCGAAGCTGACCTTGACCCGGCCGTGATAGAGGCCGTGCAGCCGCTCGATCTCGGCCACGTCGAGCCCGTCCGAGAAGATCACCAGCTTCTCGCGCGGGTCCTCGCCGCGCTCCTCCCACCAGCGGATCGCGTAGTCGGTGATCGCCACCGGATCGCCCGAGTCGATGCGGATGCCGGTCCAGCCGGCCAGCCAGTCGGGCGCGCGGGTGAGGAAGCCCGGCGTACCGTAGGTGTCGGGCAGCATGATGCGCAGGTTGCCGTCATGCTCCTCGTGCCAGTCGGCCAGCACCTTGTAGGGCGCGCGCGCCAGTTCGGCGTCGTCCTCGGCCAGGGCCGCATAGACCATCGGCAGTTCGTGGGCATTGGTGCCGATCGCCTCGATGTCGCGGCGCATGGCGATGAGGCAGTTCGAGGTGCCGGTGAAGGCGCCGCCGAGGCCCGCATCGCCCAGCCCCTCCTGCATCGCCTGCACGCACCAGTCCTGCCACAGGAAGCTGTGCCGCCGCCGGGTGCCGAAATCGGCGATCTTCAGCCCGTCGAGCCGCCGCAGTCGCTCGACCTTCTCCCAGAGCCGGGTCATGGCGCGGGCGTAGAGGACCTGGAGCTCGAATCGGCCCATATGCTTCAGCACCGCGCGCGAGCGCAGTTCCATCAGCACCGCAAGCGCCGGAATCTCCCACAGCATGACCTCCGGCCAGCGACCCTCGAAGCGCAGCTCGTACTGCCCGTCGCGCTTTTCGAGCTGGTAGGCCGGGAGTTGCAGGCCCTCGAGGAAGGCCATGAACTCAGGGGTGAACATCTGCCGTTTGCCGTAGAAGGTATTCCCGCGCAGCCAAGTGGACTCGCCCCGCGTCAGGCGCAGGCTGCGGACATGGTCGAGTTGCTCGCGAAGCTCCCCCTCGTCGATCAGCTCGGCCAGCCGCACCGATTCGCTGCGGTTGATGAGGCTGAAGGTGACGGTCACGTCCGGGCGGTTGCGGAACACCGACTGGCACATCAGCAGCTTGTAGAAGTCGTTGTCGATCAGGCTGCGGACGATCGGGTCGATCTTCCAGTTGTGGTTGTAGACCCGCGTGGCGATATCGACGGTCGGCGTGATCATGTCAGCCGCACCCCCGCCGCCCGCATCTCGGCCCGCGCCCGCTCGCGCGAGCCGTCGAGGTCGATGGCGCGGGTCTCGGCCTCGATCACCTCGGCCTCGAAGCCGAGGCGGGCGGCGTCGATGGCGCTCCAGGCCACGCAGAAATCATGCGCGAGGCCGACGAACTGCAGCCGGGTGATGCCGCGCTCGCGCAGGTAGCCGGCGAGGCCGGTGGGCGTCACCTTGTCGTTCTCGAAGAAGGCCGAGTAGCTGTCGATCGCGGCGCGAAAGCCCTTTCGGATCACCAGATCGGCCCGGTTCACGTGGAGGCCGGGGTGGAACGCCGCCCCGTGCGACCCGATCACGCAATGCGCGGGCCAGAGGACCTGCGGGCCGTAATCCATCGCCACGACCGAAAAGGGGGTCGCGGCCTCGGCATGGTTGTCCGCGAAGCTCGCATGGTCGGCCGGGTGCCAGTCCTGCGTCAGCACGACCGCGTCGGCGGTGGCCATGCGGGCGTTGATCGCCCCCACGATCTCGTCCCCGCCGGCGACGGCGAGGGCACCGCCCGGACAGAAGTCGTTCTGCACGTCGGTCACGATCAGCGCGGTGGCAGCCATGTGAGCTTCCCCTTTCCGACCCGGACAGTCGCGCCATCCGGCCCCGCCCGCAACCCCGCTGCGCGCAAGCGCCGCAAGACGCCCGCTTGCGGCATCGCAGGGCGCTGCCTAACGTCGCGCGCATGCGAATGTTCTCCAGCCGCCGCCATTTCGACGACCTCAGCGAGCGCGAGATCCTCGCCCTTGCGATCTCGTCCGAGGAGGATGACGCCCGCATCTACCGCACCTTCGCCGACCAGCTTGCCGCCGATTTCCCGGCCACGGCGGCGATCTTCGACGGCATGGCGAAGGAGGAGGACCGGCATCGCGAGCAGCTGATCGACGCCCATCAGCGCCGCTTCGGCGACACCATCCCGCTGATCCGGCGCGAGCATGTCGCGGGCTACTATGGCCGGTCGCCGATCTGGCTGACGCAGAACCTGTCAATCGACCGCATCCGCGCCGAGGCCGAGGCGATGGAGCGGCAGGCGGCGAATTTCTACACCCGCGCGGCGCAACGCTCGACCGATGCCGAGACGCGCAAGTTGCTGGGGCGGCTCGCGGCGGAGGAGAGCGGGCATGTGGTCCATGCCGGGACGCTGGCCGAGGTCCACCTGACCGAGGACGCGGCGGCGGCCGAGGGCAAGGCGCAACATCGCCAGTTCGTGCTGACCTGGGTGCAGCCGGGCCTCGCCGGGCTGATGGACGGCTCGGTCTCGACGCTGGCGCCGATCTTCGCCACCGCCTTCGCCACGCAGGACACGCACACGACCTTCCTCGTCGGCCTCGCAGCCTCGATCGGCGCGGGCATCTCGATGGGCTTCACGGAAGCCGCCTCGGACGACGGCGTGGTCTCGGGCCGTGGCTCGCCGCTCAAGCGCGGCGTCGCCTCCGGCGTGATGACGGCGATCGGCGGCCTCGGCCACGCGCTGCCCTATCTCATCACCGACTTCTGGACCGCCACGACCATTGCCATCGTTGTCGTATTCATCGAGCTCTGGGCCATCGCCTGGATCCAGAACCGCTGGATGGAGACGCCCTTCTGGCGCGCAACGCTGCAGGTGGTGGTGGGGGGCGCGCTCGTGTTCGCGGCAGGGGTGCTGATCGGCGCGGGGTAGGGTGCGCGCTCTGCGCGCACCATCCGCTGCGCCCGGACGCCGGTGCGTGGAAACCACGCACCCTACGCCGCTGCTCCAAGCTTGCGCCCACCCCCCGCGCCGCCTATGCCCCGGCCGCCGCAGCCGCCCCGCGAAGCCGCCAGAATGCTCGCGATCTTCCTCCAGACCCTGCCCTTCTTCGCGCTGCTCGGCACCGGCTGGCTCGCCGGCCGCAGCGGCGCCTTTCCGGCCGAGGCGACCGCCTGGCTCACCAGCTTCGTCTTCTGGTTCGCGCTGCCGGCGATGCTGCTGCAATTCTCGATCGGGCTCGACCTCGGGGACCTCTGGGACCCGGGTTTCGCCGCCGCCTATCTGACCGGCAGCCTCGCCGTCTGGCTGATCGGTCTCGCCGTCGCCCGCGCGCGGGGCCTGCCGCTGGCCGAGGCGGCCATGGAGGCGCAGTGCTGCATGACCGGCAACACCGGCTTTCTGGGCGTGCCGATGCTGGTCCTGCTGCTCGGGCCGCAGGCGGTTGGGCCGGTGCTGCTGGTCCTGACGATCGACATGGTGGTGTTCTCGACCCTCATTACGCTGGTGGTGACGGCGGCGCGGCAGGGGCGGGTGGGCCTCGCCACGCTCAGGCCGATGGCGCGCGGCATCGCGGCGAATCCGATGATCGTCTCGATCCTCGCGGGCCTCGCCATCAGCGCCCTGCGCCTGCCGGTGCCGCGGCCCTTGGACGAGTTCCTCGCGCTGCTCGGCTCAGCCGCCACGCCCGGCGCGCTCTTCGCCATCGGCGCCAGCCTCGCCGGCCGCGCGGCACAGCGACTCGGCCCCGCCCTGTGGCTCGCGACGGCGAAACTTGCGCTGCATCCGGCGGCGGTCGGGATTGCGGCGCTCGCGGTCTTCGACGTGGCGCCCTTCCCGGCGGGCGTGATGGTGGCTGCCGCCGCGCTGCCGGTGGCGGGCAACGTCTACATGCTGGCGCAGTATTTTGGCGTGGCGCAGCAGCGCGTTTCGACCGCGATCCTGCTCTCGACCGCAGGAAGCATCGTGACGGTACCGGTCGTGATCCTGCTGTTCGGCAGCTGACGCATCCCGGTTGGCCCGGCCCGCAGCAGCGGATATGGCAGCCGGGCACTGGACGGAGGACGGAACATGCGCGGCATCGACGATCTGGACCTGAAGAACCTGACCCTCGAGGTGGACGATGCGGGCATCGCCACCGTGTCGCTGAACCGCCCGGCCAAGCGAAACGCCCTCGACTCCGTCACCGTCGAGGAACTGGTCGACGTCTTCTCGACCCTGCCCCGCGCCGGCGTCCGCGCCGCGATCCTGCGCGCCGAGGGGCCGCATTTCTGCGCCGGGCTCGATCTCGTCGAGCATTACGAGGCCGACCGCAGCCCGGCCGATTTCATGCATCTCTGCCACCGCTGGCACGAGGCCTTCAACAAGATGGAATATGGCGGCGTCCCGGTCATCGCGGCGCTGAAGGGCGCCGTGGTCGGGGGCGGGCTGGAACTGGCTTCGGCCGCGCATGTCCGGGTGATGGACGCGGAGACCTATTTCGGCCTGCCCGAGGGCCAGCGCGGCCTCTTCACCGGCGGCGGGGCGACGATCCGGGTGGCCGGCCTGATCGGCAAGGCGCGGATGATCGACATGATGCTGACCGGCCGCCTCTATCGCGGGCAGGAGGCCGTCGAAGTCGGGCTGGCGCAGTATCTGGTCGAGGACAGCGAGGCCACCGCGCGCGAACTGGCCGAGCGGGCGGCGGCGAACCTGCCGCTGACGAATTTCGCCATTTGCTCGGGGATCTCGCATTTCCAGAACATGTCCGCGCTCGACGCCGCCTATGCCGAGGCGGTGCTGGCCGGGATCGTGAACACCCAGCCCGCCGCGCGCGAGCGGCTGGACGCCTTCGCCAAGGGAACCGGCCCGCGGATCAAGCCCGAATAGGCGATCTGCGTCGAAGTTGAGACAACCCCTTGCCGTGGGGGCGATTTCCCTGCTCTACTCACGCGGTCGTGTTCGCTTGGAATGCGGCGCAACCCCTTCGTCGGAGGACGGAATGCTCGTACGGTCGGCTCTGGCACTGGCACTCATGGTCGTGCCCGCCTTCTCCCAGGACCTCGTGGACGGTTCGGACCCGGAGGCGATCCTCGCCATTGCCAAGGGCTATGGCTCGGCCGATTTGCAGACCGACGACGCGGGCGATCCGCAGATCATCGGCCGCATGGATGGCCAGCAATATGCAGTGTCGTTCTATGGCTGCGAGGGCGGCAAGGACTGCACCAATCTGCAGTTCGCGGCAGTCTGGGTCGTGGATGGCGCCGTCACCGCCGAGGCGGTCGACGCGTGGAACGAGGCCAAGCGCTTCGGCAAGGCCTATCTCGATGAGGACGGCGATCCTTGGCTCGAGATGGACGTGAACCTCGCCTTCGGCGTTACGCGGCAGAACCTGGACGATACCTTCGACTGGTGGAAGGTGGTGGTGGACGGCTTCATTGACGAGGTCGTGGCGCAGTAGCGGCACCTTTCGGGGGCTGAGGCTACCTGCACGAGGGCTCCACCCTCGTCCTCGTGCCCGGCAGCGTCAGTCCACGCTGCGGATCAGCCGCTTCTCCAGCACGCGCACGACCGTGGCGAGGTCGTGGCCGCGGCGCAGGATGCGGCCGTCCATCGCGATGACCGAATACTGGCCCTGCGCGGACCGCAGGCGCGGGCGCTTCTCGATGCGGTAGAGCGGCGTCTCGGCGGCGCGGCGGAAGATCGAGAACACGGCCACCTCTGAGAGGAACGACATGGCGTAGTCGCGCCACTCGCCCGCAGCGACCATGCGCCCGTAGAGCGACAGGATCACGCCCAGCTCGGCACGGTCGAAAGCCACGACATCGGGCGCGGGGCGCAGCGGCGGAGGGGTGGTCAGCATGGCCCCGTCAGCCTGCCAGCCCGGCGCGCCGCGGGCAACGGACATTTCGGTGAGGCCGGTTGCGCTTGCGCGGCCCCCCGATGATCCTGCGCCCATGTTCGGCTTCCGCGACATCGACATCATCCGCGGCGTGGTCCGCGCCGGCGGCTTCCGCGCCGCCGCTGACGAGCTTGGCCTCGCGCAATCCGCGATCTCGCGCCGCATCCGCGAGTTGGAGCGGCGGCTCGGCCAGACGCTCTTCGCGCGTGAGGGGCGCGGTGTTCGGCTGACCGCCGCGGGGCGGCTGTTCCTCGACGAGGCCGAGCGGCTGCTGGTGCAGCGCGATCGGATCGCGGCGCAGATGACCGGCGCCGCCGGCCTGGCGGGCACCGTCCGGCTGGGGGTAGCCGAGACGATCATCCACACCACCCTGCCCGCGATGCTGACCCGGCTGCATGCCGACTGGCCGCAGCTTCGCTTCGAGATGACCGTGGACATCTCGCGCCAGCTGGCCGAGGCGCTCAGGGCAGACCATCTCGACGTTGCGATCCTGATGCGCGACAGCCTGCCCCTGGGCGCGCTCGCCCATCCGCTGCCGCCGGTGCCGCTGCGCTGGTATGCGGCGCCCGCGCTGATCGCGCCCGGCGCGGAGGTCGACGCGGCGCGGCTCGCGGCGCTGCCGATCGTGACCTTCTCGCGCGGGACGCGCCCCTTCCAGGACGTGTCCGAGCGGCTGATCTCGCGCTCCGGGCCGATCCCGGTGATCCACTGCTCGGCCTCGCTGTCGATGACCTATCACCTGACGACGCAGGGCTTCGGCGTCGGCACCATCCCGACACCGCTGGCGCAGGTACTCGACCCCGAGGGCGCGGCGATCCACCCGCTCGACGTGGCGCCCGAGCTGGCGCTGCCGGATCTGGAGTTCGTGGTCGCCTACATGCCGGCGCGCAACCGCAGGATCGGGCAGCTCGTCGCCCGCGCGGCGCAGGACTGATCGCGCCTGGGCATCAATTTTGCTGGCGACCGATATATTGACCCGGCGTCAAGGCGGTGGGACGATCTCGCCATGACGACAGCCACGGCCCTGGCCCCCGATTCCCCCGCCGCGCTGCGCCTCGCGATCCGCGAGGGTCGCCACCGCGGCCCGACCTCCGGCTTCTGCGACAACGCCCTGCAGGGCAATCTCGCGATCCTGCCCGCGGAATACGCCGACGACTTCGCCCGCTTCTGCGCGCTCAACCCGCAGCCGCTGCCGGTGCTGGCGCAAGGGTCGCCGGGCGATCCGTCGCTGCCCACGCTCGGCGCGGAGATCGACATCCGCCGCGACGTGCCAGCCTATGCGGTGCTGCGCGACGGCGATGTGGTGGCGACGGTGCCCGACCTGATGGAGGTCTGGCGCGACGATCTCGTGACCTTCGTCCTCGGCTGCTCGTTCTCGTTCGAATCGGCACTGGCCGAGGCGGGCATCCCGATCCGCCACCAGCATGCGGGCCGCAACGTCGCCATGTATCGCACCAATATCGAGACACGGCCCGCCGGCCCCTTCGGCGGCCCGCTGGTCGTCAGCCTGCGCGGCATCCCGGCCGACCGGGTGGCCGACGCGCATGCCATCTGCGCCCGCTTCCCGCTCGCCCACGGCGCCCCGGTCCATGCCGGCGACCCGGCGGCGATCGGCATCGCCGACCTCTCCCGGCCCGACTGGGGCGATCCGCCGATCCTCGAGCCGGGCGACGTGCCGGTCTTCTGGGCCTGCGGCGTCACCGGCCAGCAGGCGCTGCGCCATGCGCGGCTGCCCTTCGCCATCACCCACAGCCCCGGACACATGCTGGTGACGGACCTTCCGGCCGCCTGAACGCATTATAAGGCAGGCCATGCACCTGCCGCCCCCGGAACAGAGAGGAAGATCATGACCCGCACGCTCACCGCGACGCTTCTGGCCACCGCCGCCCTCACCCTTCCCGCCGCCGCGCAGGAGAGCCTGAGCGTCGTCGGCTCATGGTCGAACCTGCCCCTCTACCAGAACTTCGAGACGCCGTTCTGGACCGAAGTCCTGCCCGAGGCGACGGGGGGCGCGTTCACCGCCAACCTGACCAGCTTCGACCAGATGGGCATCGCGGGCGCGGACGTCTACCGGTTGCTCGGCGACGGGGTCTTCGACATCGGCGCGACCGTGGCCGACTACACGGTGGCCGACGCGCCGGAACTGGAGGGGCTCGACGTGCCGCTGCTGGCGACCACGGCCGAGGACGCGCGCCGCATGGTCAACGCCGCCCGGCCGATGGTGCAGGACATCATGGAGAACCGCTTCGACGCCCATGTGCTGGCGATCGCGCCCTATCCGCCGCAGATCGTCTTCTGCCGGGGCGACATCGGCAGCCTCGCCGATCTTCAGGGCAAGAAGGTCCGCGGCTCGGGCCGGATGACGACCCTGTTCCTCGAGGCGCTCGGCGCCGAGGGGATCAACGTCGCCTTCTCCGAGGTGCCCGGCGCGCTCGAGCGCAGCGTGATCGACTGCGCGGTGACCGGCGCCGGCTCGGGCTACTCGGCCGGCTGGTGGGAGGTGTCGGACAGCCTGCTGGCCATGCCGCTGGGCGGCTGGGACCCGGTGGTGACGGCGATCAACCTCGACCGCTGGAACGGCCTCAGCCCCGAGCAGCAGCAGACGCTGCAGACCGCCGTGACCGAGGGGCTGGAGAACCCCGCCTGGGAGGCCGCGCAGGGCGGGCTCGAGAGCGACATCGCCTGCCTGACCGGCAACGGCGAATGCGCGGCGGGGCCGGCCGCCTCGATGACCCTGGTCGAGCCGAGCGCCGAGGACACCGCGCGGGCGATGGAGATCCTGCAGACCGAGGTTCTGCCCGACTGGGCCAGCCGCGCCGGTGCCGAATGGGCCACCCGCTGGAACGAGACGGTCGGCGCCGAGATGGGCGTGACCGTGGCGCAATGACCGGGACCGCCGCAACAGACGACCTCGCGGGCCGCATCCTCTCCGGCCTGCGGGCCGCGAACCGGGGCGTGGGGGTGATCCTCGGCCTCGTGCTGGCGGCGACGATCATCTTCGTCATCGCCGATGTGGTCCTGCGGCAGATGGGCAACTCGCTCGGCGGG
Source organism: Paracoccus sp. S-4012 (assembly GCF_009674885.1). GTDB lineage: Bacteria > Pseudomonadota > Alphaproteobacteria > Rhodobacterales > Rhodobacteraceae > Paracoccus. The sequence continues at coordinate 194,942 of NZ_WKKA01000002.1, forward strand.
TCGGACGAGATTTCCGGCTATTCGATGGCGGTGCTGGCCAGCTGGGGCCTCGCCGTCGCGCTGATGGAGGGCGCGCATGTCCGCATCGACCTGCTGCGGCAGGGGCTTGCGACGCGCGGCCGGGCGGCCTTCGATCTGACCGCGCTGACGGCGCTGACCTATGTCGCGGTGCTGGTCGCCTGGCAGGCCTGGCCGGTCCTCGACAAGACGCTGCAGCGCGGCTCGCGCGCCAACACGCCCCTCGCAACGCCGCTGTGGATTCCGCAGGGGCTGTGGTTCACCGGCTGGGTCTGGTTCGCGATCTGCGCGGTGCTGATGCTGATCGCAGCGGTGCTGATCGCCGTGCAGCGCGACTGGGCCCGGCTCGACGACGCGATCGGCATGGGCAACGAGGCCGAGGACGCGCTCGCCGAGGCGCGGACGCTGGAGGAGAGCCGCAAGTGATCGTCCAGGTCTTCGTCGCGCTTCTTCTGCTGATGGCGCTGTCCATCCCGGTCGGCGCCGTCCTGTTCCTGCTGGGCGTCGGCGTCTCGACCATCCACTCGCCCTTCCCGCTGCTGCGCGGTCTCGGGCAGATCGTGTGGTCCTCGTCGGCCTCCTCCACGCTCATCGCCATCCCGATGTTCGTCCTGCTGGGCGAGGTGCTGGTCAAGGGCGGCGTCGCGGCGCGGACCTATGGCGCGCTCGACAAGTGGTTCTCATGGCTGCCGGGTGGGCTGATCCACGCCAACATCGCCACCGCGACCATGTTCTCGGCCACTTCCGGCTCGTCCGTCGCGACTGCCGCGACCGTCGCGACCGTCGCCATGCCGCAGGCCGAGCGGCTGAACTATGACCCGCGCCTCTTCTCGGGCGCGATCGCGGCCGGGGGCACCCTCGGCATCCTGATCCCGCCCTCGATCAACCTGATCGTCTACGGCTTCCTGACCGAGACCTCGATCCCGCAGCTCTTCGCCGCCGGGCTGATCCCCGGCCTCGTCATGGCGTTCGGCTTCATGGTCATCTCGGCGCTGATCTGCATCGTCCGCCCCGCCCTCGGCGGCCCCTCGCGCCATTACGGCTGGGGCGAGCGCTTCGCGAGCCTGTGGCAACTGGTTCCGATCGTGATCCTCTTCCTGGTCATCATCGGCTCGATCTATCGCGGCTGGGCGACGCCGACCGAATCCGCGGCCATCGGCGTGGCCATGGCGATGGTGATCGCAGCCTTCGGCGACGGCCTCTCGTGGCGGGCGATGGCCGAGGCGCTGCACGGCACGATCAAGATCACTGCGATGATCATGCTGGTCATCGCGGGCGCCTATTTCCTCAACTTTGCCATGACCTCGGCCGGCCTCGGGCGGGTGCTGACCAATTTCCTGCAGGGCGCCGGGCTGTCGCCGATGGGGCTGCTGCTGCTCATCATCGCCATGTATATCGTGCTCGGCTTCTTCATCGAGACGCTGTCGCTGATGGTCGCGACGATCCCGATCGTGGTGCCGATCGTCGCCGCCGCGGGCTTCGACAAGGTCTGGTTCGGCATCCTGCTGATCGTGCTGATCGAGATGGCGCTCATCACGCCGCCCGTGGGCCTTAACCTCTACGTCGTGCAGGGCGCCCGGAAGAGCGGCAGCCTGACGGACGTGATGGTGGGCGTGATCCCCTATGTCATCGTAATGCTGCTGATGGTGGCGGTGCTGGTCGCCTTCCCCGGCCTCGCCCTGTGGCTGCCGCGTCAGGCGTAAGGAGGACCCATGCGCTTCACCTGCAACGGCGCCGCGGTCGATTGCGACCCCGCGCATCTGGTCGTCGCCGGCTGGACCGGCCGCGACGAGGCCGCGGTCCGGCACCATATCGACGAGTTGGCCGAGCTGGGCGTGGCCCCGCCCTCAACCGTGCCTCTCTACTACCGCTGCGCGCCGTGGCTGCTGACCCAAGGCCCGCGGGTGGCGGTGCTCGGCACCGACAGCTCCGGCGAGGCCGAGCCGCTGGTCCTGATCGCGAACGGGCGGCGCTATCTGGGGCTGGGGTCGGACCACACCGACCGCAAGCTCGAGGCGGTGTCGGTCGCGGCCTCGAAGCAGATCTGCCCCAAGCCCGTGGCGGCGCAGCTGTGGCACTGGGAGGAGGTGGCGGAGCACATCGACCGCATCGAGATCACCTCCGAGATCTTCGAGGGCGGCGCATGGGTCCCCTACCAGTCCGGCACCATCGGCGCGATCCGCCCGCTGGAAGGGCTGATCGCGGGCGTCGGGCTGGAGGCGCTGGCCCGCGACGGGGGCGCGGCGATGCTCTGCGGCACCTTCGCGGCGCAGGGCGGCGTCCGGCCCGCGGCGCGCATCCGCATGGTGATGCGCGATCCGGTGCGCGACCGTAGCATCAGCCTCGAATACGAAGCCGAGGCCCTCGAGGTCGTCGCGTGAGGCGCTAGAAATGTCCGATCCGGCCGCCTTCCCCCGCATCGCGCCAAGCGGCGTTGACGGGCTGGTGGTCAGCTTCGCCGACCGCTTCGACGACGCCGCGAACCGGGCCGCCCTCGCGCTCCGGGCCGAGATCGACGCCGAGGGCTGGCCGGAGCTGGTCGAGACGGCCTCCTCGCTCGTCTCGACCGTGCTGCGCTTCGATCCGCTGGGGACGCATCTCGAGGCGGTGGAGGAGCGTCTGGCCCGCCACCTCGAGGGCCGCGACTGGAGCGACGCCGCGCTGCCCGAGGGGCGGCGGCTGCTGACGATCCCCGCCGGATTCGACCCCGACGTCGCGCCTCAGATCGACGAGGCGGCCGAGGCCGCGGGCCTGCCCGACCGCCAGGCCGCCATCGACAGCATCTGCACCGCCGAGTTGCGCGTCCTGACTATCGGCTTCGCCCCCGGCCAGCCCTATATCGGCCAGCTTCCCGAGGCCTGGGACCTGCCGCGGCAGCGCAGTCTGACGCCGCGGGTGCCGGTCGGCGCGCTCGGCCTCGCGATCCGGCAGATGGTCCTCTTCGCCGTCGAGACCCAGACCGGCTGGCGCCATGTCGGCCAAACCGCGATCCGCCTGTTCCAGCCCGAAGCCCCCGACCCCTTCGTCCTGCGCCCCGGCGATGCGCTCAGGTTCGAGCCGGTCAGCGCCGCGCGGCTCGCCGCGCTGACCGACGATCCGATGGGCGGCGCCGGGATCGGCGCGGCATGAGGGTGCTGGAAATCCGTTCGGTTGCGGGCACCGTCACCGTGCAGGACGCCGGCCGCCCCGGCTTCCTCGCGCAGGGCCTCTCGCGCGGCGGCGCGGCCGATCCGGTCGCGCTTGCCGAGGGAGCGGCGCTGCTGCGCCAGCCGGCCGGCAGCGCGGCGATCGAGTTGATGTCCGGCGCGCTCACGGCCGGCGTGGGCCAGCCGACCCGCATCGCGCTGACCGGCGCCCCGATGCGCGCCACGCTGACCGAGGGCGGCGAGACCCGCCCCCTCGCATGGCATGCCAGCCACCTCCTGCCCGCCGGCGCGGAGCTTTCGCTGAAGCCCGGCCCGGAGGGCGGCTTCGGCTACCTCCACCTCGGCGGCGGCATCGCCACACCGCCCGTCATGGGCTCGCGCTCGGCCCATCTCGCCGGCGGCGTCGGCGGACCGCTGCGCGCAGGCGACCGGCTTCCGCTGGGCGTGGACAAGGGCGGCGAGGTGGACCTGCTCCTCGATCCCCTGCCCCGCTTCGGCGGCGGGCGGCTGCGCGCGGTCGAGAGCCTGCAGACCCGCCTCTACGGCGCCGAGCAGATCGAGCGGCTGCAACGCACGCCCTTCCGCCGCGACAGCCACGGCAACCGCATGGGCGTCCGCCTCGACCTCGGCGGCGCCGAGCCCTTCGCGGCCGAGGGCGGCCTCTCCATCGTCTCCGAGATCGTCCAGCCGGGCGACATTCAGGTCACCGGCGACGGGACGCCCTTCGTCCTGATGTCCGAATGCCAGACCACCGGCGGCTACCCCCGCATCGCCACCATCCTGCCCTGCGACCTGCCGATCGTGGCGCAGGCCGCGCCGGGAGCCGAACTCACGATCCGCCTGGTCGATCGTGAGACGGCTCTGCAAGCCTTGCGCGACGCCGCCCGCGCACTCGCTGACCTGCCCCGCCGCCTCCGCCCGCGCGTGCGCGACGCGGGCCAGATCGCCGACCTGCTGGCCTACAATCTCGTCGGCGGCGTCGTGGACGCGGCGCGCCCCGACCACATCGAGCATCCCTTGCACGAGGACCCGCCATGACCCAGGCCCGCATCGACCTCAACGCCGACATGGGCGAGAGCTTCGGGCCCTGGCCGATGGGCGACGACGCGGCGCTGCTGGGGATCATCTCATCGGCCAATATCGCCTGCGGCTTCCATGCCGGGGACTGGGACGTGATGGCCTCGACCATGCGCCTCGCGGTCGAGCGCGGCGTTGGCATCGGCGCGCATCCGGGTCTGCCTGACCTGCAAGGCTTCGGGCGGCGCGAGATGCAGATCGGCCTCGAGAGCGCCGCCAACTTGGTGCGCTACCAGCTGGGCGCGGCGCGGGCGATGGCGAAGGCGGCGGGCGGCGCGGTGCGGCACCTGAAGCTGCACGGGGCGATCGCCAACATGGCCTCGCGCGACGAGGCGCTCGCGCGGGCCTGCTATGAAGGGGCGCTGTCGGTGGACCCGGAGCTCATCCTCATGGTGCTGGCCGGGACCGCGCAGGAGCGCGCGGCGCGGGCCCTTAGCGCGCGGATCGCCTGCGAAATCTTTGCGGATCGCGGCTACAACGAGGACGCCACGCTGATCACCCGCGGTCAGCCCGGCGCAATGGTCCACGACCCCGACGAGGCCGCGCCCCGCATCGTGGAGATGGTGCGGAGCGGCGCGATCATCGCCGCCTCCGGCCGCCGCATCCCGACCCGGATCGACACGATCTGCCTGCACGGCGACAACCCCGGTGCGGTGCGGCTGGCGCAGGCGGTGCGCGCCGCCCTCGACGCGGCGGGGATCGAGGTTCGCGCCTTCGACGGCGCGCGCTAGCGCCCGCGCGAGCGGCGGGCGAGGGTTGTCGTGATCGCCAGCGACACCAGCAGCGCCGCGAGGAAGGCGGCCGGAGCGGGCAGTGCTGTCGCGGTCAGCGCGAGCGCCCCGCAGAAGCCCGCGAGGCTGATCGTGCCGAGAATGGCCGAATGCAGCGTCGCCGCGGCGGTATCGGCCCCCATCCGCTCGTGGATGGTGATCGAGAGCACCGTGTAGCCGACCGGAAAGGCCATCAGCAGCCCCGACCCGGTCGGCCCGAGACGCCCGGACATGGCGGTGACCGCCGCGACCAGCACCCCCGCCAGCAATCCACGCGCAACCAGCATCGCGCGGTTCTCGGACCGCCGTGCGGCGGTCGAGGGACGCAGGAAGCCCCGCCCCGTCCGCCAGGCGGCGAAGGTCACGGCGGCAAACACGGCCATTCCCACGGCGGGCAGCGGTGGAAGGGCCTTGAGCACAAGCGCGGCGCCGGCCCATGCGCCGCCCGAGGCCAGCATGCAGATCAGCGGTGGGACTCTCCGGGCCATCACGATATAGGCCAGCAGGAACAGCTGCGTCGCCGCCAGCGACAGGATCGAATAACCCGCCGCCTGCGCCACGAAGCCCGCCTCGGCCTCGCGCATGAGGAAGAAGAACCCAGGCCCGAGGACGATCGGCAACCCGGCGAGCGCGCCGCCCACGGCGGGGCCCAGCCGCTCGACCGCAGCCGCCACGCCGATCACCACCACCGCCGTCGCCAGCATGCGGATCAGCAGCTGCCCCGCCGCGATGTCGCCGATGAGGCTATCCACGGCGCGCGGCCATCGTCAGCCGCAGCGCAGCGCCTCGATGACCCCGTCGCTGCCCACGTCGATATTCAGTCGCCCGGCCACGTAGTCGGCGCGGATCTCCTGCCCGGCCCGGTTCACCCGCGCCCCCTGCGGCAGCGAGACCCCGCGCAGCGCGCTGTCGGGACGGCCCAGCAGCCGCTCGAACCGCGCGGCCCCGCAGGAGCCGGAGGCCGAGTCGATCGAGATGCCGTCGCCGCCTCCGCCGCAAGCAGCGAGCAGCAGCAGGACGGCGGCGGAGGCAAGCTTGCGCATCGTCATCCCCTCAGTAGCAGGCGATCTTGTCGATGCGGCCATTGGTGCCGACCTCGATGTTCAGCCGGTCGACGCGAAAATCCATCGTCACGGCATCGCCGGGACCGATGATCCGGGTGCCGGCCGGGAAGGTCATCGCGGCGAGAATCGAGCGCGGCTGGCCGATCAGCCCCTGATACTGCGTCGCCCGGCAGGCATCGATATCGGGCAGCGGCTCGGCCGGAGGCGGCTCCACAACCTCGACGCAGGCGGCGAGGGCAAGGAGCGGGGCGGCAAGCAGCAGTCTGCGCATCATGGCCTCCTCAGCCGCAGTCGATGTTGTAGATCCGCCCCGCCTGGTCGAGGCGGAAGACGATCCGGTTGGGATCGTATTCCTGCGGCTCGATGCCGCGGTATTCGACCACGCGATAGGCGCGGTTCACGCCCAGCGTGGCGATCACCGTCCCCGGCTGGCCGAGGGCGGCGGTGTAGCGGCCGGCCTGGCAGAGGTCAGGCTGACGCTCCTCGAGGCCGGAGATCCCGGCGACCGGCGCGACGGCCGGCAAGGCGACCGGCGGCGGAGCCGGCTGAGGGGCGGGGGCGGGCGCGCAGGCGGCCAGCAGCGGCACGGCGGCGAGGGTCAGGAAGATGCGGGTCATGGGGCCCTGTCGTTTCTATGTCGTTGAATGCTCGATGCCTGCGACCATAACCGCAACGGCGGGTTGCGCAAAGGCCGGGCGCGGGGTCGGCCGCGCCGACATCGTTCACATGTTCGCAGGCGGCCGCTTGCGGCGCGGCGCGTTTCACGTGACGGTGGCGCAGGCCCCATACCTCGCAGGTGAACCGATGGACAGCATCCCCGCCCCGCCGCCCGCACATGGCTCCTTCCGGCAGTCGGTCGAGGAGATGTTCGGTCATGCCGCCACGCTTCTCGACCTGCCGCCGGGGCTGGAGGAGAAGATCCGCGTCTGCAACTCCACCTACACGGTGCGCTTCGGCGTCCGGCTGCGCGGCCGGATCCAGACCTTCGTCGGCTATCGCAGCGTCCATTCCGAGCATCACGAGCCGGTCAAGGGCGGCATCCGTTACGCGATGTCGGTCAACCAGGACGAGGTCGAGGCGCTGGCCGCGCTGATGACCTACAAATGCGCCCTCGTCGAACTGCCCTTCGGCGGCTCCAAGGGCGGCCTTCGGATCGATCCGCGCGCATGGAACGAGGACGAGCTGGAGCGCATCACCCGCCGCTTCACCTACGAGTTGAGCCGGCGTCACCTGATCTCGCCCAGCCAGAACGTCCCCGCGCCCGACATGGGCACCGGCGAGCGCGAGATGGCCTGGATGGCGGACGCCTACAAGCGCCTGCACCCCGCCGACATCGACAGCCGCGCCTGCGTGACCGGCAAGCCGATCGGCTTCGGCGGCATCCACGGCCGGACCGAGGCCACCGGCCGCGGCGTGCAGTACGCGCTGCACGAAGCCTTCCGCCACCCCGAGGCGGTGGCGAGGGCGGGCCTCTCCGGCGGGCTCGAGGGCAAGCGGATCGTCGTGCAGGGCCTCGGCAACGTGGGCTACCACGCGGCGCTGTTCCTCTCGACCGAGGACGGGGCGAAGATCGTGGCGGTGGCCGAGCGCGACGGCGCCGTGGTGGACGAGGCCGGCCTCGATATCGCGGCGCTGAAGGCGCATCTGTCGGCGAGCGGCGGGGTGCGCGACTTTCCCGGCGCGCAGTTCCTCGCGGACGCGGACGCGGCGCTGGAACTGGACTGCGACATCCTGATCCCGGCGGCGATGGAGGCCGTGATTCACGAGGGCAACGCCGCGCGCATCAAGGCCCCGATGATCGTCGAGGCCGCAAACGGACCCACCACCGCCGCCGGCGACAAGATTCTGCGCGAGCAGGGGAAGTTCGTCATCCCCGATCTCTACGCCAACGCGGGCGGGGTCACGGTCAGCTATTTCGAATGGGTCAAGAACCTCGGCCATATGGATTTCGGCCGGATGGAGCGCCGCCGCGAGGAGGCCCGCCACCGCCTGCTGATCGAGGAGCTGGAGCGCCTCTCGGCCGACCAGAACCTCGGCTGGAGCCTTTCGGCGGGGTTCAAGCAGCAATATCTGATGGGCGCCGACGAGCTGACGCTGGTCCGGTCGGGCCTCGACGACATCATGCGCGGCGCGTTCCAGCAGATGATGACGGTGATGGCGGACGACAGCCGGGTGCCGGACCTGCGGACCGCGGGCTACATGGTCGCGGTGCGGCGGATCGCGCGGACCTACGAGGCACTTGGGCTGTAGGCTGCGGCGGGCACGGGCGGGGCGGCGGGGTCATCGGCTGGCCCGTGCTTCCCGCGCCCGGCGGGCCTCGGCCTCCATGCGGCGGTCGAGCATCGCCAGCACCTCGGCCCGTCCGAACGCCCGCGCGGCGGCCTGCCGCGCCGCCTCATGCGCCGGAAGAATGGCCGCGCGGGCGGCAGCGGTCTCCTCGCGGTCCAGCACCGCGGCGCGGGTCAGCGCGTTCACCAGCCGCAGGTCGGCGGGCGTCGTCGCGGCTTGCCAGCCCGAGGCGGTCCCGGCCAGCTCCGCCTCGATCGCATCGAGGCGCGCATCCATCCCCGCCATCTGCCGCCGCAAGGCCGCGAAACGGCGCAGCTCAGCCTCGGCCTTGAGCCGCGCCACCGCTTCCAGGGGCTTCAGCCCGGCCCGCGTCACCATCCGGCCCGCACCTTCAGCCGCATCGCCTCGGCAAAGCGGATCGCGGCGGCGACGGCGGCGAACTGCTCGGCCGGGATCTCGTCGCCGATGTCGAGGCCCGCATGCAGCGCCCGCGCGCAGGGCGGGTCGGACCAGATCGGCACCCTGTGCTCCTCGGCCCGCGCGCGGATCCGCGCCGCGACCTCGTCCACGCCCTTGGCGAGACACACGGGCGCCCGCCCGCTGCCGCGCTTCCATTGCAGCGCCACGGCGTAATGCGTGGGGTTCACGATCACCACATCCGCGCGCTCCACATCCGCCAGCATCGAGCTCATGGCGATGTCCACCGCCCGCTGCCGCCGGCGCTGCTTCAGATGCGGATCGCCCTCGGAGTCCTTGTGCTCGTCCTCCATCTCCTTGCGGGTCATGCCCATACGCTTGCGGAACTCGTGCCGCTTCCAGAACACATCGGCCAGCGTCAGCGCCGCCGTAATGGCCAGCGCCAGCCCCGCCAGCCGCGCCAGCATGACGACGAGACCGCCGACCCACTGCGTCTCGCGCATCGCCCCCGAAGCGCCGAGGCGGTCGATCAGCCCGCCGAAGAGCAGCCACCCCCCGGTCATCGCGAGGGCGACCTTCACGAGCGAGAGGCCGAAGGTCACGAGGCCCTTGAGTCCAAACTTCTGCTTCGCGTTCCCGACAGGGTTCAGCCGCTTCAGGTCGAAAGCGAGCTTCTGCGGGCTGAAGATCAGTGTCCCCTGCACGACGAGGCCGAGCAGCACCAACAGTCCCGGCACCACCAGCAGCGCAAGCGTGAGCCAGGCCGCCTCGCCCGCGAGGCGCTGCGCGGCCGCGAAGGCATCGCCCGGCGCCGCCGCGGCCAGCCCGTCGGCCGAGGCCGCCAGCGCCAGCCAGCGGCTCGCCGCATGGGGCCCCAGCACCAGCAGGACCAGCGCCAGCCCGGCATAGGCCAGTAGCGCATTGACCTCGAGCGAGCGCGGCACGTCGCCCTTCTCGCGCGCCTTGCGCAGCTTCTGCTCGGACGGGTCGAAGGGCTTGTCGTTATTCTCTTCGCTCATGGCCGCAGCGGCTCCAGGTCGATGCCGAGGACCGCATCGGCCCAGACCCCGAGGATCGCGGGCGCAAACAGCGCCAGCCCCGCCAGCGCCAGCAGGATCGCGGCGGGGGCGCCGACGAAGACCACCGGCAGCGTCGGCATGACCTTGCCCACCACCGCGGTGATCCCCTGATAGAGCAGCCCGCCGAGGATGAAGGGCGAGGCCAGCACCATCGCCAGCCCGAAGCCCCGCGCGACCAGTTCCACCAGCGCGGGCACCAGACGACCGGGCGGCGGCAGCCCGGCGGCGGGCCAGACCTCGAAGCTGGCCGCGAGATAGGCCGCCAGCAGTGCCGGCAGGCCCAGCGCCATCAGCAGCGCGAGGCCCGCGAGGTGGAGGAGGTTGCCGATCGGGTGCGGCGTCATCTCGGTCTCGCCCCCGAAAAGCTGCGAGAGGGACGCCGTGGCCGCGATGGTCGAGGCGGCGATCGAGAGGGTGACGGCCATGAGCCGCAGCTGCAGCCCCATCACCAGCCCCAGCGCGAGTTCCAGCATGGCGGCGAAGACGAGCGCCGGTCCGGTGGCAAGGCCCAAACCGACGCTCCCGGGCAGGAAGAGCGGCGTCAGGACCAGCGCCAGCCCGACCTTGACCCGCGCCGGCAACCCGCGCTCGCCGTAGCCCGGCATCGCCAGCAGGCAGGCCTGAACCCGCAGATAGACCAGCAGCGCCGGGGGAAGCCCCTCCACCAGCGCCGCGAACTCGCCCATCAGCCGGCCTCGGCCGTCGCCAGCACCGCCAGCGGCGTGGCCGGCTCGATCTCGTCGAGGCCGATCACCGTCACGTCGATCCCGGCCGCGTCGAGCATTGCCTTCACCGCGCGGCGGCGGTGATCCGGCACGGCGAGGACCGGGCGCCCGGTCGCCGCCGCGGCGAGGGCCGCCTTCACCGCCTCGGCCAGCCGTGCCGCCAGACGCGCCGAGGGCAGCGGCGCGGCGCCGCGCGGGGCGGCGGTCTCGGCGCGGGTGAACTCGGCCTCCCAGAGCGGGTGCAGCTGCACCATCTCGAGGCGGCCGCCGGGCGTCAGCAGCGCTTCGGTGATCTGGCCCCGCAGGCGGTGGCGCACGCGCTCGGCAATCGCCTCGGGGTTTTCCAGCCCCCGCCACTCGGCCACGCAGTCGGTGATCTGCGCCAGGTTGCGAACCGAGATGCCCTCGCGCAGCAGCAGCCGCAGGACCGCGAGCAGTAACTCGGGCGGCACCTTGTCGGGGATCATGCCGTCGAAGAAGCGCCGGTGGATCTCGGCCCGGCGCGGGTCGGAGAGCTCCTTCAGCTCGGCGATCATGCGCTGCAACGCGCCGAGCGACATCAGCTGCGGCAGCGAGCGGCGGGCGACCTCCAGCAGATGCGTGGACAGCACCTCCATCGGCGCGACGACGGTGCCGCCCTGCAGCGTTGCCTCGGCTTGGGCCTCGCGCGCGATCCAGCGAGCGGGGGCGTCATAGACCGGCTCGCGCACGGGCGTGCCGCCGATGGCGTCAAGCGTGGCAGGCTCGCCCAGGACCAGCACCTCGTGCGGACGCAGGCTGCCGCGGCCGCGGATGACGTTGTGCACGCGGATGAGGTATTCGCCCGCGGCCAGTTCCGGCGCGTCGGTGATGCGGATGTCGGGCAGGATGACGCCGTAGCTGCGCGCGAGGTGCAGCCGCAGGTTGGCGATCCGCGGGCCGAGCCCGCGGCCCTCGTCCAGCGCCGGGGCGACGAGGTCGGGGCCGATCTCGACCGCGATCTCGTCGAGGTCGAGGGCGTCGCCGATGCGCGCCTGCGGCGCCGGGGTGACTTCCGCCGGGGCGTCGGTCGGCGCCGGGGCGGGTGCCGTAGCCGTGCGCCAGGCGAGGCCGGCGAAGATCGCGGCGAGGACGAGGAACACCGGCTTCGGCATCCCCGGCACCATCGCCATGACGACCATGCCCGCGGCCACGATCGCGGGCGCGCGCCAGTTGCCGAGCATCTGGCCGGAGAGGAGTTCCGCCGTCGGCTCGGTCGCGCCTCCGCGCGAGAGCAGCAGCGCCGCTGCCATCGAGGTGATGAGCGCCGGGATCTGCGTCACCAGCCCGTCGCCGATGGTCAGGAACGCATAGGTCCGCAGCGCCTCGCCCACGGCCAGCCCGTGCGACAACACGCCCACGGCGAGGCCGACCAGCAGGTTGATGAAGATGATGACGATCCCCGCGACGGCGTCGCCCTTGACGAATTTCGACGCGCCGTCGAGCGAGCCGAAGAAGCTGATCTCGGCCGCCTCACGGGCGCGGCGGAGCTTCGCCTCCTCGTGGTCGATGGCGCCGGAGCTGAGGTCGGCGTCGATGGCCAGCTGCTTGCCCGGCAGCGAATCGAGGGCCAAGCGCGCGGCGACCTCGGCCATGCGGCCCGAGCCCTTGGTGATGACCATGAAGTTCACGGCCGAGATCACCGCAAAGACCGTGAGGCCGATCAGCAGCGAGCCGCCCGCCACGAAGCTGGAAAAGCCGCTGATGACATGGCCCGCGGCCTCGGGGCCCGTATGGCCCTCGGTCAGGATCAGCCGGGTCGAGGACACGTTGAGCGACAGCCGCAGCACCAGCGAGACCAGCAGCAGCACCGGAAACGCTTGGAAGTCGGTCGGCCGCGTGACCAGCGCCGCCATGACGAGGATCAGGATCGCGCACGCGATGGAGACCGCGATGCCGATGTCGAGCAGCACCGGCGGCATCGGCAGGACCATCGACATGACGACCAGCACGAGGATGCCGGTGACCACGACCGAGCGGGCGTGGACGGCGGTGGAGGCAGGACCGGCGACCGGCGCGACGCTGCTCATCGGGGCGCCTCGGCGGGTGCGAGGGTGAGCGCGGGATCGAAGGCGGGACCGTCGAAGAGGCCGGTGCGCCGCAGATAGGCGATGGCCAGCAATCGCTCGGCCGGCGGGAGCCGGCGCAACCGGATCGGCAGGTCGGCGGGCGCGCGCTCGCCGGCGTAGAGCCAGCGGTCCGCCTCGGCGATGAAGGCGGCGAGGGCGGCTTCGTCCGCGCCGGCGGGCGAAGCCACGGCCAGAAGCGCGAGGGCCGCCACCGAGAAAAGCCGTCCAGCCATCATGACGCCCGCTTGATCTCGCGCAGCGCGCTCTCGAGGCTCACGAAGCTCGGCCGCAGGCTCTCGGGTGCGGCCTGCCGCCCGACCTCGACGCAGAGGTTGGTGGCGTGCTGGTGCAGGCCCGCGACGAGGACCGACTTGATGACCTCGTAGAAGCTCTCGTCCTGCTTCAGCACCGCCGTCAGCCGCTGCGCCAGCGGCGCCACGAAGCCATAGGCGAGGAACACGCCCAGGAAGGTCCCGACCAGCGCGCCGCCGATCATCTTGCCCAGCACCTCGGGCGGCTGGTCGATCGAGCTCATGGTCTTGATGACCCCCAGCACGGCGGCGACGATGCCCAGTGCCGGCAGGGCGTCAGCCGTGCTCTGCAGTGCATGGGGCACATGCATCGCTTCCTGCCGGATAAGGGCGAGGCGGCGCGAGAGCATCTCCTCGACCTGATAGGGGTCGTCGTAGTTGAGGCTGGCCGAGCGCAGCGTGTCGGTGATCAGCGTCACCGCCTCGTCGTCGGCGAGGATGCGCGGATAGGCGCGGAAAATGGCCGATTCCTCCGGCCGCTCGATATGCTCCTCGAGGTCGACCGGGCTCGAGCGCGCCAGCCGCAGCAGCTGGTAGAGGAGGCACAGCACGTCCTGGTGGTCGGCATCGCTCCAGCGCGGCCCCTTGAAGGCGCGCATGAGGCCGGGAAGCGTGTGCTTCAGGGTCGCCGTGTCGTTCGACAGCGCATAGGCGCCGACCGCGGCGCCGCCGATGATCATCATCTCGTAGGGCAGCGCGTGCAGGATCACGTCGAGATGGCCGCCGGCCAGCAGGAAGCCGCCGAACACCATCGCCACCGTCAGCACAATGCCAAGCATTCCGAACATCAGCGGCCTCCTTCAGTTCCGGCGGACGCTGCGCGCGCCCATATGGGTGGTCAGCACGGCCGCCTGCACGGGGTCGACCGCGGCGAGGATCTGCGCCCCGGCGGCGGGGTCGATGCGCATCAGGATCTCGGCCGCGAAATCCGGCGGCAGCGCGTTCAGGACCGCGGCGGCGTCGCGCGGCTTCATCGCGTCATAGACGCCGACCAGGCGGTCGATGTCGTCCGTCACGGCGGTCCGCTGCGCCTGGCCGGTCGCGCCCATGCCGTCGCGCACCGCCTTCAGCTCGCGCAGCTTCGCCGTCAGCGTGGACTGCGCCGTGGCGATTTCGGCCCGGCTGCGGTCGAGCGCGGCCTGGTAGGCCTCCATCCGCTGCGAGCGAAGCTCCAGCAGCGCGGCCAGATCGACCGCCTCGGGGATGTCACGGCAGCCGGCGAGCAGGTCGGCCCGCGACGCCGCCGCATCGCCGGAACCAAGCGCGCTCACCCCCTGCATGGCGCCGAGGGCCATGAAGCAGCCCGCAAGGGCCGGCAGGAGCCGCCTACGCCGTCTCATGCCCGGCCTCCGCATGCTCGCGCCGCCGCCGGATGCGCCGCCGCGGGGCCTCGTCGGGGGCGAAGCCTCCCTGTGCCGCCCAGCGCAGCCGCTCGGCCCGCGCCCGCTCGACGGCATCGCCCAGCGCCGCGCCGGAGGCCGAGGCCTCCTCACGCGCCCGCGCCAGCGCCGATTCGAGCCGCGCGACCTCCGCCGCCATCACCGCGATGGCGCCGCCGAGGCCGGTCTCGAGGTCGTTCAGCCGCCGCAGCCGGCGGGCCAGCACCGCGCACCAGACGGCAAGCAGCAGCGCCGCGCCGGCAAGCGCCAGTTGCGGCAGATCGGAAAACCAGGACGCGCTCATTTCAGGCCGAACTCGATGATGAGGACCTCGACCGGCAGATCCTCGCCCAGCGCGAGGCGGGCGCGGCTGCCCAGTTCCTCGCGCACCACGTCGAGGATGCCGCGCCGCTCGAACGCCGCGGGCGCGATGCCGGTGACGAAGGTGTTGAAGCTGTCGATCACACGCGGCGACAGCGCCTCGATGCGGCTCTTCGCCGCCTCGGTGGTCTCGAGCTTCACCACTAGATGCAGCGTCCGCGGGCGGGCATCCGGCAGGGTGACGTTGATCGGCGCGACATCGACGAAAACCACCTGCGGCGCCGCCTCGGACCCGCCGCCTTGGAGGAGCGCGCCCGGCGACCAGTAGCCGAGGTAACTCGACCCGAAGCCAAGCCCGGCGGCAAGGACCGGGAGCGTGAGGATCGCCAGCCGCCTGCGGCGGCGCGGGGCTGGGGCTGCGGCGGCGGCCGCGTCGGTCAGGGCCAGATCCGTCATCGTGATTCTCCGTCTCGATGACGCCGGTCTAACAGCCGCGGGCTAACCGATAATTAATGAGGCTCCCCTAAACCTCTCTGCAATGTCGCGTTGTCGATTCGAGGGGCGGGGATGCAGAAGCTGCAGGAATACTGGGCGGCGCGCAGCCGCGGGCAGCGGGTGGCGATGGCCGCAAGCTTTGCGGGCGCGCTGCTGGCGGTGGCGCTGTTTGCATGGGCTGCGGCACGCGCGCCGATGGCGCTGCTCTATTCCGGGCTCGATCCGGCGCAGGCGGGCTCGGTGATTGCCGAGATCGACCGCCGCGGCGTCACCCATGAGGTGCGCGGCGAATCGATCTGGGTGGCGGCGGCCGACCGCGACCGGCTGCGCCTCGACCTCGCCGCGCAGGGCCTGCCGGCCGCGGGCGAGGCCGGCTACGAGCTGCTCGACGGCATGTCGGGCTTCGGCACCACCTCGCAGATGTTTGACGCCGCCTATTGGCGCGCCAAGGAGGGCGAGCTTGCGCGCACCATCCTCGCGCTGCCGAACGTCAAGGCGGCGCGGGTGCATCTCGCGGTCCCGGCGAGCCGCGGCTTCCGGCGCGAGGTCGCGGGCACGGCCTCTGTTACGATCACCACGACCGGGGTCGAGGTCTCGCGCGAGCAGGCGCAGTCGCTGCAGTTCCTGGTGTCCTCGGGCGTGCCCGGCATGGCGCCCGCGGCCGTGACGGTCATCGACAGCCGGCAGGGCGTCGTCTCGCCGGGCGACGACCTCGCCGGGCGCGACCGCGAGGCCGAGATGAAGCGCAACGTCGAGCGCATCCTCGAGGCGCATGTGGGCAGCGGCAACGCCATCGTCGAGCTGTCGCTGTCGCTCAACACCGACCGCGAGAACCTGATCGAGCAGCGCTTCGACCCGAAGGAACGGGCGCTGATCTCGGAGGAGGTGCAGGAGACCAGCGACCAGAGCACCGACGCCGGGCCGGCGCCGGTGACGGCGGCCTCGAACCTGCCCGACAACGCGCAAGCGGGGGGCGAGGGCCAGAGCCGCGCGAACCGGCAGGAATCGCGGCAGCGGGCGAATTACGAGGTGAGCCAGGTCACGCGCGAGGTGCAGCGCGGCCCGGGCGAGGTCCGGCGGCTGACGGTTGCGGTGCTGGTGAACGGCGCGCCGGTGACGAATGCCGCGGGCGAGACCAGCGTGGCGCCGCGCAGCGAGGCGGAATTGGCGGTGCTGCGTGAGCTGGTGGCGGCGGCGGTCGGCTTCGACGAGGCGCGGGGCGACCAGCTGACGGTGAAGTCGATGCCCTTCGCGGACATGGCGCAGAACGGGACCCTGGCCGAGCGGCCGGGCTGGCTCGACCGGCTCGCGCTCGATTCGCTGGCGCGGCTGGCGGTCATCGGCCTCTTTGCCGTGGTGCTGGCGGCGGTGCTGATGCGGCCCCTGCTGCGGCAGCGGGCGCCGCAGGCGGTGCTCGACACCTCGGCGGCGCTGCCGGCGCCGGCCGGCGGCGCGGCGCCGCGCATGGACGACGCCGGCCTGCCCGCCCTCGCGATGGCCAGCCCGGCCGCAGCAAGCTTCGCGCTGCCGATGGCGACGCCGGAGATCTCCTTCACGCCGCCTTCCCCGCAGGACGGCGCCGTGGCGCGCCTGCGCGAGCTGATGCGCGAGCGGCGCGAGGAGAGCGTGCGCATCCTCTCCGACTGGATCGACGAGGGCGGGAGGGCGGCGCGATGAGCCTCGCCCTGCGCCTCGAATCCTTCGCCCGCGACCTGGGCCCGCCGCTGCCGAAGCTGCCGGTCTATGCGGCCGAGGACCTCGCCGCGGCCCGTGCCGAGGGCTTTGCGGAGGGCCGCGCCGCGGCCGCGGCCGAGGCACGCGCGGGTCTCGCGGTCGCCGTCAGCCGGCTGACGGCGGCGCTCGCCGACGATGACGCCCGCCGCCGGGAACTCGCGGCGGGCTGGAAGGCGGAGCTGGTCGCGGTGACGGAGGCGGTCGCGGGCGCGCTCGCCCCGCCGTTTCGGGCCGCCTTGCTGGCCGAATCGGTCGTGCGGCTGCTGGCTGCGGGGGCCGGGGTCGCCCCGGCCCCCGCGCGCATCGGCTGCGAGCCTGCCGCCCGCGGGGCGCTCCGCGCCGCGCTGGACGCGGCTGGCCTGCAGCGGGTCGAGATCACCGACAGCCCCAGCGGCGCCAGCTTCGAGAGCGCGGGCGGCCTCATCCGAATCGACCCCGGCCGCGTGCAGCGCGGCCTCGAGCAGATCATTGCCGACATGAAGGAGACCCCCGCATGAGCGACCGCATCGACCGCCTGGTTCCGACCGACCACATCAAGGTCGAACTCACGATCCGCCTCGGCCGCGCGACGCTGACAGTGGCCGAGCTCTCGGCGCTCGGGCCCGACGACGTGCTGACGCTCGACCGCGAGATCGGCGACGGGGTCGAGATCTGCGTCGGCGACCGGGTCGTGGCGCAAGGGGTGCTGGTCGGCGACGGGCCCGACGACCGGCTCTCGGTCCGCATCACCGATCCGGCCGACGCCGCGTGAGACTCGCGGCAATCCTCGCGGCCGCGGCGGGGCTGGCGCTGGCGATGCTCCTGCCGGGCATGGCGCTCGCGCAGGACCTCGCCGCCCCGGACCCCCTCGCCGCGCTGACCGGCGGCCTCGGGCGCAACGCGGCGCTGATCGTCCTTGCGCTAACGGTCATCTCGCTCGTCCCCGGCATCGCCATCGCCGTCACCTGCTTTCCCTTCATCGTCACGGTGCTCTCGATCCTGCGCCAGTCGATCGGGTTGCCGCAGTCGCCGCCGAACCTGCTGATCGTGGCGCTATCGATGTTCCTGACCTGGTTCGTCATGGACCCGGTCCTGCGCGAGGCCTGGACCACCGCCGGGCGGCCGCTGAGCGAGGGCGAGATCACCCTCTCGGAAGCCTTCGAGCGCGGCGTCGTGCCGTTCCGCGGCTTCATGTCGGCGCGCGTCGATCCCGACACGCTGGCCGCCCTCGAGGAGGTCGCGCCGGGCGGCCCTCCCGTCGCCGCGGCCGATGCACCCCTGCCGGAACCCGCGCTTTCTGTCCTGGTCCCCGCCTTCATGCTCACCGAAATCCAGCGCGCCTTCGAGGTCGGCTTCCTCGTCGCGCTGCCCTTCCTCATCATCGATCTCGTGGTCTCGGCGGTGCTGATGTCGATGGGGATGATGATGGTGCCGCCGGCCCTCGTCTCGCTGCCCTTCAAGCTCGCGTTCTTCGTGGTCGTGGACGGCTGGGGCATGGTCGCGGGCGCCCTGGTGCGGAGCTATCAGTGAGGCGCGCGGGCCATGCGAAAGGCCCGGTCCTTGCGGAACCGGGCCTCGTCATTCGCCTTGCAGAAGGATCAGACCCGCTCGATCGCCAGCGCGATGCCCTGGCCGCCGCCGATGCACATGGTGATCAGCGCCTTGCTGCCGCCGGTCCGCTCCAGCTCGTAGAGGGCCTTCACAGTGAGGATTGCGCCGGTGGCGCCGACCGGATGGCCGAGCGCGATCGCGCCGCCGTTGGGGTTCACCTTCTCGGCGTCGAGGCCGAGGTCCTTGTTGACCGCCAGCGCCTGCGCGGCGAAAGCCTCGTTGGACTCGATCACGTCAAAATCGGCGACGGTGAGGCCGGTCTTTTCCAGCAGCTTCTGCACCGCGGGAATCGGACCATAGCCCATGACCTCGGGCCGCACCCCGGCGGTGGCGAAGCCCAGCACCCGCGCCTTCGGCTTCAGCCCGGCCGCCTCGGCCGCCTCGGCCCGCGCCAGCACGATCGCCGCGGCGCCGTCGTTGATGCCGCTGGCGTTGCCCGCCGTGACCGTGCCGCCGTCCTTCTTGAAGGCGGGACGCAGGCCTGCCAGCGCCTCGGCGCTCGTCGACTTGGGATGCTCGTCGGTGTCGAAGGTCACGGTGCCCTTCCGGCCCTTCACCTCGACCGGGACGATCTGCTCCTTGAAGCGGCCCTCCTCGATCGCGCGGGCGGCGCGGTTCTGGCTTTCGAGCGCAAAGGCGTCCTGCTGCTCGCGGGTGATCTGGCTTTCGGCGGCGACGTTCTCGGCCGTGACGCCCATGTGGCCGGTGCCCATCGGGTCGGTGAGCGCGCCCACCATCATGTCGAGCGCCTTCACGTCGCCCATGCGCGCGCCGTGCCGCAGCGCCGGCATGATGTAGGGCGAGCGGCTCATCGACTCGGCGCCGCCGGCGACGGCGAAATCGGCATCGCCCACCATCAGCGACTGCGCCGCCGAGACGATCGCCTGCGCGCCCGAGCCGCAGAGGCGGTTCACGTTCATGGCCGAGGTCTCGATCGGGATGCCTGCGTCCAGCATCGCCACGCGGGCGAGATACATGTCGCGCGGCTCGGTGTTGATGACGTGGCCGAACATCACGGTGCCGATCTGTTCGGGGCTGACGCCCGCGCGCTCCATCGCGGCCTTGGTCACCGTCGCGGCGAGATCGATCGGCGGCACCGAGGCGAGGCTGCCGCCGAAGGCGCCGATCGCCGTGCGGGCACCCGAGAGAATGACGACTCCAGTATCGGACATGGTGGACTCTCCAGAATATGGCTCGGGCGCGACCTTATCGCTGCACGGCAGCATGGGAAAGCGGTTTGCTGCCCGCGCGGCCGCCTGCGGCATTGTGAGTTTTCCCCCGCGGCCGCCTGTCCTACACTGCCGGTCAAAAGGACGCCAGCAAGGCGTGGGGGCAGGATGAACCGCTATCTCAAGCTCGCCCTGATCGGGCTGGTCGCCTCGTGCGGGGGCAATCGCAACTACAGCGCGCCGCGCGACCTCGACAACGCCTGCGCGATCGCGGCCGAGCGGCCCGCCTACATGCGCGCCATGCAGCAGGCCGAACGCCGCTGGGGGGTGCCGGTCCCGGTCATGATGGCCACGATCCACCAGGAATCGAAGTTCATCGGCAACGCCCGGACGCCGCACCAGTATGCGCTTGGCATCATCCCGATCGGACGGCAGAGTTCGGCCTATGGCTACAGCCAGGCCCTCGACGGCACCTGGGAGGATTACCTCCGCGAGACCGGCAACCGCCGCGCCCGGCGCGACGACATCCGCGACGCCACGGATTTCATGGGCTGGTACATGAACGGCACGACCCGGCAGCTGGGCATCCCCAAGAACGACGCCGCCGGGCAGTATCTCGCCTATCACGAGGGGCGCGGCGGCTTCTCGCGCGGGTCGCACCGCAGCAAGCCGTGGCTGATGACGGTCGCCTCGCGGGTCGGGGACCGCGCCGGCACCTATTCGGCGCAGCTCGCCGGATGCCGGCGGCTGTGAGCGGGCCGCGGATCATCGGGCCGGAGGTCGAGCCGCGGCTCGACTGGCTGGCGCTGACCGATGCGCTGATCGCCGGGCACCGCCTGCCGCGGGCCGAGGTGGCCGACAGCTTCCTCTATCGCGGCGAGGACACGCTGCTGACGCGCAGCGCCTGGATCGACGGGCTGGGCCTCGCCGTGAAGCCGGCGAGCGTGTTCCCCGGCAACCCGGCGCAGGGTCTGCCGATGGTCAACGGCGCGGTGAACCTGCTGGACGACGCGACCGGGCGGTTGCTGGCGATCGTCGATTTCCATCTGGTGACGCGGTGGAAGACGGCCGGCGACAGCCTGCTCTCGGCGCGGCTGCTGGCGCGGAAGGATGCCCGCCGGGTGCTGGTGATCGGCGCCGGCAATGTCGCCGCCTCGATGGTCGCGGCCTACCGGACGCTGATCCCCGAGGCCGAGGTCACGATCTGGAACCGCACCCGCAGCGCTGCCGAGGCGCTCGCGGCGCGGGTCGGGGCGACCGTGGCGGACGAGTTGGGGGCGGCCGTCCGCGCCGCCGAGGTGATCGCCACGACCACCATGAGCCGCGAGCCGCTCCTGCGCGGCGCATGGCTCTCGCCCGGCACCCATGTGGACCTGATCGGCGCCTACCGCCCCGACATGCGCGAGGCCGACGACGAGGCGCTGCGCCGGGCCCGGGTCTTCGTCGACAGCCGCGCGACCACGCTGGGTCATATTGGCGAGATCCAGGACCCGGTGGACCGCGGCGTGATCACGCCCAATGACATAGTGGCCGATTTCTACGACATCGCCTCGGGGGCCTACGCGCGGAGGTCGGAGGACGAGATCACCCTCGCCAAGAACGGCGGCGGCGCACATCTGGACCTGATGACGGCGCGGTGGATCCTGGACGCGGCTTGATCGGCGGCGCGCGGCTGGCTGGCTGCGCCCGACTCTTGCCGCCTACCGGGACCGCATCCTGACGTTCGACACCGAGGCCGCGCTGATCTGGGGCCGCCTGGCAGCGCAGATCGGAAACACGACGGACGACCTCAAGATCGCCGCCACCGCTCTCGCGCAGGGCGCCACGGTCGTCACCCGCAACACCGCCGACTTCGCCCCCACCGGCTGCCCGGTCCTCGACCCCTTCGCCGCCTGACGCCTCAGGCCGGGGCGGGCAGCGCCGGGCCCTCGTCACGGTTCTCGCGGATCGGCAGGTGGATGATCGCCGAGAACGCCCCCACGCCCACGCCGACCCACCAGACCAGCGTGTAGTCGCCGTAGACGTCGTAGAGCCAGCCGCCCAGCCAGACGCCGAGGAACGAGCCGAGCTGGTGGCTGAGGAACACGAAGCCGTAGAGCGTGCCCATGTAGCGCAGCCCCCAGAGATGCGCGACCAGGCCCGAGGTCAGCGGCACCGTCGCCAGCCACAGCGCTCCCATGATCAGCGAGAAGACGATCACCGAACCGGGCGTGATCGGGCTGAGGATGAAGGCCGCCGCGGCGATGGTCCGCAGCGTGTAGATCCCGGCCAGCAGGTATTTCTTGGTGTAGCGCTGCCCCAGCCACCCGGCGAGGATCGAGCCGCCGATATTCGCCAGCCCGATCAGCGAGATCGCCACCGCGCCAAGCGCCGATGTCGTCGTGATCCCGAGGCCCGCAAGGATTCCTCCCGCCGCGATCGGCCCGCACATCTCCGTCACCATCGCGGGAAAATGCGCGGTGATGAAGGCGAGCTGATAGCCGCAGGAGAAGAAGCCCGCGAAGATCATCATGTAGGACGGATCGCGGAAGGCGCGGCCCAGCACCGCACCCATGCTCTCCTGCAACTCGGCCTTCGATGCGCGCGGGCGGGCGTTCAGCATCGGCAGGAAGGCCAGCGTCGAGAGCGCGACCACGGCGAAGATCAGGAACACCGTCTGCCACGGAAACTGCGTCAGCAGCGCCTCGGCCACCGGCGCGCCGAAGACCTGCCCCGCCGAGCCGGCGCCGGTCGCGATGCCGAGGGCGAGGCTGCGATTCCTGTCCGAGGCGGCGCGGCCGACGACGGCCAGCACGACGCCGAAGCCGGTGCCCGCGATGCCGAAGCCGACCAGCACCTCCCAGAGCTGCATGGCCTCGGGCGTGCTCGCAAAGGCGCTGAGAACGAGGCCCAGGGCGTAGAGGAACGCGCCGACGACGACCGCCCAGCGGTCGCCCCATCGTTCCGCGAGCGCGCCGAAGATCGGCTGGCCGATGCCCCAGGCGAGGTTCTGGACGGCGATGGCGAGGCTGAACTCGGCCCGCGGCCAGCCGAACTCCTCGGCGACGGGAATCTGGAAGACGCCGAAGCTCGCCCGGATGGCGAAGCTCAGCATCAGGATGATGGAGCCGCCGACCAGGACCGGCGAGAGGAGGCGGGTGTCGCGCATGGGCGGGCTCCGGGGAGGGGTTCGGGACAGTGTGGCGAGACGCCGCACCGCGTCAAGGACTGCCAGCCCTGCGCCGAGGACAAGGCTCAGGCGAGGGCGCGGTAGTGTTCGACCTCGGTTTCAAGGAAGCGGTAATCGTCGCTGTAGTAGTCCCGCACTGCGGCGGCGAGCTTCGGGGAGAGCGTGGCCTCGGCATCAGCCGGCCCGCGGGCGGTGACATGCAGACGCGGCAGCCGGGCGGTCTGGCCGACACGCTCGGCGATCAGCCGGTAGTCCTCGGCGATGGTCTCGAAGCGGCCGATGAAATCGGCCTGCCGGAGGCAGTTGAAGGGATGCGTCTGCGGAATGGCGTGGTGGCGGATCTTTTCCTCGAACGTCCGGCGGCGCTCGTCGAAGATGATGCTGTCGTCGCGGACGATGTCGAAGAACTCGTCCAGGCTCAGCGGCCGCGCGTCGGGCGGCAGGCTCCAGTCGGGGTCGCCCTCCGGACCGATGGTGAACATCCGCCAGACCGACAGGAACCGGTCCAGCGGCTCGCGCGTGAACGCGAAGCGGAAGAGGCCGTCCCATTCCGGCGGGATATGCCCGAAGCGCGGCCCCTGCACCCGCCTGCTCCAGGCACCCTTGCGGATCGAGGTGCCGCCGGTCTTGGGAATGTGGATGAAGACGCAGTCGGGGTCCTTCAGCAGGAAATTGGACATGGCTCCTCCGGTTCGCGGCCGGGGGGCGTGATAGGCGCGGGGCGCCCGGCTGACAACCGCGCCGCGGCGGCGCGCCCGGCATGGCGGCCAGAGGCGAGGCAGCCGGTCATCAGGTAGCCGCCGGTCGGCGCCTCCCAGTCGAGCATCTCGCCCGCGGCGAAGACGCCGGGGATGGGGCGGAGTTCGAGGTCGGGGCTCAGGGCAGCGGCGGCGATGCCGCCCGCCGACGATATGGCCCGCTCGAGACCCATCGGCCCGACATGGCGCAGCGGCAGCGCCTTGGCCCGCGCGGCCCAGCCGGCGGCGTCCTCGGACCAGGGGCGGCCCCATTCGAGCAGCAGCGCGACCTTGAGCGGATCGCCCAGCATCCGCCGCAGCCGGTTGCCGAGCGAGGCGCGCGCCGGCGCTTTCGCAAGCCGGTCGGCAAGGGCATCGGCGGGAAGATCGGGCGCCAGATCGATGCTCCCCTGCGCCCCGTCGCGCAGGGCGGCGGCAACCTCGTAGACCCCGCCGCCCTCGATGCCCTGCGGGGTGAGGACCCACTCGCCGCGGCTCTCGGCAGTCGCGGCGGCGAGACGGGTGCCCTTCACCGCGCCGCCGAAATGCCGCTGCATGGCCTCGGACCACTCCACCCGGAACCCCATGTTGGCCGGTCGGAACGGCGCCACCTGCACCCCGGCCCCGCGGAGCCACGGCACCCAGGCCGCGTCCGAGCCGAGCCGCGGCCAGCTCGCCCCGCCGAGCGCGAGGACCGCCACCTGCGGCGCGATGAGCCGCCGCCCCTCCGGCGTGTCGAAGGCGAAACCACCGGCAAAGCCGCACCACCGCCACCGCGTCCGCAGCTCGACTCCCTGCCCCCGCAAGCGCCCGAGCCACGCCCGCAGCAAGGGCGACGCCTTCATCCCGACTGGAAACACCCGCCCGGTGGAGCCGGTGAACAGCGCGATCCCCAGCCCCCGCGCCCATCCGGCGACCTCGTCCGGCCCGAAACCCCGAACGATCCCCTCCCATTCTTCTGTCGAAAAATATCCCGGGGGCGCGGGGGCAGCGCCCCCGCTGCCGAGGGTGATCCGGGCCGCAAACCCCTCTACCGGCTGGTCCTTGGTCAGGTTCAGCCCCGACTTCCCCGCCATCAGGAGTTTTCGCGCCGGGGTCGGCATCGCCTCGCAGACGACCGCGGGAAACCCCGCCGCGGCGAGCGCCTCGGCCGCCATCAGCCCGGCGGGACCGGCGCCGATGACCAGCGCCGGGACCCTCTCGGGCGTCACCGCCCGCCCCGCGGCTGCATCGCCAGCCGGATCAGCGCGCGTTCCATCACCGCCATCGCCGGCGCGCGCGAGGAGGAGCGCAACGTCAGGTCGGTCTCCAGCAGCGCATGGATCGCGTCCTCGAGCGCGCGCATGCCCCAGTCCTGCGCCTGCCGGGCCATGCGGTCGCGGCGCGGACCGAAGACCGGCGGGCGCAGCCGCGCGAGGCCCGCCTGCGCGCCGCCGGGATCGGCAGCGGCGGCGTGCAGCGCGCGGAAATGGCGCAGGGCGGCGATGCAGAGCGTGACCGGCGCCGTCCCCTGCGCCTCGATGCGGCGCATCAGGACGCCGAACTCGCGCGTGCGGCCCTCGGCCACCACGTCGATCAGCGCGTCCACCTCGCCCTCGACGGTCATCGGCGCGAGGGCGGCGATCTCGGCCGGGGTCAGCGGCGCGGGGTCGCCGTGCTTGTAGAGGCCGATCTTCTCGACCGTCTGGCGGAAGTCGCCGGGGTCGAGCGCGCGGGAGAGCAGCGTCAGCTCGCGCATGGCGTCGCGGGGCACCTCGCGCAGGCCGGCATCGGAGAGCCAGCGTTCGATCTCGGCCTCGCCGGGCGGTTCGTCGTAGATCGGGGCGGCCATCGCGGCGCGGTGGCCCTCGAACAGCTTTCGCAGGGCCGAGGCCTTGGTCAGCGCGCCCGCCTGAACGACGATCACCGCATCGCCGGGCTCCCATTCCTCCAGCGCCGTGCCGACGATCTCGGCCAGCCCGTCGGTCGCGTCCTCGACCAGCACCGCCCGTTGGCCGGGGAAGAACCCGACCGCCTTCACCGCATCGAGAAGCTGCGCCGGGTCGCGGCGCAGCTCGGCCCCGGCGATCCGCGCCAGCCGCATCTCCTCCTCGGCCCCCGGCCCGACCAGCGCCGCCATCGCCTCCTGCCGCTTCAGCGCTACCCGCATGGCTTCCTGGCCCCAGATCAGCAGCCCCGGCCGGGTCGGGTCGGGCCGGGCGAGGTAGCGGGCGATCTCGGCGCCCTTGAGGTTCATCGGGCGGCGGTCGCGGCCAGCAGGCGGGTCACGACCTCATCGGCCAGCATGGTGGCCAGTCGCGCGCGGGCGTCGGCCTCGGCGGCGAGGGCCGCGACGGTGGTGCCGCCCGCCTCGTAGGCGGCGAAGCTGCTGACCTGTCCGCTCGCCACTACGGCGCCGGAGGCGAGGTCGGTCAGGGTGTAGTCCGCGCTGCCGTTCAGAGCCTGCCGCGTCACCACATCGTCGAAGCCGCGATGCTGGGGGGTGACGGCCAGGCTGAGGCTGTAGCTGAGCCCGTAGGCCGCGGCCGAGGGCGGGCCGAGGCGCTCGGTCAGGCGGGCGTTGAAGGCGAACTGGTCGGCATCGGTCGGGGCCTGCGGCCGGACGCGGCCGCGCAGCGCGGTGCCCGCGCCGCCGGGGGCGTAGGCGGGGGTGAAGCCACAGCCGGCCAGCAGCGCCAGCCCGGCGAGGACCGCGCGGCGCGGGAGGGCGTCAGACGACGACATTCACGATCCGCCCCGGCACCACGACGACCTTCTTCGGCGTCCGGCCGTCGAGGAAGCGGCCGACCGAATCATCGGCCAGCACCATCGCCTCGATCTCGGCCGGGCTCATGGTCTTCGGCACCCGCACCTCGCCCCGGCGCTTGCCGTTGACCTGCACCGGCAGGGTCACGTCGTCGTCGGCGAGCAGCGCCGGGTCGGCCTCGGGCCACGGCGCATCCACCACCAGCCCCTCGCCGCCGGCCTTGGCCCAGACCTCCTCGGCCAGATGCGGCACCATCGGCGCCATCAGCCGGGCCATGATCCGCAAGACTTCGCGCCGCGCCTCACCGCCCGCGTTCGAGCGCGAGACGGTGTTCGCGAGTTCGTAGATCTTCGCCACGGCGCGGTTGAAGGCGAAGCCTTCGATCGTCTTCGTCACCTCGGCAATGGCGCGATGGGCGGCGCGGATCAGCTCGGGATCGTCGCCGCCCTCCTTCGCCTCGTCCGCGAGTCGCCAGACCCGCGCGAGGAAGCGGTTCGCGGCCTCGGCCCCGGCGGCCGTCCATTCCACGTCGCGCTCGGGCGGGCTGTCGGAGAGCATGAACCAGCGGGCGGTATCGGCGCCGAGGCGGGTGACGATATCCACCGGATCGACGACGTTCTTCTTGGACTTGGACATTTTCGCAGAGGGAATGACCTCCACCGCCGTCCCGTCGGCGAGCCGCCCATCCGTCACGCTCTCGGGCAGATGATAGACCGGCCGCCCGCGCTCGTCCCGCGTGAGATATATTTCGTGCGTCACCATCCCCTGCGTGAACAGTGCGTCGAACGGCTCGCTCGCGCTCTCCGGCAGGTGGCCCGTTTTCACCATCGCCCGCGCGAAGAAGCGGGAATAGAGCAGGTGCAGGATCGCGTGCTCGATGCCGCCGATATACTGGTCCACGTTCATCCAGTAGTCGGCCTCGGCCGGGTCGGTGGGCGTGGCTGCATGCGGCGCGGTGAAGCGGGCGTAGTACCAGGACGAATCGACGAAGGTGTCCATCGTGTCGGTCTCGCGCCGCGCATCCGCCCCGCAGCGCGGGCAGGTCGTCGCGGCCCAGGTCGGGTGGCGGTCGAGCGGGTTACCAGCGCGGTCGAAGCTGACGTCGAGCGGCAGCAGCACCGGCAGCCGCTCGCGGGCCTCGGGAACGGTGCCGCAGGCGTGGCAATGGACGACCGGGATCGGGCAGCCCCAGTAGCGCTGCCGCGAGATGCCCCAGTCGCGCAGGCGGTATTTCGTGACGCCCTCGCCCCAACCCTGCTTCTCGGCAAACGCGATGGCGTGGTCCACCGCGTCGCCGCCGGTCATCTCGGTCGGGCCGGCGAAGCCGCGCACATAGGTCACGCGGTCGGTCTTCGGCGGCACGAAGGGGCCGTCCGCGACCAGCGCGTCGGCGGCCGCCGTGTCCATGCCGAGTTCGCCGAAGGTGGCGCGGATCGGCAGGCCATACTTGCGCGAGAAATCATGGTCCCGCTGGTCATGTCCCGGCGAGCCGAAGAGCGCGCCGGTGCCGTAGTCCATCAGCACGAAGTTCGCGACCCAGACCGGCAACTCCCACGAGGGGTCGAGCGGGTGGCGGACCTTCAGCCCGGTGTCGAGGCCCAGCTTCTCGCCCGTCTCGATCGCCTCCTCCGAGGTGCCGGTCTTGCGTGCCTCCTCGGCGAAGGCGATCAGCCGCGGATCGCCCTCGGCCAGCTTCTTCGCCAGCGGATGGTCGGGCGAGATCGCCACGAAATTCGCCCCCAGCAACGTGTCGGGACGCGTGGTGTAGACCTCGATCGTCTCGAACCCTTCGGGCGCCCCCACCGTATCGAAGCGGAACTGCAGCCCACGCGAGCGGCCGATCCAGTTCGCCTGCATCAGCCGCACCTTCTCGGGCCAGCCCTCGAGCCCGTCGAGCGCCTCCAGCAGCTCGTCGGAATAGTCGCTGATGCGGAAGAACCACTGCGTGAGTTCCCGCCGCTCCACCGGCGCGTTCGAGCGCCAGCCCTTGCCGTCGATCACCTGCTCGTTGGCGAGCACGGTCATGTCCACCGGGTCCCAGTTCACGGTGGCCTGCTTTCGCGTCACCAGCCCGGCCTCGAGCATGTCGAGAAACAGCGCCTGCTGCTGCGCCACGTAGTCGTCGTCGCAGGTGGCGAACTCGCGGCTCCAGTCAAGCGAGAGGCCCAGCGGCTTCAGCTGCTCCTTCATCGTGGCGATGTTGGCATAGGTCCAGTCGCGCGGGTGGCCGCCGCTCTCCATGGCCGCGTTCTCGGCCGGCATGCCGAAGGCGTCCCAGCCCATCGGGTGCAGCACGCTGAACCCCTGCGCGCGCTTGAACCGCGCCACCACGTCGCCCATCGTGTAGTTGCGCACATGGCCCATGTGGATGCGCCCGGAAGGATAGGGGAACATCTCCAGCACGTAGTATTTCGGCCGCTCGTCGCGGACGGCGCGGAAGCTGCCGGCCTCGTCCCAGGCGGCCTGCCAGCGGGGTTCGCTTGTCGCGGGATCGTAGGGCATGGATCGGGCTCCGGGCGGCGTCATCAGGGCCGCAGGCTTTAGACGACCGCCCCGGCCCGGTCCAGCGGCCCGCTCAGAGCTGCCCGTCGCGGATGCGGAGCTGCCGGGCGCGGGTGAAGATCGCGTCCTCGACCGCCTGCACCGTGCCAGGCGCGACCGCAGCGCCCCCCGGCCCTTCCAGCGCCAGCTGCAGCGAGCGCGCGTCGAGCGCGGGGTCGGCGATCTTGATCGTCGCGCGATAGGCCCGCCCGCCGCCGGGCGGCGTGCCGTAGCCGGTGACGATCACGCCGGTGAACGGGTCCACCGACTGGATCGGCAGGAAGTTCAGCACCTCGAGCGAGGCGTTCCACAGATACTTGTTCACCGCCGTGGTGACGTTCGGGTCCTGCCGATTCGAGAACAGGTCCCAGACCGTGGACTGGCGCTGCTGCTGCGCGACCGGGCGGCGCGGGTCGGCGCGGTCGGTGTCGAAGACGCTGCGCCCGTCGCTGCGCGAGCACGCCCCCAGGGCCGCCACGACCGCGAGGACGGAGAGGCCGAGCCCGGCCCGGCGGCGATAGGTGGTCGCGGCGGTCATCCTGTCACTCTCTCCCGGCCCGGCTCAAAGCTCGCGCCAAGCCTTAGCCGCAAAGACCGGGCTGCGACAAGCGCCTCGCCCGCGGCGACGCCGGAGGCCCGCTGCCCGGCCGCTTCGCCCTGTGTGACCCTTCTGCATCATGCCTGTGGTTTCACCCCCCGGTTGCCGCCCGGATTGTTGCATCCGATGGGCGAAAGGTCGAAATAACGGGGCATACCCAAGCGGCATCCCCGGTTGGGCATGCCAGAGACAAGAGGGATTGCGATGAAAAAGCTTCTGCTTGCTTCCAGCGCGCTCGTCGGCCTTGCCGGCGCCGCCGCTGCCGAAGTTTCCGTGACCGGCGACGGTCGCATCGGTCTGCGCTTTGACAGCGACGAGCTCGTTCTCAACGAAGCCGGCGTGCTCGTCACGCGTGACACCTGGAACGTGATCAGCCGTGCCCGCGTGCGGTTCACCATGACCGGCGAGACCGACAGCGGCCTGTCGTTCGGCGCCATTCTCCGCGCCGACCAGGCCGACAGCCGTTCGTCCCGTGGCGGCAGCAACTCGCTCTATGCGGGCGAGGTCTTCATCTCGGGCGCCTTCGGCCGCCTGACCGCCGGTGAAGTCGACTCCGCGCTCGAAAGCGCCGTCGGCGACCTGCCGGAAGTGGGCCTCTCGGGCCTGAACTTCTACAACGAGTTCCAGTACTCGAGCTCGGATTTCGACGAGCTCTTCCAGGATGCGGGGCTGCTCTACAGCTACGCGTTGGGCGACGCGACGCTCTACGCCTCGTTCCAGGATCAGTACTTCCGCCTCCCGGGTGACGCCTTCGCCCGTGAGCGGGGTGACACCTGGTCGCTCGGCGCCGGCTACACGCTGGGCAACTACAGCTTCGGCATCGGCTACGAGGACTCTTCCTCCTTCATCGACCCGGTCGGCTACGCCTTTGCCAACCAGAGCACCGCCGGCAACTTCTACACCAACGACGCCACCACCTGGGGCGTCTCGGGCGGCACCTCGTTCGCCGGGATCACCTTCAAGGCGATCTACCTGGCGACCGATGTGGATGGTTCGGCTGACGCGGGCTCGTGGTCGCTTGGTGACTACGACGTCAACCAGTTGGGCGTCGGCGCCGAGTACACCATGGCCAATGGTGTCGGCCTGAAGGGCTTCTGGCGTCGGATCGACGGCGACAGCCTCGTTGTCGGCGGCGCGACGCTCGACAACGAAGTCGACATCTGGGGCCTCGGCGCCCAGTACGACCTCGGCGGCGGCGCGATCCTGAAGGGTGGCATCGCCCATCTCGACGGCGACAGCATCGCCTTCGGTCAGGACATCGACAAGACTGTTGCCGACTTCGGTGTGGCTCTGAACTTCTGATCCAGCCGGATCGTCGCAAGACCTTGGAGGGAGCGGGCATCTTGCCCGCTCCTTTCCGTTTGGGGCATGAGTTTGCCCGAGGGGAGGCCGCCCATGCCGCTGTCCGACATCACCGCCCGCATCACCGCCGCCTGCCGCGCCGCCGGCCGCGCGCCCGATGCCGTCACCCTGATCGCCGTCAGCAAGCTGCAGCCGCCCGAACGCGTGACCGCCGTGCTGGCCGAGGGGCAGCGCGTCTTCGGCGAGAACTACGTGCAGGAGGCGCAGCGGAAATGGCCCGGGTGGCGCGGGGAATGGCCGGGGGTGGAGTTGCACCTCGTCGGCCCGTTGCAGGGCAACAAGGCGAAGGCCGCCGTGCAGCTTTTCGACGCGATCCACAGCCTCGACCGCGTTGCGCTGGCCGAGCGGCTGGCCCGCGTCGTCCAGGCCGAGGGCCGCGCCCCGCAGCTTTTCGTGCAGGTCAACACCGGGGCCGAGCCGCAGAAGGCGGGGGTCCTGCCCGATGAGGCGGAGGCCTTCGTCGCCCGCTGCCGCACCCTCGACCTCGCCCCCGCAGGGCTGATGTGCATCCCGCCCGAGGGCGACGACCCGGTGCCGCATTTCCGCCTGCTGGGGCGGCTGGCGCGGGACTGCGGCCTCGACATGCTCTCGGTGGGCATGAGCGCCGATTTCGAGGCCGCGATCGCCGAGGGCGCCACGCATGTCCGCGTCGGCTCGGCCATCTTCGGCGACCGCCCGGCGAAGGATTAGACCGCGCCCTCCAGCCGCCGCGCCCGTTGCTGGCGCGGGCTGCCCACCGGCACCAGCAGCCGCGCACCGGGGGAGAGGCGGGCCGCGATCCAGTGCAGGTCCGCGCGGGCCAGCGCGATGCAACCGGCCGTCGGATAGCCCGGCCGCCGCCACTGATGCACGAAGATCGCGGACCCCGCGCCGGGGCGCACCGGGGCGCGGTTCCAGTCCAGCACGAGGATCAGGTCATAGAGCGGATCGGCCCGCCACAGCCGCTCATGGCTGGCGGCAAGGGGCGCGGGGACGAGGCGGTTGTAGGCCGGATGCCCGCTCTCGTCACACCAGAGATCGCCGGCGCGCAGGGGCCACGCCCAGCCGCAGGGCGAAGCGATCCGGTCGGGCCGATACAGCACCGCCTCGATCCGGTGCGCGCCCGTGGGAGTCGCCCCGTCCCCCTCGCGCTTCGCGGCCCCCGGCACGATTCCGCCCCGCCCCACCGCGCAGGGCATCACCCGACCGGCGAAGGCGAGCCCGCGCGGGGTGAGGCGCAGATCGCTCACAGCAGATGGCCGGATTTCTCGGCCTTGGTGTCGAGGTAGCCCTCGTTGTGGCGGTTCCGCGCGGTGATGAGGGGCACGCGCTCGACCACCTCGATCCCGTGGCTGGCCAGCATCTCGACCTTCTTCGGGTTGTTCGTCATCAGCCGCACGCGCGTGATCCCCAACTCCCGCAGCATCGCCGCGCCGAGGCGGAAGTCGCGCTCGTCGTCCTCGAATCCAAGCCGGTGATTCGCCTCGACGGTATCGAAACCCTGCGCCTGCAGGGCATAGGCGCGCATCTTGTTGGCGAGGCCGATCCCCCGGCCCTCCTGGTTGAGGTAGAGCAGCACCCCCGCCCCCTCGCGCCCCATCGCCGTCAGCGCCCCGTTCAGCTGCGGGCCGCAGTCGCATTTCAGGCTGCCCAGCACGTCGCCGGTGAAGCAGGCCGAGTGCAGCCGCACCAGCACCGCGCCGTGGCGGTCGGGGGCGCCGATCTCGACCGCGTAATGCTCGGCGCCGCCGTCGTCGGGGCGCAGGACGTGCAGACGCGCCTCGGCCGCGGCGGTGAGCGGCAGGCCGGCTGCGGCGACGGGCGAGAGCAGCGCCTCGCGCCCGAGTTCGAGCGCGAGGTCGGCGGCGTCGAGGCGCGTCACGCCCTCCGGCAGGGGCGCTTCGACCAGCAGCATCGCGGGCAGCAGCTCCGCCGATTTGGCGAGGGCAAGCGCCGCCCGGGCCGGGGCGGCGTCGCCGTCGCGGAGCGCGGTGAATGGTCCCTTCAGCGGCATCGCGAGGTCGCGCGCCGGGTCGGCCATGGCCAGCAGCCACTCGCGGTCGGCGTGATCGGGGACCTTCACCCGGACCAGATCGCCGTCATAGGCCGCGAGCTTCAGCGTCGCCGCCCGCCGTGCCATCAGCGCGAGGACCGGCGCCCCCGCCGCCCGGAACCCCGCCAGCCGCGCGGCCGAGACCGTCTCGGCCGCCGCCACGAGGCTGCCGCCGATTGCCACCGGCAGCCCGATCCGCAGGTCGGCGCGGGCGCGGGAGACGGTCTCGGAAGGCGTCGGGGAGAGCGTTGAGCGGGTCACTGGCGGGGCCGGGCTGAAACAAACTGAAACATCGCGCGCCCTGGCGACAACTGACCGTGAGAAAGGTTGCGGGTCGCTTGCCGCCGGGGCCGAACGCCCGCAGCTTTCGGCCAATCGAGCGAAGGAGGCAACCAGAATGGCCGGTTTGAAGAAGATCCTGCTGGTGGATGACGAGGACGACCTGCGCGAGGCCTTGGCCGAGCAGCTGGTCGCCACCGAGGATTTCGACGTCTTCGAGGCCGCCACCGGCGCCGAGGCGGTCGAAAAGACCAAGGCGAACCTGTTCGACCTCGTGGTCCTCGACGTGGGCCTGCCCGACACCGACGGGCGCGAGCTCTGCAAGCGGCTCCGAAAGCAGGGCGTGAAATGCCCCGTTGTGATGCTGACCGGCCACGACACCGACGCCGACACGATCCTCGGCCTCGATTCGGGGGCGAACGACTACATCACCAAGCCGTTCAAGTTCCCGGTGCTGCTTGCGCGCCTCCGGGCTCAACTTCGGACGCATGAGCAGTCCGAGGACGCGATCTTCCAGCTCGGCCCCTACACCTTCCGGCCGTCGATGAAGATGCTGATCGACGGCAAGGACCGGAAGATCCGCCTGACCGAGAAGGAGACCAACATCCTGAAGTTCCTGTATCGCGCGCAGGACGGGGTGGTGGCGCGCGATGTGCTGCTGCACGAGGTCTGGGGTTATAATGCAGGCGTGACGACGCACACGCTGGAGACGCATATCTACCGGCTGCGGCAGAAGATCGAGCCGGACCCGTCGAACGCGCGGCTGCTGGTGACGGAGAGCGGGGGCTATCGGCTAGTGGCGTGAGGTGGCGCGGTGCGTGCCTGGCACGCACCCTGCCGGAGGGTGCGTGGTTTCCACGCACCTTCCGCCAATCACCCCCGCCCGTGCGGCGCGTCCCAGTCGATCACCGGGTTGACCGGGATGATCCCGTAGGGATTCAGGTCCGGGTGACTGCGGTAGTAATGCGTCACGATGTGATCCTGCCGCACCGTCCCGGCGATCCCCGGCATCTGGTAGAGCTCCCGCGTCCAGCCCCAGAGGTTCGGATAGTCGCGCAGCCAGGTGCGGTTACACTTGAAATGCGTGTGGTAGACCGTGTCGTAGCGGACCGCCGTGGTGAACAACCGCCAGTCCGCCTCGGTCACCCGGTCGCCGGCCAGGTAGCGGTTCCCAGCCAGCAGCCCCTCCAGCCAGTCCAGCGACTCGAGCAGCGGCCCGATGGCGGCATCATAGGCGGCCTGCGTCGCCGCGAACCCGGCCTTGTAGACGCCGTTGTTCACCGTGTCGTAGATGCGCTCGTTCAGTTCGTCGCAGCGCGGGCGCAGGTCCTCGGGCCAGTAACGCACGTCATTGCCGGTGATCGCGTCGAATGCGCTGTCGAACATGCGGATGATCTCGGAGGATTCGTTGCTGACGATGGTGCCGCGCGCCTTGTCCCAGAGGACCGGCACCGTGACCTTGCCAGTCATGTGCGGGTCGGCCCTCACGTAGATGTCGCGCAGATGCGTGGCGCCGTGCAGCGGGTCGCCGGTCGCGCCGGGGAAGTCGGTCTCGAAAGTCCAGCCCTCCTCGCCCATCACCGGATGCACCACCGACACGCCGATCAGCGGCGCCAGCCCCTTCAGCTGCCGGAAGATCAGCGTCCGGTGCGCCCAGGGGCAGGCATAGGAGACGTAGAGGTGATAGCGCCCCGCCTCGGCCGCGAAGCCGCCCTCGCCCGAGGGGCCGGGCGCGCCGTCCGGCGTGATCCAGTTGCGGAAGCCCGCGTCCTGGCGGCGGAAGTCGCCCTCCTCCTTCGTGGCGCCGACCGCGCCGCGCCGCCACTCGCCGTCAACCAGCTGACCCATCGGCTTTCCCTTCCCTGCCCTTCGGGCTAGACCCGGCCCCCATGTTCACCATCGCCACATGGAACATCAACTCGGTCCGCCTGCGCGCCGGCCTCGTCGCCCGTTTCCTGCAGGAGGAGGCGCCCGACATCCTCTGCCTGCAGGAATGCAAGTCGCCGGTCGAGAAGCTGCCGCTCGAGGCCTTCCGGGCGCTTGGTTACAACTGGGCCGTCGCCCGCGGCCAGAAGGGCTATAACGGCGTCGCCATCCTCTCGCGCTTGCCGATCGAGGATGCGGGCGATCAGGACCATGCCGGGCTGGGCCACGCGCGGCATGTGGCGGCGCGGATGGAGAACGGCATCACTATCCACAACGTCTATGTCCCCGCGGGCGGCGACGTGCCCGACCGCGAGGTCAACGAGAAGTTCGGCCAGAAGCTCGACTACTTCACGGACCTGCGCGACAGCTTCCATGCCGAGCGGCCCGCGCGGTCGATCCTCGTCGGCGACCTCAACGTCGCCCCGCGCGAGGATGACGTCTGGAACCACAGGCAGATGCTGAAGGTCGTCAGCCACACGCCGGTCGAGGTCGAGCATTTCGGCCAGGCGCAGGATGCCGGCGGGTGGGTGGACGTGACGCGGCAGGACATCCCGGAGGGGCGCCTCTTTTCCTGGTGGTCCTACCGGGCGCGGGACTGGGCGGCGGCGGATCGCGGGCGGCGGCTTGACCACATCTGGGCCACGCCCGACATCGCCAATGCCGGGCACGCGAGCCGCATCCTGCGCGACTGCCGCGGCTGGGAGCAGCCCTCCGACCACGTCCCGGTGCTGGCGAGCTTCGATCTGGCCGCTTGAGGCCGCCCACGGGCAGAGCGCGCGGAAAACCTGCGCCGCCCTTCCGGTTCCCCGCGACTGCGCCCATATTGCGCCCGACACGAGTTTTTGCGGGGACGATCGCGATGATGCTTCAGGGCGCAGCCGAACAGCCGGCCACGGGCGACTACATCAAGGACGTGACCGAGGCGACGTTCATGGCCGAGGTCATCGACGCCTCGATGCAGGTGCCGGTGATCGTCGATTTCTGGGCGCCGTGGTGCGGGCCATGCAAGACGCTCGGCCCCGCGCTCGAGGCCGAGGTGGCGCGCCACAAGGGCCGCGTGAAGATGGCCAAGGTCGATGTCGACCAGAACCAGATGATCGCGCAGCAGCTTCGCATCCAGTCGGTCCCGACCGTCTACGCCTTCTTCCAGGGCCAGCCGGTGGACGCCTTCCAGGGCGCGATCCCGGCGTCGGAGATCAAGAAGTTCGTCGAGAAGCTGATCGCGCTCGGCGGCGATGACGGGGGTCTCGGCGAGGCGCTCGAGGCGGCCGAGCAGATGCTGGCAGAGGGCGCGCATGAGGATGCGGCCGAGACCTTCCGGGCCATCATCGGCGAGGAGGCCGAGAACGCGCAGGCCTGGGGCGGGCTGGTCCGGGCGCTGATCGCTGGCGGCAACGAGGAGGCGGCGGCGACGGCGCTCGCCAAGGTGCCCGCGACGATTGCCACCGCGGGACCGGTCGAGGCGGCGCGGGCACAGCTGCAACTTGCGGAGCAGGCGGCGAAGGCTGGACCGCTCGCCGATCTGGAGGCGAAGGTGACGGCCGATCCGGCCGACCATCAGGCGCGCTTCGACTATGCCACCGCGCTCCATGCCGGGGGGCAGGTCGAGGAGGCGGTGGACCAGCTGCTGGAGCTGTTTCGCCGCGACCGCGAATGGAACGACGGGGCGGCCAAGGCGCAGCTGGTGACGATCTTCGATTCGCTGAAGCCCAACGATCCGGTGGCGCTGAAGGGACGGCGGCGGCTGTCGAGCCTCGTCTTCGCGTAATGGCGCAGGGGCCGGACCTTCCCGACGCGATCCCGCTCTTTCCGCTGCCGGGTGCGGTGCTGATGCCCCGCGCCCGTTTGCCGCTGCACATCTTCGAGCCGCGCTACCTGCAGATGGTGGACGATGCCCTGCGCTCGGGCAACCGGCTGATCGGGATGATCCAGCCGATCGGCGAAGGGCTGGCGCAGGTCGGCAGCGCGGGCAGGATCGCGGGCTTCCAGGAGACCGAGGACGGGCGGCTGATGATCTCGCTGCGCGCCATCTCGCGCTTCCATCTGCGCGAGGCCGAGGAGGGATTCCAGCCCTATCTCCACGGCCGCGTGGACTGGGCGGGCTTCGAGGCCGACCGCCGCGGCGTGGCCGAGGAGGACCCGGAATTCGACCGCGAGCCGTTCCTGCGGAAGCTGCGCCGCTACATGGCCGCACGCGACCTCTCGACCGACTGGCAGGCGACGGGCGAGGCGGACGACGAGATGCTGGTCAACGCGCTCGCCATGCTGCTGCCGCTGGAGGTCGAGGAGAAACAGGCGCTGCTGGAGGCGCCGACCTTGGCCGAGCGGCGCCGGCTGCTGGACGGCTTCATGGAATACGCGCTGCACGGCGGCAGCGGCGGCGGCGAGGACATCCTGCAATGACCGAGACCCAAGCCACCGCCTTCGACCGCCACATGCTCGAGGCGCTCGTCTGCCCGGTGACGCACGGGCCGCTGCGCTACGACGCCGCGCGGCAGGAACTGGTGTCCGAGACCATCGGCCTCGCCTTCCCGATCCGCGAAGGCATCCCGGTCATGCTGGTTGGCGAGGCCCGGCAGGTGAAGGCCGACTGACGCCTCAGAGCGGCTGCCCGGCCAGCAGCCGGGGCATCGGATCGAGGCTCAAGCCCGCCGCCTGCCGCATGAAGCCCCGCCGCAGCGCGGGCACCGCCTGCACCGCGCCCATGCCGAGGCCGCGCGCCAGCCGCAGCAGCGGGTTGCCGTTCGAGAACAGGCGGTTCACTCCGTCCATCCCGGCCGCCAGCAGCGTCGCGTCGAAGCGCCGCCAGCCCTGATAGCGTTCGAGCACGAGGTCCGAGCCGAAATCCTCGCCCCGCCGCCGCGCCTCGACCACGCATTCGGCCAGAGCCGCCACGTCGCGCAGCCCGAGGTTCAGGCCCTGCCCCGCAATCGGATGCACGCCGTGGGCGGCGTCGCCGATCAGCGCCCGGCGCGGGGCGATGTAGCGCTCGGCGAGGC
This sequence comes from Paracoccus sp. S-4012, assembly GCF_009674885.1. Taxonomy (GTDB): domain Bacteria; phylum Pseudomonadota; class Alphaproteobacteria; order Rhodobacterales; family Rhodobacteraceae; genus Paracoccus. The sequence continues at coordinate 233,002 of NZ_WKKA01000002.1, forward strand.
TGAGGCTGAGAGGATAGTCGAAGCGCGGCCCGGCCAGTGCGATCGCGCCTAGCTGCGGCCCAAAGGCCGGGCGCAGCGCGTCGAGGAAGGCCGCGTCGGGCTGCGCCCGCAGCGCCTCGGCCTCGCGGCGGGGCAGCGACCAGACGATCGAGGAGCGGTTGCCGGTGAGCGGCAGGATCGCGAGCGGCCCGCCAGGCAGGAATACCTGCCGCGCAGTGCCGCCATGCGGCAGCTCATGCGACAGCGCAGTGACGAGCGCCGTCTGGCCGTAGTCCCAGCCGGTGCGGCGGATGCCGGCATCGCGCGCCACGAAGGAGCCGCGGCCATCGGCGCCGACCAGCAGCCGCGCCCCGATCCGGCCGCCGTCCAGCGTGACGGTGACGCCCGCCGGCCCCGCCTCGACGCCGCGCACACTCGTGCCCGGCAGATGCGTCAGCCCCGGCGCCGCCTCCATCGCCTCCAGCAGCGCCCGGTAGAGGTGCCGATCCTCGACCATGAAGCCGAGCGGCCCCTCCTCAAGTTCGGCCGCGTCGAAGCCGAGGCCGAGCCACCCGGGCGCCTCGCCCGGACGCGCCTGCACCGCCTCGACCCGCAGGATCGGCTGCGCCTCGGCCGCGAGCGCGGGCCAGACCCCGAGCGCGGCCAGCAGCCGTTGCGAGGCGAGCGCGAGCGCATAGGCGCGGCCGTCGAAAGCCTCGCCCGCCCGCTCGCGCGCGGGGCGGGCATCGACCACGGCCACGGTCAGCCCCGCGCCCGCAAGCGCAAGCCCGAGCGCCGGTCCGTTCAGCCCGCCCCCGGCGATCACGACATCGACTCGATCCGTCATGGCGGCACGCTACCCGCAGTTTCGCACCCGGTCCATGCAACCGAGGGATCGTTTTGCTTTTCAGCGCGTTGGGGCGTCACGCCGCGCAGACGGTTCTGCGCCATTTCGGCCCGGCTGCCGGGTGCCCCAACGAAAGGAAGAAGCGATATGCGCACGATTCTCATCACCGCGGCCGCCACCCTGGCGCTCGCTGCCTGCGACATGCCCGCCGCGCAGGACTCCGTCGTCGTGACCGACGGCACCGATGTCGCGGTCGTCACCCCCGAGCCGGTTCCGGCGGGCGGCCCGGCGCCGCTGCCGATGCTCGGCACGTGGAATTGCGACATGACCAGCTTCACCGTCACCCCGGGAACCTACACCACCGGCGGCGGCGCCACGACGCGCATCGTCTCGATCGACCGTGGCAGTGATTTCTACCGCCTCCACCTGCAGGACGGACAGGTCATCCGCATGTCGAACTTCAACGGCACCTCGCTGACCTGGCAGAACGAAGCCCAGGCCGCGCGCGGCAGCGACAGCCCGCCGCCCACCATGGTCTGCAACATGGCTTGACCGGCCCTATTCTCCTCGAGGAAAGCGCTTGCTTTCCTCGAGGACATTCAGGTCCATGTGGTTGCGCATGTAGCGTTCGCTGGCCCGCATGAGGGGCTGGTGGTCCCAGGGGAAATAGGCCCCGTTTCGCAGCGCCGGATAGACGACCCAGCGGCGTGCCTGGCTCTCGCGCACTGCCGCGTCATGAGCGGCGAGGTCCCAGCGATCCGCGGCCAGCTGCCGGAAGCGGTCCAGACGTCCTGCATGGCCGGGGTCCGCTGCAAGGTTGGTCCGCTCGCCCGGATCGGCGCCGAGGTCGAACAGTTGCTCGGGGTCCGCCGGGCAGGCCGTGTATTTCCAACCGCCCTCCCGCAGCGCCACCATCGGCGCGATACTCCCCTCTGCCGCGTATTCCATCGGCACCGGACCACGGGGCTCGCCCGCGACGACCGGCGTCAGGTCGACCCCGTCCACCCAGGGGCTCACCTCTTCCATCGAGATGCCCGCGAGCGCGCAGAGGGTCGGCGCAAGATCGAGGGTGGAGACCGGCGTGTCCACCCGCCCCGGCGCAAGTCCCGGTGCCGCGATCATCATCGGCACCCGCGCCGAGCCCTCGAAGAAGCTCATCTTGAACCACAGGCCCCGGTCGCCCAGCATGTCGCCGTGGTCGGAGACGAAGACCACGATCGCCTCCTGCCGGGTCCGCTCCAGCACGTCGAGGATCTCGCCGATCTTCTCGTCGATGTAGCTGATACTCGCGAAATACCCCTGCCGGGCGCGGCGGACATGCTCGGGCGTGATGTCGAAGTTGCGCCAGTCGCAGGCGTCCATCAGCCGCTGTGAATGCGGGTCCTGCGCCTCGTAGGGGATCGCCTCGGGCGGCTCCAGCTCGGCGGCGCCCTCATAGAGTTCCCAGTGACGCCGCCGAGCGACATAGGGGTCGTGCGGATGGGTAAAGCTGACGGCGAGGCACCAGGGCCGCGCGTCGCCGCCGCGGGCGAGGTCGTGGAGCTTGCGGCAGGCGTGGAAGGCGACCTCGTCGTCGTATTCCAGCTGGTTGGTGATCTCGGCCACGCCCGCGCCAGTGACGCTGCCGAGGTTGTGATACCACCAGTCGATCCGCTCGCCGGGACGGCGCCAGTCGGGCGTCCAGCCAAAATCGGCCGGATAGATATCGGTCGTCAGCCGCTCCTCGAAGCCGTGCAGCTGGTCGGGGCCGACGAAATGCATCTTGCCCGAAAGGCAGGTCTGCCATCCGGCCCGGCGCAGGAAATGCGCCCAAGTGGGGATGTCGGAGGCGAACTCGGCCGCGTTGTCATAAACCCGCGTGCGCGAGGGCAGCAGCCCCGACATGAACGAGGCCCGCGCCGGGGCGCAGAGGGGCGAAGCGGTGTAGGTGTTGGCGAAACGGGTGGACCGCTCCGCCAGACGCCTCAGGTTCGGGGCATGCAGGAACTCCGCCGGTCCGTCGGGGAAGAACAGGCCATTGGCCTGATCGACCATCAGGATCAGGATGTTCGGCCCCGCGCCCGCGCGGGCAGTGGACGTCATCCCAGCGCCGCCTCCACCGCCGGAAGGCCCGGCTGGCCGTCGAGCGTCGTCACGCCGTCCAGCCACGGCCCGAGGACGTCGGGATGGGCCTTCACCCAGGCTTTGGCCGCGTCGGCGGGGGCCTCGGCGTCGTCGAGGATGGCGCCCATGATCTCGTTCTCCATATCGACGGTGAAGACGAGCTGCCGCAGAAGCTGCGCCGCGTTCGGGCACTGCGCCGGCCAGCCGGTGCGCGCGAGCGTGTAGACCTGCGCGCCGCCGAAATCGGGGCCGAACTCCTCGTCGCCGCCGGAGAGATAGGTGATGTCGATGGCCACGTTCATGGGATGCGGCGCCCAGGCGAGGAACACCGTCGGCGTCCCCGCGGCGTCGTTCCTCTGCACCTGCGCCAGCATCGCCTGCTCGCCCGATTCGACCAGCTCCCAGTCGCCGAGGCCGAACTTGTCCACGGCGATCATCCCGGCGATGGACTGGTTCGCGGGCGCGCCCGGCTCGATGCCGTAGATCTTGCCCTCGAAGGCGTCGCGGTGCTGGTCGAGATCGGCGAAGTCGGCAACGCCGAGCGCCGCGCCCGCCGGGTTCACGCCCAGCGTGAACTTGGCGCCCTCGAGGTTCTGGACCAGCTCCTCGACCGCGTCCGACTGATCGAGATCGTCGCGGAAGGCCTTTTGCGCGGGCATCCAGTTGCCCAGGAAAACGTCGGTCTGCCCGGATTTCAGCGCCTCGTAGCCGATGGGAACCGAGAGCGTGCGAATATCCACGTCGTAGCCCAGCGCCTCGAGGACCGTCTCGGCCACAGCGTTGGTGGCGTTGATGTCGGTCCAGCCTGGGTCCGACATGCGGATCGTCCCGCAGGCCGCGGCGTCGTCCTGTGCCGCTGCGGCCCCGGTCATCAGCGCAAGAAAGGCTGCGGCAGTTGTGAGCGTCCTCATGGCGGTCCCTCCGAAGGTCATGGCCCCGGCGGATGCGATCCGCCGGGGCCGAACCTGCCCGCTCGCGCGGCCGAGGTCCACGCGGAATTACTGCCGCCGCGCGACCTCGTTGGGGATGGCGAAGCGCGAGGGCGGGATCGACACGCCGGTCTGCATGTCGCCCAGCACCACGGTCGTCTTCGAGCCGGTGTCGTCGGTCACGACCCACTGGCGCAGCTGCGTCGGGTTGGCGGTGAACACCATCTGGATGTTGCCGTTCTGCGGCGCCGAGGGGTCCTGCGCCGTCACCACGGTCGAGTTCCCCTGCTCGGAATGGCCCGTCACTATGCCCGAGCGGTTCAGGTCCACGTTCGGCGCGAGGATGATCGACAGCGGCGTGCGCGACAGCGGGTATTCCTGATGCCCGGTGTTCGACTTGCCGTCGAAGACCGCGACCTGCCCGCCCGAGGCGAGGACCAGCGTGCCGTTGCCGCCGGCATATTCGAACCGCACCCGGTTCGGGCGGTGGATGTAGACCGTCCCGGTGGAGACCGAGCCGTCGCCGTTCACCTGCGTGAAGTCCGCGACCGCGGTCTGCAACCCGTTCAGGTAGCGCGAGATCTCGTTGAGGGAGATCTTCTCGGCCGCGGCCGGGGCTGCGGCGGCGAGAAGGGCGAAGGCGGGCGCGATTGCGTGGCGGAGGATGTTCATGGCGGCACCATAACGCGGCGGTTCGCGGAACAGATCATCACGAAACGACGAAACCGGCGTGAGCCGTTGAAAATGCCCGTGACGCGGCGTGAGCGGGACGCGGCCGCAACCGCGCCCCGCGGGGCCCACTCAAAGCGAGCCGGCACCCTGCATGGCCGCCTTGGTGAGCTTCTCGGCGATCTCGAACATCTCCTCGGGCGCGTAGTCGGGCGAGAAGGCCGAGGGCTCTCCGGTCAGGTCGTGGATCTTGCCGCCGTCCGGCATCCCCTCGACCACCACCAGGTCGCCCGGCGGGTCGTCGGGCAGCGCCGTCTCGCCTTCCCAGATGCCGCGCATCGCCTGGAAATCGCCCGTGGAGAAGGTGTAGAGCCGCCGGTGCGAGCCTTCCTGCAGGTATTTCTGGCACTCCGGCACCTTGTCGAGCGGGATGTTCGGCGTCGGCAGCATCTGCTCGATCGCGATCCCGGTCAGCTTCTTCAGTGCCAGCGCATAGGCATGGGCATGGACCGAGCCGCGCACCAGCAGGTAGCCGCAGACCTCGCGCCCCGTGGCGTTGTCATCGGTGAGCGACTCATAGACCCGCAGCTTGTGCAGCCGCGCCCCGCATTCCAGGTGGAAGTTGTGCAGCAGGTCGAAGATCACGTTCCCGGTGGTCGTCACCATGTCGTTGTTCCACGACATCGAGTTCGAGTTCACCGGCACCGCGCCGCCGCCATAGGAGAAGAACGAGGCGGCCGAGCGGATGTCCTTCATCGCCTCGAACGGGGCCCGCGAGATGTCGCCGCCGTTGCCCTCGTCGGCGCCGCGCTTGTCGGGGCCGTTGGCGAGCATCGCCACACCGTGACCGACGAGCTCGACATGGCCCAGCTCCTCGGCGGTGATCGCGGCGACCAGGTGGTAGAAGGGCTTCAGCTTGGACTTGGAGCGGAAGTTGAAGCTCTGGAACAGGTAGTTCCCGAGCGTGGACATCTCGCCATATTTGCCGCCCATCAGTTCCTGCAGCGCGGCGGCGGCGTTGGGGTCGGCCTTCTTCGGGGGCGGCAGCTCCGTCTGGAGCCGGTCGACACGCATGAACATCGTGGGGTTCCTCTCTTGCAGCTGCGGACGCGGCTGCGCCCGTGCGACAACTCGCAAGATCGATCATCGTTCACCCCGCGCCGGGCGGCGGGCCGAGAAATGCGCCGGGTTCCCGCGTTGTTCCGGCGCTCTGCTTGACCCCTGCGGCGAATGGGTCCAATCCCGCGAGAAGCAGGTACAGCGGGCGGATCAATGGAAATCTTCACCTACGACGGGTTCATCGTGCTGCTGCAGGTGCTGGCGATCGACCTCGTCCTCGCCGGCGACAACGCGATCGTGATCGGCCTCGCCGCCGCGGGCCTGCCGAAGGATCTGCGCAACAAGGCGATCCTGATCGGCATCCTCGCGGCCACGGTCCTGCGGATCATCTTCGCGCTGATGACGACCGTGCTGATGGGCATCACCGGCCTTCTGATCGCGGGCGGCATCCTGCTGCTCTGGGTCTGCTGGAAGATGTGGCGCGAGCTCCGCGCCGGCCACCACGACGAAGCGGTTGCCGCCGAGGAAGCGCTGACCGGCACCGATCTCGACGCGAGCGGCCGCGTGAGCGCGAAAGCCCCGCGCAAGACCTTTGCCCAGGCCGCCTGGCAGATCGTCATCGCGGACGTGTCGATGTCGCTCGACAACGTGCTGGCGGTGGCGGGCGCGGCCAAGGACCACCCGACGATCCTCGTGATCGGCCTCGCGGTCTCGATCGCGCTCATGGGCCTCGCCGCGACCTTCATCGCCCGGCTGCTGAACAAGCACCGCTGGATCGCCTATGTCGGCCTCGCCATCATCTTCTACGTCGCGCTGAAGATGATCTACGAGGGCTGGCACGACGTGGCCGCCGCCGGATATTTCTAAGGCCACCGCTCGGGGCGCTTCGTCGCCCCCAAGCGGTTCCGGGCGATGGACCCCGCGCCCCCGCCCGGCTTAGACACCCCTCCATGAGCGACGAGACGCCCACCCCGATGATGGCCCAGTATCTGGCCATCCGCGACGCCAATCCGGGCGCGCTGCTGTTCTACCGGATGGGCGATTTCTACGAGATGTTCTTCGACGACGCCGTGGCCGCCGCCGCCGCGCTCGACATCGCGCTGACCAAGCGCGGCACCCATGCGGGCGCGCCGATCCCGATGTGCGGCGTCCCGGTCCATGCCGCCGAGAGCTACCTGCTGACCCTGATCCGCAAGGGCTTCCGCGTCGCCATCGCCGAGCAGATGGAGGACCCGGCCGAGGCCCGCAAGCGCGGCGCGAAGTCGGTCGTCGCCCGCGACGTGGTGCGGCTGGTGACACCTGGCACCCTGACCGAGGAGTCGCTGCTGGAGGCGCGACGGCACAACTTTCTCGCCGCCTGGGCCGAGGTGCGCGACGAGGCCGCGCTCGCCTGGGTGGACATCTCGACCGGCGCCATGCGGGTGATGCCCTGCCCCTTGTCGCGGCTGGCGCCGGAACTCGCCCGCCACGCGCCGCGGGAACTGCTGGTCTGCGAGGGCACGCGTCTGCACGACCTCGCCTCGGAGACCGGGGCGGCACTGACGGAGCTTCCCTCGGGCAGCTTCGATTCGGCGGCAGGCGCGCGCCGACTCGCGGCGCTCTACGGCGTCGAGACGCTGGACGGCTTCGGCCAGTTCTCCCGCGCGGAACTGTCGGCGATGGGGGCCATCGCCGACTATCTCGCGCTGACGCAGAAGGGCCGTCTGCCCCTGATGCGCCCGCCCGTGCGCGAGGCGGCGGGCGGCGCGATGCAGATCGACGCCGCCACGCGCCGCAACCTCGAACTGACGCAGGCGCTCTCGGGCGGGCGCGAGGGCTCGCTGCTGGCGGCCATCGACCGAACGGTGACGGCGGCGGGCGCCCGGCTGCTGGAGCGGCGCATCAGCGCGCCGTCGCGCGATCTGGCCGAGATCCACGCCCGGCAGGCGGCCGTGGCGGCGCTCATGGACGACCCGCGCCTCGCCGCCGACCTGCGCGCCGATCTGGCGCGGGTGCCCGACATGGACCGCGCGCTCTCGCGTCTGGCCCTCGACCGCGGCGGCCCGCGCGACCTCGCCGCGATCCGCGCCGGGCTGACGGCGGCGGGGGCGATTGCCGGGCGGTTGGAGCGGGTGGAGGCCGCGGTGCTGGCCGATGCCGCCCGCGACCTCACCGGCCACGACGCGCTGATCGACCTGCTGGACGACGCCCTCGTGGCCGAGCCGCCGCTGCTCGCCCGCGACGGCGGCTTCGTGGCGGCCGGCCACGACCCCGATCTCGACGAGACCCGGCGGCTGCGCGACGAGGGCCGCGGAGTCATTGCCGGGATGCAGGCGGACTATGCCGAGGAGGCCGGCGTCCCGAGCCTGAAGATCAAGCACAACAACGTGCTCGGTTATTTCATCGAGACCACCGCCACCCACGCCGCGCGGATGCTGGCACCACCGCTCAGCGCCCGCTTCATCCACCGCCAGACCACCGCCAACGCCGTGCGCTTCACCACGGTCGAGCTGTCGGAACTGGAAACCCGTATCCTCAACGCCCGCGACCGCGCCCTCGAGATTGAGCGCGGGATATTCGCCCACCTGACCGCCGCCGTCCTCGCCGAGGCTGGTCCCATCGGGCAGGCCGCCCGCGCGCTGGCCGAGATCGACGTGACCGCGGCCTTTGCCGACCTCGCCACCGGCGAGGGCTGGACCCGCCCGCAGGTGGACGCGAGCCGCGCCTTCGAGATCGAGGCCGGCCGCCACCCGGTCGTGGAGCGCGCGCTGAAGCGCAAGGGCGAGGCCTTCGTCGCCAACGACTGCGCGCTCACGGCGGGCGACACCCCCGCGATATGGCTGCTGACCGGCCCCAACATGGCGGGGAAATCGACCTTCCTGCGCCAGAACGCCCTCATCGCGATCCTCGCGCAGGCCGGGGGCTTCGTCCCCGCCGCCCGCGCCCATGTCGGCCTCGTGAGCCAGCTCTTCAGCCGCGTGGGCGCGGCCGACGACCTCGCCCGCGGCCGCTCCACCTTCATGGTCGAGATGGTCGAGACGGCGGCGATCCTGAACCAGGCGGACGAATCAGCCCTCGTGATCCTCGACGAGATCGGCCGGGGGACGGCGACCTGGGACGGGCTCAGCATTGCCTGGGCGGTGCTGGAGCATCTGCACGGGACGAACCGCTGCCGCGCCCTCTTCGCCACGCATTACCACGAAATGACGCAGCTTTCGGCCCGGCTGGAGGGGGTCGAGAACGCGACGGTGGCGGTGCGCGAGTGGGAGGGCGAGGTGATCTTTCTCCACGAGGTCAGGCAGGGCGCCGCCGACCGCAGCTATGGGGTGCAGGTCGCCCGCCTGGCCGGGCTCCCGGCCGCCGTGGTGGACCGCGCGCGCGAGATCCTCGCGGCGCTGGAGAAGGGCGGCCGCGAAGGCGGCACGGCGCGGCCGGCGGCGCTGATCGACGATCTGCCGCTGTTCCGCGCCGCACCGCCGCCCGCGCCAGCGGCCGTGGCGAGGGCGTCGGCGGTGGAGGTGCGGCTGAGCGAGGTGCAACCCGATGCGCTCAGCCCGCGCGAGGCCCTGGAACTGGTCTATGAGTTGAAGGGCTTGTCGTCGTAGCGCGGGCTCATGGTGCGTGGAAACCACGCACCCTACCGGTAGGGTGCGTTCTTTGAACGCACCCCGTCCTCACTCCAACGCGAGCGCCGTCAGGTGCTGCAGGTCCCCGAAGCCGTTGAACCGCGTATTCGTCACGACAGAGTAAGCGCCCGCTCCCTGCCAGACGATGAAATCGCCCTCCTCGGTATCCTCCGGCAGCCCGATCTCGCCCGGCAGGCGGTCAACGGAATCGCAGGTCGGGCCGAAGATCGGCCGCGGGGCCTCGCCGCCGCCGCGGACAGAGCCGTCCGGCGCGTAGACGCAGAGCCGCCCGAGATTGCCGATCAGCGGCAGCTCCGTCAGCCCGCCATAGACCCCGTCATTCAGAAACACCGAGCCGCCGTCGCGGATCGCCTTGATGCGGGTGATCAGCGCGAAGGCGTCGGCGCAGAGGCCGCGGCCGGGCTCGCAGACCAGCTCCGGCGCATCCGTGCCGAAGACCTCGGCCGTGGTCTCGCCGATGCGGGCGAAGATGGCCTCGAGGTCCGGCTCGATCCCGTGCACGCGCCAGGAGGGGAAGCCACCGCCCACGTTCAGCCGCGCCGGACGCACGCCCGCGGCCTCTGCGATCTCGCCCGCGACGCGGATATAGCTCTCCCAGGCGCCGGGATCGACGCATTGCGTGCCCGGATGGAAGGTCAGCGAGGGCGTGTAGCCCTTCGCCGCCACCGCGCGCAGCAGCTCGGCCGCCATGTCGGGCGGGGCGCCGAACTTGGCGCCGAAATCATAGGCCGCGCCCGCCACCGGCAGCTTGAAGCGGGGCGAGATCTCGCAGCCCTCGGCCGGGACCATGTCGAAGAGCTTGTCCAGTTCGGAACGGCTGTCCACCGACCACGCCTTGATGCCCGCCTTCACGGCATGGGCGATCTCGGCCCGGCTGCGAACCGGGTTGTGGTAGTGGCGCGCGGCGCCCGGCGCGAGGCGGGTGATGAGGTCGATCTCGAAGGGCGAGGCCACGTCGAAGCCGCGGATGCCCGCCGCCACGAGGTTCTGGATCACCACCCCGGACGGGTTCGACTTGACGGCATAGGTGACGAAGCCGGGGAATCCGTCGAGAAAGCGGCGCGCGGCCGCGTGAAGCTCGGTCGGGGCGAAGACCATGACCGGGTTTTCGGGCGTGAGCGCCCGGATGATCTCGGCCGGGGATTTCCAGACCGTGCGGGTCTCTTCCATGCGTCCTGCCCTTTCCGTGGTCGCTTGGCCAAAGGATGCGCCATATGGGCAACGATATCGCCGCCGGAAAGGATGCATCCGCCGGAATGACCGGTTAAAGCGCCGGAAGCAGACTACAACTTGGCAGGTGTGGCATGGATGACCTCGACCGGCGGATCCTCGCCCAGCTTTCGCAGGACGCCCGCGTGTCGGTCGCGGTGCTGGCGCGGCGGCTGAAGGTCGCGCGCTCGACCGTGCAGGCGCGGCTCGAGCGGCTCGAGAACTCGGGCGTGATCGCGGGTTACACGCTGCGGCTGGGCGAGGCCGCGCGCGAGGGGCGCATCCGCGCGACCGTGCTGCTGACGGTCGAGCCGCGGGCGCAGGTGGCGATCCTGCCGCGCCTCAAGGCCGTCCCGGAGGTCGAACGCATCCACACGACCTCGGGCCGGGTGGACCTGCTGCTGCAACTCTCGGCCGCCTCGACGACGCAGCTCGACGCGGTGCTGGACCAGATCGGCGACCTCGCCGGGGTGCGCTCGTCCGAGAGCCTGATCCATCTCTCGACCAAGCTCGATCGCGCGATCTAGGCGGCGGCGGTCCGGGCCTTCTTGCATCGCAGCCGACAGTATCTAAGTAAGTCTAGGTATCGAACATATACTGCCCCCGTCGACAAGGCGGGGGCGGTTTCGTTGAGGAGACGCAGAGCATGGCACTGAAGCTGAACATCATCGTGGGGTCCACCCGTCCGGGCCGTGTCGGCCCCCGGATCGGGCAATGGGTGAAGGCGGCAGCGGAGCACCACGGCAAGTTCGACGTCGCGCTCGTCGACCTCGCAGATTTCCATCTGCCGCTGCTCGACGAAGCCAGCCACCCGCGCCTCGCCGAGTACCAGAACGAGCCCACCAAACAGTGGAGCGCCAGCGTCGCCTCCGCCGACGCCTATGTCTTCGTGACGCCGGAATACGACTACTTCCCCCCGGCGAGCCTGGTGAACGCGATCCAGGTTCTGTCGAAGGAATGGGGCTACAAGACTGCGGGCGTGGTCAGCTACGGCGGCGTCTCCGGCGGCCTCCGCGCCACCGAAACGCTGCGCCAGCTTCTCGGCAACGTGAACGTGCATGCCCTGCCGCAGACGGTGCCGGTGCCCTTCTTCCCGCAGCACATGGACGAAGATGGCGTGTTCGGTCCCGCCAAGGAGGTGCAAGACGGCGCCCGGCTGATGCTGGACGAACTGCACAAATGGGCCGGCGCCCTGAAGACGCTGCGTCCCGCGAAAGCCGGCGAGGCCGCGCGCGAGGCGGCCTGAATACGTCGCGAACCGGAGGGTCAGCCCTCCGGTCGCGGCTCAGGCGGCGTTTGCCGCGGCTTCCAGCCCGGCGATGTCGAACTTGACCATCTTGAGCATCGCTTCGGTCACGCGCCGCGCCCTCGCGCGGTCGCCCGCCATCAGCTCGCCCAGCCGCTTCGGCACGATCTGCCAGGCGAGACCGTAGCGGTCGCGCAACCAGCCGCATTGCTCGGGCGTGCCGCCGTCGAGCAGCGCGTCCCACAGGCGGTCGATTTCCTCCTGCGTGTCACACTCGAGGACCAGCGAGATCGCGTGGTTGAAGGGGTCGAGCGGCCCGGCGGCGATCGCCTGCATGCGCTGCCCGGCGAGAGTGAACTCGACCACGGTGACGCTGCCGGGCGGGCCGGACGGGGTCTCGGCCGCGAGCGTGGTGACGGACTCGACGCTGCTGCCGGGGATCACGGAGGCGTAGAACCGGGCCGCCTCCTCGGCCTTTTCGGTGTACCAGAGATGCGGGAACAGGCGGACAGTCATCGCGAGGCTCCTTTCAGGGACGAAGTTTGAACAGGTCGACGAAGGCCTGCCCGCGGGCCATGTCGCCTTCGACGGTGACGCGGCCCTCGGCAGCGACTTCGGCCAGCGGACGGCGGCCATAGACGGCGACCGCGACATCGTTCGGTCGCCCGGCCAGAAGCACCTCGCCCTCGGGCGGATCGGCGCGGGCCACGCTGTAGCGCCCCTCCACCACGCGCGCGGCGAAGCCTTCGCCATCGAGCAGCAGGGCCGCCTCGATGGGGCCGTTTGCGCGCGCGGACTGGAACGACGCCCGCATGGACAGCGCGAGCGCGGAGGGACTGATCGGCAGCCGCGGGTCGTGCCCCGGCATCGCCGCGCCCCATCGGCAGAGGGCGGCAATCACCGGCCAGAGCCCCTGCCCCGCCTCGGTCAGCTCATAGGCCTGCACGCGCGGCGGCTGGGGCAGCATCCGGCGAATCACGACGCCCCCCGCCTCCATGTCGGCCAGCCGCTGCGTCAGCATGTTCGTGGCGATCCCCGGCAGGCCCGCCTTGATGGCGCCGAAACGCTTCGGCCCGAGCATCAGTTCGCGCGCGATCAGCAGCGTCCAGCGGTCGCCGATGAGGTCGAGGGCGTGGGCCGCGATGCAGCCCTCACCATAGGATTTGCGGGTTTCTGCCAAGGCGCCCCTCCTTTCAGGCAGGCTAGAACTTTTCAGTTGCTTTTTGCAACTACTCCCCGCAGCCTGACCGGGTTCAAGGACGTTCCCGCCACCCGAAAGGACGATCCAATGACTTATTTCACCGGCTCCGTGACCCCGGTGCCCAAGCGCATCCGGCAGGACTACATCGCCCAGCTCCACCGCGCCTGGCCGCTCATGCAAAAGCGCGGCGCGGTCCGCATGGTCGAGGCTTGGGGCGAGGACATCCAGCCCGGCAAGCAGACCGACTTCCTCCGCGCGGTCGCGGCGAAGGATGACGAGGCGGTCGTGTTCGGCTGGGTCGAATGGCCCGACAAGGCGACCTCCGACGCCGCCTGGGCCGACATCATGCAGAACGGCGAGGAGATGTCGCAGGCCATGGGCGAGGTCCAGTACGACGGCAAGCGCATGATCTTCGGCGGTTTCCAGAAGTTCGTCGCCGACGGGACCGACCGCGGCGGCTATTATACCGGCTTCCTGACGCCAGTGCCGAAGGCCAACAGGGACGCCTTCGCGAAGATGGCGAAGTCGGCCTGGGAGGAGGAGTTCCAGCCCCGCGGCTGCCTCGGCAATTACGAGAACTGGGGCGACGACGTGCCGCACGGGCGGCAGACCGACATGTATCGCGCCGTCGATGCCAAGGACGGCGAGGTGATCGTCATGTCCTGGTCGGCCTGGCCCGACCGCACCACCTGCGAGGAAGCCTGGCGCGGAATGGCTGCGGGCATGGAAGCCGGGCAGGAGATGCCGGACATGCCGTTCGACGGCAAACGCATGATCTGGGCCGGGTTCGAGCCGCTGTTTGACAGCGAAAAGGCTTGAGGCGAGGATGCCGTTCATCCCCTACCTGACCTTTCAGGGCAACGCCGCCGAGGCCTTCGCCTTCTATGCCGAGGTCTTCGGCGGCACGCCCTTTGTCATGCGCTTCGCCGACATGCCCGAGGGCGAGGGTCCGCCGGGGCTGCGCAACGAGATCCGCGACTGGGCGCTGCATGTCTCGCTCGCCACGCCGGACGGGATGCTGATGGCCTCCGACGCGCCGCCGGAGTTCGGGGGCGAGGCGCAGGCCGGCGTCTCGGTCTCGGTCACGCGGCCCGATTTCGCCACCTCGCAGGCGCTCTTCGAGCGCCTGGCCGAGGGGGGCACCGTCTCGATGCCCTTCGGCAAGACCTTCTTCGCCGAGGGCTACGGCATGTGCCGCGACCGCTTCGGCACGCACTGGATGGTCAGCGTGGCCGACACCGCCGACAGGAGCACCCCATGACGCGCAGCTACCACGGAATGCCCTGCTGGTTCGAGCTGGGGACCAGCGATCTCGACGGCGCCGGCGCCTTCTACGGCAAGCTGCTCGGCTGGGAACTCGGCGACAGCGGCATGCCGGGCTTCGACTACCGGCTCGCCAAGGCCAACGGCCAGATGGTCGCCGGCATGATGTCGCTGGACGATCAGCCGCCGGGCACGCCGCCCAACTGGGTGATCTATTTCGCTGTGGACAGCGCCGACGACACCGCCCGCGATGCCGTGGCGAAAGGGGCGAGGGTGCTGAAGGAACCGGCCGACATCCCCGACACCGGCCGCTTCGCGATTCTCTCCGATCCGCAGGGCGTCGTCTTCGGCATCCTGCAACCCGCCCCCATGGAGACGGAGCCGGAAGCCTACGCCTTCGACCAGAGGAAGGAGGGTCACGGCAACTGGCTGGAGCTGATGACCCCCGACCAGGAGGCGGCGCTCGACTTCTACACCGGGCAGTTCGGCTGGACCCGCTCCACCGCCGTGCCCATGGGCGAGCACGGCACCTACCAGCTCTTCGCCCGCGACGGCGCCGATATCGGCGGGATGATGCGCTCGGGCGGGGAGCCGCCGCCGGCGTGGTTTCCGTATTTCGGCGTGAACGGCATCGACGCGGCCATCGAGCGGGCGAAGGGCGCCGGGGGCCAGCTGGTGCATGGCCCGCAGGAAGTGCCCGGCGGCGCCTTCATCGCCTGGTTCGCCGATCCGCAGGGGGCGATGTTCGCTGTCGTCGGGCCGAAGAGCCGAGCCGCATGACGCCGCGCCGCCCGTCCCTCGATCACGCGAGGCCGCCATGCTGACGATCACCACTTACGACTGGGTGCCCAAGTTCCCGCGCGGCTGGGTCCGCGACCTCCGCGTCCGCTGGGCCTGCGAGGAGGCGGGCCTGCCCTACCGCATCGACACCGTGCCGGTGAAGGACCGAACGCCCGAGCATCTGGCGCGGCAGCCCTTCCATCAGGTGCCGATGCTGCGCGACGGCGAATTGTCGATCTTCGAGAGCGGCGCGATCGTCCTGCATCTGGCCGAGAAATCCGAGGCGCTGATGCCCCGCGACCCGCCCGGGCGCGCAGCGGTGCAGCAATGGCTGATCGCGGCGCTGAACTCGGTCGAGCCGTGGGTGTTGCGGTGGGTGGTGGCCAGGATGTTCGACAAGGACGAGGCCGCCGCCGCGCGCGCCCTGCCGCTGCTGGAACAGCGCCTCGGGCAGCTGGAGGCCGCAATGGCGGGCCGCGACTGGATCGCGGGCGAGCGTTTCACCGCCGCCGACATCCTGATGGCCGACGTGCTGCGGCTCGTCGAGGCGCAGGGCGCGCTGAGCCAGCCGGCGCTGCAGGCCTATGTCGCCCGCGCCACCGCCCGCCCCGCCTTCCGCAAGGCGCATGCGGCGCAGCTCGCGCATTTCGAGGCGGCGGATGCCGCGCGGGCGGCGGCGGAGTAGCCGGCCCCGGCCAGCCGGTCAAAAACGGGCGGTCCGCTTCTTCGCCGCTCCGCGAGGCTGGGACCGCGCGCCCAATCCTTCGCGCGGCGTCCTCACCCCCCCAGCCACAACAGCAGCGCGAGCGCCCCCAGCCCCGCACCCATCGCCGCCATCGTGTTCCGCAGCCACCGCCCCACCACCAGCGCCAGCGCGGCGGCGCTGAGGCGCAGCGGATCGACACCGCCGCCCGCCGCCTCGGGCCAGACGGTCGCCGGGGCGATCAGGGCGGGAAAGACCGCCACCGGCGTGAAGCGCAGCAGCCGCAGCGCCCAGGGCGGCAGCGAGCCGCGCCCCACGGTGCCGAGAAACGAGAACCGGATCAGGAACGTCCCCATGCCGAGGATGAGGATGATCGCCCAGATGGTTGCGTCGCTCATCGGCCGAACCTCCGTCGCTCGTCCCGCGCCTCGATCGCGGCGCCGACCGCCATGCCCAGGATCGCCGCCGGCAGCAGCCCGACGCCCGAGGGCAGCCCGGCAAGGACCAGCGCCAGCCCGAAGGCCACGACGGCCGCCGCGATCTGCGCCCGGCTGCGCAGCATCGGCGCGGTCATCGCGATGAAGGTGATCGGCACCGCGTAGTCGAGCCCGAGTCCCCCCGGCAGCGCCTGCCCCAGCGCCGCGCCGAGGCCGCAGACCAGAGGCCAGGGAAGCGCCAGCGTCACCGCAAGCCCGGCAAAGAAGGCCAGCCGCTCGGCCATCATCATGCCCGGCTCGGCCTCGTAATGCACGACCGCCAGCGCATAGGTGGTGTCCACCAGCGCATAGGCCACGCCCGCCCGCGCCCCGAGCGGCGCCGCCCCGAGCCAGGGCACCAGCGAGGCCGAATACATCGCCATCCGCAGGTTCACCGCCAGCGCCGAGACCAGCACCAGCCACGCGGGCGCGCCCTCGGCGATCAGCTGAACGGCCGTGATCTGCGACGCGCCCGCCAGCACGAGGACCGAAAAGCCCCAGACCTGCGCGAGGTCGAACCCGGCCTGGATCGAGACGACGCCGAAGATCAGCCCGAAAGGCAGGAACACCGGCGCCAGCGGCAGCGAGGCGAGCAGCCCCTGCCGGAACGCGCGGCGGACGCCGCGGCCCGCGCCGGAACCGGCGTCATCGCCGAGCGGGGGGCCGGAGGGAAAGAGGGCGGCCATGAGGATTCGCGCGCAAGGGGTTCAGCCCCCTTTG
Organism: Paracoccus sp. S-4012; assembly: GCF_009674885.1. Classification (GTDB taxonomy): domain Bacteria; phylum Pseudomonadota; class Alphaproteobacteria; order Rhodobacterales; family Rhodobacteraceae; genus Paracoccus. The sequence goes on from NZ_WKKA01000002.1 coordinate 249,812, forward strand.
GCCCGCATGGCGGCGGGGGGCAAGCCTCAGCCGAAGCTGCCGGTCGCCTGCGCCAGCACCACGAAGGCCCGCCCCGAGCGGGTGCCCGCGAGCCTGCGCAGCTGCACGTCGTCGAGCCGCGGCAGCGTCCGGGTCAGCATCCGGTCCCAGTGGCGCATGAAGTGATGCGCCGCGTCCCGGAACACCTCGTCGCCGCGCAGCAGGTCGGCCAGCGTCACCGCCTCGTCGGCATCGAGCAGCTCCGGCGCCGGGCCGAGGGCGGCGCCCCGCTGCCCCTCGGCGAAGCGCCGCCAGGCGGCCGCGGGTGTGTCGGGCGCGGGCAGGTCGTCCATGTAGAGGCCCCGCGCCGCCAGCAGCGTCACCGCATCCTGCGAGGCGCGAATCAGCCGCGCGGTCTCGCCGTCCATCAGCGCCCGGCGCATGGCGTCTATGGCGGCGCGGTCGTCGGGGCCGTCGGGAAAGTTCAGCCCGGCGATCAGGTCCTCGGGCAGCACCTCGACCGCCGCGGGGCCGCCGAGATCGAGGCTCGGCTGCGGCGGCGCCTCGCCCCGCCGGGGCGCGGCGGCGCGGGCGGGTGCCGGGCGCGGGGTCGCCGAACGTGGCGCGGGTTCCGTCATGCGGACGGGGGGCGGCGGCAGGTCGTCCTGCACCTCATGGCTCCGCGAAGCCCCGCCCCGCAGCGCCAGCAGCTCGGCCCGCAGCGAATGCGCCTCCTCGCGCAGCCCGGCCAGCGCGCGGGCCGTGCCGACCGCCAGCCAGATCAGCGCCAGCGGCATCAGCACGCCCACGGCCGTCGCGAGCTGTGCGGCCCCTCCCTGGGGTGAGCCCTCGGGCCCGAGCGCCCAGAACATGACCACCAGCACCAGCCACGCGACGCTGACCGCCAGCCCGACGGCCGCGGCGCGGTCCTCGGCGGCGCGGGCCCGCCAGTCGCTCAGCCTGTCCCCGAGCCGCCCCATCGTCACTCGTAACGGACCGAGAGAATCTCGTAGCTGCGCTCGCCGCCCGGCGTCACCACCTCGACGGCATCGCCCTCCTCCTTGCCGATCAGGGCGCGGGCCAGCGGCGACTTCATGTTGAGCAGCCCGCGCTCCAGATCCGCCTCGGCCTCGCCGACGATCTGGAAGGTCTTCTTCACCTCGCTGTCCTCGTCCATCAGCTCGACGGTCGCGCCGAACTTGATCGCGCCCGAGAGGCTGGCCACGTCGATCACCTGCGCGCGGGCGATGATCGCCTCCAGCTCCTTGATGCGGCCCTCGATGAAGCTCTGCTTCTCGCGGGCCGAGTGGTATTCGGCATTCTCGCTCAGGTCGCCATGCTCGCGCGCCTCGGCGATGGCCTTGATGATCGCCGGGCGCTCGACGCCCTTCAACTGCTTCAGTTCATCCTCGAGCTGGGCGAAGCCCGCCGGGGTCATCGGTATGCGTTCCATCACTCGATCCTCGGGCCGCGGCACTGGCGCGGGCATGAAGGGGCCTCATGGCAGTAGGAACGCCCCCGGATTGCGGTCCGGGGGCGTTCCTAGCCGCGTGCATGGTGCGCGGAACCGGCGCGGCAATGCAAGCCCCGGCGCCGCGATGCGTGCACGAGTCCGCCTAGCCGTGGACCCGCGCGAGATCGGCCATGACGTCGTCGAGGCGGCCGATTTCCTTGAGATGCTTGGCCGTGCCAATCAAGCAGGGGTTTGGGCGCTCGTCAGAAAAAAATGCGCATGTGGACGTTCGACGCAAGGTCGTTTACGGGCATGTTAGCTCAATTCAGCCGTTGTCATCGTCTAGTGGAAACAGGAGGTTGCATGCGCATTTATGAGTCACGTACGCTGCGTGCTTTCATGACCCGGGGGGCACCCGATAGCGATCTTGCAGACCTTGTCACGTTCGAACCCCTAAATTCTCGCCGCGAGCTGTTTGCGGCGACAGTCGCTCAGAAGTACGGTTTCAACGTTGTCCACATCGTTCCCGGCGGAAACGACTGGTATCAGTACGACGACCTCGACCTCTGCCTAGACTCAGTGGCGGCGGTGACCGCTCCCGGCGCTACCATCACCGGCGCCAGCATGGGTGGTTATGCCGCTACCACTTATTCTGACCGGCTCCCGGCAACCAAGACCCTGACCTACGGCCCGCAGTTTTCCATCCAGCGGACCGTGGTGCCTGAGGAAACCCGGTGGGCCACCGAATCAGAGCGAATTGAGTTCCGATCGGACGATGCAGAAATCGGACAACGCGCCCGCCACTACGTGCTCTATGATCCGCTCTTCTCGCGAGACGTGCGGCACGTCGAGTTGATCGCGACCCACGGCCGCGACGTAGTACTGGTGCCGGTGAGTTGCGGCGGCCATACGATTGCGAGGACCCTTGCCCAGGCGGGCGTCCTCTCTGCTGTGCTTCGAACCGTCCTGGCCGGTGAGCCGACTCGCGACGAGTTGAGCACCCTGATTGATGAGCAACTTCCGGGCAGTTCGCACTACCAGCTTGGAGTAGCGCTGCAACAGCCGCTTGCCATGCGTGAGCCCTATCTACGTACGGCATTGGAATTGACTCCAAAGGATGTTGCAGTGCTCAAAATGTTGGGAAACACACTCTGCGAACTGGGCGACGTCGAAGGGCTGGACTACCTTCGTGCTGCGCTCAAGAGACGTCCAAACGATCCGCGGTTCCTCAGGGCGTTGGAACGGGGCATCAAAGCGCTGCAGGACGCCCGCCGGACCGCGTAAGCCGAGTTCTCCGAGTAACTGGACCCAGCAGACGCTAGTAGCGCGCCTCCGACCACGAGTTCACACTCCTCGGATTGCCCCTCCTACCTTCAGCCGCTAGGAACAGGACGACCGCAGAGGAAACGCCATGCTCGACGAAACCATGCAGCCGCAGACCGAAGCCATCGAGCGCGAGTCGATGGATTACGACGTGGTGATCGTGGGCGCCGGCCCGGCGGGCCTCTCGGCCGCGATCCGCCTCAAGCAGATCGACCCCGATCTGAACGTCGTGGTGCTGGAGAAGGGCTCCGAGGTCGGCGCGCATATCCTCTCGGGCGCGGTGATCGACCCGTCGGGCCTCGACCGGCTGCTGCCCGACTGGCGCGACGACCCCGATGTGCCGATCAAGGTCGCGGTCAAGCGCGACGATTTTCTCGTGCTCGGCCCCTCGGGCTCCATCCGGGTGCCGAACTGGCCGATGCCGCGGCTGATGTCGAACCACGGCAACTACATCGTCAGCCTCGGCAATGTCTGCCGCTGGCTGGCCGCGAAGGCCGAGGAACTCGGCGTCGAGGTCTTCCCCGGCATGGCCTGTTCCGCCCTCGTGCGCGACGGCGACCGCATCGCCGGCGTGGTGGCGGGCGAGATGGGCAAGCAGCCGGACGGCACCCCCGGCCCGAACTACGAGCCGGGCATGGAGCTGCGGGGCAAATACGTCTTCATCGCCGAGGGCGTGCGCGGCAGCCTCGCGCGGCAGCTGATCGAGGGTCTCGACCTCTCGGCCGGGCACGAGCCGCAGAAATTCGGCATCGGGCTCAAGGAAATCTGGGAGATCGACCCCGAGAAGCACCGCGAGGGCACCGTCACCCACACGATGGGCTGGCCGCTCGGCAAGAACGCCGGCGGCGGGTCGTTCATCTACCACGCCGAGAACAACCAGCTGTTCATCGGCTTCGTGGTCCACCTGAACTACGCCAACCCCTACCTGAACCCCTACATGGAGTTTCAGCGCTTCAAGCATCACCCGGCCGTGGCTGAACTGCTCGAGGGCGGCAAGCGCGTCGCCTATGGCGCGCGGGCGATCAGCGAGGGCGGCTACCAGTCGATCCCGAAGGTGACCTTCCCCGGCGGCGTGCTGCTGGGCTGCTCGGCCGGCCTCGTGAACGTGCCGCGGATCAAGGGCACCCACAATGCGGTCCTGTCGGGCATCCATGCGGCCGAGGCGGCGGCCGCCGCGATCGCTGCAGGGCGTGAGGGCGACGAGCTGACCGACTACGAGGAGGAGCTGCGCTCCGGCCCCATCGGGCGCGACCTCAAGCGCGTGCAGAATGTGAAGCCCGCCTGGTCGAAGACCGGCCTCTGGGGCAGCCTCGCGCTCGGCGGCTTCGACATGTGGACCGGCGGCCTCTTCCGGCGCAGCCTGATCGGCACCTGGAAGCACGGCAAGACCGATGCCGCCGCGACCGGGAAGGCGAAGAACTTCAAGCCGATCGAGTATCCCCGGCCGGACGGCAAGCTGAGCTTCGACCGGCTGACGAATGTGGCGTTCTCGTTCACCAACCACGAGGAAAGCCAGCCCTGCCATCTGAAGCTGAAGGACCCGACCGTTCCGATCCGGGTCAACCTGCCCGAATACGCGGAACCCGCGCAACGCTACTGCCCGGCCGCGGTCTATGAGGTGGTGGAGGACGCGACGGTGCCGGAGGGCGCGCGCTTCGTCATCAACTTCCAGAACTGCGTCCACTGCAAGACCTGCGACATCAAGGACCCGTCGCAGAACATCGTCTGGACGACGCCGCAGGGCGGTGACGGACCGAACTACCCGAACATGTGACCGAGGCCCCGGGCCGGGATGGATCGGCCCGCCATTGCGGCCGCGCCTCGCGCGGCGCTAAGGTCGGGGCCGCATCCCGATACGGACCGCGGAGGCCCGCCCGTGCCCATCCGACCGACCCGCAGCCTGCTTCTGGCGCTCACCGCGCTCGCCCTCGCGATGCCCGCGGGTGCCGACGAGCGGCCCGTGCCGCGCCCGGGCCTCGCGCAGGCCGCGCCGGAGGGCGAAGCGCCCGCCGCCGAACCGGGGGCCGAACCCGCCGCCTCGCCCGAGGACGCCCCCGCCGAAACCCCGCACGACCTCGCGCCCCCCGCCGCCGCCATCGAGCGGCCGGCGCGCGAGCCGGTCCACGGCCCCCTCACCCGCGGCCTCGCCGGCCCCTACCTCGCCGCGCGGCAGGCCGCGGGCGAGAACGACTTCGCCGCCGCCGCCGACTATTTCCTGCGCGTGCTGCAGCAGGATTCGCAGGAGCCGTTCCTGATCGACAGCGCCCTCGTCTCGCTCGTTTCGGCGGGCAACGTGGACCGGGCCGTCAGCCTGGCCCGCACGCTGGACGAGAGCGGCACCGAGACGGAACTCGCCGACGTGGTCCTGCGCGCCGCCGCGTCGCAGGAGGGCGACTGGGAGGAACTGCGCGAGCGTTCGACCGCGACCCGCGAGCGCGGCACGACGCCGGGCGGGCGACTGCTCGACGGGCTGCTGGAGGCCTGGGCGCTGCTGGGCGCCGGGCAGGCGACCGACGCAATGGCGCGGCTGGAGCAATTGGCCCGGATCTCGGGCGCCAAGCCGATGATCGACTACAACCTCGCCCTCGTCCGCGCCGGGGTCGGCGACTACGAGGGGGCCGAGGAACTGCTGGCCCAGCCCGACACCGGCCTGCATCTGCCCGGCACCATCGCCCATGCCGAGATCCTGGTGCAGCTCGACCGCCGCGACGAGGCGCTCGCGCTGATCGAGGACGTCCCCGGCGCGGCGGAAGAACCGGCGCTGATCGACCTTTCGGCCCGCCTCGCCTCGGGCCAGCCGGTGCCCTTCACCGCGCTGCGGGATGCCAAGGACGGCGTGGCGCAGACCTTCCTGACCTTCGCGACCGCCCTTGCCGCGAGCGAGGACCCCGACCCCCTCGCCCTCGTGCAGGCGCGCCTCGCGGCATGGCTCAACCCGCAGCTCTCCGAGGCGCGGCTGGTCGCGGCGCAGCTTCTGCAGATGGACGGTCAGTTCGACCTGGCCGAGGCCGAATACGAGGCGCTGAGGAACCTGGGCGAAGTGCGCCCGCTGGCGGAACTCGCCCGCATCGACGCCCTCGCCCGCGCCGACCGGCTGGACGACGCCGAGAAGGCCGCGGCGGCGCTGACCGCTGCCTGGCCGCAACTGGCTTCCGCCTGGATCGCCTCGGGCGACATCCTGCGCCAGCGCGAGAAATACACCGCCGCGATTCCCGCCTACAGCCGCGCGCTGGAACTGATCGCGGCCGAGGACGGCGATGCCCGCTGGTTCCCGCTCTACGCCCGCGGCATGGCGCGCGAGCGGTCGGGCGATTTCGATGGGGCCGAGCGCGACATGCGCGCCGCACTGGATATCCGGCCCGAGCATCCGCAGATCCTCAACTATCTCGGCTACAGCTTAATCGACCGCAACATGCACCTCGAGGAGGGGCTGGAAATGGTCGAACAGGCCGCCCGGCTGCGCCCTGACGATGGCTATATCCTCGACAGCCTGGGCTGGGGCCTCTACCGGCTCGGCCGCTTCGACGAGGCGGTCGGCCCGATGGAGCGCGCGGTGCAGACCATGTCGAACGACCCGCTGGTCAACGACCACTTGGGCGACGTCTACTGGATGGCCGGCCGGCAGCGCGAGGCCGAGACCCAGTGGCAGCGCGCGCTGAGCCTCGTGCTCGACGACCACCCCGACGAGACCGACGAGGAGGTGGACGTGGACCGCATCCGCGCCAAGCTCGAGCGCGGCCTCGACGCGGTGCTGGAGGACGAGGCGGCCGGGCGGCCGATCAAGGCGCCTGCGGAGGCTGCCGCGGCACCGGACAGCGCGGATGAGCGGAACGGCGGCTGATCCGCCGGCGATGCCGACCGAAGCCGCGCCTGCGAAGATCAACCTCGCGCTGCATGTGACCGGGCGGCGGCGCGACGGCTATCACCTGCTCGATTCGCTCGTGGTCTTCGCGGAGGTCGGGGACCGGGTGACGCTCGAACCGGGCGCCGCCTCGCTGACTGTCACCGGGCCGTTCGCTGCGGGACTGGACGCGGGCGAGGACAACCTCTGTCTGCGCGCCCTGCGGCTTGCGGGGGCGGAGGCGCGGATCACGCTGGAGAAGCGGCTGCCGGTGGCGTCGGGCATCGGCGGCGGCTCCGCCGATGCGGCTGCGGTGCTGCGGGGGCTGGCGCGGATGGGACATCCGCTGCCCGACCGCCTCGAGCGGCTGGGCGCGGATGTGCCGGTGTGTCTCGCCGGCCGCGCAACGCGGATGCGCGGAACGGGTGAGATCCTCGATCCCGTCCCGGACCTTCCTCCGCTGGCGATGGTGCTGGCCAATCCGGGCACCCCGCTCTCGACCCCCGCCGTGTTCGCGGGCCTCGCGCGCACGGACAACCCCGGCCTGCCGGCCATTCCCGCCTTTCCCGATGCGGCGACGCTGGCCGCATGGCTCCACACGTGCCGCAATGACCTCGAACCCCCGGCCCTCGCCCTCGCCCCGCAGATCGGCGCGGTTCTGGAAGCCCTGCGCGGCACCGGCTCCGCGCTTGCCCGCATGTCCGGCTCCGGCGCGACCTGCTTCGGCCTCTACGCGTCACCCCGCGCCGCCGAGGCCGCCGCCGCCCGCATCGCCGCCACGGAGCCCGGCTGGTGGGTCACGGCGACGGGACTCGCCCCCGCCCCCGCCCGCGGCTAGGCTGCGGCCCGCACACAACTGGAGGCCCGGAATGCTGCGTCTCGGCGTCAACATCGACCACGTCGCCACCGTCCGAAACGCGCGCGGCACGCCCTGGCCCGATCCGGTCGAGGCCGCGCGGGTGGCCGAGGCCGCGGGCGCCGACGGCATCACCGCCCATCTGCGCGAGGACCGACGCCACATCAGCGATGACGACATCGCCCGGCTGATGGAGGTGCTGGAGCGGCCGCTGAACCTCGAGATGGCGGCGACCGAGGAGATGCAGGCCATCGCGCTCCGCCACCGTCCGCATGCGGTCTGCATCGTCCCCGAAAAGCGCGAGGAGCGCACCACCGAGGGCGGGCTCGACGTGGCGGGCGACGAGGCGCGGATTGCGGGTTTCATCGCGCCGCTGGCCGAGGCCGGTTGCCGCGTGTCGCTTTTCATCGGCCACGCGCCGCGCCAGATCGAGGCCGCGGCGCGGACCGGGGCGGCGGTGGTCGAGTTGCACACCGGCGCCTGGTGCGACCTCGGGCTCGAGGGCAAGTCCGCGGCACAGCGGGGCGAACTCGAGGGCCTGCGCGAGGGCGCGCGGCTGGCCCATTCGCTGGGCCTGGAGGTCCATGCCGGCCACGGGCTGACCTACGAGAACGTCGCCCCCATCGCCGCCATCCCCGAGCTGCGCGAACTCAACATCGGCCATTTCCTGATCGGCGAGGCGATCCTGCGCGGCCTCGGCCCGGCGATCGTCGAGATGCGGCGGCGCATGGACGCGGCGCGGCAGTCCGAATGACGCTTCTGCGGCTGATCTGGGCGACGCTGGGCGGGCTCTGGTCGGTCCTGATGATGCTCATCATGGCGGCGTCGCTGGCGCTCAACGTGGCGATGGCGGTCTCGCCGGTGATCGCGGCGGCGGTGGGCGGCGCGGTGCAGGCGGTCTCGGGCGTCCGCAGCCTCGCCAGCCGCAATGCCGACAACGTGGCCCGGCTGGAAACCCGCGCAGTGCAGGCCGAACGCCGCGCCGCCGCGGCAAGCGCCGAGGCCGCCGATGCCCGCGCCGCGCGGAAGGTGACCTATCGCGGCGCGAGGGCGACGGCGGCGGAAGCGGTGGCCGACACCTCCGACCGCCTCGCCCGCCGGACGGCGACCGCTACGGCGCGCAACGTCGGCTCGGTCTTCGGCGAGGCCCTGCCGGTGGTCGGCATCGGCGTCATCGCCGCGGCGACGGCCTGGGAGCTGCACGACGCCTGCGAGATGATGAAGGACATGCGCGAGCTTGACGTGGCAATGAACCCCGACCGCGCGCTGCCGCCCGAGGCCACCGCCGTCTGCGGCATGCAGGCCCCGAGCCGGACGGAAATCTGGAACGCCGTCGCCAGCAGCCCCGGAAGCGCCTGGGAGGGCGCGCAGGGCTTCTATGACGAGCTGCCCGAACTGAGCCTCGGCGGCTTCTTCGAGCGCACGATCGGCATGTTCCGCGCCACCTACGACTGGGCCTTCGCCGAGCCGGTCGGCCCCCTCGCCGCGGACGGCACCGCCCCCGCCGCGCCCTCCGACCTCGACCCGCGCGGATGGGTGGGCCAATGATCCTCGGCATCGGCACCGACCTCTGCAACATCGAGCGCATCGAGGGCGTCCTCGCCCGCTTCGGCGACCGCTTCCGCGACCGCGTCTTCACCGAGGCCGAACTCACCCGCGCCGCCCGCCGCCCGCATGAGGCGGCGACGCTGGCAAAACGCTGGGCGGCGAAGGAGGCGTGCAGCAAGGCCCTCGGCACCGGGCTGCGGATGGGCATCGCCTGGCGCGACATGGCGGTCGCCAACGATCCCCGCGGCCAGCCGCATATGACGCTGACCGGCTGGGCGGCCGAGCGGCTCGCGGCGATGACGCCCGAGGGCCACCGGGCGGTGATCCATGTCAGCCTGACCGACGACCGCCCCTGGGCGCAGGCGGTTGTGGTGATCGAGGCGGTGCCGGCCAACGGCTGAAGCACCCTCGGGCGGCCTGGCGCGCGCGTGCAAGGCGTCCATCCGCCACTTGCGGCAGCGATGCCCGACGCTTATCTTACGATCATCTTACCACGGACGCGTCTCATGGCTGCACACAATCCGCTCACCACGACCCTGTCCACCAAGGGACAGGTGATCCTGCCCAAGAGGGTGCGCGAGAGCCGCCATTGGAGCGCGGGCACCCGCCTGGTCGTGGAGGAAACGCCTGAAGGGGTGCTGCTGCGCCCGGCTCCGGCCTTTCCCCCGACGGCGCCGGACGAGGTCTTCGGGATCCTGCCTGCGACCGGTCCGGCCCGGACGATCGAGGAGATGGACGCCGCCGTCTTGGGGGAGGCGGCACGGCGGCATGGTCGCGATTGACACCAATGTACTCGTCCGCTTCCTGACGAACGATCATGCCGAGCAGTCGCGGCAGGCGCGCGCGCTCGTCGCAAGCCAGGACGTGTTCGTGGCCCTCACAGTCATGCTGGAGACCGAGTGGGTCCTGAGGAGCGCCTACGGCTTCGCGCCCGAGCACATCCATGCGGCGCTGCGCGCCTTTGCGGGGTTGCCCCAGGTTCGTGTCGAGGCTCCGGGACGGCTGGCGGAGGCGCTCGACCGGGCCGAGGCGGGCCTCGACTTCGCCGACGCGCTGCATCTGGGTGCCAGCCCCCAGGAGGCTTTCGCGACCTTCGACACGCGGCTCATCAGGGCGGCTCGCCAGCTCAGGCTGGCGTCCGTGCGCGAGCCCTGATCGCTGAATGCGGGCCGCGCTCTACTTTCGACGCACCTTCCTGAACGCATACTTGTCGCGGACATGCTCCGCGAAGAACGCACCGGCCGAGGGCGCCGCGAGGAAAGCGTCATAGACCCGCTCCGGCACCCCCGCATAGTCGTAGCGGTCGCCATCCGCGAACCAGACCGAGAGCGTGCCCGCCTCCCACTCCACCCGGCGGACCGCGCGCGAATCGATGAACGGCATCGCCCCTCCTCACGGGGGCTCAACTTGACTCCCGCCACGCGAAGCGGTCAACAGCGCCGACCGCAGCGAAAGGGGCCGCCGCAGCATGGCCGACACGACAACGAAGACCGAGGGCGGCATCTGGGAGACCGTGAAGACGGTGTTCTGGGCCCTCGTCATCGCCGGGATCTTCCGCACGCTGTTCTTCCAGCCGTTCTGGATTCCCTCCGGCTCGATGAAGGACACGCTGCTGATCGGCGACTTCCTGTTCGTCAACAAGATGGCCTATGGCTACTCGCAGCATTCCTGCCCCTTCTCGCTCTGCCCGATTTCGGGCCGCATCCTGGGCTCGGACCCCGAGCGCGGCGACGTGGTGGTGTTCCGCCATCCGACTCGAGGCGTCGATTTCATCAAGCGCGTGGTCGGCCTGCCCGGCGACACGGTGCAGATGCGCAGCGGCACCCTCTGGCTCAACGGGCAGGAGGTGCCGCAGACGCCGAACGGCGTCTTCACCGAACCAAAACTGCCGCAGGGCCCGCAGCAACTGATGCCGCGCTGCGCCAACGAGCCGGTGCCGCAGGGCGCGGTCTGCGAGAAGCCGCGCTTCACCGAGACCCTGCCCGGCGGGCGCACGCATGACGTGCTCGACATCGTGCCGGGCTGGATCGCCGACGACACGCCGGTCTTCACCGTGCCCGCCGGGACGTATTTCTTCATGGGCGACAACCGCGACAACTCCGAGGACAGCCGCTTCGACCCGGCGACCGGCGGTCTCGGCTTCGTGCCGGCCGAATACCTGATCGGCCGCGCCGACCGGATCATGTTCTCGTCGGCGGGCCGGTCGCTGCTCTACTTCTGGACCTGGCGCAGCGACCGCTTCTTCAAGGCGGTGCATTGACGCCCTCGGCCGAAACCACCGCCTTCGCCCGCCGCCTCGGCCATGATTTCGCGCGCCCGGAACTGCTGGTCCGGGCGCTGACACATGGCTCGATCGGCTCCGAGACGCGGCCCGACAACCAGCGGCTGGAATTCCTGGGCGACCGCGTCCTCGGCCTCGCCATGGCCGAGGCGCTGCTCGCCGCCGACCGCGGCGCGTCGGAGGGGCAGCTCGCGCCCCGCCTCAACGCCCTCGTGCGCGGCGAGACCTGCGCCGAGGTCGCGCGCGAGGTCGGTCTGGGCGAGGTGCTGAAGCTCGGCCGGTCCGAGATGCTTTCCGGCGGGCGGCGCAAGGAGGCGCTGCTGGCCGACGCGCTCGAGGCGGTGCTGGCGGCGGTCTATCTCGACGCCGGATGGGAGGCGGCGCGGGCCGTGGTCCTGCGCCTCTGGGGCGACCGGCTGGATCAGGTTCAAGCCGATGCGCGCGACGCCAAGACGATCCTGCAGGAATGGGCGCAGGCGCAGGGCATGCCGCCGCCGCGATATGAGCAGATGGACCGCAGCGGCCCGGACCACGCGCCGCGTTTCCGCATCCGGGTGACGCTCGAGGACGGGCGCAGCGCCGAGGCCGAGGGCGCCGGGACCAAGCGCGGGATCGAACAGGCGGCGGCACGGGCGCTGCTGGATGAGGTGGGGGCATGACAGAGAACGAACCGACCCGCGCGGGCTTCGTCGCGCTTCTGGGCGAGCCGAATGCCGGGAAATCCACGCTGCTGAACCGCATGGTGGGCGCCAAGGTCGCGATCGTGACCCACAAGGTCCAGACCACCCGCGCCCGCATCCGCGGCATCGCCATCGAGGGCGCCGCGCAGCTTGTGTTCGTAGACACGCCGGGCCTCTTCCGCCCGCGCCGCCGCCTTGACCGGGCGATGGTCGCGGCCGCCTGGGGCGGGGTGGCGGATGCCGATATCGTGCTGCTGCTCATCGAAGCGCATCGCGGGCTGACGGAGGGCGTGGCCGAAATCCTCGAGGCGCTGAAGGACCGGGCGCGCGGCATCCCGGTGGCGCTCGTCATCAACAAGATCGACCGGGTGAAGGCGGAGGTCCTGCTGGCGCTCTCGGAACGGCTGAACGCCGCCTTCGCCTTCGAGCAGACCTTCATGATCTCCGCCGAGCGCGGCCACGGCACCGACGACCTGCGCCGCTGGCTAGCGCAGGCGGTGCCGGAAGGCCCGTGGCTCTACCCCGAGGACCAGATCGCCGACCTCCCGATGCGGATGATCGCGGCCGAGATCACGCGCGAGAAGCTGACCCTGCGCCTGCACGAGGAAATTCCCTACCAGCTCACGGTCGAGACCGAGGCCTGGGAGGAACGCGACGACGGCTCGGCCCGCATCGACCAGATCATCTATGTCGCCCGGCCCGGCCACAAGGGCATCGTGCTGGGCAAGGGCGGCGAGACGATCAAGGCCGTCGGCCAGCTGGCCCGCGCCGAGCTCAAGGAGTTCATGGGCCGCGACGTGCACCTGTTCCTGCAGGTCAAGGTGCGCGAGAACTGGCAGGAGGAGGCCGAACGCTATGGCGAGATCGGCCTCGACTTCCGCGACGGCAACGCCTGACACGTGGAGGCGCGGCTCGCCACCGGCCTCTGGGTCTCGGCCTGGCTGCACCGGCTGGATCTCGAGGGGCGCGCCGGCTACGTCCTGCGCCGGGGAGATGCGACCGCGGGGGCGGTGCTGGTCAAGGCCGCGACGCTCGACGGACGCGCGGCGCTCTGGTCGCGGCAATGGGATTTCGAGACCGACACCCGCCCCTGGACCCGCATCGCCGAGGGGCCGGAGGCCGAGATCGACGCGACTGCCCGGCGGCAGACCGCCACCGACCCCGACCTCTGGCTGCTGGAGGTCGAGGCCCGTGACGGCGACCCGCAGCTGATGGAGTGAGCTGTCACGGAAATATCGCTTGCTACCTGCCCCCTTTGCTCCCACGATATGTTGTAGGCACCGGCGCGTATGAACGCCGGGCCTTGTGAGGTCCACCACCGCTTGGGGCCAACTCGCCCCGCGGTTCTGCGAAAGGCAGGGACAGGCCATGGCGCTCTCCGAACAATTCATCGTCAGCGACGACATCCACCCGATCGACATCGTCGAGACTGTCGCCACGCATCACGCTTGGGAGTTCGACCGGCTGGCCGACGATCAGATCGCGATGGTCGTCGAGGGCCAGTGGCGAAGCTATTCCCTGACCCTCGCCTGGTCGGCGCGCGAGGAGATGCTGCGGCTGATCTGCACCTTCGACTTCGACCCGCCGACGGAGAAGCTCCCCGCGCTCTACGAGGCGCTGAACCTCGCCAACGATCAGGTCTGGGAGGGCGGCTTCACCTTCTGGTCGCCGCAGAAGCTGCTGGTCTGGCGCTACGGCCTGCTGCTCGCGGGCGAGGCGATGGCCGAGCCGGGGCAGATCGACCGCATGATCCGCGCCGCCGTCGAGGAGGCCGAACGCTTCTACCCCGCCTTCCAGCTCGCCTGCTGGGGCGATGCGACGCCCGAGGCGGCGCTGGACATCGCCATGGGCCAAGCCTACGGACGGGCCTGACGGGACGCCCCGCCGGGCTTCCCTGCGATGGGGGCGCGGCGCATGGATCTGTCACATCTGAACGACCGCGGGCTTCTGCTCGTTGGCTGCGGCAAGATGGGGGGCGCGCTGCTCGACGGCTGGCTCGCCCGCGGGCTGCGGCCGGGCGCGGTCCATGTCGTTGATCCGGCACTCGACCCGGCGCTTGGAGACCGGGGAGTCGCGGTGAACGGCCCGGCGCCGGCCGATCCGGCGGTGCTGGTCCTCGCGGTGAAGCCGCAGGTGATGGACAGCGTGCTGCCCGACCTCGCCGCTTATGGCCACGGCGGGACGCTGATCGTCTCGGTCGCGGCGGGCACGACGCTCGCGCGGCTGGGCCGCGCCTTCCCCGATGCGCCGATCGTCCGCGCCATGCCGAACACGCCCGCCGCGATCGGGCAGGGGATCACCGCCATCACCGGCAACGGCAAGGCGGATGCCGAGGCCCTCGATCTCGCGCAGACGCTGATGGAGGCCGTGGGCCACGTCGTGCGGCTGCAGGGCGAGCACCAGATCGACGCCGTCACCGGTCTTTCCGGCAGCGGCCCGGCCTATGTCTTTCACATGATCGAGGCGATGACCGACGCGGGCGAGGCGGCCGGGCTGCCCCGCGATCTCGCGCTGGAACTCGCGCGGACGACGGTGGCGGGCGCGGGCGCGCTTGCGATGGCCTCGGACGCGGCGCCGTCGAAGCTGCGTGAGGACGTGACCTCGCCGAACGGCACCACGGCCGCGGGGCTTGCGGTGCTGATGGACGAGGCGCGCGGCCTGCGCCCGCTGATGCGCGCGACCGTCGCCGCTGCCGCCGCACGCGGGCGGGAGCTTGCCGGATGACCGATTCGCCGGCCCCCGAGATCACCTTCGACGATTTCCTGAAGCTCGACATCCGCGTCGGCCGCATCAGCCGCGCGGAACCGTTCCCGGAGGCGAGGAAGCCCGCACTGAAGCTGTGGGTGGATTTCGGCGGCGCCCTGGGCGAGAAGCGCAGCTCCGCCCAGATCACCCGCCACTACGCGCCTGAGGAGCTGGTCGGCCGTCAGGTGCTGGCGGTGGTCAACTTTCCGCCCCGGCAGATCGGCAAGGTCCGCTCGGAGGTGCTGGTCCTCGGCGTACCGGATGCCGACGGCGAGGTGGTGCTGGTCGGTCCCGGCCACGAGGTTCCGCTGGGGGGGCGGCTCTTCTGATGAAACTCTTCGTCACCCGCCGCATGACGCCGCGCGCCGAGGCCACCATCCGCCATCGTTTCGACGCCACCTTCCGCGACAGCACCACGCCGCTGACCGCAGTCGAGGCCGCTGCCGCCCTGCGTGACTACGACGCGGTGATTCCGACGCTCGGCGATGGCTTCGGCGCGGCCGCCTTCGCGGGCGAGGGCCTGCGCGCGAGGCTGCTCGCCAATTTCGGCGCCGGGACCAACCACATCGACCTCGCCGCCGCCCGCGCCGCCGGGATCGCGGTCACCAACACCCCCGATGTCGTCACCGACGCCACCGCCGACATCGCGCTGATGCTGATGCTGATGACCTGCCGCCGCGCCTCCGAGGGCGAGCGGCGGCTGCGCGCGGGCGAATGGACCGGCTGGCATCCGACGCAGCTTCTGGGCCGCCACCTCGGCGGCATGACGGTGGGCATCGTCGGCATGGGCCGCATCGGCAAGGCCATCGCGCGGCGCTGCCACGGCGGCTTCGGCATGGACGTGGTGTTCTTCAACCGCTCGCATGTCAGCGCCCTCGACCTGCCCGCGCGGCAGATGCCGGACCTGCGCGAGATGCTCGCCGCCTGCGACATTGCCGTGATCGCGGTGCCGGGCGGGACCGGGACGCGGCACCTGATCGGCCCGGCGGAGCTCGCCGCCCTTGGGCCGCAGGGCTTCCTCGTCAACATCGCCCGCGGCGACGTGGTGGACGAATCGGCGCTGATCCAGGCGCTGCACGAGGGGCAGATCGCGGGCGCCGGCCTCGACGTGTACGAGCACGAGCCGCATGTGCCGCAGGGGCTGCTCGACGCGCCGAACGCCACGCTGCTGCCGCATCTCGGCACCGCCGCCGAGGAGGTCCGCACCGACATGGCGTTGCGCGCGCTCGATAACGTCACCGCCTTCGCCGCAGGCCGGAGGCCTGACGATCTGGTGAACTGAACACTGCGTCATCGCCGCGGAACCGCATCCGCTGCCGCGTCGTTCTCCCGTCAAGACAGGCATGACAGGAGACAGCGATGAACTGGGATATCGTCGAAGGCAAATGGGACCAGCTCAAGGGCTCCGTGAAGGAGAAATGGGGCGATCTCACGGATGACGAGCTGACGCAGATGGGCGGCAACCGCGACCGCATGATGGGCAAGATGCAGGAGAAATACGGCTGGACCAAGGATGAGGCCGACCGCCAGCTGACCGATTTCTTCCGCGACCGGACCGGCCGGATCTGAGACCCGCCGCATTCGTTTTCCCGAGTAATCCGTTCACGAGTTCAGGGGTCCGGCCCGCCCGGACCCAAAGGCGCCCCGCTTGCGGGGCGCCTTTCTTTCGTTCCGCCTCAATGGAAGTCCCGGCTCGGGAACAGCGCCTTCGCCTGCTCGCGTGGATGCCGCGTCCCACGCGGGGGCTTGCGAACCCCGCCCTCGTCCGCCCGCGCGTCGATCCCCTCGCGCAACCGGCCGAGCTGCGGCGATAGGTCCTCGACCGTCTCGGCGATCAGATGCGTGACGATCCCCTCGCGCTGCAGCAGCCCCGTCACCCGCAGCAGCCGTCCCCCGATCACCGCGGCCCGGAACCGCTGATAGACCCGCGCCCAGACGATCACGTTGGCGTGGCCGGTCTCGTCCTCGAGCGTCAGGAAGATCACCCCCGAGGCGGTGCCGGGCCGCTGCCGGGTGATGACGAGGCCGGTGATGGTGTGGCGGCGCAGCGGCGCGCGGGCCAGTTCCGCGCAGGGGCTCATCGGCCCGATCTCGGCCGTCAGCGGCCGGCGCAGGATCGCCATCGGATGGGCGCGCAGGCTGAGGCGGGTGGAAAGGTAGTCCTCCAGCACCTGCTCGCCGGTGGACATGGCGGGCAGGCTGACCTCCGGCTCGGGGATCGCCTCGCCGTCGATCGGGTCGGCAAACAGCGGCAGCGGCTTCGGCCCGAGGGCCCGCACCTGCCAGAGCGCGTCGCGCCGGGCGAGGCCGAGGGCGGCGAAGGCATCCGCCTCGGCCAGGCGCTCCAGCACCGAGGGACGCACCCCGGCCCGGCGCCAGACCGAGGCGACGTCCGGATAGCCGTTCGCCCGCGCCGCGACGATCCAGTCGGCGTCCTCCTGCCCCAGCCCCTTCACCAGCCGGAAGCCCAAGCGGAGCGCAAGCGCGCCATCCGGCCGCGGCTCCAGCGTGCAGTCCCAGTGACTCGCCTCGATGCTGACGGGGCGCACCTCCACCCCATGCTCGCGCGCGTCCCGGACCAGCTGCGCCGGAGCATAGAACCCCATCGGCTGGCTGTTCAGCAGCGCGCAGGTGAAGGCCGCCGGGTGGTGGCGCTTCATCCAGGCGGAGGCGTAGACGAGGATCGCGAAGCTGGCGGCATGGCTCTCGGGGAAGCCGTATTCGCCGAAGCCCTCGATCTGGTCGAAGCAGCGGGTGGCGAAGGCGGGATCGTAGCCGCGTTCCAGCATCCCCTCCATGAAGCGGTCGCGGAAGCCGCCGATGGTGCCCATCTTGCGGAAGGTGGCGAGGCTGCGGCGCAACCGGTCGGCCTCGCCCGGATCGAAGCCCGCGCCGACCACGGCGATCTGCATCGCCTGCTCCTGAAAGAGCGGGATGCCCTTGGTCCGCCACAGCACCTCGTTGAGTTCGGGCGAGGGGATCACCACCGCCTCGCGGCTCTGGCGGCGGGCGAGATAGGGATGGACCATGTCGCCCTGGATCGGGCCGGGGCGGACGATGGCGACCTCGATCACGAGGTCGTAGAACTCGCGCGGCTGCATCCGCGGCAGGAAGTTCAGCTGCGCCCGGCTCTCGACCTGGAAGACGCCGATGGCGTCGGCGCGGCAGAGCATCTCGTAGACGGAAGGATCCTCGCGCGGGACCGTGGCGATGCCGTAGCGCGGGCCGCCGTGGCTGGCAATCAGGTCGAACCCCTTGCGCAGCGCCGAGAGCATCCCGAGGCCGAGGATGTCCACCTTGAGGATGCCGAGCGCGTCGATGTCGTTCTTGTCCCATTCGATGATCGTGCGGTCCTCCATCGCCGCGTTCTCGATCGGGCAGATCTCGTCCAACCGGTCCTGGGTGATGACGAAGCCGCCGACATGCTGGCTGAGATGGCGCGGGAAGCCGATGATCTCGCCGATCAGCCGCAGCGTGAGCGCGAGGCGCGGCTCCTCCGGGTCGAGGCCGAGGCTGCGGATGCGCTCAGGCTCCGGCGGGGCCGAGCCCCAGCCCCAGCCGAGGCCGGCGATGGCGGCGACCGTGTCGTCCGACAGGCCCATGACCTTGCCGACCTCGCGCACGGCGGCGCGGGTGCGGAAATGGATCACGGTCGCGGTCAGCCCGGCGCGGTGGCGGCCGTAGGTGCGATAGATGTGCTGGATCACCTCCTCGCGCCGCTCATGCTCGAAATCCACGTCGATGTCGGGCGGCTCGCCGCGCTCCTTCGAGATGAAGCGCTCGAACACCATCTGCGTGGTGCCGGGCGGCACCTCGGTGATGCCGAGCGCGTAGCAGACGAGCGAGTTCGCGGCCGAGCCGCGTCCCTGGCAGAGGATGCCTTCCGAGCGGGCGAAACCCATGATGTCGTGGACGGTGAGGAAATAGGGCGCGTAGTTCAGGTCGCGGATGAGGGCGACTTCGCGGTCGAGCTTGGCCTGCAGATCGGGCGCGATGCCGCGCGGGAAGCGGCCGGGATCGCGCACGGCCTCGGCGATAAGCCGCTCCAGCCGGATTTGTGCCGGTTCGCCGGCCGAGACCTCGTCCGGGTACTGGTAGGAGAGTTCGTCAAGCGAGAAGCGGCAGAGGCGCGCAATCGCCATCGTCCGCGCCACCGCCTCGGGGTATTCGGCGAAGACGCGCAGCATCTCGGCCCCTCGCTTGAGGCGCCGCTCGGCATTCGGCAGCGCGTGGAGGCCGAGGCTGTCCACCGTGCAGCCGAGGCGCATGCAGGAGAGCACATCGGCCAGCGCCCGCCGCGCGGCGCGGTGCATCAGCACGTCGCCCGCCGCCACCATCGGCAACCCGGTCTCGCGCGCGAGGTCCGCCAGCCGCCGCAGCCGCGCCCGGTCCTGCCCGTCCCAGCGGGGCACCGCGCCGAGCGAGAGGCGGGAGCGGTGCCGCGCGGCCATGCGGGCGAGCGCGTCGTGGACCGCCCCGGCCTCGGGCGCGGGCCGGCGCTCTGCGGCCTCGGCGCGGCGCTCCGCGAGGCTGCGGGTGCGCTTCTTCGGCGCCGGCTCGTCAGGGTCTTCGTCCGAAGGCCCTGCGGCAATCCTTCGTACGAAGGATTTCGGGGCCTCGCCCGCAGGCGCCAGCGGATCGGGGGGCAGGGCGATCAGCTGCATGCCCTCGGTCCCGGAGACGATCTCGGCGAGCCGCAGGTGACACTCGCCCTTCGGCGCCCGGCGCTTGCCGAGGCTGAGAAGCTGCGTCAGCCGGGCATAGCCCGCCCGGTCCATCGGCAGCGCCAGCCATTCCACCGGACTGTCCAACGCGACCAGCCGCGCGCCGACGATCAGCCGCGGCAGCGCCACCGGGGCGGCGGTCGCAAGCGTCGCCCCCTCGACCACCGTGCGGGCGCTGTTGTCCAGCGTCCGCTGCCCCGAGATGCGCGGCCCAGGCCCCGCCTCGTCGCGCATCCGCGCCAGCTCCCGCAGCGCCGCATGGGCGCGGACCACGCCGGCGAGGCTGTTGCGGTCGGTGATGGCGATGGCGTCGAGGCCGAGTTCCGCCGCGCGCGTGACCAGCTCCTCCGGGTGCGAGGCCCCGGTGAGGAAGGTGAAGTTGGAGGTGGTGAAGAGCTCCGCATAGGCCGTCATCGCCCGACCCCCTGAAGGGCGGCGAATGGGACCGGGGCGGACAAGGTGGCAGCCATGTCACGATTCGGTTTGTTCAACCTTTGTTCTACACCATCCCGCTCCCGTGTCTCCCTTCTTCTGTCCCGAAATATCCCTCCGGGGGTCCGGGGGTGGAAAACCCCCGGCTTCGCCGCCCTTGCACCGCCCCCGCCTTTCCGCTTCCCTCCGCGGCATGGACCGCCTCCGCTTCGCCCCGATCCCCGCCACCCTGCCGGCCACGGTGCCCTTCACCGGCCCCGAGACGCTCGAGCGGCAACAGGGCCACCCGTTCCGCGCCCGCCTCGGCGCGAACGAGAACGGCTTCGGTCCCTCGCCCAAGGCCGTGGCCGCGATGCAGGCGGCGGCGGGGGAGGTGTGGAAATACGGCGATCCCGACAACCATGACCTCCGCGAGGCGCTTGCGGCCCGGCTGGGCGCGGCGGCGGCGAACGTGATGCCGGGCGAGGGGATCGACGGGCTGCTCGGCCTCGCGGTGCGGCTGTTCATGGCGCCGGGCGAGACGGTCGTGACCTCGGACGGCGCCTATCCGACCTTCAACTACCACGTCGCCGGCTTCGGCGGGGCGCTGTCGAAGGTGCCCTATCGCCACGATGCCGAGGACCCCGAGGCGCTGACCGCCCGCGCGGCCGCGACCGGCGCGCGGCTGATCTACCTCGCCAATCCCGACAACCCGATGGGCTCATGGCAGCCGTGCGGACGAATCGAGGCGATGCTGGAGGCACTGCCCGCGGGGACGCTCCTGCTGCTGGACGAGGCCTATGCCGACTTCCTGCCGCCCGAGGCCCTGCCGCAGATCGACCCCGAAGACCCCCGCGTGCTGCGCTTCCGCACCTTCTCCAAGGCCTACGGCATGGCCGGCGCGCGGGTCGGCTACGCCATCGGTCCGGCGGCGGCCATCGCGGGCTTCGACCGCATCCGCAACCATTTCGGCATCAACCGGATCGCGCAGGCAGGCGCGCTTGCGGCGCTTTCCAACGCGGACTGGCTCGACGCGACCCGCGACAAGGTCGCCGCCGCACGCGAGCGGATCACGGGGATCGGGGCGGCGAACGGGCTGACGGCGCTCCCCTCGGCCACCAACTTCGTCGCGCTCGACACCGGCCGCGACGGCGGGTTCTCGCGCCGCCTGGTTGCCGCCCTCGCCGCGCGCGGGGTGTTCGTGCGGATGCCGGGCACAGGGCCCCTCGACCGCTGCATCCGCGTCAGCTGCGGGCCTGAGGCGGAGCTGGCGCTCTTCGAGGCGGCGCTGCCGGAGGCTCTCGCGGAAACCTAGAGCGCCGCCAACTGCGCCAGGGCCGCGCGGGTGCGGGCGATCTCCTCGTCCAAGGCGGCCAGTTTCTCGCGCGTCTCCTCGATCACCTCGGGATCGGCGCTTTCCACGAAGCGGGGATTGTCGAGCCGCTTCCGCAGGCCCTCGGCGTCCTTGACCGTCCGCGCCAACTGCTTCTCCAGCCGCGCGGTCTCGGCCGCGGCGTCGATCACGTCGCCCACCGGCAGCGCAAAGCTGGCGCCGGGGGCGCTCACCGCGATGGTCCCGCGCTCGGCGGCGCCGTCACGGGCCGGGTTCACCCGCGCCAGCCGCTCGATCAGCGGCGCGTTGGCGGCAAGCGCCGCGCGGGCCGCGGCATCCGCCTCGGTCACGATCAGGTCGAGCTTCGCCGCCGCCGGAACGCCAAGCTGCGCGCGGGCCGAGCGGATGGCGTCGATCAGCGCGATGACCCAGTTCATCTCGCGGTCGGCGGCCTCGTCGATCGCCTCCGCCTCGGGCCAAGGTCCGAGCGCCAGCATCCGCTCGCGCCCGGCGGTCAGCGCCCAGAGTTCCTCGGTCACGAAGGGCATGACCGGATGCAGCAGCGCGAAGGTCCGGTCGAGGACGAAACCCATCGTCGCCCGCGTCTCCGCCGCCGCCTCGCCGTCGAAGAGGGGCTTCGCCGCCTCGACATACCAGTCGCAGAGCTTGCCCCAGGTGAAGGCGTAGAGCGCCCCGGCCGCCTCGTTGAAGCGGAACGCCCCGAGCGCCTCGTCCACCTGCCGGGTGACGCGTGACAGCTCGCCCAGAATCCAGCGGTTGACCGTATGCGACGGCTGCGGCCGCGCCGCGCCGCCCGTGACGCCGTTCATCTGCGCGAAGCGGGTCGCGTTCCACAGCTTCGTGACGAAGTTCCGGCTGCCCTCGACGTGCTTCGGCCCCAGCTTCGGGTCGCGCCCCATCGCCGCCATCGAGGTCAGCGTGAAGCGCAGCGCGTCGGCACCATAGGCGTCCACCAACGTCAGCGGGTCGATGACGTTGCCCTTGGACTTCGACATCTTCGCGCCTTTCTCGTCCCGGACGAGGCCGTGGACATAGACCTGGCGGAAGGGCACCTCGTCCACGATGGCGAGCTGCATCATCATCATCCGGGCGACCCAGAAGAACAGGATATCGAAGCCCGTCACCAGCACGTCGGTCGGGAAGTAGCGGCGCAGTTCCTCGGTATCCTCGGGCCAGCCCAGCGTTCCGATCGGCCAGAGGCCGGAGGAGAACCAGGTGTCGAGCACGTCGGGGTCGCGCCAGACGGGATAGACCAGATGCGTCGGGTCCTGGCTCGTCTCGTATTCGGCGAGGCTCGCGGCGAAGCGGTGGATCGCCTCGGCGCGGTCGGCGACCTCGACCACCTGGGCCGCGCTGATCGGCGCGGGCTGCGGGGCGAGTTCGTCGATGAAGCGGTCGCGGACCTCGTCGAAGCTGAGCGCGGCGCGGTGGATCTGGCCGGGGCGGACCAGCCGGTCCTCGTTCAGCAGGCGGAACATCTCGGACGGGTCGATCTGGCCGTCGCCCTCATCGTCCCGGTAGCCCCCGGCCTCGAGGTCGAGGCCATACCAGACCGGGATCTGGTGGCCCCACCAGAGTTGCCGGCTGATGCACCAGGGCTCGATGTTCTCGAGCCAGTGGAAATAGACCTTGGCGTGGCTCTCGGGGACGATCTCGGTGCGGCCGTCGCGGACCGCGTCGATGGCGGGCTGCACGATCCGCGCGGTGTCCACGAACCACTGGTCGGTCAGCATCGGCTCGATCACCACCTTCGAGCGGTCGCCGAAGGGCTGCATGATCTTGCGCCGCTCAACCCACGGGTTGCCCTCGGCATCGGTGACGGCCAGGCCCTCGGCGGTGATTTCCTCCACCACGGCGCGGCGGGCGTCGAGGCGGTCGAGGCCGCGCAGGGCCTCGGGCACGAGGTTAACGGCGGACACGTCGCCCACGTCCTCGCCCCGTGCCGCGCGGGTGGCGATCTCGGCGGACTCGGCGTAGCTCAGGCCATCGGTCCGCATCCGCGCGCGGCCATCCATCAGCACATAGAGCGGGATGCCGTTCCGCCTTGCCACGGCGTAGTCGTTGAAGTCATGCGCGCCCGTGATCTTGACCGCGCCCGAGCCGAAGGTCGGGTCCGGGTAGTCGTCGGTGATGATCGGGATCAGGCGGCGGCTCTCCTTCGGCCCCACGGGGATCTCGCAGAGCCTGCCCACGATCGGCGCATAGCGCGCGTCCGAGGGGTGGACCGCCACGGCGCCGTCGCCAAGCATCGTCTCGGGCCGGGTCGTGGCGATGGAGATGTAGTCGCGGGTCTCGCGCAGCGTGACGTTCCCGTCCGCGTCACGCTCGACGTATTCATAGGTTTCGCCGCCGGCCAGCGGATACTTGAAGTGCCACATCTGGCCGTCGGTCTCGATGTTCTCGACCTCGAGGTCGCTGATGGCGGTCTCGAAATGCGGGTCCCAGTTCACCAGCCGCTTGCCGCGATAGATCAGGCCCTGATCGTGCATCGCGATGAAGACCCGCAGCACCGCGTCGTGGAAGCCCGCATCC
Source organism: Paracoccus sp. S-4012 (assembly GCF_009674885.1). Classification (GTDB taxonomy): domain Bacteria; phylum Pseudomonadota; class Alphaproteobacteria; order Rhodobacterales; family Rhodobacteraceae; genus Paracoccus. The sequence goes on from NZ_WKKA01000002.1 coordinate 273,539, forward strand.
ATCGTGAAGCGGTTGCGCGACCAGTCGCAGGAGGCGCCGAGGCGCTTCAGCTGGTGCATGATCGCGTCGCCCGACTGCTCCTTCCACTCCCAGACCTTCTCGATAAAGGCCTCGCGGCCGATCTCGCGGCGGCCCGGCTGACCGGCCTCGGCCATCCGCCGCTCGACCACCATCTGCGTGGCGATGCCGGCGTGATCCTGGCCCGGCTGCCACAGCACGTCATGGCCGCGCATCCGGTGCCAGCGGACGAGGATGTCTTGCAGCGTGCTGTTGAAGGCGTGGCCGATATGCAGGCTGCCGGTGACGTTCGGCGGCGGGATCACGACCGAGAAGGCGGGGGCGTTCGGCCTGGCGCCGGCACCGGCGCGGAAGGCGCCCGCGGCCTCCCATGCGCGCGCGATGCGCTCCTCGGCGGCGGCGGCGTCGAAGGTCTTGTCCATGCTCATCGTCTGGTCCTCGCGGGGTCGCGGACGGTCTAGCGGCTGCGCGGGCGAAGGCCAAGCGGGCCGCGTGTCAGCCGTCGAGCCGCCCCAGCAGCGCCTGCGCCTCGGCATTCCTCGGCCATTCGTTCAGCGCGCGCGAGAGGCTGCGCCGTGCCGCATCGCTGCGCCCGGCGTCGAGCGCCGCCGCCGCCTCGCGCAGCGACTCGGCCGAGCGCAGGCGACCGAGGTCGCGGACCAGTTGCAGGACCATCGCCGCGCGGCGGTCCTCGGCTTCATCCCCGTCATCCTCCGCAGCCGCGCGCTCCTCCGGCAGCACCGGCGTCATGTCGCGGCCCATCCGCTCGGAGAGCCAGGCGATGTCGTCGCGGTTCGCCTCGATCATCGCCGCCAGCGTCTCGCGCGGCAGGCCGAAGCGGCCGCCGCCGCTAAGATACGGGCGCAGGTAGCGCTCGACGAACCAGCGGCCGATGGGGTCGCTTCCCCGCGCCTGCCGCTGCATCCGGTCGAGGAAATCCGTCGCCTCGGCGCTCAGCGAGGGGTTCGCCCGCACCTCCTCCACATCCGCCGCCAGCTCCGCCGGGATGCCCGCCGCATCAAGGAAATCCGCCAGCAGCGAGCCGCCCGCGAACCCCGCCGGATCGAACAGACGCAGCTCCGCCTCGGCCTCGGGAAAGAGCGTCAGCACCGGCTCCATCAGCGCGCGGTAGGAGGTATTCCCCGTCTCCGCCTCGGCCCTGGGCTGGGTCTTGGTGCGCTGCTGCACGAGGCTGTTCCACCAGTCGAGCGGCGGGCGGACGTAGATCACGATCCTGAGCCGGTCGAAGCCCGCCGCCAGCACCGCGGCCCGCAGGCGGCCGCGCCCGTCCTCGGGGCGCGGGGCGCGCGCCTTGCCAGGGCCCTTCACGCGCCCCATCCCCTCGGCCGAAAGCACGGTGAAGGCGGCGGGCCGGGCGAGGCAGGCGCGCAGGCTGGCCTCGATCGCGTTGTCCGAGCCATAGCGCGCCCGGAGGTGGCCGGGCATGCGCTTCTCGCAATACGGCCGCGAGAGCGCCTTCAGCGGCTCGCTGTGGTTCGGTCCGATGTCCCAGTAGACCAGCCCGCGCGCGGCCAGCCGATCACGGGCGGCGTAGAGGCTGCGCTGGATCGAACTCGAGCCGCATTTCGGCAGCCCGGCATGGAGGATCAGGGTCCGCATGCCCCTTCCCCCGTGTTCAGTTGACGGCCACGTTCCCCGCCCGCGTCAGCTGCCCGTGCTGGCGCAGCAGGACGTCGTGGTTGTTGGCCGGGTCGCCGTCCATGTGGCGGCGCGAGGTCACGCCGGGCAGGCTCAGGAACCAGTTGCGCAGCTTCAGCGGCGCCAGCGTCGAGGGCGCGCCCTCGAAGCCCGGCACCCGGCGCAGCACCGTCGCGGTGTCCCGGGCGCAGAAACCTTGTGAGCCCGCGCCTTGCGCCTCCGCCGAGCGGATCATCGCGTCGGCGATCTCGCGCGTGACCGGGATGCTGTCCTCGGCCACCCAGTAGGTCTCGCGGGCGTGGTAGTCGAGGTAGAACGCCTTGAAGTTGTCGGTGATGCCGTAGAGCACGTCGTTGCGCTCGGGGATATGCGGGTGCTGCCAGCTTCCGGCCGGGTCGTAGATCACCCGCTGGCTGCCGTTGATCATCAGCCCCGAATGCGCCCCCTCGCCGCGCGGGATGCCGATGACGGTCAGCAGCGTGACCGAGGGCGGGGCGTCCGAGACGAAGCGCGCGGCGCGGACGGCCTCGTCGGGGGCCCAGACGGACTCGCCGCAGGCGGCAAGCGCGGCGGTGGCGGCGCCCAGCGTCAGGAAGGTGCGGCGTTGCATTGGCGGTCCTCTGCGGCGGCGGCCGGCGTCAGGCGTTGACCAGCGCCAGGAAGATCAGCGTGAGAATGGAGATCACCGCGCTCCAGGTCAGGACCTTGATGAAGCCGTGGAAGGTCTTGTCCTGCCGGGTGGCGTCCATCGTGCCGTGGACATGCCCGCCTGCGGGCGCATCGCGGCGGGTGGTGGTCGTCGTCGTGGTGGTCGTGGTCGCCATCTCGTCCCTCGCCTCAGGCAATCGTCGCGTCGCGGTCGGCCTCAGGGATTAGCCGAACTGGTCCGGCCTGTCACGCCCCCCAGAGGATTGCGCCGCTCTCCGTGCGCCCGACCTCGCGCGCGCGCCCCTCGCGCCGCAGCCGGTTCACATGCGCCACCGCCTCGACGAGCGCGAGGCCGTATTCCCCCGCGCCGATCCGCCGCCGGTAGAGGATGCCGAAGCAGCCCGCCGCCGTGCGCGGCTCCTCGGCGAGCGCGGCGGCGAGGCGGTCGAGGGCGGCGGTGTGGTTCTCGATCAGCTGCGCGAGCCGCATGGGCAGGCCCGTGAAGGGCAGCCCGTGGCCCGGCAGGACCAGTTGCGTCTCGGTGGCATGGCTGCCGAGGCGGGCGCAGCTTTCCAGCCAGTCGCCGACCGGATCGGCCTCCGGCTCGGTCGGATAGACGCCGAGGTTGGGCGAGATCGACGGCAGCAGCTGGTCGCCGCCCAGCACCACCGCGTCGGTCCAGAGCGTCGCATGCGCCGCCGCATGCCCCTCGCCCATTCGCACGGTCCAGTCGCGCCCGGCGAGGCGCAGCGTCGCGCCCTCGCGCAGCCGGGTGTAGCCCAACGGCAGGCTGTGGCAGACATCCACCGCGTTCCACGGCCGCTCGGCCTGCCGCGTGGCCATGAGCGCCTCGTCCATCCCCGCCATGCGCCAGAAGGCCAGTTGCTCGGGCACCGGCCGCTCCTGCACGTCGAGCCACAGCATCCGCGCCGTCAGCCATGCCGTGCGCGAGACCAGAAGCGCCGCCCCCTGCGCCTGGAACCAGCCCGCGAGGCCGATGTGGTCGGAATGCGAATGCGTCGCCAGCACCCGCGCCACCGGCCGCCCGGCCAGTGGCCCGTCCAGCAGCGCCTGCCAGGCCTCCCGCGTCGGGCTTGTGTCGAAGCCGGTATCGACCACCGTCCAGCCGTCCTCGTCCGCGAGGGCATAGACGTTGACGTGGTCGAGCTTCATCGGCAGCGCCAGCCGCGCCCAGAGGATGCCGGGGGCGACCTCGATCACCGCGCCGGGAGCGGGCGGCTCTGCAAAGGGAAAGCCGAGGCGGCTGGCCCCGCTCACGCGCCCGCGGCGCCAGCGAAGGCCGCGTCGGGCAGCGCGTCGAGGTCGGCGGCCCCGGCGCGGGCCTCGGACAGGTCGCCGAGGATCCGCGGCAGCACCCGCTCGACATAGATGCGGGCGAGGATGCGGCGGCTCTCGTCGCCGGCCTGTGCGGCGCGCAGGTGGTAGTGCGCGCCCAGCACCCGCGCGAAGGCGGCGAGGAACGGCACCGCGCCTGCGTTGCGGTCGGGCCCCGAGGCCTCGGCCATCGCCGCGGTCGCCTCGCGCAGCGATTCGGCCGCCTGCCAGACCGCCTCGGCGAGGTCGGGCAGCGTCTCCTGCGCGGCCTTGGCCCCGGCCTGCATCTCGTCGATCAGCGCGAAGCCCGCCGCCCCGCCATCGGCCAGCTTGCGGCCGACGAGGTCCATCGCCTGGATGCCGTTGGTGCCCTCGTAGATCGGGGTGATCCGCACGTCGCGCCAGAACTGCCCGGCGCCGGTCTCCTCGATATAGCCCATGCCGCCGTGGACCTGGACGCCGGTATCGGCCACGCGGCAGCCGACATCGGTGCCCCAAGCCTTGGCGATCGGCGTCAGGAACGCGGCGCGGGCGGCGCAGTCGGGGTCGCCCGTGGCGCGCGCAAGGTCGATCGCCTGCGCGCAGGCGAGGCAGATGGCGCGGGCGGCAAAGACCTCGGCCCGCGCGGTGGCCAGCATCCGGCGCACATCGGCGTGGCGGATGATCGGCCCGAACTGCTCACGCTCGGCGGCGTAGGCGGCGGCCTTCTGCAGCGCCGCCTCGCCCACGCCGACGCCCTGCACGCCCACGGCCAGCCGAGCCGCGTTCATCATCGTGAACATCGCCGCCATGCCCTTGTGCGGCTCGCCGATGAGCCAGCCCTGCGCGCCCTCGAAGCTCATCACGCAGGTCGGGCTGCCGTGGATGCCGATCTTGTGCTCGAGGCTGACGACCTTGAGGTTGTTGGCGACGCCGGGCTTGCCGTTCTCGTCGGGGATGAGCTTCGGGACCATGAAAAGGCTGATCCCCTTCACCCCCGGCACCCCGTCCGGCAGCCGGGCGAGGACCGCATGGCAGGTGTTCTCCGTCACGTCGCTGTCGCCCCAGGTGATGAAGATCTTCTGGCCCGTGATCGCGTAGCTGCCGTCGCCATTCGGCTCGGCCCGCGTCCTGAGCGCGCCCACGTCCGACCCGGCTGCCGGTTCGGTCAGGTTCATGGTCCCGTTCCACTCGCCCGAGATCAGCTTCGGCAGGTAGGTCGCCTGCATCGCCTCGTCGGCGTGATGCTCAAGCGCCTCGATCTGCCCCTGGGTCAGCAGCGGGTTCAGCTGCAACGCGAGGCAGGCGCCGGCCATGTATTCGCCGACCGCCTGGTTCAACACCTGCGGCAGCCCGGCGCCGCCGTGGTCGGGGGTGGAGGAAAGCCCGATCCAGCCACCTTCGGCAATCGCCGCATAGCCGCGCTCGAAGCCGGGCGAGGAGCGGACGCGCCCGTTCTCGAGCCGCGCCGGCGCGAGGTCGCCCTCGCGGTTCAGCGGCGCCAGCACGTCGGTCGCCATGCGCCCGGCCTCGGTCAGCACCGCGTGGGCGGTCTCCCCGGTGGCTTCCGCGAAGCGCTCGGTGGCGGCGACCTCCGACAGGGGCACCACATGGCGCAGGATGAACAGCGTGTCCTCGACCGGCGCGACATAGGCCATGCGGAAAGCTCCTTCGCGGTGGCCCCGCTTCACAAGCGCGGCGGGGCGGCGTATCGCCCGACCTTGCCGCGCCCGGCCCCGCAACCGCAAGCCCACCCTCCACTTCTACGCCGCGTCATGACCGAACACCTCCGCGCCGATCCCGATGGCATCGCCCGCGCCGCCGCCCTGCTGGCGGCGGGAGAGGTCGTGGCGATCCCGACCGAGACGGTCTACGGCCTCGCCGGCGATGCGCGCGACGGAAGGGCCGTGGCGCGGGTCTATGCCGCCAAGTGGCGGCCGGCCTTCAACCCGCTGATCGTGCATGTGGCGGATGCCGGGGCGGCGGAGGCGGTGGCGGTGTTCGACGATGCGGCGCGGGCGCTCGCGGCAGCCTTCTGGCCGGGGCCGCTGACGATGGTGCTGCCCTTGCGCGAGGACGCGGGGATCGCCTCGCTGGTCACGGCGGGGCTGGAGACGGTGGCGGTGCGGGTGCCCGCGCATCCGGTGGCGCGGACGCTGCTGGCGGCGTTTGGCGGGCCGCTCGCCGCGCCATCGGCCAATCCCTCGGGACGGGTCAGCCCGACCACGGCCGGGCATGTGCTCGATCCCGAGACCGGACTCGGCGGCCGCATCGCCGCGGTGCTGGATGGCGGGCCCTGCCCGGTGGGGGTCGAATCGACGATCCTCGGGCGCAGCGCCCCGGGCTGGCAGCTGCTGCGGCCGGGCGGTCTGGCGGCGGAGGCGGTCGAGGCGCTGCTCGGCCAGCCGCTCGCGGCGCCGGAGCCTTCCGCGGACCAGCCGACCGCGCCGGGCCAGCTCTCCAGCCACTACGCGCCCCGCGTGCCGCTGCGGATGGACGCCGACGCCGCGCGTCCGGGCGAGACATGGATCGGCTTCGGCGAGGACGGTCCCCTCACCCTTTCCGCCAGTGGCGACACCGTCGAGGCCGCCGCGCGCCTCTTCGACGTGCTGCGCCGTGCCGATGCGCGCGGACAACCGATTGCCGTGGCGCGGGTGCCGCAGGCGGGCCTCGGTGCCGCCATCAACGACCGGCTGCGGCGGGCGGCGGCGCCGCGGTAGACCCTCCACCGCGGACGCTTCGTGTCCACGAGGGCAGACGCCGACCTCCGTCGCAACAAGGCCCGCCGGGGCCTTGTCTGTCACAAGTCGCCGTCGCCTCAGGCGTGTCCCGCCGCGCCGGACAGCAGCGACGGGTCGATCCCCAGCCCGCGGATCGCCTTCGCCCATTTCCCCGCATCGTCGCCACCGAACAGCAGCTCGTCGTTGCGGTCGGCGGTCAGCCAGCCATTGGCCAGCATCTCGCCCTCGAGCTGCCCCGGCCCCCAGCCGGCATAGCCGAGCGCGAGCACCGCCTGCTCCGGCCCCCGCCCGCGGGCCAGATCCTCGAGGATGTCGCGCGTCGTGGTCATGCCGAGGCCCGGCGCGATCCGCGCCTGCCCCTCGTGGTCGCTCTTGCCCTCGCCGGGCAGCGCGTGCAGCACGAAGCCGCGCCCCGGCTCGACCGGGCCGCCGAAATGCACCGGCACCTTGCGCGGCTCCGCGCCGCGGTCGATGCCGAGCTGGACCAGAAGCTCGCCGAATTTCAGGTCCGGCAGCGGCCGGTTGACCACCAGGCCCATCGCCCCGTCCTCGGAATGGGCGCAGATCAGGATGACCGAGCGCTCGAACCGCGGGTCGCGCATGCCGGGCATGGCGATCAGCATCTTGCCGGTCAGGGTGGCGTGGTCGTCCATCGGCGCCTCCGTGTCTCAACCTCAAACATCGGGTCCGGGGCCGCGGTTCACAAGCCCCGTGGCAGGCGGCGGACGCGCGGTTGTGACTTCCCGGCAGCGGCGCGCGGGTCTATCCGGTCTCCATGATCCGCCTTGCCCTCGCGCTCGCCCTCCTGCCCGGGGCCGGGATGGCCGCGCCGCCGCCCGGCCTCCTCGGCGCGGTGCTGCATCCCGGCTGGGTGACGGCCGAGGGCAACCGCATGGCCGCGGTCGAACTGACCCTCGAACCGGGCTGGAAGACCTACTGGCGCAGCCCCGGCGAGGCGGGGATCGAACCCTTGTTCGACTGGAGCGCCTCCGAAAACGCCGGCCGCGTCACCTATCACTGGCCCGCGCCGGAGGTGATCGACAGCGGCGGCATGCTGGCCCTCGGCTTCGAGGAGCGCCTGCTGCTGCCGGTCGAGATCGCCCCCTTGCGCCCCGGCGAGCCGGTGGCGCTGGCACTGACGATGGATCTCGGCCTCTGCCGCGACATCTGCATCCCGGCGCATCTGTCCCTCGCCGCGCCGCCCCCCGGGGAGAGCCCCGATCCGGCGATCGAGGCGGCGCTGTCCCGCGGCCCCGCCGAGGGGACGCCCCTGCCCGCCTGCGAGACGACGCCCACGGCTGACGGCTTCCGGCTCGCCGCCCGACTGCCCGAGGCCGCCGCCGAAGCCGCCGCGATCGAGCTGGCGACCGGCGAGGGTCCCGCCCCGGTCTGGGTCTCGCAGGCCGAACTCTCGGTCGAAGACGGCACCCTCGTCGCCCGCGCCGACGCGGTGCCCGAGGCGGACGACTACGCCTTCGACCCCGCGACACTGCGCCTCACGCTGATCGGCAACGGCGGCGCGGTCGAATACGCGGGCTGTGCGCCCGGCTGAACCACCGGGGGCTTCGCGCCCCCGGGCCCCCGCGGGATATTTTCAGACAGAAGAAGGCGGAACCGCCGGGTGCGGGAGCGGTTGAGGCCCGTCCCATGCGAAAGGTTCCCGCCATGAAGCTGTCCCTCGGCCTCGCCGCCCTCGTCCTCCTCGCCGCGCCCGCGATGGCGCAGGAGGCCGGCACCGCCACCGGCCAGCAGATTGACCCACAGGCCTATGTCGGCCTCTGGCACGAGGTGGCCAGCACGCCGATGCCGTTCCAGGCGATGTGCACCGGCGGCACGACCGCGCTCTACGAGCTGGTGGACGATGAGACGCTTCGGGTTCTGAACCGCTGCGACACGGCCGAAGGCAGTGCCGAGGTCGAGGGCACCGCCGAGGTCGTCGGCGGAAACCTCAACACCTTCAACGTCCAGTTCCCGCAATCGCCAGACGACCAGGGCGTGAACTACGTCATCGTCGCCGTGGGCGAGCCGGCCGGGGGCGCCTATCCCTGGGCCGCGGTCCATTCGCCCGAAGGGGGTTATGCCTGGATTCTGTCGCGCACGCCCGAACTCGATGCGGCGGAGCGGGAGGCAGCGGAGGCGGCGCTCGCCGGGGCCGGGGCGGATGTCTCGGCGCTGAAGGACACCGCGCAGCCGCCGAAGAACTACGATCCGGCGCAGGACTAGGTCAGAGGCCCAGCCGCGCCGACAGATCGAGCAGGTCGGCCCAGGCCTCGCGCTTGGCGGCCGGGTTGCGGAGCAAGTAGGCCGGGTGGACCATCGGCAGCGCGGGCCGCCCGAAAGCCTCGGTCCACTGGCCCCGGAGCCGCAGGATGCCCTGCCGGCCGAGCACGGCCTGGCAAGGCGTGTTGCCCATCAGCACGATCACCTCAGGGTCTGCGAGCTCGACATGCCGCGCGAGGAACGGCATCGAGGCGGCGATCTCCTGCGGCTCGGGGCGACGGTTGGCGGGGGGGCGCCATGTGAGGACATTGGCGATGTAGACCGCGCGGTCCGGGTCAGGCGCCGCGCGCGACAGGCCGATCGCGGCGAGCATCTGGTCGAGCAATTGCCCCGCGCGCCCCACGAAGGGACGGCCCTGCGCGTCCTCCTCCTCGCCCGGCGCCTCGCCGATCACCATCAGCCGCGCCGCCGGATTGCCGTCTGCAAAGACGAAGCTGCGCGCGCCGCGTTTCAGCTCGATCCCGTCGAATCCGCGCTGCAACTCGGCCAGCGAAGCGAGGTCGGTGGCCTGCGCCGCAAGGCGCTCGGCCGCGGCCACAACGTCATCCCCGAGCGGCAGTGCCGGCGCAGGCTCAGGCGCAGCCGGCACGGGCGGAGGCGGCGGCGCCTCCAGCCGGTCCACCGGCGCGTCGAGGATCGCCTCGTCCACCCCCATCTCGCGCTGCCAGTCGAGCAGCGCGAGCGCGGTCGCGCCGTCGATCTCGATGCCGCGGAATCGGGGGGCCATGGTCATGGCGGGAAACTAGCCGCGCGCGGGCGCCCCGGCCAGCGGTTGCCGGCCCGCGCCGCATCTGCGATAGCGGGCGCGACCACCGGAGGGGCCGCCGATGACGTTCCGCCAGCGACACCTGCTCGGGATCGAGCCGCTCGCGCCGGCGGAGATCGTCACGCTTCTCGACCTCGCCGAACGCTATGTCGAGTTGAACCGCCGCACGGTGAAGCGGGCCGACGCCCTCGAGGGGCTGACGCAGGTCAACATGTTCTTCGAGCCCTCGACCCGCACGCAGGCGAGCTTCGAGCTGGCGGGCAAGCGCCTCGGCGCCGATGTGATGAACATGGCCGTGGCGCAGTCCTCCGTCACCAAGGGCGAGACGCTGATCGACACCGCGCTGACGCTGAACGCCATGCGTCCCGACCTGCTGGTGGTGCGCCACCCCGAGAGCGGGGCGGTGAGCCTGCTCGCCTCCAAGGTCGATTGCGCGGTGGTGAACGCGGGCGACGGGCGGCACGAGCATCCGACGCAGGCGCTGCTCGACGCGCTGACCATCCGCCGCGCCAAGGGGCGGCTGCAGCGCCTGACCATCGCCATCTGCGGCGACATCGCCCACAGCCGGGTGGCCCGGTCGAACCTGATCCTGCTCGGCAAGATGGAGAACCGCATCCGCCTCGTCGGCCCGGCGACGCTGATGCCCGCGGACGGCTTCGGCTGCGAGGTGTTCGAGGACATGGCGGCGGGGCTGGAAGGGGCCGACGTGGTGATGATGCTGCGGCTGCAGAAGGAGCGCATGGACGGCGGCTTCATCCCCTCGGCGCGCGAGTATTTCCACCGCTGGGGGCTGGATGCCGAGAAGCTGGCGCGCGCCAAGCCCGACGCGATCGTCATGCATCCGGGGCCGATGAACCGCGGCGTGGAGATCGACGGCACCATCGCCGACGACATCCGCCGCAGCGTGATCCAGGACCAGGTGGAGATGGGGGTGGCGGTGCGGATGGCGGCGCTGGACCTTCTGGCGCGGAACCTGCGGGCCGAGCGCGGGGCGCGGGCAACGGAGGAGGGCATTCGTGTCTGAGCGGCAGATGCGATCCTTCTGCGAAGGATGGTTGCGATTTCTCGCAGAGAAATCGGAGGCACGCGCGTGACGCTGCATTTCAGGAATGCCCGGCTGATCAACCCGGAGGCGCAGACCGACCGCCTCGGCGAGTTGGTCGTCGTGGACGAGCGCATCGCCCCCGGCCCCGAGCCGGAAGGCGGGACCGTCATCGACTGCCGTGGCAAGTGCCTCGCGCCGGGCCTCGTGGACTGGGGCGTGAAGATCGGCGAGCCGGGCGAGCGGCACAAGGAATCGCTGCGCTCGGCCGCGCTTGCCGCCGCGGCGGGGGGCGTCACGACCATCGTCGCCCGACCCGACACGCTGCCGCCGCTCGACAATCCCGAGGCGGTGGAGTTCGCCCGCCGCCGCGCCGCCGAGGCCCCGGTCCGCATCCGCCACCAGTCCGCCCTGACCCGCGGCCGCGACGGCGCGGAAATGGTCGAGATGGCGTTCCTCAAGGACGCGGGCGCGGTTGCCTTCACTGACGGGGTGCGCGTCGTCGCCGACACGCGGCTGCTCTCGCGCGCCATGACCTACGCGCGCGGCCTTGATGCGCTGATCGTCGGCCATCCGCAGGACCCCGGCCTCAGCCGCGGCGCGGTGGCGACCTCCGGCAAGTTCGCCGCCCTCTACGGCCTGCCCGCCGTCGCCCCCATCGCCGAGCGCATGGGGCTGGAGCGCGACCTTGCCCTCGTCGAGGCGACCGGCTGCCGCTGGCATGCCGACCAGATCACCGCCGCCTGCGCCCTGTCCGCCTTGCAGCGCGCCAAGGCGGCGGGGCTGGACGTGACCGCCGGCACCTCGATCCACCACCTGACGCTGAACGAGTTCGACGTCGGCGACTACCGCACCTTCTTCCGCTTCACCCCGCCGCTGCGGTCCGAGGATGACCGCATGGCCGTGGTCGAGGCCGTCGCCTCGGGCCTGATCGACGTCATCGGCAGCTTCCACACGCCGCAGGACGAGGAAAGCAAGCGCCTGCCCTTCGCCACCGCCGCCCCCGGCGCGGTGGGGCTGGAGACGCTGCTGCCGGCGGCGATGCGCCTCTATCATCAGGGCGGGTTGAGCCTGCCGCAACTCTGGCGGGCGATGTCGCTGAACCCGGCGCGGCGGCTGGGGCTGGAGGGCGGCAGCCTCAGCCCCGGCGCGCCGGCGGATCTGGTGCTGTTCGACCCCGACGCGCCCTTCGTGCTGGACCGCTTCACGCTGCGGTCGAAATCGAAGAACACGCCCTTCGACGGGGCGCGGATGGAGGGGCGGGTGCTGGGCACATGGGTCGGCGGAACACGGGTGTTCGGGGATGGGTGAGATGATCCTTGCGGCGCTCGGCGGCTACCTCCTCGGGTCGATCCCGTTCGGCGTGCTGCTGACGCGCGCGCTCGGCCTCGGCGACCTGCGCGCGATCGGGTCGGGCAATATCGGCGCGACCAATGTGCTGAGGACCGGCAACAAGGGCGCGGCGCTTGCGACGCTGCTGCTCGACGGCGGCAAGGGCGCGCTTGCGGTGCTGCTCGCGCGGGCATGGGGCGGAGAGCCGGCGGCGGTCATCGCGGGGGCAGCGGCGTTTGCGGGGCATCTGTTCCCGGTCTGGCTCGGGTTCCGTGGCGGCAAGGGGGTCGCAACCTTCCTCGGCACGCTGATCGCGCTCGCCTGGCCGGTGGGGCTCGCCGCCTGCGCGGCGTGGCTCCTGACCGCCATTGTCAGCCGTATCAGCTCGCTCTCCGCCCTCGTCGCCGCCGCCCTCGCGCCACTTGTCGCACTCGCCCTCGGCCTCCCCGGCGTCGCCCTCGCCGCGACGCTCATGGCGGCGCTGATCTTCCTCCGCCACCGGCCCAACATCGCCCGCCTGCGCGCGGGCACCGAGCCGCGGATCGGAGCCGGGCGCTGAGCCTTGCCGCAGGCGCGTGGCGGCGATAACAGCCGGGCATCTGATGGAGGGCGGACATGGCGCATCTGTGGGTGAGGGCCGAGAGCCGGCCGAACGAGGACCGCACCGGGATCACCCCCGAGGGGGTCCGCCGCCTGCGCCAGCAGGGCCACCGCATCACCGTGGAGGAGAGCGCTCGGCGCGTCATCCCGACCGCGGCCTATGCGCGCGAAGGGGCCGAGATCGCGCCCGAGGGAAGCTGGCTCTCCGCCCCCCCGGACGCGATCATCCTCGGCCTCAAGGAGCTGCCGGGGGACGGCACGCCGCTCTCGCACCGGCACGTCATGTTCGGCCATGCCTACAAGGGCCAGCCCGCCGGGCGCATCCTGCTGAGCCGCTTCCGCGAGGGCGGCGGGGCGCTCTACGACCTCGAATATCTCACCGACGAAACCGGCCGCCGCCTCGCCGCCTTCGGCTACTGGGCCGGTTTCGCGGGCGCGGCGGTGTCGCTCAAATGCCTGACCGCGCAACACCGGGGCGAGATCTGTCCGCCGGTCAGAGCCTATCCCAGCCAGGAGGCGATGCTGGAGGAGGTGCGCGCGGAACTCGACGGCACCGGCGGCATGCGGCCCCATGCCATCGTGATCGGCGCCAAGGGCCGGGTCGGCACCGGCGCCGCGGATTTCTGCACCGCGATGGGGATGCCCGTCACCCGCTGGGACATGGAGGAGACCGCGCATGGCGGCCCCTTCCCCGAGATCCTGCAGCACGAGGTGTTCCTCAACTGCATCCTCGCCCGGCCCGGCACCCCGGTCTTCGTCCCCGCCGACGCGACCGCCCCCGGCCGCCGCCTGCGCGTGATCGGCGACATCGCCTGCGATCCGACTTCGGACTTCTCGCCGATCAAGGTCTATGACCGGGCGACCGACTGGAACGCGCCGGCGCTGCGCGTGGCCACGGACCCAGCCCTCGACGTCATGGCGATCGACAACCTGCCCTCGCTGCTGCCCGCCGAGAGCAGCGAGGATTTCGCGCGGCAGCTTCTTCCGGTGCTCGAGACCATCGACCGGATCGAGGACGGCCCCTGGGGCCGCGCGCGCGCGCTCTTCGACAACCACGTGAAGGAAGCCTGACATGTCTGAGCCCACCATCCACTGGGTCGGCACCGGCCTCTCCTCCGCCCCCGGCCTGCGGCGCCTGCTGGACGCGGGCCGGAAGGTCGTCGTCTGGAACCGCACCGTTGAGAAGGCCCGCGAGGCGGTCGGGGGCCGCGAGGCTGACATCCGCCCCTTCATCCCCGAGGCGCTGCGCGACTCCGTCACCGCGGGCGACATCGTCATCTCCATGCTGCCAGCGGACCGGCACGTCGCCATCGCCGCCCTGTGCATCGAGAAGCGCGCGCATTTCGTCTCGTCCTCCTATGTCTCGCCGGGCATGCGCGAGCTCGACGACGCCGCGAAGGAGGCGGGCGTGGTGCTGATGAACGAGGTCGGCCTTGACCCCGGCATCGACCACCTGATGGCGCATGACCTGGTGGCCGACTACCGCCCCGTGGCGCAGGACGGCGACACCGTCGATTTCACCTCCTACTGCGGCGGCGTGCCGAAGTTCCCGAACCCGTTCCGCTACAAGTTCAGCTGGTCCCCGCTGGGCGTGCTGCGCGCGCTCCGCTCGCCCTCGCTGTCGCTCAAGGGCGGCGAGCGGCACCCGGTCGAGCGGCCCTGGCACGCGATCACCGCCTATGACGCGCCGCTGCCCGTGCCGGAGCGCTTCGAGGTCTATCCCAACCGCGACTCGCTGCCCTTCATCGAGCAATACGCCTTCGACCCGGCCTGGGAGATCAGCGACTTCGTGCGCGGCACCATCCGCCTCAAGGGCTGGCAGGAAGCCTGGTCCGAGGTGTTCGACGAGGTCGAGCGCCTGCATGGCGAGGAGGGCGAGGCGCGGCTGGCCGAGATGGCCGGGCAGTTCTGGCGCGACAACTCCTACGAAGCGGGAGAGCCGGACCGCGTGGTCCTCTGCGTCGGCCTGCGCGCGCGCCGCGGGGACGAGACGGTGTTCCACAAGGAATGGGTGCTGGACGCCCACGGGACCGAGGACGGCAGCGCCATGGCGCAGCTGGTGTCGGTCCCGGTGGCGATGGCGGTGGAGGCGGTCGCGGATGGCGCGGTCCCGTTCGGCGTCCATGCGGCGACGCATGACCCGGTGCTGGTCGGCGAGTGGCTGGTCGAGATCGGCCGCATCGCCCAGCACATGGCGCGGGTGGACCATCGCGCGGATGCCGATGTGAACGCCACGCCGGGAGGCTGACGGAACAACGGCCGCGCGCATGGGTTCCCCTTCCTTACGGATGAAAGGAGAACCCGATGTTCCGCACGCTTCTCGCGTCCGCGGCGGCAGCCGCGCTAGCCGGTCCCGCGCTTGGTCAGGATTTCAACGCCGCCCCTCCGAACGTCCCGGAGAACGAGCCCGCATTCGAGGGCCAGACCCGCGCACCGGTCATGGCCGACGACATCCCGCTGGAAACCACGGCGGTGGTCGAAGGGCTGGACCATCCCTGGGGCATGGACCTGTTGCCCTCGGGCGAGTGGATCGTGACCGAACGCGCGGGCAACCTGCGCCTCGTTGCCGAGGACGGCACCCTGTCCGAGCCGATCACCGGCCTGCCTCCCATGTATGTCAAAGAGCAGGGCGGCTTGCTCGACGTGCTCGCCGCCCCGGATTTCGCCGAGTCGCGCCGCCTGTTCCTCAGCTACGCCGCGCCCGAGGCAACGACGCTCGGTGCCGACGAGAGGACCGATCAGGGTCCCGAGCAAACCGTGGTCATCACGGCGACGCTGTCGGAAGACGGCACCGCGCTCGAGAACGTGCAGGAGATCTTCCGCCAGCAACCGGCCTGGGCGACCGGCAAGCATTTCGGCTCGCGCCTTGTTCTGGACGACGGGGGGCGGCTCCTCATCACGCTGGGCGAACGCTCGGACATGGAGCCGCGCATGACGGCGCAGGAGGACGACAACCACCTCGGCAAGATCATCCGCATCAGCCCCACCGGCGAGCCGGCCGGGGCGGGCATCGAGGGCTGGATGCCCGAGGTCCACAGCAAGGGCCACCGCAACATCCAGGCCGCGACCCTGGACGATCAGGGCCGGCTCTGGGTCGTGGACATGGGGCCGCAGGGCGGGGACGAGCTGAACCTCGCTCAGGAGGGGCTGAACTACGGCTGGCCGATCATCACCTATGGCGAGGAATATTCCGGCGAGCCCATCGGCGAAGGGATCACCGCGCAGGAAGGGCTGGAGCAGCCGGTCTACTACTGGGACCCGGTGATCGCGCCCTCGGGCATGGTGGTCTATGAGGGCGAGATGTTCCCCGAATGGCAGGGCGACTTCCTGATCGGCGGGCTGCAGGCGCAGGCGGTGGTGCGACTGGACATGCAGGACGACCGCGTGGCGGGCGAGGCGCGGCACTTGCAGGGCATCGGCCGGGTGCGCGACGTGGCCGTGGCGCCGGACGGGGCGCTGATGCTGCTGATCGACGCCGACAACGGCAGCATGATCCGGGTGAGCCGGGGCGAGTGACGCCCCTTCGCGGCGGGACGGCGGCTCAGCCCCGCCCCATCACCTCGTCCTCGGCCTCCTCGGGCGAGAGGCCGAGGGCCTCCATGCCGCCCTCGAGATAGTCGGCCAGCGAGGGATCGCCCAGCAGGTAGTCCTCGGTCGGCACCGTCTTTTCCGCCCGCGCAGTCGCAATCGCCTCGCCCAGTTCGTCGGGCGCGAAGCTGTCGCGGCCGATCCACATGACGGCGGTCAGGCTCGCCTGCTCGTCCTCGTTCAGCCCGGCGATGAAGTCGCGCAGGTGATGCCAGGTGCCCGAGCGGCGGCCGCCGGCGCTCTCGACCTCGCGGGCCTTCAGGATGACGCGGGCGATCTTCTGGGGCGTGATGTCGAGCATGGCAGTTCCTTTCCGCCCCATTCTCCGTCTCGGCGCGGCGGCGGTCAACCGAACAGGCGGTCGCAGGTCAGCGCCCGAAGAGCCGCTCGATGTCGGCGAGCTTCAGCTCCACCCAGGTCGGCCGCCCGTGGTTGCACTGCCCGGCGCGGGGAGTGCGCTCCATCTCGCGCAGCAGCGCGTTCATCTCCTCGCCCGTAAGCCTGCGGCCGCTGCGGACCGAGCCGTGGCAGGCCATCGAGGACAGCACCGCATCGGTGCGAGCCTTGAGGCGGTCCGACGCGCCCTGCTCGGCCAGATCGTCGCAGATGTCGCGGATCAGCGCCGCGGCGTTGAGGTCGGGCAGCGCGGCCGGCACCTCGCGCACGGCGACGGCGGTGCCGCCGAAGGGCTCGACGGCGAGGCCGAGGCGGGCGAGGTCGTCGTCCACTTGCAGGAGGCGTGCGATGTCGGCCTCGGACAGTTCCACGATCTGCGGGATCAGCAGCGCCTGCCGCGGCACGATGCCCTCGGCCTGCGCCTTCAGCCGCTCATAGACCAGCCGCTCATGCGCCGCGTGCTGGTCCACGATCACCATGCCGTCGGCGGTCTGGGCCACGATCCAGTTGCCATGCAGCTGCGCCCGCGCCGCGCCGAGCGGCGCGTCCGGGGCCTCCGCCTCCGGCGACTCGATCCGCGCCTGCGCCTCGGCGAAGCCGGGCGCGAGCGGGGCCTGCGCGGCGTAGGACGCGGCGACGGCCGCAGGCGCGGGCGTCCACGGGCGGAAGGCGGCGGCGGTCGCGGTGGCCAATGGGGCGGAGGCGCGGCGCTGCCCGGTCCCGGCGAGCAGATGCCGCAGGGTCGAGACGACCAGCCCGCGCGCCGCGTCGGGATCGCGGAAGCGGACCTCGGCCTTGGCCGGATGCACGTTCACGTCCACGCCCTGCGGCGCGCAGGCCAGATAGAGGACCGCCGCCGGGTGCCGCCCGGCCCCCAGAACGTCGAAATAACCCGCCCGCAGCGCCCCGGTCAGCAGCTTGTCGCGCACCGGGCGGCCGTTGACGTAGAGATGCTGCGCCACCGCAGCGCCGCGCGAATAGGTCGGCAGCGCCGCCCAGCCCGTCAGCCGCAGCCCGTCGCGCTCGGCCTCCACCGGCAGCGCGCTGTCGATGAAATCGCGCCCCATCACCCGGCCGAGCCGCGCCTCGAGCGGCTCCGGGTCGGCGCGGAACAGGACTCGCGCGCCCTCCTCCTCGGTCAGCACGAAGCCGACGCCCGGCTCGGCCATCGCGAGGCGGCGCAGGACTTCCGCGATGGCCTGGGTCTCGGCCCGGTCCGAGCGCAGGAACTTCAGCCGCGCGGGCGTGGCGAAGAACAGGTCGCGCAGCTCGACCACGGTGCCCTGGTTGGCCGCCGCCGGCCGCACCGGGCCGAGGCGCCCGCCTTCGACCGTGATCGCCGCCCCGGCCTCGCCCGCCGCGCGCGCGGTGATCGTCAGCCGCCCGACCGCGCCGAGCGAGGGCAGCGCCTCGCCCCGGAAGCCGAAGCTGCGGATGTCCAGCAGGTCGCTGCCGTCGATCTTCGAGGTCGCATGCCGCGCGATGGCGAGCGGCAGATCCTCCGCCGACATCCCGCAGCCGTCGTCGCGGACCCGGATCAGCGCCTTGCCGCCGCGCGCGATCGCGACCTCGATCCGCCGCGCGCCGGCGTCGAGCGCGTTCTCGACCAGCTCCTTCACCGCCGAGGCCGGCCGCTCGACCACTTCGCCCGCGGCGATGCGGTTCGCGGCGCCCTCGTCCAGTTGGCGGATGACCGGGCGTATGTTGAGGGGGCGGGTGTTCATGCCCCCATATCTAGCAGGTCCCGCCGGGACGGCCAAATGATTCCGGTGTCTCGCGGAACTCATCCGCCCATTGTCGAGGTTGTTTCCCGCAACTCCGCGCAAACCTCCGGGAAGGATCAGTCAGATGAAAACCCTCGCCACCCTCATGTTCTGCGGCAGCGTCCTCGCCCTCGCCGCCTGCGGCCCCAACGCCGCCACCCGCGCCGTCACCGGCGCCACGACCGGGGCGGTGGTCGCGGGACCCGTGGGCGCGGCGGCCGGTGGACTCGCAGGCGCGACCGGCGCGGTTCAGGTCCGCTGAGCCATGGCGCCGCGCGGCCTCACCGCGCGGCGCGCTCACAGCCCCTCGGGCTGGCCGACCAGCACGAAGGTCAGCGCCTCGGGGTCGATCCGGGTCCGCGCCACGCGGGCCACGTCCTCGAGCGTCACCGCCTCGATCCGCGGATTGCGGGTGTTCACATAGTCCGGCGGCATGCCCATCAGTTGCATGCCCCCGAGGATGCCCGCGATCTTGCCGTTGCCGTCAAAGCGCAGCGGGTATTCGCCGGTCAGGTAGGTCTTGGCGGTCTCGAGTTCCTCCGGCGTCACGCCACCCTCGGCTATCCGCCGCCACTCGGCCCGGACAAGCTCCACCGCCTCGGCCACGCTTTCGTTCCCCGACGACATGCCCCCCGCCCAGATGTCTCCGAAAAGCCCGTTCGAAAGCCCAGTGCCGACGCCATAGGTCAGCCCCCGCTTCTCGCGGATCTCGTCGGTGAGGCGCGAGCTGAAGCCGCCGCCGCCGAGGACGTAGTTGGCGACCAGCGCCGGAAAGAAGTCGGGATCGTCCAGGGCAAGCCCCGGCTGCGCGAAGGCCACCACCGTCTGCGGACTGCGCCAGTCGATGACCTCGGCCCCGCCGCCGAGCGCGGGCGCGACTTTCGGCGGCAGCGGCACGGTCGCCTCGGGCGGCAACCCGCCCAGCACGCGGTCCACCAGAGCGCCGAGCGCCTTCGCGTCGATATCGCCCGCCGCCGCGACCACCACGCGGTCGCGCGCCATGACGCGAGCCTTCGCGGCGCGCAGCTCCTCGGGGCCGATGGCAGCCACGGATTCCAGCGTGCCGTTGATCGAACTGCCCAGCGGATGCTGGCCCCAGGCCGCGCGGGCGAGGGCCTTCTGGGCGATTGTGCCGGGATCGGTGTCCTCCTGCCGGATGATCGCCTCGACCTGCCCCTTCACGCGCCCGACGGCGTCGTCGTCGAAGCGCGGCTCGGTCAGCGCGGCGGCGAGCAGGCCCGCGGCCTCGTCGCGGGTCTCGGTCAGCAGCCGCGCCGTGACCGCGACCGCCTCGTCGCTGGCATCGAAACGGAAGACCGCCCCCGTCGCCTCCACCGCTTCCGCGAAGGCGGTCGCGTCCATGTCGGCGGCGCCTTCCTCCAGAAGCCCGGTCATCAGGTTGATTGCGCCGCGGCCCCCCGGCGGATCGACCGAGGCGCCGCCGCGGAACATGATCGTCAGCGCGGTGAAGGGAATCGAATGATCCTCGACCAGCCAGCTCTCGATGCCGCCCGGCGAGGTGGTGACCTGGATGTCGATGGCCCGCGCCGGGAGCGCGGTGGCGAGGGCGATCACGGCGGCGGTGAATACGGCACGGATCATTTCTGCACCTCCTCGGCTTCGGGCTGGGCCGCCGCATCGTCCGGGATCAGAGCATCGGGCGGTGGGGCCGTCGGCGGGACCGTCCGGCCGGAGGTGTCCTGCGGCGGCAACGGACCGGTCACCGCACCGGCGACGACGACCGGCGCCGGTTCCGGCAGCGGATCGGCCCCCGAGGCGGGCACATCGGCGGGACCGGGCAGCAGCCAGCCGGTCACGCTCGCGGGGCTGGCGATCAACGCCCGCGCCGCCTCCTGCACCTCGTCCGGCGTCACCTCGGCCAGCAGGTCCGGCCAGGCGTTCACGTCCTCGACCGTCAACCCGGTGGCGAGGCCCATGCCGTAGTCATAGGCCCGCCCATGCGCGCTGTCCTGGTCATAGACCTCCTGCGCCCGCACCTGGACCCGCACCCGCTCCATCTGCTCCGGGTCCGGCCCCTCCGCCACGAACTCCGCCAAGACCGCGTCGAGCTTCGCCTCGGCCTCCTCCGGCGCCACGCCCGGCACCGGGACCAGCGAGAAGCGGAAGGTCGTGGGATCGAGCGACGTCCCGTCATAGCCCGCGCCCGCATGCAGCGCCGTCCCCTCCAGCACCAGGCCCCGGCCCAGCACCGAGGTCTGCTGCGAGCCGCCGAGCAGCGCCGCCAGAACCGTCAGCGCCGCCGCCTCGCGCTGGTCGCCCGCGTTGCGCTCGGGCGCGAGGATGGTGCGGACCATGACCGGCTGCGCCACGCGCGGGTCCTCCATCTGCAACCGGCGCGGCGCGCGCTGCGGCGGCTCCTGCGGGCGCTCGGGGCGGCCATCGCGGTCCTTGGGCGGGATCGGCCCGTAATGCGCCTCGGCCAGCTGCCGCACCTCCTCGGCGGTCACGTCGCCCGCCACCACGAGGATCGCGTCGTCCGGCCCGTAATGCGCGTCATACCAGGCGAGCGCATCCTCGCGCGTCAGCGCCTCGGCCTCGTGCTTCCAGCCGATCACCGGGCGGCCGTAGGGGTGATTGAGGAACTGCGCCGCCGTCCGCTCCTCGCTGAAAAGCGCCGCCGGATCGCTGTCGGTGCGCTGCGCGCGCTCCTCGATCACCACGTCGCGCTCGGTCAGCCAGTCGTCCTGGCTGATCCGCAGGTTCGCCATGCGGTCGGCCTCCATCCCCATCACGAGGTCGAGGCGGTCCGAGGCGATGCGCTGGAAATAGGTCGTGTAGTCGTAGGAGGTGAAGGCATTGTCGATGCCGCCATTGGCGGCGACGGTGCGCGACAGCTCGCCCGCCGCCAGCTTCTCGGTGCCCTTGAACATCAGGTGCTCGAGGTAATGCGCGATCCCGGACTCGCCGGGCGCCTCGTCGGCCGAGCCGATGCGGTACCACAGCATCTGCACCACCACGGGCGCGCGGTGATCCTCGATCACCACCGCCTCGAGGCCGTTCGGCAGGGTGAAATGGCTGACGCCGGGCGGCATCTCGGCCAGTGCGGCGGCAGGCGTCAGGAGCAGGGCGGCGAGAAGCGGGCGCATGGGGGTCCTCGTCGGATGCGGCGCGGGGAGGGTGACCGGGGCGCCGCCCGCGCGCAAGGCCGCGGGCGCTCAACTGATCGAGACGGGAGGCGTCAGTCCTGCTCCTGCTGCAGCGGGCCGCGGCGGAAGGGGCCGTAATCGGTCAGCACCTCGATCTCGTCATCCACCGCTGCGCGCTCCTGCTCGAGATACTGGGCCACCGCGCGGCTGAAGCCCGGATCGGCCAGCCAGTGCAGCGAATGCGTCTCGACCGGCAGGTAGCCGCGCGCCAGCTTGTGCTCGCCCTGCGCACCGGCCTCGACGCGGGCGAGGCGGTGGGCGATCGCCCAGTCGATCGCCTGATGGTAGCAGAGCTCGAAATGCAGGAAGGGGTGGTCCTCGATGCAGCCCCAATAGCGGCCGTAGAGCGCATCCGGCCCGATCAGGTTCAGCGCCCCCGCGACCGGCCGCCCGCCGCGCTCCGCGACGATCAGCAGGCAGTCGTCGCGCATGGTGGCGTGAAGCTCGTCGAAGAAGGCGCGGGTCAGGTAGGGGCGGCCCCATTTGCGCCCTCCGGTGTCCTGGTAGAAGGTCCAGAAGGCGTCCCAGTGGCGGTCCTCGATCTGGTCCCCGCGCAGGCTGCGGATGGTGCCGCCGAAATCCTGCGCCCGCTCACGCTCCTTGCGGATCGCCTTGCGCTTGCGCGAACTGAGCGCGGCGAGGAAGTCGTCGTAGCTGGCATAGCCGTCATTGAACCAGTGGAACTGCTGCGTGGTGCGGCGCAGGAACCCCGCGGCCTCGCCAAGCTCCGCCTCGGCCCCGGTGCAGAAGGTGACATGCACCCCCGAGAGCCCCGCCTGCCCCGCCACCTTCGTCATCGCCTCCAGGAGCGCCCGCTGCACCGCCGGATCGGGCGCGATCAGCCGCGGCCCGGTGACGGGCGTGAAGGGCACCGCGCCCTGCAGCTTCGGATAGTAGCTGCCCCCCGCCCGCTCCCAGGCATGGGCCCAGGCGTGGTCGAAGATGTATTCCCCCTGAGAGTGGCTCTTGACGTAGAGCGGCGCCACGCCCGCAACCGCGCCGCCCACCCGCGCCACCAGATGCGCCGGGGTCCAGCCCGTCCGCCCGCCGACCGATCCCGAGCGTTCGAGCGCCGAGAGGAAGCGGTGGGTCGTGAACGGATTGACCCCCGCGCCGCATCCGTCCCAGTCGGCGGCGGCAACCCCTTCGAGGGATGGCAGGACGGAAACGGCAAGCTCGGTCATGGCTGCTGACTTAAGCTCCCGAATACGGCCCGCAAGCACCCCTTCTTCTGTCCTCAAATATCCGCCGGGGTCCGGGGGCGGCAGCCCCCGGCTTCCTCACCGCCCCCCGGCCACGTCGAGGATCGCGCCGGTGACATAGCTCGCCTGCGCCGATGCGAGCCACAGCACCGCTTCGGCGACCTCCTCCGCGGTCCCGGCGCGGCCCATCGGCACCCCGCCCATGCGGTTCGCGACCCGCGCCGGGTCGCCGCTGCTCGCGTGGATGTCGGTCTCGATCAGCCCCGGCCGCACGCCGGCCACGCGGATGCCGCGCGGCGCGAGCTCCTTACCCAGCCCGATGGTCAGCGAGTCGACGCCGCCCTTGCTGGCGGCGTAGTCCACGAACTCGCCCGGAGAGCCGTTGCGGGCGGCGGCGGAGGACAGGAACACGATCGCGCCGCCCTCGGGCAGCCGCCGCGCCGCCTCGCGCGCCGTCAGCAGCGCGCCGGTCAGGTTGATGCGGATCATGCGCTCGATGCGGGCGAGGTCCATCTCGGCCAGCGGCATCGCCGTGGCGATGATCCCGGCATTCACCACGACCACGTCGATGCCGCCGAAACCCGCCTCCGCCGCGTCGAAGAGCGCGAGCGTGTCGGCCTCCTCCGTGGCATCGGCGCGGATCGCCTGCGCCCGGACGCCTGCCGCCCGCGCCTGATCGGCGACCGCCCCGGCTGCGGCGGCGTCGGAGACATAGCTCAGCGCCACGTCCCAGCCGCGCGCCGCCGCGCCCAGCGCCACCGCGCGGCCGATCCCGCGCGAGCCGCCCGTCACCAGGAGCCGCCGGGTCACCGCCGGGCCTCGTAGCCCTCGAAGGTCACGTTGTCGGCCCCGGCTGCGCGCGCGGCCCTCGCCGCCTCCTCCGAGCGGAGCGTCCAGGCCAGCACCGGCACCCCCCGCGCCTTCAGCGCGGCGACGGCGGGGTTGGCCAGATTGCGGTGATCGTGGCTGACGAAGGACGCCTCGCTGCGCTCGAAATCCTCGATCCGCGACAGCTTCGCCCGGCCCGCCTCGTCCAGCATCGGCCAGTCGTCCTCCTCGAAGCCGCAGGTCACCAGGCCCGCCGGGATCCCCGGCGCGGCGGCGTGGAAGGCGGTCACGGCATGGGGGTTGAACGACATCACCGCGACCGGGCCGTCATACGCGACCAGCATCGCCGCCACGCGGTCCTGCAGGTCGCCCGTATTCGCACCCAGCCGCCCGTCCTGGTCCTTGATCTCGATCAGCAGCGGCGCGCGGCCCTTCATGTCGCGCAGCACCTCGGCCAGCGAGGGGATCGTCTCGGCCGTGGTGCCGAGCTTCATCTTCGCCAGCTCTTCCAGCGTGGTATCCGCGACATACCCCTCGGAGCCGACCATGCGCTGCAGGTCGTAGTCGTGAAACACCACCGGCTCGCCGCCAGCGGCCTGCTGGATGTCGATCTCGATCCCGTATCCCGCATCGGCGGCGGCGCGGATGGCGGCAAGGCTGTTTTCCGGCACGCCCGGCCCGTGCAACCCGCGATGCGCAATCGGCCGGTCGAGGAAGGCGCGGGGCAGCGGCGGCGCGGGCATCATCGCACCTCGAACACGGCCTCGACCTCGACCGCCACGCCGCGCGGCAGGGCGGCGGCGGAGACCGCGGCGCGGGCGTGGCGGCCGGCATCGCCGAAGACCTCGACCATCAGGTCGGAGGCGCCGTTCACCACCTCGGGCTGCTGGGTGAAGTCCGGCGTCGAGGCGACAAAGCCGGTCAGCTTCACCACCCGCGCCACCCGGTCGAGCGAGCCGAGCGCCGCCCGCGCCTGCGCCAGCAGCACCATCGCGCAGCCCCGCGCCGCCGCCGCCCCGGCCTCGACCGTGACGCCATCGCCGAGGCGCCCCTTCGTCATGTCGGGCGGCAGCTGCCCCGAGACGAAGAGCAGGTTCCCCGCCTGCACGCAGGCCACATAGGAGCCCGCCGGCGCCGCCGCCTCCGGCAGGGTGATTCCCAGTTCGGTCAGGCGCTTGTCGATGCTCATGCTTCCCCCGTCGGTGCTTTCGCGGCGGAGGGTAGCGCGGCCGGGGTCAGGCGACCAGAGCCTCGGCGCGGGTCAGATCGACGGAAACGAGCTGGCTCACCCCCTGCTCGACCATCGTCACGCCGAAGAGGCGGTCCATCCGCGCCATCGTCACCGCGTGATGGGTGATGATGAGGAAACGCGTCTCGGTCCGGCGGGTCATCTCGTCCAAGAGGTCGCAGAAGCGCGTCACGTTGGCGTCGTCGAGCGGCGCGTCCACCTCGTCCAGCACGCAGATCGGGGCCGGGTTGGCGAGGAACACGGCGAAGATGAGGGCGAGCGCGGTCAGGGTCTGCTCGCCGCCCGAGAGCAGGCTGAGGGTCGCCAGCTTCTTGCCCGGCGGCTGGCACATGATCTCCAGCCCGGCTTCCAGCGGGTCGTCGGATTCGACCATCACGAGGCGGGCCTCGCCGCCGCCGAAGAGGTGGGTGAAGAGGGTGCGGAAGTTGCCGTTGACGGTGTCGAAGGCGGCGAGCAGCCGCTCGCGCCCTTCGCGGTTGAGCGCGCCGATTCCGCCCCGCAGCTTGCGGATCGCAGCCTCGAGGTCGTCGCGCTCGGCGGCGAGGGTGGCCCGCTCCTCCTCGAGGGCGCGCTTGTCCTCGTCGGCGCGCAGGTTGACGGCGCCAAGCGCGTCGCGGCTGACGCGAAGGCGGGCGATGGCGGCCTCGAGGCTGGCGGCGTCGGGCAGGCGGTCGGGATCGAGGTCGAGGGCGGCGGCGAGTGCGTCCGGGGCGCCGCCGGTCTCGTCGCGGATGCGGGCGCTGGCAACCGCCTCGGCCTCGCGCGCGGCCTCGGCGCGGGCCTCACGGGCGGCGCGGGCCTCGCGCGACTCGGAGGCGGCGCGCTCGGCCTCGCGTTCGGCGGCGGCGGCGGCGCGCAGGGCGGTCTCGGCGGTGTGCAGGGCCGTTTGAGCGCGGTCGAGACGGAGCTTGCCGCTGGCTTCGGCCCCGGCCAGCGTGCCGCGCCGCTCGGCCAGAATGGCGGGCTGCGTCTCGGCTTCGGCCAGTTCCGCGGCGGCGGCCGCGCGGCGGCCCGAGAGTTCGGCGGCGCGGCCGCCCGCCTGATCGAGCCGCCCGCGCCAGCGGCCATCCTCGGCCGCGATCTCGCCCAGCCGCTTGCCGCGCGCGGTGGCCTCGCGCTTCAGCTCCTCGGCGGCGGCGCGGCGGCTCATGGTGGCGATGCGCGCCGCCTCGACGCCGGTCCTGGCCTGTTCGACCGCCTGCGCGGCGGCGGTCCGGTCGGGGAGCGCGGCAAGGGCGCGGTCGGCCCCGGCCAGCCGGGCGGCCGCATCACTCGCGTCGGCGCGGTGACGGGCGAGTTCCGCCCGCGCCGCCTCGGCCCGGCTGGCGGCGAGCGACTGCGCCGATTCGGCTGAGGCCGCGGCGCGGGCGGCGTCCGAAAGCGCCCGCTCGGCCCGCCGCCGCTCCTCGCGGGCCGCGGTCTCGGCCTTGGTGGCGTCGGCGAGGGTTGCGCGCGCGGCGTCATGGGCGCTGACGGCGGCCGCCGACCGGGCGGCGGCTTCGGTCGCCTGCATCCGCGTCTCGGCCAGCCGGTTCACCGTCTGGAGGTGCAGCGCCGCGGCGGAGGCCGCGCCCCCGGCCGGCTGCGCCAGCCCGTCCCAGCGCCAGAGGTCGCCGGCCCGCGTCACCAGCCGCTGCCCCGGCCGCAGCGCCGCCTGCATCCCCCTCGCCGTTTCCGCGTCGGCCACCACGCCGACCTGCGACAGGCGCCGCCCGAGCGCCTCCGGCCCCCGCACATGGGGGGCCAGCGGCTCGGCCCCGTCGGGGAGCGGGGCGGCGGCGTCGTAGCCGGGCAGATCCCGCCATCCGGCGCCGTCACCCTTCGCCAGCCCCAGCCGCAGGTCGTCGCCGAAGGCCGCGCCGAAGGCCGCCTCGAAGCCCTTTGTCACCCGCACCAGGTCGAGCAGCGATCCGCCGCCCGCCTGCCCTCGCGCGACCAGCTTTTCCAAGGCCCCGACCTCGGCGGCGAGCGCCCGTGCCTCGCCCTCGGCCCCGGCACGGGCGGCGCGGGCTTCGGTTTCCGACGCCTCGGCCGTCCCGCGTCTGCCCTCGGCCGCCGCGAGCGCCGCCTCGGCCGCCTCGAGCGCCGTGGCCGCCTGCCCCTGCGTTGCGGCCGCGCCGACAACGGCTTGCGCAGCCTCGCGGCCCGCCAGCTCGGCCCGCTCCCGCGCGGTCTCCGCCCCCGCAGCCGCGCTCTCGGCCCGATTTCGCATCCCGCGCAGATCCATTACAAGCCGCTCCGCCGACTGGTGTTGCGCGGCGAGGCGGGCGGATTCGTCCTGCAACTCCGACAGCCGCGCCTCGACCTGCCGCAGCGAGGCCAAGGTTTCCGCGGCGGCCTCGTCCGCGGCGGCGATCCGCGCTTCGGCGCCCTCGCCCGCGGCGTCGAGCTCCGCCTTCTCGCGCGCAAGCCGCGCCAAGACCTCGCCCGCATCGCGGTTCAGCCCCTCCTCGCGCGCCAGGTCGCGGTCGAGCTGCGCGATCCGCGCGCCGAGCTGGGCGATGGCCTCGCCCGCCCGCGCCTCGGCCTCGTCCAGCGCCTCGCGTTCGACCACGGCGCGCGACAGGATCGCGCCCGCGACCTGCACCTCCTCGCGCAAGCCCGGCAGCGCGGCTTCGGGCCCCTCCCGCGCGGCCGTGGCGCGGCGCGCGCCCGCCTCGGCCAGCACGGCGGCGCGGAGCGCCTCGGCCAGCGCCGCTTCCGCCGCCGCGCGCGCGCCCTCCGCCTCGGCCCAGCGGCGCCAGAGAAGCTGCCCCTCGGCCAGCCTGAGCGCCGCGCCGATCTCGCGATATCGCGCCGCCGCCCGCGCCTGCCGGGCCAGCGCCGCCGCCTGCTGCGCCAGCCCCTCCAGCGTCTCGGCCACCCGTGCGAGGTTCGCCTCGCCCGCGTCGAGCTTCAGCGTCGCCTCGTGCCGCCGCTGGTAGAGGCCCGAAATCCCCGCCGCCTCCTCCAGAATCCTCCGCCGGGCCTGCGGCCGCGCGTTGATGAGTTCGCTGATCTGCCCCTGCCGGACCAACGCCGGCGAATGCGCTCCGGTCGAGGCGTCGGCAAACAGCATCTGCACGTCGCGGGCGCGCACCTCGCGCCCGTTCAGGCGATAAACCGACCCCGCGTCGCGGGTGATGCGGCGGCTGATCTCGAGCGCGTCGGCCTCGTTCAGGCCCGCAGGCGCGAGGCGGGCGCGGTTGTCGACATGCAGGCTCACCTCGGCATGGGCGCGGGCCGGGCGACGCGCGGTGCCGGCGAAGATCACGTCCTCCATCCCGGCGCCGCGCATGGCTGTCGGGCGGTTCTCGCCCATGACCCAGCGCAGCGCCTCGAGCAGGTTCGACTTGCCACAGCCATTCGGCCCGACGATGCCGGTCAGACCCTCTCGGATCACCAGGTCGGTCGGGTCCACGAAGCTCTTGAAGCCGGTGAGGCGGAGGCGGTCGAACTGCATGTGGCGAGTCTCCGCGCCCGCGCTACCACTGTCAACGAAAGACGCAAGATGTTGGGGGTTTCGGCGGAAGGTTCCACAAGGTGCTATCGGCCGCCTGGGCCCGCGGGGGCGCTGCCCCCGCACCCCCGGGATATTTGGACAAGGCAAAGCGGGGCGCGGGGTTGGCCTATTGTCGGAGCGCGTGCGTCAGGGTGAGGCGGGAGAAGGACGCTTTGCGCCGGGAAGCGTGAATCGGTAGCCTCGGGGCGGAGGCCGGGTTGCGCTCGCGAGGGGCGCGCACTGGACATTCACCAGGCGGCGCAGCCAAACCGCGCCCGGCGACAGAACGAAGGGGAGGACCTGACTTGACGAGGATCTGGACGGCGATCGCGGCGGTGACGATGGGCACCGCGCTGGGCTCTGCCGCGCTCGCGGGCGATGTGCGGATCATGTGGTATTCGGACGGCAACGAGGGCGAGGTCATGGAAGACCTCGTCGCGCGCTTCCGGGCCGATCACCCGGAGATCAACCTGACGCTGGAGAACGTCGCCTACCAGGTCATCAAGGAACAACTGCCGATCCAGCTCGCCGCCGGCGAGGGGCCGGACATCGCCCGGATCACCGACCTCAAGAAGGAGGCGCCGCATTTCCTGGACCTGACGCCCTACCTCAGAGATCCGGACTACTGGCGCGAGAACTTCGGCGCGCAGCTCGACTGGATGCGGCCGGACCGCACCGACATCATCCCCGGCTTCATGACCCAGCTGACGCTGACCGGCGGCTTCGCCAACGCCACGCTGTTCGAGCAGGCCGGGGTGCCGCTGCCCGGGCCGGAGGCGACCTGGGACGAGTGGGTGGAGGCGGCGGCGCGGGTGGCCGAGAGCCAGCAGCTTGAGGCGGCGATCGCCATCGACCGCTCGGGGCACCGGATCACCGGGCCGATGATCTCCGAGGGCGCGAAGCTGATCGGCGAGGACGGGATGCCGGCGCCGCTGGACGATGCCGCCAGGGGGTTCCTGACGAAGCTGATCGGCTGGACCGAGGACGGCCGGAATCTGCGCGACGTCTGGGTCAGCGCGGCGGGCGCGACCTACCGCCCGGCGGCCGACGAGTTCATCAACGCGACGGTTCCCTACTACTACGCCGGAAGCTGGCAGGTGGCGAACCTCAGCGCCACGGTCGGCGACGCCTTCGACTGGGTGGCGACCGGTTCGCCCTGCGGCGTCGCGGGCTGCACGGGCATCCCCGGCGGCGCGGCGCTGGTGGCGATCAGGTCGACCCCGAACCCGGAGGAGGTCGCGACCGTCATGGAGTGGTTCGCGCAGGAGGACATCGTGCGCGAGTTCTCCGAGCGGACCCTGTTCCTGCCGGCCCACAAGGCGGTGGTTGAAAAGGGCGGCCTCGACTTCCAGACCGACGACGAGAACGCGCGCGCCGCGCTCAACGCCTTCGTCGCGGCGACCGGGCAACTGACCGAGGAGGCGCAGCGCATCCCTGCCTGGACCCCGGCCTCGGACGTCTATGCGGCGCTGGCCAAGCGCCTCGGCGAGGCCATGGCGGGCGAGCTCTCGACCGAGGACGCGCTGGCGCGGATCGACAGCGACATCGCCGAAGCGATGACTGCGGCCGCGCAATGAGCCTCGGGGCGCGCGTCGGGGCGGCGGCGACCGCCCCCTTGCGCGCCCTCGCCGCGGCGCTCGACCCGGCGATGCGCGGCTGGCAGCGGCTGGCCGGGCGCGGCGGCATGATCGGGCTGTTCCTGCTGCCCAACCTGGCGATCTTCACGATCTTCGTGCTTGTTCCGATCGGGCTGAACGTCGCCTACTCGATGACCGGCGGCGCGCAGGTGTTCCTCGCCGACCGGCCCTTCGTCGGCGGCGAGCAATATGCGCGGCTGCTGGAATGCGAGAACCACCTGCGCCCCCGGACCTGCCGCGACGACACCTTCTGGACCGCGGTCTGGAACACGGCGCGCTTCGTCGTCCTGCAGGTCGGGCTGATGACCGGCGCGGCGCTGGTCACCGCGCTGATCCTCAACCGCAGCCTGCCCGCCAAGGGCTTCTGGCGGGCAGTGTTCTTCTTCCCGGTCCTGCTCTCTCCGGTGGTTGTGGGCCTCATCTGGCGCTGGATTTTGCAGCGGCAGGGGCTGGCGAACCTCGTCATGGTCGAGGGGGGGCTGGAGCCGGTCAACTGGCTGGTCGACCGCTTCTGGGCCTTCGCCGCCGCAGTGGGCGTCAGCGTCTGGGCGCATCTGGGCTTCTACGCGCTGATCCTGCTGGCCGGGCTTCAGGCGATCCCGAAGGACCTCTACGAGGCGGCCGAGATGGACGGCACGCGGCCGTGGCGCGTGTTCCGCCGCATCACCCTGCCGCTGCTGACGCCGAACCTTGCCGTCGTCGTGGTGCTGGCGCTGATCCGGGCGGTGCAGATCTTCGACGAGGCCTATGTCCTGACCGGCGGCGGACCCGGCACGGCGACCATGTTCCTGACCCAATACATCTACGAGACCGGCTTCGCCTCGCCGGTCCGCAATCCCGGCCTCGCGGCGGCCGCGTCGATCCTGATGGCGGGGGTGCTGGTGGTGCTGACGCTTCTTCGACTCAGCCGGCAGCGAAGGGCGGCGCAGCGGTGAGGGGCGCCAGGTTCCTGACCCGCCGGCGCGGCGTCGCCGGCAGCGGCCGCGGCTGGCACTGGACCGACATCGCCACCTGGGTCTGGCTGGTCGGCGGGACGGTCCTGATGTTCGGACCCGCGGTCTGGCTGGTGCTGTCGTCGTTCAAGACCCCCGCGGCGCTGGCCGAGTTCCCGCCGACGATCCTGCCCTACGCCCAGCAGACAATGGAGATCGACGGCCGCGAGCGCCCCCTCTTCACTGTCACCACGCCGGACGGGACCACGCAGACGATGGCCGAACTGCGCCGCGTCGGCATCGTCGCGCAGATGGTGGACCCCGCCGCGCCCGAGGCCGAGCCGCTCCGCGTCAACATCGCCGAACGCGAGCCCCTGCGCGAGATCGCCTTCGCCACCTCCAACTACACAGAGCCGTTCCTGCGCTTCGACTTCTGGCGCTTCTTCCGCAATTCGGTCTTCGTGACCGTCGTGGCCACCGCCCTGACGCTGCTGACGAACTCGATGGCGGCCTTCGCGCTGTCGAAATACGACTTCCGGGGGCGGAATGCCGTGATGCTGCTCATCATCGCCACGCTGATGGTGCCGCTGTCGGTGATCCTCGTGCCGCTCTACTCGGTCGTCTCGGCGGTAGGCCTCCTCGACACCCTCTGGGGCGTGATCCTGCCCACCATCGCCACGCCCACCGGGGTCTTCCTGCTCAGGCAATACATGCTGACGATCCCCGACGAGCTGCTGGAGGCCGCGCGGATGGATCACGCCTCCGAGTGGCAGATCTACTGGCGGATCGTCCTGCCCCTCGCCGCCCCGGCGCTCGCGGTGCTGGCGATCTTCAGCGTCGTCTGGCGCTGGAACGACTTCCTCTGGCCGCTCGTGGTGCTGACCTCGACGCGGAACTACACGCTGCAGATCGGGCTGAACTCTTACGCGGGCGAGCTGAACGTGCAGTGGCACTACATCCTCGCGATGACGGTGGCGGCGATCGTGCCCGTGGTGCTGGTCTTCGTGTTCCTGCAGCGCTTCATCACCAGCGGCATCGCCAGTGCCGGGCTGAAGTGAGGGTCTGATGGGCGCGATCACGCTGGAAGCAATTTCCAAGAGCTTCGGCCCGGTCGAGGTGATCCGCGACGTGACGCTGGAGATCCCCGAGGGCGAGCTCTGCGTCGTCGTCGGCCCGTCCGGCAGCGGCAAGTCCACGCTGCTGCGCCTGATCGCCGGGCTCGACCGGCCGACGCGGGGCCGGGTGCTGATCGACGGCGCAGACGTGACCGCGCGCCCGGCCGCCGACCGCGGGCTGGCGATGGTGTTCCAGAGCTACGCCCTCTACCCGCACATGACAGTGCGCCAGAACCTCGCCTTCGGGCTGGAGAACAGCCGCATGGCGCGGGCCGAGATCGCCCGGCGCATCGACGAGGCGGCGCGGATGTTGGAGATCGACGGGCTGCTCGAGCGCCGCCCCGGCCAGCTCTCGGGCGGGCAGCGGCAGCGGGTGGCGATCGGCCGGGCCATCGTGCGCGAGCCGGTGGCCTTCCTGCTGGACGAGCCGCTCTCGAACCTCGACGCGGAATTGCGCGGCGCCATGCGGGCCGAAATCGCGGCCCTGCATCGCCGCCTTGGGCGGACGATGATCCATGTCACCCATGACCAGATCGAGGCGATGACGCTGGCCGACCGCATCGTGGTCCTGCGTGACGGCCGGGTCGAGCAGGTGGACGCGCCGCTCGACCTCTTCAACCGCCCCGCCAATCGCTTCGTCGCCGGCTTCATCGGGGCGCCCTCGATGAACTTTTTGACCCTGCCGGTGCCAGGACCGGGCGGCGCGGTGACGCTGGGTGTGCGGCCGCAGCACCTGCGGCTGGTGGAACGCGGGCTGACGGTCCGGGTCGAGGCGGCCGAGAACCTCGGGGCCGAGACGCTGGTCCACGGCACCACGGTCACGGGTGAGCGGCTCACGGCGCTGCTGCCGGGGCAGTTGCGCCCGCGCGCGGGCGAGCGGCTGGTGCTGGGGCACGACCCGGCGGACGAGCATCGGTTCGACACGGACGGGCGACGAGTGGGGTGAGGACACCGGCCGCGAGGCGCGCGCGTGGCAACGGAGGTCGGCGTCCGCCCTGGTGCACGCGAGGCATCCGCCGCAGGCAAGGCGGACGCTGACCGATCCGCGGGGCGGATCGGTCGGCTCGTGGCTGACGGTGCACGCCAATGGGCCAGGGTCCCATCGGCGAGGCGCAACAGCGCGCGCCGGACGCCCGGCGCCTCCCTGCCTGCCATCAAATCTTCATTCGACTGTCACGCCCGCCCCGCCTAAACCATCAGGAACGCGGGTTTTTGGAAGGATCACCCCATGAAGATCGCGGTTCTCGGCGGCGACGGCTTCGTCGGCTGGCCCACCTCGCTGCACCTCTCGAACCTCGGTCACGAGGTCCATATCGTCGACAACCTCAGCCGCCGCTGGATCGACACCGAGCTTGGCGTGCAGTCGCTGACGCCGATGGACTCGATCCAGGAGCGCTGCCGCATCTGGCGCCAGGAGACCGGGCGCGAGATCCGCTTCCACCTGCTCGACCTCGCCAAGGAATACGAGCGCGTGAAGCAGTGGCTGGCCGAGGAGCGGCCTGACGTCGTCATCCACTTCGCCGAGCAGCGCGCCGCGCCCTATTCGATGAAGACCGATCGCCACAAGGTCTACACCGTCGGCAACAACGTCAACGCGACCCACAACCTGCTCGCGGCCCTCGTCGAGACCGGCATCGACGCGCATCTGGTCCATTTGGGCACGATGGGCGTCTACGGCTATTCCTCGGTCGGCGCGCCGATCCCCGAGGGCTATCTTGATGTCGAGATCGCCACGCCCGCAGGCCCGCGCGGCCAGCAGATCCTCTACCCGACGAAGCCCGGCTCGATCTATCACATGACCAAGAGCCTCGATCAGATCCTGTTCCAGTTCTACGCCCAGAACGACGGCCTCCGCATCACCGACCTGCACCAGGGCATCGTCTGGGGCACCCACACCGACCAGACCCGCCGCCATCCGCAGCTCATCAACCGCTTCGACTATGACGGCGACTACGGCACGGTGCTGAACCGCTTCCTGATCCAGGCGGCCATCGGCTATCCGCTGACGGTCCACGGCACCGGCGGCCAGACCCGCGCCTTCATCCACGTCCAGGACAGCGTGCGCTGCATCGAACTCGCGCTCTCCGACGCCCCCGAGGCGGGCGAGCGGGTGAAGATCTTCAACCAGATGACCGAGACCCACCGCGTCCGCGACCTCGCCGAGCTGGTCGCGAAGATCACCGGCGCCACGGTCGCGTATCTGCCGAATCCGCGCAAGGAGGCCGACGAGAACGACCTGCTGGTGAAGAACGACCAGTTCCTCGCCCTCGGCCTCGACCCGATCCGGCTGCAGGAGGGCCTGCTCTCCGAAGTGGTGGACGTCGCGAAGAAATTCGCCCATCGCATCGACCGCAAACGCGTGCCCGCGGTCAGCGCCTGGACCAGGGACATCGCCCGCCGCGTGGACCACGACCCCGAGGGCAAGCGGCTGAAGTCGGTCTCATGAGCCTGCCGGAGGGCCTGGCGGCCGACCGTCCTGCCGCCAGCGAGCGCGCCTATGTGACGCTGGTCACGAACGCGGATTATGCGCTCGGGGCCAAGGCGCTTCTGCGCTCGCTGCGGCTGAGTGGGACCGGCGCGGATGTGGTGGTGATGCACACCGATGTGGCGTCGGCCGACCTTGCGCCGCTGGCCGCACAGGGCGCGCGGCTGGTCCGGGTCGAACTGCTGCCGACTTCGGACGCCTTCAATGAGGCCCATGCGAAGGCTCGCCTCCACGGTGCGGCGCCGTTCACCAAGGGCGCGAAGCCGCCCTTCCACACGCCGCTGGACAACTTTGCCAAGCTGCGCCTGTGGCAACTCGACTACGCCCGCGTGGTCTTCATCGACGCCGACGCGATCGTCCTGCAGAACGTGGACCGCCTCTTCGACTACCCGGAATTCTCGGCCGCCCCGAACGTCTACGAGAGCCTCGGGGACTTTCGTCGCCTGAACTCCGGCATCTTCACGGCCCGCCCCTCGCCCGCGACCTTCGCGGCAATGCTCGCGCGCCTCGACACGCCCGGCGCCTTCTGGCCCCGCACGGACCAGACCTTCCTGCAGGCGTTCTTCCCCGACTGGCACGGCCTGCCGGTCTTCGACAACATGCTGCAATATGTCTGGTTCAATCTGCCTCAACTCTGGCACTGGCCCTCCATCCGCATCCTGCATTTCCAGTACGAGAAGCCGTGGCAGGACCATGCCAAGGCCGACCGCCTGCGGGTCCCAATCGACCTCTGGCGGGCCGTCGCAGGCGGCGGCCCGGTGCCCGACCCGGCCACGCTGCCGAACCCCGCATGAGAATCGCCCTCACGGGAGCCTCGGGCTTCGTCGGCCGCTTCATCGCCGATGCGGCCGGGGCGGCGGGACATGAAATGACGCCGCTCTCCCCCGGCACCGGGTGGCGGCTGGGCGACTCGCCCGATCTCACCGGGCATGACGCGCTCGTCCATTGCGCCTTCCTGCACGCGCCGGGCCGTTTCCGAGGCGGTGAGGGCGAGGATCCCGACGGCTTTCGCCGTGCCAATATCGAGGGCACCCTGCGCCTCTTCGAGGCCGCGCAGCGGGACGCCGTCAGCCGCGTGGTGCTTCTGTCGTCCCGTGCCGTCTTCGACGGCTGGCCGCCGGGAACGCGCCTGACCGAGGACCTGGCGGTGCGCCCCGCCTCTCTCTATGGCGAGGTGAAGGCCGAAGCCGAGGCGGCGCTGCCCGAAGGCGGATGCGCCCTCCGGGCCACGGGCGTCTACGGTCCCGCGCGGGCGGGGCAGGCGCACAAGTGGACCGACCTGTTCCGCGATTTTCTCGCCGGCCGCCCGGTGACGCCGAGAGTGGCGTCCGAAGTGCATGGCGCCGACCTCGCGGATGCCGTCCTGCGGCTTCTCGGGGCGTCGCGCATGCCCGGCGTGGCGCATGTCTCGGACCTGATCCTCGACCGCCGCGACCTGCTGGCGCGGGTGGCCAAGATCGCTGGCCGTCCCGATCTGGCGCTGCCGGATGCGGCCGATCCGACAGGACTGAACGTCCTCGAATGCAGGGCCCTGCATTCCCTCGGCTGGCGGCCTGGCGGCCTGAGCCGCCTCGACGTCGCCTTGCCCGAAATGGTCGCTCAGGCGACCCGGCGGGGGCCCCGGCCCCGATCCGGCGCTCTCGTTGAAGGAACTGCTCCGGGAAGCCCCTCGCTGACCCCGTCGAAGGACTTGTTCCCCCGCGGCGGGTGAGCAGGGGGCCCCTGGCCACAGGACTGACAGCGACCGGAGGATCGCGAGGACCATCGGGAGGCGCAGCGCAATGACCCGCATCCACAAACATCCGCGCCTCCCGGGATTGCAGCCCATCATTCAGTTGACCACGATATCCGCATGCAACGCGCCGGCGGCGTGAATGCTTCTCAGGATCTCGATCAGGTCGCGCGGACGGACGCCAAGGGCATTCAGTCCCGTCACGACATCCGAGAGCGACGAGCCCCTGACCTCGGCCAGGCCGATCCCGGGCATCTCCTCGATCGCGGCCGTGGTCCGAGGCACGACCACCGTCTCGCCGTTTCCAAAGGGACTCGGCTGCACGACGACAGAGTCGTCGCGTACGCGGAGGGTGAGGCTGCCCTGAGAAACCGCCACCCGTGAGATCCGGACGTCCTCACCCATCACCACGGTTCCCGACTTGTGATCGATGACGACCCGCGCGCGGGTCTCCGCGCGCACGCGAAGGTTTTCGATGCGGCTGACCAGATGCGCCGCGCTGGGATTGCCGACAGCCGCGGCCGAGATGTCGATCGTACCGGCATCCCGCATCCGTGCCACAGCCGCGCCCAGCTCGTTGTTGATCACCGCCTCGACCCGGGCTGCGGTGGTGAAATCGGGTGTCCGAAGGGCGATGCGGAACTCCTCCATCTGCGAGAAGTCGAAGGCCACCTCGCGTTCGACGCGGGCGCCGGACGGGATTGATCCGGCGGTGGGAACGCCCTGGACGACATTGCCGGCCTGATCGCCCGCAACGACGCCGCCCGCGATCACCGAGCCCTGGGCGACCGCGTAGATCTGGCCATCGGCGGCGTTCAGCGGGGTCATGACCAGCGTGCCTCCAAGCAGGCTCTTGGCATCGCCGATGGCCGACACGGTGACGTCGATCTGCGATCCCGAGCGCGCGAAGGGCGGCAGCGCCGCGGTGACGAAAACGGCGGCAACGTTCTTCGGACGGATCTGCTCGTCCGCGACATTGGCGCCCAGACGCTCGAGCAGGCCGACCAGCATGTCCTCGGTATAGGGGGCATTGCGCAGGCTGTCGCCGGTCCCGTTCAGGCCGACCACGATGCCGTAGCCGACCAGGTCGTTGCCGCGCATGCCGTCGAAACTGGCAAGGTCCTTGATCCGCACATCCTCTGCCGAAGCGCGGGAGAGCGTGGCTGCCAGCAGGAACATCGCAGCGAAGACCAGCCGGAGCATCAGAGCCGCTCCGCCAGTGACATCCGCGACAACCTCGCCGTGATGGCGTAAAGGGTCTCGAGGCCCGACTGGGCCTCGCTCAGCGCCGCTGCGGCGCGGTAGGGGTCGGGCGTCACGATATTTGCATAGGCCATCTCCACCGCCGATCGCTCGTAATCGTTGCGGAGGCGCGCGCGTTCCACCTGCGCTTCAAGCACCCCCTGGCCGGCGCGAAGTTGCGTCAGGCCGTCGCCGGCAGAAAGCAACCTGGTTCCGGCGGCGGTCACCAGACGGGATTTTTCATCCGGAGGCAGCGGGGGAATGCGGCGGCCGGCCAGCACGGCGAGGAGGGCGCCCTTTACTGCCTCCCGCAAGGGGCCGCTCGCTGCGGTCACGGGTGAGGCCACCGTCTCACCGGGCGAAACATGCACCGGCCCCGCGGGTTGCAGGGCGCCGCTGAGGCCGCTGTCGAGATAGCCGCCGCCCCCGCTTGCCGAGAAGAACTGATCGACGGCCTGAGCCACCGCCTCCGCCGTCGAGAGGCCTTGCAGCCGAGGGGCTATCGCATCGATGACGGCGCTGGCCGGGCGGACCGCGGGCGTTGCCGGGGACGCGCCCGAGAACACATATTCTCCCGCTTGGCTAGCGTTCAGCGCGGTCATGATACGCTGCAGGTTGCCCTCGGCATCGGCGAGGACTGCGTCGGCAGCCAGCGCCCCCTGCCCCGGGGGGGCGAGCAGCGCCGGCGCTGCCTTGGCCACGGCATCGTGCATGTTCGCGAGCGCCGCCTGCATCACGTTGAAGCGGGCGCCGGTCTCGGCCAGGTTGGTGCGGAAAGTGTCGAGCAGCGTCATCCGATGGCGCAGGGCAGAGAGGCCGCGCGTGTCGCCGTTCAGGGTGCGGGCGACGTCGGCGTGCTGCCGGGACGCGACCTCCCGCGTCAGGATCTCCAGCCGCTGCTTTGTCTTGCCGTAGGCCTGGTTCATCGAAAAGCTGCGGGCGAGGTCGCCGGTGACGATGGGCATCTCAGATCTCCAGTATCCGCGAGAGCATGGCATCGACCGCCATGATGACCTTCGCATTTGCCGAATACGCCTGCTGCAGCTCCAACAGGCGCTGCATCTCATGGTCGGTATCGACCCCGGCCGCCAGCAGCGCCGACTGAAGTGAATCGGCCCGGACACCGGTCGCGGCCGCTGCCACCTGTGCCGCCACGCGCTCGGTCGATACCTTCGCCGAGAGTTCGGCGACGAAGCCGGCCACGCTGCGCTGACCGGGCGGCATCGCGGTGGAGGCGGAGGTTCTTGCTTCGCCAAGGCGCTCTGCCAGGCGCGAGACGAGCGCCGAGGCGCCCTCCGGACCGGGGACCGCGGCGCCAATGCCGTCGCGCAGCCGCCATGCACTGCCCGGAACCTCCAAGGAGGGCGCGAGGGCCAGGCGGCCCGCCAGGCCAAGGGCGGCGGCGGGCGAGGCAAGGGCGCCCCCATCGGTGAAAAGGCCAGGCTCGCCCGGCACCAGTGTCGGGTC
The DNA here is from genome assembly GCF_009674885.1 of Paracoccus sp. S-4012. Lineage (GTDB taxonomy): Bacteria > Pseudomonadota > Alphaproteobacteria > Rhodobacterales > Rhodobacteraceae > Paracoccus. Next base: position 312,223 of record NZ_WKKA01000002.1, read on the forward strand.
CAGAGCCGGGTCCGCGAAACGCTGCGAGAGATCGAGCGCGAGCGCGTCGAGGCCCGCCTGGGCCGCGGGGCCGAGCTCGTCGCGGACGCGGAAATGCGCCTCCAGGCTGCCGCCGGAGAACAGCGCCATCAGGCGGCCGCCGATCTGCTCGCCGCCGACGCTGAGGCGGGAAAGCGGCGGCGCGCCGGCCATCTGCGGCGTGACCTGACCGGCCGGCTGGAAGCCGAGATCGACCGGGCTGTCGCCGTCGAGCAGCATGGCGCCGCCTTCGGTGAAGAGGGCGATGCGGCCGTTCGGTCGCGGCACCTCGCGGATCGGGACGATGGAGGCCACGCCGTCGATCACCCGCTGACGTTCGTCCAGCAAGGCGGCGGCGCTGCGGCCGTTCGCCTCTTCGATGATGATCGAGCGGTTCAGGCGCGCCACATCCCCGAGCGCCTGGGTCAGGGCACGGACGTCACCGGCGATGGCCCGGTCGGCCTCGGTGCGGGCCTCGGCGACCGAGGCGGCGGCGGTGGTGATGCCCGCCACCAGGTCGCCCGCTGCCCGGACAGCGGCTTCGAGCCGCAGCGGGTTGTCGGGCCGGGACGTGGCCGCGGTCAGCGCCGCTTCGAGGGTGGCGACCCGGTCGGTCAGGGCACCGCCCTCGATATCGAGGCCGAGAGCCTTCTCCATGCCGGTGTGAAAGGCGGCGATCGTGCCGGCCGCGCCGACGGCGGCCGCGGCGTTGCGGTGATCGGCGAGGATCGAGGCCGACACGATCCTTTCGACCGAGGCGATGCGGACGCCGCCATCGGGCGTTGCGGCCTGCACCGCCACCCGGCGCCCGTATCCGGGGGTGGTCGCGTTGGCCACGTTGGCCGACACGATGTCGGTCGAGCGGCTGACCGCCGCAAGGCCGGAGGCGGCGTTGGAAAGGGCGGCGGCGAGGCTCATTCGTCAGGTCCTCAGCGCTTGATGTTGGTGGTTTCCTGCAGCATCTCGTCTACCGTCTGAATGACCTTCGCATTCGACGAATAGGCGCGCTGCGTCTGGATGAGGTCGGTGAGCTCGGCCGCGACATCGGTGGTCGAGCCCTCGCGGGCGTAGCCGCGCACCGCCCCGGTCGGCCCGTCACCGGCATCCCAGAGGAAGAACGAGCCCGAATCGGGCGAGACCTGGTAGGTCTGGCTGTTGAGCGCGGTGAGGCCGTTGATGTTCGGCACGTCGACCAGCGGGATCTGGTAGATGGTGCGGATGAAGCCGGTGTCGTAGGTGGCGCGGATATAGCCATTCTCGTCGACCTCCACGGCGGTCAGGTTGCCGACTGGCGAGCCGTCCTTGGTGATGTTGGTCGGCGCGAACTTGTTCGAGAGCTGCGTCAGGCCGTTCAGATCGAACCGCTTCCCGAGCGTGAGATTGATTTCGCCCCGACCCTGCTCCACCGGAAGCCGGACACTTCCGGTGGCTTCGATGTATTCCGGGGAGGTCCCGATCGGGGTGATCTCCCGGATCGTGCCGGCATTGGGCTGCTCGTCGTTGAATTCGACCCTGTAGCTGCCGATCAGGGCGCCGGGCGTCGCGGAATCGCGGATCTCAACCGTCCAGATGTTGGTTCCCGGACCCTCTGCGGTGGCCACCGTCGGGATGAAGGACACCGACAGCGCCTCGGAGGTCCCGAGGTTGCCGAAATACTCGACCTCGAGCGGCCAAGGCTCGCCGTCGCTGCCCAGTTGCGTGTCGGTCGCCGGCAGCTTCACCCCCAGGGTCATCTGGGTCGTGGGGTCGGCGGAGGTCTGGTTGGCGTTGATAACGACAGGCTGAAGACCGCCCATCGTGTCGCGCGGCATGGGCGAGATCGAGCCGTCGGCATTCGCTGGCCAGCCGAGCAGCACGAGGCCGGAGGCGGTCCTGAGCACCCCCTCGGCGTCCGGGCGGAAGGCACCGGTGGTGGTCATCATCAGCGGCAGGTCGCCGCTGCGGGCGTCGACCGAGACCGAGGACGTCACCGGCAGCATGCCCCGCCCCGCGACCGCGATGTCGAGGGCCTGGCTGGTCGAGAGCAACGTCCCCCGCTGGTCGATGACGCGGCTGGTGCTGGCGCGCACCCCGCCGGCCGAATAGACCCCGGCGCCGCGAGACTGGCTGATGACCATGCTGTCGAAGTCGGTCGCCACGCGCTTGTAGCCGTGGGTGCCGGAGTTCGCGATGTTGTCCGAGATCGAGGCGAGCCGGGTGGCGTTGGCGGCGAGGGCCGCCACGCCGGCGTTGAGGGACGAGGAGATCGACATGGGGCCGGGTTCCTTGCTGCGAGTCGCGGGTCGGTGACGATCCTGCACCGGCAGGGCTTAAGATCCGGCTAACGGCGCCGCCTAACGCAGCACGATCAGCTCGATGCGGTTGTTCACCGGGTCCATCGGATTGCCCGCGCGCGCCTTGCGGTCGCCGAAGGCGGTGACGCGCTGGGTGCGGCGGTGGCCAAGACCCCCCTCCTCCACCAGCCGGCGCACCGCATGGGCACGGGCATCCGACAACTCCCAGGCGGGCGAGCGGATCAGCGCCTCGGGGTAGGCGCGGACGTGGCCGGTGAAGGCGATCTCGTTGCGGACATGCGCCAGCACGCGCGCCACGATCACCGAAAGCTCGCGCAGCGCGGGCGTGGGGGTGGCGGTTTCCTCCGCGAACAGCGGCGCGTCTGCGAGATCGCCGAGTTCGATCACCAGGCCCTCGTCGGTCAGGCGGGTCACGACGTGGCGGAGCAGGTTGCGCTGCTGCATCGATTCGGCGCCCTCGCCCGAGAGCTTCGTGGTGATGTCGCGGGCGAGCTCGTCGAACCCGCGAGAGGTGTCGGCGGGCGTCGGCGTGCCCGGCGTCTCGACCCCGTCGAAGGCGGCCGCGCCGCCCGATCGCTCCTGCACCACGGTCGGGTTGAAATAGTCGGCGAGGCCCGCGCGCTGCTTCTCGGTCGTGGCGTTGAGCAGCCACATCAGGAGGAAGAACGCCATCATCGCCGTGACGAAATCGGCATAGGCGACCTTCCAGGCGCCGCCATGATGGCCGGCGGCGGCCACGGTCACGCGGCGGATGATCGGGGTGGTCGTCTTGGGCTTCGGCATTGGCGGTCCGGGCTGAGGTCCCGCGACCCTGCCCGTGCCGCTGCCGTCATACCAGTTAACGCCTCAAATGCCGCGCATGTCCTCGGCCAGCATCCGGGCGCCCTTCTCGGCGATCATCACCGTCGGCGCGTTGGTGTTGCCGGACGTGATGGTCGGCATGATCGAGGCGTCGATGACGCGCAGCCCCTCGACGCCGCGCACGCGCAGGCGTGGGTCAACCACGGAGCCCTCGTCGGCCCCCATGCGGGCGGTGCCCACGGGATGAAAGATTGTCGAGCCGATGCGGCCGGCGGCTTCGGCGAGGGCCGCGTCGTCATCCGGGCCGGGACCGGGGGCGAACTCCTCTGGGCGATAGCGGGCCAGCGGCTCGGCGGCCATGATGCGGCGCGTCAGGCGGATGGCGCGGGCGGCCACGGCGCGGTCGGAGGGCGCCGAGAGGTAGTTCGGCGCGATCTTCGGGGCCGCCATCGGCTCGGGCGAGGCGATCCGCACGGTGCCGCGGCTCTCGGGGCGCAGTTGGCAGACGCTGGCGGTGATCGCCGGGAAGCGGTGCAGCGGCTCGCCGAAGGCGCCGAGAGACAGCGGCTGGACGTGGTATTCGAGGTCGGGCGTCGCCACGTCGGGCGAGCTGCGGGCGAAGGCGCCGAGCTGGCTCGGCGCCATGCTCATCGGGCCGGTGCGGCGCCAGGCATATTCGGCGCCGATCAGCGCCCGGCCCCAGGGCCATCGCGCCAGCCGGTTCAGCGTCTGCGCGCCGGTCACGCGGTAGGCGCAGCGGATCTGCAGGTGGTCCTGCAGGTTCTCACCCACGGGCGCGTCGCGCAGCACCTCGATGCCCATCTCCTGCAGCAGCGCGCCGGGGCCGATGCCCGAAAGCTGCAAGATCTTCGGGCTGCCGATGGCGCCGGCGGCGAGGACGATCTCGCGCGCCGCGAGCACCTCGGGGCGACCGTCGGAGACGACCTCCACGCCGGTCGCGCGACGGCCGTCGAAGCGCAGGCGGCGGACCTGCACGTCGGTGCGGACCTCGAGGTTCGGCCGGCCCATGGCGGGCTTCAGGAACGCCCGCGCGGCCGACTGCCGCCAGCCGTTCTTCTGGTTCACCTTGAAGTAGCCGACGCCCTCGTTGTCGCCGGTGTTGAAGTCGTCGGAGGCCGGGATGCCGACCGCCTGCGCGGCCTTGGCCCAGTCGTCCAGCACCTCCCAGCGAAGCCGCTGGCGGTCCACGCGCCATTCGCCACCGGCGCCGTGGAACTCGGACCCGCCGTCGACATGGTCCTCGGATGCCTTGAACAGCGGCAGCACGTCGTCCCAGCCCCAGCCCGTGCAGCCCATCTGCCGCCAGCCGTCATAATCGGCCGCCTGCCCGCGCAGGTAGAGCATCCCGTTGATCGAGGAGCAGCCGCCCAGCACCCGCCCCCGAGGATAAAGGAGGCTGCGCCCGCCGAGGCCCGCCTCGGGTTCGGTGCGATAGCGCCAGTCGGTGCGCGGGTTGTCGATGCAGTAGAGATAGCCGATGGGGACGTGGATCCACGGGTAGTTGTCGCGGCCGCCAGCTTCGAGCAGCGTGACGCGGGTCGAGGGGTCCTCGGACAGCCGCGCGGCCAGCACGCAGCCGGCGGTCCCGGCGCCCACGATGATGACAACCCGTTCCATCGGACGATGCTAGCAGCCGGTCGGGCGCGCACAAGGGCGCGGGCGCGCCTCTACAATCTCGCTCCTCGCGCCATGCGGATGACGGGCGAGTCAGACCGGCGCCGGGCGCTCGTGCAGCTTCTCGCCAGAATCCGCCCCGGCCCTGCGGCTGTCTTCTTCGCCTTGTCGGTCGCCTGCACCATGCCCGCCGCGCAAAGCTTCAATCGGGGGCTGATCTGGCGCGGCCGGACGGGCCGCTAGCCCGGCGCCAGCTCGCCGAACCGCCCGGCGGCGAAGACCAGCGGCAGATCGGCGGGCCCTGCGATGGTCACGTTGCGGACCTCGCCCACGAGGATCGAGTGGTCGCCGCCCGCGTGCATCGCGTGCAGGCGGCAGTCGAACCGAGCGGCGGCGGCGGGGAGGATCGGGACGCCGTCGTCGTTGACGAGCGGAGGCAGGCCCTCGAATCCCGCGCCGCCCTTGGTGAAGCGGAGGCAGAGGTCGATCTGGTCGGAGCCGAGGACGTGGACCGCCCAGTGCGAGGCCGCGAGGAATGCGGCGTGGCGCGAGGAGGCGCGGGCGGGGCACCAGAGGAGCAAGGGCGGCTCCAGCGAGACGCTGGTGAAGCTGTTGACGGTCATGCCGACCGGGCCGCCCGGCCCTGCCACCGTCACCACCGTGACGCCGGTGGCGAAGCGGCCGAGGGCCTCGCGGAAGCGGCGGCCTTCCTCGGTCGCGGGGTGGAAGCTGATCGCCTCGGCCAGCCGGTGGCGGCTTTCCTCGCTGTCGGTCATGGCGCGCCCTCCAGGTGCAAGGCTCTCACGCCGCGGCGGGTGGCGCCAGACGCGCGCTCAACGCTTCGTGCAGCGCGGGCGGGGCGATCAGGAGGCCGTCCACCGCAGGCAGCGGCCGGTTGAACCGCATCCTGCGCCCGTGCATGTCTGTCACGGTGCAGCCCGCGCGCTCGGCGATCAGCGCGCCGGCGGCGATGTCCCACTCCCAGGCGCTGCGCAGCGACAGCACCGCGTCGAAGCGCCCCTCGGCCACGAGGCAAAGCCGCCAGGCCAGCGAGGGGCGAAACTCGCGCTTGATCGGGGGCACCGTGCGGCCGCGCCAGAAGCCGGGATCGAGGTTCGACTTCGCCGTCAGCACCCGCGCCCCGTCGAGCGCGGGAACGGAGGGGACCAGCGGCCCGCCGTTCAGCGTGGCCGGGCCATCGGCGGCGGCGGCGTAGAGCAGGTCCGGGACCGGCAGGTAGACCACGCCGGCAATGATCCGGTCACCCTCGGCCACGGCGATCGCATGCGAGAATCCCTGATGTCCCTCGATGAAGGCGCGGGTGCCGTCGATCGGGTCGAGGATGAAGGTCCGGCGAGCGTCGAGGCGCGAGGGCTCGTCCTCGCTCTCCTCGCTGAGCCAGCCATAGGCGGGGCGCGCCGCCAGCAGCCGCTCGCGCAGATGCGCATCCACGGCGATGTCGGCCTCCGTTACCGGCCCGGCGCCCGCGTCCTTGTCCCAGGCCTTCGGCTGCTTGCGCCAGAAGCGCGTGGCGATCTTCCCGGCCTCGCGCGCGGCCCCGGCCAGCAACGCGAGGTCCTCCGCCGGTGCGGGCAGCGGCGTCACGCGCCCGCCACCGTCATGCCTTCGACCAGCAGGCTCGGCACCGACTGGCTGCGCCATTCCGGCACGTCGCTGGCCGGGGTGAGGCGCATCAGCATCTCGCGCAGGTTGCCGGCGATGGTGCATTCATTGACCGGAAAGGCGATGCGCCCGTTCTCGACCCAGAACCCCGCCGCGCCGCGGGAATAGTCGCCGGTGGTCGGGTTGACCGAGGCGCCGAGCATCGAGGTCACGACGAACCCGCGCCCCATGCGCTCGATCAGCGCCTCGGGGCTGTCGGCTCCGGGGGTCAGGGTCACGTTGGAGCTGGCGGGCGAGGGCGGCGATGAGGTGCCGCGCGCCGCGCTCGCCGTGCTTTGCAGGCCGAGCTTGCGGGCGGTGGAGAGGTCGAGCAGCCACGAGCGCAGGACGCCGTCCTCGACCAGATGCCGCGGCGCGGTCGGCAGGCCCTCGGCGTCGAAGGGCCGCGAGGCGGCGAAGCGGGGGCGGTGCGGGTCGTCGGTGAGGGTCAGGCCCGGCGGCAGCACCGCCTCGCCCATCGCGTCCCTGAGCCAGCTCGCGCCGCGGACGATGGCGCTACCGTTGATGGCGGAGAGCAGATGCCCGATCAGCGATGCCGCGACCCGCTGGTCGTAGAGGATCGGCACGGCGCCGGTCGGCGGCTTGCGGGCGCCCATCCGCTCGGCGGCGCGCTCGCCCGCGCGGCGGCCGATTTCCTCGGCGCTCGGCATGTCACTGTCCCAGACGCGCTGTTCGGCGGCCCAGTCGCGCTCCATCCCGGCGCCTTCGCCCGCAATCGCCACGGCCGAGATCGCATGCGCGGTGCGCCGGTAGCCGCCGGAAAAGCCGTTCGAGCCCATGATCCAGGAGGCGCGGCGGATGAAGGAGGCGTTCGCGGCCTCGGCCATGGTGACGCCCGGCACGGCAAGCGCCGCCGCCTCGGCCTGCAAGGCGAGTTCCTGAAGCCGCGCCGGCGCGGGATCCCGGCCGCTGCGCTCCTCGAGTTCGAGCGCCTCGACGCCCTCGCCGGTGGCAAGCGCCTCGCGCGGGGCGAGGCCGAGGCTGTCGTCCACCGGCGCCTCTCGGGCCATCGCCACGGCGCGCTCGGCCATTTCCTCGATGATGCGCGAGCCGGTCTCGGAGGCGGACACGCAGGCCTGCCGCCCGTCGATCAGCACCCGCAGCCCGATCTCCACGCCGTCCGCCCGCTCGGCATGCTCGAGCGCGCCATTGCGGACTTCGATCGTGGTCGCGGCGGCGCGGACGGCGATCGCGTCGGCCTCCTTCGCGCCCGCGCGGGCGGCGGCGGCAAGCAGCGCCTCGGTCAGCGCGCGCAGGGGGGCGGTGTCGATCATCCGGGATTGGTGGCACGCAAAGGGGCCGGAGGGAAGCCCCCGGCCCCGGCGCAGGGCCTGGCGGTCAGCGGATCTGCTGGCCGTTGGCGAAGATCTGGCCGCCCTCACGGAACTCGAACTCGGACACGAGATTATCGGGGCCCACGCCCGGACGGGTGAACATCGCCAGCATCATGCGCACCACCTGCACCTGCTCCGGCGGCAGCAGGCCCATCGCCGTGAGCCGCTCGATCAGCCCGTTGGCCCCGTCCATCTGTGCCGAGATGGTCCCGACCGGCTGGCTGAGATCGCCGCTCTCCGGCACGGCAAGCTGCCCCTCGGCCGCAATCCGGGCGCCGAGCGCCGCGAGGGCAAGCTGGTTGATGGTCAGCTCCACCGGCTCCACCGGGGACGGCATGTCCGCGGTATCATCGGCGGCATCGGCGGTGCCCTCCGAGGGCTCGGTACCGGTCGCATCGGTCTCGTCCATCCCGCCCGCGGCTTCGCCCGCCGCATCGCCGGCGGCCTGAGCCAGCGCCGGGTCGAACAGATCCTGTGTCACCCGCACCTGCCCGGTGACGTCGATGTCGAGGCTTGCCGGGTCGCGGGGAAGCTGCTCGCCGGGATCGAACGTCGCCCAGATCGCCTCGTCCACGGCGAGACCGGCCAGCGAATAGGCGATCTTGAAGGGCTGCGGCGCCTCCGAGGCCGTGACCGGGAACTGCACGTCGAAGGTGACTTCGCCGAGCTGGTAGGCGACCGGGAACGGCATGTCGCCGCCCTCGATTCGGGTGTCGATGCCGGTGGCTGCGCCCTGGTAGGCAATGCCCTCCTCGGCCAGGCGGATGGTCATCTCGGCCGGGCCGATCTTGAGCGCGAGGTTGCCGCTCGACGGCTCGCCCTCGCTGTCGGTGCCTGCGAACTCCACCTGATGGGTGCCCGCGCCGAGGCTGAAGCGGCCGGCGATCACCGCCCCGGCCTTGAGCGCCTCGTCGAGCGCCTCCTGCAACCCCGGCGAGCCTTCGGGCGCGCCGGCGACCTCCCCGCTGCTCTCGCTGCCCTCGATCGAGCCGTTGGCAGCAAGGCTGCCATCCGCCGTCTCGACCCCGATGCGGTAGTCGATCCTGCCGCTGCGGTTGGTCTGGCTGATGCTTCGACCGCCGTCACTCGTGACCGACTGGCCCGAGACCTCGTTCACGGTGATGGTCGCCACATCCGCCAGGTCGGGCTCCTCGGCCAGATCGACGCGGTCCACGGTGACGGTGATGCTGGGACCGGAATAGGTGTCGGTGTGCTGCGCGGCGTCGCCGGTGGACTGCAGGTCGAGATTCGGCGCGGCGAGGGTCATCTCGATCACCACCGGCCGCCCCTCCTCATCGACGGTGTCGATTTTGAGCGGCATCGTTTCGGGGAAGGTGGTGCGCACGCTGCCATCGGCCGCGCCCTGCATGACGATCTGCGACAGGCTGACCGTCAGGCCTTCCGCGGTGCCAGCCTCCTCCACCCTGAAGCTCACATCACCGAGCGTCAGCGTGTCGCCGGCGAGCTCGCGAGACCCCTCGGTGACGGTGTAGCCCATCGCCTCGTAGCTGGTGGTCCAGCTGCTCCACAGTTCTTCGGGGGTGAGGGCGAGGCCGGGGGCGGCCATCGCGACGGCGAGCGCCAGGGAGGAGGTTGAGAGTCGCACGAGCATGGGAAATACCTTTGCGGGGCAGCGGTGGGACCGGACTTGGTCCGGGTTCTGCCATGAACAGGAGTACAGCGGAACCGTGATCGGACGGATATCGCAGAAAGGACTAACGATCCTCACCCTCGAGCGTTCCGACAAGGCAAACGCGCTGACGGCCGGGATGCTGGAGGCGCTGACGGCGCATCTGGACGAGGTGGCGGCGGGGAGCGATCGGGCGGTGATCCTGACCGGCGCGGGAAAGGTGTTCTCCGCCGGGGCCGATCTCGACGAGGCGCGGGCGGGGCTGGCTGTCTCGCCGCTGTGGGAGCGGCTCTCGGCCCGGATGGCGGCGATGCCGTGCCTCACGATCGCGGCGCTGAACGGAACGCTCGCGGGCGGGGCCTTCGGCATGGTGCTGGCCTGCGACCTGCGGATCGCGGTGCCGCAGGCGTCGTTCTTCTACCCGGTGATGAGGCTCGGCTTCCTGCCGCAACCCTCCGACCCGCGCCGCCTGACGGCGCTGATCGGGCCGTCGCGGGCGAAGATAATCCTCATGGCGGGGCAGAAGGTGCCGGCGGATCAGGCCCTCGACTGGGGGCTGTTGGACCGGATCGTGGCGCCCGAGGTGCTGATGGCGGAAGCGGAGAGGCTGGCCGAGGGCGCGCTCGCGGCCAGCCCCGAGCATGTCGCGGGGATCAAGGCGCTCTGCTGAGCGCGGGGGCGCTGCCCCCGCACCCCCGGGATATTTGGATCAAGGCGAAGTCAGTAGCGGTAGTGGTCCGACTTGAACGGGCCGTCCGGCGGCACGCCGATATAGGCGGCCTGATCGGGGGCGAGTTCGGTCAGGCGCACGCCGATCTTCTCGAGATGCAGCCGCGCCACCTTCTCGTCGAGGTGCTTGGGCAGGATGTAGACGCCCGGTGGATAGGCCTCGGCCTTGGTCCAGAGCTCGATCTGCGCCAGCACCTGGTTGGTGAAGGAGGCGCTCATCACGAAGCTGGGGTGGCCGGTGGCGTTGCCGAGGTTCAGCAGGCGCCCCTGCGAGAGCAGGATGATGCGGTTGCCCGAGGGCATCGCGATCATGTCCACCTGGTCCTTGATGTTGGTCCAGCGGCTGTTGCGCAGCGCAGCGACCTGGATCTCGTTGTCGAAATGGCCGATGTTGCCGACGATCGCCATGTCCTTCATGGCGCGCATGTGCTCGAGCCGGATCACGTCCTTGTTGCCGGTGGCGGTGATGAAGATGTCGGCACTGGCGGCCACGTCCTCCAGCCGCACGACCTCGAACCCGTCCATCGCCGCCTGCAGCGCGCAGATCGGATCGACCTCGGTCACCTTCACCCGCGCCCCCGCCCCCTGCAACGAGGCGGCGCAGCCCTTGCCCACATCGCCATAGCCGCAGACGACCGCGACCTTGCCGGCCATCATCACGTCGGTGGCGCGGCGGATGCCGTCCACGAGGCTCTCCTTGCAGCCGTACTTGTTGTCGAATTTCGACTTCGTGACGCTGTCGTTGACGTTGATCGCCGGGAACGGCAGGCGGCCCTGCTTGTGCAGTTCGTAGAGGCGGTGGACGCCGGTGGTGGTCTCCTCCGAGACGCCGCGGATGGCGTCGCGCTGCCGGGCGAACCAGCCGGGGCTGTCCGCGAGGCGGCGGCGGATTTGCGCGAAGAGCGCCTCCTCCTCGTCCGAACCCGGGGTCTCGATCAGCGCGGTGTCGCCCTCCTCGACGCGCGCGCCGAGCAGGACATACATGGTCGCATCACCGCCATCGTCGAGGATCATGTTCGCCGGCCCGTCGGCGAACTGGAAGATGCGGTCGGTATAGGCCCAGTAATCCTCCAGCGTCTCGCCCTTGATCGCGAAGACCGGGACGCCCGATGCGGCGATGGCCGCGGCGGCGTGGTCCTGGGTCGAGTAGATGTTGCAGGACGCCCAGCGGACCTCGGCCCCCAGCGCGGTCAGCGTCTCGATCAGCACGCCGGTCTGGATCGTCATGTGCAGGCTGCCCGCGATCCGCGCGCCCTTGAGCGGCTGGCTGGCCGCATATTCCTCGCGCAGCGCGATCAGCCCCGGCATCTCAGTCTCGGCGATGTCGAGCTCCTTGCGCCCGTATTCGGCCAGAGAGATGTCGCGGATGATATGATCGGTCATTGGACGGCGCCCCCGTGAGTGTCACGAGGGCGCATAGCAGGCCGGGCGCGGGGCCTCAATCTCAGCTGGCGAGGCCGGCCTTGACGTAGAACACGTCCGGGTTCGCGCCGCTTTTGAAACCGATGCCCGAGGCGACGACGCAGCTGGTCTGCGCGTCCGCGCGCGCCGTGACGAGCGTCCAGGTGCCCATCACGTCCGAGCCCCAGAGTTGCGTGACATTGCCGCCGATACGGGCGTGATCCACGAAGGACTCGCCGAAATCATGGATCAGCGACGCTGTGATGTTCGAATGGGCGTCGCAATAGGGCGCGTCCACCGCGGCCTCGATGCCGGTGCCGAAGCGGTCCACATTCGCGATCAGCGTGGCGGTATCGGTGCCTTCGAGGGCGGACCAGCCGCGCACAACGGGCGTCGGGCTGTCGGCGACGCTGATGGAGGATTCGGCCTGCTCGGTCGGAAGGGCGACGAATGCCAGCGCGGCAAGCGCGGCGAAGGCGGCGGGACGGGCGGCGGTCATGGCTGTGCCTCGTGTTGTTCCTGGCGGGGCCGGGTCTTCTGCCCGGCTGATTCATGAAGGCGAAACGTCAGCGAGGCGTGGCGGGTTCCTGATTGCGGAAATGTCAAGCGTTAATGACGGGCTTGCGGGCGCATGGCGCGCAGGCGTGCAGCGGCGCATCACTGCGGGCCGCGCCGAGGACCGCGCGAGGAAATTCCGCTCGCGGTGATCCCGGCAGGCGTGGCGATGCGGGGTGGCCAGCAAACCATGGCGCAATGGCCACGCATCTCTCGGTCCCGAAAGCCGGGAACCTTTATCTCGCGCCGGATCTTTGCGACAAGAACGGGACACGCCAAGACAACAAGCAAACGGGGCGGGGATGGGCAGGTGGACGAATGCGGGGCTGGCCGCAGTGCTGGCCTTGGGCTCCGCATCGCTGGGTATCGCGCAATCGACATCGCCCTTCGCCGGGCTTTCGGGCCTTTTCGGCAACAGCGATCCGGCCGAGGGCACGCCGGTGCGCCTCGATTTCCGCATCCATGGTGACGACGGCGAGCTGGAGACCCGGCTCCGCAATGCCTCGCTGCTGACCGCGGCACTGCGGGACCGGCGGTTCACCGGGCAGGACCTGCTCGCCGCCGCCCGCGCCGATTACGCCCGCCTTCTCGGCAACCTCTATGACGAGGGCTATTACGACGCCGTCATCGACATCACGCTGGATGGGGGCGAGGCGGCGCAGGTGGCCCCGCTCGACGCCCCGGACACGATCTCGCAGGTGATCGTCTCGGTCCGGCCCGGCACCCGCTTCACCTTCTCACGCGCCGGGATCGCGCCGGTGGCGCCCGGCACCGACCTGCCCGAGGGCTACCGCGCGGGCGAGATCGCGGGCACGGGCGTGATCCGCGACGCGGCGCGCTCGGCCGTGACCGGCTGGCGGCAGCAGGGCCACGCGAAGGCCGAGACCGGGGACACCGACATCGTCGCGGACCACCTGCGCTACAGCGTCGATTCGCGCATTGCGATGGCCCCCGGCCCGGTCGTGACCTTCGGCAGGATGCACGTCACCGGCCTCGATCGGCTGCGCGAAAAGCGGCTGCGCGAGATCGCGGGCTTCCCCGAGAGGCATCAGTTCGACCCAGACTTCCTCGAGGCGGTGCGCGACCGGCTGCGGCGCTCGGGCGTGTTCTCGGCCGTCACGCTCGAGGAGGCCGACGCGCTCGGCCCCGGCAACAGCATGGACGTGGCGCTGACGGTGGTCGAGAACCGGCCGCGGCGGATCGGCGCCGGGATCGAGGCGTCGAACACCGACGGCGTCGCCCTCTCGGGCTACTGGCTGCACCGCAACCTCTGGGGCGGGGCCGAGCGGTTCCGCATCGATGCGCGCGTCAGCGACATCGGCTCGGGCACCAGCGACAGCGACCAGTCGCTGAGCTTCCGCCTCGACCGCCCGGCGACCTTCCACCGCGACCTCACCGCCTATCTCGCCGCCGGGGTGGAGCGGCTGCGCGAGGAGGATTACGACAGCAACGTGGCCTTCGTGCGCGCCGGGGTCGATTACTACCGCAGCGACACGCTGAGCGGCGGCGTCGGCGTCGAATACCGCTACCAGGAAGTCACCGACGACACCGGCACGACGGAGTTCCAGACCGTTTCCCTGCCCCTCACCGGAATCTGGGACCGCCGCGATTCCGAGACCGACCCGAAGCAGGGCTTCTGGATGTCGGCCGAACTGGCCCCCTTCGCCGGCCTCGACACCACCACCGGTTCCGGCGTCCGCGGCGTTCTCGAGGGGCGCGCCTATCGCAGCTTCGGCGCGGAGGAGCGGCTGACCTTCGCGGGCCGCGCGCGCCTCGGCACCGTTACCGGTCCCGAGATCATCGAGACGCCGCGCGACTACCTGTTCTATTCGGGCGGCGGCGGCACCGTGCGCGGCCAGCCGTTCGAATCGCTCGGCGTCGAGGTCATCCCCGGCCCGAACGGCCCGATCCGCACCGGGGGCATGTCGCTCGCCGTCGTCAACGCCGAGGCGCGCTTCCAGGTGCGCGAGAAGATCGGCGTGGTGGGCTTCGCCGATTACGGGAAGGTCTGGGAAGAGGGCGGCTTCGGCGGCGGCAGCGGCTGGCATGCGGGCGCGGGCCTGGGCGTGCGCTATCTGACGCCGATCGGGCCGATCCGCCTCGATGTGGCGGGACCCGTTGGCGGCGAGCCGGATACCGGCGACGGCGTGCAGGTCTATCTCGGCATCGGGCAGGCCTTCTGATGGGCCGCCTGCTCGCCGCGCTCTGGCTTGCGCTCGCGCTTCTCCTCCCCGGCGTCGCCGCGGCGCAGGAGGAGCGCGCCACCGCCGCCGAGATCTCGGCCGCCGAGCCGGACGACCCCGGCTTCCTGACCCGGCTGCTGCAGGAAAACCTCTCCGGTGCCGGGCGCGAGGTCCGCATCGAGGGGTTCCGCGGCGCGCTGAGTTCCCGGGCGACCTTCACCCGCCTCACCATCGCCGACGACGAGGGCGTCTGGCTGGAGATCGAGAACGGCGCGATCCAGTGGAACCGCTCGGCCCTGTTCGCGCGGCGGGTCGAGATCGCGGAGCTCTCGGCCGAGACCATCCTGCTGCCGCGCCTGCCGGCAGGCGATGACACGCCGACGCCCGAGGCGGGCACCGGCTTCAGCCTGCCGACGCTGCCGGTCGGCGTGACCATCTCGCATATCGACGTCGGCCGGGTCGAGATCGGCCAGCCCGTCATCGGACAGGCGGCGGTCGTCAGCGTGGACGGCTCCATGTCGCTCGCCCGGGGCGAGGGCGAGGCGCAGCTGGCGATCGAGCGCATCGACGGCCCGCGCGGCGTCTTCGCCATCGACGCGTCCTATTCCAACGCTACGACCGTTCTGGGCATCGACATCACACTGGACGAGGCCCCGGACGGCATCCTCGCCAACCTCATCGACCTCGAGGGCCGCCCTGCGGTGCAGGCGACGATCCAGGGCGAGGGGCCGCTCGACGATTTCTCGGCCGAGATCTCGCTCGGCACCGACGGCCAGCCGCGCGTGACCGGCACCGTCGCGCTGGCCAGCGAGGCGGGCGCCGACGGCACCCCCGGTCGCGGCTTCCGCATCCATCTCGGCGGCGACGTGGGCGCGCTGATCCCCGAGGCCCAGCGCGGCTTCTTCGGCGACGACTCGCAGCTGCTGGCGCAGGGCTGGCTGGGTGAGGACGGGCGGCTGGATATCCCGGTCCTGCTGGTGGACACCGAGGGGCTGAACCTTTCCGGCTCGCTCTCGCTCAACGCCGAGCGCGCGCCGACAAGCGCGGTCCTGCTGCTGACGCTGGGCGAGGACGCGGGCGCGACCGACCTGCCCGTGCGCCTGCCGCTCGGCGGCACGCCCACCACGGTCCAAACCGCGCGGCTGCAACTCAGCTACGACGCGGCCGAGGGCTCGGGCTGGACCCTGCGCGGTTTTCTCGGCGGCTACGCGCAGGAGCGGCTGGCAATCGAGAGCGTCACCCTCGACGGCAGCGGCACGATCCGCCTCGAGGGCGAGTCGCTGGCCGAGGTCGTGGGGCAGATCGGCTTCGAGACCGCGGGCATCGCGCCCGCGAATCCCGACCTCGCCGCCGCGCTCGGGCCGTCGCTGAACGGCAGCACCACATTCGACTGGACCCCCGGCAACGCGGTCGAGTTCCCCGACTTCACCGTCGCCGGTGACTTCTCGGCCTTCGAAGGCCAGCTGCTGCTCGACGGCCTCGGCAGCGGCATCACCGTCTCCGGCCGCCTCGACGCGCGCTACGACGAGCTGGAACGCCTCTCCGGCCTCGCCGGCCGGCCGCTGCAGGGCCGCGTCGATGGCGAGATCGCGGGCTTCTACACGCTGCTGACCGGCGGTTTCGATGCCGAGGCCAGCTTCGCGGCGACCGACATCCGCATCGGGCAGGAGCAACTCGACCGGCTGCTGCGGGGGAATACCACCATCGTCGCAAGCGCCCGGCGCGACGAGCAGGGGATCGAGCTGCGCGAGCTGACCGTGGACGGCGAGCGGTTGACGGTGGATGCCGCGGGCACCGTCTCCTCGGGCGCCAGCAACCTGCGCGCGACGCTGACCCTCGCCTCGCTGGCCGAGATCGACCCGGCGCTGGGCGGCAGCCTCGCGGCCGAGGCCACGCTGACCGGGGCCGAGGGCCAGCGGCGGCTGGCGGTGAACGGGCAGGCGGTGGACCTCGAGACCGGCATCGCGCAACTCGACGGCGCCCTGCGCGGCACCACCGACCTCGTGATCGCGGCGACCGAGGCGGGCGGGCAATACACCCTGCAACGGCTGGAACTGACGAACCCGCAGCTGACACTGGAGGGTGAGGGCGACCTGACGCCGGGGCAGATGGACGCGAGCCTTCAGTTGACCATGGGCGACCTCGCGGATCTGCAACCCGGTTGGGGCGGCAGCCTCGCCGCCACCGGTCGCATCGCGGAGAGCGGCGGGCTTCGGCGGCTGACGCTGACCGGCACCGGCGAGGATCTGCGTTTCGGCCAGCAGGACGTGGACGGCGCGCTGACGGGCACGACGAGCTTCACCCTTGCCGCGACGCAGGACCCGGAGAACGGCCAGATCGAGGTCGAGCAACTCGACATCGAGAACCCCCAGCTGACCGCCTCGGCCAGCGGACCCATAGGCCAGGACCGCACCGACCTCAGCGGCCGCGTTGACATCGCCTCGCTGGCCGCCTTCGGGCGCGGCTGGCGGGGATCGCTGCAGGCGCAGGGGCGGTTCGCCGATACCGGCGACGGCGGCCGGCGGCTGGAGGTGACGGGAACCGGTCAGGATCTCGCCCTCGGGCAGCAGGGCGTCGACGAGGCGCTGACCGGTGCCACGACCTTCACCCTTGCAGGTGTCGAGCGGGACGGCAGCTTCACCATCGAGACGGCGGAGATCGGGAACCAGCAGCTGACCGCCAGTGCCACCGGGCAGGTCGGTGCGGAGACGCAGCTTCAGGGCGCGGTCAGCATCGCGCGGCTCGAGGCGCTCGGGCTCGGCGCGCGCGGGTCGGTGGCACTCCAGGGCAGCTACGCGCAGGACGCGGACGGACAGCGGCGGATCGACGTGACCGGCACCGGCGAGGATCTCGCCCTGGGGCAGGAACAGGTGGACGGGGCGCTGACCGGGACGACGCGGCTGAGCCTGCGCGCGGTTCAGGGGCCGGATGGCTTCGTCATTGAGGAGGGCAGCCTCGTCAACGACCAGATCGACGTGACCGCGCAAGGGACGGTCGGCCCGGAGGGCACCGACCTGACCGGCTACGCGCGGGCCGAAAGCCTCGCCAGCCTCGGCCTCGGCTGGGGCGGGTCGGTCGACCTGACCGGCAGCTTCCGCGATGCGGGCGACGGAACGCGGCGGCTGGAGGTCGCGGGCACGGCGCAGGACGTGGCGATCGGCCAGCCGCAGGTGGACGGCCTCCTGCGCGGGACCAGCACCGTCGCGGTCCGCGCGACGGAGCGCGACGGCGCCTTCGCCGTCGAGGAGGCCCGGATCGAGAACCCGCAGGCCAGCATCACCGCCACCGGCACGGTCGGCGGCGGCGTGACCGATATGGCGGCGCGGATCGAGATGCCCTCGCTCGCCGCACTCGGGCCGGGCTGGGCCGGGGCGCTCGCGGCGGACGGCACGCTGGTCGAGGACGGCAGCGGTATGCGCCGCTTCACCCTGACCGGCACCGGCACCGACCTCTCGCTCGGCCAGACGCAGGTCGACGCGGCGCTCGCGGGCGTGACCCGCTTCGACATCGCCGGGACCGAAGAGGGCGGCACCGTCACGCTGGAGCGCGCCGAGATCGCCAACCCGCGCCTGACCGCGAGTGCCACCGGCCGCATCGGCGGTGGCGTGACCGACCTGCAGGCGCAGGTGGACGCCGAGAGCCTCGCCTTCATCGGCGGCGGCCTCCGGGGCGGGCTGACGGCCTCGGGGCAGATCCGCCAGCAGGGCGACGCGCTCACGGTCACGGCCTCGGGCACGGCGAGAAACCTCGGCATCGGCAACCCGCAGCTGGACTTGCTGCTGGGCGGCACCACGAGTTTCGACCTGGCGGCGAGCCGGCAGGGCGAGGCGCTGACCATCAACCGCCTGACCGCCAGCAACCCGCAGGCGAGCCTCACCGCCAGCGGCACGCTCGCCGGCGGCATCACGGTCGATGCGCGGCTCGCGAACCTCGGCCTCTTCACGCCGGCCTTCCCCGGTCCGGTGCAGGCCACCGGCACTGTGCGGCAGGCGGCGGCGGGCTATGGCCTCGACCTCGCGATCAGCGGGCCGGGCGGCACCCAGACGCGGGTGGCCGGAACCGTGGCGCAGGACGGCGGAACCGCCGATCTGGCGATCACCGGCACCACCGACGCGGCCATCGCCAACCCGACCCTGAGGGTGCGCTCGGTCACGGGGCCGGTCAGCTACGACCTGCGGCTGAACGGCCCGCTCGCGCTCGAATCGCTGAGCGGCCGCGTCACGCTTTCCGGGGCGCAGGTTTCGGACCCGCGCTTCGGGGTGCGCATAGACGGGCTGGACATGACCGCCGATCTCAGCGGCGGATCGGTCGCGGTCCGCGGCGGCGGCGGCCTGGCCGATGGCGGCACCGTTGCGGTGCAAGGCACGATCGGAATCGCCAACCCGCGGCCGATCGACATGACCGTGCGGCTCGACGAGGCGACGCTGCGCGACCCGAACCTCTACGAGACCAGCCTCACCGGCACCGTGACGGCCACAGGGACGCTGGCCGAGGGGCCGCTGATCGCGGGCAGCCTCGCCATCGGCCGGACCGAGATCCGCATCCCCTCGACCGGGCTCGGCGGCGCCGCGCCGATCCCCGACATCACCCATCTGGGAGACCGGCCGCCGGTGCGCGCGACCCGCGCCAAGGCGGGGCTGCTGCCCTATCCCGGCGCCGAGGCCACCGCCGCGGGCCTCGCCGGGCCGCCGGCCTCGCCGCCCACCATCGCCGCGCGGCTCGACCTGACGCTGGAGGCGCCGAACCAGGTCTTCATCCGCGGCCGCGGCGTCGATGCGGAACTGGGCGGCACGATCCGCCTGACCGGCAGCGCCCGCAACGTGGTCCCGGTCGGCTCGCTCAGCCTGATCCGCGGCCGGGTGGACCTGCTCGGCCGCCGTTTCGTGCTGAGCGAGGGCTCGCTCGAGATGCAGGGCAGCCTCGTGCCCTATATCCGCCTGGTGGCGGAGACTCAGAACAACGGCATCGTCACCCGCATCGAGATCACCGGCGAGGCCAACGACCCGACGATCACCTTCACCTCAATCCCCGACATGCCGCAGGAGGAGGTGCTCTCGCAGCTCCTCTTCGGGCGCGGCATCGACAACATCAGCGCGCTGCAGGCGGCGCAGCTGGCCAATGCGGTGGCCACGCTGGCCGGGCGCGGCGGCGAGGGGATCGTGGCGCAGCTGCGCGAGGGCTTCGGCCTCGACGACCTCGACCTTCAGACCGACGAGGACGGCGACATCACCGTCCGCGCCGGGCGCTACATCAGCGACCGGGTCTATACCGACCTGGCGGTCGGCGGCGACGGCAAGACGCAGCTCAACATCAACCTCGACCTGACCGATTCGCTGACCGCGCGGGGATCGGTGGACAACGAGGGCGAGAGCAGCCTGGGCCTGTTCTTCGAGCGCGACTACTGAAGGCGACGGGGCGCGGGACGGGGATGACCGAAGTCGTGGAGATGTTCCGCTTCGAGCATCCGCTCTGGCTCACGGCGGTGCGGGCGAGCATCGCGTTCCTCGGCCTCATCATCCTCGTCCGCGTGGTGCCGCAGCGCAACGCGGGCAACATCTCGCCCAACGACATGCTGGTGCTGGTCGTGATCGGCGCCATCGGCGGCGATGCGATCATGGGCGGCTCTGCCTCGCTCGGCGACCTGCTGGTGATGGTGTCGGTGGTGCTTCTCTGGGGCTACGTGATCGACCTGCTCGAGCTTCGGTTTCCGGCCGTCCGGCGGGTGATGAAGCACAAGACCAGCCGGCTGGTTGCGGACGGCAGGCTTCTGCGCCGCAACATGCGCCGCGAGATGGTCACGGAGGACGAGATCATGGCGGTCCTGCGGAGCCAGGGCATCGGCAGCCTCGCCGAGGTCGAGTCGGCGATCCTGGAGGCGGATGGCGAGATCAGCCTGCTGAGGAAGGAGGATGCGCCGGACGGCCCGGCGCGCGAGACTGTCCTGCCCTTCGACGAAGCCGACCGCTGAGGCTCAGCCGGTCGAGCGGCGCAGCGCCTCGCCCGCCATCGCGGCCGGCTGGACCCGCGCCGGGTTCGGCGTGAATCCGAGCATCCACTGCCCCCCGGGCAGCGGCAGGATGCGCCAGGCCAGCAGCGTGCCGTCCGTCGCGGCCATCGCGCCGTTCGCGCCCTCGCGGGCGGCGCCGGGTGCCAGAAGCTCCGCCAGCCGCTGCGCGCCGGGCCCGCCGCCACCGGCGCCGCCAATCGCGCGCAACCGCTCGGGCAGCGGCAGCACGTCGTCGTCCCAGACCCGCCGCCAGGCCTCGTTGCCGAGCAGCATCTGCCCGTCCGAGCCGAAGACCGCGAGCGCCTCGTCCAGCGTGTCCACGACCTGCGTTCCGACCGAGAGCTGCGCCCGGAAGCGGCGGGTCATCGACATCTCGGAGGTGATGTCCTCGAACAGGAAGGCGAGCGCGCCGTCCGGGTGCGGGCGGCCGGTCACGCGGTAGGTGCGCCCGCCGGGCAGCGACCAGGTCTCGACATGGTGGCCCGAGGCCGCCGCGGCCTCGAGCGTGCTCATCTGCCGCTGCCAGCTGCGGTAGTCCTTCGGCTCCGGCACCATCCGCGCCTCGCGCAGCCGGTCGAGCAACGCATAGAGGCTGGGGCGGGCGGCGAGGAAGGTGGTCGGCAGGCCCGTGAGGTCGATCAGCGCCGGGTTGAAGAGCTGCAGGTTCCGGCCGCGGTCGAACACGGCGAGGCCGATGGGAAGGTCGGCGAAGGTCTTGGCCAGCGTCTGCACGAACTCGCGCAAGGAGCGCTCGGCATGGACGGCCTCGTCGGCGGGCAGGGCGAAGACGAGGCGGCCCCCGCCTTCGGCATCCGCGCGCGCATGGCACATGAACCACCGCTGGGCGGCGCCGTCGCCGAGCGACTGCCGCTGCCCGCCTTCCAGAGCCGCGAGGTCCGGCGGCAGGTCGAACAGGCGCGGCACCGGCCAGGCCGGATGACCGGGCAACCGGGTCTCGGCCTCGGCCAGATAGGCGGCATTGGCCCAGGCGATCCCGCCCGCCCCATCCTCCCGCCAGCAGAGAAGCGGTGCGCCGTCCACCGCCTGCCGCAGAAGCTCGACCTCCTCCTCGAGCGCGTTCTGCGACAGCGCGTCCACGACGACGCCGGTGCCCTCCGCCAGCGAATCGCTGAGCGTGAGACGCATCATGCCCTCGCCCAGATCCTCGGCCCGCAGATGCAGCCGGTCGCCCTCCGCCTCCACCGTCCCGCGGTCGGGCAGCGCCGCGAGCGTTGCGGCCGCGTTCGGCAGCCGCGGGCCGAGCCAGCCCAGCAACGATTCGAGGTCCGTTCCGGGGAGCCGGGCCAGCAGGCGCCGCCCCGGCTCGGTCGCGTCGGCGAGGCGGGCATGGTCGAAGAGAAACACAATGGGCGCGAGGCGCTGCTCCAGCCGGCGGCGGCGGCCGCGATCCACCGGCTCGAGGTAGCGGCAGACGGCGAGGACGGCGAGGAGCGCCGCGAACGCAGCGAGGAAGGCGACGGCGGCCGTAACGAGATGGTGCATGAACTGTCGCCTCCCCGGACAACCTGCGGTAGCAGGGGACCGTTAACGCGAGGTTAACCGGGTGGCTTCAGGCAATCGCCGGGTTCTCGCCGAGCGGCCCGCGGGCCTTGGCCTCGATCCGCCCGCGCGGCCAGCTGACTTCGACCTCGGCCCCGCCTCCGGCGCCGTTGCCGAAGCGCAGCGTGGCGCCCGACCGCTCCAGCAGGCTCTTGGCGATGAAGAGCCCGAGGCCCATGCCCTCGTAGCCGGGCCGGTCCGCGGCCGGGCGGCGGGTGGTCAGGAACGGCTCGCCGATGCGCGCCAGCAGCGCCGGGGGGAAGCCCGCGCCGTCATCGGCCACCGTCACGATGACGCGGTCGGCCGACCAGCGGGCCTCGATGCGGACCGTCTCGGCCGCGAAATCGACGGCGTTCTGGATCAGGTTGCGCAGCCCGTGGATGGTGCCGGGATCACGCTGCATGACCGGCTCGGGCGAGTCCTCGGCGCCGTCCAGAGTGACGCGGATGTCGCCGCGGGTGGCGTGCGGCTCGGCGGCCTCGGCGATCAGGACATGCAGCGGCGTCGCGCGCAGCATCATGTCGTCCTTTCCGGCCCGACCCATGCTCCGCAGGATGTCCCGGCAGCGGTCGGCGGAATCGCGCAGCAGCGCCAGGTCGGAGGCGAGGTCCTCACGGTCCTCAAGCTCGTCGGCCAGCTCGCTCGCCACCAGCTTGATGGTCGCCAGCGGCGTGCCCATCTCATGCGCCGCCGCCGCCACCACGCCGCCGAGGTTCTGGAGCCGCTGCTCGCGCGCGAGCGCCATTTCGGTCGCCGCGAGCGCGCTCGACCGGGCGCGGAGTTCCGTCGAGACCCGGTGCGCGTAGCCGGCGAAGAACACCACCGCGATCACCACGGCGACCCAGTGGCCCACCACCAGCAGCGGCGGCGATTCGATGACCAGTCCGGCCGAATCGCGCAGCGGCTGGGCCGCGAAGCTCGCCAGCGTGACCATCGCCACCGTCGCCAGCCCGAGGATCACCACCTTCTGCCGGTCGAGCGCCGTCGCCGCGATCGTCACCGGCGCGAGGATCAGCAGCGCGAAGGGGTTCGACAGCCCCCCGGTCAGCGCCAGCAGCAGCGACACCTGCACTACGTCGAAGGCCAGTTGCAGCGCGGCCTGCGCGCTGTCGGGCTGCGCGCCGCGCCGCATCAGCGCGAGGTTGAAGACCGCCCCCGCGGCCGTCACCGCCAGAACCAGGCCGAGCTGGAACCGCAGCCCCAGCCACAGCGCCGCGACGATCGCGCAGAGCTGCCCGCCGAGCGCGACCCAGCGCAGCAGCACCAGTGTCCTGAGCCGGATCGGTCCGATCAGCGAGCCCGGGGGCCGCGCTTCGCCAGGGGTCAGGTTCACCGCCTCCTCCTTCTGTCACAGGGGCGTGCCTTGTTAGCCGCGGCCCGATCGGCGATCAATGCGCCGCCAGGAAAGGGAGCATCCCCGTGACTCGTGACCGAATGCTGATCATCGCCGCCGGGATTTCGGCGCTGCTGCTGCTGGCGATCGGCGGACTCTGGATGGCGCAGCGGAATGCGGGCGATCAGTTCGCCTCCTGCCGGCAGGGGGCGGTCGCCGGCGGGTTCGAGCAGTTCGGCGGGCCATTCACCCTGACGTCCGAAACCGGCGAGCGCGTGACCGAGGCGCAGGTCTTCGACAAGCCCTCGCTCCTCTATTTCGGCTACACCTTCTGCCCCGATGTCTGCCCGATGGACGCGGCGCGCAACGGGGTCGCGGTTGATGTGCTGGCCGACGGCGGGCATGACGTGCGGCCGGTGATGATTACCGTGGACCCGAAGCGCGACACGCCCGAGGTGATGCGCGATTTCACCGATGCGATGCATCCCGAGATGCTGGGCCTGACCGGCTCGGAGGAGGAGATCGCGGCCGTGAACCAGCTCTGGCGGAACTATTACCGCTCGCATGACGATGGCAGCGATCCCTATTACCTGGTCGACCATATGACCAACACCTACCTCATCCTGCCCGAACAAGGCACGGTCGAGTACTTCGGCCGCGACGTCACCCCGGAGGCGATGGCCGAAAGCACGGCCTGCTTCCTCGACAGGGCCTGATCATTGTTTGAACTCGGCCCGGCGCCGCAATAGGTTCGCCGCGGCGCGACATGGCGCGGCGGATGGCGAAGGGGACGGACGATGGCCGAGCGCGAACAGAAGATCGGCGAGGATCGCTCCCTCCTGCTGGTGGACGACGACACCGCCTTCGTCGAGCGCCTGGCACGGGCCATGGAAAAGCGTGGCTTTTCAGCGCGGACCGCGGCCTCGGTCGCCGAGGCGCGGCGCGCGGTGGCCGAGGCGCCGCCGGCCTACGCGGTGATCGACCTGCGGCTCGAGGACGGCTCGGGCCTCGATGTGGTCGAGGATCTGCGCGAGGCGCGGCCGGACGCGCGGATCGTGGTGCTGACCGGATATGGCGCGATTGCGACTGCGGTCGCTGCGGTGAAGATGGGCGCAACCGATTATCTCTCGAAACCGGCAGATGCCAATGACGTGACCGCGGCGCTGCTCGCCTCGGGCGAAGCCCTGCCGCCGCCGCCGGAAAACCCGATGTCCGCCGACCGCGTCCGGTGGGAGCATATCCAGCGGGTGTTCGAGCAATGCGACCGCAATGTCAGCGAAACCGCAAGGCGGCTGCACATGCACCGCCGGACGTTGCAGCGGATCCTGGCCAAGCGCAGTCCGAAATAAATATCTACCCAGCCGATTTAGGCAGTTGCATTTCGGTAACCTGCGGGCATAAACCGCGCGTTACCTGCCGCGTGGATACGCGGTGAAGAACAGGGTTGGATACGGCAATGGACATCGATCTGGAAAACAAGTCGCTGGAAGAACTCCGCGAACTTCGCCACGAGGTTGACCGGGCGATTTCCGGGTTCAAGGACCGCAAACGCAAAGAGGCGATCGCCGCGGCCGAGGAAGCGGTGCGCGCGCACGGCTTTTCGAGCCTCGCCGACGTGACCCGCGCCCGCCGTGGCGCCAAGGGCAAGGCCGCCACCACCCGCGCCGCTCCGGCGGGCGGCGAGCCGCGCTACGCCCATCCCGACGACCCGAGCCTGACCTGGAGCGGCCGCGGCCGTCGCCCCCGCTGGGTCAACGAGAGCCTGGAATCCGGCAAGTCGCTTGAGGATCTCGCGGTCTGAGACCGCGATGAGACCTGCGGCGCCGGTCAGCCGGCGTCGCAGGCGGCCATCAGCGCCGCAAAACGGTCGAGGAATGCCGAGCGCACCTCGGCCGGCGGGCGAGGATCGATCATCCGCCCCGCAGCCAGCTTCGGCCGGCCGAACAGACGGTCAGCCTCGGCCGGCATGAAGCCCGCGATCTGCACCGCCTCCAGCCATGCCGAGACGCGATCCGCCTGCTTGATCGCCGCCTTGACCCTCGCGGGCAGCACCGCCGGCAGTCCGAACCGCAGATGGATCGCCGCCGTCAGCCGCGCGTCGAGTTCGCCATAGCCCGAACCCAACGCCGCCTTCACCGGCGAGATCATGTCGCCGATCACATATTCCGGCGCGTCATGCAGCAGCGCCGCCAGCCGCCAACGCGGCTCGCCCGCTGCGGCACCGCTGAGCAACTCCTCCACCAGCAGCGAATGCTCGGCCACCGTATAGGCCCAGTCGCCCCGCGTCTGTCCGTTCCAGCGGGCCACGAAGGCCAGCCCGTGGGCGATGTCCTCGATCTCGATGTCGAACGGCGAGGGGTCGAGGAGGTCAAGCCGCCGCCCCGACAGCATCCGCTGCCAGGCCCGCGGCGGCGCTGCGGCGCGGGCCATGGCGAGCCGTCAGGAGAGCGGCTGGTCGGCCGGGCGCTCGGCCTGCGCGCGGCGCGCGAGCTCCTGGCGGTAGAGGGCCACGAAATCCACGAGGTCCATGTTTAAGGGCGGGAAACCCCCGTCGCGGGTCACGTCCGACACGATCCGGCGCACGAAGGGGAACAGCAGCCGCGGGCATTCGATCATCAGGAAGGGATGCAGCTGCTCCTCGGGCACGCCCTCGATGTGGAAGACGCCGCCGTATTCGATCTCGCAGAGAAACAGCGTCGCCTTGTCGGCGCTGTTGGCCGAGTTGATCTTGAACTTGGTGATGACCTCGTACTGGTGCTCGACGCTGCGCTTGCGGGCGTCGAGGCTGACCTGGACGGTGATCTCGGGGTTCACCTCGCCGCCGGACATGCCGCGCTGCGCGACCGCGTTCTCGAAGCTGAGGTCGCGGATGAACTGGGCCAGCACCTGCATGCGCACCTGCTGCTGTCCGGGCTGCTGCGGCTGCGCGGCGGCGGCGGCGCCACCGTTGTTCGTCGGCTGGCTCTCGTCGCTCATGGCGGGGACTCCTCGGGGTAAAAAAGGCACGGGGGCGTGTCTAGCACCGCCGTTGCCGCGGCATCAATGCGGGTCGGCGGTCCAACCCGACGGCCGACGCGGACCCAAGGGGCGGTCAGGGATCGGCGGCTCGGCGGCCTGGTCGATCACCGTCTCGTCAAGGTAATCGCCGTCGATCACCGCGCCGCCGCCATAGCGGTGCGCCTCGGTATGGCGGCCGCCGACGACCCGCACCCGGCGTCCCATGCGCCGGATCAGCCAGCTCCGCACCGGCGGCAGCAGCAACAGCGCGCCGAGCGAGTCGGTGAAGAACCCCGGCAGGACCAGCAGCCCCCCGGCCATCACGATCAGTGCGCCATGGGCGAGCGACCCCGAGGGGTCGCGCAACTCCGTGAAGGCGCTCTGGACGTCCCTCGCGGCGCGGGCGCCTTGGCGGCGCATCAGCCAGACGCCGAGGACGGCGGTGAGAATGACGATCAGCAGCGTCGGCCAGAGACCGATTGCGCCCCCGACGAGGATGAACAGTGCGATCTCGAGCAGCGGCAGCATCACGAACAGGACGAGCAACGGCATTCCAGAGCCTCCCGGCCGGGGAAAACTGGACTTGTCCCGGCCCGCCTCCTACATAATCCGGTGTTCCCGCGATGCCAGCCCAGGAAGGCCCGATCAATGTCCAGCCCGCTGATCCAGCTGCTCGTCCTCGCCGGCATCGCGATATTCCTCATCCTGCGCCTGCGCGGCGTGCTGGGCACCCGCGACGGTTTCGAGACACCCCCCACGCTGCCTGATCAGCCCGCGCCGCAGCCCCGCTTCGAGGTGATCGAGGGCACCGCCGCCGCGGTCGAGAGCGACGTGGCCGACCACACCGAGCCGGGCACCCCGGCCGCCGAGGCGCTGAACGCGATGCGGCAGGTGGAGCCGTCCTTCACCGTGGGCGAATTCCTCGGCGGCTCGAAACATGCCTACGAGATGATCCTCATGGCCTTTGAGCGCGGCGACATCGACCCGGTGCTGCCGTTCCTCTCGCGCGACGTGGCCGAGGCCTTCCAGAGCGTGATCGACGGCCGCGCCGATCGTGGCGAAACGGTCGAGGCGCAGTATCTCGGCACCCGCGAGACCGCGCTTGCCGGGGCGTCCTTCGACCGGGCGACCGGCGACGCCGAGATTTCGGTGCGCTTCGTGGCCGAGATGATCGTCGCGGTTCGCGACGAGCGCGGCGAGGTGATCGACGGCGACCCGAAGGCCGCGCGCAAGCAGCGCGACACCTGGACCTTCGCGCGCTGCATGGGGTCGGACGACCCGAACTGGCAGCTTGTCGCCACGGGTTGAGGTGTGCCCCGCAGACGGGGCCTGACGCCCGAAGACCTCGAGATCTGGCAGCGCGTGGCGGCGAGCACGCGCGCCGCCCACAAGCCCCCGCCGAGGAGGGCCGAGGACAAGCCGCCCGCCGCGCCGCCGCCGGAACCGACGCCGCCCGACCGCTTCAGGCCGCCGCGCTTCCGCGTCGGCCAGAGCGCCACGGCCATGACGCCGCGCTTCGATCCGGCGCCCAGCCCGGCGCAGCGTCTTGCGGCCACCCCGCCGGGCATGGACGCCAAGCTCCACCGCCGCATGAGCCGCGGCAAGCTCGCGCCCGAGGCGCGGATCGACCTGCATGGCCTGACGCTGAACGCCGCCCAGCCGGTGCTGGAAAGGTTCATCCTGCGCACCCATGCCTCGGGCCTGCGGCTCGTGCTGGTCATCACCGGCAAGGGCAAGGCCGGTGGCCCCGACGCGCCGCTGCCGGTGCGGCCCGGCGCGCTGCGGCACAATGTGCCGATGTGGCTGCACCGCCCGCCGCTTTCGCGGCTGGTCCTGCAGGTGACGCCCGCCCATCACCGCCACGGCGGCGAGGGCGCCTATTACGTCTATCTTCGGAAGTAGCGCGCCTCAGTAGCGCCTGACGTCATTCGCCTTGGGCCCGGCGAAATACCAGATGATGAGGCCCAGCACCGGCAGGATCGCCACCACGAGCACCCAGATCACCTTCGCTCCGCCCGAGGCAGGCGAGCGGATGATCGAGGCAATCGCCCAGACGTCGAGGATGAAGATGATGAGGCCGAAGAGGCCACCGAACATGTTGTTGAACATCGCGTATCTCCGAGGGGCGTGTCGCGGACCAAGCCGCGACCCCGCCGCCCGGTTCCGTCAGAGGACGTAGCGCGAGAGATCCGCCGACCGTGCGAGATCGCCCAGGTGCTTCTCGACAAAGGCCCCATCTATTGTGACGCTGTCGCCCGAGCGGTCGGGCGCGGTGAAGCTCAGCTCCTCGAACACGCGCTCGATCACGGTGTAGAGGCGGCGGGCGCCGATGTTCTCGACGCTGCCGTTCACCTCGGCCGCAATCCGGGCCAGCGCCGCGATGCCGTCCTCGGTGAACTCCACCCTCACCCCCTCGGTCGCCATCAGCGCCGCGTATTGGCGGGTCAGCGCGTTGTCGGTCTCGGTCAGGATGCGGACGAAATCGGCCTCGGTCAGGGCCCGCAGCTCGACCCGGATCGGCAGGCGTCCCTGAAGCTCAGGCAGCAGATCGCTGGGCTTGGCGATGTGGAATGCCCCCGAGGCGATGAAGAGGATGTGGTCGGTCCTGACCGGCCCGTATTTCGTGCCCACCGTGGTGCCCTCGATCAGCGGCAGCAGGTCGCGCTGCACCCCTTCGCGGCTGATCTCGCCCCCGCGCGCGTCCGAACGGGCGGCGACCTTGTCGATCTCGTCGATGAAGACGATCCCCGATTCCTGCACCGCCTCGAGCGCCGCGGCCTTCACCTGCTCGTCGTCCAGCAGCTTGTCGGCCTCCTCCGCCAGCAGCAGCTCATAGCTGTCCCGGACCGTGACCTTCTTGCGGACCCGGCGGCCGCCAAAGGCCTTCATCAGCCCCGAGAGGTCCATCATGCCGCCCATCTGCCCGCCCGGCATCCCCGGCATGTCCAGCATCTGCAGCGGGTTCGAGGTATCCTGCAGTTCCAGCTCGATCACCGTTTCGTCCAGTTCGCCCCGCTTCAGCTTGGCGCGGAACATGTCGCGCGTGCCCTCGCGGGCATTCTCGCCGGTCAGTGCTGCCAGCACCCGCTCCTCCGCGGCCTTGTGGGCACGGGCCTTGACCTCCTCGCGCATCCGCTCGCGGGTCTCGACGATCGCCGCGTCGGCGAGGTCGCGGACGATCTGCTCGACGTCGCGGCCGACATAGCCGACCTCGGTGAACTTGGTCGCCTCGACCTTGATGAAGGGCGCGCGCGCGAGCTTCGCCAGCCGCCGGCTGATCTCGGTCTTGCCGACCCCGGTGGGGCCGATCATCAGGATGTTCTTGGGATAGACCTCGTCGCGCAGATCATCCGCCAGCTGCCGCCGCCTCCAGCGGTTCCTGAGCGCCACCGCCACCGCCCGCTTGGCCTCGGCCTGGCCGATGATGAAGCGGTCGAGTTCCGAGACGATCTCGCGGGGGGTCAGGTCGGTCATGATGGGGTCCTTCGTGTCTCGGGGGAGAGATAGGGGCGGACGGCGGGAGTTGGAAGGTTGACGGGTGTGGGGGCGAAGTGTATATACAATGACTGAGCAAAGATTCGAATGGGATGACGCGAAGCGGCAGTCGGCGCTTGCGAAGCACGGGATTGACTTCCTTCGCGCGGCGAGGGTGTTCCGGCAACCGCACCGCGTTTTGCCGGCACTTGATGGACCGGAAGAACGCTGGATGGCGATCGGTCAACTGGACGGCGTCATCATCACGGTGGTGTTCACCCGCAGAGGCGACGCCATCCGCATCATCACAGCCCGGAGGGCAAGACGAAATGAGCGGCAAGATCAGCGGCCCCTACACGATGGATGAGATTCTCCAGATGGAGGACAAGACCGACTGGGAACGTCTGCGGCGGGAAGAGGCAGAGGGTCCGTACGAGGGAGAGGAAGACGAGGAAATCGCCGGTATCGAATGGGGCGAGGCCGTGCTCGTCATCCCCGAACCGAAGCAGGCGGTCTCGCTGCGGATCGACCGGGACGTCATCGACTTCTTCAAGTCTCAGGGTAAGGGCTACCAGACCCGGATGAACGCGGTGCTGCGCGCCTATATGGAGGCGAAGAAGGCAGGCTGAGGCGCGTCAGCCACCGATCGTCTCGACCGTCAGGTTGCCGTTCGTATAGACGCAGATGTCGGCCGCTATTGCCATCGCGCGGCGGGCCACCTCCTCGGCGTCCAGGTCGGTCTCCATCAGCCCCCGCGCCGCCGCCAGGGCGAAGTTGCCGCCCGAGCCGATCGCGGCCACGTCATGCTCCGGCTCCAGCACGTCGCCCGCGCCGGTCACGACGTAAAGCTGCGCCCCGTCCGTCACCAGCAGCATCGCCTCGAGGTTCCGCAGGTATTTGTCGGTCCGCCAGTCCTTCGCCAGCTCGACGCAGGCGCGTTGCAGCTGGCCGGGGGCGGACTCCAGCTTCTTCTCCAGCCGGTCCAGCAGGGTGAAGGCATCGGCGGTGGAGCCGGCGAAGCCCACCACGACCTCATGCCCGCCGGGCGAGAGGCGGCGCACCTTGCGCGCCGTCCCCTTCATCACCGTCTGGCCGACGCTGACCTGCCCATCGCCGGCCACGACAACGCGATCCCCGCGGCGGACCGCGAGGATCGTCGTGCCGTGCCAGCCGGGGCTCCCCTCGGCCATCAGATCGACTGGTCGATCCAGCTCTTCAGCGCGGCCTTGGGCGCGGCGCCGATCTTGTTGCTCACGACCTCGCCATCCTTGAACAGGAACAGCGCCGGGATGCCGCGCACGCCGAGCTGCGAGGGCGCGTCGGGGTTCTCGTCAACGTTGACCTTCACGATCTTCACGCGGTCGCCGTATTCCTCGGAAAGCGCCTCGAGATCGGGGCCGATCTGGCGGCAGGGGCCGCACCAGGGGGCCCAGAAATCGACGACCACGGGGGTGGCGGACTGGCGCACTTCGGCGTCGAACTCGGCATCGGTCACGGGAATGGTGGCCATCGGCTGGCTCCTTTGTCTGGTGTTGAGGCAGAGCTATGCACGGCCGAGGGCCGGGTCAACCCGCCCGGCGGCGGCGTCGAGCGCCGCATCGGGGAGCGGCATCAGGACCCGCGTGCGGGTCCAGAGGATCGCCGTCTCGACCCGCCGCCCCGGCCAGATCGCGGCGAGCGCGGCGCGGTAGGCGGCCATCTGGCGCAGGATGCCCTCGGGCGTGTCCTCCGGCCGCGCGGGCACCTCGGCGTTCGACTTGTAGTCGATGGCGAGGATGCGGTCAGGGCCGACGACCAGGCGGTCCACGGTGCCGGACAGGATGCCAAGCCCCGGCAGCGGCGCAGTGAGCGGGACTTCGCGCAGGATGTCCTCGCCAGCGCGCGGGGTGAACACCTCGGAGAGATGCGGCGCGGTCGTCAGCGCCTCGACCTCCGCCAGAAGCCCGGCCAGTTCGTCGGGCGCGGGCAGGCCGCCTTCCGCCGTGGCGAGCAGGTCGGCTGCCTGCGCGGCCGTCTCCGGCAGATGCTCCAGCAGGAGGTGCAGCCGCGTGCCGCGCAGCATCGCCGCCTCGGCATCGCCGCCCTCGCCGCCGGGCAGCGCCTTCGGGCCGCCAAGGGCCGTCGCGGCCAATGGGCGCACTGGGCGGGCGACCGGCTCCGGCGGCAGCCGCAGCCACGCCGGCTCGGCCTGCGGCACCGCCGGCTCTCGCGGGACCGGCGCAGCGGCCGACGGCCAGTCCCCGAAACTCAGCCGCCGCCCCTCGCCCGCCCCGGGCACCGGCTCAGGCAGCGCGGTCTCCTCACCGGCCGCGTCCTCCACGGCGCGCTCGAACCCCTCGGTCACCATCGCGTGCCAGCTCTCGGTTCCGGCGCCAGCCTCCCCCGCTGCCGCCACGATCAGCCAGCTCTCGGCCCGCGTCAGCGCGACATAGAGGAGACGCCGCCGCTCCTCCTCCTGCCGCGCGCCGCGGGCGGCCACCGCCGTCTCCACCGGCTCCGGCCGCTCCCCCTTGGTCCCCCGCAGCACCGCGGCCCGATCGGAGAGGGTCAGGACGCTGCCTTCATGCGGCAGCTTCAGCTTGGCGCAGTCGGGCAGGATCACGACCGGGCTCTCCAGCCCCTTCGCGCCGTGGACGGTCATCACCCGCACCATGCCACCGCCGCCCGCCTGCCGCCGCACCTCGGTCTCGCCCGAGTCGAGCCACACCAGAAACCCCGTCAGCGACGGCACCGCCGTCCGCTCATAGGCCAGCGCCTGCGTCAGCAACTCGTCGATGCCGTCCTCGGCCTCCGGCCCGAGCCGCGCCAGCAGCCGCTCGCGGCCATTGTGGCGCGTGAGGATGCGCGAGATCAGCTCGAAGGGGCGCAGGTGGCCCGAGACGCGCAGCAGGTCCGACACCGCCTCGCGCACCTCCTCCGGCCCGCGCTCGCGCAGTTCGGCCCAGAGGGAGCGCTGCCGCCCCGCCGCCAGCTGCCACAGCGCCGCCTCGTCCAGCCCGAACAGCGGCGAGCGCAGCGCTTCGGCCAGCGACAGGTCGTCCTCGGGCGTGGCGATGAAATTGAGCAGCGCGCGGATGTCGCCGACGGCGATCTCGTCGTCCAGCAGCAGCCGGTCGGCCCCGGCGATCGGCAGGTGCTCGGACTTGCAGGCGCGGATGATGGCGTCGAAAAGCTCGCTGCGGCGCTGCACGAGGATCAGCACGTCGCCGGGCTCGAGCGCGCGCTCGCCCTTGCGCGTCACGATCCGGGTGCCCTCGTCCAGCATCCGCCGGATGCCCGCCGCCACCCCCGTGGCCAGCCGGGCGATGTGGCTGTCGGCCTCGGGCTGGTCCAGCGGGTCGTCCCACTCCCGCTCGGGCGGGGTGTCAGGCTTCGGCACCACGGGCCAGAGGTCCACGCGCCCCGGCCGCCCCTCGTGGAAGGCCCGATGCTCGGGCGGGGTGCCGAGGCCCTCGGCCGCGGGGCCCTGAAACACCCGGTCCACGAGGTCGAGAATCAGCGGCGAACTGCGGAAGGAATGCAGCAGCGCCGTGTCCTGCATGGGCGAGCCGATGCGGTGGAAGTCAGCCTCGAAGCGGTGGCGGCGGGCGTCGAAGACCGCGATGTCGGCGCCCTGGAAGGAGTAGATCGACTGCTTCGGGTCGCCGACGACGAACAGCGTCCGCTCGCCAGCCGCGCGCGTGCCGGTCCCTGCGGTGAACTCCGCCGCCAGCCGCTCGATCACCTCCCACTGGCCCGGACTGGTGTCCTGCGCCTCGTCCACGAGGATGTGGTCGATGCCGCCGTCGAGCCGGAACAGCACCCATTGCGCCATCCCGGCCGAGGACAGCAGCCGCGCCGTCCGCGCGATCAGGTCGTCGAAGTCGAGCCA
The DNA here is from genome assembly GCF_009674885.1 of Paracoccus sp. S-4012. GTDB lineage: Bacteria > Pseudomonadota > Alphaproteobacteria > Rhodobacterales > Rhodobacteraceae > Paracoccus. The sequence goes on from NZ_WKKA01000002.1 coordinate 345,728, forward strand.
GCCGCGCGCCCGCTTGGCCTCGGCATAGCGGCGGGTGAAGTTGTGGGCGAAGCGGTGCAGGCGCAGGCTGCGCTGCGCGAAGTCGAGGGCCATGCGCCGGGTGCGGGCCTCCTCGACGCGGCACATGAGGCGGTCGAGCGGGTCGGCGTATTGGGCGCAACTGCCAAGGCGCAGCGCCTTGGTGGGGATGCCGCCGACCTTGGCGGCGAAAGGCGTCTTCGCCGTGCCGCCAAACAGCAGGACCGACTCCAGCAAACCCAGCTGCGCCAGCCCCGGCGCGTGCCAGTCGTGCGCTTCCAGCTTCTGAGCCAGTTTTCCGTCATTCGCCCCCCCCGCGCGCAGCAACGGAATGAGCGCCTCGATCATCTCAGCATCCTCGGGGTCCAGCACCTCGGCCAGCAGCCGGTCGGCCTCATAGGGATGCGGCAGGCCGAGGAAGTCCCAAAGCGCGGGCGGATCGGGTGGCTGGTCGAAGCGCGTCTCAGCCCGCGTCACCGCGGCGAGGAAGCCGTCGAGACCCTCGGGCGCGTGCAGCAGCGTCGTCAGGTCGGCGATGTCTTCGCCACCCTCCACCGCCAGTTCCTCCACGATTTCGGCCCGAAGCTGGGCGGCGGTGCGGTCGTCGAGCTCGGTGAAGCCGACCGGCACCCCGGCCTCCAGCGGGAAGCGGCGCAGGACGCCGGCGCAGAAGGCGTGGATGGTCTGCACCTTCAGCCCGCCTGGCGTCTCGATGGCGCGGGCGAACAGCCGCCGCGCCGCCGCGAGATCGCCATCGCCCTCGGCTCCGATCTCGGCCAGGGCCTCGCGCAGCTCCGCATCGGGCAGCATCGCCCAGCCCCCCAGACGCTGCAGAAGCCGGTTCTGCATCTCGGCCGCCGCGGCCTTGGTGTAGGTCAGGCACAGGATGCGCTCGGGCGCCGTGCCGCGCAGCAGGAGCCGCGCCACCCGGTCGGTCAGCACCTTGGTCTTGCCCGAGCCGGCATTGGCCGTGAGCCAGGTCGAACGGTCGGGTGCGGCGGCCTCGATCTGGCGGCGCGTTGCGTCATGGATGGCGCGGTTCAGCATGACTGGTCCCCGAGGCGGATCACCGTGGGCGGCGTCGCCGCGCTCCACTCGCCAAAGCGCGAGAGGCGGTCATAGTCCGAGCCGAAGCGGTTCTGCTCCATCGCCCTGCGCGCGGTGAAGCCGATCTCGCCTGCCAGATAGCGCCGCATGAGGACAACCAGCCGGTCCCAGGTCGCGGGGACCTCCGGCAGCGCCTTGCTGCGGTCGCCCGGCTCGCCCTTCTCGGAGAGGGAGATATAGGCCAGGCCCGTGACTTCGGGTCGCCCCAGACCAGGAAAGGCGCCGCGTTGCACGAGCGCCGCCGTCACCGGCAGCTGCTTGTCGAAGGACCTGATCTGGTCAACGGTCGGCGGCTTGCCGGACTTGTAGTCATAGACATGCGCGCTGCCGTCATGGCGCAGGTCGATGCGGTCCGGCCGCGCGATGAGGCTGACGCCGAGGCCGGGGACGGCGTATTCCGCGCGCGATTCCAGCACCATCGGCGCCCCCGCCTGCAGCCGCAGCGCCTCGTCGGCCATCAGCCGCGGCGCGATCCGGCGCAGCCGGGCCATCCAGAAGGCGCGGGCGGCGGGCCAGGGCACGTCCTCGGCCAGCACCTCGTCGGCGATGGCGAGGAAGCGGGCGACGAGCGCCGCCCTCGGCGTTCCCGCGGCGGGCGCGGGGCTGAGGAACCGCTGCGCGACCCGGTGCAGCGCCTCGCCGCGCAGCGCCGCGTCAGGCTCGGGGTGCAGCGGGTCGAGCGGGCGCAGCTTCAGGACGTGGCGGGCGTAGATCGCATAGGGGTCGCGGATCAGGGTCGCGACCTCGGTGACGGAGAGCCGCGCGAAGGCCGGGGCGGGCGGAACCGGCGCCGGGCGCGGCGCGGGCGCTTCGGTGCTGCGCGGCGTGGCGAGCGCGCGCGCCAGCGTCAGCAGCGCCTCGCCGCGTCCGCGCATCGCCTTCAGCGCCTCGGGCCCGTGCTGCGCCGGAAGCCCGGCCATCAGGTTCATCAGCCGGTTGAGCCAGCGCGAGGGCACCGTCTCAGCCTCCGCATCGCGCGCCGCGCGGGTGAGAATCACCTCTCCCGCCGCGATCCCCTGCTGGAAGTCATGCGCGGCGAGACCCACGACCCGCTCGGGCAGCGTCAGCCCGGCATCGAGCCGCATCGGGCGGCTGAGCCAGGCGTCGGGCGCGAGCGGCTGCGGCCAGCTGCCCTCGTTCAGCCCGGCGAGGATCACCAGCCCGCCCGCGCAGGCCTCGGACCGGGCCTCGCGCGGGCCGCGGATGCGGACCAGCGGATGCGCCTCGAGGTCGAGCCGCTCGGCCTGCGTCTGGAGTTGCGCGGCGAGGAGGTCCGAGAACCCCTGCGGGTCGAGCATGTGGCTGTCGCCGGCATGGGCAGCCAGCTGGTCCATCACCCCCCGCGTGAGCGCCCCGTCGCGCCGGTCCCAGAGGCGCGACGCCGCGGCATCCCCCTCCGGTCCGGCGGCAAGCGCCTCGGCAAGGGCGCGATGCTCGGCCAGCCGGTCGGGCAGCGGCCGGGCGGCCTTGTCCCCGGCCAGCGGCGCGATCCGGTCCAGCAGCGCGGCGAGCCAGTCGGCCCAGGCGGCCACCGTCCCCTCGCGGTGCCGCGCGGGCCAGCCGCGCAGGAAGGCGGCGTCGGGGAAGGCGGGGCCGTGGCGGCGCAGGTGCAATTCGAGGTCGCGGGTGAAGCGCAGGTGGTCGCCCTTGGGACCGGCCGTGCCGCTGGACGTCACCGGATGCTTCAGCAGCGCCAGCAGCGCGTCGATGGTCAGCGCCTGCCCGTTCAGGGACGCCACTTGCCGCAGGAACAGCCCCGGCGGGGTCAGCGGCAGCGGCCGCCCGGCGCTGTCGTCGGCCACGATGTCCCAGCGGTCGAGCTCGGCCGCCACGCGCCGGGTAAGCGCCCGGTCGGCGGCGATCAGGGTGACGCGGCGCTCGTCCGCCATCGCGCCGCGGATCGCCACGGCGATCGCGCGCGCCTCGGCGGCGAGGTCGGGGGCCTCGACCAGCGTCAGCCCCTCGGCCGCGGGACGCAGATCGCCCAGGGCGGGGCCTTCGGCGACCCATTGGTCGGTGACGGGGGCGGGCCGCAGCGCCAGCGAGACGAGGCGGTTGCGCGCCGGTGCCGCGGCGGGCGTCGCCCGCCATGGTTGCGGCGGGCCGAACGTCTCGAGCAGAGGCGCGAATCGCGCCTGCGGGTGGTCCTCGGCCCGGCGGTCGAGCCGTGCCCAGACCGCCTCCGGCTGGTCGAAGTCGAAGCCCGGCAGGATCACCGCCCCCTGCGGCAGCGCCGCCACCGCCTCCATGAAGAGCCGCGTGGCCCCATGCGACCCGGTCGAGCCCGCGACGATCACCGGCCCCTCGGGGAAGTTCCGCCCGGCGGCCCAGTCCGCCGCCGCCGCTTCCGCCGCCGCGCGCTGCCGCGCCTCGCGGTCGCGGGGCGGGCCGGACAGCGCCCAGTCGGCGGCGATCCTGAGGAACGCCTGCGCCTCGCGCCAGTGCTCGGCATGGTCGCCCACGTCGACGCGGTCGAGCGCGTCGGGGCCGCAGCCCTCACTCTGCATCTCGGCCATCAGCGCCGCGAGCGAGCGCGCCAGCCGCGGCGCCGACTGCCCGCCGGCGAGCGCGGGGCGGCGCGCGACGAGGCCGGAGATCAGCCTCGCCAGGTCCAGCTCACGCGCGAGCGGCGCCTCGAGCGGGCCGCCGCCGAGGTCCGCGATCGGCCGCATCCGCGGCAGCAGCATCGGCCCGCGCGCCTCGAAGGCGCGGCGCAGCGCCGTGAGTGTCCGCCCCGAGTTGGCCCAGAGCGACACCCGCGCCATCGCTTCGGGGGGCTGGCCGGCCATGCGGTCGATGAGGCCGGCGACGGTCTCGGCGGCGAAATCGACGCCGGGCGGCAGGGCGTAGAGGCCGGAAAAGCTCATGCCAGCAGTGCCTCGGCTTCGGGGATGCATTCGGGGCGGCCGACATCGCACCAGCCGCCGGGATGGATCAGGCCGAAGGCGCGGCCCTCGGCGAGCATCAGGTCCCAGAGGCGGTTGAGCGAAAAGGCGGCGTCGGGGATCGCGGCCAGCCGCTCGGTGCGGATGATCTGCGCGCCGCCGTAGACCAGGGGCCCGCCGCGGGTGAGGCGAGCCTCGGCGTCAATCGAGAAGTCGCCCGGGCCGACGCGGCAGGTGGCGCGCGCGGCGGGGACCAGCATCAGCAGCCCGTCCATCCGCTCTGGCTCCCAGGCGGCGAGCAGCGCCGGCAGTGGATTCGGGCCGGTCCAGACCGCGTCGGGGTTCAGCGTCAGGACCGGCTCGGGCCCGAGCAGCGGCAGGGCCTTCCTCAGCCCGCCGCCGGTTTCCAGCAGTTCGTCGCGCTCGTCTGAAATCGTGATGCCGGGGCGGCCTTCGAGATGCGCCTCGATCTGCCCGCCGAGGTGGTGGATGTTCACGACCACGCGCCCGATCCCCGCCTCCCGGGCGAGGTCGAGGGCGCGGTCGAGCAGCGTGAGGCCGCCGACCTCGATCAGCGGCTTCGGCACGCGGTCGGTCAGCGGCGCCATGCGCGTGCCGCGCCCGGCGGCGAAGAGCATCAGGGCGTCGGGCATCGGGCTCGCAATCGGTCGATCAGGTCACGCGTCGGTGCCGGGACGCCGGCAAGCGCCTCGGCGAGCGGCGCGAGCGCGGGATGGGCGAGATCGCGCTGCAGATGCGCCCAGGCGCGGGGCATGAAGGCCAGGTAGCGCGGCTTGCCGTCTTGAAGGCAGAGGCGGGCGAAGATGCCGAGGATGCGGAGGTTCCGTTGCGCGCCGAGGAGGGCGTAGGCGGCGGTGAAGCTATCGCGGTCGGCGCCGGTCGCGGCGAGGTAGCGGTCGAGGGCGGCGCGCTCGATCTCGGGGGCGACATCGCGGCGCACGTCCTGCAGCGCGGAGACGAGGTCGTAGGCGGGGTGGACCGCGACGGCGTCCTGGAAGTCGAGGAGGCCTAAGGGCGCGTCGCCGCGCCAGACGATGTTCTCGGCGTGGAAATCGCGCAGGCCGGTGACGGGGGGCGCGTCCTCGCAGAGGCGGGCGTGGAGCGTCTCGATGGCAGTCGCGATGGCGCGGTCGCAGCCGGGCGGGGCGCCTGCGGCGGGGCCATACCATTCCGCGAAAAGGCCCGCCTGCCGGGCCAGTTCGGGGCCGTCGAGCGCCGGAATGCCCGGCGCGGGCGGGTGGCGGTGCAGCGCGGCCAGCAAGTCGGTGATCCGGGCATAGGCCTCGGGGGCGAGCGAGGGGCCGGCCTCCAGGACGCGGGCGATCAGGTCGTCGCCGAGGTCTTCGAGCAGCAGGAAGCCCGCCTCCGGGTCCGCGGCGAGGATCTCGGGCGCGTGGAAACCGCGGGTGCGGAGCCACCGGGTCATCGAGGTATAGGCGCCTTGGCTGCCGGGCGGGGCGTCCATGAGGACCGCGGTTTCGGCGGCCCGCGTGGCGCGCAGATAGCGGCGGCTCGACGCATCCCCGGCGAGGGGGACAAGGTCGGCATCCGCCCAGCACGCTTCGCCGAGGAACCGGGCCTGATCCGCCGCCCGCTTCGCAGCGGACCAGCCGCCAGCCGCGCTCAGCGTGATCTCGCGCAGCTCCGGCCCGCTGCCCGGCCGGAAGGTGACCCACAACGCATCCGGCGGCACCTGCGCCAGACGGTCGGGCCATTCGATCAGGCGGATGTCGCGTGGGTCGGCCTCGTCGAGGCCCAGTTCCGCCGTCTCGGAGGCGTCCGCGAGGCGGTAGAGGTCGGCGTGCCAGATCGACGGGCCGCCCGCGGGGTCATCATAGGTCTGGACCAGCGTGAAGCTGGGGCTGGGCACGTCCTCCGCCGGGTTGCCGAGGCGGGCGCGGATGAAGGCGCGGGCGAGATGGGTCTTGCCGGAGCCGAGCGGGCCGTCGAGCAGGTAGCTTTGCCCCGGCCGCGCGGCGAGGCCGAGACTGCGGCCGAGGGCGGCCGTCAGCGCGGCGTCGGCGTCGGTGAGGCGGGCGAGTTCCGGCATCGTCCCGTTCTAGCGGGGCCGCGCCGGGCCGCCAAGGCGCAGCGGATGCCGCAGCAGCGCAGCCTCAATGGGTCGCGCCCGCGCGGGCGGCGGAGGTCAGGACCACGGCGCGCTCGGCGTCCGGTTCGCGGGCGGCGTGCTGCTCGACGGCGAAGCGCAGGCGCAGGTGGTAGGCGTCCTCGCACGCCTCGGTCTCGGCCGCGCTGTCGAGCTGCATCGAGAAGGCGTCGATCAGCTGGCTGCCGAGGCCGGTTCCCGCAGGGTTGCCCTCCGAGGCGTCGATGGAGTTCGAGATCTCCAGCACCGCATGGCCGGGCGGGTCGGGGCGCAGCACGATGCGAACCCAGGGACGCTCCTCGCCCGGGGCGGGGCCCGCGTATTTCAGCGCGTTGGTCAGCGCCTCGGTCGCCAGCAGGGACAGCGGCACGGCCTGGTCGGGCAGCAGCGTCAGCGGGCGGATGTCGGTCTCGATCCGCATCCGCCCGTGAAGCCCGCGCGTCGCCGCCGTCATCTGCGCCACGATGTCTGAAATCAGCCGGTCGGCCTCGACGGCGTCCAGATGCTCGGCCTGGTAGAGGTTGCGATAGATGCTGGCGAGGCTCGACACGCGGTCCTGCACGCTGCGCAGCACCCGCCGCGCCTCGGGATCGTCGAGCAGCCGACTCTGCATGTTGATGATCGAGGCGATGAGCTGGAGGTTGTTCTTCACCCGGTGGTGGACCTCCTTCAGCAGCACCGTCTTCTCGGCCACCGCATCCTCGAGCTGCGCCTCGTCGCGCACGAGGATGCGGGCCATGTTGTGGAAGGTCTGCGACACGTCGCGCAGCTCGGCCGGGGCCTCGTGGATCACCCGCGGCAGGTTCGAACGGTCGCCCACGGCGAAGCGCCGCATCTGGCCCCGCAACTCGCGCACATGGCGCAGCACGAGGCGGAAGACCGCCAGATAGGCGACACCGATGGACACCAGCCACAGCAGCAGCGGCATCGCCACCGCGCCCACCCGCGCCGCCGTCAGCCCGGCGGCGCCGGTATCCGCGCGGGTGAAGCTGCCGAGCGCGAAGGCGAGGCCGGGCACGATGGGCACCACGGCGAAGATGCGGTCGGCGCCGTCGGCCGCCGCGTCGTGGAAGGTGAACTCCTGCCCGGCGGCGAGCGCGGTCAGCGGCACGTCGCGGGGCAGCAGGTCCTCGATGTCGACGCCGCTCGGGGCATAGGCCGAGATCACCTCGCCGCGACTGCCGAAGGTCAGGATGTTGGAATTGCTGACGCTGAAGTCGCTGGCATGGGTCGAGCGCAGCAGGTCATGGGTGATCGACACCGCGACATAGCCCAGAAGCTCGCTCTCGCGGTAAAGCGGCTGGCCGACCACGACCACCGAGCGGCCGGTCACGCTCCCGTTCTGGTTCGCGACGATGAAGGTGGAGGGATCCGCCATGAACTTCGGATAGCCCTTGCTGTCCCGCAGGTCGGCCATCTCGCCCGAGCTGTTGCAGCGCGACAGGCCGTCGAGGCCGGTGAAGCCGGCATAGACGTAGCTGGCGTTGCGGGAGACGAAGTTGCGCATCATCGACGAGCAGGCAGCCGGATCGGCGATGGTCTCGAGCACCGCGGGGCCGAGCGCGTCGGCGGTGCCGAGGGCGCCCTGGATCAGCGCCCGCTCGCCCGCCGCCGCCGCGGCGGTGCGCCCGAGCAGCGCCAGCTCGCCCGATCGCGCCGCCTCGCGCGAGAGGTTCAGGGTCTGCACGAGCGAGATCAGCCCGATCGGCAGGATCGCCAGCGACAGCAGGAAGCCCAGGCGGAAGCCGAGGCCGTTGAAGAAATCAATGCGATCGCCGAGACGCCCGAACACCGGGCGGCTCAGCGGTTCACGATGCCGTTGGATGCCATCACGGCCAGCGTCGCGCGGTCGGTCATCTCGAGCTCCTCGCCCTCGGCCAGATGCAGAAGCTCCGCCAGCCGCCGGCGGCCGCGGTTGGCGCGCGACTTGACGGTGCCGACCGCCACCCCGGTCATCCGCGCCGCCTCCTCGTAGGAGAAGCCCGAGGCGCCGACGAGGATCAGCGCCTCGCGCTGCTCGTCGGGCAACTGGGCGAAGGCGACGCGGAAGTCGTTCATCGCCAGCCGCCCGTCATGCTCGGGCCGGGTCGCCTGCCGGGCGGCGTGGATGCCGTCGGTGTCCGACACCTCGCGCCGGGTCTTGCGGCGGGCGGAATAGAAGGTGTTTCGCAGGATCGTGAACAGCCAGGCGCGAAGATTTGTGCCCGCCTGGAACTTGTCGATATTGGTCCAGGCCTTGATGATGGTGTCCTGCACCAGATCATCGGCCGAGGCGCCCTCGCGCGTCAGCGACAGCGCAAATGCCCGAAGGGCTGGCAGGTGATCCACCAGCTCCTCGCGCGGATTGGCACCGCTTTTCGGTCCGGGCTGCTTCTCGCGTGTCATGGTCACTCCTGCTCGCGCAGCTGCGCCAGCAGGCTGAGGAAGCGGTCGGGGACGTCCTTGGTGGCGTCCTGCTCGTATACTCGGCGCAAGTTCTCGTCGATCTGCTTCTCGATCGCAGCCCGCCTGCGCTCCTCTTTCTTGATGTTCATTCTCGGGTCCGGAACCTTGTGTGCACCTGCCGCAACGGCTAAGCAGCCCGGCAGGTTCCGCATTTGCTTCAAGTCACGGGGTTTATTCGATGTCATCCGATCTCGCAAAGTCCATCGGGCGCGAACTCCCCTATCTGCGCCGCTATGCCCGTGCGCTGACCGGCAACCAGACGGCGGGCGACAACTACGCCGCCGCCACACTGGAGGCCATTCTCGCCGACCGCAACCTGATCGACGGCAACGACGTGCGCGTGGGCCTCTACCGCACCTTTCACGCAATCTGGCAGTCGAGCGGCCAGCCCATCGCCGAGGCCGACGACAACAACCGCGCGCGACAGGTGCAGTCGCATCTGGCCGGGCTGACGCCCAACTCGCGCGAGGCGCTGCTGCTGCGCACGATCGAGGAGCTGCGCTACGACCAGATCGCCGAGATCATGGGCCTGCCGCAGGACGAGGCCGAGGAACTGGTGCAGATCGCGCTGAACGAGATGGGCCGCGCGATCCGCGGCAAGGTGATGATCATCGAGGACGAGACGATCATCGCGATGGACCTCAAGGGCATCGTGCAGGCCATGGGCCACGAGGTCACCGGCGTCGCCCGCACCCATTCCGCGGCCATCGAGCTCGCGGGAGAGCGGCGCCCGGACCTGATCCTCGCCGATATCCAGCTGGCCGACGGCTCCTCGGGGGTCGATGCGGTCAACGAGCTGCTGGTCAGCATGGGCGAGCTGCCGGTGATCTTCATCACCGCGTTCCCCGAGCGGCTGCTGACCGGCGACCGGCCGGAGCCCGCCTTCCTGATCTCCAAGCCCTACAGCGAGGAGCAGGTGCGCTCGGCGGTCAGCCAGGCGATGTTCTTCGCCTCCAGCCAGGGGATCGAGGCGGCCTGAGCGCCGCGGCCTGAGGAGACCGACATGGACACGACGGTTCGCCTGACCGACCTCGCGCATGGCGGCGGCTGCGGCTGCAAGCTGGCGCCCTCGGTGCTGCAGGAACTGCTGGCGAACCAGCCGCTCGCCGCGGCCTTCCCGCAGCTTCTGGTCGGCAACGACAAGGCCGACGACGCCGCCGTCTGGCAGGTGGACGACAAGACCTGCGTGATCGCCACCACCGACTTCTTCATGCCCATGGTGGATGACCCGCGCGACTTCGGCCGCATCGCCGCGACCAACGCGATCTCGGACATCTACGCCATGGGCGGGCGGCCGATCATGGCGCTGGCCATCGTCGGCATGCCGATCAACGCCATGCCGGTCGAGATGATCCGCGAGATCCTGCAGGGCGGCGCCTCGATCTGCGCCGAGGCCGGCATCCCGGTCGCCGGCGGCCATTCGATCGACTGCCCGGAGCCGGTCTACGGCCTCGCCGTGATCGGCCTCTGCGCCCCCGAGGACCTGCGCCGCAACCACAGCGCCAAGCCCGGTGACGCGCTAATCCTGACCAAGCCGTTGGGCGTCGGAGTCTATTCGGCCGCCATCAAGAAGCAGGCGCTGTCGGAGGACGGCCTCGCCGACATGATCCGCGTCACCACGACGCTGAACCGCATCGGCCTCACCCTTGCGGGAGAGGCTGATGTCCACGCGATGACCGACGTCACCGGCTTCGGCATCCTCGGCCACGGGCTCGAGATGGCGCGGGGGTCGGGCGCGCGGGTGGTGATCGACGCGGATGCGCTGCCGTGGCTGCCGCAGGCCGAGACGCTCGCGCAGCGGGGTTTCGTCACCGGCGCGTCGGGGCGCAACTGGGCCTCCTACGGGGCCGAGGTGACGCTGCCGGAGGGCCTGCCTGACTGGCGCCGGGCGTTGCTGACCGATCCGCAGACCTCGGGCGGGCTGCTGATCTCCTGCGCGCCCGAGGCGGCCGGGCGGCTGCTGGACGCGATCCGGGCCGAGGGGCTGTCTGACGCCGCCGTCATCGGCCGCGTCGAGGCCGGCTCGAGCGTCACCGTCACCGCCTGACCCGCGCCCGCGAGGGAACTTGCAAGCTCGGCCGGGCTTGGTGCAGCATGGATGCGATCACGAACGCATCAGGGAGGCGATCATGCACATGCTGCGTATCACGCTCATCGCCGGGCTTATGGCCGGGGGCGCTTATGCCCAGGCGCCCGCGCCCGCGGTGCCCCCCGAAGTCGCGGCCAGCGGCAACGTTTCGACACCGGTGCCGCCGGCGGAGGTGACCGGCCCGGTGCTGACGGTCGATCGCCCGCCGCTGCCGGGCTTCGGGGAAATCCCGGCGGCGCAGGCGGCTGACACGCTCGATTCAGCGCAAGCCTCGGATGAAGCCCTCGCGGCGGCGGATCCCGCTGCCGCGACGCCCGACAGCACCCAGGCCGAACCGGCGACCGCGCCGGTCAACGCGGCCGACGGCACCGCCCCCGGCGCGGCCGGCTCGACCGGCTGGACCGGCGGCACCGGCGGGGCCTTCATCGGCACCAACCCCTCGGGCGCCGTGGCGGTGTCGAAGAGCTGGCAGCCGCCGACCGCGCGCGGGCTGGACCTCGGCGGGGCGCCGGATGCCGTGCCTGCGGCTTCGGGCGGCTGACTGGCGACCCTCACGCCAGCCCCGTGCGCGGGGCTGGCGGAAGAGAATGGGAGTCGAACCCACCCGCGACAGGCTCGCTGCCGCAACCGGATTTGAAGTCCGGCCGCCCCACCGGGGACGATTCTCTTCCTCTAAGCCCCCTCGCCCCGGTTCCCGCCGCCGAACAGATCGGCGCGATGCGGGTTGACCCGGCGCAGGTCGCCACGGCGCAAGGTTAGCCCGTGGCGGTCGAAGAAGTCGAGGATCTCGATCGCCACCTTTCGGCCGTTCCGAAGCTCGTCGCGCAGGGCGGGCGCGCTGAACCAGCCATCCGGCGCAGCGGCCGAGAGGCGGCGCACGATGTCGGCCATTTCCTCGGTCGTGGGCCGCAGGAAGAAGTGGTCGCGGCTGATCTGATCGACCCGGCCCATCCGCGCGGCGAGGCGCATGACGCGGCGGACCTCGCGCTCGTCCTCGCCCTCGACAGTGGCAAAGTCGCGCACGCGGGGCGGTCGGAACCGGCCCTCACCGCCGAGGCCGGCGATGTAGCGCTGATAGATCCCCTGGTCCTCGGGCGTCATCCGCACCTCGTGCGAGGGCAGGCGCGCGAAGCCGCTGTCCAGCCGGAACTCGCCGCGCGCGGCCTCGGCGGCGAGGAGCGCTGCGAAGGCGGGCTTCGGCAGGCGCGGGTTGAGGGCGAGGCGCAGGCGCTCCGGGGCCATGCCTTGGAGGTCGGAATGTTCCACGTGGAACGCGGCCAGGGTGGCGGTCATGTCGGCGCGCAGCGTCTCCGCCGTGGGAGGGGCAAGGGCGACGCGATCGGGGGCGGCCCCGAGGACGACCGCCTGCCCGTCGAGGGCGCCGGGGTCGAGGTTGCGGTCGCGCAGGAAGGCGTCCCAGGCGACCATGCGCGGCGGGGCGGCAAGCTGCGCGGCAAGCGCCTCGGCCGGGTCGGACACGGACATGGCCTCAAGCTGCGCCAGCCGCTCGGGCGTCGCCCGCTTCCGCGCCGGGGGGCGCAGGTCGATGAACCGCCCGCCGCCGAGCGTCCGCTGGGCCGACACGTCGCGCAGGATGAAGCGGCGCCCCCATGAGGTGGCGATCGGCCGGTCGAGGACCAGCTGCACCATGGCCGCCGCCCCGCCGGGCACGGCATCAGCGCCGAGCGCCACGATCCGCACCCCCGCCTCCACGGTGCCGCTGTGCAGCCGCGCCCGGCTGCCGGAGGTGAGCGGCCGCGCCTCGGACGCGAGGAGCCGCAATTCGGCGTCGATGCGGCTGGTCGGCGCATGCAGCGCAGGCGCGACGATCTCGTCCCCGCGGTGGATGGCGTCCTTGGCGATGCCCGGCCCGGCGAGGTTCAACGCCACGCGATGGCCCGACCCTGCCGAGGCGGCGCTGCGGCTCTCGGCCCGAAGCTCGCGCACGCGGGCGGTCAGGCCCGAGGGGCTGACGACCACCTCGTCGCCCGTCGCGATCCGGCCGGAATGCACCGTGCCGGTGACCACCGTGCCCGCGCCGGTCATGCTGAAGCTGCGGTCCACCGCCAGCCGGAAGCCGCCCTCCGCCGCCCGCGCCCGCGTTTCCGCCGCCGCCCGCGCAAGCCGGTCGCGCAGGCCCGCGATGCCCTCGCCGGTCAGCGACGACACCGCCACGACCTCCGCGCCCTCAAGCGCGGTTCCTGCCAGCACTGCAGCGACCTCAGCCGCGACAGCCCCGCGCCGCGCCTCGTCCGCGAGGTCGGCCTTGGTCAGCGCCACGATCGCCCGCGGCACGCCGAGCAGGTCGAGGATCGCCACATGCTCGCGCGTCTGCGGCATCACCCCGTCATCCGCCGCCACCACGATCAGCGCCAGATCGATCCCGCCCGCCCCCGCGACCATCGTGTGCACCAGCTTCTCGTGCCCCGGCACATCGACGAAGCCCACCACGCCCGTCCCCAGATCGGCATAGGCAAAGCCCAGCTCGATCGTGATGCCGCGCGCCTTCTCCTCCTTCAGGCGGTCGACATCGGCGCCGGTCAGCGCCTTCACGAGGGCGGTCTTGCCGTGGTCGATATGGCCCGCGGTGCCGACGATCACGGGCGCCCCGCCTCCACGAGGCTGGCGATCAGCGCGTCCTCGTCGGTGAGCGCGCGGAGGTCGAGGATCAGCGCGCCCTCGGCGATGCGGCCGATGATCGGACGCGAGACGCCGCGCAGGCGGGTGGCGAGCCGTTCCGGCGCGGTGCCGTCTCCGGGCGCGTCGAGGCGCAGGCCGGCGGAGGGCAGCGTGTCGGTCGGCAAGGCGCCGGAGCCGACCTGCGACTCGCAGGCGCAAACGGTGACGGTGACGCCCAGCCGTGCGAGGGCCGCCGCGGCGCGCGGCGCGAGGCGGTCGGCCTGTGCCGCGATTTCCGGCTGCAGGCGCGCAAGGCTTCGCAGGGTCGGCAACCGCTCGGTCAGGCGGTCGGGGTCGCGGAAGAGGCGCAGCGTCGCCTCGAGGGCGGCAATGCGGATCTTGTCGAGACGCAGCGCGCGCTTCATGGGGTTGCGGTTGATGGCGGCAATGGCCTCGCGGCGGCCTACGAGGAACCCGGCCTGCGGCCCGCCGAGCAGCTTGTCGCCGGAGAAGGTGACGACGTCAGCGCCCTCGGCCACGGCCTCGGCCACGGTCGGCTCGCGCCGGAGGCCAAAGCGGGCGAGGTCTACGAGCGAGCCGGAGCCAAGATCATTGAGCAACGGCACCCCGGCCTCGCGCGCGAGGGCGGCGAGACGCGGGGCGGCAACCTCGGCGGTGAAGCCCTCGATGCGGTAGTTGGAGGTGTGGACCTTGAGGATCAGGCCGGTCTGCGGCCCGAAGGCCGCGCGGTAGTCGCGCTCATGCGTGCGGTTGGTGGTGCCGACCTCGCGCAGGATGACCCCGGCACGCGCCATGATGTCGGGCATGCGGAAAGCGCCGCCGATCTCGATCAGCTCGCCACGCGAGACGATCGCCTCCCGGCCCGCGCCGAGCGTGTTCAGCGCCAGCAGGACGGCTGCCGCGTTGTTGTTGACGACCGTGGCGTCCTCGGCCCCGGTCAGCTCGACCAGCAGCCGGAGCAGGTGGTCGTCGCGCTCGCCCCTCGCGCCGCTGGCGAGGTCGTATTCGAGGGCCACGGCCTCGCGCATGGCGAGGGTGGCCGCCTCGATCGCGGCCTCGGCCAGCAGGGCGCGGCCGAGATTGGTGTGCAGGATCGTGCCGGTCAGGTTCAGGACCGGGCGCAGGGGGCTGAGCGCCGCGGCGTCGAGCTGCGCCCCGGCGGCGGCCAGAACGGCGGCTTCGGGATCAGCGGGCGGGATTTCTCCGTGCCGGATGGCTGCGCGAAGGGAAGCAAGCGCGCCGCGCAGCGCGTCGGTTGCCGCCGCCCGGCCGTGACGCTCGGTCAGCCCGCGTCCCCCGTCAGTCCCCAGCAGCGCATCGACCGACGGCAGCGCCCGAAGCGCCTGCATCAGTATCCCGCGAGGAAGGGGTGGAATCCGGCGCGGATGAAGTCGGTCTCGCGCATCAGGAGGTCGAGGCCGAGGCTGGCCACGTCATCCGCCACCGGGTCGAGGCCCGCCTCACGGATCTGGTGCATGATCTTCAGCCAGCTGCCGCATTCATGGCAGGCCTCGGCCTTTATCGCCGGCTCGGCCGCGCCCTCCGCCTCGAGGGCGCGGTAGGTGATGCCCTTCAGCGAGCCGCAGTTGAGGCACTTGATCCGAACCTCGTTCCAGCGGGTGGCGCAGCTGGCGCAGCAGGCGTAGCGGGTGCCCTCCACCGTGCTGAGGTCGGCGGCGACCACGCTCGCCACCGGCTTGCCGCCGCAGGCAGGGCAGGTTCCGGCGGCTACCGGGGTCAAGGCATCGGCCTCGAGGCCCGCCGCGCGGCGGGCCAGTTCGACCTGCATGGCCGCGGCGGCGAAGAGGTGGGCGGCGACTGAGTCCCCGGGGATCTCGTCGGAGAGGACGCGCGTGATGGCGTCGCGACGCTCGCCCTCCTCGGCCGCGGCAAGGGCATCAAGCGCGAGGCGCGCCTGGGCCGGCATGTCCAGCCTCCGGGCGCGGACGAGGAAGGCGTCGAGCGCGGCGAGAAGCTCGGGCGACTGCGCGAGGCGGGCGCGGTCGAGATGCGGCATGCCGCAGGCGGGCTTCGTGGCCGGCGCGGCCAGCGGCTCCGCCTCGGCGGCGATCCCGGCCTGAAGCGCCGAGAGATCGGCGAGGAAGGCCAGATAGGGCGCGAGCAGCCCCTCGGCGGCGAGCTTGCGGAAGCGCGCGGCGCGGGCGGAAAAGACGTCTGCCGGGACCGGCAGGAAGGCGAAGACCGGCGTCGGGACGCCGCCGGAAATGTTTGTTGCTTGCTGGGACATGGCACCTCGCATGCGACCGGCTACCGCGCCCCGACCGATCGTCGGGGCGCGCCAGCGGTTACTCTGCGGGATCGACCCGCTGACGTCCAGCCAGTTCCCTCAGCCACTTGCGATGGTGGCGGAAGGCCCAGCCGCCGGTCACGGTGCCGCGGGTCATGGCGCGGATCGTGCCCTTGGTCCAGAAGGCCGCGTAGACGTGCAGGATGAAGACCAGGATGATGAGCACCGCCGCGATGGAATGCGTCAGCAGCATCACCCGCCGCGTCTCGGTCGTCACCACGTCGGGGAAATACTGGTACCAGATCGGGATGCCGGTCGCGATCAGCAGCAGGATCAGGAAGACCATGCTCCAGTAGATGAACTTCTGCCCGAGGTTGTACTTGCCGACCTCCGGCAGCCGCTCCTCCTCGCCCTTCATCACGGCGTCGAGGTTCTTCGCCCAGGTGATGTCCTCGCGCCGGATCAGGTTCAGCTTCCACAGCTGCAGCGCGAGGATGGTGAAGCTGATGACGAGCGCCACCCCCAGGAACGGGTGGAGCCAGCGGGTCGTCTGCCCGCCCCCGAAAAGCGCGGTCAGCCCATAGAGCGACGGGTGGAACAGCGCCAGGCCGGAGACCAGCAGCAGGATCAGCAGGATCGCCGTGATCCAGTGGTTGAGCCGGGTGAGGCCGCGGTAGCGGTGGACCTCGACCACGGGCTGCCGGGCGACGATGCGGTCGCCCGGCTCGGAGTAGACGCGGTCCTTGCTCATGCCTGGTCCCTCCGCGGCGGAGTCGAGTCAGGCGGCGCGGCCGCGTCCACGATGTCGCCGGCCTGCCGCTCGTCGTTGACGGAGACGGCGTTCGGACGGGTCATGACGTTGTGGACGATGCTGCCCACCGCGGCGAGCGCGATGGCGGCGAGGCCGATGGTCTTGGTCGGGCCCTTCCACGCCTCCACCGTGCCGGCGATGACCGGGTCGTCCGGCAGGCCCTCATAGAGGGACGGCTTGTCGGCGTGATGCAGCACATACATCACATGCGTGCCGCCGACGCCCGCCGGGTCGTAGAGGCCGGCATTGTCGTAGCCCCGCGACTTCAGGTCGGCGATGCGCTCCTCGGCATGGGCCTTCATGTCGTCCTTGGTGCCGAAGACGATGGCCTGCGTCGGGCAGGCCTTGGCGCAAGCCGGACCCTGCCCCACGGCGACGCGGTCGCTGCACAGGGTGCATTTGTAGACCGTGTGGTCGCGCTGGCTGAGCCGCGGGATGTCGAACGGACAGCCCGAGATGCAGTAGCCGCAGCCGATGCAGTTCTCGTGGATGAAATCCACGATCCCGTTGGAATACTGCACGATGGCGCCGGGGGCCGGGCAGGCCTTGAGGCAGCCCGGGTCCTCGCAATGCATGCAGCCGTCCTTGCGGATCAGCCATTCGAGGTTGTTGGTCTCCTCGTTCTCGTACTCCGTGAACCGCATGAGCGTGAACATGTCAGGCGTCAGGTCGTGCGGGTTCTCGTAGACGCCGACATTCTCCTCGATCTCGGGGATGGTGTCGTTCCACTCGACGCAGGCGGTCTGGCAGGCCTTGCAGCCGATGCATTTCGACACGTCGATCAGCTTGGCCACGGGCGTCAGCTGACGCTCGGGGGTGGGCTGTTGGGTCGTGGCCGAGATGCGGACCAGGTCGCGGGCATCGAAGCCCGCGGCCAGGGGAACCGTCGGAGGGTTGGCGACGGCGGTGACGGGCTGGGAGGCGGTCTCGGTGCTCATGCGATCGGCTCCCCTGCCAGAGGCTCGATGTTGACGAGGAACGCCTTGAACTCCGGCGTCTCGATATTGGCGTCACCCACGAAGGGCGTCAGCGTGTTCGGGCCGAAGCCTTTCCGCGCCGCGCCGGTAAAGCCCCAATGCAGCGGGATGCCGACCACATGGACCGGCTTGCCGCCGCAGATGAGCGGCTTGATCCGCTTGGTGACGACCGCCTTGGCCTGCACCGAGCCGCGCTTCGACCACACCCGGACCATGCCGCCCCGGGCGATGCCACGCTCGGCTGCCAGTTCCTCGCTGATCTCGACGAAGAACTCCGGCTGCATGACCGCGTTCACGCGGTTGTGCTTGGTCCAGTAGTGGAAGTGCTCGGTCAGCCGGTAGCTGGTGCCGACGAACGGGAACTCCTCGCTGGTGGCGAACTGCTCCACGTCCGATTCGAACACGCGGGCCACGGGATTGCCCCGCATCCGGTCGTTGAACACGTTCTGCATGGGGCTCTCGAAGGGCTCCATGTGGGTCGGGAACGGCCCGTCGCGCATCATGCCGCGCGAGAAGAGCCGCGAGACCCCTTCCGGGTTCATGATGAACGGCATCACCTGTCCGGGCGGCGCCGTCACCGCGATGTCGGGCACGTCGTAGCCCTCCCACCGCTCGCCGTTCCACCAGATCAGCGGCCGTGACGGATCGCGCGGGTTGCCGTCGAGATCGGCCGAAGCCCGGTTGTAGAGGATGCGCCGGTTCATCGGCCAGCTCCACGCCCAGTTCTGGTAGGTGCCGGTGTTGTCGGGATCGCTGTTGTCCCGGCGCGCCATGTTGTTGCCGTTCTCGTTCCAGCTCCCGGAATAGATCCAGTTGCCGCACATGGTCGAGCCGTCGTCCTTGAGCTGGCTGAAGTTCAGCACCTGCTGCCCCGCCTCCACCAGCACCTTCGAGGGATCGTTCGGATCGGTGAGGGTGGTGAGCGCGCGCCCGTTCATCTCGCGCGCGAGCTCGCCGGCCGTCGGCTCGTTCGGGTCCGCGTAGTCCCAGGTCAGGTTCAGGATCGGCTCCGGCACCACGCCGCCCTCGGTGCGGTAGAGCTCCCGCAGCCGCAGGAAGATCTGGGCCATGATCCAGACGTCTGTCTGCGCCTGTCCGGGCGCGGTCGCCCCCGGCCAGTGCCACTGCAGCCAGCGGCCCGAGTTGACCAGCGAGCCCTCATCCTCGGCAAAGCAGGTCGAGGGCAGCTGGATCACCTCGGTCTGGATCGCCGCAGGGTCCACGTCGTTGTAGATGCCGTGGTTTTCCCAGAACCGCGACGTCTCGGTCTCGAGCGGGTCCATGACCACGAGCAGCTTCAGCTTCGCCAGGGCCTCGGTGTTCTTGCCGCGGTTGGACAGCGCCAGCAGCGGGTTGAAGCCCTGACAGAAGTAGATGTTGACGTGGCCCTGATGCATCAGCTCGAACATGCGCAGCATGTCGTAGGCCGGCACGTCGAGCTTGGGCAGGTAGTGATAGGCCCAGTCGGTCTCCGGCGTGGCCGCATCGCCCCACATGGATTTCATGAACGAAACCATGAACTTGGAGTAGTTCTGCCAGTAGCTGGTCTGACCCTCCATGAGCGGCCGGAACTGGCGCGACTCCATGTAGGTGGTCCAGTCGGGCTCCTTCTCGGTCGGCATGTTCAGATAGCCGGGCAGCAGGTTCGACATCAGGCCGATATCGGTCAGGCCCTGGATGTTTGAGTGCCCGCGCAGCGCGTTCATGCCGCCGCCGCGCACCCCGATATTGCCCAGGATCAGCTGCAGCATCGCCATGCCGCGGATGTTCTGCGACCCCTTGGAGTGCTGCGTCCAGCCGAGCGCATACATCGACGTCATCGTCTTGTCGGCCGCCGAGGTCTCGCCGATCATCTCGGCGATCTTCAGGAACTTGTCGCGCGGCGTGCCGGTGATGTTCTCGACGAATTCGGGCGTGTAGACGTCCACATGCGCCTTGAGCATGTTCCAGACGCAGCGCGGGTCCTGCAGCGTCGGGTCGGTCAGCGCGTAGCCGTCCTCGCCGAACTGATAGTCCCAGCTTGCCTTGTCGTAGTCGCGCTTGCCCTCGTCATAGCCGGTGAACAGACCGTCCTGCCAGCCGAAGTCCTCGCGCACGAGGAACGAGGCGTTGGTGAAGTTCTTGACGTAGTCCCAGTCGACCTTGTCGTTCTCGATCATCCACCGGATCATGCCCATCAGGAAGGCAATGTCGGTGCCGGGGCGGATCGGCGCATACATGTCGGCCACCGACGCGGTCCGCGTGAAGCGCGGATCGACGACGATCAGCTTCGCACCCCGATGGTGCTTGGCCTCGGTGACCCATTTGAAGCCACAGGGATGCGCTTCGGCGGCGTTGCCGCCCATGACGATCACGAGGTCGGTATTCTTGATGTCGGTCCAGGAGTTGGTCATCGCTCCACGGCCAAATGTCGGGCCCAAACTGGACACCGTGGGGCCGTGTCAGACGCGCGCCTGGTTATCGAATCCTACGATACCGATACCGCGGACGACCTTGAAGGTGGCCCATGCGGTCTCGTTGGTGGTGGCCGAGGCGGCCAGGAAGCCTGTGGTGGTCCAGCGATTCACCGGGGTTCCGGCGTCGTTGACCGTCACGAGGTTGGCGTCGCGGTCGTCCTTCATCGCACGGGCGATGCGGTCGAGCGCCTCCTCCCAGGTGATCGGCTCGAAGCGGTCGCTGCCGGGGCGGCGGATCTTCGGCTCGGTCAGGCGGGTCTCGGAGCGGACGAAATCCTTCAGCGCCGAGCCCTTGGGGCAGAGCGTGCCGCGGTTGGTCGGGTGGTCCGCGTCGCCTTCGACATGGATCAGCTCGGCCACCTCGCCCTGGGTGCGGTCGCCCTTGGAGTAGAGGATCACGCCGCAGGCGACGGAGCAGTAGGGGCAGGTGTTGCGGGTTTCCGTGGTGGCGGTCAGCTTGTTCGGCCGCACATAGGCCATCACCGCTGCCTCTGCCTCGCCGAAGCCCATTGCCCCGAGCGAGGTCGCCGCCACCGCACCCGCACCGGCGAGCTTTAGAAAGCCCCGACGCGAGAGATCGACGTTCATCGGAATCCCTCCTGTTAAAACTGTGAACCGCAGTTGCTCAGAGTTGAGCTTGGGCCGGCGCGGCGCAGCCTGTCAAGGCCAGCAATTGCTGAGTAAATCAGTCAACCGGTGATCCGTGCCGCGCCAGTCAGCACCTCGAGGCGGCTCGTGCGCGCCGGCGCGACCAGCGTCAGCCCCGCCGCCTCCGCCGCCTCGGCCGCAGCCGCCGTCGGGGCGGAGACGCCGATCAGGATCGGCGCGCCGAGCACCGTGCATTTCTGCACCAGATCGAGCGAAATGCGGCTCGTCATCAGAACCGCGCCCTCCCGCGGCTCGGCCCCGCGCAAGGCGCCTGCGAGCTTGTCGAGAGCGTTGTGGCGGCCCACGTCCTCGCGCACGGCGACCAGCCCCCGGCCGGGGCTCCAGAAGCCCGCCGCATGGGTGGCGCGCGTCACCTCGCGGATCGGCTGGGCGGCGCTGAGGGCCTCCATCGCCGCCTCGATATCCGCACGGCTGAGAGACGGGCCGCCCGGGGCGATCCCCGGAAGCTGGCGCATCGCCTCGGCCAGCGTCTCGATCCCGCAGAGGCCGCAGCCCACGGGGCCAACGCGGGCGCGGCGGCGGGCGGCCAAGCGCGCCGCGACGGCCTCGTGCACCCAGAGCTGCACGTCGATGCCAAGCTCGGTCGGCACGATCTCGACCCGCTCGATCTCCTCGCGGCGGGCGAGGCCCTCGGTCAGCGAGAAGCCGTAGGCGAAGTCCTCGAGATCGGCGGGGGTAGCCATCAGCACCGCCTCGGTCGAGCCGTTATAGGTCAGCGCCACGGCGACCTCGGCGGCGAGCGGGTTGTGGGCGCCGGGATGGGTACGGGCGGTGGGGGGCAGGGTCATGCTTTCGCCTGTGCAGACTGGCCCGTCACCGCGGCCTCGCGCGCGGCGCGGGCGGCGGCGATACGGCGGCGGCGCGTGTTCTCGACATTGATGAGGGCGCCCAGCAGGACCGAGAACCCGGCGAGATAGAACCACATCAGCAGCGCCACCACAGCCCCGATGGAACCGTAGATCCGGTTGTAGCTGTTGAAGCTGGAGAGATAGGACGAGAACGCGATCGAGGCAAAGGCCCAGGCGAGGGCCGCGATCACCGCGCCCCAGGTGAAGATCGGCGTCCGCGGCCGCTTCACGTTGGGGCCGTAGCGGTAGAGGATGCCGATGCCGATGATGACGATGAGAAACATCGCGGCCCAAGGCAGCGCCGTGATGAGCCAAGCGCGGAGCGGCCCGAAGGTCAGCAGGTTGATGAGCAGGGGCACGATGACGATCGTCGCGAGCCCCATCAGCACCACGCCGACGATGGCCAGCGTCAGGACGTAGGCCACCACGAAACCCATGATGGTCGAGTGCGAGCGCACCCCATAGGCCGCGTTCAGGCCGCGGATCAGCGCATCCACCCCGGCCCGCGCTGCCACCGTGGCGATGGCGAAGGAGACGATCGACGCCCAGCCGAGCTGCGTGCGCCCGCCCGAGAGCAGGGCCGAGACCTGCGCGTGCAGGATCTCGGCCGCCTGCTCGGGGATGAACTCCTCGGCGATAGTGACATAGGTCAGGATGACGTTGGGGTCATACCAGAGGCTCCACAGCGCGATGATCGCGGCGAGGCCGGGGAAGACCGCGAACATGGCGTAGAAGGCCACCCCGGCGGCGATCAGGCCCATGTGGATCTTGTCCATCCGCTCGAACAGGGACTGGATGAAGTTCCAGAGATCGCGGGCTTGGGTGAGCATGGAGATCCGGGCCGGGAGGGACGGGGCCGAGGTTCGCGCGGATCGCGCCCGCGCGCAACCGCGGCGCCCGCGTCAGGACGCGCCGTAGCGGCGCCAGACGGCGGCCTCGCCCAGCGTCGCGACGAAGGCGGCATGGGCGGCGCGCTCGGCCTCGGTCAGCCGCGGCGCGAGGGGCTGCGGGCGCGTGCGGCGCGGGGCGGCGCTCTGGGCTGCGGCGTCGGGAGAGGCAGAAGCCACGACCTCGAAGGCGATGGTCGTCTGGCGGCCGCCGACGAGTTCCAGATAGACCTCGGCCAGAAGCTGGCTGTCGAGCAGCGCGCCGTGCAGATCGCGGCCGGAGTTGTCGACCCCGAACCGCTGGCAGAGCGCGTCGAGCGAGCTTGCCGCTCCGGGCAGCTTCTCGCGCGCAAGCGCAAGGGTGCAGAGCGCGCGCGACCAGGGCAGCGCCGGGTGTCCGGTGAGGGTGAGCTCGTGGTTGAGGAAGCGGATGTCGAACGGCGCGTTGTGGATCACGAGGCGCGCGTCATCGCCGATGAAGGCGAGAAACTCCGCCACGATGGCCGTGAAGGGCGGCTTGTCGCGAAGGAAGGCGTCGTCGAGGCCGTGGACCGCGACGGCATCGGCCGGGACCGGGCGGCCGGGGTTGATGTAGCGGTGGAAGTGGCGGCCGGTGGGCAGGTAGTTCACCAGTTCCACCGCGCCGATCTCGACGATGCGGTCGCCGGTCGCCGGGTCGAGGCCGGTGGTCTCGGTGTCGAGGACGATCTCACGCATTGCGGGCCTCCATGATCCGGGCGCAGATGGCGTCCACCGCGGCCTCCGCGCCCTCGGGCGTGTCGGTCGGGATGACCCAGGTCGCGCGGCGGCGTTTCTCGGCGTCAGGAAGCTGGCGCGCAAGGATCAGGTCGAACATCTCGGGCGTCATGCCGGGGCGGGCGAGGACGCGGTGCCGCTGCGCAGCGGCACCGGCGGAGACCACGGCGACGCCGTCGAGGCTGGCCTCGCCGCCCGTCTCGAACAGCAGTGGTATGTCCAGGACCGCGATGGGGGCGCCGCTGGCCTCGGCCTCTGCGAGGAAGCCGCCGCGGTCGGCGGCCACTAGGGGGTGGACGATCTGCTCGAGCCGGGCGATGGCGGCGGGGTCGGCCTCCAGCGCCGCCTTGAGCGCCCCGCGGTCGATGCCCCCCTCGCGGAGCGCGGTCGGGAAGGCCGCGGCGACCGGCGCGACGGCGGCGCCGCCGGGGGCGTAGAGGCGGTGGACGGCGGCGTCGGCGTCCCAGACCGGGTGCCCGCGGCGCGCGAACATGGCCGCTGTGGTGGACTTGCCCATGCCGATGGAGCCGGTGAGGCCGAGGCGGAAGGTCACGCCAGCACCGCGGCGCGGGCGGCCTCGTCCACCTCCGGCCGCTGGCCGAACCACCGCTCGAACCCCGGCGCGGCCTGGTGCAGCAGCATGCCGAGGCCGTCGACCGTGACCGCGCCGCGCGCCGCGGCCTCCTCGAGGAAGGGCGTGACGAGGGGATTGTAGACGAGATCGGTCACCAGCGTGCCGGGGGCCAGTGCCTCCATTGGCAGGCGCAGCGCCGGCCTGCCCGCCATTCCCGCCGAGGTCGCGTTGACCACCGTTCCCGCCCCGTCGAGCATGTTGCCAAGCTGCGCCCAGTCGTAGACCACGATCTTGGCCCCGAACTCGGCCTTGATCTGCTCGGCCCGGATACGGGTGCGGTTGGCGATGCGAAGCTCGGGCACGCCCGCCTCGATCAGCGAGGCGACCACGGCCCGGGCCGCACCGCCGGCCCCGATGACGGCCGCCGGCTCAATCTCCGGGTGCCAGTCGGGGGCGTGCTGACGCAGGTTGGCAAGGAACCCGTAGCCGTCGGTATTGTCCGCATGGATGCGGCCGTCAGGACGGAAAATCAGCGTGTTGGCGGCCCCGATCAGCGCCGCGCGGTCGGTGACGACATCGGCGAGCGCCAGCACCGCCTCCTTGTGCGGAATGGTGACGTTGACGCCGACGAACCCCGCGAGCGGCAGCGTCCGCAGCACCTGTGCCAGATGGTCGGGCGCGACCGTGAGCGGCACATAATGGCCGGCGATGCCGTAGCGGGCGAGCCAATGACCGTGCAGGGCCGGAGAGCGGGAATGCGCGATCGGCCAGCCGAGAACTCCGGCCAGAGGGAGGGTGGCAACGGCGTCAGCAGACGGGGGCAGTGGCGCGGCGTCGGACATGGGATGGTGATAGCCATGGGGCCGGAGACAGGGAAGTCCCCAGACGCCTGGGGATAAGGCCGGCTGTGGCGGGTGGATCGGCGGGCGGGATCGGGGCTCCGGCAAAGGGCTGGGGAAAGCGGGCATGAACGCAAGGGGAACGGGCGAGCCGATACCACAAGGGGAGAACTCGGCTGCAGTTCTGCACTGCCGGGGACAGAAGCCGGGGTCCAGCCGCCAACTGACTGACAACGTCTGGTTTAATGGTCGGCGGAACGGACCCGCGCCTGTGGATAGACCAGGGGACGCAGGCTTATCCCCATGTCCCCAGGCCCTACTGCCACATCAACCTTTTTTCATCTTCATTCTTAAGTAAGAAGAGGGACGCCATGACCGACCTCCTCGCCACGCTCTATCCCTGGACCAAGGCCGTCCATGTCATGGCGGTGCTGTCCTGGATGGCGGGACTCTTCTACCTGCCGCGGCTTTACGTCTATCACGCCGAGCGCGGACGTGGTGACGGCGAGCCGGGCGCGAGCCTCGGGATCATGGAGGACAAGCTCTTCCGGCTCATCATGGTCCCTGCGGCCTGGGCGAGCTGGATCGCGGGCCTGGCGCTGGTGCTGACGCCGGGGATCGTGGACTGGTCGATGCTCTGGCCATGGCTGAAGGCGGCGGGGGTGATCGCCATGACGGGCTTTCACCTCTGGATGGGGCGGCAGCGGCTGGCGCTGGGGCGCGGTGAGGGCCTCGGCGGGCGGCAGTACCGAATGCTCAACGAGGTGCCGACGCTGCTGATGGTCGTCATCGTGCTTGCGGTGATCGTGAAGTTCTGAGTTTGACAATCCGGCCGGGTCGGCCTAGATGCGGTCAACCGCCCGCGCCGTCCGGCGTCAGGGCTTCCCATCCATTTTCCGACTGCACGGGACCAGGTTCCGTCCATCCGCGGGGTTTCCATGAGCGAAGAGCGGCTCAACCTGTCCGACCTCAAGGCCAAGAGCCCGGCTGAGCTTCTGGCGCTGGCCGAGGAGTGGGAGGTCGAGAACGCCTCCACCATGCGCAAGGGCGAGATGATGTTCTCGCTGCTGAAGGAGCATGCCGAGGACGGCGTGGTCATCGGCGGCGATGGCGTGCTGGAGGTCGTTCAAGACGGCTTCGGCTTCCTGCGCTCGCCCGAGGCGAACTACCTGCCGGGGCCGGACGACATCTATCTCACGCCCGACATGATCCGTCAGCACGCGCTGCGCACCGGCGACACGGTCAGCGGCGTGATCCGTGCGCCGGGCGAGAACGAGCGCTATTTTGCCCTGACCGCGGTTGAATCGATCAATTTCGAGAGCCCGGAGAAGGCCCGCCACAAGGTCGCCTTCGACAATCTCACGCCTCTCTACCCCGACGAGCGGCTGACGATGGAGATCGAGGATCCGACGATCCGCGACCGCTCGGCCCGGATCATCGACCTGGTGGCGCCCATCGGCAAGGGCCAGCGATCGCTGATCGTGGCGCCGCCGCGGACCGGCAAGACCGTGCTGCTGCAGAACATCGCCCATTCGATCGAGCGCAACCACCCGGAATGCTACCTGATCGTGCTGCTGATCGACGAGCGGCCCGAGGAAGTCACCGACATGCAGCGCAACGTGAAGGGCGAGGTTATCAGCTCGACCTTCGACGAGCCCGCCACGCGCCACGTGGCGGTGAGCGAGATGGTGATCGAGAAGGCGAAACGGCTGGTCGAACACAAGCGCGACGTGGTGATCCTGCTCGATTCGATCACGCGTCTGGGGCGGGCCTTCAACACCGTGGTGCCGTCGTCGGGCAAGGTGCTGACCGGCGGCGTCGACGCCAACGCCCTGCAACGGCCCAAGCGGTTCTTCGGCGCGGCCCGGAACATCGAGGAAGGCGGGTCGCTGACCATCATCGCGACGGCGCTGATCGACACCGGCTCGCGCATGGACGAGGTGATCTTCGAGGAGTTCAAGGGCACCGGCAACAGCGAGATCGTGCTCGACCGCAAGGTCGCCGACAAGCGCGTGTTCCCGGCGATGGACATCCTCAAGTCCGGAACCCGGAAGGAGGAACTGCTGGTCGATCCGAAGGACCTGCAGAAGACCTATCTGCTGCGGCGCATCCTGAACCCGATGGGCACCACGGATGCGGTCGAGTTCCTGATCTCGAAGCTGAAGCAGACCAAGACCAATGCCGAGTTCTTCGACTCGATGAACGCGGGCTGAGGCACGATGGACACCATCTTTGCCGAGGCCACCCCGCCCGGCAAAGGCGGGGTCTCCATCGTCAGGCTGTCAGGGCCGCAGGCGCGGGCGATTGCCGCGCGGCTGGCGGGTGATCTGCCCGCATCGCATCAGGCCGGCACCCGGCGGTTGCGGGATGGCGATGACGCGATCGACGAGGCGCTGGTGCTGGCCTTCGATGCCGGGCGGAGCTTCACCGGAGACGAGACGGTGGAGTTTCATCTCCATGGGGCGCCGGTGGTGGTTTCGCGGCTGTCGGCCGCCCTGCGCAAGCATGGTGCGCGGCAGGCGGCGGCGGGTGAGTTCACACAGCGCGCCTTTCTGGCGGGTCGCCTGGATCTGACGCAGGTTCAGGGGCTGTCGGATTTGCTAGCGGCCGAGACGGAAGCGCAGCGGCGCCTGGCGGTGCAGAACGCCTCGGGGCTTCTAGGGAAGCGCGCGACGGAGTGGCGGGAGGCGCTGAGCGAGGCCGGCGCCCTGCTTCTGGCGGATATCGATTTCCCGGACGAGGATCTCGAGAACGGGTTGATCGACGCGGCTCTGGAGCGGATCGTCGCGGTTCGAGAGAGTATCGAGGCGACCCTCGCCGGGTCGGCGGCAGCGGAGATCGTGCGGAAGGGCTTTCAGGTGGCGATCGTCGGGCCGCCGAATGCCGGGAAATCCACCCTCTTGAACCGCCTAGCCGGGCGGGACGTGGCCATCGTCTCGGAGCGACCGGGGACCACGCGCGACGTCATCGAGGTGCGACTGGATCTCAACGGTGCGGCGGTCAGCCTTTTCGATACGGCCGGTCTGCGGGACAGTGATGATGTCGTCGAAGGCGAGGGCATCGCGCGGGCGCGACGGACGGCGGAGGCTGCCGATCTGCGGATCCACCTCTCGGAAACCGGTGAGGCTCAGGCCGGGCTGCTGTGCCCGGGGGATCTGGTGGTGACGTCCAAGGCTGACCTCCATCCTGGAGATGGGTTGCGGGTGTCGGCGCAAACGGGGGCGGGGCTGGACGCGTTGGTGTCCGAGATTGGCGAGCGGCTGGCTCAGCGTATCGCCGGAGCCGGGGTCGTTGCGCACGAGATGCAGCGCGACAGACTGGCTCGGGCGGCACGGCACCTGCGGGAGGCGGAGCGGAGCGGGGCCGAGTTCCTGGCCGAAGCCCTGTGGCAGGCGATCCATGAGCTTGAAGCGCTGGTCGGCCGGGTCGATATAGAGGATTACTTGGACCTCGTCTTCTCGAGGTTCTGCATCGGAAAGTGATGTTTCACGTGAAACACGAGTTCGACGTCATCGTGGTCGGTGCCGGCCACGCCGGGCTGGAAGCGGCAGCAGCAGCTGTGCGTCTTGGGCGACGGGTGGCGCTCGTGACGCTGTCCCGCGATGACCTGGGCGCTTTGTCCTGCAACCCCGCCATCGGCGGCGTCGGCAAGGGGCATCTGGTTCGGGAGATCGACGCTCTTGACGGCTTGATGGGGCGTCTCGGCGACGCCGCGGCGATCCAGTACAGGCTGCTGAATGCAAGCAAGGGTCCCGCGGTGCAGGGCCCGCGAACGCAGACCGATCGCGCGCTGTACCGCCAAGCCGTCAGCGGTGCGGTTTCCGCGATGAGCGGTCTTACGCTTGTTGAGGGAGAGGTTTCCGAACTCGTGCTATCGGGCAACGGCGTGCAGGGTGTTCGGCTGGCGGATGGCACGGTTCTGAAAGCCCGGGGGGTGGTTGTTGCGACCGGGACCTTCCTGGGCGGCGTTATCCATATCGGGAACGATCAGCGTCCGGCGGGACGCTGGGGCGGCGCGGCGGCCGATCGTCTTCGCCACCAGTTTGCGGAACTGGGGCTGCCAAAAGGCCGCCTGAAGACGGGGACCCCGCCGCGGCTTGACGGGCGAACGATCGATTGGGCCGCGCTGCCCCGGCAAGAGGGCGATGCGAAGCCCGTCTACCTGTCATTCCTCACGGAAATCACGGCCAACCGGCAGATCGCCTGCGGCGTCACCCAGACGACGGAGCACACGCACGACATCATCCGCGAAAACCTTGGGCGGTCGGCGCTGTATTCCGGCAATATAGAGGGTGCCGGCCCGCGCTACTGCCCGTCCATCGAGGACAAGATCGTCAAGTTCCCGGACAAGTCCTCACACCAGGTGTTCCTTGAGCCCGAAGGTCTCGACGATACAACGGTCTACCCGAACGGCGTGTCGACCTCGCTCCCTGACGAGGTTCAGCTCGCCTATCTCCGCTCCATGCCCGGCCTCTCATCGGTCGAGATGGTCCGTCCGGGCTATGCGGTCGAATACAGTTTTGTCGATCCGCGCTCCCTGCGCCGCACGCTGGAGGTGGCCGGTTTCGACGGGCTGTTCTTCGCGGGACAGATCAACGGCACCACCGGCTACGAAGAGGCCGCGGCCCAGGGGCTGGTGGCCGGGCTGAACGCCGCACTGCGGGCCCAAGGCAGGCCGTTGTTCGAGTTTGGGCGCGATCAGGCCTATATCGGGGTGATGATCGACGATCTGGTCAGCCGGGGCGCCACCGAGCCTTACCGCATGTTTACCTCGCGTGCGGAGTACCGCCTGTCGTTGCGAGCGGACAACGCGGACATGCGGTTGACGCCGCTGGGCCTCGACCTTGGCTGCGTGACCGAGGCGCGTCGCCTCAGTTTCGAACGGAAGCACGATGAGATGGCGCGCGGCCGCGAGGCGTTGCGGACCACCCGCCTTCCCGCGGCTGAGACCGAGAATGGGGAGACACCGACCCGTCCATGGACAACCGCCTATGAGGCGCTCGGTCAGGGTGACGGTGTCGCGCGTGTTGCGGAACATGGTGCCAGACCGGAAATCTCCCAAGCCGCCTGGGAGGCGCTTTGTGCCGAAGCATGCTACGCGCCTTTCGCCGAGCGCCAGAAGAAGGAGGCAGAGAAGCTCGCGGTGGGTCGGCAGGTCTCTCTCCCTCCCGCGGAATCTCTCATCGAGATACCGGGCCTGTCGATCGAACTCCGGCACAAGATTCTCGCCGTAAGGCCGGCGACTCTGGTCGACGCGGAGAGGATCGAGGGGATGACCCCGGCGGCGCTGGCGCTTTTGCTTATTCAAGCCCGGCAGAAGTCGGCGGCGTGAGTGTTTCACGTGAAACAGCCAGGTGCCTGGAGCACTACACTGCCCTGATCCGACATTGGAACCGCGCGATCAATCTGGTTTCCCGCGCCGATCTCGAACACTTCCAACAGCGCCACATCGAGGATTCGCTTCAGCTCGTCGAGTTGAACGCCGATCCGGGGTCCGATTGGGCGGATCTCGGCTCCGGCGGCGGCCTCCCTGGGGTGGTTGCCGCATGCGCGCTGAAGGGCAAGGCCACCAAGGTCACACTGGTCGAATCCGATCGCCGCAAGGCCACCTTCCTGCAGCGAACTGTGGCCGACCTTGGCCTTGCAGCCCGCGTGATCTGTGCGCGCGCGGAGGCCGTGGAGCCGCTTGCGGCATCGACAGTCTCCGCCCGCGCGCTTGCGCCCCTGCCCCTGCTGCTGTCATATGCCAGCAGGCATCTGGCGACTGACGGGGTCGCATTCTTCCCCAAGGGGGCCAGCTGGAACGATGAATTGGCGGACGCGCGGGCTGCTTGGGTCTTTGACCTTGCAGTACATCCAAGCCGGACTGGAAACGGCGTGATCCTCGAAGTCAGGGACCTGCATGCGCGGTAAGTCGAGGATTGTTGCGATCGCCAACCAGAAGGGCGGCGTCGGAAAGACCACCACGGCGATCAACCTGGCGGCGTCGCTTGCCGATGCAGGGCGCAGCGTCACCGTCATAGACCTTGACCCTCAAGGGAATGCGTCGACCGGGCTTGGCATCCCGGTTGAATCGCGCACGACTTCTACCTTCGACGTGCTTACCGGAGAGGCAAACGCGGCTCAGGCCGAACATGAAACCGCAGTGCCGGGCCTCACCGTCGTCCCCGCCACCTCGGATCTCTCC
Source organism: Paracoccus sp. S-4012 (assembly GCF_009674885.1). GTDB lineage: Bacteria > Pseudomonadota > Alphaproteobacteria > Rhodobacterales > Rhodobacteraceae > Paracoccus. The sequence continues at coordinate 376,292 of NZ_WKKA01000002.1, forward strand.
TCTGCGGAACTCGATCTGGCGGCCGCATCGGGACGGCTGACGCATCTGCGAACAGCCTTGCGCCGCAGTGCGCCCTCCGGTGAAACGATCATCATCGACTGCCCGCCAACCTTGGGGCTGCTGACCCTCAACGCCCTTGTCGCCGCAGACGGGCTTCTGGTTCCCCTGCAAAGCGAATTCTATGCCCTCGAAGGCCTCTCCCAGCTCCTCCTGACCCTGCGTGAGGTGCGGCGCAGCGCCAATCCGGCGCTGCGTCTTGACGGCGTGGTCCTGACCATGGCCGACCAGCGCAACCGTCTGGCGCAGCAGGTCGAGGCCGACGCGCGCGCGACCCTCGGCGACGTGGTGTTCCAGACGGTCATCCCGCGTAACGTCCGGCTCTCCGAGGCGCCATCCCATGGCCTGCCCGTGATGCTCTACGATCCGCAGTCGCGCGGCGCCCGCGCCTATCGCGATTTGGCCGAGGAATATCTGAACCGTATCTCCGTGGAGGGCTGAGCATGTCCGCGAAACTCGAACGCCGGGGGCTCGGCCGGGGCCTGTCCGCGCTGATGGCCGAGATCAATCTGGATGAAGCCGCAGAATCCGCACCGCGCGAGAGCCTGCGGATGCTGCCGATCGAATCGGTCGTGCCGAACCCCGATCAGCCCCGCCGCCGCTATGGTGCCGAGGAGCTGGCGGAGCTTGCCGATTCCATCCGCGTCCGCGGCGTCCTGCAGCCGCTGATCGTCCGGCATCAGCCCGACAGCGGCCTTTACCAGATCGTCGCCGGCGAACGTCGGTGGCGCGCGGCGCAGCAGGCGCGGCTCCATGAGATTCCGGCGATCATCCGAGACTTCACCGACACCGAAGTCCTCGAGGTCGCGCTGATCGAGAACATCCAGCGTGCCGATCTCAACGCCGTCGAGGAGGCCGCGGCCTATCGCCAGCTGATGGAGCGGTTCGGGCACACGCAGGAGCAGCTGGCCGAGGCGCTTCACAAGAGCCGCAGCCATGTTGCCAACCACCTGCGTCTGCTGACCTTGCCCGAGCAGGTTCTGGACTGGGTTCGCGAGGGCACCCTCACCGCAGGCCACGCGCGGGCGCTCATCACCGCGGGCGATCCGGTGGCCTTGGCGCGTCGGGTGATCGACCGCGGTCTGTCGGTGCGCGAGACCGAGGCCCTCGTGCAAGCGCGCGAACAGCGGCAGGCCAAACCGCACCGCAAGATGGAGAAGGACGCCGACACCCGCGCCCTCGAAGGCGACCTGACGGCACAGCTGAAGATGCGCGTGGCGATTGATCATGTCGGAACCGAGGGCGGCCGCCTGTCCGTCACCTACCGCTCGCTCGAGGATCTGGATCGGCTCTGCCACCTTCTTGCCCGCAACGCCTGAGCGGCGCCCCGGACAGCCCGACAACAAAAAAGCCCCGGCACTGCCGGGGCTTTCTTCTTCGTCCTGCCTGAACCTCAGGCCTCCTCGTTCTCGCGCTTGGTCCCCTGGGGGATCTCCTCGCCGGTCTCCTGGTCGACCATCTTCATGCCCAGCTTGACCTTGCCGCGATCGTCGAAGCCCAGCAGCTTCACCTTGACCTCCTGGCCCTCCTTCAGCACCTCGTTTGGATGCTGCAGGCGCTTGCCGCTGATCTGGCTGACATGCACCAGACCGTCGCGCTTGCCGAAGAAGTTCACGAAGGCGCCGAAATCGACCAGCTTGACCACCTTGCCGGTGTAGATCTTGCCCTCCTCCGGCTCGGCCACGATCGAGTGGATCATGTCGTAAGCCTTCTTGATCGAATCGGCATTTGCCGAGGCGATCTTGATGACGCCGTCGTCGTTGATGTCGACCTTGGCGCCCGAGACCTCGACGATCTCGCGGATCACTTTTCCGCCCGAGCCGATCACTTCGCGGATCTTGTCGGTCGGAATGGTCATCGTTTCGATCCGCGGCGCATGGGCGCTGAACTCGCGCCGGCCCTCGGTCAGGGATTTGCTCATCTCGGCGAGGATGTGCAGCCGGCCGTCCTTCGCCTGGGCGAGCGCCTGCTTCATGATCTCGGGCGTGATCCCCGCGACCTTGATGTCCATCTGCAGCGAGGTGATGCCGTCGGCGGTCCCGGCAACCTTGAAGTCCATGTCGCCGAGGTGGTCCTCGTCACCGAGAATGTCGGTCAGCACCGCCCATTCGCCCGAATCCTCAAGGATCAGACCCATGGCGACGCCCGCGACCGGCGCCTTCAGCGGCACACCGGCGTCCATCATCGCCAGCGATCCGCCGCAGACCGAGGCCATCGAGGACGAGCCGTTCGACTCGGTGATCTCGCTGACGACGCGGATGGTGTAGGGGAAGTCGGTCGGGGCCGGCAGCACCGCCTGCAGCGCCCGCCAGGCGAGCTTGCCGTGGCCGATCTCGCGACGGCCGGGCGGGCCGAAACGGCCGACCTCGCCCACCGAATAGGGCGGGAAGTTGTAGTGCAGCAGGAAGTTCGAGCGGTGATTGGAATGCAGGGCGTCGATGATCTGCTCGTCGTCGCCGGTGCCCAGCGTCACGACCGCAAGCGCCTGCGTCTCGCCGCGGGTGAACAGCGCCGAGCCATGGGTGCGCGGCAGCATGCCGACCTCGACGTCGATCGGCCTCACGGTGCTGCGGTCGCGGCCATCGATACGGTTGCCGCCGCGGATGATGTCGCCGCGCAGCACGTCCGATTCGAGCGTCTTGAAGGCCGAGCCGAGATTCGGGTCGGCGAGTTCCTCCTCGCTCAGGTGCGCCTTCACCTGCTCGCGCACCTGGTCGATGCGGTCGCGGCGCTCGGCCTTGTCGACGAGCGCATAGGCCTCACGCATGCCAGCCTCGCCCAATTCGCGAACGCGCGACTTCAGCGCCGCGTAGTCCGGCGCGGTGAAGTCGAAGGGCTCCTTCGCCGCTTCCTCGGCCAGCGAGATGATCAGGTCGATCACCGGCTGCATCTGCTCGTGGCCGAACACCACGGCGCCGAGCATCTCGTCCTCGGAGAGCTCAAAGGCCTCCGATTCGACCATCATCACGGCGTCCTTGGTGCCCGCAACGACGAGGTCGAGCCGCTGCTCGGGGTTGCCGCGCAGCTGGTCCATGTCCTGGACTTCGGGGTTCAGCACGTATTCGCCATTGGCGAAGCCGACGCGCGCGGCGGCGATTGGGCCGCGGAACGGCACGCCCGAGATCGTCAGCGCCGCCGAGGCGGCGATCATCGCCACGATGTCGGGATCGTTGACGAGGTCGTGGCTCAGCACGGTGCAGATCACCAGCACTTCATTCTTGAAGCCGGGGACGAACAGCGGCCGGATCGGACGGTCGATCAGGCGCGAGGTCAGCGTCTCCTTTTCGGACGGACGCCCCTCGCGCTTGAAGAAGCCGCCGGGGATCTTGCCCGCGGCGTAGAAACGCTCCTGGTAGTGCACAGTCAGGGGGAAGAAGTCCTGTCCCGGCTTCGCCTCGCGGGCGTAGGTGACGGCGGCCAAGACCGAGGTCTCGCCCAGCGTGGCGACGACCGAGCCGTCGGCCTGACGGGCGACCTTGCCCGTTTCCAGCGTCAGCGTCTCTTCGCCCCACTGGATCGATTTCTTCACGATATCAAACATTTGCAATCCCCAAGGCGACGGACCCTCCGCCGCCGGATGTAGCGGGCGCGAGCCCCATTGCCCGGCGCCCTGAAGCGAAACGCCCCCGGCTTGGGGGCGTTTCCTGTCGTCAGCGGCGCAGGCCGAGGCGTCCGATCAGCGCGGTGTAACGCGCCTCGTCCTTGCCCTTGAGATAGTCCAGCAGCTTGCGGCGCTGCGCGACCATCATCAACAGCCCGCGCCGCGAGTGGTTGTCCTTGCGATGCGTCTTGAAATGCTCCGTCAGGGTGGCGATACGCGAGCTGAGGATCGCGACCTGCACCTCGGGCGAGCCGGTGTCGCCACTCTTGGTGGCATATTCGGCCATGACACGGGCCTTGTCTTCGACGGTGATCGACATCGGGGTCTCCTCGATTCCGGGGTTATGGCGGCGGCCGGGATGTCGTCCAGCACGCGCCCATGGAGTATCCGCCGGAAACCGGCGGATGGGCGCGTATAGAGGGTTCGTTCCTGGAAGGGAAGCCCGAAAGTGCCGCGCCGTCACGCCGCCTGGGCACGCTCCAGCACCACGGCCGCCGGATCGAGACCGACGAGCCCTACGATGCGCGTCACCTGCGCCCCGTCCAGTCGGACAATGGTGTCGCCGTCCGCCTCTTCCAGCGTCACCAGCGGCAGCGCGGCACCCTCCGGCAGATCGACCAGCAGATAGAGGCTGTCGGCCGCGGGATCGAAGCCCGCGACGACCGTGCCGGCATCGCCGCCCGTGATGCGGATCTCGTCGCTACCCTCACCGCCCTCGGCCCAGTCGCCGGCCCCGGCGAGCAGCGTGTCGTTCCCCTCGCCGCCGCGCAGCCAGACCCGCTCCGGCCCCGGCGTCGCCTCCAGCCAGTCGTTGCCGCGGCCGCCGTCGAGGTCATCCGCCCCGCCGCCAGAGATCAGCGTGTCGTCGCCCTCGCCGCCGTCGAGCCAGTCGTCGCCTGTGCCGCCGTCCAGTCGGTCGTCGCCCTCGCCGCCGATCAGCGTGTCGTCGCCGTCACCTCCGAGGATCAGGTCGTCGCCGCCCTGACCGGCCAGCCAGTCGCGGCCCTCGCCGCCGATCAGCGTGTCGTTGCCGCCCGGCCCGTATTCCGCGGCATCGTCCCCCGTCAGCCAGTCGTCCCCTGCGCCGCCATCCATGTAGTCGGCCCCGAGACCGCCCGAGATCGCGTCATTGCCGCCGCCGCCGCTCAGCCGGTCGTTCTCCGACCGGCCCTGCAGCGTGTCCGCCCCTTCGCCGCCCGCAAGGTCGAGGCCGCGCGGCGACGGAGCCATCGCGCCATCGTCGATGATCGTGACCTCGGGTCCGGGCTCGTCGGCTTCGCTGCCCACCTCGTCGAAAAGATCGGTCTGCTCCTCGAACCCGCCTTCGCCCGGCTGCGGATCGGCAGGATCGGCTTCGTCCGCCTCATCCGCCTCGCCCGGCATCGAAACGAATGCCCCGGCCAGCATCGCCGCCATAAGCCCCGCGAGCATCAGCATGATGGTCCCCTGATCCAACCACCCGCTGTTCTAGCGCGGCGACAGTGGCAAGGCTTGCGAAATCTTAACAGATGGTTAACCGCCGAGGCCGGGCCGCGCGGGCGACAGCGCCGCCCCCAGATCGCGGATCAGCGCGCTGTCGCGCCCGAGGATCAGGTCCGCAGCGAGGGCCGAGAGCGCCGGGGCCGTCTGGATGCCATAGCCGCCCTGGCCGGCAAGCCAGAAGAAACCCGGCGCGGCGGCATCGAAGCCCACGACCGGCACCCGGTCCGGCGCGAAGGTCCGCATCCCGGCCCAGCGATGCTCGACCCGCGTGACCTCCATCGTCACCGCCTCCTCGAAGCGCGCGATGCCCTCGGCCAGCACCATGTCCTCGGGCCAGACGTCATGCGGGGTGACCGGGTCCTCGTCGGCGGGCGAGACCATCAGCTTGCCGGCGTCGGGCTTGGCATACCAGGTCTCGGCGGCGTTCGCGAACATCGGCCAGCGGTCGATCTCGTGCCCCTCCGGCGCCGGGATCAGCGCGGCCGAGCGGCGCAGCGGGATCAGGCCCTTCGATGGCACGCCGGCAAGGACTGCGATCTGGTCAGCCCAGCCGCCCGCCGCGTTCACCACCACCGGGGCGCGGAACGCGCCTGCGGCCGTCGCGACGCGCCATCCCGCCGCGTCCCGCGCAAGGTCCTGCACCGCGGCCCCGGTCCGCAACTCGCCCCCCTGGCGACGCAGGAGGCGCAGGAAGCCCTGCAGCATTCGGTCCACGTCGATGTCATGGGCCTCCGGCTCCCAGGCCGCGGCCGCGATCCGCTCGCGCTGCAGGATCGGCACGAGGCGCAGGGCTTCGGCGGCGTCGATCCGCTCCATGCCGGTGGCGTCCGCGAGATAATGCTCGAATGCCTCCGCCTCACCCGGCGCGCAGAGCAGCAGCTCGCCCCGCCGGGTGAGCAGCGAGGCCTCGCCGATCTCGTCCGGCGCGGCGAGGAAGGGCTGCGCGGCGGCGTTCAGGCGGCGCAGCACCGGGCCGCCGTAGTTCAGGATGAAGATCGCCGCCGAGCGGCCGGTGGAGTGGTGTCCCGGCTGGTCCTCGGCCTCCAGCACGACGACCCGTGCGGTGGCCGAGAGCCGCGCCGCGAGGCTGATCCCGGCCATGCCGCCGCCGATGACGATCACGTCGCTGTCGAAACTCATGGCTCCGCGCCCCGTTGTTGTGCCGCGGGGACCGTGGCGCTATGCATCGGCGCGCGCAAGACGGGGGCTCGGCATGGCCAAGGTGTTCATCGACGGCGAGGCCGGCACGACCGGGCTGCAGATCCGCGAGCGGCTGGAAACCCGCGCCGATATCGAGCTGGTGCGCGTGCACCCCGCCCGGCGCAAGGACCCCGCCGCGCGCCGCGCGGCCTTCGCCGAGGCCGATGTCGCCATCCTCTGCCTGCCCGACGCCCCCGCGCGCGAGGCGGTGGAGCTGGCCGAGGGCCTGCCGGTCCGCATCATCGACGCCTCGACCGCGCACCGGGTCGCGCCGGGCTGGGTCTATGGCTTCCCCGAACTCGCCCCCGGCCTGAGCCGGCGGATCGCCGGGGCCGACCGTGTCTCGAATCCCGGCTGCTACTCGACCGGCGCCATCGCGCTGATCACGCCCTTGGTCGCGGCCGGGCTGGTCGCAGCCGACGAGGCGCTGTCGATCAACGCCGTCAGCGGCTACACCGGCGGCGGCAAGGAGCTGATCGCCGAGTTCGAGGACGGCCGCGCTCCGGATTTCTTCGTCTATGCGCTGGGCCAGGGGCACAAGCATCTGCCCGAGATCATGACCCATGCCGGGCTGACCGCGCGACCCGTTTTCGCCCCTTCGGTCGGCCGCTTCGCGCAGGGGATGGTCGTGCAGGTGCCGCTGCATCTCGGCGGGCGGCGCATCTCTGATTTCCATGACGCGCTCGCCGCGCATTACGACGGCTCGCGTTTCGTGCGGGTCGTGGCGGCCGAGAGCTATGGCGGCCGCGTGGTGCCGACGGCGCTCAACGACACGAACCGGCTCGACCTCTCGGTGCATGGCAGCGACGAGGCGGCGGCGGCGGTGCTGGTGGCGGTGCTGGACAACCTCGGCAAGGGGGCGTCCGGGGCGGCGGTGCAGAACCTCAACCTGATGATCGGGGCGGATGAGGGCGCGGGGCTGTAGGCGCTGCGACGCGGGGGTTTCACACCCCCGCACCCCCGTGGGATATTTGGATCAAGGCGAAACCGGGGCGCGGAACGCCCCTCGCCTCACTTCAGCTCGTCCATCGAGCGGATGACCTTGTTCAGCAGGCCGTATTCCTTCGCCTGCTCGGTGTTCAGCCAAAAGTCGCGCCGCGTGTCCTGCTCGATCCGCTCGACCGGCTGGCCGGTCGCCTCCGAGAAGATGCGGTTCAGGCGGTCGCGCATCTGCCGGATCTGCTCGGCCTGGATCATCATGTCCGAGCTGGTCCCGCCGATCCCGCCCGAGGGCTGGTGCAACAGGAAGCGGGTGTTGGGCAGGCAGAAGCGGTTCTCGCGCTTGGCGCCAATGAAGATCAGCGCGCCCGCCGAGGCAACCCAGCCCGAGCCGATGGTCCGCACCACCGGCCGGATGAAGCCGATCACGTCATGGATCATGTCGCCCGATTCGACGTGGCCGCCGGGGGACGAGATCAGCATGTTGATCGGATCGTCGCTCTCCTCCGACAGCGCGATCAGGTGGGCGACGGTCCGCTGCGCCAGCTTGTCGTTGATGGTGCCGGTGACGATGACCGTGCGCGACTTGAAGTAGAGCTTGTCGATGGCGCCGGTCTGCGGCAGGCCAAGGCCCTCGCCCTTCTCCTCGTCCTGCTTTTCGCGCCGCTCGGGCTGGTCGTCGTCGTCATCATCGTCGTCGTCATCGTCGAGGCGGTGCTTGAGCATGCGCGGGTCCCTTCATCGCAAAGGCGCGCGAAGGGTCCCCGCGCGCCTCGCGTGGCAAGCTAGTGGCGGGCGGGGTTGCAGACAACCCGCCCGCTGCGCGGCATTCTCAGAAGAAGCCCAGCGCGTCGTCGCTGTAGCTGACCAGCATGCACTTGGTCTGCCGGTAGTGGTCGAGCATCATCATGTGGTTCTCGCGCCCGATACCCGACTTCTTGTAGCCGCCGAAGGCCGCATGCGCCGGGTAGGCGTGGTAGCAGTTGGTCCACACCCGGCCCGCCTGGATGCCGCGCGCCATGCGGAAGGCGCGGCTGCCGTCGCGGGTCCAGACCCCGGCGCCTAGGCCGTAGCTGGTGTCGTTGGCGATCTGCAGCGCCTCGGCCTCATCCTTGAAGGGCGCGACGGCGAGGACCGGCCCGAAGATCTCCTCCTGGAAGATCCGCATGGCGTTGTCGCCCTGGAACACCGTCGGCTGGATGTAGTTGCCGTTCTCGATCCCCTCGATCGTGCCGCGCTCGCCGCCGGTCAGGAGCGTGGCGCCCTCGTCGCGGCCGATCTGCAGGTAGGAGGTGATCTTCTCCATCTGCTCGGTCGAGGCCTGCGCCCCGATCATGGTCGAGGGGTCGAGCGGATTGCCGGCCTTGGTGTTCTTCACCCGCTGGACCGCATGCTCCATGAAGCGGTCGTAGATAGACTGCTGCACCAGCGCGCGCGAGGGTGCGGTGCAGACCTCGCCCTGGTTGAGCGAGAACATGGCGAAGCCTTCGAGGCACTTGTCGAAGAAGGCGTCGTCGCGGTCCATCACGTCCTCGAAGAAGATGTTCGGGGACTTGCCGCCCAGTTCCAGCGTGACCGGGATGATGTTCTGGCTGGCGTATTCCATGATGAGCCGGCCGGTCGAGGTCTCGCCGGTGAAGGCCACCTTGGCGATGCGCTTGGACGAGGCCAGCGGCTTGCCGGCCTCGACGCCGAAACCGTTGACGATGTTCAGCACGCCGGGCGGCAGCAGGTCGCCGATCAGCTCCATCAGCACGAGAATCGAGGCCGGGGTCTGCTCGGCCGGCTTCAGCACGATGCAGTTCCCCGCGGCGAGCGCCGGGGCGATCTTCCACGTCGCCATCAGGATCGGGAAGTTCCACGGGATGATCTGCCCGACGACGCCCAGCGGCTCCTTGAAGTGGTAGGCGTAGGTGGTGGCGTCGATTTCCGAGATGTGACCCTGCTCGGCCCGGATCACGCCGGCGAAGTAGCGGAAGTGGTCCACGGCCAAGGGCAGGTCGGCGGCCATGGTCTCGCGAATGGGCTTGCCGTTGTCGAGCGTCTCGGCCACGGCAAGCAGCTTGAGGTTTTCCTCGATCCGGTCGGCGATGCGCCACAGGATGTTCGAGCGCTCGGCCAGCGAGGTGCGGCCCCAGGCGTCCCTGGCCTTGTGCGCGGCGTCGATAGCCGCCTCGACATCCGATTCGTCCGAGCGCGCGATCTCGCACAGCACCTCGTTGGTGATCGGCGTCACGTTGTCGAAATAGCGCCCCGCCTTCGGCGCGACGAACGCGCCGCCGATGTAGTTGCCGTAGCGGGCCTTGTAGGGCCAGTCGATCCCGAGATGGCTGAGATCGAGCGCGGCGGAGCGCTCGCCGCCGGAATGGTTCGTGGAGATCTCGTTCATGTGTCCTCCCCCTCAAGGGAGCGCGGCGGGACCCCCATGCCCCGCGCGACCGGCTCCCCGGCGGCATCGTCGCCCCCGCCGGACATGAACTCAACCTTTCTTTGAGGGAGGCGGCGTCAGGACGCAGGGGTGGAGCTGACGCCAACCTGCGCGGCGCGCAAGAGCCGGTCGTGGAGCATGAAGCCCACGGCCATCACCTGGATGATGTCGCCGGCGCGGGTGCCGGGGACCGGGGCCTCGAACATCGCCTCGTGGACGGAGGGGTCGAAGCGGTCGCCCACGGCGGGGTTCAGGATCGTGATGCCGTGTTTCGCAAAGACCTTTTCCAGTTCGCGCAGGGTCAGCTCGACGCCTTCGACGAGACCGGCCGCGGCCTCGCGCGTGCTGTCGTTCGCGGCGTCGAGCGCGCGGGTCAGGTTGTCGTGGACTGGCAGCATGTCGCGGGCGAGTTTCGAGCCGCCATACTGCTCGGCCTCGCGGCGGTCGCGCTCGCCGCGCTTGCGGGCGTTCTCGGCATCGGCCAGCGCGCGCATCCAGCGGTCGCGCAACTCGTCGGCCTCGGCCTGGAGGCGGGCGACCTCGGGGTGCTCCTGCGCCTCGGCGACCTCGTCAAACACGGCCTCTTCGGCGTTCCGGTCCTGCTGCGAATCGGTCATCTCGTCATCCCTTTCGGCCGGACAGCGCCTGTCCGACCAGCTGCGCGGTCAAATCCACCAAGGGGACGATCCGGCCGTAGTTCAGCCGCGTCGGGCCGATCACGCCGACCGCCCCCACGATCCTGCGATCGGCATTCATATAGGGGGAAACCACCAGAGAGGAACCCGAAAGTGAGAAGAGCTTGTTCTCGGCCCCGATGAAGATCCGCACCCCCTCGCCCTCTTCGGCCAGCGACAGGAACTCGGCCAGGTCGCGCTTGCGCTCGAGGTCGTCGAAAAGCTCGCGCATGCGGTCGAGGTCGGCCTCGTCCTCGGCCAGCAGGTTGGCCTGGCCGCGAACGATCAACCGCGGCTCGGGCGCGGCCTCGTCCCAGAGGGCGAGGCCGGAGGAGACCATCTCCGCCGCCAGCGTGTCCAGTTCCGCCCGCCGTGCGGTGATCTGCGCGGCGATATGGTCGCGCAACTCCGAGAGCGTCCGGCCTTCGGCATGGGCGTTGAGGAAGTTGCCGGCCTCGCGCATCGAGAAGGGCGTCTGCCCCGGCGGCGGGGTGAACACGCGGTTCTCGACCCGGCCATCGGCGAAGACCAGCACCACGAGGGCGCGGTCCGGCGCGAGCGAGACGAATTCGATATGCCGCACCGGCGCTTCCTGCTTGGAGGTCAGCACCAGCGAGGCGCCCTGCGTCAGCCGAGACAGCGCCGCGCCCACGCGGTCGAGCAGCGCCGAGGGGTCGCCCGTCCCGGCGATCCGCGCGCTCGCCTCCAGCGCGGCGCGGTCGGTGTCGGCGACCGGCCCCGCCTCCATCAGCCCGTCCACGAACATCCGCAGGCCCATCTGCGTCGGCCGCCGCCCGGCCGAGGTATGCGGATGGTCCAGAAGGCCCAGCGCCTCGAGGTCGGACATCACGTTGCGGATGGTGGCCGAGGACACGCGCTCGGTCATCGCCGCGGCGAGGCTACGCGAGCCGACCGGCTCGCCGCTTTCCAGATAGGCCTCGACCACGCGGCGGAAAACCTCCCGCGAGCGGTCGTTCAGATCGGAGAGGAGGGTCTGCGGGAACATCGTCACGGGTGGCCTCGGGGTTGCGCGGCGGACGCCGCGGCCTGTATGGGGCCGCGGAACATCCCGACAGCAAGGATCAGGTCATGCGCCCTTCCGGCCGAAAGCTAGGCGAATTGCGGCAGATTTCAATCGAGACCGGGGTGCAGCGCCATGCCGAGGGTTCGTGCCTGATCCGCATGGGCGGGACCGAGGTCCTCTGCGCCGCCTCGATCGAGGATAGGCCGCCGCCGTTCCTGAAGGGCACGGGCCAAGGCTGGGTCACGGCGGAATACGGCATGCTGCCGCGCGCGACGAACACCCGCAACCGCCGCGAGGCCGCCGCAGGCAAGCAGGGCGGCCGCACGGTCGAGATCCAGCGCCTGATCGGGCGCGCGCTCCGGGCCGGGGTGGACCGGCAGGCCCTGGGAGAGCGTCAGATCGTCGTGGATTGCGACGTGATCCAGGCCGATGGCGGCACCCGCTGCGCGGCGATCACCGGGGGCTGGGTGGCGCTCAGGCTGGCGGTGAACAAGCTGCTGGCCGCGAAGCTGGTCACGACCGACCCGCTGCTCGATCACGTCGCCGCGATCAGCTGTGGCATCTATGCCGGGCAGGCGGTGGTCGATCTCGACTATGCCGAGGACAGCGAGGCGGGCACCGACGGCAACTTCGTGATCACAGGCGCGGGCAAGCTGGTCGAGGTGCAGATGTCGGCCGAGGGTGCGACCTTCACCCGCGCGCAGATGGACGAACTGCTGACCTTGGCCGAGGGCGGCGTGGCCGAGTTGGTGGCGGCGCAAAAGGCTGCGCTGGGATGAGACGTTTCACGGGAAACAAGCTGCTGGTTGCCACCCATAACGCGGGAAAGATGGAGGAGCTGCGCGCGCTCTTCGCCCCTCACGGGGTGGAACTGGTCAGCGCCGGTGAGATGGGGCTGGCCGAGCCGGCGGAGACCGAGGATACGTTCCTTGGCAACGCCCGCATCAAGGCTCGCGCGGCGATGGAGGCAACCGGCCTGCCGGCGCTGGCGGACGACAGCGGCATCACCGTGGACGGCCTCGACGGCGCGCCGGGCGTCCACACCGCCGACTGGGCCGAGACCCCGCAGGGCCGCGACTTCGTGCAGGCCATGACGCGGACGTGGCGAGAGCTGGACGAACGCGCCGTGCCGGAGCCGCGCACCGCGCAGTTCCGCGCGACCTTCGTGCTAGTCTGGCCAGACGGGCATGAGGAGGTGTTCGAGGGCACAGCCCCCGGCCGCCTTGTCTGGCCAATGCGCGGGCGGCAGGGGCATGGCTACGACCCGATCTTCGTGCCGGATGGCGACGACCGGACCTATGCCGAGATGACCGCCGAGGAGAAGAACCGCATCAGCCACCGCGCCGCCGCCTTCCGCCAACTGGAGACGATCTTTGCATAGGATTTCAAGCGGATCGCCGTTCGAGGCGGCCTTGGGCTACTCCCGCGCCGTGGTCCGCGGGCCGTGGTGCTTCGTCTCCGGCACCACCGGCTACGACTACGCCGCGATGACCATGCCAGAGAGCGCGGCGGAGCAGGCCGAGAACTGTTTCGCCACGATCTTCGCAGCGCTGGACGAGGCCGGCTTCACGCGCGGCGATATCGTGCGGGTCCAGTATACCGTGACCGATGCCGCCCTCGTGGACGAGATCGCCCCGGTGCTGGCCCGCCGCCTCGGCGAGGTCCGCCCGGCCGCGACGATGGTTGTCGCGGGGCTGATCCGTCCCGAGATGAAGGTCGAGATCGAGGTCACGGCGCTGAGGGAATGAGCGACGCGGGGCATGACATGCGGTCGGCATCGGTCGCCGAGGACTGGCGGGCGGGCGGCTTCGGCCTCTATGTCCACTGGCCCTTCTGCGTCGCCAAATGCCCCTATTGCGACTTCAACAGCCACGTCGCGGCGGCGGTGGACCAGCCCCGCTGGGCCGCGGCGCTCGCCGCAGAGGTCGCCCGGCTCGGCGCCGAACTCCCGGGCCGGGTGCTCGGCTCGGTGTTCTTCGGCGGCGGCACCCCCTCGTTGATGGCGCCGGAGACGGTCGCCGCCGTGCTGGACGCCGCCCGCGCCGCCTGGCCGATGGCCAATGATGTCGAGGTGACGCTGGAGGCCAACCCCACGAGCGTCGAGGCGGGCCGCTTCCGCGGCTATGCCGATGCCGGGGTCAACCGTCTCTCGCTGGGCGTGCAGGCGCTGCGCGACGCCGACCTGCGCCGACTGGGACGGATGCACTCGGGCGCCGAGGCGCGCGCTGCCCTCGACATCGCCCGCGCTGCCTTCCGGCGGGTGAGCTTCGACCTGATCTACGCCCGGCAGGACCAGACCCGCGCGGCCTGGCGCGCCGAACTCTCCGACGCCCTCGCCATGGCCGCCGACCACCTGTCCCTCTACCAGCTGACCATCGAGCCGGAGACCGCTTTCGGCGCCCGCCACGCCAGGGGCGGCCTCAAGGGCCTGCCCGGCGAGGATCTCGCCTCGGATCTCTGGTTCGACACGCAGGAAATCTGCGAGGCCGCGGGAATGCCGGCCTACGAGGTCTCGAACCACGCGCGACCGGAGGCCGAGAGCCGCCATAACCTCGTCTACTGGCGACAGGGCGACTGGGCCGCCGTCGGCCCCGGCGCCCATGGCCGCATCACCTTGCCCGAGGGGCGCATGGCCACCGAGGCACACCGGGCACCGGGTGCATGGCTCGCCGCCGTCGAGGCCAGCGGCTCCGGCGAATCGCTGCGCGAGGCGGTGCCGCGGGACGAGGCTGCGGTCGAATATCTGCTGATGGGCCTGCGGCTGACCGAAGGCGTGGAGCTTGCCCGCCTCGATGCCCTCGGCTGGCATATGCCGGAGGCGAAGATCGTGGAACTCGAGGGGCTTGGCCTTGTCGCGCGCATGGGCGGGCAGCTGCGAACGACCGCCGCCGGCCGCCCGGTCCTGAACGCGATCCTGCGCGAGCTTGCGGCCTGAGGGTTGCGCCCCCGACCGCGCGCGGCCATGTCCCTCGACCGGAGCGGAAGGAGGCCCCGAATGCGCTTGCTATGGCTGATCGGCGGCTGGCTGGCCCTAGGGTTCGGCGCCATCGGCCTCGCGTTGCCGGTCGTTCCGACGGTGCCGTTCCTGCTCCTCGCGGTCTTCTGCTTCGCCCGCTCCTCCCCCGCGCTGCGCGAGCGCATCCTCTGCCATCCGATCCACGGCCCGCCGGTGCGCGCCTATCTCGAGCGCGGCGAGATCCGGCGCGGGGTGAAGCTGTTCTCCATCAGCGCGATGACCTTCGGCGTGGTGCTGGCGCTCACGATCGGCGTGCCGCGGCTGATCGTGGGCCTGCAGGCGGCGGTCTGCCTCGCGGTGGCGGTCTACATCGCCAGCCGGCCGGAACCGCGCTGACGCGGCGGCGGTTCATGGCCGGCCCGGCTTGCGCATGGCGGAAGGCCGGCGCTAGTGGCGGCGATCGGATGGAGAACCCATGGACCTGACTACCTCGGCCCGGCCCGGCATGGCGCCACGCGCGGCGCTTGCCGCGCCGGTGTTCGTCATCAACCTCGACGGCTCCGATGCGCGCCTCGAGGCCGCCACCCGCCAGCTCGAAGCGGCTGGTCTCCCGTTCGAGCGGGTGCCGGCCGTGGACGGCCGCGGCCGCGATCCCTCGGCCGATCCCGCCTATGACCCCCGCCGGGCATGGCGCTTCATGGGCCGACCGCTGCAAGGCGGCGAGATCGGCTGCTTCCGCAGCCACCTCGCCGCGGCCGAGCGGTTCCTGCAAACCGGCGCGCCGGTCGGAGTCGTGTTCGAGGACGACCTGCTGCTGATGCCCGGCGCGGACGAGGGCCTGCCCGCGCTGATCGAGCGGCTCGGCCGCGAGCCGGGCTGGGACCTCGTGAACATCGGCCCCACCCGCCTGAAATATGCGTCGCGCCTCGGCATGTTCGATGGTGGCTTCCGGCGCTTCGGGCTGGTCCGGGCACACTACTTCCCCATGACCACCACTGGCCTGATCTGGTCGCGCGAAGGCGCACGGCGATTCCTCGAGCTCGGGCGCAGCATCCATGCCCCGGTGGACCACGCCTTGCGCGACTGGCTGACGCGCAGCGGCCGCGGCCTCGCGGTCTGGCCGGCAATGGTCGGCGACATCCGCGTCGAGAGCGAGATCACCCCGGGGGGCGCGCCAGCCCGCCGCGGCCCCGGCGCCGAGCGCAGCCTCTTCTACGGCCTCATCAAGCAGCGCCGGCTGATCCCGCTGAAGCTGATCGCCCTGCGTCAACGGCGCGCGTTCAGGCAGGCCGCTCAGGCGAGCCGCGAATCATAGGGGATGCCGAGGCCGAGCAGCGTCGAGACCGGCGAGGCGCAGGAAAGGCGGATCCCCCGCTCGCGGGCCTCGTCCCGCGCCAGGGCAAAGCCAGCAATGATGCGCGGCAGGCCCTTGAGCAACCCCGACTCGGCCATGTTCGCGGGGCTCTCGTAGAAGCGCGGGCTGGCGGCGTTGCCGAGGTCGATCCCGGCCAGCAGGATCGTCTCCGGACCGGCTGCGAGCGCGACCTGCATGGCGCTGAAGGCCACCGTGCCGGTGATGACCACCCCCGCATCCGGATCGCGCGATAGCGCCGCCGTCCCCGCGCGCCGCAGGATCGGGTCGAGCGCCGGATCGTCCAGCCGCCGCCGGGGCGCATTCACGGGCTTCGCCAGATTGTCGATCAGCGCCAGGGGCCGCCCCGTCAGCAGGCTCGCATCATGCTCGGCCATGGCGCGCATCGCCGCGGCCGAGAGGAGCAGCGGCAGCCCGCGATCCAGCCCGGCCAGCATCGCGGCATGACGATAAACGAAGCGCTCGTCCTCCACCGCCACGGCCAGCGGGGCGACCCGCCCCGCGAGGCTCGCCGCGCCGTTGCACAGGATCGCGCTGCCCGGCGGCAGCCGCTCCGGCGTCTGCGCCGCCAGCGACGGCCCCGATCCGACCACCGCGAGGAGCGGCGCGCCCGGCGGCACGATCTCGGCAAGGCGCACCAGGCGCGCCAGCGACCGCCCGTGCCAGCGGACCTCGCCCGCCACGCGGTCCACTGCCAGATGCGGCCAGACATCCTGCCGATGCGCCCGACTCCGCCCCAGGGCCATCGCGCCGAGGCGGATGAGGGACCGCCCGAGGGGGCGGTCCGACATGAGCCTCAGGCCCGCTGCGGCTGCTTCACGAAGCGCAGATAGGGCAGCTTCTTGTCCATCTTCCCGAACCGCTCCTCGGCCTGCTGGTCGTTCAGCGACAGCGCCGCGATCACGTCTTCGCCGGGCTTCCAGTCGGCCGGCGTGGCGATCGGCACCCCGTCCGTCGCCTGCACGGCGTCGAGGGCGCGCAGGATCTCGGCATAATTGCGGCCAACCGACATCGGGTAGGTCATGGTCAGGCGGACCTTCTTATCCGGCCCGATGATATAGACCGTCCGCACCGTGGCGGTGTCGGCAGGGGTCCGGCCCTCCTTCGGCAGGTAGGCGTCGGCGGGCAGCATGTCGTAGAGCTTCGAGACCGTGAGCGAGGTGTCCTCGATCATCGGGAAGTCCGCGGGCGCGCCGGCGAGGCCCGAGATGTCGTCCTTCCACTTGTGATGGTCGCTGACGCTGTCCACCGACACGCCGATCACCTTGGTGTTGCGCTTTCGGAACTCGGGGAGCATCTGCGCCACGGCCCCGAACTCGGTCGTGCAGACCGGGGTGAAGTCGCGCGGATGGCTGAGGATGATGGCGTAGCCGTCGCCGATCCAGTCGTGGAAGCGGATCTCGCCGTCGGTGCTGTCGGCGGTGAAGTCCGGTGCGGTGTCGTTGATGCGCAGGCCCATGGCGGCATTCCCTCCGGTGGATGTCTGGGAGAAACATAGGGTCGGCGGCGTTCCTGCGCCAGAAGGCGCTGTTCCGGTCACATCGCCGGCAGGACGCGCCAGATCGCCGGTTCCGCCGGCCTTGCAGCCGGCGTGCGGGACTGCCAACCTCTGGCCCGACCGATTTCTGGGATGGAGGCGGCGATGGCCGGGCTGCAGGACAAGCGCAAGTTCTACATCAATGGCGAATGGGTAGCGCCCGCGGCGCCGCATGACCTCGAGGTGATCGACCCCTCGACCGAGGAGCCGGTGGCGGTGATCTCGCTCGGCGCGCAGGCCGACACCGACCGCGCCGTGGCCGCGGCAAAGGCCGCGTTCCCGGCATGGTCGCAGACCCCGCCCGAGGAGCGGCTGGCCCATGTCGAGAAGCTGCTGGAAATCTACAAGCGCCGCGCCCCTGACATGGCCGAGGCGATCACCCATGAGATGGGCGCCCCGGCCGATATGAGCCTCGGCGACCAGGTGGACGCCGGCACCTACCACATCACCAACTTCATCACCGCCTTCCGCGACTTCGACTTCGTAAAGCCCCTGGGCCTGCAGGCGCCCGAGAGCATGATCTCGCATGAGGCGATCGGCGTCGTGGGCCTCATCACGCCGTGGAACTGGCCGATGAACCAGGTCACGCTGAAGGTCGCCCCGGCGATCCTGATGGGCAACACCGTGGTCCTGAAGCCCAGCGAGATCGCGCCGCTGTCCTCGATGCTGTTTGCCGAGATCGTGGACGAGGCCGGGCTGCCGAAGGGCGTCTTCAACCTCGTGAACGGCGACGGCGCGGGCGTCGGCACGCAGCTGTCGGTCCACAAGGACGTGGACATGATCTCTTTCACCGGCTCTACCCGCGCCGGGATCGCGATCACCAAGGCGGCGGCGGACAGCCTCAAGAAGGTGACGCTGGAGCTTGGCGGCAAGGGCGCGAACCTCGTCTTCGCCGATGCGGACGAGAAGGCGGTCGAGCGCGGCGCGCGGCACTGCTTCTACAACAGCGGGCAAAGCTGCAACGCGCCGACGCGGATGCTGGTCGAGCGTTCCGTCTATGAGAAGGCGATCGAGACCGCGAAGCGCGTGGCCGAGGAGACCAGGGTCGCGTCCGGCCACGAGCCGGGCAAGCATATCGGCCCGGTGGTCAGCAAGCAGCAGTGGGAGAAGATCCAGGACCTGATCCAGAAGGGCATCGACGAGGGCGCGCGGCTGGTCGCGGGCGGCACCGGCCTGCCCGAAGGCGTGAACCGCGGCTATTTCGTGCGCCCGACGGTGTTCGCGGACGTGACCAACGACATGACCATCGCCCGGCAGGAGATCTTCGGCCCGGTGCTGTCGATCATCCCCTTCGAGACCGAGGAGGAGGCGGTCGAGATCGCCAACGACACGATCTACGGCCTGACCAACTACGTTCAGAGCCAGGACGGCGCGCGCCGCAACCGCGTGGCGCGGCAGCTGCGCTCGGGCATGGTCGAGATGAACGGCAAGCCGCGCGGGGCAGGGTCGGCCTTCGGCGGCGTCAAGGCCTCGGGTCGCGCGCGCGAGGGCGGGATCGCGGGCTTGGAGGAGTTCTCGGACACCAAGGCGATCTCGGGCTGGGACGTGGAGGCGGCGGGGATGGCGCAGGCGGCGGAGTAACTCCGCTCCTCTTCGCCTTGATCCAAATATCCTACGGGGGTGCGGGGGTGTGAAACCCCCGCTTCGCCGCGCTTCTACTCCCAGCTCACCTCGCCCAGGAAGATATACCCCGCCCCGTAGATCGTCTTGATCAGCCGCGGGTTCTTCGGATCCTCGCCCAGCTTCCCCCGCAGCCGCGAGATCCGCACGTCCATCGCCCGGTCGAAGCTCTCGCCGCCCGCGCCGCCGAGGCTCTCGAGCATCTGCGCGCGCGAAATCAACCGGCGCGGGCTTTCCAGAAACAGCCGCAGCACCTCACCCTCCGCGTGGCTGAAGGGCGCCTCGCGGCCTTCGGGCGAAATGAGCGCGTAGCGGTCGAAATCGGCGGTCCAGCCGGAGAAGCGCGCGCGGTGGCCGGGGCGCGCGGCCACGGCGGCGGGGCGGCGCAGGCGGGCGCGGACGCGGGCCACGACCTCGGCCAGCTCGAACGGCTTGGCGATGTAGTCGTCGGCGCCGAGCTCGAGCCCCGTCACCCGGTCCTGCAGCTGCGCCCGCCCCGAGATGATGAGGATCGCCGCCCCCGACTCGGCCGCGAGCCGCTGGACCAGCGCCAGCCCGTCGCGGTCGGGCAGCCCGAGGTCGAGCAGGATCGCGTCGGGCGCCATGCGCCGCAGCGCGGCCTCGAACTCGGTCGCGCGGGCGAAGCCCTGGGTCCGGAAGCCGGCCTCCTCGAGCGCGGAGCAGAGCAGGCGGCGGATTTCGGCCTCGTCGTCGAGGATGGCGACGAGGGGCCGCCTCGCGGTATCAGGCATCGGCAATCTCCATCAGCCGGACGGCGAGCGCCGCGGGGTCGAGGGGTTTCGAGAGCACCGGCACGCCAGCGCCCTCGCGCAGCGGGTCGCCGGGCGGCAGCGAGGTCATCAGCAGGACCGGCATCGGCGCGGCGGCGGCGAGGTCGGAGCCGAGGCCATCCCCGAGCTGCAGGTCCGACAGGATCAGGCCGAGGCCGGGCAGGTCCAGCAAGCCCCGCGCCTCGGCGAGCGACCCGGCCTCGATCACCGCATGGCCGAAGCCGGTCAGCATGTCGCGGACATGGGCGCGGATCGCCGGCTCGTCATCCACCACCAGCACCATCAGGCGCCGCGCGGCGCGTCGCGGCAGCCGCAGCCTCACCCGCGCGCCGCCGCCGGGCCGGTTGCCGAGGCGCAGGGTGCCGCCCGCGAGCTTGGTCTGGTCGTAGACCTGCGAAAGCCCGAGGCCCGAGCCCTGCCCCGGCCGGGTGGTGAAGAACGGCTGCGTCGCCTGTGACAGGGCCGGGTCGGAGAAGCCGGGGCCGTCATCCTCGACGGTGAGGTCAAGCCACTGTCCCGCGGCCTTCGCGGTGATTTCGATATGCCCACCGCCGGTGCCCGCCAACGCATCGCGGGCATTCAGGACGAGGTTCAGCAGGCTGTCCTGCAGGTGGCCGGAATCCAGCATCAGCGGCTCGGCCTTGAGGTCCGCCACGACCTCAAGCGCGATCCCCTCGCCCAGCGAGGGCCGCGCCAGTGCCGCCACCTCCGCCAGCAGCGCCGCCACGTCCACCGGCCGCGCGACCACCGTCCGGGGCGCGGTGATCGAGGCGATGCCGTCGAGCAGCGTCGTTCCCCGCCGCGCGGCGGCGATGGTCGCCTGCACGTCCGCCGCCGCCTCCTGCGGCAGCGCAAGGCGGGCGAGGCGGTCCTGCAGCGCGAGGATGATCGTCAGCAGGTTGCCGAAGTCATGCGCCAGGCCGGAGGTCAGGCTGGCGGCCAGCGCCCGCCGGGCGGCGTGCATCAGCGCCTCGCGGGCCTGAACCTCGGCGGTGACATCCGTCGAGAGGACATAGACGCCGCCCCCCGCCCGGTCGGGCCTGAGCGCGACGCGGATGCGCCGGCCGGAGGCGTCGTGGGTGAGTTCGAACACCTGCGGCGCGCCCGTCAGAGCCTTCTGCCAGAACGGCCTGATCTTCGCCCAGGTCCCGGCATCCACCGCCTCGGCGATGCTCAGCCCGACGATCGACCGCCGCGCGCCCGGAAACACCTCCGAAAGCTGGTTGTTGGAGAAGCTGTAGCGCCCGCCCGCGTCCAGATGCGCGATATGCGCGGGGACCATCTCCGTGACCTGCCGGGTCCGCGCCTCGGCCTCGGTCAGCACGCGCTTGGCTTCCTCCAGCGAGGCGTTCATCGCGGCAAGCTCGCGGTTGGCGGCAGCGAGGCGCTCGGCATGATCGAGGATCTGGCCCGACAGCTCCTCGGACCGGGTGCGCAGCAGCCCCTCCTGCCGGCGGATTTCGGTTATGTCGGTATAGACGGCAACCCAGCCCCCCTGCGCCAAGGGCGCCCCCTCCACCGCGATCATGCGGCCGTCGGGACGGGTGCGCTCGAAATAATGCGGCTGGAAGGCGCGCGCCTGCTCGACGCGGAAGCGGACGGCTTCTTCCGGGTCGTCCACCGGGCCGTATTCGCCCCGCGTCACGAGGAAGCGGATCGTGTCCTCAAAGGCCGCGCCCGGCTCGGTCAGGTGCGGGGGCAGGTCGAACATCTCGCGGTAGCTGCGGTTGCTGACGGCAAGCCGCAGGCTGGCGTCGAAGATCGAGATCGCCTGCGGGATCAGGTTGAGGCCCGAACGGGTCAGCTCGGCTCGGGTGGCGTCGGACAGCATGTCGCAGCGATAGCATTCATCGGGCCGGAGCATGTAACAATTTGTTAGGTTCTGGAAAAAGTGCCGCAACGATTTGCCGGTTCTGATGGCCGGCACCGGAAGCCGCGGAAGACGGCACCGGCGAGGCGCTCGCGCGCCGGGGGGAGGACGATGAAGGACACGACCACGGCCACCGCGGCCCATCCGGTCTCGATGCCGGCGCTGCTGGCGCGCAACGCGGCGCGCTTTCCGGGCAGGCCCGCCTGGCGCGAGAAGGAGTTCGGCATCTGGCAGAGCTGGACCTGGGCCGAAGCCGCGCAGCAGGTGCGGGAGATCGCACTGGGCTTCCTCGTCCTCGGGCTCGAGCGGGGCGACCATGTCGCCGTCATCGGCCGCAATCGTCCGGCGCATTACTGGTCGATGCTGGCCGCGCAGATGTGCGGCGCCGTGCCGGTGCCGCTCTACCAGGACGCGGTGGCGTCCGAGACCGAATATGTCCTCGGCCATTGCCGCGCCCGCTTCGCCGTCTGCGGCGATCAGGAGCAGGTGGACAAGATCATCGAGGCCGAGGGCGAGACGCCTACCGTCGAGCAGATCGTCTACACCGACAAGCGCGGCATGCGGAAATACGACGACGGCCGGATGAACTGGCTGGAGCATGTGAAGGCCGAGGGCCGCGCGGCCGAGCAGCGGCTGGGGGCCGAGCTTGACGCGCGGATCGCCGCGCTGGGCTACGACGACACGGCGGTGATGCTCTATACCTCGGGCACCACCGGGCGGCCGAAGGGCGTGGTGCTGTCGAACCGCAACGTGATCGAGACCGCGAAATCCACGGCCGAGTTCGACCACCTGCGCGCGTCCGAGGACGTGCTGGCCTATCTGCCGATGGCCTGGGTCGGCGACTTCATCTTCTCGGCCGGGCAGGCCCTCTGGGCCGGGTTCTGCGTGAACTGCCCCGAAAGCGCCGAGACGATGATGACCGACATGCGCGAGATCGGCCCGACCTATTTCTTCGCCCCGCCGCGCGTGTTCGAGGGCCAGCTGACCAACGTGATGATCCGCATGGAGGACGCGGGCCGCTTCAAGCGCTGGCTCTTCGACCGCTTCATGCGGACCGCCCGCCGGGTCGGCCCGGCAATCCTCGACGGGCGGCAGGTCCCGGCCGGGGACCGGCTCGCCTATGCGCTCGGCAACGTCTTCATCTACGGCCCGCTGAAGAACACCCTCGGCCTCAGCCGCATCCGCGTGGGCTATACCGCCGGCGAGGCGATCGGGCCGGAGATCTTCGACTTCTACCGCTCGCTCGGGATCAACCTGAAGCAGCTCTACGGCCAGACCGAGGCCACCGTTTTCATCACCCAGCAGCCGGACGGCGAGGTGCGGCCCGATACCGTCGGCGTCCCCTCGCCGGGGGTGGAGCTGCGGATCGCGGACAGCGGCGAGGTCTTCTACCGCTCGCCCGGCACCTTCGTGGAATACTACCGCAACCCCGAAAGCACCGCCTCGACCAAGGACCCCGAGGGCTGGGTGGCGACCGGCGACGCGGGCTTCTTCGACCCCGAGACCGGGCATCTGCGGATCATCGACCGCGCCAAGGACGTGGGCCGGATGGCCGACGGCTCGATGTTCGCGCCCAAGTATGTCGAGAACAAGCTGAAGTTCTATCCCAACATCCTCGAGGCCGTGGTCCTCGGGAACGGCCGAGACTATTGCACCGCGCTCATCAACATCGACCTCCAGGCCGTGGGCAACTGGGCCGAGCGCAACAACATCGCCTATGCGAGCTATCAGGAGCTGGCCGGGCACCCGCAGGTCTATGCCACGATCAAGGCCCATATCAGCGAGGTGAACGCCTCCGTGGCGCAGGACCCGATGCTGTCGGGCTGCCAGATCCACCGCTTCCTCGTGCTGCACAAGGAGCTGGACGCGGATGACGGCGAGATGACGCGGACGCGCAAGGTCAAGCGCGCCGTGATCGGAGAGAAATACGCCGACCTGATCGCCGCTCTCTATGACGGCCGCGACAGCATCTACACCGAGACTGAAGTGACTTATGAGGACGGCCGCAAGGGGCGGCTGAAGGCGACGCTGAGGATCGAGGACGCGCCGGTGTTCCCCCGCGCCGGGGCGGTGGCCGAGACGAGGGCTGCGGCATGAACCTGGCCGAAACCGCGCCCGCGCCCGAGGGCCATGTCACCCCCGATGGCCGCAGGATCGGCGGCGTGCTGATGGAGATGCGCAACATCACGCTGCGCTTCGGCGGCGTCGTCGCGATCAAGGACATCAGCTTCGACATCCGCGAGGGCGAGATCCGCGCCATCATCGGCCCGAACGGCGCCGGCAAGTCCTCGATGCTGAACGTTATCTCGGGCTTTTACGTCCCGCAGGAGGGCGAGGTCTGGTTCCGCGGGCAGCGTCGCGGACCGATGAAACCCTACGAGGTCGCGCGGCTGGGCATCGCCCGGACCTTCCAGAACATCGCCCTGTTCGACGGCATGTCGGTCCTCGACAACATCATGACCGGGCGCCTGACGATGATGAAGGCCTCGATGCTGGAGCAGGCGCTGTGGTGGGGCCGGGCCGAGCGCGAGGAGGTCGCGCATCGCGAGCAGGTCGAGAAGATCATCGACTTCCTCGAGATCCAGGCGATCCGCAAGACGCCCGTGGGGCGGCTGCCCTACGGGCTGAAGAAGCGGGTGGAACTTGCCCGCGCGCTCGCGGCCGAGCCGAAGCTGCTGCTGCTGGACGAGCCGATGGCGGGCATGAATGTCGAGGAGAAGGAGGACATGAGCCGCTTCATCCTCGACGTGAACGACGAGTTCGGCACCACCATCGCGCTGATCGAGCATGACATGGGCGTGGTCATGGACCTCTCGGACCGGGTGGTGGTGATGGATTACGGTCGCAAGATCGGCGACGGGACGCCGGCCGAGGTGCGGAGCAACCAGGCGGTGATCGACGCCTATCTTGGGGTGGCGCATGAGTGACGGGTTCGCGGTGGAGCGGTGCGTCCAGAGGACGCACCCTACAGGGCCGCGTAGGGTGTGTGCTTCGCACGCACCGGGAGGGCGCCACTGATGGACCAGCTCCTCTATTCCGCCGAGGTGGTCCTGAACGGGCTGATGACGGGCGTCATGTATGCCCTTGTCGCCCTCGGCTTCGTGCTGATCTTCAAGGCCTCGGGCGTCTTCAACTACGCCCAGGGGGTGATGTGCCTCTTCGCGGCGCTGACGCTGGTCGGCATCATGAACGGCCAGGTACCCTTCGCCCCGCTCCTCTCGGCCATCACCGGGAACCGGATCGGGACCTTCGGCTTCACGGTGCCCGCCGCGCTGGCGGTCCTGCTGACGGCGGTGGTCATGGTCGGCCTCGCCTGGCTCATCAACATGCTGATCCTGCGCCATCTGGTGAATCAGGCGCCGATCATCCTGTTCATGGCGACCATCGGGCTGGCCTATTTCCTCGAGGGCCTCGGCGACGTGATGTGGGGCGCCGACGTCAAGGTGCTGGACGTCGGCATCCCGCAGGGCATCAGCGAGTCGGTCGAGGCCTGGACGCATGCCGTGTTCGGCTACGGCTTCTTCATCGACCGCCTCGACATCGTCGCGGCCGTGGTGGCGACCCTGCTGGTCGCGGCGCTGGTCATGTTCTCGCAATACACCCGGCAGGGCCGGGCCATGCGCGCCGTCGCCGATGACCATCAGGCGGCGCTGTCGGTCGGCATCAGCCTGCGCTTCATCTGGGTTCTGGTCTGGTCCATCGCCGGCTTCGTGGCCCTCGTCGCGGGCATCATGTGGGGGGCCAAGTCGGGCGTCCAGTTCTCGCTCAGCCTGATCGCGCTCAAGGCGCTGCCGGTGCTGATGCTCGGCGGCTTCACCTCGATCCCCGGCGCCATCGTCGGCGGGCTCATCATCGGCGTGGGCGAAAAGCTGTTCGAGTTCTGGGTCGGCCAGCTGGTCGGCGGCGCGACCGAAACCTGGTTCGCCTATGTGCTGGCCCTCGTCTTCCTCGTCTTCCGGCCGCAGGGCCTGTTCGGCGAGCGCATCATCGAGCGGGTGTGACCCTGATGCCTGCACCCTTCTTCTGTCTGAAAATATCCCGCGGGGGTGCGGGGGCGCGAAGCCCCCGCTGCACCGCCAGCCACAGGAGCTGACGCCCGTGTTCTATCGCGAAGCCGGCGACTTCAAGACCAGCTACCGTGACGACGGCCAGACCTTCCCGATCCGGCTGGACCGCTGGGGCTACTACGCGCTGCTGGCCGTGGCCTTCCTGGTCATCCCCTTCGTCATCGACAACTACTGGGCCAACGCAATCCTGGTGCCGTTCCTGATCTATGCGATCGCGGCGATCGGGCTGAACATCCTCGTCGGCTATGCGGGGCAGCTGAGCCTCGGCACCGGCGGCTTCATGGCCGTGGGCGCCTATGCGGTCTACAAGCTGACGACGTCATTCCCCGACATCAACATCGTCATCCACGTTTTGCTGGCCGGGATCATCACCGCCCTCGTGGGGATGCTGTTCGGGCTGCCGAGCCTCAGGATCAAGGGCTTCTACCTCGCCGTCGCGACGCTCGCGGCGCAGTTCTTCCTCGTCTGGCTCTTCAACAAGGTGCCGTGGTTCTACAACTATTCGGCCTCGGGCCAGATCAACATGCCCGAGCGTTCGCTGCTGGGGCAGGTCATCACCGGCCCCGGCACCACGCCCGCGGCGAAATACCTGCTCTGCCTCGTCTTCGCGGTGGCGGTCGCCTGGGTGGCGCGGAACCTGACGCGGGGCACCATCGGGCGGAAGTGGATGGCGATCCGGGACATGGACATCGCGGCCGAGATCATCGGGGTGAACCCGCTGAACGCCAAGCTGACGGCCTTCGGCGTCAGCTCGTTCTTCGTCGGCATCGCAGGCGCCTTGTTCTTCGCGGTCTATCTCGGCGCGGCGGAGGTCGGCGAGGCCTTCGGGCTGAACAAGAGCTTCCTGATCCTCTTCATGATCATCATCGGCGGCCTCGGCTCGATCTTCGGCAGCTTCGCGGGCGCGGCCTTCATGGTGCTGCTGCCGGTGCTGCTGAAGAACGTCCTTGTCGGCGGCATGGGCTGGCCCACGGATCTCGCCGCCTATGTCGAGCTGATGATCGTCGGCGCGCTCATCATCATCGTGCTGATCCTCGAGCCGCACGGGCTGGCGCAGCTCTGGCGGCTGACGAAGGAGAAGCTGCGGCTGTGGCCGTTCCCGCACTGATAACCGCCGGAGCCAACCGGCCTGAAGCACCCAAGGGAGGAGACCCCGAATGAACTTCCGCCTGACCGCGCTCGCCGCCGCTGCCATGATGGCCGCCGCCCCGGCGCTGGCCGACCTCGTCGTGCCGAACCTCAGCTATCGCACCGGCCCCTATGCCGCGAACGGCACGCAATATGCCGACGGCTTCAACGACTACTTCACCCTCCTGAACGAGCGTGACGGCGGCATCGGCGGCGAGCGCATCCAGGTCCCGGAATGCGAGACCGCCTACAACACCGAGAAGGGGGTCGAGTGCTACGAATCGACGAAGGGCTCGGGCGCGATCGTCTACAACCCGCTCTCGACCGGGATCACCTACCAGCTGATCCCCAAGGTCAGCGCTGACGGAATCGTCCTCTACACGCCCGGCTACGGGCGCACCTCGGCCAAGAACGGCAAGGTGTTCGAGTGGGTGTTCAACGCGCCCGCGAACTACTGGGACGGCGCCTCGGTCGCGATCAAGTATCTGCTGGACCAGAACGGCGGCAGCCTCGAGGGCAAGAAGATCGCGCTGCTCTACCACAACAGCGCCTATGGCAAGGAGCCGATCCGCACCCTGCAGGAACTGGCCGAGAAGCACGGCTACACCCTGACCGAGATCCCGGTCGATGCCGCCGCCGGGCAGGAGCAGAAGTCGCAATGGCTCCAGATCCGGCGCGAGCAGCCGGATTACGTCATCATGTGGGGCTGGGGCGTGATGAACCAGGCCGCCATCCAGGAGGCCGCGAACGTCCGCTATCCGATGGAGCAGTTCATCGGCATCTGGTGGTCGGGCTCCGAGCCTGACGTGCTCCCGGCGGGCGCGGCGGCCAACGGCTACAAGGCGCTGGCCTTCCACGGCGTTGGCCAGGATTATCCGATCTATGACGAGCTGCAGGAGCATGTCATCGCGCCGGGCAAGGCGAGCCAGGGCGGGCAGCATGTCGGCACCGTGCTCTACTCGCGCGGGATGTATGCGGCGCTGGTGATCTCGGAGGCGATCCGCAAGGCGCAGGAGCTTTCCGGCACCGCCGCCATCAGTGCGGCGCAGCTGCGCGACGGCTTCGAGGCACTCGACATCACGCCCGAGCGGCTGGCCGAGCTGGGGCTGCCCGATTTCGGCCCGCCGATCACCATGAGCTGCGAGAACCACGGCGGCAGCGGCATGGCCCGCGTGCAGCAATGGGACGCGAGCGCCGGCAAGTGGAACCTCATCACCGAGTTCACCGAGCCGGATCAGGAGGTGCTGCAGCCGCTGATCGAGGAAGACAGCGCCGCCTATGCCGCCGAGGCGGGCGTGACGCCGCGCTGCTCCTGAGACACCTGCCCTGGCGGTCCGCGCCGCCGGGGCACTCCACTCCGAGGTTCCGCCATGCTGGACGCCGCCCCCGCCCACCGCGCCGCCGATCCCGTGGCGGCCGAGACCCTCCTCGAGGTCAACAACATCGAGGTGATCTACAACCACGTCATTCTGGTGCTGAAAGGCGTCAGCCTGCATGTGCCCAAGGGCGGCATCACCGCGCTGCTCGGCGGCAACGGCGCCGGCAAGACGACGACCTTGAAGGCGATCTCGAACCTGCTGCATTCCGAGCGCGGCGAGGTCACCAAGGGCACGATCACCTATCGCGGCCAGGACATCGCCCGGCTGAACCCGGCGGCACTGGTCAAGGCGGGCGTCATCCAGGTGATGGAGGGCCGCCACTGCTTCGAGCACCTGACCGTCGAGGAGAACCTGCTGACCGGCGCCTATACTCGCAGCGACGGCAACGCCGCGATCCAGCGCGATCTGGAGATGGTCTACACCTATTTCCCGCGCCTGAAGGAGCGGCGTCGGAGCCAGGCCGGTTACACCTCCGGTGGCGAGCAACAGATGACGGCGATGGGCCGCGCGCTGATGAGCCGGCCGGAGACGATCCTGCTGGACGAGCCGTCGATGGGCCTCGCGCCGCAGCTGGTCGAGCAGATCTTCGAGATCGTGAAGACCGTGAACGAGTCCGAGGGCGTGACCTTTCTGCTGGCCGAGCAGAACACCAACGTGGCGCTGCGCTACGCGCATTACGGCTACATCCTGGAGAGCGGCCGGGTAGTGATGGACGGCCCGGCGCAGGCGTTGCGCGAGAACCCGGACGTGAAGGAGTTCTATCTCGGCATGTCCGAGCAGGGCCGCAAGAGTTTCCGCGACGTGCGATCCTATCGCCGCCGCAAGCGTTGGCTGGCCTGACGCCGCCAGAAGGAGCAACGCCCATGCCGGGCTATTACGACGACCTCGAGACCCGCGAGCCCGAGCAGCGGGTCGACGACCTTGCCCGCGACCTCGGCGAGGCGTTTGCCAACGCCAAGCGCGCCCCGGCGCTGGCGCGGGCGCTGCGCGACGTCGAGCCCGAGGACATCCGCTCGCGCGAGGATCTCGCCCGGCTGCCGGTGATGCGAAAGTCGGAGTTGAGCGAGGCGCAGAAGAAGAAGCCGCCTTTCGGCGGCTACGCCACGCGCTACCCGCACGAGTTCGACCATGTGTTCCAGTCGCCGGGCCCGATCTACGAGCCGGGACGGCTGGGCGACGACTGGTGGCGGCTCGGCCGCTTCCTCTACGCTGCCGGCGTGGGGTCGAGCGACATCCTGCACAACTGCTTCGGCTATCACCTGACGCCCGCGGGGATGATGTTCGAAAGCGCGGCGCGCGCCGTGGGCGCCGCGGTGCTGCCCGCCGGCACCGGTCAGACCGAGATGCAGGTCCGCGCCGCCGTGGACATCGGCACCACCTGCTACGCCGGGACGCCGGACTTCCTGAAGGTGATCATAGAGAAGGCCGACGAGATGGGCGAGACGCTCGCCCTCACCCGCGCCGTCGTGGGTGGCGGTGCGCTGTTTCCGTCGCTGCGCGCCCTCTATGCCGAGCGCGGCATCGACACCCTGCAATGCTACGCCACCGCCGATCTCGGCAGCATCGCCTATGAATCCGAGGCGCGCGAGGGGATGATCGTGGACGAGGGCGTGATCGTCGAGATCGTCCGCCCTGGCACCGGCGATCCGGTCCCCGAGGGCGAGGTGGGCGAGGTGGTCGTGACCACGCTCAACCCCGACTATCCGCTGATCCGTTTCGCCACCGGCGACCTCTCGGCCGTCATGCCCGGCATCTCGCCCTGCGGCCGCACCAACATGCGGATCAAGGGCTGGATGGGACGCGCCGACCAGACCGCGAAGATCAAGGGCATGTTCGTCCGCCCCGAGCAGGTCGCGGCCCTCGTCGCGCGCCATCCGGAGGTCTCGCGCGCCCGTGTCATCGCCGATCGCCGGGATGAAATGGACGTGATGGTGGTGCAACTTGAAACCAAAGGGGAAAACCCGGCGCTATACGAGGGGTCGGTCCTCGAAGCGCTGAAGCTGAGGGGCCGGGTCGAACTGGTGGCGCCGGGATCGCTGCCGAATGACGGCAAGGTGATCGAGGACCGGCGCAGCTACGACTGACCGCGGGCCCTCGGATGGAGGGATGCGGGATGCGGATGCGTGCGGTGCTGGGATCGGGTCTTGCGGCCCTCGTGATGCTGGGAGGGGCGGCTTCGGCCGAGAACCGGGCCGTCGGGATCGTGCAGGCCGAGTATCAGGGCATCGCCAGCACGGCAGCGCCCGACGCCAACGCGCTGTTCGCGCGGTTCCGCGATGCCGGCTACGGCACCGCCTCGGGCATCAGCCTCTCGCGCGAAGACATGGTCCGGGCGCTTGCGACGCTGCAACAGCCGGACGCCGCGCCCGGCAAGCGGATCGTGGTGCTGACCGGCCGCTTCATGAAGGGCCAGCAGGACAGCTACCTGATGCAGCCGGCGACCGACGCGCCCGGCCTTGCGCGGGCCGCGGAGCAGGGTGTGGCGCTGTCGCAGGTGATCGACCTGATGCAGGACGGCGGGCCGATGAATGTGCTGCTGCTGGGCGATGCCTCCGGCCAGCTGCGGCCGGGCCTGAGGCTGGCGAACGGCATCGGACCGCTGGGCATGACGGGGCAGCGGGTCACGGTGCTCACCGGCACGCCCGCCGCGGTCGCCCGCGCGGCCGAGGTGCTGCTGCGCCCGAACGCGACGGTCGCGGAGGCGCTGGCAGTGCACTCCTCGATGCGCCAGCTTGCCGGGCCGCCCGCGCGTCCGGCGGTCGCGAGTCCCGGTCCGGCGGTCGTGACGCCTTCGCCCGAGGCGCCGGTGACCAGCACGCCACAGCTGCGCGAGGCGCAGCTGAACCTCTCGCGCACCGAGCGGGGGCAGGTGCAGCGAGCGCTGACGGTCCTCGGCTACGACACGCGCGGGGTGGACGGCGTCTTCGGCTCCGGCACCCGCGCGGCGATCACCCGCTGGCAGCGCGACAGCCGCCTGCCGGAGACCGGCCACCTCGACGCACGGACGCTGCAGATGCTGCGCGATGCGGCGGCGCAGGCGGAGGCGCGCTCGCCCGAGCGGGCCCGCGACCAGGCCTATTGGGAGGACGTGGCCCAGCCCGGCGGCGTCGCGGGGATGCGCGCCTATCTCGAGCGTTACCCGAACGGTATCCACGCGGCCGAGGCGCGGCGCGCGATCGGGGCGGCGACGACGCAGACCGACACCGCGGCCTATCAGCGGGCGCTCAACGCCAACACAATCGCCGAGTGGCGGGCCTATCTCGACCGCCACGGCAACAGTCCGAACGCCGCAGAGGCGCGGCGCCGGCTCGCCGCGCTCGAAGCGGCGCAGCGGGACGCGGCGGCCGAGGCGGCGCTGGGTCTTCCGGCAGCGGTGCGCCAGATGGTCGAGCAGCGGCTCGCGCAGATGGGCCTCGATCCGGGGCGCGTGGACGGGACCTTCGACGCCGATACGCGCCGGGCGATCCGGCAGTATCAGCGCGACGGCAACCTGCCGGTCACCGGCTATCTCGACGAGACGATGATGGTGCGGATGCTGGCCGACAGCATCTTCGGCGGCTGACGGCGCCGTAAATGCAGAACGCCCGCGGCCGGAGAGGCTGCGGGCGCTCGCATGTCACGCTTGAGGACCGGCCTCAGCCCTGACGGGCCTTGAAGCGCGGATTGGTCTTGTTGACGATGTAGATGCGGCCCTTGCGGCGCACCACCTGACAGTCCTTGTGGCGCTCCTTCAGCGAGCGCAGCGAGTTGCGAACCTTCATCGCATCTCTCCCTTTCTGCGCTGCACGAGGCCGCGCCGTGAAACCGAAAGCCCCCGAAAATCGGGGGCCGGCGAAAATGGTGGGCGGTACTGGGATCGAACCAGTGGCCACTACGATGTCAACGTAGTGCTCTACCGCTGAGCTAACCGCCCGCAACGACGACATGCCAGCCAAGGCCGGAATCGCCGTTCGGCAGTCTATAAGAGGCGTCTGGCGGCCTTTCAAGAGTGAAACCGGCGCCTCGCCGCCGGGTTGTGATGCGTCTGGCACCGGGGCCAAAGCCCGCCCATGATGCCTCGCGACGATGGAGGGCCAACGGCGGATGCATCCCAGCTTCGATCTGATCCGCCCGCAGCACTGGTGCGGAGGGCTGATCCTGTCCTCGCCCCATTCGGGGCGGGACTATCCGGCCGGGGTGGTCGCCGCGGCGCGCCTGCCGGAAGCGCAGCTCCGCAGCTCCGAGGACGCCTTCGTGGACCGGCTGATCGCCTCCGCCCCCGGGGCCGGCGCGGTGATCCTCAGCGCGCGCATCCCGCGGGCGGTGGTGGACCTGAACCGCGGCCGCGACGACCTCGATCCCCTGGCGGTCGAGGGGGTGCAGCCGTCCGGCGCGGCGAACGCGCGGACCCTGGCGGGGCTGGGGGTGATCCCGCGCGTGGTGGCGCACGGGCGGGCAATCTACGACCGCCCGATCCCGCGGGCCGAGGCCGAGCGGCGGCTCGACGCCTGGTGGCAGCCGTATCATGACGCGCTCTCGGGCCTGATGGCCGAGGCGGTGGCGCGCTTCGGGCAGGCGGTGCTGATCGACGTGCATTCCATGCCACGCGAGGCGCTGACGCATCTGACGCCGCGGCCCCATGCTGTGCTGGGCGACCGCCACGGCCGCTCGGCCGGGGGCTGGCTGCGGCTGAAGCTGGCCGAGGCGCTCGAGCGCGAGGGGCTGACGGTGCGGCTGAACGCGCCCTTTGCCGGCGCCTATATCGCGCAGGCCTATGGCAACCCGGGCGCGGGGCGGCATGTGGTGCAGCTTGAGCTGGACCGCTCGCTCTACATGGACGAGGCGCGGATCGTTCCGCATGAAGGATTCGACGCGCTTTCGGCCTCGCTCGGGCGCGTCTTTGCCGCCATGCAGGGGCCGTCGGAGGCGCTGGCGGCGGAGTGAGGGAGTGGTCGTGGAGAACTGCACGAGACAGGGCGGGGCGCTGATCGAGCGACAGCAACGATGACCCTTGACGCGAAGGGCTGGGACGGCGCGGATTTCCGCGGCGCGAAGGTGATCCTCATCTGCGGCGACGCGATCCTCGTGATGCGGCGCGACGACATTCCGACGATCCAGTGGCCGGGCCAGTGGGATCTGCCCGGGGGCAAGCGGGACGGGGACGAGAGCCCGGCGCGTTGCGTGCTGCGGGAGCTGGAAGAGGAAACCGGCTTGAGGCTCGCACCCGAGCGGCTGGTGCGCGGCGAGGCCCGCCCCTCGGTCAGCCGCCGGGGTGGCATCGGCTGGTATTTCGTGGCCGAGATCACGCCCGCCGAGGCCGCCTCCGTGCGCCTCGGCGACGAGGGGAGCGAGCTGCGCCTGATGCCGGTGGCCGAGTTCCTTGCCGACGCGCAAGCCATCGCGGGCTTCAAGGAGATCCTGCGGGAGATGCTGGACTAGCCGCGGGTCCCCTCAGGGGCGGGCAACCCCGCCACGATCGCCTGCGCCGCGGCGCGGGGGTCGGCGGCTTGCCAGACCGGGCGGCCGACGACGATGTGGTCGGCCCCGGCGGCGATGGCGGCGGCGGGGGTCTCGATGCGCTTCTGGTCGCCCGCGGCGCTGCCCGCGGGACGAATGCCGGGGGTGACGATCAGGCCGGCGTTGGGCAGGCCGCGGATGGCGGCGGCCTCGCGCGGGCTGGCGATGACGCCATGCGCCCCGGCCTCGAAGGCACGGGCGGCGCGCTCGACGGTCAGGTCGTGGAGGTCGCCCTCGCGCAGCATGGCGGCGTCGAGGTCGGCGCGGTCCAGCGAGGTGAGGACCGTGACGGCGAGGATCTTCAGGTCCGACCCGCCCGCGCCCTCGCGGGCGGCGCGGACCACGTTCGGGTCGCCGTGGACGGTGAGGAAGTCGAGGTCGAAGCGCGCGAGGCCGCGCACCGCGGCCTCGATCGTGGCGCCGATGTCGTAGAGCTTGAGGTCGAGGAACACGCGCTTGCCGTGCTCGTCCTTCAGCTCGCGCGCGAGTGCGAGGCCGCCGCCGGTCAGCATCCCCAGGCCGACCTTGTAGAAGCCGCAGGCGTCGCCGATGGCGCGCGCCAGTTCCAGCCCCGAGAGCGCGTCCGACACGTCGAGCGCCACGATCAGCCGTTCGTCCATCCTCTTGCCTCCACTGGCGAAACCGGGGGCTTCTGGCATGAAAAGCGCGCGCTTGAAAGGCCGCGCGGCGCCTCCCATCTGGTTGACAAAGACCCGCGAAAAAGGCCGCGCCGTGACGGGCGGTCTGCCCTGCGGGGGCTGAAAGGAGACGTTTTCTCATGAACATGGAAAAATTCACCGAGCGCTCGCGGGGCTTCATCCAGGCCGCGCAGACGATCGCGATGCGCGAGGACAACCAGCGGGTGGTGCCCGAGCATCTGCTGAAGGCGCTGATGGATGACGACCAGGGGCTTGCCGCGAACCTCATTACCCGCTCGGGCGGCAACGCGCGCGCCGTCGCCGAGGCGGTGGACGCGGCGGTCGAGAAGCAGCCCAAGGTCAAGGGTGGCGAGGGGCAGGTCTATGTGGACACCAGCCTCGTGCGCGTGCTCGACGAGGCCGAGGGCATCGCCAAGAAGGCCGGCGACAGCTATGTGCCGGTCGAGCGGATGCTGATGGCGCTGGCGATGGTCAACACGCGGGCCAAGGATGCGCTCGACGCGGGCGGGGTCACGGCGCAGAAGCTGAACGCCGCGATCAACGACATCCGCAAGGGCCGCACGGCCGACAGCGCCTCCTCCGAGGACACGATGGAGGCGCTGAGCAAATACGCGCGCGACCTCACCGAGGCCGCCGAGCAGGGCAAGATCGACCCGATCATCGGCCGCGACGAGGAAATCCGCCGCGCGATGCAGGTGCTGTCACGCCGGACCAAGAACAACCCGGTGCTGATCGGCGAGCCGGGCGTCGGCAAGACCGCGATCGCCGAGGGCCTCGCGCTGCGGATCGTCAACGGCGACGTGCCCGAGAGCCTGCGCAACAAGAAGCTGATGGCGCTCGACATGGGGGCGCTGGTCGCCGGGGCGAAGTACCGCGGCGAGTTCGAGGAGCGGCTGAAGGCCGTCCTGAAGGAGGTCGAGACCGCCGCGGGCGAGGTCATCCTCTTCATCGACGAGCTGCACATGCTGGTCGGCGCCGGCAAGACCGATGGCGCGATGGATGCGGCGAACCTCATCAAGCCGGCGTTGGCGCGGGGCGAGCTGCACTGCATCGGCGCGACGACGCTCGACGAATACCGCAAGTATATCGAGAAGGACGCGGCACTCGCCCGGCGCTTCCAGCCGGTGATGATCGAGGAGCCGACGGTCGAGGACACGATCTCGATCCTGCGCGGCATCAAGGAGAAGTATGAGCTGCACCACGGGGTGCGGATCAGCGACGCGGCCCTGGTGGCGGCGGCGCAGCTTTCCAACCGCTACATCACCGACCGCTTCCTGCCCGACAAGGCGATCGACCTCATGGACGAGGCCGCCTCGCGGCTGCGGATGGAGGTGGACAGCAAGCCCGAGGAGCTCGACGCGCTGGATCGCCAGATCCTGCAGTTGCAGATCGAGGCCGAGGCGCTGAAGAAGGAGGACGACGCCGCCTCGCGCGACCGGTTGCAGCGGCTGGAGAAGGACCTTTCCGCCCTGCAGGACCGCAGCGCCGAGATGACGGCGCGCTGGCAGGCCGAGCGCGACAAGCTGGAAGGCGCGCGCGAGCTGAAGGAGCGGCTCGACCGGGCGCGGGCGGAGCTGGACCAGGCCAAGCGCGAGGGCAACCTCGGGCGGGCGGGTGAACTCAGCTACGGCATCATCCCGGGGCTGGAGAAGCAGTTGGCCGAGGCCGAGGGCGACACCGAAGGCCCGATGGTCGAGGAGGCCGTGCGTCCCGAGCAGATCGCCGAGGTGGTCGAACGCTGGACCGGCATCCCCACCAGCAAGATGCTGGAAGGCGAGCGCGAGAAGCTGCTGAAGATGGAAGAGCAGCTCGGCCGCCGGGTGATTGGGCAGGAGGATGCGGTGAGGGCTGTCGCCAACGCCGTGCGCCGCGCGCGGGCGGGTCTGAACGACCCGAACCGGCCGCTCGGCAGCTTCTTGTTCCTCGGCCCCACCGGCGTCGGCAAGACGGAGCTCACCAAGGCGCTGGCCGAATACATGTTCGACGACGACGACGCGATGGTCCGCGTTGACATGTCGGAGTTCATGGAGAAGCACTCGGTCAGCCGCCTGATCGGCGCCCCGCCGGGCTATGTTGGCTATGACGAGGGCGGCGTGTTGACCGAGGCCGTGCGGCGGCGGCCCTATCAGGTGGTGCTGTTCGACGAGGTCGAGAAGGCGCATCCCGACGTGTTCAACGTGCTCCTGCAGGTGCTGGACGACGGTCAGCTGACCGACGGGCAGGGCCGGCGGGTGGACTTCAAGAACACGCTGATCATTCTGACCTCGAACCTGGGGGCGCAGGCGCTGTCGAACCTGCCCGAGGGCGCCGACAGTTCGGACGCGCGCGAGCAGGTGATGGCCGCGGTGCGGGCGCATTTCCGGCCCGAGTTCCTGAACCGCCTGGACGAGATCATCATCTTCCACCGGCTGACGCGCGAGAACATGGACGGGATCGTGACGATCCAGCTCATGGGGCTCCAGAAGCGGCTGGCGGATCGCAAGATCACGCTGGAACTGGACGAGGCGGCGCGGAAGTGGCTGGCCGACGAGGGCTATGACCCTGTGTTCGGCGCGCGTCCCCTGAAGCGCGTGCTGCAGCGCAGCCTTCAGGACCCGCTGGCCGAGATGCTGCTCTCGGGCGAGGTGCTGGATGGCGAGGCGGTCAAGGTGACGGCCGGCCGCGAGGGGCTGATCGTCGGCAACCGCGTCGGCCGCACTGCGCCGCTGGGCAGCGCCGGCGACCGGCCCGAGGGCGTGCCGCTGCAATGACGAGGAGGGCCCCGGCGGCAGGGCCGGGGCCTTTTCTGTCGCGGGATCGTGTTGCGTCATCGCCGATTCCGTAACCTTCCCGAAACCGAAGCGGCGTAGGATGGTTGCGGTTGCGAAGGAGGTCGGCATGCGAATCCCCTGGTCCGAAGTCACCCCGCCCGCCCTGCGCCTGCGGCGGCGTGCGTTCCTCGGCGCCGGGGCCGCGGCGCTGCTCGCGCGCCCGGCCTTCGCGTTGACGGGGCAGCCCTCACCCTTCTCCACCGACGAAACCCTGACGCCGCTCGAGGACATCACCAGCTACAACAACTTCGTCGAGTTCGGCAGCAGCAAGGACGCCCCCTCGCGGCTGGCGGGGAGGATGACGACCGATCCGTGGTCGGTCGCCATCGACGGGCTGGTGGAGCGTCCGGGCAGCTACGGCGTGGAGGATCTTGCGCCCGAATCCGCAGTGGAGGAGCGCATCTACCGGCTGCGCTGCGTCGAGGGCTGGTCGATGGTGATCCCGTGGCTGGGCGTGCCGCTCGGGCCCGTGCTGGAGCGCGCTGGGCCAACCTCGGCCGCGAAATACGTCGCCTTCGAGACACTCTGGCGGCCGGAGGAGATGCCCGGCGCGGCCTCGGTCTACGGCTTTCCCTATCAGGAGGGGCTGCGCCTCGACGAGGCCATGAACCCGCTGGCGATCCTCGCCACCGGCATCCATGACCAGCCGCTGCCGAACCAGAACGGCGCGCCGATCCGCCTCGTGGTGCCGTGGAAATATGGCTTCAAGTCGATCAAATCCGTGGTGCGGATCACGCTGACCGACACCGAACCGGCGACGACGTGGAACCTGCTCCAGCCGCAGGAATACGGCTTCTATGCCAACGTGAACCCCGAGGTGGACCACCCCCGCTGGAGCCAGGCGACCGAGCGGCGGATCGGCGAGGGGCTGTTCGGCGGCCGCCGCCCGACGCTGCCCTTCAACGGCTACGCCGATCAGGTCGCGCATCTCTACGCCGGGCAGGACCTGCGGCAGGACTACTGATGCGCGCCGCGCTGAATGCGTGGCTGAAGCGGTTGCCCGAATGGCTGGGCTGGATGCTGGGGGCGATCCCGCTGCTGTGGCTGATCTTCGATCTCGCCATGGGCGCGGCCGGCCCCGACCCGGTGGCGGCGGTCGAGCATCGAACCGGGCGCACCGGCCTCTACTTCCTGGTCGCGGCGCTGGTCGCCTCCCCGGTCGCCCGATTCGCCGGGGTCGAGATCGGCCGGATGCGCCGCGTGCTGGGTCTCTTGGGCTTCGCCTATGCGGCGCTGCATGTTGCGGCGTGGATGGCGCTCGACCTCGGCTTCTACTGGCCGCAGATCGCCCGCGACCTGTTGAACCGCCCCTACCTGATCATGGGAACCGCATCGGCCCTGCTGCTCCTGCCCTTGGCGCTGACCTCCAACGGCTATGCCCGGCGGGCCTTGGGCAAATGGTGGCCCCGGTTGCACCAGCTCGCCTATCCCGCCGCGGCACTGGCTGCGCTGCATTGGGCCTGGGTCGGCAAGCTCTGGGAGCCCCGCCCGGCCTCCTGGCTCACCGTGATTCTCGGTCTGGCCGCGGTGAGGTGGCTGCCCACCACCCAGAACGGCACCGGGCGTCATCAAAGCTCCACAAAAAGAAGCTAAGGATACCAGAGGCATAGTGCAAAGCGGGCAAGATTCTCATCTTCCCGGCCAAGAAACCGCTTGCGGGTCCGGGGTGGGGGGCCTAGATACCCGTTCACCGCGGCGGGGCAGCGAGCTTCGCAGCGGCAGAGAGAGACGCGAACGGCTCAGGACGCGCCGAGAGATCGGGGCGGGCAGAGCCGGTTGTTTCTGTCTGGTGCTTTTTGACATTGCTATCTTTTTGGAAGGGATATGCGGGCGGTTCTGGGTGTTGCGCGATGCGATACTGGGACTTCTGCATATCGGCCCTCTAGGCTTCGGCCGATGATGAGGGTGTCAGCTTCA
>NZ_WKKA01000030.1 GCF_009674885.1 Paracoccus sp. S-4012
AGGCCTTCAACATCAGCCTCCATGAGCAGCTGAAGAACAGCCTCGGCAATCGCACGCAAGAAGTCGCCCTGATCGTGCTTTGCCAGAAGCTCGGACAGGTCCATGCTGGTCTTGGTCATCGGGGTCTGTCCAGCGACATTCGGAACTGGCCCGGTGGCGACATGAAGAACTGGCCCACCCTCAGCTTGATACGGTTGCGGTTTCGTGCGCCGCAGCGGGCTTTTGCAAAAGCCCGCTGCGGCGCTTCTCGCGGAGGCGGTAGCTGTCGCCTCGGATGGTGATGACGTGGCTGTGGTGGAGCAGGCGATCGAGGATCGCGGTCGCGACGACGGCATCGCCGAACACCGCGCCCCATTCGCCGACGGCCCGGTTCGGGTGACCAGAATTGCGCCGCGCTCGTAACGGCGGCTGACCAGCTGGAAGAACAGATGTGCGGCGTCGGGCTCGAGCGGCAGATGGCCGAGTTCATCGACGATCAGGAGCCTGGGCTTGGCGTAGTGCGTCAGCCGCTCTTCGAGCCGGCCGTCGACCTGCGCGTTGGCCAGGTTCACCACCAGCTCCATGGCACCGGTGAAGAGCACCGTGTAGCCGGCGACGATCGCCTCCCGGCCGAGCGCCACGGCCAGATGCGTCTTGCCCACGCCGGGCGGCCCGAGCAGCAGGAGCGCATCACCGTTGGCGATGAAGCGCCCCGTGGCCAGGTCGCGGATCTGCGCCCGGTCGATCGAGGGCTGAGCCGCGAAGTCGAAGCCGCCAAGATCCCGAACGAACGGGAACTTCGCCAATCCGAAGCTCATGTCGATCCGGCGCTGGTCCTTGCGGGCAATCTCGCGCTGGCACAGGAACGCGAGCGCGTCGCGCAGTGTCAGCTCGGACCGCACGGCCTCATCAAGCAGGGTGTCGAGCTGGTCGCGCATCGCGGTCAGCTTCAGCCGCGTCAGCATCCGATCGAGCTCGTTCGCCGTTACCGCGCCCATCACCGCGCCCATCACCAGGCACCTCCGGCGGCCGCTTCATATTCGGGCAAGGGTCGCAGCAGCGTCGGAATCGGGATCGGCGCGTCCACATCCGTCTCCGTTCCAGCCGTGTCCGCGCCGACCGTGTCCGCGATCGTCCGGATCGTCCGGCGGGCGGCACCGGCAACCCCGGCGAAGTGGACAGGATCGACGCTCCGCCCACGCCGGCCGGCGCTGCGCGATGGCAGGCCACCTCGACGCCGGCATGGGTGATGCGAACCGTGTCGGCCGCGACCAGCACCCGGACCCGCTCGCCGATCAGCCGCCAAGGCACCGAGTAGGTGTTGGTATCCATCTCCACCGCGCAGTCGGGCCCGACGCGCCGGCCCAGTTCGCGCAGGGCCAGGAAAGGACCACGACCCTGCAACGGCTTCAGTGTCCCGGCTTCGTCCCGGGCAAAGCGCAGCATCGGCGCCTCGCCGGTCGTGCCGTGGGTCCGGCGGTCGGCAATCTCGCGGGTCCATTCCACCAGATGCGCCTCCAGAGCCGCGAAGCTGTCGAAGGCGCGGCCGGCGATCGCGTTGCCCTTCACATAGCCGACGCCACGCTCATCCTTGACCTTCGTGCGCGGCCGGTAGGGTGCGCAGGCCTTGACCTGAAAGCCCCAGTGTCGGGCAAAGGCATGGAGCTTCGGGTTCACCACGACCTCGCGGCTGGCGACATCGTGGCTCAGGATCAGCGCGCGGGCATTGTCGAGCAGGACCTCCTCCGGCACCCCGCCGAACGCCGTGAAGGCGCTCTCCATTCCCTCGAACCAATGCTCCTGACGCTCGCCGGCAAAGGCCCGCACGTGGATGCGGCGGGAATAGCCAAGGGTCGCCACGAAGAACGTGACCTGCCGCGCCGCCCCGGCGATCTCGACACGCCGCTGGCCGAAGTCGATCTGACCCGGACGCGTCTCGAAGCGCACCGTCGCCCGAGCCTCGGCGCGCAGTTCCTGGCGCAGATGCGCCACCGCCCGCTCGACCGTGCGGAGGCTCACCGCGATGCTCTTCTCGGCAGCAAGCTCCTGACGGACAACATCGTCATTCCCGGCATGGCGGCGAAACCGATTGAGCAATCCGTGAGCACCGCGCCCGGCACGATCGCCTGTTCCGAAGCCAACCAACCCCAAGCCCAAGGACTCTCGTCATGATCGAGGGGCGGCGGGGGGCAGGTCACGCGACATCCGGGAAGCGCCGCAAGCTTGCCGCATGGCTGGGGCTGGTGCCGCGTCAGGTCACGATCGGCGGCCGACATAGGCTGATCGAGGTCACCAAGATCAGTTCGTCGGTCGCCATCACGATTCCGGGCTTGACCGTGTTTGAAAATTAGTTCACTCCTGAAGTAATGATTCACGCACCTTGGGAGGAGGGGCAGGCATGAAGTCCATCGGAGGCATGGCGGCGGCGTTGGTGCTGTTGGGGACGGTGCAGGGGGCGCACGCGGCCGACACGGTCAAGATCGGCATGGTCATGCCGCTCAGCGGCTGGTTCCAGCCGATCGACGCCAGCACGATCAACGGCGCGCTGCTCGCGGTCAAGGAGATCAACGCGGCCGGGGGCGTCCTCGGCCAGCAGATCGAGGTGGAGACCTTCGACAACAAGTCTGAACCGCTGCTCGGCGCGGACGGGGCGACGCAGATGGTCGCCGAGGGTGTGAAGGCGATGATCGTCCCCAGCGACTTCGACTTCGGCGCGCCCGGCGCCTTCGTCGCCCAGCAGAACGGGATTATCTCGTTCTCCGGCGCGTCGGACCCCAAGTTCGGCGTCG
This sequence comes from Paracoccus sp. S-4012, assembly GCF_009674885.1. Taxonomy (GTDB): domain Bacteria; phylum Pseudomonadota; class Alphaproteobacteria; order Rhodobacterales; family Rhodobacteraceae; genus Paracoccus. The sequence continues at coordinate 2,769 of NZ_WKKA01000030.1, forward strand.
CGGGGATCGGCAATCTCGCCTACTCGCTCTCGACCGCGGGACAGGCGCAGGGCGCTCTGCTCGCCGAATGGGGCTTCGAGGATCAGGGCTGGAAGACAGCCTATGTCCTCCTCGACAACACCATTTCCTACACCAAGACGCTCTGCGGAAGCTTCACCGAACGCTGGAAGGAGCTGGCGGGGGAAGAGGGCATCCTCGGCGAGGACACGTTCCTGAACGGAGACCCCAGCATCGACGCGCAGGTGAGCCGGATCACCGGCCTCGGCACGAAGCCCGACGTGGTGCTGCTTTGCTCGTATGCGCCCGGCGGCCCGAGTGCCATCCGTCAGCTGCGGAGCGCGGGCGTCGATGCCCCGATCATCACCGGCGAGTCGATGGACGGCGACTACTGGGCCGGCACGGTTCCCGGCCTCTCGGATTTCTACGTGGTCAACTTCGGCTCGCTCTACGGTGACGATACCGATCCGGCAGTGGCGGACTTCTACAGGCGCTACGAAGCCGAATACGGGGAACGCGCCGACGTGTCCTACGCGCAGCGCGGCTATGCGATGATCGAGGCCTGGGCGCGGGCAGCCGAGAAGGCTGGATCCGTCGAGCCCGCAGAGGTCGCGGCGGCGCTCGACACCTTCAGGGACGAGCCGCTGGTCGTCGGGCCGACAACCTTCACGCCCGAGCTGCACATCGCCACGACCCGGCCGATGACCATCCTCAAGGCAGAGGCCGGCAAGTTCAGCATCGTCGGCAAGTTCAGCGCCGACGAAGTCGAGCTGGACTGAGGCCGGAGGACTGCGCCATGCAACTCTCCGCGCGCGACGTTTCGGTCAGCTTCTCGGGCGTGCACGCCATCGAGGCAGTGAGCTTCGAGGTCGCGCGCGATGAGATCGTTGGCCTCGTCGGCCCCAATGGCGCCGGCAAGACCACGATGATCAACGTCCTGACAGGCTTTCAGCGCCCGACCGCCGGTCGGGTGCTGTTGGCCGGCGAGGACGTCACCGGCCAGTCCGCGGGTTGGTTCGCGCGGCATGGCGTCGTCCGCACCTTCCAGGCCGTCCGGCTTTTCCAGCGGCTCACTGTCCAGGAGAACCTCGAGGCCGCGTTCGCAGGCGCCGGCATCGGCCGGATGGAAGCGCGCCATCGGTCGGCCGCGCTGCTCGACTATCTCGGCCTCGCCGCGAGCGCCGGCCGCGAGGCCGGCACGCTGAACTACGGCGATGAGCGTCGGGTCGGCATCGCTCGCGCCCTGGCGCTGTCACCCGGCTTCCTGCTGCTGGACGAGCCGGCGGCGGGCATGAACATCGCGGAGGCCGAGGCCCTGGCGGCGACTATCCGCAGGATTCACGCCGACTACGGCTGCGGCATCGTTCTCATCGAGCACAACATGCGCCTCGTCAGCGCCATCTGCGACCGGCTGCACGTGCTCGCCAGCGGCCGCACTGTCAGCCGCGGTGCACCCGCCGAGGTCATGGCCGATCCCCACTTCCGCGAGGCCTATCTCGGCGCGGAGGCGGTGGCATGAACGGGCGCGCGCCGCTCCTCTCGGTCCGCGACCTCGTGGTGCGTTACGGCGCGATCACGGCACTCGACGGCGTAAGCCTCGAGGTGGGAGAAGGCGAGATCGTGGCCATCATCGGGCCGAACGGCGCCGGCAAATCCACGCTGCTATCGACGGTCGCGGGGCTGCGGCGGCCCGACGCCGGCGGCATCTCTTTCGCTGGAACGCCCATCGCCGGCGGGGCGCTCGAGGGCACCGTCCGCCGCGGCATCGCCTACGTGCCGGAGGGGCGGCACGTCTTTGCCGGCTTGACGGTCCTTGAGAACCTCGAACTCGGCGCCACCGTCCGCCGCGACCGTGCCGAGGCGCGCGCGCATCTCGAGAGCTTCCTCGACGCCTTTCCGATCCTGCGCGAACGCGCCGGTGAGGCGGCCGGACGCCTGTCCGGCGGCGAGCAGCAGATGCTGGTCATCGCCCGCGGCCTGCTGTCGAAGCCGCGCCTTCTGATGCTCGACGAGCCCTCGCTCGGCCTCGCGCCGAAGATCGTCGATCAGGTCTACGAACTCGTCACATCGCTGCGGCGGGACGGGCTGACGGTCCTCGTGGTCGAGCAGAACGCAGGCCGCGCATTGGCGGCTGCCGACCGCACCTATGTGCTCAATGCCGGGCGCGTGCGCCTGCAGGGGCGATCCGCGGAACTCACCGGGGCACCGGATTTCGACGCCGCCTATTTCGGCCTGAAGGACTGACGCCGTGGGCAACCTCAACCCCATCCAGATTCTCGTGGACACGGTCAGCGTCGGCGGCCTCTACGCGCTGACGGCGCTCGGCCTCGGGCTGATCTTCAGCGTCATGCGGCTGGCGAACTTCGCCCATGCGGAGCTCGTGACCTGCGCGGCCTATGCTGTCTTCGCCCTCTCCGGCCAGCCGGTCGCGGTCGCCATCGTCGCATCGGTCGGCACGGCGATGGTGCTCGCCCTGGCAACCGAGCGGCTCGCGTTCCGGCCATTGCGGTCGGCCGACCAGACCACGATGCTGATCGCCTCATTCGCGGTCAGCATGTTCATCCAGAAGCTGCTGATCTTCACGGTGGGATCGCGGCCGAAGCCGGTCGATCCGCTGCCTATCCTCGCCCAGCCGATCGCCATCGCGGGGGCGCAGGTCAGCCTGCTGAAGCTCGCGACGATCCTCGCCTGCATCGCCTGCCTGGGCGCGCTGACCTACCTGCTGCGCCGCACGTCGATCGGCCTGCACATGCGGGCGGCGGCCGAGGACTTCACCATGGCGCAGCTGGTCGGGGTGCGCGCCAATTCGGTGATCCTCGCTGCCTTCGTGCTCAGCGGCTTCCTCGCGGCGGTCGTGGCGCTGCTGTTCGTGGCGCAGACCGGCTTCGTGCATCCGCGCCTCGGGGTGCAGATCGTGCTGGTCGGCTTCGTCGCCACGGTGATCGGCGGTCTCGGCAGCCTGCCGGGGGCAGCCGCGGGCGGATTCCTCGTGGGGGCGCTCGCGACCCTGCTGCAGGCGCTGCTGCCTGCCGAGCTACGTCCCTTCCGCGAGGCCTTTCTGTTCCTGATCGTGATCCTCGTGCTGCTGTTCCGTCCCAACGGGCTGTGGCCGGCGCCCGGTCTGAAGGAGCGGGTGTGATGACCGCCTATGCCGCCGCTCCGCATGCGATCCGTCCGGCTGAACGGCTGTCCGAGATCTGGCGCCGCTCCGCGACGCTGCTTGTCCTCATCGCGGCGATCGCCCTCCTGGCGCTGCTCGCCGGGCAAGCCGACGCGGTCCTGCAGCGCAGAGTGATCTTCTGCCTGGTCAACCTCGTCGCCGTGGTCGGGCTCTACATCTTCATGGGCAATTCGGGTGTGCTGAACTTCAGCGTCGTGGGTTTCATGGCCATCGGGGCCTATACCTCGGCGCTGCTTTCCATGCCGGCGGCGATGAAGGGGACGTTCCTGCCCGACCTGCCGCTCTGGCTTGGGGCGATGCAGGTCCCGCACATGCTGGCGCTGCTGACGGCGGGCGTCGTGCCGGCGCTGATCGCGCTGCTGGTGGGCTTTCCCATCATGCGGCTCTCCGGGATCGGTGCCGCGATCGCCACGCTGTCGTTGCTCTTCATCGCCTATATCGTGCTCGGCAACTGGGATTCGCTGACCGGCGGGCAGGGCTCGCTGATGGGGCTGCAGACCTACGTCAAGTTGCCCGTCGCCGCAGCTGTCGCGGGCGGCGCCGTCGCGGTCGCCTTCTGGTTCCAGGAGACGCGCTGGGGCATCGCGCTGCGCGCCTCGCGCGAGGACGAGGTTGCGGCGCGCGCTTCCGGCATCCGAATCCCGCGCGTGCGGCTGATCGCCTTCGTGCTCGGAGCTTTCGTCGCCGGCGTGGCGGGCGCACTCTTTGCGCATTTCCAGGGCACGCTGCGGGTCGAGAACTTCTATCTCGATCTGACCTTCCTGCTGATGACCATGCTGGTTGTGGGCGGCAGCCGCAGCCTGACCGGCGCGGTTGCGGGAACATTCGCGATCTCGCTTGTGACGGAGTTGCTGCGACAGACCGAGGTCGGCGTCACGCTGCCCGGCGCTGCTGTCACGCTACAGACCCCGGCCGGACTCGGCGATGTCGCACTGGCCGGCGTCATGCTGGTCATCATCCTGTTCCGCCCGAACGGCATCAGCGGCGGGCGGGAAATCGACGAGATGTGGCGCCGCCGGGCCGGACGCAAACACCGCAAACTGCCAGAGGAGAGGAACGCATGATCAGGTTTGATGGGCAGGTCGCCCTCGTGACGGGGGCCGGTCGCGGGCTCGGACGGGCACATGCGATGGATCTTGCCCGCCGGGGCGCGACCGTCATCGTGAACGACCTTGGCGCGCTCAACATCGAGGGTGAGGGCAGTGACGCCGGAGTGGCCCGTTCGGTCGTTGACGAGATCGTGGCGCTGGGCGGGACCGCGATCGCCGACGGCACCGACGTCTCCGATCCTGCGGCGACCGAGGCGCTGGTCGCGCGCATCGTCGAGCGCTACGGCCGCCTCGACGTTCTCGTAAACAATGCGGGGAACCAGCGCTTCCTGCACTTCGACCAGACCACGCGGGCCGACTACGACTCGCTGATGGACATCCATCTGGGCGGGACCTTCAACCTGACGCGCGCCGCCTGGCCGCACATGGTCCGCCAGAACTATGGCCGGATCGTCTTCACCACGAGCCAGGTGGGCTTCTACGGCCAGGTTGACGCGGTCGTCTACGGCGCGGCCAAGAACGGCATCCTCGGGCTGATGCATGGCATCAAGCTCGACGCGGAGGCCGCGGGCATCCGAGTCAACTGCATCTCGCCCTTCGCCTTCACCCGCATCAGCGTCGACCTGTTCCCGAAGGAGCTCGCCGTCGCGATCGCACCGGAACTCGTCAGCGCCGGGGTCAGCTATCTCGCGAGCCGGGAATGCACCCTGAACGGCGAGGTCCTGATCGCCGGCGGGGGGCATTTCGCCGTCGCCCGGACGATCGAGACGCTGGGAATCGACATCGAGGACCCGGCCGAGGTCACCGCCGACACGGTCCTGGCCCGGATCGGCGAGATCACCGACACGGATCGGAGCGCCATGTATCCTGACGCCCTCGCCGCAGTTCAGGTCACGTTCGACCGGCTCGCCGCGACGGCCGAGAAAATCCCCGAGGAGGCAAGCTGATGCACGTCCTGATCGCAGGCGGCGGCGTCGGCGGCCTCACCACCGCGCTGATGCTGCACCGGGCCGGGATCGGCTGCACCATCCTGGAGCAGGTCCCGAGCCTGCGCGAACTCGGCGTCGGCATCACGCTCATGCCTTCGGCCATCAAGGAACTCGCCAGTCTCGGCTTTCTGCCCACGATGGAGACCGAGGCGATCGCCACCCAGCACCTGCACTATCGCACCCGTGGCGGGCTGCCGGTGTGGGACGAGCCGCGCGGCGTCGCGGCCGGCCAGCCGGTGCCGCAGTTTTTCGTCCACCGCGGACGGTTGCAGGGGATGCTCGCCCGCGCGGTCGAGGAACGCTGCCCGGAGGCGCTGCGCCTCGGGCACCGGGTGCAGGCGGTGGCGCAGGACGCCGCGACCGTCACCGTCACTGCCGCCGGTCCCGACGGCGAGGTGCGACTGACCGGCGACGCGCTGATCGGAGCCGATGGCATCCACTCCACCGTCAGGCGCCTGCTGCATCCGGCGGAGGGCGACCCGCGCTACAGCGGGTTGATGATGTGGCGCGGTGCGACATCGTGGCCGGAATACCTCGGCGGCAGTGCACTACTGATCCAGGGAGGCGTGGACGCCAAGTTCGTCGCCTATCCGATCGCGCCGGGCGCCCGGCCGGGCGAGCGGCTGACCAACTGGGTCGTCATCGTCCGCATGGCCCCGGACGGGTCCCCGCCGCCCGAGCGTGCCGACTGGTCGCGCCCCGCGCGCCGACCGCAACTCGAGGCGGAGCTGCCGCGCTTCGCCAGCACAGAGATCGACCTTCCCGCGCTCGTAGCCGCGACGGAAGAGATCTGGGAATACCCCATGTTCGACCGCGACCCGGCACCGTTTTGGAGCCAGGGGCGCGTCACGCTGCTCGGCGACGCCGCGCATCCGATGTATCCGATGGGCGCCAACGGCGGGACGCAGGCAATCCTCGACGCGCGCGCGCTCACGGACGCGCTTGCCGCGGGGGCGAACATCCCCCGCGCGCTGACGGCCTACGAGGCCGAGCGCCTGCCGAAGACCGCCGCGATCGTGCTGTCGAATCGCCAGGGCGGGCCGGAGGGCGTGATCGACGCGGTCGAGGCGCGGGCGCCGGATGGCTATCAGGACGTCGACGCGGTGATGAGCCGCGAGGAGCGCGCGGCCTTCATGGGCCGCTATGCGGAACTCGCCGGCTTCTCGGTCGAACAGGTCAGGGCCCGCTGATGCGCTTTGCCGCCCTGTTCCTCGACGATGTCGATCCCGCGTCGCTCGACCCGGCCCTCACGCGCGCGCATTTCGACTATCTCGCCGCGCACGGGGAGGCGATCAGCGATGCCGGCGGCCTGCGAGCGGAGCCCGGTGGGCCCTTCTGCGGCTCGCTCTGGGTGATCGAGGCAGAGGATATCGAAACCGCCCGACGCCTCGTCGCCGGCGACCCCTACTGCCTCGCGGGGCTGCGCCCCGACAGCCGTGTCTTTGTCTGGGGCCGGGCGCCGATCCGCCCCTCCGGCCACCGTTGAGCCCCGAAGAAGCGGGCAGATGAACGAGAAGAAACCCACAGGGAGTAAGTAAACAATGTCCCACAGCAATCTTGCCGTCGCAATCACGCCGCAGGCCTCCATGACCGAGCGCATGCGCGATATCCTCGACACCGTCGCCGCCAACACCGCCAAGGCCGAGGAGCTGCGCCGCGTCCCCGACGAGAACGTCGAGGCGCTGCGCTCCATCGGCTATCTGCGCGCCATGGTTCCCTCCGCCTATGGCGGCGGCGAGGAGAGCCCGGTCGACCTCTACCGCGCCGCACGGCTTCTGGCATCGGTGTGCTCCTCGACCGCCTGGGCGATGCAGCTGCTGATGGGGCACGCCCATGTCGTCGCCGCCTTCAGCAAGCAGGCGCAGGACGAGGTCTGGGGCGAGAACCCCGACACCTACGTCTGCTCCTCCGTTGCGCCGCGGGGCACGTTCACCGCGGTCGAGGGCGGATGGCGGCTCACCGGCCGCTACCAGTTCTCCAGCGGCTGCGACCACGCGCACTGGACGATCCTCGGCGGCATGCGGCCCCATGCCGAGACCGGCGAACCGGAATACTGCCTCGCCCTCGTGCCGATGTCCGAGGTGCAGATCATCGACACCTGGTTCACCTCGGGGCTGAAGGGCACCGGCAGCAAGGACCTCGCCGTCGAGGACGTCTTCGTGCCCGAGCACCGGGTCGAGCCAATCGGCGCGCTCTTCACCGGCCAGGCGCGCGGCAGCGGGCTCCATCCGGGCGAGCTTTACCGCATTCCTTTCTCGGCGATTTTTGGGGCCAGCTTCTCGGTCGTTGCTCTCGGCGCCGCGGACGGGATGATGGCGACCTATACCGAGCGGCAGAAGGACCGGGTCCGCGCGCTGACCGGGCAGAAGGCGGTCGACAGCGCCAGCAGCTACATGCGCCTCGCCGAGTCGCATCAGGACCTGCGCGCCGCAACCGCGTTGATCGAGAAGGACTGGCACGATTTCCTCGCCCTCGCGCGCGGCGAGATCGAGTTCACGCCCGACCTGATGGCCGGCTGGCGCAGCACGCAGTCCTATGTCGTGAAGCTGGCGGTGCAGGCCACCGACCGGTTGTTCAACGCCTCGGGCGGCAGCGCCGGCTATCTCGACAACCCGGCGCAGCGCTTCTGGCGCGACATCCACATGGCCGCGGGACACTACTACGTGGATTACGACGTCGCCTCCCGCATCCTCGGCCGGCACCTCATGGGGCTGGAGCCGGAAGCCGGTGTGATCTGAGCGCTCGCCACCCGGACCCGATCGGGTCCGGGCAAACACTGCCAAGGAGAATGTAGTGACGGATCAACTCTTCAGCCTAGCCGGAAAGACCATCATCGTGACCGGCGGCGCCAAGGGCATCGGCCGCGGCGTTGCCGAGGGCCTCGCGGCCCGCGGCGCGTCGGTGCATGTCTTCGACCGCGACGAGACTGCGCTCGAGCAGTTGGCTTCGGCCGCAACGAAGGGGATCGCCGTCCGTCGACTCGACGTCACCGACGAGGCCGCGGTGGAAGCCGCGTTCGATGAAGTCACAGCGGGCTCGGGCGCCCTCGACGTCGTCTTCGCCAATGCCGGGATTGCCGGCATGCCGACCCCCTTGGCAGAGCACGATTACGAGGCATGGCGTAAAGTCCATGCGGTCAATCTCGACGGCGTGTTCCTGACGGCGCGGGCGGCGGCGCGGCGGATGCTGCCGCAGGGGCATGGCAAGATCGTCCTCACCGCCTCGACCTGGGGGATGCGCGGAACCAGCGTCGCGCCGTTCACCGCCTATGCCTCCTCCAAGGGCGCGGTGGTGAACCTCACCCGGCAACTCGCGCTCGAACTCGCCTCGAAAGGGATCACGGTCAACGCGATCGTGCCTGGTGGCTTCGCCACCGACATGGCGGCGGGCGTGCTGGATCAGGCGGCCGAGACGCGCCTCTTCGAAAAGATGCCGATGCGCCGCTTCGTCACGCCCGAGGCGATGGTCGGGACTGCGGTGTTCCTGGCATCCGAAGCATCGGACTGGGTCTCCGGGGTGTTGCTGCCCGTCGATGGCGGCTACCTCGCGGAGTGAGACGTGACGAGCCTTAGGAGAATGAGCCCGATGTCCGACTCCCCCCCATCTCTCAGCACCTCCGAGAGCTTCGGGCACAATCTCCGCATGACCAACCAGCTGATCCAGCGCGACCTCAGCGCGCGGCTGGCGCGGATGGGGCTGGGCATCGGGCAGTGGTTCGCGCTGAGGGCGCTGTGGGAGGGGGACGCGATCACGCAGAGCGAACTCGCCCAGCGGTCGGGGATCGCCGGCCCCGCGATGGTCGCGACGATCCGCAACCTCCTCGAGGCCGGGCTGGTCACGCGGCACCGGCCGGAGGGGGACCGGCGCAAATACGTCATCTGCCTGACCGAGCGGGGCCGGGCGCTGGAACGGCCGGCGCTCGAGTCGGCGCTCGAAGCGAATGCGCTCGCGCTCTCGGGCGTCGCGGCCGAGGACGTGGCCGCCAGCCTTCGCGTCCTGCGCGCCGCGCAGCAGAACCTTCAGGCAGCGGCTCAGGACTTCCAGCTGTCACCCCATGCGGAAGCGATGATCGCCCTCGCCGGCAAATAACGGCGGCCGCCCTCTCGGCGGCGGTTTGAAACGGAGTGAGCCCACGCCGGGCTCCAAGCCAAGGAGACCACCTCATGACACAGCCCGACGGCAAGCAGGTCATGCTGCTGCAACCCAAGCAGACCAGCATCGCCCGGCAGGGCATGCCGCAGTTCTTCGGCGTGTCCGAAAGCACGGTCGGCGCGCGGCACCTGTCGATGAACCTGACCGCCTTCCCGCCGGGCGGCCGGGCGAAAGTGCATCGTCACAAGGACTACGAGACCGCGATCTACACCATCGCGGGCGAGATCATCCTCTACTATGGGCCGCACCTGGAGACCGAGATCCTGATGGGCCCCGGCAGTTTCTGCTACATCCCAGCCGAGGAGCCTCACGTCGCCTTCAACCTCTCCGACAGCCAGCCTGCCACCGCACTGACGGCCCGCAACGACGCCCGCGAGCAGGAGAACGTCGTTCTGATGCCGGAACTGGATACTGAAGAACTGGCCCAGCGGATTGCCGCGCGGAAGGCGCAGGCCTGACGGATGAGCGGGGGAGCCAATCTCCTGACGATCGAGGGCTTGAGCAAGCGCTTTGGTGCCACGCGGGCACTCGACGGCGTGCATCTGCGCCTGCGCGCGGGCGAGGTGCTCGGCCTCGTCGGCGGCAACGGCGCCGGCAAGTCCACTCTGCTGAAGGTCCTGACCGGGGTCTATCAGGCGGACAAGGGCGCTATGGCCCTGGCCGGGCGCGGGTTCGCCCCGCGCAGCCCGGCTGAAGCGGCGGCCCACGGGGTCGCGCTGATCCCGCAGGAACTGCGGGTCGTGCCGCAGATGAGCGTGGCCGACAACCTGTTCCTCGGCGCCTGGCCGGTGCGGGCGGGCGGCTGGATGGCCGACCGCCACGCGGCCGAACGGCAGGCCCGCGACTGGCTCGCGCGGCTCGGCCTCGACATCGACCCCTCGCGGCCGATCGGCGAGCTGTCCTTCGCACAGCGCCAGTCGGTTGTCATCGCCCGCGCAATGGGCCGGGATGCGCGGCTGCTGATCCTCGACGAGCCGACGGCATCGCTCGGCCGCGACGAATGCGAGCGGCTTTTCGGCATGATCGAGCGGCTCAAGGCGGGCGGCACCACCTGCATCTATGTCTCGCACCGGCTCGACGAGGTCGTGGCGCTCTCGGAGCGTGTGATCGCCATGCGCGACGGGCGCATCGTCGACGAGTTCACCCGCGGCGCCTACGGCATATCCGATCTGGTCGCCGCAATCTCCGGGAAGGCGGTGGCGCATCACGCGACCGGCGAGGACCGGGCCCCCGGCGCGGAAGTGGCGGCCGCGGCCGACGGGCTGCGCCTCCGCCGGAACTGGATCACCGGCCTGCACGGTCTGCTGGGCAGCGGGATCGAGACCTGGCTCCGGGCGGAGTTCAACGCCGCCGGAACGGGCCGCCCCGCCAGTGCCATCGCCGCCGGACGCGGCTATGTCCCGAGCGAGCGCGCCCGCGCGATCGTGCCGCAGCTCTCGGTGCGCGACAACATCCTGCTGCCGCATCTGCAGCGGGTCTCGCGCTTCGGCACGCTGAGTCCGGCCGCCATGAACCGCCTGGTCGCGCCGCTGATGGAGCGGCTCGACATCCGGCCCCGCGATCCGATGCTGGCCGCGGGCGGCCTCTCCGGCGGCAACCAGCAGAAGGTCCTCTTCGCCCGGTGGCTGGTCGGCGAGACGCGGCTGCTGCTGCTCGACGAGCCGACGCATGGCGTGGATGTCGCGGCGCGCGCGCTGATCATGGAGCGCATCCGCCGCTTTGCCGAGGACGGCGGCGCCGTGGTCGTCCACTCGGTCGAGCTCGACGATCTCGCGAACCTCGTGGACGAACTCATCCTGATGCAGCGCGGGCAGCTGTCCGCGCCGATCCCGCGCCCTCGCGGCGGCTTCGACACGCTGGCCCTGAAGGAAATCCTGTGATGACCGAGACCGTAATCCCGCGCCCGGCTTCAAGGACCCCGGCCCGCCTGGGCCGCGCCTTCCTCCACAACGTGCCGCTTCTCGTGCTGACAGGCATCGTGGTCTTTGCCGCGCTCGCCTCCGACCGGTTCCTGACCGCCTACAACCTCAACAACATCCTGCTGCAGGCCTCGATCCTGTCGGTGCTCGCGATGGGCATGACGTTCGTCATCATTTCCGGCGGCTTCGATCTGTCGGTCGGCTCGACGGTCGCCGTCGCCGGCTGCGCCGCGGCTGAGGTGATGCTGCATCTGGGGATCGGCGCCGGGCTGGTCGCGGGGCTGATGGCGGGGCTTGCGGCGGGGCTCATCAACGGGGTGCTGATCGCGGTCGTGCGGCTCAACCCGTTCATCGCCACGATGGGCACGATGGTCGTCCTGCGCGGCTTCGCGCTGCTCTACACCGAAGGCCAGCCGATCTTCGGCGAGGCGGGGCTGCCGCCCGCCTTCCTCGACTACGCTCGGACGAGCTTCCTCGGCATCCCGCTGCTGACATGGACGCCCCTGGTGCTGTTCCTGATCCTCGGCTGGCTGCTGCATCTCTCGGCCTTCGGCAAGCGACTGTTCGCGGTCGGTGGCAACGAAGAGGCCGCGTTCCTGGCCGGGATCGACGTGACCCGGACCCGGATCGCCGCCTATGTCATCGCCGGGGTGATCGCCGGAATCGCCGGGATCATGCTCGCCTCGCGGCTGCAGTCCGGCCAGCCTACGGCAGGCGAGGGCTACGAGCTCAACGCGATCGCGGCGGTGATCCTCGGCGGCGCGTCGCTGCGCGGCGGTCAGGGTAACCTGGCGATGACCATCGTCGGCGTCCTCATCATCGTGATCCTCGGCAATGCGCTGAACCTGCTCAACGTCGACAGCTACTGGCAGCGCATCGCCGTGGGCCTCGTGATCCTCGCCGCGGCCGCGGCCGACCAGCTCCGCCGCCGCAAGCGGACGTGAACAAGAAACAAGCAACAGGGAAACAAGCAATGAAAGCAGCAATGATCGCCGCCCTCGTGGCAACCGGCGTCGCAATCCCCGCGGCGCAGGCCGAGACCATCGGCGTGGCGCTCGCCTCCGACACCAACCCGTTCTACGTGGCGATGGCCAAGGGCATTCAGGACCGCCTCGACGAGCTCGGCTGGGAGGCGCGCTTCGTCACCGCGAACGAGAATGTCATGGAGCAGGTCACGGGGGTCGAGAACCTCGTCGGACAGGGCGTGGACGGCATCCTGATCGCGCCGATCGACGCCGTCGCCACTGGCCGCGCCTACGAGGCCGCCGCCGCGGCCGGCATTCCGATCATGTCGGTCGGCCGCCAGGCCCAATCCGCCGACCAGACCGCCTACATCGCGATGGACGAGGTCGGCATCGGCGAGGAGATCGGCACCTGGCTGGCCGAGAAGATCGGCGGCTCGGGCGATATCCTGGAACTGGCCGGTCCCTCGGGCGCCGAGACCTTCCGCAATCTCGCCACCGGCTTCGAGAAGGCTATCGCCGCCAATCCCGACATCACCATCGTCGCCAAGAAGGAGCTGCCGCTGAGCCGCGAGAGCGGGCTGAAGACGACCGAGGACCTGCTGATTACCCACCCCGACGTCAAGGCGATCTATGCCGGCAACGACGAGCTGGCGCTCGGCGCCGTGCAGGCGGTCGGCGCGATGGGCCGCACCGGAGAGATCGTGGTCACGGGGCTGAACGGGGTGCCGCCCGCACTGGCCGCCGTCGAATCCGGCGAACTTGCACTCACCGTGAGCCTCAACCCGCTCGAATGGGGCACGCTCGCCGTCGACACGATGGCCGCGCATCTCAAGGGGGAAGCTGAGACCGAGCGGGTCAATGTCGGCCACACGCTGATCTTCAAGGAGTGAGGCCATGCGCGTGATCATCGCCGGCGCCGGCATCGGTGGCCTGACCGCCGCACTCGACCTGCATCGCGCGGGCATCGCCTGCACGGTCTACGAAAAGGTCCCCGAACTCATGCAACTCGGCGTCGGCATCACCCTGCTGCCGCATGCCATCAACCATCTGGCGGAACTGGGGCTGCTCGACACACTCGATCGGGTCGGCATCCGCACCGAGCGGATGATCTACCGCACCCGGCAGGGGCAGGACGTCTGGGACACCCCACGCGGGATCGCCGCGGGCTACGACGTGCCGCAGATCTCGATCCATCGCGGCGACCTCCAGTCGGTCCTTCTGGATGCCGTGACCGAGCGGCTGCCTGCCGGCACTGTCCGCCTCGACGCTGCGCTCGAGTCCGTCACGCAACACGAGGGCGGCGTTACCGCCATCTTCCGCCGCGCCGATGGCAGCCACTTCACGGACTGCGCCGATGCGCTGGTGGGCGCCGACGGCATCCACTCGGCGCTGCGCCGGCACCTCTTCCCCGGCGAGGGGCAACCGCATTGGTCGGGGCTGATGCTCTGGCGCGGCGCGGTGGATTGGCCCGCCTTCATGGACGGGCGGACGATCATCAACTCAGGGGGCATCGCCCGGAAGTTCATCTTCTACCCGATCGGTCCGGGAAACACCCCCGGCACCCAGCTGATGAACTGGGCCTGCGTCGTGCGTCAGGCGGAGCCGGGCGCTCCCACGCCGGGGCGCGAGAGCTGGAACAGCGAGGCGAAGCAGGAGGTGCTGCTGCCGATCCTCGACGACTTCACCGTGCCGGAGACCGACATCCACGCCATGATCCGCGCGACGCCCGTGTTCTGGGACTTCCCCATGTGCGACCGCGATCCGCTGACCCGGTGGACCCATGGCCGAGTGACGCTGATGGGCGATGCGGCGCATCCGATGTATCCCTTCGGCGCAAACGGCGCGGCGCAGGCGATCCTCGACGCCGAGGCGCTCGGGCGGCATCTCGCGAGCGGCGCGGTCCTGGAGGGCCTGGCCGCCTACGAGGCCGAGCGGCTGCCGAAGGTGAACGAGGTGGTGGCCAACAACCGCGCCGGCGGCCCCGAGCGCGTGATCGACGAGGCCGAGGCCCGCGCCGCGTCGCTGCCCGGCGGCCGCTTCGACGATCTGGAGGCGATCCTGCCCGCGGCCGAGCGCGACGCCATCGTGAACGGCTACGCGCGGATTGCGGGCTTTGACGCCGAGCGCCTGAAGCGGACCGCCTGAGCGGGCCGATCAGATAACAGGGCGGCGCGTCCCCCGAAAAAACGCGCCGCCTGAGCCATCCAGGGAGCGAGAACGCATGCTAATCACCATCATCGGGGGCGGCAACGGCGCCTTCGCCGCGGTCGCCGACCTGACCGAGGCCAGTCACGAGGTTCGCTGGTGGCGGCGCGGCGGCGACCACGGCCTCCACGCGATCACAGTGCAGGACTACGCGGGCACTCGGCAGGTCCCGGCCCGCGCCACCGACGACCTCGGCGCCGCCTTGGCGGGGGCGCAGCTGATCCTTGTGCCGCTCCCCGCCACGGCGCAGGAGGACGTCGCCCGCGCCCTCGCCCCTCATCTCGCCGCCGGTCAGACCGTCGTCGCAATGCCGGGCAGCCTCGGCTCGGTGGTCATGGCGAAGGCCGCGCGCGCCGCAAGGCCTCAGCTCCCCGCCGGACTCCGCTTCGCCGAGACCGGCTCACTGCCCTGGATCACCCGCAAGGCCGCCGAGGACACGATTACCATCACCACCCGTGGCACGCTGATGACCCTCGGCACCTCGGACGGCGAGGCCACGGACGAGGTCGCGGACCTGCTGCGCGAGGCCTTCCCCGGCGTCACCATCGACGCCCGGCGCGACGCGCTGGACGCTGCCCTCACCAACGGCAATCCGGTCCTGCATACGCCGCTTGTCCTGATGAACGCGGGCGTCATCGCGGCGGGCGGCCCCTTCGAGCCGCATGGCGAAGGCACCCAAGGTCCGATCCGCGCCGTGCAGGACGCGCTCGACGCCGAACGCATAGCCATCCGCGAGACGCTCGGCTACGCAGCCCCGCACTATCCGTTGGCGGATTTCTACGGCCCCGGCGTCTGGTTCTACGACCGGCTCGGCCAGGACCTGCCGCAGGTCGCGCCGCAGCCGCATGAGCGCATCGACTTTGTTAGCCATCGCTACGTCGCCGAGGACATCGTCATCGGGCTGGCGTTGTTGGTCTCGCTTGCGCACGACTACGGTATCGAGGCGCCCCTCGCGCGAGGATTCCTGGCCCAAGCCTCGGCGATCCTCGGTCGGGACCTGAGGGACGTCCCTGACCTGCCCCCCGTAAGCTCCCTCGCCGTGATGTAGAGTCTGCCCGACCTGAAGGAGCAGACGAGATGAGGAAAAGCCGCTTCACCGATGCGCAGATCATCGGGATGATCAAGGAACAGGAAGCCGGGATGGCGACGGCGGAGGTGTGCCGCAGGCACGGGCTCAGCCCGGCGACGTTCTACAAGCTGAAGGGTCACGTCCGTCAACGTGGTGTGAATCGTGAGATGGCCTGAGATCATGATCAGGCGGCCTTGGCCGTGATGCTGAGGATGGGGTCGATCTCCTCCTTGTCGATCTGGGCGAAGGCCTCGACCATCATGTAGCGGCTCGAGGT
>NZ_WKKA01000031.1 GCF_009674885.1 Paracoccus sp. S-4012
AGTGCATAGGAAACGGAGGCACGCACCAGGTCGGTTCCCCCATCGTGTCCATCGTTGACCCGGTCTCCGACGTTGTCGACGATATAGATGTCGTCGCCGGCGCCGCCGTTCAGCGTGTCGGCACCGAAACCGCCGTCCAGCAGGTTGTTTCCGGCGTTGCCGTTGATCCGGTTTGCCAGACCGTTCCCGGTGCCGTTGATGTTGCCCGTTCCCGTCAGAGTCAGGTTCTCGACATTGGCGGTCAGTGCATAGGAAACGGAGGCACGCACCAGGTCGGTTCCCCCATTGTGTCCTTCGTTGACCTGGTCTCCGACGTTGTCGACGATATAGATATCATCACCGGCGCCACCGTTCAGCGTGTCGACACCGAGACCGCCGTCCAGCAGGTTGTTTCCGGCGTTGCCGTTGATCCGGTTTGCCAGATCGTTCCCGGTCCCGTTGATGTTGCCCGTTCCCGTCAGAGTCAGGTTCTCGACATTGGCGGTCAGTGCATAGGAAACGGAGGCACGCACCAAGTCGGTTCCCCCATTTCGTCCTTCGTTGACCTGGTCTCCGACGTTGTCGACGATATAGATATCATCACCGGCGCCACCGTTCAGCGTGTCGGCACCGAAACCGCCGTCCAGCAGGTTGTTTCCGGCGTTGCCGTTGATCCGGTTTGCCAGATCGTTCCCGGTCCCGTTGATGTTGCCCGTTCCCGTCAGAGTCAGGTTCTCGACATCCGCCTCGAGCCCGCGAGTATGATCGCTGTGGATCGTGTCCTTGCCGCCGCCGGGAGCCTCGACCACTCTGTCCCCGAGCGTGACGAAGTAGGTATCGTTGCCCCGGCGCCCCTCGAGGATCTCGGCCGCCGAGGTACCGCGCAGCACGTCATTGCCGGGGCCGCCGATGGTCTGGTTGTCGTCAAAAATCTCGATGCGGACGACCTTCATGGTGCCGCCGTCCTCGAAAGTCAGGCCCGAGTTCAGCGTGACTGTCAAGAAGCCTGTCTCGGTCCCTTCCGCGAGGTCATCGCGAGCGGCCGAGATTGTGATGGATTCGTGGCGGCTCGTCGGGGAGGTCGAGTCAAGCCAGAAGCTGCCGCTTCCTGAGGAGGGGTTGAGATCGTCCGCATTTGCGGTGCCGCCCGCGACCGAGGCGCTATACTCCCAGTTCGCAAAGTTTCTGGTCAGATTCAGGAAGGAGAGGTCGATTGTCTGGCTGGTCCCTTCACGAACTCGGATCACGTCGCTCACTGACATCCGCGCGTGAGCACCCTCGATTTCGACTGGTGCGGTACCGACGATGTCAAAGCCGGTCATAAACCCTTCGGTACGAAGAGCATCGGTGTTGTAGCTCGTCACGTTCCCTGAATAATCTTTGATGTCGACGCGCAGGATGTCGACGCGACCTGAAGGGTTGACTGAAAAAAGTGTCCGCTCCTCCGAAGAGGCGCCGTCAGCCCACGAGTCTCCGTAACCAAACAGCCCAATAAGCTCAAAAGTTCCGATGTTATCGGTGATCTCCCGGTCAAGCCAGACGACCACCTGACGCACGCCCTGCGGGTCGTTCGCTTCAGCCCTAACGGTGAACGGCACGTTCCCCGATGAAAGGTCGATCACGAGAGGCATGGAAAAGCCGGTCAGAATAGACACTGTTTCTTCCTTATCAGAATCGACGGAATAAAGGGTGCGGGATAGAACTTGTTAGCATGGCTGCTAAGTTGCTGCGCATCACCTGTCAACTGCTATTTGGGTTAGCGCCGCGGCCGCAGGGATCTCCCCTCACGACCGGTGCGCAGGGATCACGGCAAGGAAACTTGTGAGCCATGTCGATCGTGGAGGGACGGTACGGGCGAATATGCTCCACGCTTCGTTGTGCGTTGCCGGCAGGATTCCGCGGGAGCGCGCCCCTAGCAGGATGCTGAAGAAGTCCGCCCTCGACGCGATTTGAGGAACATGATTCATCTGCGGACGGCAACGGCGGGGTTGATGATGCGGGGGACGGACGAGACGAGCGGGTCGCTGTTCAGCTATGTCGATCTGGAGGCGCGGATCCCGGCACGGCATCCGCTGCGCAAGATCCGGCAGGTGGTGAACGAGGCGCTGACCAGCCTCGATGCCGAGTTCGAGGCGCTTTACACCGACTTCGGTCGTCCCTCGATCCCGCCGGAGCGGCTGATCCGGGCGAGCTTGATCCAGATCCTGTTCTCGGTCCGGTCCGAGCGGCAGCTGATGGAGCAGATGCGGTATAACCTGCTGTTCCGCTGGTTCGTGGGGCTGGGCGTCGACGATCCCGTTTGGGTGCCGACGGTGTTCACCAAGGACCGCGACCGGCTGCTGACGACCAGGATGTCGCGCAAGGTCATGGCGGCGATCCTGGCGCATCACGAGGTCTCGCCGCTGTTGTCCGACGACCATTTCTCGGTGGATGGCACACTGGTGAAGGCCTGGGCTTCGATGAAGAGCTTTCAGCCCCGGGCCGGCGACTGCCCGCCCGACGACGATGGCCGGGGCGATCCGCCCGGTCCGACACCTCGGCCAGTCAGCAGTCCGAACCGACCGAACCCGAGACCGACCCGAGACCCCGCGTGACCCGCCAGAACCGTAACGCGGAGGTCGATTTCCGGGGCGTGAAGCGCTCGAATGCCACCCATGTCTCGACCACCGACCCGGACGCCCGGCTCTACAAGAAGTCGCCCGGCACCGGCGCGATGCAGTGCTTCATCGGGCATGCGCTGATGGAGAACAGGAGTGGCCTGATCGTCCAGGGCGACCTGACCCGGGCCGACGGCCGTGCCGAACCGCGTGCCGCGCTGGACATGATCCACCGCCATTCCCCCGGATCGACCCGGCGGCTGACGCTTGGGGCAGACAAGGGAAATGACGCGACGGGGTTTGTCACCGACCCGCGCCAGGCCTGCGTGACCCCGCATGTCGCGCGGAAATCGAAACATTCAGCAATCGACGGACGCACCACCCGGCATGAGAGCCATGCCCGGTCCCAGAAACACCGCAAGCGCATCGAGGAGGCTTTCGGCTGGGCCAAGACCGTCGGCGGCATGGCCCGGACCGCCTATCGCGGCATCGAACGCGTGCGATCCCGCTTCATCCTGACAATGGTCGCCAACAACCTGGCTCGACTGCCCCGACTGCTGGCGGCATGAAGCCGACAGCCGCCAGCGGGGGGCAAAGGCCGTTCGCAGAAACGCGCCGGACGCGCAGGACACCAGTCCATCAGACGGGAAAACGTTCCGGCGCGCAGACTAATTCAGCGACCTGCTAGAGCGCGATCTTCAGGAGCCAGTCCCGCATATGCACGAGAGGCACTTCGCCATACCGCTCCCGCTGCAAGCGGTGGCCCATCAGGTCGGCTTTCAGGCGCTCAGGGAAGTCTGCCTTGATCATTCGGCTCTCGAAGCTGTGCCGGATGCTGTAGAGCGTGTGGTCGGGCGTCTCGCGCAGCCCGTTCTCGGCCATGAACTTGTTGATCGTGTTCGACAGACCGGGGTTGTCGGCATAGGTCGGGAAGCCGTCCGGGCATGTCCGGGCAGCGTCAAGGCTGATGCCCACCAGCGGCACGGTTCGATCCGCATAGATGGATTTCAGCTTCCGCCCCTCCGGCGCGACGATCATGTGCGGAATCTTGGCGTCGAGCTTGATCCCCGCCGCCGAAAGCCCCGCAATCTCGGACGGCCGCGCGCCGGTGTTCACCATCATAAACGCGATCGCGCGCGCCTCGGTGTTCATCTTGGCGAGTCCGGGGATCAGCGCGTCCTGCAGCCATTCGGTCGAGAACGGCGGGCGCGTGGCCTCCTTCTCGACGCTCTTGAACTGCAACCCCTTGGTGTCGAAGCTCAAGGGTATCTCTCGCGCCTGCCCCACCGCGCGCCACATGGCGAACAGGTAGCTGAAATCCTTGTTCGCGGTGCCGCGGTCCAGATCCTCCTCCACGATCCGCTCGAGCCACCATGCCTTGAAGTCGTGCAGGTCGCGCGTCGTGACCTCGTGGATCGGCATGTCGCCCTTCACGGCGATCCAGTTCTTGACCGCGCGCGCCCGCGCCGCGCGGTGCCGGCGCATCTGATCCGGGCTCATGCCGACGACACGATCCTTGGCATCGACGTAGAACAGGTCGAACGCCTGGCTGACCGTGACCACCGGCTTCTTCGCACCGCCCAGCAGCGCCTCGGCCTCCATCTTGTCGATCTTGCCTTTGGGATCGGTGGCGGCCTCGACGCGCTTCAGCAGCTCCTCGATCGGCAGTTGCGCGACCGCCGGGGCCTCGAGGAAGCGGAAGCCGCGGCGGTCGGCGAGTTCCTTCGCCGCGGCGAAGCGGGCCTCGGCGTCGCCCTCCTCGCCGCGCAGCTTGGCCTCCCACGCCTCGATGAGGTTCGCCCAGACCTCGGGCGCCTTGCGCTGTCCGATCTCGCGGCTGTCGGTCTTGAGGCTGACCCAGACGAAGGGGCGCGGCTCGACCGATCGGTAACGCGCCGGGACGCGCCGTCGCATCGACCAGTTGCCGCCGTCGCCGCCGCGCTGCGTGAGGGTGATCTGCTTCGCCATCACCGCGGAAACTGCCCGCGGGCGCGGCGTTTCGCAAGCCGCTTTGTGCGGCCCTTTGTGCTGCAAACTGTGCTGCAAAACAGGCTTTCCGGCTCCCTGCGCTCCGGCTATGGTGGGCCAAATGGCCAGCATTTGCTGGGGTTTTCGCACATTTTCGGAGGTCGGCCATGACGGACTTCCACTCCGCCATCCCCATCTTTCTTCCTCGCAAACGCTGATCTTGCTTGTGTTGCTGGGGTTCACGCTACAAGCCTTGCTACAAATCCTGCTACAAAACAGGGGCAAGGTATGAAGCATGTTCAGCATGTCCGCGGGCGCTGGGTCGCCCGCATGACGGTCCCGGAAGAGCTGCGGCCGATCCTCAACATGCGGGAGCTGGTCGCGCCCCTTGGCACCGACAAGCGGCAGGCCCAGCGGCAGGCCCTCGCGGTCCTGAACCGCTTCCACGCGATCCTGGACGAAGCCCGCGAGGCGTATGAGGCGGGCCGCCCTACCCTCACGAGCGCCGCGAAGGTGCACTATCAGGCCGAGCTGGTAGCAGACGACCGCGAGCGGCTGGCACCGGGCGGCGCAAACGACTTCATGAAGGCCTCCCGCCCCGTCTATGCGAACCGGCTGCGCCTCGCCCTGAGCGGCACCGCCGAGCGCGAAGAGTTGGAGGCGCTGGTCGGCTATGCTGCTGACGAGCTCACCGGCAAGGGCCTCGCGCCAGAGGTTCCCCGGCACGTCCTGTTGCGCGCCCTCGCCGAGGTTCAGCTTGACGCCCTCGCCCGGTTCCAAGAGCGCGATGACGGGCGAGTGAAGCCCGGTGAACCGGCAAGCCCGCTGCTGACCGCACCGGAGCCCGAGCCGGCGGTGATGGTCCTGGCCGAGCGCAAGGGCGGTCCGACCCTGGGCGATCTACGCCTTCCACAAGGAGCGCAGCGCGGGCGGGCGATCCCTCGCGGCAAAGACGATGGAAGAGCACAAGAGCGCCGTCCGCATGTTTCAGGAGTTCCTTGGCGAGCCGCTGCCGGTGAGGGCGATCACGAAGCAGCACGTCATTTCCTACAAGCAGGCGCTGCTGGATACGCCGACCCGCTACACCCTACGCTTTCCCGGTCTGACCCTGCCGCAGGCGATCAAGGCGAATAAGAAGCGCCCGGAGCCGTATGAAACGCTCGACCCGCAGACCCTCAACATGAAATGGCTGTCACACCTTTCCAGCTCCTACAATGGGGCTCGAATAACGGCTTCATCGAGCATAACCCGGCGAAGGGCGTTCGCGTTGACACGGGAAGGGTGGCTCACAAGAAACAGAGGCGGCTGCCGTTCGACCATACCGAGTTGAAAGGGATCTTCGGAACCGACTTGTTCAAGGAACCGAAGAGCTACGAAACCCGTCAATGGGCGCTGCTGATTGCGCTATTCACCGGCGCGCGCTCTTCCTCCGAAGTCTCGCGCATCAAACTGAGTGATCTTCGGGAAGAGCAAGGCGTCATAGTCTTTGACCTCGAGGAAGCATCAAAGAACGAAAGGAGCAAGCGCCTTGTTCCGGTGCACTCCGAGCTGATCGCGCTTGGCCTGCCCGCCTATGCCTACAAACTGCGGAAGCGCGGCGAAATCCGGCTCTTCCCCGATTGGGAACCGGAGGACAAAGTTAACCGCCGGTTCCTTCGGACCTATTTGCCGAAACTTGGTATCGCCGAAAAGTCGAAGGTGTTTCACAGCTTTCGGCACAACTTGAAAACGGAGCTGATCCGCACCGGATGCACAAAAGAAGTCTCGGACCTGATTACCGGGCACGAGGATCAATCCGTCGCGGCCGGTTACGTGCATGATGTGCCGGTGAAGCGGATGCAGGAGGCGCTGGATCGCGTCAGCTTCCGGCTGCCGATCGTTGCCATCACGATAACGTGAACAGCTTTACCTTGACCGGCAAACTCAACCCTTTCTGGTGATTCGTAACTGTGATACATTATGGCAACGTTATGTTGCTAAGATGAAACAGGATGCGCTGGATCGAACGACTAGGGGGGCGGACTCCCGCCACGGAAACGAAGGCGCTCAACCTGGGCGACCCGCTGCTGATGCAGCTCTTCGGCATCGCGCCGAGCGGAACGGGCACCGCGATCAGCGCCGCCGCGGCCATGAAGGTGCCGGCGATTCGCCGCGCGGTCAGCCTGATCGCCGAGTCCGTCCGCATGCCGTTCAAGGTCTATGCCGCGGCAGATAATCAAGCACTTACTGACCGTCCGGCTTATGGGCTGATCCACGCGCCGGCGAACCCCTGGACCGACGCGCCGTCCCTGCGCGAGGCCCTGACCGCGGACGCGCTGCTAGGGGGTGCCGGCTTCGCCCTTGTGGTCCGCAACAGCGCAGGCCAGCCGCTCGAGCTGCACCGACTGGACCCCGGCACGGTCACGGTCGAGACGGCCGCGGACGGCGAGCCGGCCTATCGCGTCCGCTATGAGGTCGGTGGCGATCGGCTGCACCCCTTCGGCGACGTGCTGCACCTTCAGTCATTCGCGGGCGTGTCACCGATCACCCTGGCCCGCGAGGCGATCGCGCTTTCCCTCGCGGCCGAGTCGCACCTGAGCGGCTTCTTCCGAAACGGCGGCCGACCCCCTGGCGTGATCCGCCACCCCGCCAAGCTGGACGCCGAGGGTGCGCGAAAAATCGCAGCGAGCTGGTTTACTACGCATTCCGGCGAGCAATCGGGCAAGACCGCGGTTCTGGATGAGGGGATGGAGTTTCATGCGCTCGACAAGGTGCGGCGAGAAGCTGACCGGATGGCCGAGGAGGGCTACTTTGAATCAGCATCTGTGCAGCACCACAAGCATTGGCACGACTTCGCCGAGAACAATCTCTATGGCATCGAGATTTCCGAAGGCATCGCTCGCACGGCCAAGATGAACATGATCATCCATGACGATGGGCACACCAACGTCATCGCCTTCGATGGGCTGGAACCGATCGACACGATGCGCGAGCGGACCAACAACCACGGCTTCAAGGCGAACCGGTTTGATTACATCATTACCAACCCGCCTTTCGGCGCAAAGGTGAAGCTCAGCGAGAAGCGGTATCTCGAGGACTACGACCTCGGCAGCAAGGATATCGACTGGATCGACGCCAAGCTGAAGAACGTCACGGTCAAGCAGAAGAAAGTGGGCGAAAAGGACTTCATCCGCCGGACTTTTCTCGAAAAAGCCCGCGACCAGCAGACTACCGAGGTGCTTTTCATAGAACAGTGCCACCGCTTCCTGAAGCCGGGCGGCTACATGGCGATGGTCATCCCCGACAGCATCCTGACCAATTCCAGCATACAGTATGTGCGCGACTGGATTGAGGAGCATTGGCGCATCGTCAGTGTCGTCTCCCTGCCCCAATTCGCCTTTGCCACCAATGGCGCAGGCATGAAGAGTTCGGTGCTCTTCCTGCGCAAGCATGACGAGGCGACGACGATCGCCATCCAGCGCGCCAAGGAAAAAGCGCAGGACGACATCCACGCCCGCAAGGATGGCGGCAAAGCGCTGGAAAAGCTGATCAAGGAAAAGGCGGCGAAGCTGAAGAAGGGCGACGCCACGATCCAGCAGATCGACCAGGAGCTTGTAGCAAGGCTGGATGCACTCGATGCCCAAGGCAACCTGACCCCGGAGGCGCGGCGCAAGCTCAAGTTCGAAGCGGACAAAGCCAAGAAGGCGCATGAAGAGACAGAAGCCTACCAGCAATGGAAGGCGGCAACGTCAGAGGAGTACAACGAACGCATCGCCACGCTGCGCGAAACGCTGAACGACGAGTTTCTGGCAAAGGTGAAGAGCGAGGTTGCGGATTACGAGATCTTCATGGCGATCGCCGATGACATTGGCTACGACGCCACCGGGCGAGCGACCGGCGGGAATGAACTGGACACCGTGGCCGCCGAGCTGAGCCGCTTCATTCATCATATTGAAGGGGGAGCGGCGCGCCCTTTTGCCTGAGCCCCGGCTTGAATGAAGAACACTTCTTCATGGTGAGTTGGGGCAAAATCGAACGCCGACACGATGTAAGGTTCTACCTTCCCCGTTTCGTGCAGCTTGAAGAAAAAGTCCGCAGCCGCACCAATCGTCGGCTTCGAGACTTCTTCCTTGCAATGGCAGGCGGCGCGACACCGAAGACTGAGGAAAAGGAGCTCTACTACTCTGACGACCCGGAAATTGGGGTTCCCTTTATTCGCGTTCAAAACCTGAGCACGAGCGGCGAGTTGGACCTTTCCGAAGTCAAGTTCATCAACATCGAGACACACAACGCTATGCTGGCCCGCAGCCATGTGCACGAGGACGACTTGCTCGTGAAGATCACGGGCGTTGGACGGATGGCAGTCTCTTCCGTACCGCCAACAGGGTTTGAGGGGAACATCAACCAGCACATAGTCAGAGCAAAGACGCGCAGCAGGATCAAAAGCGAAACACTGGCTGCCTCCCTGAACGCGGATATCGGCGAAGCGCTGGCCACGCGTCGCGCGACGGGTGGAACCCGCCCGGCCCTCGACTATCCGGCGCTTAGGTCGATCCCGATCATCTACAACGAATCCATCCTACCCATACTTGAAGAAGCTAATTCACGCCGAAAAGCAGCGCTTGAAAAAGCCCAGGCGCTCTTGGCGTCGATCGATGACCATCTGTTGACCGAGCTTGGCATCACCCTTCCGCCAGAACCGGAAAACTCGATCGAGAAGCGCATGTTCCGCATTAAGGCCCGCGAACTTGGCGGCTGGCGGTTTGATCCGCACGCGCTTGAACCGGATGTGGAGGCTTGCCGCGAAAAGACATCGGCCTTCGGGAATACTCTGCCGCTTCGTCGGTTGGTCAACTTCATTCGGCAGACGTCAAGCGGACGGGCCAACGACAATCTCTATGTCGGTTTGGAGAACATTCAAGGAAGCACCGGGTTCCTGGTTGATCCAGAAAGTAACAATGAGTTTGGAACGGCTTCGATCTTTGACGAAGGGGACGTTCTGTTCCCGAAGCTGCGCCCCTATTTGAACAAAGTCTATTTCGCCGATACTGCTCCACCGAGTTTCATGTTTTGCGCCCTCATGGCGTTTTGCCCGAGTTTCTGTCGAGGTTTCTGCGCAGCAAACTCGTGGTGCGCCAGACCAAGCACCTGATGACGGGCAATACCCTTCCGAGGCTTCAAACGCGAGACATCGAAAAACTCCTCATTCCAGTACCTAGCGAAGAGCATCAACTAGCGATCTGCCAAGAGGCACGAAGCCGCGAGGCCAAAGCAATGCAGCTTCAGCAGCAGGCCAACGCAGAGCTTGAGCGGGCCAAAGCTGAGATCGAAGCGATTCTGTTGGGCGTGGTGGTATGAGCACGGTTTTCAGCGGCGCCTTCGCCCCCTCGATCGGCGGCTTCCTGACGGTGCGAGGCTATGAACGGCTGATCGACATTGCACGATGTTCCTACGCTGACGAAGCCTACCAGCGCGACTTAAAGCCTGAGCATGTTGAAGAGATCAGGAAGTTCTTCGACGACGGCGAGTACTTGTTTTTTCCCGAGATCATCCCGTCGGTGCAACTCGACGTCGACTACGAAAAGGCCGGCGCGCCTTCCGGCGACCCGTTCCAATTGATTCGCGACGGCGAGCCATTCAAGTCCAACACCAACGGGCTGGACATCAAGCCGCGCAAGGCCAGGTCAACCAGCGACCTCACACGCTACCATATCACCCTGCCGGATGGCCAGAAGCTCTTCAAACGCATCGACGCAACGAAAAGGCGCTCTTCCACAACATCAACTCCAAGGCCTGCCGCTGACCTCGGAAGAGGTTTTTAAGGGCATCGTCGATGCGCCGGAAGACCTCTCCGATAGCGGCCTCAGCGACCGCTTTGGGCCAGAGTATCTGCAATGCCGCCAGCTCAAGGACAGGTTCGATTTCTCATACCTGTCCAACCTGAAGCACGTCTTCGGCAAAAGCGAGGGCCACGACAAATCCGGTCTGTCGTGATCAAGTCCTTGCAGGATGTGCGCGGGCAGATTGACCCCGAGAAGACCCTCGACACCGAAGCTGTGTTCGAGGGGATCATGCGCATCAACGATACCTATGGCGACAAGCGCCTGCAGGCTTCCACCGCGCAGGGCTTGTTCGCGACCGTCCTCTACTTCCAGCTTTCAGAGGATCGAAGGCGGGGCATCTATGAGCAAATCACCAACTGGGTGCTGCGGACCCACCAGTATGAGCTGCGTTCGATCAACGCCGCCGACCTGATCAAGATTTTCAGCAAGATCGCCCAGTCGCGCAAACGACAGGTGTTTGTGTCGATGCAGTTCAGCGACGACACGAAACCCAACTTTGACGCAATCAAGAGCGCGATCGATGACCTGAACGCCAAGCACGATCTCGACATCGCGATCCGACCCATCCGGATCGACCAGTTCGACACGGGCTATTCCTACGAGATCAACGCGGAAGTCTTGCGCCTGATAGAGGATTCCGGGCTACTGATCGCCGACCTGACCACGGTAACAAGAACGTCTATCAAGAAATCGGGTACCTCATGGGCTTGAATCAGGGCAAAGGCTTTGCTCATGAGAACTTCCTGCTCGTTCACAACGCTTCCATAGGCGACGTAAAAAAAGACTTCGGTTTCAACATTGCCGGGATCAAGCAACTACGCCTGAGTGACACCAACGCGCTTCGTGAGGTATTGAAGGAGCAGGTCTCCAAATTCTATGGGTTGGGGTGAAGTATTGGCGATGGCGAAACTCTGGGGCCGAAATTCATCCAGTACTTCCAACCGTCATTGACGGGCTTCGGGACCTGGGTGGACGGATCGCAGGAATGCGGAAGCTGCACTGTGTCGTCCCGTGACCCGTTGAATGTCTGCTGCGGGCCGTCAGCCGAAGTGGACCGGCTGCTTCGCCCATTCCCCCGGAAACGGCTCCAGCACCCGCACCAGCGTCACCTCCGAACCCTGCCTCCCGTCCAGGATCGCCTCAACGATATCGGGCGCGAGTTAGCGTCCGCGCAGGTGGTGTAATTTCGCTTGCTCTGCCGGTGTAACCCGAGGTGGCCATCGAGGTGTATGGTCGAGGTGGAGTTTCGACGCTTCAACCACGGACCACAGGAGACCCCGATGACCAAGACCAGCATGGACCTGTCCGAGCTTCTGGCA
>NZ_WKKA01000032.1 GCF_009674885.1 Paracoccus sp. S-4012
GGCTTCCTGTTCCTTGATCATCCCGATGATCTGCGCATCGGTGAAGCGGCTTTTCCTCATCTCGTCTGCTCCTTCAGGTCGGGCAGACTCTACATCACGGCGAGGGAGCTTACGGGGGGCAGGTCACTCATGGTCTTAAGGGAGCGTCGCCCTTGGGGTTGTCCGGGCGGGGCAATCCTGCGACGGGCGTTCCGGACTCTGCCATTGCGCGCGAACGGCACACCTGCAACCTTCGGTCGGAGGGCTGGCGCAGGGATTCTGCGGCAGCGGCGAGTCGAAGCATTCCTACAAATGATTCGCCCGTAGCTGGCCCGGACAGGATATCGCATGCCGGATGAGAGCAAACAATTGGGCGTTCGCTCGGGCCGTATGTCACAGGCATCGGCTTCACAGACCACCGCTGAGACAGGCGATGAAGCCGAGACCCGGGCACGCGGCGGCGAGCAGCCGGCGACCGTCATCGACAGCGCCGTCGCAGCAGACGTTCCCGTCATCGGCATCGGCGCGTCGGCCGGCGGCATCGAGGCGCTGGGCCGCCTCTTCGACGTGATGCCAGCAGACAGCCGTTGCGCTTTCGTGGTCGTGCTGCATCTCGATCCGAAACGCGAAAGCGAGATGGCGCACATCCTGGGCGGCCGCACAAGGATGGCAGTCGTCCAGGTCAAGGACGGCATGCGGATCGCGCCTGACCACGTCTATGTGATCGCTCCCGACACGGATCTGGAGGTTCGCGACGGCGGGCTGCACGTTTCCCCGCCGGCGGAGCCGCATGGCCAGCGTCATCCCGTCGATCTGCTGTTCAGCTCGCTCGCCGCCGACCAGCGCGAAGGGGCGATCGCCATTGTACTCTCCGGAACGGGGAGCAACGGCACCGAGGGACTGAAGAAGATCAGGGCCGTGGGCGGCATGAGCCTGGTGCAAGCGCCGGAGACCGCGAAGTTCGACGGCATGCCCCGGAGCGCGATCTCGGCGGGCATGGCCGACCATGTCCTTGCCCCGGAAGACATGCCGGCGAGGGTGGCGGCGTATGTTCAACATGGGTATGTCGCGGCCCCCGCCGAGATCAAGGCGGCCTCGCCGGGCGGCCAGGCGACCCTCGATCAGGTTCTGGAGATCCTGCGCGTTCGCGGCGGACACGACTTTCGCAGTTACAAGCATTCGACGATCACGCGGCGCATTCATCGGCGTCTCGGTCTCAGGAACATCGAAACACTGGACGAGTATCTTGACGAGCTGCGCACCAGCCCTGATGAAGTGACAACGCTGGTCGGCGACCTCATGATCAGCGTCACCGAATTCTTCCGCGACGCCCCGGCATGGGCCGCCCTCTCGGAACTGGTGATCGCACCGATGGTTGCGGATCGCGAGACAGGCGCCACCATCCGCGTATGGGCTCCAGCCTGCTCCACCGGAGAGGAACCCTATTCCATCGCCATGCTGATGACCGAACTGGCTGAGGCGGCCGGAAAGCGCTTCGATGTGAAGGTCTTCGCGACCGACACACAGGAGGGCAACCTGCGCAAGGCGCGGGACGGCATATACCCTGCCGCCGCCGTGGCCGGCTTTCCGCCGGCCCGCCTGCAGCGGTTCTTCGAGAAGCTCGACGGCTCCTTTCAGGTCACCAAGGAACTTCGCGACATGATCGTGTTCGCGCCGCAGAACCTGTTGCGCGATCCGCCGTTCTCGCGGCTCGACCTGGTGTCGTGCCGCAACCTCCTCATCTACCTGGAGCCGGAGGCGCAGCGAAGGATCATTGCCCTTTGCCATTTCGCTCTCAGACAGGGCGGGCATCTGTTCCTCGGCAATGCGGAAACAATCGGCCGGCACGACGACCTGTTCGAGACGGTGTCGAAAAAATGGCGGATATACCGCAAGCTCGGACAGACCCGACATGGCATCGTCGATTTTCCACCACCGCGCGGCCCCGCGGAATCACGTGGCACGGCCGAGCCCGCATCGCTTCGCCCGGAAGCAACCGCTCCGGCCGCCGAGATCGCGCGGCGCGCTCTGCTGGAACTCTATGCCCCGGCGTCCGTCCTGATCGACCAGAAGCACCGTGTCCTCTATTTCCACGGGACGACGAGGGACTACCTGGAGCATCCACCGGGCGACCCAACAAGGGATTTGCTGACCCTCGCGCGCGGCGGCCTGTCCGCGAAACTCCGCGTTGCGATACGCGCAGCGTCGAAGGGAAACAGACGCGTGGCGGTCGATGCCCGGATCACGGAGACGGGCGATTCCGTCACCATGACGGTCATGCCCCTGCCCACCTCGCCGCAAGACGACCGCTTCCTCCTCGTAAGTTTCGCACCCACTGTGCCATCGCCCGAACGCGTCCAGGCAGCCACCCCGGAGGAAGCCGGCGAGGCCGCCTCCGGCGAACGCGCCCTTCAGGACGAGCTGCGGGCAACGCGCGCCGAATTGCAGATGGCCATTGAACACCTGGAAACCACCAACGAGGAGCTGAAATCGTCAAACGAAGAGATTACCTCGATCAACGAGGAGCTCCAATCCACCAACGAAGAACTGGAGACCTCGAAGGAGGAACTGCAGTCGTTCAATGAAGAACTGAACACCGTCAACAGCCAGCTCCAGCACAAGATCGGCGAGCTGGAAAATGCCACCAACGACCTCAACAACCTGCTGGCGGGATCAGAGACGGCCACCCTGTTTCTGGACCTCGACTTCCGCATCAAATGGTTCGCGCCCGCCACCAGGGACCTGTTCGACTTTGTGTGGTCGGATGTCGGCCGCCCGATCGCGCATTTCGCGCGGAAGTTTTCGGACGAGAACCTGCTGCGCGACGCGGACACGGTGACAAAGAAGCTCTCGGTGGTTGAAGCCGAAGTGTCAGCTGACGACGGTCGCTGGTATTTGCGCCGCATGCTACCTTACCGTACGCAGGACAATCGGATTGCCGGTCTGGTGATGACGTTTACCGACATCACGGATCGAAGACGCGCCGCCGATGCGGTGAACGAAGCGCGTATCTACGCCGAAAGCATCGTTCAGACGATCCGGCAGCCTCTGCTCATTCTGGACGGCGCGCTGCGCGTCCGGTCGGCCAATCCGGCCTTCTACGAGTTGTTCAAGGTTTCGAGGGAGGAGACTCAAGGCCGACAGATCTATCAACTCTGCGGGGCACAGTGGGACACTGCGGAACTGAGAACTCTCATGGACAACGTCATTTCTAAAGATGAAGAATTCACCGGCTTCGAGATCGAGCAGGATTTCCATGACAGCGGGCGGCGCTCCATACTGCTCAACGCGCGCAAACTAGCGAGAGAGGGCGGCCGGGAAGAACTGATCCTGCTGGGGATCGAGGACATCACCGAGCGCAAACGCTCCGAGGAACTTGGGCGGCGACTCTCCGCCATTGTCGCGTCATCCGATGACGCCATCATAAGCAAGGACCTTGCCGGCACCGTGACCAGCTGGAACTGGGGCGCAGAGCAACTTTTCGGCTATACGGCTGAAGAGATCGTCGGCAAGTCCATCACGATCGTGATCCCGTCAGACCGCCATGATGAGGAAGCCGGCATTCTTGATCGCATTGGACGGGGCGAGCACCTCCAGCACTATGAAACAATCCGATGCCGCAAGGATGGAAGTCCGGTCTGGGTATCGTTGACCATATCACCGCTCAGGGATGCTCGGGGCGAGGTTGTCGGCGCATCGAAGATCGCACGGGACATGACCGAGCGCCGGCGTGCCGAGGAGCATCGCGAGATACTCGTGGGAGAACTCAACCACCGCGTCAAGAACGTCATGGCGACGGTGCAGGCCGTCGCCGCGCAGACCCTCAGCAGCGCCACGTCGGTGGACGATGCCCGTGCCTCTTTCGAGGCGCGTCTGATCGCACTCGGCAAGGCGCACGACTTGCTGACCCGCGAGAACTGGGCCGGCGCGGATCTGCGAGACATAGTCGCGGGCACCGTCGAGCCGCATTCCGGAGGATCGAACCGCTTTCGGATCGAGGGTCCGCCCCTTCGGCTCTTACCGGGTGCCGCACTCTCGATTGCAATGGCCCTGCATGAGCTGGCAACGAATGCCGCGAAATACGGCGCGCTGTCCACCGAGGAAGGCAAGGTCGATATCGTTTGGGAGGTCGCGGGTCCGGGCAAGGATCGGGCTCTCTCCTTGCGCTGGACCGAGAGCGGCGGGCCGCACGTCGCCGAGCCAACGCATAAGGGGTTCGGCTCGCGCCTGATCCAACGGGTACTGGCAGCGGAACTGAGTGGCAATGTAAGCGTTTCCTACCAGCCTACCGGCGTCGTCTGCACAATCGATGCGCCGATGCCCGAGGAGCAGGAAGGACCCAATGGGGCCGACTGACTACCCAGCGAAACGCGTACTGATCGTCGAGGATGAAGTCCTGATCGCGATGCACCTCGAAGATATGCTGGCTTCCCTCGGGCATGAGGTGGTGGCCGCTGCTACGAGGATTGGCAACGCGATCGAACTGGCGCGGGAAGGCGACTTCGACTTCGCCATTCTCGATCTCAATGTGGCCGGTACGAAATCCTTTCCTGTCGCCGATATCCTGCGGCAGCGCGGTATCCCCTTTGCGTTCGCCACTGGATACGGTTCGGAGGGTCTCGTGGACGGCTATCGCGACGTCCCGGTGTTGGAGAAGCCGTACGCCCCTCATGACTTGGAACGAACCATCGCGCGGGCTGTCCGGGGATAGCCGCGGTCTTTGGCGAACTCGGTTGCGAACCGTGCCAGCGACGGTGCAGGCAGTCATCTGGGCAGGCCGGCCGGGTCTCGACCCCCACTGGCCGAGGCAAGTCGGCCGTTGGTCTCGGGGGTGATCCAGTCCTGTTCCACGAGATCGCGGAGCTTGTAGGCCCGGTCCAATGCCTGCTGGCTGGCGGCGTGCCAGTCAGCCACGTCATCGAACCCGGTGGACTGGCTGTGCTCGGCCATCTGGAGACAGAATTCGGCCCGCTCGTTGAGAAAGCGCACGGCGGCACGCATGACTCTTTCCAGTTCATCGAAGTGAGCCGAAGCCATGACCTCTGCCGTATAGCTATGGCCGATATGGCAGCCGAACTTGACGATCGATCCTTCCACCGATCGTTTCAGCGCGCCACCGCAATCGGGACAGGTGACTGCGACGGGTCGCTCGAGTTCCCACCCGTTATTCTCCGCCGAATGCCGCACGGCGCCCGGTTGAGTGGAGGTGATTGGCATGTCGGCCTCCTTTCGATTCGTGGTTAGTTCAACCAGAAGTTCTGGAATTTCGACGAGGGGAAGGCAGTGATCCAAGGAGACATGCACAGCCGCGCTTCTCGGCATCTCGGGATGCGCGGCGTCCCGGGGGTTCTGCACGACCGTGATGCCGCCCCGCCGCTTGATTTCCAGCAGCCCCAGCGTGCCGTCGTTCAGGTTGCCTGTCAAAATCACGCCGGCGGCATTCGGGCCATAGCTTTCGGCCACGCTCCGAAACAGCGGGTCGATGGCAGGGCGTGCCCAGTTTTCCTTCGGTGTGCGCAAGAGGCGTAAACGTCCTTCAGCGACGATCATGTGCCGGTCCGGCGGCGCAACATAGATGTTGCCCGGATGGAACGCTTCGTCATCTTCGGCGTGTTTGGCAGGCATCGGGCCGACAGCGCTGAGGAGCTCGGGCAGTTCGCTTCGATGCGCACCAACATGAAGGACGACGAGAATCGGAGCTGCGAACGTCTCCGGCAAAGCGGCGGCGAGCGAGCGCAGCGCGGACACCCCGCCCGCCGAAGCGCCGATAGCGATGACCGCGGAGCGCGCCATGTCGGTCCCTATGACTGGCCTTGGCACATACAACGCTGCCGCGGGAGTGAAAGTTCGGTCGCCATGCTGTCACATGTCAGTCCTGCCCTTGACCCGGCTCGAGCCCGGTCAAGGGTAGCTCATGTGAAGCGCGGCGGGTCTGCCGGAGACCGGTTGGTCTTAGCTACGCTGCCATGGCCGGGGTTTCCAAAGCAGCGTAGAAGCTCGCTTCTGGACTTGCCCTGGGAAGTGAAGAGCGCCGTCCCTCGACCGTCCGGAGCTGGTTCAGCCGTGCGGGGGCAGTCCAGGCACCATTGCTTAGTTCCAAACATGGCGGACTGGGTTTCGGCCAGGACGTTCTGCACGACCTCCGGGCCCCCAGCACCCAACGTCGCCACACCAGCCGCCCCGCCGCCTTTCATAGTACGACTGTCGGACAGCACTTCCCGCGCGGGCGGCGTCTCGGCTGCGAAGGCCGTCTCCCATCATGCCGCTGGTCCCGTATCTCGATACGCTCCGCTGGGTGTTCATCGCGATGGCTCTTGGCGGTATCGCGGTCACGATCTACGCCCGGATCGACGACTGGCGCCGTGGGCCGCGGTGATGGCCGAACGCATCCACGACAGGGTCGCCGCGTCTCGCCGGAAGCGCATGTGGATGGGTGGGGTGCCGCCATAGGGCTACCGCGGCGAGGGACCGATGCTACCCGCAGCAAGCCGGTTGCTCTGACACCTCCCTCGACGCCGGTGAGCGCGTTGCATGGCGCGCGGGCACGACGCCGGTGGCAGCGCGACGCCCGTCGGTGAAGTGCAGTAGGGTCATCGTTGCGCCCGATCCGATTGAGCGTGGTGTCCGCGGCCGTCTGGCTGTCGGTCGTGGTCTCGGCAACAGTCCGTCGTGCGCCGCTGCAGCTGCTCCAGCCCTGGACATGCGCGTTGGTTATGGCACCCGACAAAAAACGCAATTGGCCCGCCCCTGGCTGCGGTCTAGCTTCCGCCGCGGGAGAGAGCCTGCCGTGAATGCCGGTGAGGAAAGCGGCTGTTGATGGCAAGGACTAGCTGGAGGAACCAATGCCCAACAAGAAGATGGACCGTCGAGGGTTCCTCGTAAGCGCCGCTGCCGTTCTCGCCGCACCCGCAGTGCTGCGGGCGCAGCAGGTTCCAGCCAAGCCGGACCGGCTGATCGTCAATGCTTCGGGCGGTGACATGGGCAATGCCGTCCTCGATGCCTACGGCCAGGTCTTCACCGAGAGGACCGGCATCCCCGTCGAAATGACGAGCCCCCACGACCTGGGCAAGCTGCGCGCCATGGTCGAGAGCGGGAACGTCGAGTGGGATGTGACGGAGATCAGCGGCGACGACGGTCGGATCGCCGTCGAACGGGGTCTGCTCGAGCCGATCGACGAGAGCATCGTCGATCTGTCGGCCTATCCTGCCGAGGCGCGCGATCCCTATCTACTGACGACCTCGGTCTATTCCACCGTGCTCGCCTACCGCTCGGACGTGTTCACCGACGCCAAGCCGCGCACCTGGGCCGATTTTTGGGATGTCGAGGCGTTCCCCGGCAGGCGGTCGCTGGGCGGCGGCCCGGAGGACAACCTGGAATTCGCGCTGCTGGCCGACGGGGTGCAGCTGGCCGAACTCTATCCGCTCGATGTGGACCGCGCTTTCCGCAAGCTTGACGAAATTCGCCCGCATATCACCGCGTGGTGGGATTCCGGCGCGCAGCATGTCCAGATGCTGGTCGATCAAGAAGTGGTGCTGAGCTCGGCCTGGAACGGGCGCATCTTCAACGCGGTAGGCAAGGGCCACCCGCTCGAGATCTCGTGGGACGGCTCCTCGCTGCATCGCGCCTATTTTGCCATCCCGCGCGGCGCGCCGAACCTGCACTGGTCGCAGCAGTTCCTGGCCGCGATGACCGACCCGCAGGCGCAGGCAACCTTTGCCAACCAACTCGTCTCACCCGGCCTTAACCCGCGCGCGGCGGAATACGTCGATCCTACGCTGGCCCCGTATCTGCCGACCACGCCGGAGAACATGCAGGTGTCGTTCTGGCAGGATGACCTGTGGTGGAGCCAGCATATGGCCGAGATCAAGAATCGCTGGCAGCGCTGGATACTCGGGTGACGGAGCTGCCTATGATGGCATCGCAGGAAGGACTTTCCACGCAGGCCGAAGGCACTGCGCTGAAAATTCGGAAGGTAACGAAGCGCTACGGTGCCGTTCCGGTCCTCAACGGCATCGACTTCGAACTGCGGGAGGGCGAGTTCCTCACGCTGCTTGGGCCTAGCGGGTCTGGCAAGACGACATTGCTCAAGATCATCGCCGGTTTCGAGCATTCGGACGCCGGCCGTCTGGTTCTCGGCGGTGAGGACATGACCCGGATGCCGCCGTCGCGGCGCGACATCGGCATGGTCTTCCAGAACTACGCCCTGTTCCCGCACATGACCGTGGAGGAGAACGTAGCCTTCCCGTTGCGGATGCGGTCGGTCCCCAGGCGGGAAATCCCGGGGCGGGTGCGGCAGTTCCTCGAGATGGTCGATCTGGGCGAATTCGCTTCCCGCTATCCGGCGCAGCTGTCGGGCGGGCAGCAACAGCGCGTCGCATTGGCGCGGGCGACCGTCTTCGGCCCGCGACTGCTGCTGCTGGACGAGCCGTTCGGCGCGCTGGATCGACGGCTGCGCGAAGCCATGCAACTGCAGCTTCGTGAATTGCAGCTGCGGCTGAAGCTGAGCACGATATTCATCACACATGATCAGGAAGAGGCACTGATCATGTCAGACCGGATCGCGGTGATGAGGGACGGGCGCCTCCAGCAGGTCGCCAAGCCCGAGCATCTTTATCGCAGACCGGTGAACGAATTCGTTGCGAACTTCGTCGGCGAAGCCAACATCCTCTCCGGCACGGTCGCCGAAGACGGCGCCGGGCGGCGCTGCCTGCGGCTCGAGGGCGGGCAGATGTTCCCCTTGCCGGCGAGCAAGGGCACCACGGGGCAGCCGCTTTCCGTGCTGCTGCGGCCGGAGCATCCCTCGCCCGTCCCGCCGGGTGACGAGCCCGACAGCACCATTACCGGGCGGATCAGCAAGGTCATCTATCTCGGAACAACGATCAAGTATTTGTTCGAAGCCGAGAATGGGCTGGAACTGCACTTTCGCCGGCAAGCCTCGCACCGCGAGGAGGTGCTGCCGGTGAACACGCCGATCACTCTGGGCTGGTCGTCGCGCGACCTGCACCTGCTGCAATGACCTCCACTGCCTTCACGTCAGCCGCGGCCGAGCGGCCATTCGGTCGCATGATGGCTTCGGCGACTCCCGGGCGCTCGCTCCTGCTGCTGCTCCCAGCGTTCCTGGTTCTCGGTGTGATCCTGTTCATGCCGCTGCTGGACCTGGCCGCGCTGAGCATCGATGGGGGATCGTTCGGCCCGTATGTGAAGGCGCTAGGCGATCCGCTCTATGTCCGTGTGATCGGACAGACCTTCCAGATCGCGCTGATCTCCACGGGGATCTGCCTGATCCTTGCCTATCCGCTAGCGTATTTCATGGCCACGACCTCCCCGCGGCTCCGGATCCTCTGCCTGCTGCTGGTGGCACTGCCGTTCTGGACCAGCGTCCTCGTCCGCACCTATGCTTGGATGGTGCTTCTGGGGCGCAATGGGATCATCAACCGCCTGCTCATCGACAACGGCTTCATCGCCGAGCCGCTGCCGCTGATCTACAACAAGGCCGGCGTCATTCTCGGGACGGTCTACTACCTGCTTCCCTTCATGGTGCTGCCGATCTTCGCCGCCATGATGCGGGTCGATCGTCAGCTTCTGCTTGCGGCCGAGGGTCTGGGGGCGAGTGCGGTGCGGCGCTTCTTCAGCATCTTTCTCCCTCTGACGCTGGGCGGGATCGGTGCTGGCGCGGCACTGGTGTTCATCCTGGCGCTGAGCGCCTTCATCACCCCGGCGCTTCTGGGTGGCGGGCGCGTGATCATGATCACCAACCTGATCTACACCCAGGTCAGCCAGGTTCTCGACTGGCCCTTCGCTGCGGCTCTATCGGTCCTCATCCTGGTCGCCACGATCGTAGCCTATTCCTGCATCGGGCTCCTGACCCGCCGCCGTTGGAACTGACGGAAGGATATCGGAATGCGCCAGAGAATCGGGTTGGCTCGGGTTGCGCTGTGGCTCTACTGCCTCGTGGTTCTGGCGTTCCTGATCGTCCCGCTGGTCGTCATCTTCCCGCTGTCCTTCAGCGCGGCCGAGTTCCTGCAGTTCCCGCCGCCAGAATACTCGCTGCGCTGGTATGAGTCGTATTTCACCTCGCGCTCCTGGATGGCCTCGACGCTGCTGTCGCTGAAGGTCGCAGTAACCACGGCGCTGCTGGCGCTCGCCGTAGGCGTACCTGCGTCGTTCTATCTGGCGCGCTCGCGCACCGGGGCTGCTGTTTGGGTGGCCGACAAGCTACTGATCTCGCCGATCGTTATCCCCGGCATGGTGACGGCGATCTGCATCTATAGCCTGATGTCCTCATGGCGGATGATCGGCTCGTTTCATGGGCTTGTCCTCGGACATCTGGTGCTGGCGCTGCCCTTCGTCGTCATCATTGTGACGGCTGCGCTGCGCCAGTTCGACCGCATGCTGGAAGATGCCGCGGATGGCCTCGGCGCCGGACGCTTGCGCGCGATCCTTCTGGTGACCTTCCCCGTCCTGCGCCCGAGTTTCCTGACCGCAGGATTCTTCGCCTTCATGGCGTCGTTCGACGACCTGGTGCTGGCGCTGTTCCTCAGCGGCTCCAACGCCACTCTGCCGAAGAAGACATTCGAAAACATTGGCTACGCCCTCGATCCCACTATTGCGGCGGTCTCGGCGCTACAGATTGGGTTTCTTATTGCAGTCAGTCTGCTGTGGTATCTCTCGTTCGGCAGGAGGTCTCTCAAGGCTCTAAGCTAGAGATAAGCGCTGCGGTCCCCGACGTTCATTCAGCGATGCCAAGCCACCGAATTTTGTTTTTGCGGAGCTGCTTGTACGGAGCTGCGCTTATCGAATTCGGAGGAGCGTACTTCGCACGCCAGCCGCAAGTCTGTTGATTTCACCCGGAACTGACCCGGGTTTTCCATCGAGAAGTGACCCACCTTCAGTTATGCGGATGGGTTCATGTCTGGGTCAAGGCCTGGGCGCTCTCCGTCTTCTTTCGGGTTGCTGCAGCGGTGCTGGCTTTGAAGCGGAAGCTGTCGTTGCCTGTCTCAAGGATGTGACAGCGGGGGTGAGGCGATCGAGGAGCGCGGTGGTCATCTTGGGATCACCGAAGACGGTGGCCCACTCGCTGAAGCTCAAGTTGGTGGTGATGACAACGGTGGTGCGCTCATAGAGCTTGCTCAGA
>NZ_WKKA01000033.1 GCF_009674885.1 Paracoccus sp. S-4012
TGTCATCTTCCACTCCATCGATGTCATTCACCCGCCCGGGGCGTTGCGCCTCTGGACGTGCGGCCGGGCATCCCTAGTCGGCGAAGGTGACGGTTCTGTGATGACTTGCAGCAGTGATGACGTCACGGGCCGGCTGCCGGACGGGCGCCGCCGGGTGCGGATCGGCGGGCGGGAAGTTGCGGTCCCGGGTCGGGTCGAGTCGCGGCCCGCATGGCTCTGCCTCCACGCCCGCGACCTGGTCCCGCAGCCCGGCGGTTTTCCTTCCCGCGTCAGCGCCGCGCGCTACGAGGACGGCTACCACGTCGCCGACATCCTGCTCGACGACCTGCCCGAGGCCGGACCGCTGACGCTGCGCCTCGACGCCCGCGCTGCCACCGGCGACGCGATCGAGGTCGGCC
The DNA here is from genome assembly GCF_009674885.1 of Paracoccus sp. S-4012. Taxonomy (GTDB): domain Bacteria; phylum Pseudomonadota; class Alphaproteobacteria; order Rhodobacterales; family Rhodobacteraceae; genus Paracoccus. The sequence continues at coordinate 399 of NZ_WKKA01000033.1, forward strand.
TGCGCGGCGGCTGGATGCTGCCGCGCGAGGGCGCCTCGCCGCTCCTCGCCGCGCGAAGGACCGAACTGGCGTGAATCGGCTCCGCGCGCTCGGCGGCTTCGATGCCAAGGGCGCCATTGACGAGGGTGGCCTCTTCGCGGTCAACGTCGACATCATTCACAACGAGATGGGCAAGTAGAGCCATGTAGTGCTGCCAGCCGTGATCTCAGGCGAGATGAACCTGACGTCGATGAACGGCGAGCGGCGCATGCGACTGGTTGAACGTTACATAGATCCGCCCGGCAGTGCCCGACCGGACTGCATGATCGCTGCCGGGATCGCCCAGGCGGTGCGGCAGGCAGTGCTGGACCTCGGCCAGCGGGATCTCGCGGAAAAGTTCACCGGCTACGACTGGCAGGGCGAGGGCGACGCCTTCGAGGACGGCTATCGCAAGCACGCCAATGGCGGCGAGCACGTGACCTATGACCGGCTGCGCGCGATGGGCAACAACGATTTCCAGGAGCCGGCGACCGGGGTCGAGGGCGAGACCATCATCGGCACACCGCGGCTCTACACCGACGGAAAGTTCTCGACCGAGGATGGCAAGGCGCGGTTCATGGCCGGCGAGTGGTGCGGCTATGCGACGCCCGGCAAGCAGGAGGAGAGCGAGAAGTTCGCGTTCCTGATCAACAACGGCCGGACCAACATCAACCGGCAGAACTGGTTCATGGATGAGGGCAACGAGTTCGTCCTCGATCGCTGGCCCTACCCGATCATCGAGATGAACCCGACCGACATGGCCGAGATCGGCGTCAGTCAGGGGGATCTCGTCGAGGTCGTCAACGACAACGGCGCGACCCAGGCGATCGCCTACCCGATGGATACCGCCAAGCCGAAGCAGAGCTTCATGATCTTCGGCAGCCCGCGCGGAACCCAGGGCAACGTGATCTCCTCCGGCACCAACGAGTTGGTGACTCCGGTCTACAAGCAGACCTGGGCCGATATCCGCAAGCTGTCGTCAGCGCCGACGGCGGTCCGGGGCATGTCGTTCAAGAGGCTGGAGGCGCAGCTGTAAGGCTCGTCAGATCCTCGCCTGGTTGACCCGTTTCGAGAGCGCTTCGGCGCTCTCGAGCCTTTCCGAATAGCGGTCGGTCAACGATGGCCGCCCTCGCGTCAGGAGCGTGAAGCGCATCAGCTCCTCCATGACATCGACAATGCGCGCGAGGTAGGGTGAGGGCTTCATTCGCCCCGCAGCATCGAACTCGTCCCACGCCCGCGCGACCGAGGACTGGTTCGGGATGGTGATCATCCGCATCCAGCGACCGAGGATGCGCATCTGGTTGACCGCGTTGAAGCTCTGCGAACCGCCGGACACCTGCATGACGGCCAGCGTCCGTCCCTGAGTGGGCCGGACACCCCCGAGCGACAGCGGCAGCCAGTCGATTTGCGTTTTCATCAATCCCGTCATGGCGCCGTGCCGTTCAGGGCTGGACCAGACCATCCCCTCCGACCAGATCGCCAGGTCGCGGAGTTCGACCACCTTGGGATGGTCCTCGGGGACGGCGTCCACCAGCGGCAGGCCCGTCGGGTCGAAGAACCGGACCTCGGCGCCGAGGTGTCGCAGGATCCGCGCGCCCTCCTCCGCCGCGAGACGCGAGAAGCTCCGCTCACGCAGAGAGCCGGTCAGCACCGCAATGCGGGGCGGATGCCCGGAATCCTGGGCAGAGGTCAACTCTGCCGCCTGAGGACGCGGCACCAGCGAAGCGTCGATGCCCCGGTTCAGCGTCCAGTCGAAGCCATCCTCGCCGACGCGAGGGAACCGGGCGCTCACTGCTTCACCACCTTCCCGCGCACAATGGTCTCGCGCGCGTCGATCGCCGGCTGAGGCCGGAAGCGGTCGCGCGTCCGGTTGGCCAAAGCGACCAGGGACAGCATCACCGGCACCTCGACCAGCACACCCACGACCGTCGCCAGCGCCGCGCCCGAGTTCAGACCGAACAGGCTGATCGCCACGGCCACGGCAAGTTCGAAGAAATTGGAGGTGCCGATCATGGCGCAGGGCGCGGCAATGCGGTGCGGCACCTTCAGCGACCATGCCGCCGCATAGGCGAGGGCGAAGATGCCGTAGGACTGGATGAGGATTGGCAACGCAATCATGACGATAACGGCTGGTCGATCGAGGATCATCCGTCCCTGCAGCGCGAACAGGATGACCACCGTCGCGATCAGGCCGATCATGGACCAGGGCTTCACCCGGGTCGTGAATGCAGCGATGGCCTCGGAACTCCCCAGGCGGCGGCGCGTCAGCCAGCCTGCGATCAGCGGCAGCACGATGAACAGCACGGTCGAGAGGACCAGCACCTCCCACGGCACCGCGATGTCGGTGACTCCCAGAAGCAGGGCCACGATCGGGGCAAAGAGAACGACCATGAGCAGGTCGTTGACCGAGACCTGAACCAGCGTATATGCGGCGTCGCCGCGCACCAGCTGGCTCCAGACGAAGACCATGGCGGTGCATGGCGCAGCCCCCAGCAGGATCAGTCCGGCAATGTATTGCTGCGCGTCGGCCGGCTCGATCCAGGGCGCGAAGATGTGCTCGAAGAACAGCACGGCGAGCGCTGCCATGGTGAACGGCTTGATCGCCCAGTTGATCGCGAGCGTGATCAGCAGGCCGCGCGGCTGGCGCGCGACGCTGCGGACGGAGGCGAAGTCCACGCCCACCATCATCGGATAGACCATCGCCCAGATCAGGACCGCGACCACGAGGTTGATCCCGGCGACCTCCGCCGCGGCAATGGCGCCGACCAGACCGGGCATGGCCACGCCGAGCATGATGCCCCCTGCCATCGCGAGAGCGATCCAGAGGGACAGCCAGCGTTCGAACCCGCCGAGGACAGGGCGGTCGGCGGTCATGGCGTCCGTCATGCCGAACCTAGCTCGGAGGGTGGCAGGTGGCCCGCCGGCGAGGCGCGGCCTGGGTCAGGCTTGGTCATGTGCGTCGTCCTTTCAGCAGGCGCAGGCGATCTGGTCGAGCAGGGGCCGGCACAGTTCGGGCCGGCCTTTGCAGCAGTCCTCGAGAAGAAACGAGATCAGGCCGCGCACTCCTTCCATGTCCACCGCATAGCGGATCGAGCGCCCGTGTCGTTCGCCGCGGATCAGGCCAGCCTGGCTGAGGATGGTGAGATTCGTGGACAAGGTGTTTTGTCGAACGTCGAGCGCAGCGGCGATCTCCCCCGCCGCCATCCCGTCGGGTCCGGTTTGGATGAGCAGGCGCAGGACGGCCAGCCTTGTGGGTTGACCGAGGGCCGCGAAGGCTGCGATGGCTTCCATTTCATCCATGTTTCCCGATTAATCGATGTTGCTCGCTGGTGCAAGACCAGAGCAACCAGCGAGGCGCTGCCTTGATCGTCGTCATGAATCCGTCATGGCGCTCGGATATTCATGATTCCATGAACATCCACTCTGTCATTCGCGGCCTGTCCACTCTTGCCCACCCCGGTCGGATCGAGGCCTTCCGGCTGCTCGTCCGTCACGCGCCACAACCCATGCGGCCGCGGGACATGGCCGCGGTCCTGCGGCTGAAGCCCAATACGCTGTCGAACTACCTCTCGGACCTGGAAGCAGCGGGGCTGGTCCAAGGGCAGCGGGATGGGCGCGCAGTGCTCTACCGCGCCAACACCGACGCCGCCGGCCGACTGATCGACTTCCTCGCGCTCGACTGCTGCCGCGGTCGGGCGTTCTCGTGCACCAGCGGCGAAGGAGCCACTGCCATGACGACCCAGGAACCCTTCAACGTCCTGTTCATCTGCTCGGGCAACTCGGCGCGCTCCATCTTCGCCGAAGCGCTGTTGCGCGACCTCGGAAAGGGCCGGTGCAACGCATATTCGGCAGGCACGAAGCCGCATTCCGAACTGAACCCCTACGCCATCGCGATGCTCGAGCGCGCCGGTCATACGACCGCCGGCATGGAGGCCAAGAACATCTCCGTATTCCAGCGGCCCGACGCTCCGGCCATGGACTTCGTGTTCACCGTCTGCGACCGGGCTGCGGATGAGACGTGCCAGCCTTGGCCCGGCCAGCCGATCACCGCACATTGGGGCGTCGCCGACCCGGTCAAGGCCTCCGGCACCGAGGCGGAGAAGGGCCTCGCCTTCTCCCGCGCCTACAGCGAGCTGCGGCACCGCATCATCGCCTTCGTCGAACTGTCGATCACCGGCCTTCAGCGGCAAGCTCTGCAGCATCGCGTCGATGAAATCGGCGCGGACCAGGGCAAGGCGGCGACCTCGTGAGCCGCATCGCGATCAACGGCCTCGGCCGCATGGGCAAGCTGCTCGTCCGCCGCATGGTCGACGAGGGCATGGCGCAGCAGATCGCCTTGCTGAACGATCCCGTGGGATCGGCCGAGGACCACGCACTGTGGCTCAGCTTCGACAGCGTGCATGGCCGGTGGCGCGACGTGGCCGCCGAAGGCAACGCGCTGAACCTCGATGGGGCACGCGTTCCCTTGTCGCAGGCGAGCCGGATCGAGGACCTTGACCTCTCGGGTGTCGATATCGTCGTGGACTGCACCGGCGTCTTCAAGACCCCGGCGAAGTGCGCGCCCTATTTCGCGGCCGGGGTGCGCAAGGTCATCGTGTCGGCTCCCATCAAGGATGAAGCGGCGCTGAACATCGTCTATGGCGTCAACCACGACCTCTTTGACCCGGCGCAGCATGATCTGATCACCGCCGCGTCCTGCACCACGAACTGCCTCGCCCCGGTGGTCAAGGTGCTGCACGAGCAGATCGGCATCTCGCATGGCTCGATCACGACGATCCATGACGTGACCAACACCCAGACCATCGTCGATCGGCCGGCCAGGGACCTGCGCCGCGCGCGGTCGGCGCTGGCCAACCTGATCCCGACGACGACCGGCTCGGCCACGGCGATCACGCTGATCTATCCGGAGCTGAAGGGCCGGCTCAACGGCCATGCGGTGCGGGTGCCGCTGCTGAATGCCTCGCTGACCGACTGCGTGTTCGAGATGTCGCGGCCGGTTTCGGTCGACGAGGTCAACGGCCTGTTCGCGGCAGCCGCCGAAGGTCTGCTGCGCGGGGTTCTCGGCTATGAGGACCGGCCCCTGGTCTCGACCGACTACCTGAACGATCCGCGGTCGGCGATCGTGGACGGGCTCTCGACGATGGTCGTGAACGGCACGCAGCTGAAGGTCTACGCCTGGTATGACAACGAATGGGGCTATGTCTGCCGCCTGCTCGACGTGACCCGCATGGTTGCGGGGCAGCTGTGACGTCTGGACCCGGCGCCGCGCGGGACCCCGGCCTTGCCGCCTACGTCGCCGTCACCGTCGCCTACTGGGCGTTCATGCTGTCAGACGGCGCCCTTCGGATGCTGGTGCTGCTGCATTTCAACGGCCTCGACTTCTCGCCGATCCAGCTCGCCTGGCTGTTCCTGCTCTACGAGTTCGCCGGGATCGTCACCCATCTCTCGGCGGGCTGGATCGCGGCGCGGTTCGGGTTGACGTCGACGCTCTATGCCGGGCTGGCGCTGCAGATCGCGGCGCTGGTTGCGCTCGCGCAGCTCGATCCCACTTGGGGCGTCGTCGCGTCCGTCGCCTTCGTGATGGCGGTGCAGGGTGTTTCCGGCGTCGCGAAGGACCTGGCCAAGATGTCCTCGAAGAGCGCGGTGAAGCTGCTGGCCCCCAGCGAGGACGGCGGGCTGTTCCGCTGGGTCGCGGTGCTGACCGGATCGAAGAACGCGGTCAAGGGTGCCGGCTTCTTCATCGGGGCCGCCGCGCTCGCGCTGTTCGGCTTCACCCAGGCAGTCTGGGGGATGGCGGTCCTGCTGGCCCTGATCCTGTTCGCCGTCGCGATCTTCATGCCCGCCGGGCTCCCGCGGGGCAGGAAGGAGGCGAAGTTCTCCGAGGTCTGGTCGAAGGACCGGCGCATCAACCGCCTGTCTGCGGCGCGCATGTTCCTGTTCGGCTCGCGGGACGTCTGGTTCGTGGTCGGCATCCCGGTCTATTTCCAGTCCGTGCTCTCCGATGGGACGCCAGACGGGCGGCGCGCTGCCTTCTTCCTGATCGGCGGTTTCATGGCGCTCTGGACGATCGGCTATGGTGCAGTTCAGGCGAACGCACCGCACCTGCTCCGAGCAAGAGGTCAACCTTTGGCTCGGATCACGGAGATGGCCGCGAGCTGGGCGGGTCGGCTCGCCATCATCCCCTTTGCCCTGGCGACGCTGTCCCTCATGGCCGGTGGTCCCTCGCTGTGGCTCACGGTTACCCTCGTGGCGGGGCTGCTGCTCTTCGGCGTCGTCTTCGCCCTCAGTTCCTCCGTCCACTCCTACCTTATCCTGGCCTTCACCAGGGCAGAGCGTGTGACGATGGACGTTGGCTTCTACTATATGGCGAACGCTGCAGGCCGCTTGCTGGGCACCCTACTGTCGGGCGTGAGCTACCAGCTCGGCGGCCTTGCGCTCTGCCTCGCGACCGCCGGGCTTCTGGCCGCGGCGAGTTGGTGGCTCGCACGCGATCTGGAAGGGTGAGCATCGAATGCTGGAGCGGGCGGCGCCCGCTGGGATCCGGACGTCTTGGCCGTGGGGAGCTAGCGGCGCCAGAACGCATCCCCATCGAGGTCAGCGCGTTGTTCTAGGGCTTCCACGTGGAGGCTCAATGCGTGGCGCGATGCCGCCTCCCAGAGCGCCACGGCTGCGCGGGATCTGCGGAAGGTCAGCCATTCCTCATCGAAAGCGGTTGCTGCCACAGCGAGGCAGCATGTTCCCGCGGGACCGGCTGTGAGGTGGAATCCTGCCCATCGTTGACTCGCGGCCCCGTGTCGCGGTCTGCTCTGAGTGTCGTGGGGAACGGCGTCGAGGAGGAAGATGATGACGGACCTGCTTTTGCGTGGAGCGTCGATCAGCGCGATCGCGCTGGCTTGGGGCATGGGGACGCCTGTTCTGGCTCAGGATGCAGCTGCACGAACAGCCGACATCGTCCTGACCGGCGGCAACATCCTTACCGTCGACGACGACTTCTCGAGCGTCAGCGCCGTGGCCATCTCCGACGGAAGATTCGTCGCGGTGGGCTCGGATGAAGAGGTCTCGGCCCTCGTCGGACCGGATACCCGCAACATCGATCTTGGCGGCAGGACGGTCGTCCCGGGACTGATCGACAACCATCTGCACCAGCTTAGTGCCGCGCTGAATGCGCCCCTGGTCTCGTTCCTCGACGCGCGGTCCATCGCCGACGTGCAGGAGGCCGTGGCCGCCCGCGTGGCCGAAACCGCGCCGGGGGAGTGGATCCAGGCATCGAGCGCCTGGCACGAGAGCACGCTGGCCGAGGGGCGCCTTCCCACGCGACACGATCTGGATGCGGTCTCCCCGGACAACCCGGTCTATGTGCCGCGTGGCGGGCATGTCGTGACGGTGAACAGCGCGGCCCTCGCCGCCGCCGGGATCACTAGGGACACGCCGAACCCCGAGGGCGGGATCATCGTCCGCGACGAGCAGGGCGAGCCGACGGGGGTGCTTCTGGAAAGCGCGACATACCTCGTCCGGGAGGTCCTGCCGCCCGGGGCCCCGCCGGAGGATCAGGCCCGCCTGCTGACGGACTTCATGAAGGAGCTGAACGCCTACGGCGTGGTCGGGGTCGTCGAGCCGGGCCTCAGCGCCGAGCAGATCGAGCTTTACGACCAGCTGCGCCAGCAAGGGGAGCTGACGGTCCGCACCAGCCTGCTCTACCGGATCAGGGGCCTCGAGGATGCCCAGACCTTCGTCGACAGCTACGACCGGGATTTCTCTGACGACATGCTGTCGATCGACGGGGTGAAATTCCTGCTCGATGGCGGGGTCGAGGGCGCCTACCTCAACGAGCCCTACGAGATCGTCGAGGGCGAGCAGACCGATCCGGAGTTCCGCGGCGTGCTGCTGCTGCCGCCGGGCGGGCAGGAGGAGCTGGTCGAGGCCTACAAGGTGATCGCCGAGGATGGCTGGCAGGTCCAGACCCATGCCGTCGGCGACGCCACGATCGACGCGGCGCTCGATGCCTACGAGGCGGTGAACGCAACCACGCCGATCAGCGATCTCCGCTGGGCGCTGATGCATGTCTTCCTGCCGTCCGCCGATGCGATGGAGCGGATGAAGGAGATGCAGGTCCTCGCGACGGTGCAGGACCACGCGCTTCTGCTGGGCCACAACCAGCTGCGCTACTGGGGCGAGGAACGCGCGGCCTACGCCATTCCGATCCGATCCCTGCTCGACGCCGGGGTCGAGACGAGCGGCGGCACCGATGCCCCGGTCCTCCCGGCCAGCCCGTTCCTGTCGATTTCGTGGATGACCACGCGGGAGCTGATGAACGGCTCGGTTCTCGGGCCGGAGCAGGCGATCACTCGTGAGGAAGCGCTGCGCCTGTGGACCATCGAGAGCGCCTACCTGGTGGGCACCGAGGAGGACCGCGGCTCGATCGAGGTCGGGAAGCTCGCCGACCTGGCGGTGCTTTCTGGGGATCTGATGTCGGTCTCGGACGAGGAGCTGAAGTCGCTGACCGCAGAGTTGACGATGCTGGGCGGTGAGGTGGTTCACGGTTCGCTGGAGCAGTAGCGGCGCGGAACGGATGCGCCCGCGGGAGGCGCCGCCCGTTTAACGATACGCAGCGACAGCATCGGGCGGCGTCGTTCGTCGATAGGCCGGCTGGGGAGGGCTGCGTGGCGCTTGAGCTGGCAACGACCAGCGTGCGCTCATAGCGACTCTGGAGGGGCCCCTGCAGGCCCATGAGCGTGGTTTCCGTGGGGGCGGCCGCCGGAAAGAGTTGAGTCCCCGGCGCCCGCCCCAGCGGCTCTCTGCGGAATGCGGCAGAAAGACGAATAATGCGTCCAGATTGGGGCATCTCAGACCAGTTCCTACTCGATCATCAATAAAGCCCTGTGAACAGCAGGTCCCTTCGGACAAGATCGGACATCCGAGAGGTGCCAATGTCATATTTTTACGTCGCTCGGTAGACGCCATGAAGCGTCGATGAATCATTACTACGAAAATTGCCCCATTCGACTGTGATCGGAGCCGCGGCGTGGGCATCGGACGCGCTACGATCCGAACAAGGCTTCCCTCTCGGCGTCTGAGCTTGCTCCAATACGGACGTCCTGTTCGCGGGGAGGTTGCGGCGCCAGAAGGCACCTCCATCGGCGCCCGCGCGATCTTCTAGGAC
>NZ_WKKA01000034.1 GCF_009674885.1 Paracoccus sp. S-4012
ATCGGCGAGGTCGGCTTCAGCGGCAATGCTGGTGAGCTGCGATATGATCGCGTTGGTATGGTCACCAACATTTCCGGAGATGTGGATGGGGATGGCCGCGCAGACTTTTCCATCAGTCTAATCGGGAGTCTTACACTCCATGCCAACGATTTCCTGCTCTGACGAAAGCAAGCATAGAGTTGCAGCGAGAGTCGGACCGGCACAGCGCAGTCGTAGATACGCCCGAGCGTTGCTGTGACCCCCGACCTTCATCCACCAGAAACCAGAGCCGGCGGGTGACATTTGCCCGCTTGCGCGGAGGGAGCAATGGGTGATCGGCGGAACGTTTCCATCGCGTGTAGCCGATCGCCCGTTGCGGCGAGCTGGGCGGCGAAGGCTGCGGGGGTCTCGTAGCCGAGTGCCGAATGGGGCGGGCCGCGTTATAGTCGGCCACCCAGCTGGACACCTCCGCTTACCGTCCGGTAGCAACGCTCTGAGCCTCAGGAAGAGGACCATGCCGATCGGGCAGCGGCCCTCGGGGCCGTTTCCGTCGCTGATCCGGGCGGATCGAAAGCTCGACCGCCGTCAGGCGGGCGCGGGTCGGCTGTCGAGCCACCGCCATCGGGTCATGTTGTAGGCCATGTTGGCGAGCGTGATCGCCGCCCGCGCCCGCGCCAGTCCGATGGTGCGGATGGTCATGCCCATGCGGGCCTTCTGCTGGGCGAAGACATGCTCGACCTTCGAGCGCACCGCCGACTTGACGGCATTGGCGCGGCGGGTCCGCGACGGCATCGGACGGCCGCGGGGCTTCTTGCGATGGATGCGGCTGACCATGCCGCGGGCGTCGAGCCACGCCTCGTTCTCCGCCGAGCGATAGGCGCTGTCGGCCCAGACCCGGCGGGACGTGTTGGTTCGGGCGATCAGCCCCTCGCGGAGCTGCCCGCCGTCGTGCCGGGCGGCATCGGTGATGACCTGGCGACGGATCAGCCCATGCATCCGGTCGATCGAGACATGGGATTTGTAGCCGTAGACGGGGATCGCGATATCGATCGGCAGGGTGCCGTCGGCCCGCACCTTCGCCTTGGAATGCTTGACCGTCCAGCGACCGTCGATGTCCTTCTGTCGCGCCTTGGCGGGCTGGTCCGGCCAGATCTCCGCGGCCGACTTGCCTTCCCTGATCGCCGCCTTCTCGCCGTCGGTGTTGCGCTGCCGCGGGGCCGCCACCAGGGTCGCATCCACGATCTGGCCGCCACGCGGCAGATAGCCGGCCGCATTGATGGCCCGGTCAAGGCGTTCGAACAGCGCCTCCAGCGCACCCGCCGCGATCAGCGCCTCGCGGAAGTCCCACAGGGTATTGGCATCCGGCACCCGGTCTTCCGGGCCAAGCTGGCAGAACCGCATCCACGACAGCCGGTCGCGGACCAGATACTCGGTCTGCTCGAGCGACAACCCGTGCAGCGACTGCAGCACCAGCATCCGGAACTTCAGCACCGGGTCGAACGGTGGCCGACCGCCCTTCCAGCGCGGCGGCCGGCCGAGCGCACCCTCCAGCACCGGCCGGAACATCTCGAAGTCCACCGTCGCTGCCAGCGTCTCGAGCGGATCACCCTGCGCCGAGATCTCCGCCAGCCGCTCCGTGATCGACCAGAACCCCAACTGACCCGCCATGACCATCCCCCGCCGCTGTCAGGCCCAGTGATGGAGTGGATGCCCCCGCCCGGCGGCATCGCGATGTGCCAAGCTGGTGATGTTCAATCGCCAGAGAGGGGGAGGCATCCATGGAAGAGGTTACCATCGTCGGGGTCGACCTGGCAAAGCGGGTGTTCCAGCTGCACGGCGCGGCGGCGAACGGCACCGTGGTCTTCCGCAAGAAGCTGTCGCGGGCGCAGTTCCTGCCGTTTCTGGCGGCGCAGCCGGCCTGCACCGTGGCCATGGAGGCCTGCGCGACGGCGCACCACTGGGGTCGGGAGATCGGGCGGCTTGGCCATTCGGTCCGCCTGATCCCGCCAGCTTATGTGAAGCCATTCGTGAAGCGACAGAAGAACGATGCGGCGGATGCTGACCTGCCCCCCGTAAGCTCCCTCGCCGTGATGTAGAGTCTGCCCGACCTGAAGGAGCAGACGAGATGAGGAAAAGCCGCTTCACCGATGCGCAGATCATCGGGATGATCAAGGAACAGGAAGCCGGGATGGCGACGGCGGAGGTGTGCCGCAGGCACGGGCTCAGCCCGGCGACGTTCTACAAGCTGAAGGCACGGTATGGCGGGATGGACGTGTCCGACACAAGACGCCTGAAGCAGCTCGAGGACGAGAATGCCAGGCTGAAGCGCCTGCTCGCGGAGGCCATGCTCGACAACGTCGTGCTGAAGGACCTCCTGGGAAAGAGCTGACGACGCCAATGGCGCGGCGGGATGCGGCGCTCCGGGCGATGCGGAATCATGACGTCTCGCAGCGCCGGGCCTGTGCCCTGGTTGGTGTCGATCCGAAGACGGTGCGGCGCGAGCGGCCGCCTGACAACCCGGACATCGGCAAGGCGATGGGCGAGATCGCCGAGAAGCGCCGCCGGTTCGGCTATCGCCGGATCGGCATCCTGCTCGAGCGCCAGGGCAGGACCATGAACCACAAGAAGCTCTATCGCCTGTATCGCGAGGAAGGCCTGTCGGTCCGGCGCCGGCGTGGCCGCAAGCGCGCGCGCGGCAGCCGATCGCCAGTGCCGGAGGCCTTGCACCCCAACCAGCGCTGGTCGATGGACTTCATGTCGGACACGTTCGGGGCATCGCGCCGGTTCCGCATCCTGGCCGTGAACGACGATTGCTGCCGTGAGAACCTCGCCCTGATCGCCGATACCAGCATCTCCGGCGCCCGGGCCGCGCGGGAACTGGACGCGCTGCTGCGGCTCTACGGCAAGCCCCAGACCATCGTCAGCGACAACGGAACCGAGTTCACCAGCAAGGCCATTCTCAGATGGGCCAAGGACAACGACGTCGCCTGGCATTACATCGATCCCGGCAAGCCCCAGCAGAATGGCTTCATCGAAAGCTTCAACGGCAGCCTGCGCGACGAGTGCCTCAATGAGGAGATCTTCGACAGCCTGGCCGATGCGCGCCGCAAGCTGGCGCTGTGGCGCTACGACTACAACCATGTCAGGCCGCATTCCTCGCTCGGCGGAATGGCCCCGTCACAAGCGCGCCGGGCACTTGAGCAATCCGTGAGCTCCGCGCCCGGCGCGCTTGCCCAACCCGAAACCGACCAATACCAAGTCCAAGGACTCTCGTCATGATCGAGGGACGCCGGGGGGGCAGGTCACCTGCCGCGGTCGGAATGGCAGATGAGACCTTCGGCCGGCCGTTGCCGCTGTGTGGCGATCATCACTGCGGCCAGAGGCAGCTCGGTGCGCATGTGGTCGCGCATGGCCCAACCGACGATCTTGCGGGTGGCCAGGTCGAGGACGGCCGCGAGATACAGCCATCCTTCGCCGGTCGCGATGAAGGTGATGTCGGCCAGCCAGACGCGGTTCGGTGCCGATGCGACGAATGCCTGCTTCAGCAGGTTCGGTGCGACCGGCAGGTGATGACGGCTGTCGGTGGTGCACGGCCTGAACCTGCGGCCGGCGAGCGCGCGGATTCCGTGTCGCCGCATGAGCCGCGCGACGCGGCCACGGCTTGCCGTCCTGCCTTCCGCTCGGAGCGTGGCATGCATCCTGGGACTGCCGTAACGGCCATGGTGCTCGGCATGGAGGCGACGCAGATCGGCCAGCAATGCGCGGTTGGCGCGCGCCCGGGCGCTCTCCGGACGTTTGCGCCATGCGTAATAGCCGCTGGCCGAGACCTCGAGAACCCGGCACATCAGCCGGACCGGCCATCTGCCGGCATGGTCGCGGATGAATTGGAAGCTCATCTCGGCACCTCCGCGAAGATGCCGATCGCCTTTTTTAGCACGTCGCGCTCCATGCGCGTGCGATCGAGCTCACGCTTCAGCCGCGTGATCTCCGACGCCTGGTCCGCAGGCGACGGCATCACAGGGACGCCCGGCGTGGCCCTCGATCGTGGCGTCCCCCCGCGAACCGCGGCGCGCCAGTTCCGCAACATCGAGGGCGAAATGCCAACCTCGGTTGCAACCTGCATCAACGGACGGCCACTGCTTTCCAACAACGCCACCGCCTCTCGTTTGAACTCGGGAGAAAACTCCCTCCTCGTCTTCGGCATCAACACCTCCATGCCCTTCACAGGCTTAGCAAAGGTGTCCACTGAATCGAGGGACCATCAGGCCCTGACCAGGAACACCCGGCTGTGCGCGAGCTTCATGTGTGCCACCTGAAGCTTGGTGCGCTCGCCACCCAGAAGCGCGTAATCCTCGCTCCAGTCGAACTGGAGGGCCTCCCTCCGGTCGAAAGGTCAGGGGCACGAATGTGCCACGGCCGGTGGTCTGCTGCTCCCGCTGCCGGTCGAACCGCCATTCCCGGGCAAGGCCGCGACCCGGTTGTAGGACCCCGTGTAGCCGAGCGCGACCAGGTCGGCGTGCAGCTGCTTCACCGACCGCCGCTGCTTGCGCGACTTCGCCGTCTCGGTCCTCAGCCAGCCCGCCAGCTTCTCCGCAAACGGGTCGAGCTTGCTTGGGCGATCGGGCACCGCGAACTTCGGCTCGATCGTGCCGGCCTTCAGATACTTCCTGATCGTGTTGCGCGACAAACCCGTCCGGCGGGCGATCTCCCGAATCGGTAGCCTCCCCCGCAGGGCCATCCGGCGGATGACATTCAAAAGTCCCATGTGGATCACTCCGTTGCCCCCGCCGCTCGCCGCGTTCGGGGAAGGGTCACATGGGTCAAATTTCAGTGGAAATTATGCGCCTATCCGGGTCAGTTCTGGGTGGAAATCAACAGTCGCGGCCCCTGGCGCAGCTTCGAAGCCGTCGAATACGCCACCCTCGAATGGGTCGACTGGTTCAACAACCGCCGTCTCCTCGAGCCGATTGGAAGCATCCCGCCGGCCCAGGCCGAAGCGAACTTCTACGCCGCCATGAATCCCGTGGCCGTGGCCGCATAGCTAAGACCAACCGGTCTCCGGCAGACCCGGCGCGGTTCACGTAGTCGTCGTGTTGTGGTTGTGAGTCCTGACCTTGGCGCTATAACTATCTTGCTTGTCAGCTAAATATACCCGAATCTGTCATCATCCAGGCAAGTCAACGAGGACAACAATGGCGATTGTAACCGGCACCACCGGCTCCGACACCCTGCAAGGTGGGACTGGTGACGACCAGCTCTATGGGGGAGGAGGGGGGGTAGACCAGTTCTACGGGGGCGCCGGGGACGATACCTACTACTCGGAAGGCAGCTTTGCAGCCTTCATCTACAACAGCCCCGGGGTGGACATCGCCTATGGCGGTGCGGGTCAAGAGCACTTCTACTACAGTACAAGCTACAGTCCTGTGTTGGACAGTGAGACGTTCCACGGAGGCGAAGGCGAGGATAGTCTGAACATCACCTTATTCACGACTTACCATGAAGACTTCTTGCTCGACGCTCGACCGGATGCGCAGGGCTTAGGACGCGGAAGTTACGGGCTTACGTTCTCCGGGATTGAGATCTTCCGCATCAGCACTGGTAACGGGAACGATTGGATCGCCCTCGGCGATACAAGTGATTACGTATTCACTGCGTTAGGGAATGATACCATCTTAGGGGGCGGTGGCAATGATACGCTCAGGGGCAGCTACGGGAATGATGTGATCTATGGAGGTGATGGAAATGACTCCATTGACGGTGACCAGGGCGGCGACAGTTACGGCAACGACCATCTTTATGGGGGAGCGGGCGACGATCTCATCGCCGGCTCGGGTGGGAATGATGCTCTTTGGGGTGATGAAGGAGACGACGCACTCTACGGAGGCGAGGGTCAAGACACACTTCATGGCGGTGCGGGACGAGACACTTTGGAGGGGGGCAGGGGCGATGACGTCTATGTCTTGGCCAGTGAAGCCGAGGATGGCACTGATGTGATTGTCGAGGCTGCTGGAGGCGGCACCGATGAGGTCCGCAGTGCCTTCAACTTCACGCTTCCGAGTTGGGTGGAGAAACTAACTCTTACTGGGTCAGCTTCCCTGAGTGGGACAGGCAATGCTCTTGCCAATCTGATCTCAGGAAACTCAGGTCACAATACCATTTTTGGACTTGCGGGAAACGACCTCCTCTTCGGCGGCGATGGCCAAGACACATTGGATGGCGGTGACGGGGACGACACGATCGACGGCGGCGCCGGGCTCGACCGCATGAATGGCGGTAATGGAGATGACATCTACCTCGTCGACAACGAGGGGGATGTGGTCTTCGAGATGGCCAACGGGGGCACCGACCTCGTGCGAAGCTCGGTCAGCCATGCTCTCCGCCTCGACGTCGAGAACCTCACCTTGCTCGGCGCCGAGGGCCTGGCCGGCACGGGCAACGCGCAGGACAACCAGATCAACGGCAATGCCGGCAACAACCGCCTCAACGGCCTCGCTGGCAACGACACCATCAACGGCGGTGACGGGGACGACACGATCGACGGCGGCGCCGGGCTCGACCGCATGAATGGCGGTAATGGAGATGACATCTACCTCGTCGACAACGAGGGGGATGTGGTCTTCGAGATGGCCAACGGGGGCACCGACCTCGTGCGAAGCTCGGTCAGCCATGCTCTCCGCCTCGACGTCGAGAACCTCACCTTGCTCGGCGCCGAGGGCCTGGCCGGCACGGGCAACGCGCAGGACAACCAGATCAACGGCAATGCCGGCAACAACCGCCTCAACGGCCTCGCTGGCAACGACACCATCAACGGCGGTGACGGGGACGACACGATCGACGGCGGCGCCGGGGATGATTTCCTGAACGGAGGCGCAGGCGACGACTCTCTGAACGGCGGTGTGGGCAATGACATCCTGTCTGGAGGTGCCGGAACTGACGTCTTCGTCTTCAACGGCGGCGATGATCGCATCACCGATTTCGAGGACGACATCGACCGGATCGAGATCTCGGCCCATCTCGCTGGAGTCGAAGCGACTGTCGCCTCGCTTCTGGATGGGGCATTCATGAACGGTACCGTTGCGGTCTTAGATTTTGGAGCAGCAGGCCGGCTGACAATTGCTGGTATAACCGACCTGTCACAGCTGAATGACGATCTTGTGCTGATCTGAGGTGCTGTGACCTCTGAGGACTTGTCCACCTAACAGGCCGCTTCTTTGGTTGCCGCCGCTGATGCAAGACGTTTTTCGGACCTTTGGGCTCGTGATCGTGCGCGGTCTTCTGTCAGGCCTTCGTGTGCGGCCTTTCGAAATGCCGCTGGCCCGTATGGTGATCCGCGGATCAGGGCCAGATCTGAAGAACGAACTTGACGGCTCGCAGCAGCCTGCTGGCTTCCCGATCCGGATCTGTCCGATCATTCTGCCCATTCGGGTCGTCGGCGTCTTGCACCTTGGACCGACATCAGATGGCTGGTCGCTTCCAGCGGACCATGCAGCCACTGCTGTGACCCCCGATAACTCCTCCATGTGACGCTAGAGTCCGGCCCAACGAGAGGACCGGACATGAAGAGATCGAAGTTCACCGGGGAGCAGGTCATCGGGATCCTGCGGGAACAGGAGGCCGGGGCGAAGACGGCGGAGCTCTGCCGTCGCCACGGAATCAGCAGCGCCACGTTCTACGCCTGGAAGGCCAAGTTCGGCGGCATGGACGTATCCGACGCGAAGCGGCTGAAGGCGCTCGAGGACGAGAACGCCCGGCTCAAACGGCTCCTGGCGGAGTCGCTGCTCGACCAGGCTGCGTTGAAGGATCTCCTGTCGCGAAATGTATGGTCCGCGCTGCCGGTGCAACGTTCTTCGGTGGCGACTGCAGGGTTTGCGTCAATGTATCCGGCCTCTCGCGAGTGAGCCGGTTTTCCGGCCAGGCCATGATGAGATCCGCGCGTTCGGTTTCCAGCTAGTTGGTCCGGGCACGAGGCCCGCTTTCGGAACGGATTTACCGAACGCCGATCGACCCTTTCGTCATCACCTCGAACCTCGCACTCCTTTCCGGCGACGCCGGAGTCCTTGGTCTCAGGCGATCGCGCCCACGGGCGGGCGGCGCTCATACGTCGCGCCGGGTTTGGTCAGGATGACCCAGATGACCCTGGCGATCTTCGCCGCGAGCGCGACGACCACCTTGTTGGGATGCATTCGCTCTTTGAGCTCGTCGGCCCAGCCGCCGAGGCGATCCTTCGAACGATCGAGATGCATCATGACAGATCGGGCTCCATGGACGAGGAGCGTCCGGAGATAGTTGCTGCCCCTCTTGGCGATGCCGAGCAGGGTCTGCTTGCCGCCGGTCGAATGCTGCTGCGGCACAAGGCCGAGCCAGGCGGCGACGTCCCGTGCCCGCTTGAAGCGTCCCGGATCGCCGATGGCCGCCAGGATCGCGGTGGCGCCGAGCGGGCCGACGCCCGGAATCGTCATCAGCCGACGCGCCGTCTCGTCGGCGTCGGCGATGTCCTTGATCTCCGAGGAGACGGTGCGAAGCCTCGCCTCGATCTCGTGCAACTCCGCATGAAGTTCGTGCAGCACGAGGCGGGCACGTTCGGTCAGGTCGTTTTCGAGGTCATCCAGCACCCGCTCGATGTCGAGCTTGAACGCGCCGGCGCCCGGCCTCATGGCCACGCCATGCTCGAGGCAGTATGAGCGCATCTGGCAGATCAGCTTCGTCCTGCTGGCGACGAGGCGGTTGCGGATGCGGTGCAGCATCTGCAGGTCCACCTGGTGCGCCTCCTTGACCCCGACAAAGCGCATCGTCGGCCACGTCGCCGCCTCCGCGATCGCCTCGGCATCGATGACGTCGTTCTTGTGGGATTTCACATAGGGCTTCACGAACTGCGCCGGGATGATGCGGACGTCGTGTCCGAGCCGACGGATCGTGCGGGCGAGCCACTGCGCGCCGGGGCAGGCTTCCATCGCCACCAGCGTCGGCTTCGCGCGTTCGAAGAACTGCAGGAGCGTGTCGCGGCGGAACTTCGCCTTCTGGATCGGCGCGCCGGCCCGGTCGAGGCCGACGACGTGGAACACGGTCTTGCCGATGTCGATGCCGAAGACGGCGCAGTCACAGGGTTGGTTGCGCATAATGGTTTGCTCCTCCTTTTTGCGCTCCGCCCGATGATGGGGCGGGGCGGCAGCGCGGACCATCCCACTAGTGGTGACGCCCGCCGCCAGGCGCGAAGCCGTCGCGAGGCTCGTGAAGTGCCACGAGATGAGCGAGCGGCGGGCGTGTGCCGTGATCGGCGCGGATCGGACGTCCGTCCGCTACCGCAGCCGACGC
>NZ_WKKA01000035.1 GCF_009674885.1 Paracoccus sp. S-4012
CTTCCTGTTCCTTGATCATCCCGATGATCTGCGCATCGGTGAAGCGGCTTTTCCTCATCTCGTCTGCTCCTTCAGGTCGGGCAGACTCTACATCACGGCGAGGGAGCTTACGGGGGGCAGGTCACTCGGTATTGGCGGCCACGGCGTGCTCGCCGACATCGCCGGCCGGATCGGCGAGGCCGGTGCCAACATCATCGAGGTCTCCCACCATCGTCTCTTCACCTCGCCCAGCGTTCAGGCCGCCCGCCTCGAGGTGATGTTCGAGGCGCGCGACGCCACCCACAGCGAGGCCGTCGTCGCCGCCCTTCAAGACCATTACGCAGTGACGCGCCTGTAGCGGCCGACCACACCGTCCTCGACGAGGCTCTACATCTTCGCGATCACCTTCGATGTCGGGACCGACGTGGCCGGTGCCGGTGGTCGAGCTCGACCTGCGGAAGGATAGCGATGCTCTCGCGCGGCTGCGGCCCTGCCTCGAAACTCTCTGGACGAACAATGCCGGCGCCGCATGGCTGGCGGGCCCTGCGTCGATGGAACTCCGCATCCTGCCGTGAGTCGTCGCGATCGCAGACTGTGGGGGAGCAGCAATGGCCGGACGTCACCGCATTGCCGCCATCCTGCTCTCGGGCCGACTGACCTGCGCGCCGGCCGTCGCGCCACCCTCGTTTCCCGCAGCGATCGGTGAGGCCTGTGCAGGACGCCTTACGATCGACGCCTTCCCGCCGACGGCAGCATGCCGATCCACCGGGCTTGGAGCGATGCTCAGGTGCTCTTCTCGGCCATCGATGAGGGTCAGGTCCGGTTCAACACCACCGCCACCCTCGATGACGGTGGGAGCCTGGACCTGAGCACTGTCCTCATCCCCGCCGCCAACGGCGCCTGACGCCGCCTGTCGCCCGCCGGGCCGACCGAGGTCAGCGCCTCAAGCAGCGTCCTTTCGATCACCTCCCTGGACGACTTCCACATGGTCTGACGGGAGAAATCGCAGGCGAGGACGGCAGGCTCACCCTGCGCCGCATTCCGACCGAGGACGCCGGGACAGCGCCGGATGCCGAGATGATGACGGTGTTCCAGTTTGATGTGAGCCTTCCCCGGCCCGAGCCCAACCCACGCCCCCCCGCGTGAAGGCACCCGCATCGACGGCCGAGGGTCGCGACGGCTGCAAGCGAGTCGAGTAGCGGCTCGTCAATCGCTGGACCTGGGACAACGGGCTCAGGCGGGACCGCGAGCCGCCCTGCGTGCCATGTTGACACGGTTGGTGGCAGCACGCGCGCGGGGCCGATGGTCCGCGGACCCACGTGAGCGCGAGAACGTCGCCGGAACGAGAGCTCACACCCTGCCCGAGGATCGCGTCCTTCCAGAAGCTCGCGTCGGCGCCCCAGGCCGTTTGAACGGAGAGGCCCATGACTGACCCGCAGAGCAAGTTCGAACGCTTCATGGCGCTGCACACCCGCGACCGCGCCTTCGTCATCGCCAATCCCTCGAACGCGAGCACCGCCCGGCTGTTAACCCATCTCGGCTTCGAGTCGCTGGCGAAGACCAGCGCCGGCTACGCGTTCGCCAGGGCCAGGGCCAAAGCCAGGAGCGATGCGCCCCGGCAGCTTGACGCGCGATGAGACTCTGGGCCAACGCGGCCGAGATCGTCGCGGCGACCGACCTGCCTGTGTCCGCGGACCTGCAAGGCGGCTTCGGCGCCCCTCCGGCTGCTGCGCCGAGACGATCCGGCGGGCCTGCGACATCGGCCTTGTCGGACAGTGGCCAAGCTGAAATTTGAGCTCTGCGCATCCGCGCCGAGCTTCGCTGTCCTCAGGCAGCGAACCTCGGAAGCAGCGGCAGAAGTAAAATCCTGGCGGGGGATGCCCGGCCGCGAGGACGGTGCTTCAAGGGTTGTGTTCACTCATCCCGCAGTCATCGCTCCGAGCTTCCTGTACGTAACACTGGAAAAAACGCGACACCCGCCAACGCCGTGCCGCTGAGGACCACCCAGGCGAGGGCCGTAGCCGGACCGACCGGCAGCGCGCCGATGATCGCCGTTCCCAGTGCGGCACATCCCATCTGCAGAAACCCGAGCAGCGCCGATGCGATTCCGGCCCGGTCGCCGAAGGGTTCGAGTGCGATCGCGGTGCCGATCGGATTGATGAGGCCCATGCCGGCCAGAAACAGCGTCACCGCCGCCATGAATTGCGGCTGCGTCGGCGCTCCGCCTTGCACGGCAAGCCAGAGGCCTCCCGACATCGCGATCAGGATGCCGGCCATGCCCACGGTTGGCGCGCCCCACCGCCGGGCCAGCCGCGCCGTCAGGAGCCCGCTGCCGAACACCACGAAAACGGTGGCGGCGAAGAAGATGCTGAGGCCGGGCGCGCTCAGCCCCATGTCGATCATCAGGATCGTGGGTGCGGCGCCGAAGAAGCTGTAGAGGCAGCCGATCACCAGACTGACGGCGAGCGCCGGGAAGATGAAGCGGCGGTCGATGACCAGCCCCGCATAACTGCGGGCGATTGCCTGCGGTCGTGCCGGGCGGCGCTGGCGGGGCGAGAGCGACTCTCCGGCGCTCAGCCGATAATGCAGGGCGACCAGAACGCCGGCCACCGCAACGAACACAAAGGTGCTGCGCCATCCGAACGCGGCCGCCATTCCCGTGCCAAGGGCCGGCGAGAAGCCCGGCGCCGCCGCCATTGCGATCATCACCAGCGCCAGCGCGCGCGTGAGGTTCGGGCCGTGATAGAGGTCGCGGGCGATGGCGCGGGCCAGCACTGAGGCGGCGCAGGCACCAAGTGCCTGGATCGCGCGGCCGGCGATCAGCACCGGCAGGGTCGGCGCGAGCGCGCAGATGACGCTGCCCGTGACGAACACCGCCAGCCCGCCGAAGACGAAGGGCGCCCGTCCGAAGGCGTCGGCCAGTGGCCCGACGAACAGTTGCCCCACGGCGAAGACGACGAAGAAGCTGCTCAGGGTCCATGCCAGATCGCCCGGAGCCACGCCAAGGTCGATTGCCATCGCCGGAAAGGCAGGCAGCATGATGTTGGTGGCGAGCGCGCCCAGTGCGGCCAGGCTTGCCAGCAGCACCAGACGGCCCGCCGTCAGCGCATCGCGCGGCTCGGGTGCACCGACCTGATCGACGTCAACCATGGCGATGCTCGCGCCTCACGGTCATGGGCGGATCCTTGGCGCGTTGGCGGTGTTCGACGTCGAACACGAGCAGCGTTGACGTTGCCGTCGCGCACAGCTGTCCGTCGCCATCGTGAAGCGTCGCTTCCGCGAAGGCGACGCGCCGTCCGACCGAGATGGTCCGGCCGGTCGCACGCACCTTCCCGCTCCGATCGCTGAGGCCGCGCAGATACGAGACCTTGAGCTCCAGCGTGGTATATCCGCGATTGGCGCCGAGCTGCGAGTGGACCGCGATGCCGCAGGCGCTGTCGAGCATCGTGGCGGCGTACCCCCGTGCACCGATCCAAGCGGATTGTAGACGCTGCGATCGGGCGTCCCTTCAAAGACGGCATGGCCGCGCTCGACCTCGACCAGGTCAAACGCCAGCTTCTCGCCTATCGGCGGCTGCAGCCCGCCGGCGATCATCGCGCGGAGCTGCTGGAGACCGTCGGGCGCGTCTTCTCGCGGTTTGTCCATCGCGCTCACCACGGTTCGTGGAAGGGGCGGACCTCGGCGAGGAACGACCATGCGTCGCGCGGCTGGTGAGCGAGATGATGGACTTCGGCCGCGATCGAGGCGGGCGAGATGAAGAAATCGTCCGCGGCGTCGGGTAGCCGCTCGCGCTGCCACGGCACGTCGATCACCGCATCGATGATCAGATAGGCGACATGGATGCCCTTCGGCCCCAGGTCGCGCGCCAGCGATTCCGCCAGAATGCGCTGCGCGGCCTTGGTCGGGGCGAAGCCGGCGAAACCGGCGCTCCCGCGCATGGCCGAGGTGTTGCCGGTGACGATCAGCGCGCCTTCGCCCGCCGCGATCATCGCGGGCGTCGTCAGCCGCGCGAGGTGAAACAGCGCCATCGTGTTGATCTCGAAGTTGCGGCGCAGCGTTTCGGCCTCGACTTCGGTGAAAGTGCCGAACGCGCCGCCGACGGCGTTGTGGACGACAACCTTGGGGTTGCCGACCTTGGCAATCGCCTGCTCCAGCTCGGCGGCGTCGCTCACGTCACACGGCACTGCGATCGAGTCCGGTATCTCCTTCTCCAGCGCGGCGAGACGGTCCTTGTCGCGGGCGAGCATCGCCACGCGATAGCCACCCTCGGCGAAACGGCGTGCGATTGCGGCGCCCGTGCCGGGGCCAACCCCCGTGACGAGGGCAAGCGGTTTGGTCATGTCGGTCATGCCGCGTCCTCCCGGCGCGCGAGTTCCTCGCGCACGAAATCGAGACGGTCGTTGCCGAAGAACATCGCGTCTCCGACGAAGATGGTGGGTGTGCCGAACACGCCGCGCTCGGCGGCCTCGGCGGTGTTTGCGTCGAGTTGCGCGACCACCTCCGGCGCGTCGATCCGCTCGGCGACCCGGCCCGTGTCGATCCCGACCGCCGCAATCACGGCGAGGATGTCGTCGGTCGTTGCGAGCGTTTTTCCTTCGCTCCAGATCGCGCGATAGAGGGCCAGTGTGATTGTCGCTGCATCGGCCGGGGATTGCGCCGCCAGGACCGCCCGCGAACAGGCGTCACCATCGTTCTCGCGCATGTCCGAGGGGTTGAGCGGCACGCCATAGCGCTGCCCCCAGCGCGCCAGATCGGCGCGGGCGTAGGTCCGTTTCGCCTTGCAGGTGATCGTGGTCGGCACGTTGCCGACCAGTTCCATCAGCTTCAGGAGCCTGATCGGCCTCAGCGCGATATCGGCGTCCATCCCGGTCAGCTGCGTAAACGCCATGTAGCTGTAGGGGCTGCGGAAATCTTGGAAGAACTCGATCGATTGCGTCACTGGTCTGCTCCTGTGCGTTGATTGAGACGTTGACGTGTGCGGTCATCGGCCGCCGGACCGGGGCGAAGCCGGGCGCGCTCACGCGGCACCGGGGCGCCGGTTTCGGCATCGACGAGCGCCAGCGTCAGCGGGTGCCCGGTCTCCCGATCGACCATCTCGACAGGCGGCGCGCCAAAGCCGGCCGCATCCCAGCGATCACCCCACTCACGCAGTGCCACGCTGACTTTCCACAGGTCGCGGCCCTTGGCAGTCAGGCGGTATTCGTCGCGCGGCGGACGATCCTGATAGCGCGCGCGTTCAACGATGCCATGCGCCACGAGGTGCTTCAGCCGTGCGGCAAGCGTCGCTGCGGGAATGCCGGTGCTGGCCCGCAGATCGTCGTAGCGGCGCAGCCCGAGCGAGAGGTCGCGGATCAGCAGCAGGGTCCATCGGTCGCCGATCAGCTCAAGCGCCCCGGCGATCGAGCATCGCATTCCTGCAAAGGATTTTGGCTTCATCAAGCAGATCCCTCGACTCAATTCAATCATTGAAGTAAGCAGAGGCAGGGCCATATGCAAGCGCCACGACCGGGTGCATCATCGCCGCGCCCATGCCGCGAACTGTCAGGAGAGAGCCATGCGGTTCCGTGCCATCCGCGCCAGCCGAACCGATGCAGGCGTCACGACCGAACTCGTGATGCTGGACGACAGTGACCTTGATGTCGGAGAGGTCACGGTCAGGGTCGACTACTCGACCATAAACTACAAGGACGGTCTGGCGATCACCAACGCATCGCCGGTCATCCGGCGTTTCCCGCTGATCCCCGGCATCGACCTGGCGGGTGTCGTCAAGGCTTCGGACAGCGCCGAGTTCGCTGCCGGCGACACGGTGGTGCTGAATGGCTGGGGCCTCAGCCAGACGCATGACGACGGCTTCGCGCAGAAGGCGCGGGTGCCGGCCGACTGGCTGATCAAGCTGCCTGCAGGCATCAATACGCTGTTGATTTCCACCTGGAACTGACCCGGGTTGGCGCCTGATTTCCACTGAGATTTGACCCATGTGACCCTTCCCCCGAGCGCGATGAGCGACGGGGGGCATCGGAGTGATCCACATGGGACTTCTGAACGTCATCCGCCGCATGGCCTTGCGAGAGAAGCTGCCGATCCGCGAGATCGCGCGTCGGACCGGGCTGTCGCGCAACACGATCAGGAAGTATCTGAAGGCGGGCACGGTCGAGCCGAGGTTCTCGGTGCCGGAGCGGCCCAGCAAGCTCGACCCCTTCGCCGACAAGCTCGCAGCCTGGCTGAAGACCGAAGCCTCGAAGTCGCGCAAGCAGCGCCGGCCCTTGACGCGGCTGCATACCGATCTGGTCGCGCTCGGGTTCACGGGCTCCTGCAACCGGGTTGCGGCCTTCGCCCGTGAATGGCGCTCAGAGCGGCAGCGAGAACAGCATGCAACGGGACGCGGCACTTTTGTTCCTCTGACCTTCCGTCCCGGCGAAGCCTTCCAGTTCGACTGGAGCGAAGACTATGCCGTGATCGGCGGCGAGCGGACCAAGCTGCAGGTCGCGCATATCAAGCTGGCACACAGCCGGGCATTCCTGGTCCGCGCCTATCCGGCTCGCAGACCCACGAGATGCTGTTCGACGCCCATTGGCACGGCTTCCGTGTCTTCGGTGGTGTGCCGGAGCGTGGGATCTACGACAACATGCGGACGGCGGTGGACCGCATCGGCAGGGGCAAGGAGCGC
>NZ_WKKA01000036.1:2500-5545 GCF_009674885.1 Paracoccus sp. S-4012
TATCGACAGTCTGCATGACCAGGTATCTTTTGCCTGAATACATAGGGCTTAAGAAGCAAACCCGGGGAACTGAAACATCTAAGTACCCGGAGGAAAGGAAATCAACAGATACTCCCTCAGTAGTGGCGAGCGAACGGGGACCAGCCGAGCCGTGAGAGTGACCAGAATGTGCTGGAAAGCACAGCCATAGCGGGTGACAGCCCCGTATGGGAAGCTTAATCGGACGTATTAAGTAGGGCGGGACACGTGAAATCCTGTCTGAAGATCGGGGGACCACCCTCGAAGGCTAAGTACTCCTTGCTGACCGATAGCGAACCAGTACCGTGAGGGAAAGGTGAAAAGCACCCCGACGAGGGGAGTGAAACAGTTTCTGAAACCGGACGCCTACAAGCAGTCGGAGGGATCTTGCATCCTGACGGCGTACCTTTTGTATAATGGGTCAACGACTTGGTCTGTCTAGCAAGCTTAAGCCGGTAGGTGGAGGCGCAGCGAAAGCGAGTCTTAAATGGGCGCTTGAGTTAGACGGATCAGACCCGAAACCAGATGATCTAGCCATGAGCAGGCTGAAGGTTGGGTAACACCAACTGGAGGGCCGCACCGACACCCGTTGAAAAGGGTCCGGATGACTTGTGGCTAGGGGTGAAAGGCCAATCAAATCTGGAGATAGCTGGTTCTCCGCGAAAGCTATTTAGGTAGCGCGTCGATTGTATCCTCCCGGGGGTAGAGCACTGCATGGATGATGGGGGCCCACAGCCTTACTGAGTCTAAGCAAACTCCGAATACCGGGAAGGACTGATCGGCAGACAGACGGCGGGTGCTAACGTCCGTCGTCAAGAGGGAAACAACCCTGACCAACAGCTAAGGCCCCCAATTCGTGGCTAAGTGGGAAAGCATGTGGGATTTCCAAAACAACCAGGAGGTTGGCTTAGAAGCAGCCATCCTTTAAAGATAGCGTAACAGCTCACTGGTCTAGACAAGAGATCCTGCGGCGAAGATGTAACGGGGCTCAAGCCACGAGCCGAAGCTTTGGGTGCGGCGCAAGCCGCGCGGTAGCGGAGCGTTCTGTGATATAGGACGCTGCCTCTTCTGACCCTTCGGGTTCAGCGGAGGCAATGTTCTGACTGTGAAGCCGGGCCGTGAGGCAACCGGTGGAGTGATCAGAAGCGAGAATGTTGACATGAGTAGCGACAAACAGGGTGAGAGACCCTGTCGCCGAAAGTCCAAGGGTTCCTGCTTAAAGCTAATCTGAGCAGGGTAAGCCGGCCCCTAAGGCGAGGCCGAAAGGCGTAGTCGATGGGAACCAGGTTAATATTCCTGGGCCAGGAGATGGTGACGGATCCTCAGGGTTGTTCGATCTTAACGGATTGATCGGGCAGCTGCGGGGTCCCTGGAAACAGCCCTCCATCGGACCGTACCCGAAACCGACACAGGTGGACTGGTAGAGCATACCAAGGCGCTTGAGAGAACCATGTTTAAGGAACTCGGCAAAATACCTCCGTAAGTTCGCGAGAAGGAGGCCCGGTTCGCAGGCAACTGTGGGCCGGGGGCACAACCCAGGGGGTGGCGACTGTTTACTTAAAACACAGGGCTGTGCGAAGCCGCAAGGCGACGTATACAGTCTGACGCCTGCCCGGTGCCGGAAGGTTAAAAGGAGGGGTGCAAGCCCTGAATTGAAGCCCCGGTAAACGGCGGCCGTAACTATAACGGTCCTAAGGTAGCGAAATTCCTTGTCGGGTAAGTTCCGACCTGCACGAATGGCGTAACGATCTCCCCGCTGTCTCAAACATGGACTCAGCGAAATTGAACTGTGTGTGAAGATGCACACTTCCCGCGGTCAGACGGAAAGACCCCATGCACCTTTACTATAGCTTCGCACTGGCATCAGGAATGTGATGTGCAGGATAGGTGGTAGGCTTTGAAACCGGGACGCCAGTTCCGGCGGAGCCATCCTTGAGATACCACCCTTCGCATTCTTGATGTCTAACCGCGGTCCGTCATCCGGATCCGGGACCCTGCGTGGTGGGTAGTTTGACTGGGGCGGTCGCCTCCCAAAGAGTAACGGAGGCGCGCGAAGGTTGGCTCAGAGCGGTCGGAAATCGCTCGTTGAGTGCAATGGCAGAAGCCAGCCTGACTGCAAGACTGACAAGTCGAGCAGAGTCGAAAGACGGCCATAGTGATCCGGTGGTCCCGAGTGGAAGGGCCATCGCTCAACGGATAAAAGGTACGCTGGGGATAACAGGCTGATGATGCCCAAGAGTCCATATCGACGGCATCGTTTGGCACCTCGATGTCGGCTCATCTCATCCTGGGGCTGGAGCAGGTCCCAAGGGTATGGCTGTTCGCCATTTAAAGAGGTACGTGAGCTGGGTTTAGAACGTCGTGAGACAGTTCGGTCCCTATCTGCCGTGGGTGCAGGATACTTGAGAGGAGTTGCCCCTAGTACGAGAGGACCGGGGTGAACGTTCCACTGGTGGACCTGTTGTGGCGCCAGCCGCAGTGCAGGGTAGCTATGAACGGACAGGATAAACGCTGAAGGCATCTAAGCGTGAAGCCCCCCTCAAAACAAGGTATCCCCATCAGAGCCGTGGAAGACCACCACGTCGATAGGCCGGAGATGTAAGCGCAGCAATGCGTTCAGTTGACCGGTACTAATGGCTCGATTGGCTTGATTCGATCCGGTGGCAGGCAGACCAGCCTCGCCCCGAGACGATCTCGAAAGCACCGACCTGGACAACACCCCGCACGAACCGTGCGGAACGCGCGTTTCTTTCCCGGTCTGGTGGCCACAGCACGAGCGAAACACCCGATCCCATCCCGAACTCGGAAGTTAAGCGCCGTCGCGCCGATGGTACTGCGTCACAAGACGTGGGAGAGTAGGTCACCGCCAGACCTGGAAAGAAACGATATCTCTCTCAAAACGATCACTCCCCTTCCGCGACCCGCCCCGGCGGCCCCGCGGAAGACTCGGCGCGGGGTAGAGCAGCCCGGTAGCTCGTCAGGCTCATAACCTGAAGGTCACAGGTTCAAATCCTGTCCCCGCAACCA
>NZ_WKKA01000037.1 GCF_009674885.1 Paracoccus sp. S-4012
CGCGGAGCTTCGCGTCGAGGTTCGAGAGCGGCTCGTCGAAGAGGAACGCCTGCGGCTTCCTGACGATGGCGCGGCCCATCGCCACCCGCTGCCGCTGGCCGCCCGAGAGGGATTGCGGCTTGCGGTCGAGGAAGGGCTCGATCTCCAGCACCCGCGCCGCTTCGATCACGCGGGCGTCGATCTCGGCCCGCGGCGTCTTGCGGTTCCTGAGTCCGTATTCGAGGTTCCCGCGCACCGTCATGTGCGGGTAGAGGGCGTAGTTCTGGAACACCATGGCGATGTCGCGCTCGGCCGGCTCCAGCCCGTTGACCACGCGTCCGCCGATGCGGATCTCGCCGCTGGTCACGGACTCCAGCCCCGCGATCATCCGCAGCAGCGTGGACTTGCCGCAGCCGGAGGGGCCGACGAGAACCGCAAGCTCGCCGTCCTCGACATGCAGGTCGATGCCCTTCAACGTGTCGGCGCTGTTGCCAGGATAGGCTTTGCGGAGCCCCGCGATCTCGATTGCGGCCATCCCTATTTCTCCGTCTCGACGAGGCCCTTCACGAAGAGCCGCTGCATGAGGATCACCACCAGCACCGGCGGCAGCATGGCGAGGATCACCGCCGCCATGACGAAGTTCCATTGTGGGTCGGCCTCGGCCACCGCGACCATGCGCTTGATGCCCATGACGATGGTGTAATAGCGCGGATCGGTGGTCACGAGCATGGGCCAGAGATACTGGACCCAGCCGTAGATGAAGAGGATCACCGAGAGCGCCGCGATGTTGGTGCGCGAGAGCGGCAGGACCATGTCGCGGAAAAACTGCATCGGCCCGGCGCCGTCGATCCGCGCAGCCTCGGCCAGCTCGTCCGGCAGCGTCATGAAGAACTGCCGGAAAAGGAAGGTGGCCGTCGCCGAGGCGATCAGCGGGAGGGTCAGGCCGGCCCATGTGTTCAGCATCCCGAAATCCGCGACCACCTTGAAGGTCGGCAGGATGCGGACCTCGACCGGCAGCATGAGCGTGATGAAGATGAGCCAAAAGCAGAGGACGCGAAACGGGAAGCGGAACCAGACTATCGCGAAAGCCGAGATGATCGAGATCGCGATCTTCCCGGCAGTGATGACCACCGCCATGATCGTGGAGTTCATCAGCATCCGCCAGGCGGGCTCGGACCCCGCGCCGCGCATGCCCGAGGCGAGGATGGTGCTGTAGTTCTCCCACCCCGCTGAGCCCGGCAGGAGCGGCATCCGGCCCGAAGCAAAGGCGCCCGCCGGATGGGTGGAGGCAACGAAGGCGACCCAGACCGGGAAGGCCACGATCGCGATGCCTAGGATCAGCACGGCATGGGTCAGGATGTTGAGCCAGCGGCGGTTCTCGATCATCTTAATACTGGACCTTGCGCTCGACATAGCGGAACTGGACCACGGTCAGCGCGATCACGATCAGCATCAGCACCACGGACTGCGCCGAGGACGAGCCGAGGTTCAGCCCAAGAAAGCCGTCGGCATAGACCTTGTAGACGAGGATGTTGGTGGCCCCCGCAGGTCCGCCCGAGGTGGTGGCGTCGATGATCGGGAAGGTGTCGAACATCGCGTAGTTCACGTTCACGATCAGCAGGAAGAACGTCGTGGGCGCAATCAGCGGCAGCACGATGTCGCGCGTCCGTTTCAGCGGTCCGGCGCCGTCGATGGCCGCGGCCTCGATCAACGATTTCGGCACCGATTGCAGCGCGGCGAGGAAGAAGAGGAAGTTGTAGGAGACCTGCTTCCAGGTTGCGGCGATGATAACGAGAATCATCGCGTGGTTGCCGTTGATGCGGTGGTTCCAGGTTACGCCGAACTGCGAGAGCACCATCGGCAGGATGCCGATTGTCGGGTTGAACAGGAACCACCACAGCACCCCGGCGACGACCGGCGCCACCGCATATGGCCAGACAAGCAGCGTCGTGTAGACCCGCGTGCCCCGCAGCACCCGGTGCACTGCGAGCGCGAGGATCAGCGCGGTGACGAGCGCCAGCAGCGTGACCGAGACCGCGAACACTGCCGTCACCGCGGCCGAGTTCAGCCAGGCGCCGTCGGTGAACAGCCGCCGGTAGTTGGCGAGGCCGACGAAGGTGGTGTTCAGCCCGAATGGATCCTCGCGCCGGAAGGAGGTCCAGATCGCCTGTCCGGCGGGCCAGAGGAAGAACACTGCCGTTACGATCAATTGCGGCGCAAGCAGGAGATACGGCAGCCCCTTGTTCGGGAAGATCGTGCGCTTGGTCTGCATGTGGTCCGGACGTCAGGGGAAAAGAACGGGCACGCGCCGCATCGGCGCGTGCCCAGGGGTCGGCTGGAGTCCCTCAGCTGTTGGCGTCTTCGAAGTCGCGCAGGATGGTGTTGCCACGCTCGACCGCGGCATCCAGTGCCTCCTGTGCGGTCTTCTGCCCGGCCAGCAGCGCCTCGAACTCGCTGTCCACCGCGTCGCGCACCTGCGTCAGGTTGCCGAAGCGCACGCCCTTGGAGTTCACGCTCGGCGTCCCGCGGGTGATCTGCTGGATCGCCACGTCCGAGCCGGGGTTGGCCTCGTAGTAGCCCTGCGACTGGCCGAGGTCATAGGTCGCGTTGGTGATCGGCAGGTAGCCGGTCGCCTGGTGCCAGTCGGCCTGCACTTCGGGCTGCGAAAGATAGTCGAAGAAGGCGGCGACGCCCGCGTATTCGTTGTCCTCCCGCCCGCTCAGCACCCAGAGCGTCGCGCCGCCGATGATCGAGTTCATCGGCTCGGCGATCCGGTCGTCGTAGTGGGGCAGCGGCGCGAAGCCGACCTCGAAGTCCTTGGCGTTCTCGATCACGCCCGCGCGCGAGGCCGAGGAGTTCATGTAGATCGCGCATTCGCCCGAGTAGAACTTGGGCGGCGCGTCGTTGCCACCCACGGGGCCGCCATACTGGAACAGTCCCCCGTCCGACCACCGCTTGAGGTTGTCCCAGTGCTGGACCTGGACGGGACCGTTGAAGGTGAACTCGCTGTCGAGCCCGGCAAAGCCGTTCTCCTGCGTGCCATAGGGCTGGTCATGGATCGCCGACAGGTTCTCGAGCTGCACCCAGCTGATCCAGCCGGTGGTGAAGCCGCAGTTCGCCGCGCCCGAGTCGACGATCTTGCGCGAGAACTCCTCGACCTCGCCCCAGGTGCGCGGGGCGACCTCGGGGTCGAGGCCCGCTGCGGCGAAGGCGTCCTTGTTGTAATACATGATCGGCGTCGAGGAGTTGAACGGCAGCGACAGGATGTTGCCCGCCGGGTCCGAGTAGTAGCCGACGACTGGCGCGAGGTAGTCCGCCGGGTCGAAGGTGCGGCCCTGGTCGGTCATCAGCTGGTGGACCGGATAGACCGCGCCCTCGGCCGCCATCATGGTGCCGGTGCCGACCTCGAAGACCTGCACGATTGCAGGCTGCTCGTTGGCGCGGAAGGCGGCGATCGCGGCGGTCAGCGTCTCGGGATAGGAGCCCTTGTAGACCGGCACGATCCGATAGTCCGACTGCGCCGCGTTAAAGCCCGCCGCGATCTCCTCGAGCTTCGCGCCCAACTCGCCACCCATGGCGTGCCACCACTGCACTTCGGTCTGCGCGGCAGCCGGCGCGGTCAGAGCCGCGGAGGCCAGCAAAGCGCCGATCAGTGTTCTTGTCATCTTCCACTCCATCGATGTCATTCACCCGCCCGGGGCGTTGCGCCTCTGGACGTGCGGCCGGGCATCCCTAGTCGGCGAAGGTGACGGTTCTGTGATGACTTGCAGCAGTGATG
>NZ_WKKA01000038.1 GCF_009674885.1 Paracoccus sp. S-4012
GCGCTGTGGCGCTACGACTACAACCATGTCAGGCCGCATTCCTCGCTCGGCGGAATGGCCCCGTCACAAGCGCGCCGGGCACTTGAGCAATCCGTGAGCTCCGCGCCCGGCGCGCTTGCCCAACCCGGAACCCACCAATACCAAGTCCAAGGACTCTCGTCATGATCGAGGGACGCCGGGGAGGGCAGGTCACCTCCAAGGTGGCTTTTACTCAGGAGAAGCAACCGGGCTTATCCTGATGAAACGTCCCAACCCCTTGTCACCCATGCTGATGACCCCGGCCGAGCGCCGCACTGAGCTGTGCCGCCTGCTGGTGCTCGGCCTGGTTCGGTTGCGGATGCGCGAGGAAGGAGAACTGTCTGAAGACACTGGAGAACGTTGCCTACACTATCCGACCGACCAATGCCGTCATGCGACTCCGACGCACCGGAGAACCGCATGACGAAGCCCGATCCCATTCCCGCGCGGCTGGCCGCGCTGAAGACCACGCCAACGCCCGATCTGAAGCGGCAGTGGCGGGAGCTGTTCGACAGTGAGCCGCCAGCGTTCAACCGGCGCTACCTCGAAAGCCGGCTGGCGTACCGCATCCAGGAACTGGCCTATGGCGGGCTGAAGCCGGAAACGGCCCGGCGGCTGGAGCGGCTCGGCGAGGAACTGGACGGCGGCGACAGGCAGAAGCGCAGCATCCGCGCTGACCGCGACCGCCCGATCACCGGCACGCGGCTGCTGCGCGAATGGCAGGGCGTCGAGCAGGTGGTCACCGTCACCGCCGACGGCTTCGAATGGCAGGGGCGTCCCTACAAGTCGCTCTCTGCCATCGCGCGCGCCATCACCGGCACGCGCTGGAACGGGTGGGTCTTCTTCGGTCTCAAGAACCACCGGAGGAGCGCGTGACAAAGCCCGTCGTGCGGAAGCTCCGTTGCGCCGTCTACACCCGCAAATCCTCCGAGGAAGGGCTGGAGCAGGAGTTCAACTCGCTCCACGCCCAGCGCGAGGCCTGCGAGGCATACATCGCCAGCCAGCGATCCGAAGGCTGGGTGCTGGTCCGCGACCAGTATGACGATGGCGGCATCTCGGGGGGGGGACGCTCGAGCGGCCCGGCCTGAAGCGGCTCATCGACGACATCGAGGACGGGCTGGTCGATGTGGTGGTGGTCTACAAGATCGACCGCCTCAGCCGCTCGCTGGCCGACTTCGCCAAGCTGGTCGAGGTGTTCGACCGCAATGGTGTGACCTTCGTGTCGGTGACGCAGTCGTTCAACACGACTACGTCCATGGGGCGGCTGACGCTGAACATCCTGCTCAGCTTCGCCCACTTCGAGCGCGAGGTGACGGCAGAGCGCATCCGCGACAAGGTCGCGGCCAGCCGCAAGAAGGGCATGCGGATGGGCGGGGTGCCGCCCTATGGCTACCGCGTCGAGAACCGGAAGCTGATGGTGGACGAGGGACACGCCGCGCATGTCCGCTGGATCTTCGCCCGCTTCCTCGAGATCGGCTCCTGCACCGAACTGGCGCGCGAGGTCGGCGCTCGCGGAATCCGCACCCCGCGTGGGAACCGAATCGACAAGAAGTACATCTACCGATTGCTCAACAACCGCGCCTTCATCGGCGAGGCGGTCCACAAGGGTGACAGCTATCTCGGCGAACACGACGCGGTCATCGACCGCGAGACGTGGCACCGGGTTCACACCATCCTGCAGGAGAGCCCGCGCAAGCGCGCTGCGCGAACCCGCTCCGACACGCCCGCGCTGCTCAAGGGGCTGCTCTACGGGCCGGATGGCGCGGCGTTCTCGCCGACGCACACGCGCAAGGGCGGGAAGCTCTACCGCTACTACGTCAGCCAGACCGTGCTGAAGCATGGCGCCGGATCATGCCCGGTCGCCCGCGTTCCCGCCGGGAAGATCGAGGCTGCTGTCATCGACCAGCTCCGCGCCGTGTTCCGCCAGGCCGAGATCGTTGCAGGCACGTGGAAGGCCGCACGGGCGCAAGTGGACGACCTCGCCGAAGCCGACGCCCGCGCGGCGCTCCAGCAGCTCGATCCGCTGTGGGGCGAACTGTTCCCGG
The DNA here is from genome assembly GCF_009674885.1 of Paracoccus sp. S-4012. Classification (GTDB taxonomy): domain Bacteria; phylum Pseudomonadota; class Alphaproteobacteria; order Rhodobacterales; family Rhodobacteraceae; genus Paracoccus. Next base: position 2,064 of record NZ_WKKA01000038.1, read on the forward strand.
CCGAGCAGGCGCGCATCGTGGCGCTGCTCGTCGAGCGCATAGAGATCGGCACGGATGGTCTGAATGTCCGACTCCGCGTCGACGGACTCAGCGGCCTCGTCCAAGAAATGCGTGCCGATAAAAGGGCCGCCGCATGAGCCGACTACCTGCACCGCCCTCGTCGTTCCCACTGCATTCACCCTCAGCATGCCTGATAAGGAGGCTGCCCATGACCGAGACATCCGATCACCCGCCCGCAGGCTGCGCCGTACGCAACCCGAGCCTTCAGATCCCCCGGCACGAGTACGTGGTGAAACGCCGAAAGGAGCTTTCCGCGATTCTGCACGTCGTCCATGTCAGCGACGGCTACTGCGTTCTGCAGATCCCCGGCGAAGACGGCGCCCCCTTTACCCCGTGGGCAGGGTCGTTCGAATCCAGGGCGGCCGCCAGCTTCTTCCTCGATGACCTGCTCAACGCAGCGATCGACGGAAAGCCGGAGGCCGCCTGCTGCTCCTTCGGGATTTACGAGCACTTCAATCTTGCCGGACGCATACTCAACATCATCGAGGCCCATGAGGGCGGCGCCCGGGACCTCGCTCGAAAGATCGCCTCGGAGGAGCCGTGGAAGTGCAAGCCTGAAGCGGCTTACGACGCCGAAGACATCCCATTCTTCGTCGGAGCGGCACAAGTCCCGTGTCGCGCTGACCTCCGACACCCTGACCCTGCACGTCCCGTTCCGCCTGATCAGGCGGGGCGGGCGCAAGGAGATGCAGCTGCCTGACGGTGCCCCGCAGCAGCGCAAGACCGACAACACGCTGGTCAAGGCACTGGCGCGGGCGTTCCGCTGGAAGCGGATGCTGGAGTCGGGGGAGTTCGCCACCATCGCCGAGTTGGCCGCGCGTGAAGGGATCGCGCCCTCCTATATGACCCGCGTACTGCGTCTCACGCTGCTCGCGCCCGGGTCACGTCCGTCAACGTGGTGTAAATCGTGAGATGGCCTGAGATCATGATCAGGCGGCCTTGGCCGTGATGCTGAGGATGGGGTCGATCTCCTCCTTGTCGATCTGGGCGAAGGCCTCGACCATC
>NZ_WKKA01000039.1 GCF_009674885.1 Paracoccus sp. S-4012
TACAACTCAATTACAGAACGCCCACGGGACCGAGGAGCGCGAAGTGCTCTACCCGTGGCACCCTTGGGCGGGTCGATCGGTTCACGTTCACGAGGTGATCGAGAAGGCAGGCTGGGCGGCGCTTCGCTGTAGCCCGACTGGGGTCACGTCCGATCGTCGGCTGGAGGTTCCGGTCTGGATGTTCGATCGGGCCGCCAGCCAAGGCTGGCAGGCAGAAGCGGCGCCGGTTGCCTCGGTGGCGGCTCTGAGAGCTCTGGCAGCATTGCTGCACGACGCGGCCGGCGTTCGCGATGGCGCACCGCAACCGCGAGATTCGAGCGCAGCATCGGGGTCCCAAGAGGCGATTCCGGGAGATGCCGATGCGACGCCGACCGACACCACAACAACTCGAGTTGTTCGCCCGCCCCTGCGACGCCGACCTGGTCCCGGCGCCACATTGGCAGACGCTGCCCGAGGAGGCGCGGGTGACGCTGACCGAGCTGATGGTCCGCTTGATCCTCGACCACACCGGAGCTCAAGCGCCTCACCTGACGGAGGCGCGGCATGAAGCATGAGAAGGTCAGTCCGCACCATCTGGAGCGCAAGGCGATACTCTACGTGCGGCAGTCCTCTGCCCACCAGGTGCTGCACAACCGCGAGAGCGGCGCCCTGCAATATGCGATGCGCGACCGGCTGGCGACGCTCGGCTGGTCCTGCATCGAGACGATCGACGACGACCTTGGCCGTTCGGCGGCGGGCGGTGTCACGCGGGCTGGCTTCGACCGGATGGTGGCCGAGGTCTGCCTGGGCAAGGTCGGTGCGGTCGCGGCGCGCGAGGTGTCGCGCTTCGCCCGCAACAGCCGGGACTGGCAGCAGCTCATCGAGATGTGCCGGGTCGTCGACACCGTCCTGGTCGATCAGGAGGCCGTATATGCGCCGCGCCAAGGCAACGACCGTCTGCTTCTCGGCCTGAAGGGCAGCCTCAACGAGTACGAGCTCGATCTGCTCCGCCAGCGGTCGCTGTCCGCCCGTTACGAGAAAGCCCGCCGTGGCGAGTTGGTCGTCGCGGCTCCCGTCGGCTTCGTGAAGGCCGGCGACAGGCTCGAGAAGGATCCTGACCGTCGCGTCCAGGAGGCCATCGTCCTCGTCTTCGACAAGGTGGCCGAGCTTGGCAGCGCCCGGCAGGCCCTGCTCTGGTTCCTGGAGCACGGGCTGGACTTGCCGGCCAGGCACGCCAATGGCGACGTGATCTGGCGGAGGCCAACCTATGCCACCATCCACCGGATGATCGAGAACCCAGTCTACGGCGGCGCCTACGCCTATGGTAAGACCCGGGTTGTGCCGAGGCACGGCGCGGCCGTTCCGCGATCCGGCAGCCGCCGCAAACCGCGCGGTGAGTGGCTGGCGCTGAAGCCCGGCGCACACGAAGGTTATGTCAGCTGGGAACGGGCAGAGGCGATCCGCGCGATGGTCAGCGACAACGTCCCCGCGAGCCGGCATCATGGAGCGCCCAAGCACGGCGATGCCCTGCTCGCCGGCCTGGTTCGCTGCCGGCGCTGCGGTCGCAAGCTGACGGTCCGCTACACCGGGGCCAAGCATGACATCCCGCGCTATTCCTGCTGGCGCGGCCTGCTCGACAATGGCGAGCCGCGCTGTATCGCCTTCGGCGGCCTGCGGGTCGACGATGCCATCGAGGAAGCGCTGCTGCGGGTGGTCGAGCCGGGCGCCATCGCTGCCGCCGCCGAGGCTGAGGCGCAGGCCGCCAGTCGCCGCGATCAGGTTCGCGAAGCGCTCGCGCGTGATCTCGTAGCGGCCCGCTACGGCGCTGACCGCGCCTTCCGCCAATACGATGCCGCCGATCCCGAGAACCGGCTTGTGGCGGCGGAACTGGAAGCGCGGTGGAACCGCGCCCTCGCACGCGCCGCCGAGATCGAGGCCAGGATCGCCGCGCATGATGCCGCCGCCCCCAAGCCTTCCCCCTTGGCGGCGATGGAGGCCGCCACCCTCGGCACGAACCTTCGAACTGTCTGGGCGGCGCCGACGACCGATGCCCGGCTCAAGAAGCGTATCGCGCGCACCGTCATCCTCGAAGTGGTCGCCGACATCGATGACAATGCCTCCGAGATCGTCCTTCTGATCCACTGGATCGGCGGCGTTCATACCGAGCTGCGCTTGGCGAAGCGGCGTCGAGGCCAGCGCAACAGCACCACACCTGAGATCATCGCAGCGGTACGCCAACTCGTTCTCATCGCCTCCGACGATCTGATTGCCGGCATCCTCAACCGAAACGGTCTGCTGACCGGCCATGGTAACCGATGGACCCGTGAGCGCGTCACTGCACTCAGGTCGCACCACAAGATCCCGGTGTTCCGCCCGACTTCGGACGGCATCGAGCCCTGGCTCAACCTGACCAACGCCGCGCGCCTGCTCGGCGTTACAACGAAGACCCTCAGACTCGCCGCCGAAGCTGGCGACATCCAGGGCATTCACCCGCTACCGGACGGCCCATGGATCTTCGGTCGTTCGGAACTCGGACATCCGGCAGCCCAGCGGCTCGTTCACCGAGCCCGACAGAGCCCTAGATACCCCACAGGATCGAACCCTGATCAGCAAAACCTATTCACTTCAACAGCATAGTTAGATGGGTGCAATGAAACAGGATTGTAGTCG
>NZ_WKKA01000003.1 GCF_009674885.1 Paracoccus sp. S-4012
GCCCCGTCACAAGCGCGCCGGGCACTTGAGCAATCCGTGAGCTCCGCGCCCGGCGCGCTTGCCCAACCCGAAACCGACCAATACCAAGTCCAAGGACTCTCGTCATGATCGAGGGACGCCGGGGGGGGCAGGTCACCTGTCGGTGCGCAAGCGGCAGGGCCGGAAGAAGGCAACTGGGTCAAGGGCGCCGCTGCTGACGGTGGCCGTGCCGAACGCGCGCTGGTCGGTCGATTTCGTCCACGACCAGTTCGCCCAGGGCCGCCGGTTCCGGATCTTCAACGTGATCGACGACGTGACGAACGAATGTCTCGCCGCCGTGGTCGACACCTCGATCTCGGGGCGCCGCGTCGCGCGGGAGCTGACGGCCCTGATCGCCCGGCGTGGCAAGCCGGGCCTGATCGTCAGCGATCATGTGGCACGCGCCTATCCCGCAGGTGGCGATCGAAAACCCCGTTGGCGTCCTTTCGCGCGTGCTAGGCAAGCCGCAGGTCGTGCAGCCGTGGTCGTTCGGCGACGATGCCAGCAAGGCCACCTGCCTCTGGACGCGGGGCGGCCTGGAGCCGCTGACCAAGACCAACCCGGTGGGGGCCGCGCTTCATCAACGGCAAGCCGCGCTGGGGCAATCAGACTGACAGCTGCCAGAGCCCACAGTCCTTGCGGCCGGATCGTGCAGCGGAGTGGGCGCGCACCTATCCAGGGCTGGCTGACGCCATCGCCGCCTGTTGGGCGGGCGCAGCATGACCTCCGCCGAGGCCAGCTTGGCCTTCCTGCGCGCCGTCCGGGCGGGCGAGAGGCCGCAGGGCTGCGCATCGACCAGGCCGCCGAGGTGCTGGGCCGCCGCCTCGCCGCCAAGCGGCTGGTGCTGACGGGGAACGGCAACACGATCGAGGAGGCGCGGTGAATGGTGGCCTCCGCAAAGCCCCTGTTCCGCGCGGCGCAGAGGCCCGGGCCGCCCCTCGAGGGTGTCGTGCAGCAGGAAGCGGCGGGGGTGAGCGGCGAGGGTCATGGCCGGCGCCTCCACGCGCGGCGGGACAGGCGCGTAAACTCCGCGATGAACGCGGTCCATGTCCTCCTCGAACCTGAGCGGCCACCTGTGCCGTGGCAGCACGCAGGGAAGTCTCGCCCGCGGCCTCCATGGTGATGAGCTCATCGGGCCGAGGGACGCCAGCGGGGAAGGGGCAGGGGGTCAGGCGGGGGTGCGCGGCCGCCTCGGCCGCGAGACCCCACCCCAGAGCGATCCCGCCGGGGACGCCGGCAACGCCGGACGAAATCGGCGCAGTTCCGAGGTTCGGGAGGGCCGCATTTCTGCATCACATTTCGCAGCACAAGTTGCGACACAGGCTTTCGCCGCGTCCAAGCCCTGCTGATGTTGTGCTGCATGAGTGGCGGAGTGGAAGCCCGCCATTGTCCAGTTTTATCAGTCGCTTGCCGTGGCATCCTCTGGCGCACACCTCACAAATACCGGGGATGCCTGTCGCTACCTGTTGCAGGCTGACGCACCCTGTTGCATCATGTTTGTGGGGTAACAGGCAGGGTAGCAGGATGCCGCGCGTCGCAAGAGAGCTGTCCGCACTGGATGTGAAGCGCCTAGAGCATCCGGGCCGCGGCCGGAACGTCCTGTTTCCGGTTGGCGGTGTTGCTGGGCTGCACCTGCAAGTTACGCCGAACGGCGGCCGCACATGGCTGTTGCGGGTGAAGGTGGGGGCGAAGCGCCGGGAAATCGGCCTAGGCGGCTTCCCTGATGTGACCTTGGCGATGGCCCGCGAACGCGCCCGCGAGGCGAAGGACCAAATCCGACGCGGTATCGACCCTGTTGAGGAACGCAAGGGCGCGAAAGCCGCCCTGACTGCCGCCCAGCGCCGGGGGCTGTCCTTCGCGGACGCAGTGGACCGTTACCTTGCCGCGAAGCTGGAAGCCTTCCGAAACCCTAAGCACCGCCAGCAGTGGCGCAACACGCTGGAAAGCTATGCCCTGCCAGACTTGGGGCCGATGCTGGTGCAGGACATTGGCACGCAGGATGTGCTGCGGGTATTGCAACCACTTTGGCAGGGAAAGACCGAAACCGCTTCCCGCCTTCGCGGGCGTATCGAGGCGGTGCTGTCTTGGGCCACCGTGGCCGGGCATCGCACCGGCGACAACCCGGCGCGCTGGGCGGGGAACCTGAAAGAGCTGCTACCCGCGCCGTCCAAGGTGGCGAAGGTGGACAACCACCCGGCGGTGCAGATTGACGACGCGCCCCGCTGGTTCGCGGCGCTGCGCAAGCGCGAGGGTATGGGAAGTCGCGCGCTTGAGTTTGCCGCCCTGACCGCAACCCGCTCGCAGGAGGTTCGGGGCGCGGGATGGGATGAAATCGACCTTGAGGCCGGGCTTTGGATAGTCCCCGCGTCGCGAATGAAGATGGAGCGCGAGCATCGCGTGCCGCTGACCCGCGATGCCGTGGCACTGTTGAAAGCCCTGCCGCGCTTCGCGGACAACCCGCTTGTGTTCCCGGCCCCGCGCGGCGGCGAGTTGTCGGACATGACCCTGAGCGCCACCATGAAGCGGCTGCATCAAGCGGACGTGGGCGCGGGCAGGCCCGGCTTCGTGGACCGGGTGAGCAAGCGGCAGGCCGTCCCGCACGGGCTTCGCTCCACATTCCGCGATTGGGTGGCCGAGCGGACGCACTATCCGGGCGACATGGCTGAGGTCGCGTTGGCGCATCGAGTGGCGAGCGTGGTGGAAGCGTCCTATCGGCGCGGCGACATGGTGGAAAAGCGGCGCGCCATGATGGCGGCGTGGGCGGATTACCTGACCGGTAAGGGCATGGTGGAGGAAAATGTTGTGAGGATCGGTTGATGATTGCTGCCGAAGGCTACGTCCCGCTTTCGTCCTTGGCGCGGATGCGTGAGAACGCGCTGCCATTTACCCGCGACATACGGCGGGGAATGATGGGCTATATGGTTGGCAAGGGGCCGTCGTGGCAAGCATACTTCTACTTCATGGGAAGCGAATATGACCTTGCCGACCACGCTTTTCTGACCGCGCTGCACCGACATCTTTATGTCTGCGGACCGCAGGGGCAGGTGCTGCGCATTGATCCCCGCGCTCTGCGCACGGACCATGCAGAGCAAGAATGCAGGCTGGACGATGCTCTATTGTCTGGGCCTATCTCGAAAGAATACTACTGGGCCTACGATCTAGCAGAAATAGAACCAGCGCAGATACCCGCCGCGTTTGAGGCCCTTCCCGAGTGGCAGTCAACCAACATGCACGACTGGATGCGCGAGACCCATGTTAGCGGTCATCTAACCTTGCCTTGGTGGTATGAACGAGTTGGCTGGACAATTTGCATGGACGTTTATGATGCATTCTCGCGAAGCCCTGATGTTGTCGACTATGCGCCGTTCTACCACGTTGCCAAAGCCCTCCGCCCGTTTTCCGGTTGGAGCCTTTGCACAACCGTGGAGTTTGCTGAGGATGGGTTGCTTCGTGCTATCGTCGAAGCGGCGAAGTTGGGCCCGTCTCACGAGGAAGCGAGTGGTGGACGCCCGCCGGTAGCTGTAAACGAAACGGCTAGAGCTTACTCGGCGCTGTTCCCGAGCGGTCACGGTCGAACTCCCCTCAAAGTGGTCCTTAATCGCGTCAATGAACAAACCGGACTCGATGTCTCGCGGCGGACGCTAGAACGCGCCATCAAAGGCGCCAATTCTCCCGTCAGCGAAGGGCAGAACTAGGGCAGAACGCCGCATCAGATTTGACGCTTCTGCCAGGCTTCCGATGCTACATCTGGTGCTTCACACTGCATCCCAACGCAACATGTTGGAGTGCATCGCATGGCCGAAACTTACCTGTCCGACCTTCAGCTTGCGGCCCGCTTCGGCGTGCATCGCAGCACGCCTTGGCGCTGGGCGAAGGCTGACCCGACCTTTCCCCAGCCCGTGAACCTGTCGCCCGGCTGCACCCGCTGGAAGCTGTCGGAAATTGAAGTTTGGGAGGCCGCAAAGGCTTCCGCTGCTGCATAAAAAAACCCCCACCCGAGGCGACGGGCGGGGGCGGTATTCATGTGCGGCGGGAACGGCTGCACCATACCGTTGTGCCGCCCGGCCTTCAAGAAAAGAGGCCGAGAGCATGGCATCGAGAAACCGCTGGTACTCCAGCCCCACGCAGGTTTTCTGGACCTGCAAGGCGCTCATTGACGGGCGCACCATCAATCACCGGACCGAAATTCGCGAGGTCAAGGGCTGGCGATTGGGCGCAATAATCCACCGCCTCAAGGACGAATATGGCTGGCCCATTCTAACCGACTATCGCGGCCCCGAGAATGTCGCGCATTATCGCCTGAAGCCCGACACCGACCTGTCCCGGCTGCGCTTCCCGCCCAGCGCCAGGAGCCTAGCCGAGGGTCTGGAAGGCGGTGCCGCATGATGGGCCTTCGCATCGCCTTCCTCTGCCACCGTTACGGCCTGGACGCCGACCGCGCCGCCATGCTGGCCGCCTTCATCTGGGGGTTCGGCCATGACTGACGCGCGGACCCTGACCCTCGCCCTTCGCGGCAAGTGGCATCGCGGCTATGGTCTGGCCCTCTGCCCGGCGCATGGCGACAAGCGCCCCAGCCTGACCCTGGCCGATGCCCCGGACAGGCGCCTGCTGCTGTCCTGCAAGGCTGGGTGCAGCTTTATGGAGGTGCTGACCGCGCTGCGCGACCGAGGGCTTGTGGACCGGCACGACCGGCCCCAGCCGCCCAGCACGTCCGAGATAGCCCGACGCAAGGCCGAGGATGAGGCCGAGGCTGTGAGGCGGGAACGGCAGGCGCTGTCTGTCTGGCGCGAAGCATTGCCCGTTCATGGAACCGTGGCTGAAACCTATTTGCGGGGGCGGGGCATCACCTGCACCCTGCCTGACAGCCTGCGCTTTCATCCCGCGTGCTGGCATGGCGCGACGATCCAACGCCTGCCTGCGCTGGTGGCGCGGGTGGACGGCCTGCCGCGCTTGGCCGTGCATCGGACCTACCTGCGCGCGGACGGTACCGGCAAGGCCGAGGTGGACCCGCCGAAGGCGATGCTGGGCGCGGCGCTGGGCGGCGCGGTGTGCCTCTGTGAGGCCGAGGGGCCGCTTGTGGTGGCCGAAGGCGTTGAGACAGCCCTGTCTCTCGCCAGTGGCCTGTTACGCACCCCTGCGACCGTGTGGGCCGCCCTGTCTGCCGCAGGCGTGGCGGGGCTGCGCCTGCCGGAAGGCATCCCGCACCGGCTGACGATCGCCGCGGACGGTGACACGGCAGGCCGTAAAGCCACGCACAAGTTGGCCGAATGCGCAACCGCCCTGGGCTGGGCCGTGAGCCTGCTGCCCGCCCCGGAAGGCCGGGACTGGAACGACATTCTCATGCTGAAAGGGGCCAACGCATGAACGCGATGCCCGAACCTATCCCCTTCACATCCGAAGGTCCGCAGCCGCTCTTGCGGGAAATCCCGCCGGGCGAAGCTTACCCCGTTCACGCGCTGGGGCCGCTGCAAGCGGCGGTGGAGGGGGTGCAGGACATATCTCAAGCCCCTGTCGGCATCGCCGCGCAATCGGCTCTGTCCGTCGCGTCGCTGGCGGTGCAGGGCTTCGCGGATGTCGAGACACTGGGCGGGGATGCCCCCCTGTCGCTATTCTGCCTGACCATCGCTGAAAGCGGCGAACGGAAATCCACCTGCGACCGCCTCTTGATGCGGGGTATCCGCGTCCATGAACGCGACTTGGCAGCAGGGTATCGAGATGCCTTCGCCGAACATGAGGTTGCCCGCAAAATTTGGGCCGGCAAGCGCAAGCGGATGCTGGCCGAAGCGGCGGGGGGCGACAAGACAAAGGCGGTGGGGGCACAAGCCGACTTGCGCGCCTTAGGCCCGGAACCGCTCCCGCCCCTGTTCCCGAACGTGACCGCGCAGGAACCGACCTTCGAGGGCCTGCTGAAATTGTATCAGATTGGCCGTCCGGCGCTGGGCTTGTTCTCGGATGAGGCCGGGGGCTTCATCGGCGGCCATGCCATGAACTCGGACAACCGGCTGAAAACCATCGCTGGGCTGTCGCAGCTTTGGAACGGCGACACGGTGAACCGCATCCGTTCCGGCGACGGTGCGACGGATTATCCGGGCCGCAGGCTGGCGATGCACCTGATGGCGCAGCCGGTGGCAGCGCGCCCGCTCATGGCTGACCCGCAGGCATCCGGCCAGGGCTTCCTGGCTCGCTTCCTGATTACCGAACCGCCCAGCCTGATCGGCACCCGGCTGCGGCGCGGACATGGCGCGGCCAGCGAGGCGGCGGTTTCCGCCTTCACGGCACGGCTGGCCGAGATATTGGCAACCCCGATGCCGACCGGCGACAACCCGCAGGAACTGGCCCCTCTGCGCCTGCCTCTGTCCCTAGGCGCGAAGGAACTGCTGTGGCGGTTCTACGAGGCAGTGGAACAGGCGCAGGCGGCGGGCGGGCCGATGGAGCATGTGCGGGCCTATGCTAGCAAGGCGGCGGAACAGGCCGTGCGCATTGCCGGGGTGCTGACGCTCTGGGGCAGTCTCGACGCCCCCGAGGTGGTGCCGCAGGCGATGGGCTGGGGCATCACGATGGCGCAATTCTATCTGGTCGAGGCACGCAGGCTGGCCGAGGCCGGGCTTGTGTCCGAGGAAACTGCGAAGGCGGAACGGCTGCGACAATGGCTGGTGGGAAGCTGGGGGCATGATGATGTGACGCCGCGCGAGATTGTCCAGTCCGGCCCCAATGCGCTGCGTGACGGCAAGGCGTTGCACGCGCCGCTCTCCATGCTGGTGAAGGCCGGGCACCTGGTGCCGCTGGAACCGGGAACCGTCATTCGGGGTGGCGCGCGCAGAGAAGCCTATCGGATTGTGAGGCCTATCAATGCTGTTTGATGTGCAAGCCGCTCTGGCCGAAATCATGGCGGGTACACCCGCTGCAATTGCTACAGCCGCTACAAAACACGCGAATGTAGCGAAAGTAGCGGGTGTAGCGGCGGGGCCATGCGAGATTTCAGCGCCCGCCACGCCGCCCAGCGGTGCCGTTGTGCTTTCTCTTCACGGCCCCGCGTTCCGCCCGGCACATGCGCCCAGCGCCCCCGGCACAATTGTGCGCCTCGCATGGTCCGGGGAACGGGTGAGCCGCGGCCGCGGGCTCGCCAAGTCCGGCATGGAGCGCCACGGCCCGCAGGGGCGGCTGTTCTGCGGCAAGTGCTGGCGCTCGCAGGACCGTGACGTTGCCGTTGCCGAGGCGATCCCGCCGGACGTGCTGGTGGGCATGGTGCCCGGCCCTATCGAGGCGCGACAGGAAGCAAACGCGCTGCGCCAGGTGCTGGAACGCGAAGCCGAGGCCCGTGCCGGGCTGATGCAGCAACTGGAGGGGATGGCATGAACAAGCGCCAGCGAAGGGAAACGGACAGGCCGGACAAGCTGCCCGCGAAGAACGATGCTGCCGGGGCGTCACGCACGCCCCCGGCGCTGGCCCTCGACCTTGGCGAGGATGGCATCCTGCGGGTTGAGGCTTCCGGCGACCTGACGCCCCTGGTGCGCGCGGCGGGCAGCGTGGTTGTCGCCAGCGGACTGATACACCAGATTGCGGTGCTGGGTTCGCACGGCAGACGCACCGATGCCGAGGCTTCCAACTTCGCGCTGGGTTTCGTCGACGGGATGGAGCCGAGGGACGCGGCCGAGGCGCTGCTGCTGACGCAGATGGCAGCGGTGCATCAATCCACGATGATGCTGGCCCGCCGCTTGAACCATGTCGAAAACATCCCGCAGCAGGACGCAGCCGAACGCGCCCTGAACAAGCTGGCACGGACCTTCGCGGCCCAGATGGAGGCGCTGAAACGCTACCGCAGCAAGGGACAGCAGCTCGTGCGGGTGGAGCGTGTCACCGTTGAAAGTGGCGCGCAGGCGGTGGTCGGCAACGTCAGTCACGGGGGGAGGGGCAGGGATGAAAGCTGACGCCAACCCCATAGACCTTGCCAACGCGGCGCCCCGATGCACCGCAAAGGCAAAGCGAACGGGCGAGCGGTGCAGGTGCCCTGCGGTGCGCGGATGGAACGTCTGCCGCCTTCATGGTGCGAGAGGCGGTCATGGCGCAGGCCGGCTAAACCCGGCCTATCGCCACGGCGGGCGGTCGCAAGAGAGCGTGGCCCTTCGCGTGGCTATTGCAAGCTTGACGCGAGGGGCGCGCGAGACGGAGCGGCGTCTGGCTCGGGACCACAGCTAGCGCCCCCTCGTGCCGCCCGCCTTGCGAATCGATGATGTTCCGTGAATGTTCCCGGAGATGACCCGGCGCAGCACCCCGCAGGCCAAGACGGACGATGCCGCCTTCCCGGTGCGTGTGCGGCTACATGTCCCGCCGCACGGCTTGGGGCGACGCAGCCGGGAGATACATGTTTGGTTGGACCGAATGCTCGGCCGGGGCGAGTATGCTTGTCATGGCGGCGGCCGCGGCGCGGGCGGCGACCGGCTCGCCCTCTACTTCCGCAGTCCGGCAGACGCCGACGCCTTCCATATCGCCTTCCCCGACCTTGAGCTGGCTGACGGCACAAGGTTGCCCGGCTATTCTTCGCCTGCGGCTCCCTTCGGACGCATGGCTGCGGAGGATGAACCCATCTGCAATCTCTACAACCAGACCACGACCCAAGAGGCCATGCGGTCGCTGTTCCGCGGCTTCGCCTTCACCGATCGGACCGGGAACCTGGAACCGGGAGAGGTCTATCCCGACCGGCACGCGCCAATCATCCGCCACGATGGGGAGGCTCTGGAATTGGTGCGCGCCCGCTGGGGCATGCCCTCGCCGCCCTCAGTCCTTAAAACGGCCCGTGACCCTGGCGTGACCAACGTTCGCAACACCGCGTCGCCGCACTGGCGGCGCTGGCTGGGACCGGTGAACCGCTGCCTTGTGCCAGTCACATCCTTTGCCGAGCCGCTGGGCGCCGGTAGGGGCAATCAGTGGTTCGCTGCGGCCGATGGCGCCCCGATGTTCTTTGCAGGGATTGAGGTTCGCGGGTGGAAATCGGTCCGCAAGGTGAAGGACGGTGAGACGACCGACGATCTGTATGCCTTCCTGACGACCGAGCCGAACGCCGAGGTTCGCCCGATACATCCCAAGGCTATGCCCGTCATCCTGACGCGGCCTGACGAATGGGATACATGGTTGACCGCCCCGTTTGAGGCTGCGGCTCGGCTCCAGCGCCCGTTGGCAGATGGGGCGCTCGTGCTTACGGACGCGCCACTCTGAACCAAGCCCCTTGGCGCGGAGCGCGCTAGTAACTGGTCTCCGGCGCAGAGCCTGGAAGTGCCCTAGTAGCAGTTGGTGGTGATTGTGCCGCCGTAGCCGGGCGTGTGAGTGCATTGGACTTGCCGTGCACGGGAAATTGCAGCTTGCTGCTGCATGGAGTCCCCGTAGCTTTGCATGCTGGTGCTTATGGCCATCCCCATCCGACGAGCGCGCTCGCGAGCTATCTCCCGACCGTAAACCTCCTTGTCCGCCTCAGCCTCAACGCAGTGACTTAACTCCGGCGTGTTGTCCTTCAATCCGATAGCTTTGCACCTGTTGATTATTTCACCGGCCAGTTCGAGGCGTTCCTCGTATCCCATCTCAGTCACAGTTTTTTCGGCACAACCCGCCAGCGCAACCACCAAGCAAAGCACACCCACCCGCATCGACACCTCCTCACGTCAAGCCCTCACACATGTGTGAACGACAGGAGCGTGCGGCGGAAGGCATGACCGGTAAACAACGAAAATCAGTCTGTTTCTGTGGCACCCACGACGCGGGACAGGGTAGGACTTCCACCGGGCGGCAGGGAGGCCCAAGGTTCCTACGAGCGGAAGACGGCGCCGCGCCGACTGCCGTTATTCATGGGCGGGGATATTTTCTCTATGTGAGGGTGGCGCGGGTTGCCTCTGGCGGCCAGCCGAGACTTCGGCCTGCCCCCCGCTCAGAAATTGCTGCGGTTTAGCGGAAGGACGGGAAGCTGCCGGTCCCGGCCTTCGAGGCCGCGAACTATTGAGCCGCCCCCCCAATCCCGCAAGCGCGGCAAACCGTGGCCGTTCTTCGTGCCAGTCGCACCCCGTCGCTTCCAAGCGTTTTCCACATGGCGGGCAGGATGGCGGGTAACAAACGCAACGATACAGAAAATCGTTTAAAAACAAGCGACGATGGCGGAGTGGAAGGGATTCGAACCCTCGAGACGGTTTCCCGCCTGCACCCTTAGCAGGGGTGTGCCTTCGACCACTCGGCCACCACTCCGCCGACGCGTATAGCGCCCCGGGCAGCAGGGAAACAAGGCAGAAAACGGCGGGCAGCCGCCGCTGCGACCGGTGTTGTTTTTTCGGCAGCCTCTCTGAGTTTGTCGTTGATGTTGTCCGCGCCATGGCAGGCTGCCCTCCACCGCGTCGACGACAGGGCGTGTGCGGCGTCGACGATCGTCGCGTGCTGCGCGCGGCGCAGGAGAACGTTGCCGCGTTTGTAGCCCCTCGACCCCATGAAGTGGTGTAGCTCGCGCTGATCGATCGTCACCGTGATGTTCGGCGCGGGCCTGCTTGATCAGGAGGCCGCAGCGGGCAGCTGATGACGGGATCATCCCGCACCGCGCTCGATGGTTTCCAGCGTCATGTATCGCGAGCGCTGGACGGCCCAATCATCATTCTGTTCGAGCAGCAGTCCCCCGACGAGGCGAGTGATGGCGTCGTCGTCAGGAAAGATGCCGACGACATCGATGCGGCGCTTGATCTCGCCGTTCAGGCGCTCGACGGGGTTGGTCGAGTGCAGCTTGGCTCGGTGCTCCTTTGGCGAGGACGTCCGTGCTCGGCCTCATCCACTTGGGCCGGATCTGATCGGCCACCACGCGCCACTGGGTGGTGGCGGCTTCGGCTGTATCACGCGCGAAGGCAGTGGCGATCAAGGCCGAGACGACGCGCCTGCCGCTCCTGCCGGCGTGGGCTGCGACATTCCTTTGGAAATGCACACGGAGGCGCTGCCAGGTGGCGCTGAGCACCTTCGAGACGGCGGCCTTGATGCCCTCGTGCGCGTCGCTGATCACCAGCTTCACCCCGCACAGCCCGCGGAGGTGCCGACCTCAAGGTTCAGCACCTCGCGCCCTCGTCGGTGTTCACGCCAATGGCGATGATCACCGCGACCGAGACGATCCGCCCGCCGCGCCGGACCTTGAGGTAGGTGGCGTCGATCCAGATGGCGGGGAATGTCCGACATTCCGTGGATGGGCTTTCGGCCCGTTTCCATCTGACCGCCTTCCGCCGCCGAGCGGGTTGAAGCGGTCGTCGAAGATGATGGCGGACTGATTGACCGCTGTCCGCCAGCCTCTGACGTTTCGCGCGGTTTTCTCGTGCTCGCGGATGGCCAGGCAGATCAGCTTCTCGGCGGCTTTCTCGGACGGGAGCGGCCAGGTCTTGATGGCCGTGCGGATCACCCGGTTGAGGCTTTCCACGGCATTCGTAACCGGTGTGAGGTGACCGGGGCCCAGATTCCGGCCGTCGGTTTCGCGCTGGCGGCGTAGGCTGTGAGCACCCGGGACAGAGGCTCCGGGCGCAGTCGGTGACGATGAGGACTGGGCCTTCGATGGCAAGCGTAGCCGGACCGGGCGGGCTGTGCCGCAGCGCGTTTTCCAGCAGGTTGGCGATCACCTGTCCTAGCAACATGCGGTCGCCGCGGATTGTCGACGGATCGCGCAAGGTTAGCGTCAGACTGTGCCCGCCCTCCTCGGCAGCCGGTTCGTAGACTTCCGCCATCGTCCTCGCGAGCGGTCCCAGCGCGACCGGGACGATGCGATCGCTGGGGCTGCCGCCGGAGACCTGGGCGATGCGCAGCAGGGCCTCGAAGGGTCGCCACGAATCCCTCGGGCTCCAAACCGCCGGCCGAGAGCACGGTTTCCGCCTCGGGTATCTGCGGCCGGCGGGCCAGCGCGTTGATGCGGGCGGAGAGTTCGCCGAAGGCGAAGGGTTTGACCAGGTAATCGTCGCCACCGGCGTTCAGCCCCTCGATCCGGTCATCGGCGCACAGCCCGTCGAGATCGGGCAGCATCCGACCAACCACGATGCTCGGGTTGCAATTCTGGACCGATCTACCGCCCGTGGGTCTACTGGTCGGCCGCGACGATGATTGTCGATTGTCGGCACGCTGATCACAGAAGCCTGGTCGATACCTGAGGCGTACCGTTGACGGTCACGATGGCCGTTTTTCGGCGCGGCCCTGATCGCCACCTTCGCGGTCTGGTATGCGCGCGAGGGAACCCTCTCATCCATGCGATTAATTCGCCGACCCGCGAGGGGTTCCATTGGCTCGCAATCCTGTTCACGTTCGCGCTCGGCACCGCGGCAGGCAATCTGATGGCCGAACAGCTGGGCTTGGGGGATCTGCCATCCGCGTTCGTCTTCGCGTCGGCATCGCGCCCGTGTTCGCGGCCTGGCGCATGAGGATTATGAGGCGGGTCGCGGCCTTCTGGGCGGGCTATATACTGACCCGCCCGCTGGGGCGAGCTTCGGCGGCCTTGATCTCGGCACGGTTGTCACGAGCTGGGCGTTCCTCGCGGCCGTCCCTTGTGGTCACGCCGGGGCCGGTCGGCGCCCAAAGGCCCAGGCCTTTGCGAGACCAAAGGTCAGGACCGCCGCGCAGGCCGTAGAAACCCAGAGCGCTGCGGCGGCGGGGATGAGCCGCGCCGCCAGCAGCAGGGCGAGGATAGCCTCGTTGCAAAGGAAGCCCGCCAGTGCGACCAGCCCGTACCGCCACAGCGCCGCGGCGGGGTCGGGCTGCTGGTCGGCGAAGGAAAAGCCGAGGTGCCCCGCGAAGCTGACCAGGAAGGCGGTCGCGAAGGCGAAGGCGTTAGCGGCCAGCGGCTGCCAGCCGGACTGGACCAGGATGGTGCCGATGGCCATGTGGACCAGCGTCGCGAGCGCGCCGACCAGCCCGAAACGCAGCGCCTGCCGCCATATCACGGCTGCTGCGCGTCGGCCGGGTGGTCCTCGGCGACGATAAAGCCGGGGCGTCCCTTCACCTCGGTGAAGACGCGGGCGAGGTATTCGCCCAGGACCCCGATCGAGATGAGCTGCACGCCCCCCAGAAGCGAGACCGCCACGACCAGCGTGGACCAGCCGGGCACGTCGCTGCCGAAGAGGAGCGTTCGCAGGACGATCCACAGCCCGTAGAGGATCGAGCAGACCGCGATCGCCATGCCGATGCTGGTCCATACCCGCAGCGGCCATGCGGTGAACGAGGTGAGCCCCGTCAACCCCAGCCGGAAGAGCTTGCGGAACCCGAACTTGGACGCACCCGCCCGCCGCGGCTCCAGCCGGATCGGGACGGCCTTCGACCGGAAACCGACCCAGCCGTAGAGGCCCTTCATGAAGCGGTTGCGCTCGGGCAGGGCGCAGAGGGCGTCCACCACGCGGCGGTCCATCAGCCGGAAATCGCGGGCGTCGGCCGGGATCGCGGTGTCGCTGCCGAGGTTCAGCATGGCGTAGAAGAGGCGGGTGAAGGCGCGCTTGGGCAGGCTCTCGTCCTCGCGCCCGGCGCGGACGGCATAGACCATCTCGAACCCCTCGGCGCGGTGGGCGAGCATGGCCTCGAGGTGACCGAGCGGCTCCTGCAGGTCGGCGTCGAGGATCACCACCGCCGCGCCGATGGTCCTTTCCAGCCCCGCCATGATCGCGTGCTCCTTGCCGAAGTTGCGCGACAGCCGCAGCGTGCGGACGGGAAAGGTCGCGGCCTGCGCCTTCGCTGCCGCGAAGGTCGCGTCGGAGCTGCCATCGTCCACGACGACGATCTCAAAGCTGGCGACCAGCCTGCGGGCCTCGGCGGCAACGCGGCGGATGGTCTCGGCGATGTTGTCCTCCTCGTTGAGGGCGGGGATGACGAAGGAGAGGTCCGGGACGGCACGCGGCAACGGCAGGACGCCGGGCATCCGCGGCCCGATGGCTTCGGCTCTCATGGCGCGACCTCCGCGGCGGGATTTTCGATGTAGAGCACTCGGCGTCCGAACGGGCCGACCCGCGTGAAGCCCGCTGCGAGGCGCGGCGCGATGGTCTCGGCGTCGTGCGCCTTGACGGCCACGGCGTCGCGGGCGCCGTTGCGGGCGAGGGCGTCGATCTCGTCGGCGTTCGTCGTGAAGGCCACCCTCCCGCCTGTGTAGAACTCGGCCGAGTAGCTGCGGGGGCCCCAATAGGTGAAGCGCATCTGCGGGTCGGCGGCGCGGGCCGCAGCGACCAGCTCGCGCTCGGTCTTGAGGCGCAGCATTTGCGGCGCGGCGACGGAGAGCAGCGACACGACCAGGAACAGCGCCGCCACGCCGGTGGTGGCGAGCGCCCCGACGGTGCGCGCCGAGCGCCCGGGCCGGCCCCACGCCGCCGCCCAGAGCGACACCAGCAGAATCGCCGCCGCGGGCAGCCCCGGCAGCACATAGGCGCCGAGGATGTTCGCCGCGGGCGTGAACAGGATCAGCGGCGACAGAACCCAGAGCACGAGATAGCTGTGCCAGCCCTCGCCGTCGCGCGAGACTGCCGCGAGCACCGCGCGACCGCGCGGCAGCAGCGCGGCTGCGAACAGGGTCCAGGGCAGGAACATGCCGGCCGCATAGATCCAGATCATGCCCTTCGCCCGCGCATGGCCCGAGCCGTAAAGGTCGCCCTGCCACCCCGAGACGGTGAAGCGGTTGAAATGCTCGCCGATGAGGAAGTAGCGCAGGAAGCCGGGCGTCCTGATCTCGGCCGCGGCATACCAGGGTAACGTCAGGACGGCGGCGAGGAGGAGCCCCGAGCCCCAGGGCAGCGCCGAGACCCCGCGCCAGCGTCGGCCGATCGTCAGCCACAGCAGAATCGGGATGGCCGTGATGACCAGCGCGACCGGGCCCTTCGCCATGAGGCCCAGCGCGATGCCGACGAAGAACAGATGGCCCCACAACCGCCGGGACCCGGCGTTGGTCACGCAGGTGTGGAACCCGACCATGCAGAGCGTGGTGCCCAGCACCATTACCATGTCGGTCATCACGAAGGCCGAGGCGCCGAGAAACAGCACCGCGGACGCGAGCACCACCGTAGCCAGAAGCGCCTCGTCGCGGCCCCGGTGGCGGCGGACCCAGCCGAACACGAGGGCCAGCACCGTGATGGACGAGGCGAGGATGAAGATCCGCGCCCCGAACGGCCCCACGCCGAAGATCCTCATGCCGAGCGCCGAGAGCCAGGTGTGCAGCGGTGGCTTGCCCCAGAAGGGCACGCCATAGTCGAACTGCCGCGTGATCCAGTCGCCGGTCTCCAGCATCTTGCGGGCAATCTCGGCGTAGCGCGCCTCGGTCGTGTCGACGAAAGGCAGCCAGAACACCGCCAGCAGCCGCACTGCCAGCAGCGCGGCGAGCGCGGCCACCAGGAACCTGCGGTCGCTACGGTCGAGCGAGAAGCCTCGGGCGGGCCGCGAGCCAGCCGCCCTGTCGGGGGTCAGGAAACCGGTGTCCGTTGCAGCCATGAGTATCCGCCTTTTCCCGGCTGGATACGCGGCCGCGCCTCTCCGCGAACTCGCCGCGACTATACGGATCGGTAATGTCCCGGCAGATGACAGGCGCGGTGCCGTTCTGCTATCGGGGGGGCCTGCTCGGGAGGGCGGCCAAGGATGCGTGTGCTGGTGGTCGAGGACGACCGGGAAACCGCCGACTACATCTGCTCCAGCCTGCGGGCGCTCGGCCATGTGGCCGATCACGCTGCCGATGGCAGGCAGGGGTTCCTGCTGGCGCTCGACAGCGAATTCGACGTGATGGTGGTGGACCGGATGCTGCCCGGCCTCGACGGGCTGTCGCTGGTGAAGTCGATCCGAGGCGCCGGTGTCGCCACGCCGATCCTGTTTCTCAGCGCGCTCGGCGCGCTGAACGACCGCGTGGACGGGCTGGAGGCGGGGGCCGACGACTACCTCGTCAAGCCGTTCGCCTTCTCGGAGCTTTCCGCGCGGGTCTCGGCACTGGCGCGGCGCCCCCCCATGCAGGCCGAGGAGACGCGCCTCCGGGTGTCCGATCTGGAGCTCGACCTGATCCGCCGTTCCGTCTGCCGGGCGGGACGGGATATCCCGCTGCAGCCGCGCGAGTTCCGGCTGCTGATCTACCTGATGCGCAACGCCGACCGGGTTGTGACGCGCACGATGATGCTGGAGGCGGTGTGGGAGTTCAACTTCGACCCCAACACCAATGTCGTCGAGACCCACATCAGCCGGCTTCGCAACAAGATCGACAAGCCGTTCGATCGGCCGCTGATTCACACCGTCCGCGGCGCGGGATACAGCCTTCATGGCTGAGGCGCGGGGACGATCGGGATTGCGGACGTCCGTGCGGCTGTCGCTGCAGTTCGCGTTCCTCTATGCGATCCTCTCCGCCCTCGTCTTCTCGATGGCCTACGGCTTTACGCAGTACGAGGTCCGCGACTGGGTGCTGGATCAGATGCGAGGCGACGCCGAGACGCTGGCCGCGATCTACGACGACGGCGGCGAGGCGCGACTGATCGGCCGGGTCGACGCCCTGGCCGAGGTCAGCTTCGAGAACGCGCGGATCTACCAGTTGCAGGACCGCGACGGCCGGGTCGTCGCGGGCAATATCACCGAGCCGGTGGGCGCGGTCGTCCCAGCCGTGCTGCCGGCCCGGGCGATCCGCCTCGCCGAACCCATGCATGACGAGGTCCAGCGCTACTGGATGCGCGAGACCTCGATTGGACCCTACCGGCTGATCCAGGGCTCGGGCGACCATATCGTCGCCGAGATCATGGAGGCCCTGGGCGCCGCACTGGTCCTTGGCTACCTCGCCGTGGTCGGCCTCGGCCTGATCGCGGGCGTCCGCGTCGGGCGCCTCACCGAGGAACGCATCAGCGCGATCCTTGCCACGCTCTCCCGCGTCTCCGCCGGGCAGCTTGCAGCGCGCGTTCGCGTGCCCGCGCCAGCCGGCGACGATCTCTCCCGCGTCTCGGTGCGGATCAACGAGATGCTCGATGAGATCACCCGGCTTCTGGAAAGCCAGCAGCAGATATCGAACGACATCGCCCACGACATGCGAACCCCGCTGCAGCGCCTGCATCAGCGGCTGGAGCGGATGAGCACCGCGGAGGTGGTCGCGCCGGAGGACGTGCAGGCGAGCCTCGAGCAAACCCGCGACATCATCGTCACATTCAACGCGTTGCTGCGGATCGCGCAGATCGAGGCGGGCGACCGGCAGGCGCGCTTCGAGCGCCGGGATCTCGCGCCGATCCTGTCGAATGTCGTCGAGGCCTTCGGGCCGGCGGCCGAGGACCGGGGGATGTCGCTCCGGATGACGCTGCCCCGCGATCCCCTGTTCGTCATGGGCGACCCCGGTCTCCTCACGCAGCTGGTCTCGAACATCGTCGAGAACGCCATCCGGCATTCCTCGTCCGGCACGGCCATCCATGTGACTGCGGAGGTGGTGCCCTCCGGCGTCATCCTGCGTGTATCCGACAACGGGCCGGGTATCGCGGCTGAGCACCGCGAGCGGATCTTCCAGCGATTCTTCCGGGTCGAACAGAGTCGGCACACTCCCGGCAGCGGGCTCGGGCTCGCGCTGGTCAAGGCGATCGCCGACATGCATGACGCCGCGCTTTCGGTGTTCGACAACGAACCCGGCACAGTGTTCGAGGTGAGGTTTCCCGGCTCGGGCCACATGCTCGCCGCATGAACGCTCGCTGTCGAGCCAAGACACTTGGGGAGCTTTGGGACAGGGAATGCCGCGGACGACGTGGCGAGAGGGTCGCTCGGTCTGGTCGGCGCCGAGACTGCGCGATGCCACGCTCAGCGGTCCTGCACCGCCCGTTCAGGCGGCGCTGCGAAGCTGCGGGGCATCTCCTGTCGGGTCGCTTCGTCGGCGAAGGACAAGGCGAACAGCAGCGCCACGAACAGCGCCCCCACAAGCGGCGCGATGCGGGTCGAGGCGCGGCTGTCGAACAACTCCATGAAGACCACCACCACCAGCGCCGCCTTGACCGCGCCGAGGCCGAGCGCGAGTGGCAGCCTCAAAGGACCGGGCGCGAGATAGGCGCCTGCCACGGTCGCCGCCAGGACGACGCCGAGGGCGATCCAGACCGCGCCCGCCTTCAGCCATAACCCGCGACCGTCGTCTTGATCGCGCTGCATGTCAGCGGCCCATCAGGTAGAGGAGCGGGAAGAGGAAAATCCAGATCACGTCGACGAAGTGCCAGTAGAGGCCGAGGACGTGCAGAAAGCCCGTCCCGCGCCAGGCGAGCCGGCCCCGCCAAAGGCGCCAGGCGGTCAGCCCCAGCGCGCCGACGCCGATCACCAGATGCACGGTATGCAGGCCGGTCATGGCCCAGTAGTAGCCGAAGAACAGCTCCGCCCCTGGCTCGGACAGCGGGAAGGCCGGCGAGCCGGGCACCAGCCCCTCGTCGATGTCGTTGCGATACTCGACCGCCTTCAGGACCAGGAACCCGGTGCCCAAGAGCGCCGTCAGCACCAGCGCCAGCAGCGTGTTGCCGCGAAGCCCGGCGCGGCCGGACCAGACGGCCGCGGCCATGGTCGCGCTCGATGTCAGCAGCAGCATCGTGTTGGCGGTGCCGATCACGATGTCGGTCCGCGCCCCGGCGGCGGCGAAGCCGGCCGGGTATTCGTGGCGGTAGACGGCGTAGCCGAGAAACAGCCCGCCGAAGAAGATCATCTCAGTGGCAAGGAAGATCCAGATGCCGAACGTCGCCGCCTCCCGCTGGCGGGGCAGCGTGGCGAAGGGCTCGTGCAACCCGCGCGTCATGCGTCGTCCCCCGGGTCCGAGGACTGGCTGACCGCCCGGTGGGACGCGTCTCCGCGCCGGTGCGGCTCGACCCGGTCGGCGTGATAGGCGTAGGGCTCAGTGTCCACGACCGGCAGGACCGCGAAGTTCTCGCGCGGCGGCGGCGAGGAGGTGGTCCATTCCAGCCCCGTCGCGTCCCAGGGGTTGTCGCCTGCCGGCTTCCCGCGCCACAGCGACAGCCCCAGATAGACCGGCGGCAGCAGATAGGCGGCGGCGAGGATGACCGCGCCCAGCGACGAGGCGACGTTCAGCACCTGGAAGTCGTCGGGATAGCTCCAGTAGCGGCGCGGCATCCCCATCCAGCCGAGGATGAACTGCGGAAAGAAGGTGAAGTTGAAGCCGACGAACATCAGCAGCGCGGCCAGCCGGGCAAAGCTCTCGCTGTAGAGACGCCCGGTGATCTTCGGCCACCAGAAATGCAGACCGGCGAAGAACGCCGTCACCATGCCGCCGACCATGATGTAGTGGAAATGCGCCACGATGAAGTAGGTGTCGGTCACATGCACATCGATCGGGACCGAGGCGACGAAGAGCCCCGTCAGCCCGCCCAGCGTGAACAGCCCGATGAACCCCAACGCGTAGAGCATCGAGGCCTCGAAGGTGATGTGGCCGCCGTAGAGCGTGCCCGACCAGTTGAACACCTTGATGGCCGAGGGCACCGCGATGGCGAAGGACAGGAACGAGAAGATCAGGTTGGCGTAATAGGACTGGCCCGACACGAACATGTGGTGGCCCCAGACGAAGAAGCCGAAGATCGCGATGGCCAGCATTGCGAAGACCATCGCCTCGTAGCCGAAGATCCGGCGCCGCGCGAAGCAGGTCAGCACCTCGCTGATGACCCCGAAGCCCGGCAGGATCATGATGTAGACCGCCGGGTGCGAATAGAACCAGAAGATGTGCTGGAACAGGATCGGATCGCCGCCGCGCGCGGGATCGAAGAGGCCGAGGTCGAACAGCCGCTCGACCACCACCATCAGCAGCGCCACGGCCAGCGCGGGCGTCGCCAGCACCATGACGATGGAGACGGCATAGAGCGACCAGACGAACAGCGGCAGGCGCATCCAGGTCAACCCGCGGGTGCGCTGCGTGTGGATGGTGACCAGAAAGTTGATCCCGGTCGCGATGGAGCCGAAGCCGTTCACGAACACGCCCATCGCGGCCAGCGTGACGTAGCTGTTGGAATAGAGCGAGGAATAGGGCGTGTAGAAGGTCCAGCCGGTGTCCACCCCGCCCAGCAGCAGCGACGCCAGCACGAGGACACCGCCCGCGATGGTGAGATACCAGCTGAGCAGGTTCAGCCGCGGAAAGGCCACGTCCCGCGCCCCGATCGCCAGCGGCAGCACGAAATTGCCCAGCGTGGCGGGCACCGCGGGCACCAGGAAGAACCAGACCATGATGACGCCGTGCAGCGTGAACAGGCGGTTGTAGGTGTCGGCCGAGACCAGTTCCCCCGGCGGCGTCACCAGCTCGAGGCGCATCAGCGTCGCCGCCGACCCGCCGATCAGGAAAAAGACGGTGATCGTGCCCAAATAGAGCAGCGCGATGCGCTTGTGATCGGTGGTCAGCAACCACGACCGGACGCTGTGCCCCGCGCCGAGGTAGCTGCGGGGCAGCGTCTGGCCGGGACGGCCGCGACCGGCTTCGGCCTCGAGGGTCATCCGTCGTCCCTTTCCAGCGTGCGCAGCCAGGCCACCAGCCCCGCGACCTCGTCCTCGTCGAGCAGCCCCGAGAAGTTCGGCATGATCGGATCGAAACCGGCCACCACGTCGCGGTCGGGTTGAAGGATCGAATCCTGCAGGTAGGCCGCATCCGCGGTGACGATGCGGCCGTCCGCCAGCGGGACCGGGCGGCCGTAGATGCCGCGCAGGTCGGGCGCGTGGACGGCCGAGGCCGGATCGTGGCAACTCGCGCAGCCGGCCTCGGTGAACAGCACGCGCCCCGCATCGACCAGGCTTCCGCTGCCCGGACGCGCCTCCAGCCAGGCGGCGAACGCCGCCTCGTCCATCACCACGATCTCGCCCAACATCGTGGAATGGCCGGTGCCGCAGTATTCGGCGCAGAACAGGTGGAAGCTGCCGGTGCGGGTCGGGGTGAACCACATCGTCGTCGTCATGCCCGGCACCACGTCCTGCTTCAGCCGGAACGCCGGGACGAAGAAGGAATGGATCACGTCCTGCGAATTCATGTAGAGGATCGTCGCCCGCCCCAGCGGAACGTGCAGGCTGCCGAGCTCGCGCGCCCCGCTTTCGTGCGTGGCCTTCCACATCCACTGCTTGGCCTCGACATGGACCTCCATCGCATCCACCGGCGCGGCGGCATGGCGTAGGAAATGGGCGGATGCGAACCAGAAGAAGAACATCGCCCCGAAGGCGGTCGCGGCGGTCCAGGCGATCTCGACCTCGCGGCTGACAAGGCGCCTGACCTCGTGCCTGTTCGCCCGGCTGCCGCTGCGGAAGCGGATCGAGAACACGATCACCAGTGTCGCCACGAGCAGCACGATGAAGCCCGAGAAGACCACCATCACGAGGAACATCAGGTCGAAACTGTCCGCCGAGACCGAGGCGGCGTCTGGTGGAGCGATCACGGCGACCTCCTCTCGCGCCGAAAGGCGAGGGTCATGCCGGCCAGCAGGGACGCGACGGTGAGCAGGCCCAGCCCCATGAGGATGCGCCGGATCTGCAGCGAATAGCGGCCCGTCTCGGGGTCCAGATCGTAGCAGAACAGGATCAGCCGGGTGGCGACCGGCCCGGTGCCGAGGCCGGCGCCGAGGATCGCCGCCCGCAGGTCCGCCTCCGAGGCGGCGAAGGCCGGCAGGACGTTCCGGACCCGACCATCCGCCGCGATGACATAGTGCGCGGCGGGATGGGCGAAGCGGTCGTTCACGGCGTCCCAGGCGTAGCCGTATCCGAGGGCGGCGGTCATCGCCGCCAGCCTTGCGCCATTGGGGGAAAGCAGGGTGGCGGCGGCGCGCAGCGGCGGATCGGTCTGGGCCGCCAGGAACGCTTCGGCCGAAGCCGCACTGTCCCTGGGATCGAGGCCCACGACCACGAGGCGGAAGTCCCTGCCCGGCGTCAGCCCGGTCTGCGCCAGCACGGCGGCGGTCTGGCCGAGGATCGCATCGCACAAGTCGCCGCAGTCGAAATCGGCGAACAGCAGCACGGCGGGCACGTCGAGGCCGAGCGGCAAGGCCGCGTCCGGGGGCAGATCGACCCGCACGCGGTCCAGCTCCTACCGCGTCAGGCCGGCGTCGGCAGGACTGGCGAGCAGCATGGCGGCGAAAAGGAGGAAGGCGCGGATCATCGCCTGCCCTCCGCATCGAGGCTGCCGCCCGCCGCAACGACGGCCATCGCGGCCTCGATGGGCATGCGCCCTTCCGCTCCGGCAAGCAGCGCCCGCTGGCGCTCCAGCCAGTCCGCGTAGACCTCGACCGGCCGGATCTCCAGCGGGACGCCTGCAACGGGGGTCGGCGACCGGTTCTGGACCTGCCGCGCCGTCGGAAACAGCACCCAGACCACGCCCGCGGCGATCGCCACGCCACCCGCGGCCCCGAGGATCCCGACGAGGACGCGGCGCGCGGGAATGGCGTCCGGCTCGGGCACCGGGTCGTGGCTCATGGCTTCCGCCTCCTGGTCGGGGCGAACGCGGCCGCGGCGATGCCTGCAAGCGCCATCGCTGTGACGCCCGCGCCCGCCATGCGCCCCGGCGCGACCAGCCAGACGAACTGCGCCACCCCGCCTGCGAGGACGCTGCACCCGGTCCAGCGCAGCGCCGTGGAGCTGCCGCGCAGCCGCGTCACCAGCAGCACCGAAAACGGCAACAGCACGCCCGCGACGAAAGAGAGAGTCAGAACGAAGCTGCCCGCGCCCGCCTGCCGGGCCAGATACCACGCGGCCTTCTCGGGCAGGTTGCCCGACCAGCTGACCACATAGCCCATCGCGGCCAGGTAGAAGCTCCCCAGCACCCCTGCCAGCAGCAGCCCGCCCGCGTCGGCACCGGAGCCGGGCCGCAAGCCCCAGAGGGCGACCGCGGCCATGGCGAGGGTCATCTGCATCACGGCCAGCTGCGCGCCGATGACGGTATATTCGAAGGCGGGATCCAGCGACAGAATCCAGTCCACCCCCGCGACCGAGACGCCGATCCCGTAGGCGATCAGCCCCGCGGCCGCGGCGCCCGCCCCCGGCCGGCGCGGCGCGAGCCAGCCGAGGCCCGACCAGAGCAGCAGCACCGCCACCGAGCGCAAGGCGAAGAACGGCGGATTGAGCCAATGGACCTGCCGCGCCCCGCCGCCGCCTTCCCACCACGGAAAGATGAGCGGCCCCAGCACTACGAAACCCGCCCCTGCCACCGCCGCGACCGGGGTGGCGCGCGACAGCGCGGCGAGCGACGGACCCGCGACCTGTACCCAGCGGCCGCCGGTCAGCGCCGCGACCAACAGCCAGACCGCGGCCCCCACCGTAACGGAGAGGCAGAACAGCCATCCCGCCAGCCACCCCAGCGCGAGCGTCCGCGGCGGGGTCGTGAGCGCCACGATCACGAGCGCCACCAGCCCGGCCGCCGCCGCAAGGCCCCGGCTGCGCGGGGCGGGACGGGCGCGCGCCTCAGCCATCGCCGCGTCCTCCCACCGGCACGGCGGCACGCGCCGGACTGTCGGCGGTGATCGTCGGATCGGCGGTCTGCAGGGCGCGGACATAAGCCACAATCGCCCAGCGGTCCTGCGGCGGCACCCGGTCGGCGTAGGGATACATGACGCCGAAGCCATGGGTGACAACGTCGAAGAAATGCCGCGCCGGGGCCTGCCGCAGCCGCTCGGACATGTAGCTGGGGGGTGCCGGGAAACCGCGCTGCACCACGCGTCCGTCGCCCCTGCCGGTCAGGCCATGGCAGGGCGCGCAGAAGATGTCGTAGCGTTCGCGCCCTCGCTCGACCAGCGCCGCGGTGACGGCGGGCGGCACCGCCGCCGCCTGCGCATCTGCGAGGGCGCCGCGCGCGATAGTGCCCTCCACCAGCGGCCGCGAAGCGGCCCCGTCCGGCCAGAGGTCCGAGGGGTCGTAGGCGGTGAACTTCCGTTGCTCGGCCATGTCCTCGCGGCAGGCGGCGAGCACGAGCAGCAAAAGCACGGCCGCGCCCCTCATGGCGCCACCTCGATGATCTCGCGCAGCCCGGGGATGGCTGACAGCTGCAACCGGTCCGGCGTGCCGGGCGCATCGGGCAGGCTGAGGTAGAAGCGGTCGTCGCCGGCGCGCTCGGTCCGCGCGGTTGCGAAGAACGGGTGATGCAGGCGCGGCAGACCGCAGGCGACGAACATCGCGATGAGCCCCGCGGCCGCCGCGGACAGCACCGCGATCTCGAACACCGCGAAAGTGAAGACCTGCCAGGCGTTGAGCGGCCGTCCCCCCGAATCGAAGGGATAGAGGCGCACCGAGGTCCACCACTGCAGCGCGAATGTCGCAGCCCCGCCGGCCAGCGCCGCCGCCAGCATCACCGGCCGCACCGGCGCAGGCGGCAGATCCAGCGCCTCGTCGAGCTCGGGGATGCGGAACGGGACATGGGCGTCCATGTCGCCCTGCCCGCGCCGGCGCAGGTCCCAGGCGGCGGCGATCAGGTCGTCCGGCGCGTCGAAGGCCAGCAGGAGGCGGGCCTCGCTCATGGCCGCTCCCCCCGGAAGATCTCGGCCTTTACCTCGTGCATCGAGGCCGTGGGGACCAGCCGGACGAACAGGAAGAACATCAGCGCGAAGAACCCCAGCGATCCGACCAGCGTCAGCCAGTCCCAGACCGTCGGCCAGAAGATTGACCATTGCGACGGCAGATGCCCGCGCGCGGGGGTGATGGCGACGATGAGGATGCGCTCCAGCCACATGCCTACGTTGATCAGCAGCGCGATGACGACCGACGCCGCCACCGACCGCCTCACCGCGCGAAACCAGTAGAGCTGCGGCACGAGGCAGTTGCAGGCCAGCATGAAGACATAGATCGGGCCATAGGCGCCAAAGAACTCCCAGCTCAGCAGGAACTGGTCGGCCGGGTCGTGCGAATACCAGGCGAAGAACCACTCCGTCGCATAGGACAGCGCCATCACCAGGGAGGCAAACAGCAGCACCTTGCCCATGACGTCGAAATGCGCCCGCGTGATCAGCGCCTCGAGTCCCAGCGCATGGCGCAGGGCGGCAGCGAGGACGACCACCATCGCGAAGCCCGAGAACATCGCGCCGACCACGAAGTAGGGCGGAAAGATCGTCTCCTGCCAGCCCGGCATCAGCCCGGCCGCGAAGTCGAGGCCGACGACCGAATGGACCGACACGACCATCGGCACACCCAGCGCCGCCATCGCGAGATAGTAGCTCTCGTAGATCTGCCAGTGCCGGGCCGAGTTGCGCCAGCCCATCGCGAGGATGCCGTAGAAGACCTGCGATCCGCGGGTCCGGGCGCGGTCGCGCAGCGTGGCGAAATCGGGAATTGCGCCCGTGTACCAGAACATCAGGCTGAAGAGCAGGTAGGCCGCGATGGCGAAGAAGTCCCAGACCAGCGGGCTGCGCCACTGCGGATAGATGCCCATCGTGTCCGGATAGGGAACCAGCCAGTAGCAGAGCCAGGGCCGCCCCAGATGGAAGATCGGGAACAGCCCCGCGATCGCGGCGGCAAACAGCGTCATCGCCTCGGCGAAGCGCGAGACCGAGGCCCGCCAGCGTTGCCGGGTCAAGAGCAGCATGGACGAGATCAGCGTGCCCGCATTGCCGATCCCGATCCACCAGATGTAGTTCGCCAGCGCGAAGCCCCAGACGTTGGAGGTGTTCACCCCCCAGATGCCGACGCCCTGCCACAGCAGCCACAGGACGCTGGCCACCATGACAAGGGTCAGCGCCAAGGCGATGCCGCAGCCGATCCACCAGCGCCGCCCGAAGGCCGGGCGCAGGACCGGGTCGGCGACCTCCGCCGTGATCTCGGCGGCGGTCATGCGCGGCAGATAGGCGGAGGCGGCGCTCATGCGCCCTCCTTGCCGTCGGGCACGCGTCGGGCGAGGTAGGTGGTGCGCGGCCGCGTGCCGAGATCCTCGAGTAGCGCGTAGTGGCGCGGGTCCGCCTTGGCGCGGTTCACGGCCGAGGCCGGATCGGCAAGGTTGCCGAAGGTGATGGCATCGGCCGGGCAGGCGGACTGGCAGGCCGTCACCACTTCGCCTTCCGCCACGGGGCGGTTCTCCTTCTTTGCGTCACGCCGTGCGGCCGAGATGCGCTGCACGCAATAGGTGCATTTCTCCATCACGCCGCGCGCGCGCACGGTGACGTCGGGGTTGCGCAGCGCTTGCAGCAGGTCCGCGCCCTGGTTCTCGAAGGCCTGCCTGTCGGCATAGTCGAAGAAGTTGAAGCGTCGCACCTTGTAGGGGCAGTTGGCCTGACAGAAGCGGGTGCCGATACAGCGGTTGTAGACCTGCACGTTCAGCCCCTCGCTGTCATGGACCGAGGCCTCAACCGGACAGACCGGCTCGCAGGGGGCATGCTCGCAATGCATGCAGGGGACCGGCTGGAAGCCGTGACCGCCGTCCTCCATGAGGTAGGCATCGACCCGCATCCAGTGCATGTGGCGGCCACGCCGCGTCTCGTCGGGGCCGACGACGGGGATGTTGTTCTCGGACTGGCAGGCGGTGATGCAGGCGTTGCAGCCGATGCAGGCGTCGGTGTCGATGACCATGCCCCAGGCGAGATTGCCGTCGCGGGGCTGCGTATAGAACGAGGGCGGCGGTGGGCCTGTGGGGGCGAGCGTCGCGGTCGTCGGCAGGATGTTGCGCCCGTGCTGGTTCATGTCGGCCTGAAGCCGCGCCGGCTCGGCCCGGCTGCCGGTCGCGCGCAGGGTTGCCGTGGTGCCGAGGCCCGCAACGCGGGTGCCCACACCGCTGCCGATCGGTCCCGCGGCGACGCGGCCGTAGCCGCGATGCACGGTGATGCAGCCCTCCGCCTGCCCCGGAACGACGATGGCCGGGAGGCGCGCCCCCTGTCCGTCCGAGTGAAGCTCGACAAGATCGCCGTCCGCGATGCCCAGCGCCTGTGCATCTGATGGCGCGAGCCAGGCGGCGCTGCCCCAGACCTGCTTGGTGAAGGGATCGGGCGTTTCCTGAAGCCACGCGTTCGCGGCGAAGCTGCCGTCCAGGACCGAGGGCGAGGGCCGCTGCGTCAGTTCAAACCCGCCCGCCTCGACGAGCGGCGCGGCGGCATCCGCGACATCGGGCGGGCCGGCAAGGACCTCCGCCGCTGTCCCTTCGATGACGCCGTCATGCAGGCTCTGCCGCCACCGCTCCTCGACGGCGTCGCCCCAGCGAGCGGCCCAGGTCCCGCGCAGGATTTCAAAGGCCGACCCCGGCTCGGGGCCCAGCATCATCGCCAGAACCTCGTAGCCCGAGCGGCTGTCGTGCAGTGGCGCGATCAGCGGTTGCACGAGGGCCTGCGTCCCGTCCACGGCGCGCAGGTCGGACCAGTCCTCGAGCGGGTGGTGCAAGGGGCCGTGCCAGTCGCAGGCCGCCGCCGTCTCATCGGCTTCAGTGCCGAAATGCAGCCGCTCGGGCACCTGCGCCATGGCCGCGGCAAAGGCGTTGCCCAGATCATAGACGGGGTTCACGCCCAGAAGGACCAATGCGGGAACGCGCCCGGCCTCCATCTCGGCCATCAGTTCCGGCATCGGGGCGGGCGCGAGCCCCGGCCACTGCCAGAACGGCCGCAGATGGCGGATCGGCGCATCCAGCAGCGCGTTGATGCGCGCGATCGTCCCTGATGCCGCGGGCGCATCACCCAACACGGCAGCCCGGCCCGGCCCGGCCGCGCGCAGGATTGCCGCCGCCTCCGCCACCGGTCCCGATGCGGCTGTCCCGCCCTGCAGCATCGCCAGCAGCGCCCCGGCGATGCCCGGCAGGGCCGAGGGCCGCAGGGACATGCGCCGGTCCGCCCTCGCGCTCGTCAGCGTCGGTCCGCTGTCGAAGGCATGACTGCGCAACCCCCGCTCCCGCCGCGCGCGGGACCAGCCCTTGGCGAGCGCGATCTGCGCCGGCCCGGGACCGAGCGGATCAGCGCCTATGGTCACGATCGCGTCGAGGCTGTCGAAATCCGGCCAGACCTGCACGCCCGAGACCTCCAGCGCGGGCGTGACGGTGCGGTGCATGAACCAGCGCATCCCGGGATGCCGCGCCAGCAGGTCCGCAATCTGCCCCGCCATGGCGGCCGAGCCGACCGGCCCGGTCACCAGCGCGGCGCCATCCCGCGCCGCCACCGCGCCAAGCGCCTGCGCGAGCGCGCCCCACCCGACCGGCTGACCGCCCCGCAGCGGCGCCCGCGACCGCGCAGGGTCAAACAGGCCCAGCACCGCGGCTTCGGCAAAGACGTCCGTCGCGCCGAGGCTCGCGGGATGCAGGGGATTGCCATGCACCTTCGTCGGCCGGCCCTCGTGGCTTTCGACCAGAACCCCGCGCCCGGCACCGGCCAGCGGCAGGGTGGTGGCGAAGAACAGCGGCTTTCCCTCGACCAGCCCTTCGGGCATGTCGCGATAAGGCACGATCGGCCGCGCCGGCGCCCGGCATCCCGCGACCAGCGCCGCGGTCCCGGCCGAGAACAGCCGCAGCGCCTCGCGCCGCGTGTGCCCCGGCGCGCTCATCTGTGGCACACCGAGCAATCGGTCAGTCCCTGCGTGCTGACGCCGTGCCCGGCTAGGAGCGCGTGAATCGCGGCGGGACTGGCGGGCGGCTGCGCCGGGACAGGCGCGGGCCGGGATTGCGATGGCAGTCGAGGCACCATCCCATCGTCAGCGGGGCATGCTGCCGTGTCAGCCGCATCGCGCCCACCCCGCCGTGGCAGGTGGTGCAAGCGACGCCCTTCGCGACATGGATCGAATGATCGAAATAGACGTAGCCGGGAAGCCGGTTGACCGGTGTCCAGCGCAACCGTTCGCCCGTCGCGAAGCTGCGGCGCACCGGCTCCAGCATCTCGGCATCGGTCCACAGCTGGCTGTGGCAGGTCATGCAGGTCGCCGTCGGAGGGATGCCCGCTCGGGCCGAGACCTCGACCGCCGTGTGGCAGTAGCGGCAGTCGATTCCGACCTCGGCGGTGTGGTGGGCATGGCTGAAGGGCACCGGCTGCGTGGGCGTCCGGTCCCTGCCGGTGAGGTATTCCGAGCGCACGACCCCCATGGCCAAGCCGACGCCCGCCAGCGGAAGAAGAGCAAGCGCCAGAAGCGCGAGGCGGACCACCGTGTTGGCCGAGGGGCGGAAGATCTGCGCCATGCTTCCTCCTGCCTCGTCAACGCAGGGTTTCCGGCCGACAGGCGCGGTTCATGGCATGGGACAGCCTGCCTTCCGGCCGGTGGGGTCCCGTGGCGCCGCAGTTCAGCGTTGGGCCCGGAGGGGATGGCTGGCAAGTCCTTTCGCGGTTCTCTGCCGCTGTCGTTGCGCGGGCCTGCGGCGAACCCGGCAGACCGGTCGGGCGTTCAGGCGGCGCATCTGTCGACGAAAGACCGGCCTCGTCGCTCATCCCCGGTTTCCTTCACCTGACGAAGACCGCTCGCGGCATGCCCCGCGCGCCCGGCCGGCAACTCAGCAGCGCACCGGCCAGCGGCTCGGCGTCCCGCTGACTGGATGGAAGATTGTCGGAGGCAGTGGTGATGTAGAGGATATCAAGCTCCGGGCCGCCGAACGCGCACATGGTGGGCTGGCTGACCGGCAGCAGGATATCGCGGTCCGGGGTTCCGTCGGGCAGAAAGCGCCGCACCCGTCCGCCGCCGTGCAGGCAGCACCAGTAGCCGCACTGGCTGTCCACGGCCGCGCCGTCCGGTATCCCCAGATCGTCCGGCACCGTGGCGAAGAGCTGCCGCTGTCCCAGCTGCCCGCTTCCGTCATGGGTGAAATCGTAGCGGTAGACCTGCCGCGCTCGGCTGTGGGCGACGAAGAAGCTGCGGCCGTCCGGGGCCCAGGCGAAACCGTTGTGCAGTTCCGCCCTGTCGCTCTCGGCCCGCAGCCCGCCCGCCAGCGTGAAGCTGTGCATCTGGCCAGAACGCGCCTGCGATCCGGCAGTCAGGGGATCGAACATCACGCCCACCCAGAACCGGCCAGGCCCCCTCGTTGAAGCGGAACAGCGCCGGGTCATGGGGCGGCGGCGCGAGGCGGTCGAGCGTTCCCGAGCGAAGGTCGAGCCGGAACAGTCCGTCACGCAGCGCCACCAGGGCGCCCTCTCCCTCCAGCAGCGCGAACGCCCCGAGATCGCCGGTCACGGGCCAGCGGCGGTTTTCTCCGGTCCTCGGATCGTAGCGGTAAAGGGCGGGCGCCTTGATGTCGGCCCAGTAGAGCACCCCGGCGACGGGGTCCCACAGGGCGGATTCGCCGATCGTTGCGTGGGTGTCGAGCTCGACCGCGATCTCCATGAACCCTCCGCCACCGGCATGCTCGCGCCGCCCCCAAGATCAGCGCACCAGCCGCTTGAACGTCTGCCACAGGATGCCGCGCGTGTCGGGATCGCCCTTGGCGATTGCCTCCATGTAGCTCCTGGTCTCGTCGAAGGTGATGTGCGGCGGCAGGGTCGGCACGTCGGGATCGGTGAGGACGTCGATGACGCAGGGCCGGTCGGCGGCAAAGGCGGTGTCCCAGGCCGGCCCGACCTCCTCGGGCTTCTCGACGCGGATGCCCTTGAGCCCGCAGAGCTCGGCATAGGCGGCATAGTCGAACGCCGGCACGTCCTGCGTTTCGGGCACCCGCGGGCTGTCGGCCATCGCCCGCAACTCCCACGTCACCTGGTTGAGATCCTGGTTGTTCAGCACGGCGACCACGAGCCGCGGGTCTGCCCATATCCGCCAGTATTTGCCGATCGTGATGAGGCCATTGAGCCCCAGCATCTGCATCGCGCCGTCGCCCACGAAGGCCACCGCCACACGGTCGGGGAAGGCGAATTTAGCGGCCGTGACATAGGGCACGCCGGGGCACATGGTGGCGAGATTGCCCGACAGCGACCCCTTCATGCCCGCGCGCACCTTGATCGCGCGGGCGAACCAGTTGGCCGAGGTGCCCGAATCGGCCGCGATGATCGCGCGGTCGGGAAGGCGCGGCGATGCCTCCCAGAACACGAGTTCCGGGTTGATCGGACGGGCCTTGAGGTGACTGCGCTTCTCCACCCCGTCCCACCAGTCGGCCACGCGCTTCTCGATCCGGTCGCGCCACGAATGGCGGCTCTTCGGCTCCAGATGGGGCAGCAGGGCCCGCAGCGTCGTCGCGGCATCGCCGGTCAGGTTCACCTCCATCGGGTAGCGGATCGAGAGCATCGTCGGGTCGAGGTCGATCTGCACGCCGCGCGCCTGCCCCTCGTCGGGCAGGAACTCGGAATAGGGAAAGCGCGAGCCGATCATCAGCAGCGTGTCGCAGTGCCGCATCATCCAGTCCGAGGGCTCGGTCCCCAGAAGTCCGATCTGGCCCGTCACCCAGGGCAGGTCGTCGGGCAGCGCGGCCTTGCCGAGCAGCGCCTTGGCGACTCCGGCGCCCAGCGTGTCGGCGACCGCGGTCACCTCCTCCGCCGCGTCCAGCGCGCCCGCGCCGATGAGGATGGCGACCCGCTCGCCCGCGTTCAGGACCTCGGCCGCCCGGCGCAGCGCCTCCTCGTGCGGCACGACCCGCGAGGTCGAGATGCCCGTGCCGGAATGGATTGTCCCATGCTTGTGAGGCGGCGCCTCGACGGCGTCGAGCTCCTGCACGTCGTTGGGTATGATGACCGCCGTCACCGCGCGCATCGAGATGGCAATCCGCATGGCGCGGTCGATCAGATGCCGGGTTTGTTCCGGCACCGTCATGGTGTGGACGAAATCGCCAGCCACATCCTTAAAGAGACCCTGCAGATCGACCTCCTGCTGGTAGGAGCCGCCGAGCGACGCGCGCGCCTGCTGGCCGACGATGGCGACGACCGGCTGGTGGTCGAGCTTGGCGTCGTAGAGCCCGTTCAGCAGATGGATCGCGCCGGGCCCCGAAGTCGCCATGCAGACGCCCGGCTCGCCGGTCCACTTGGCATGGGCGCAGGCCATGAAGGCGGCTTCCTCCTCGTGCCGGGTCTGGACGAACTTGATCGTCTCGTCGAGCCGATCGCGGACACGAGGCCCGATATGCCATCGCCCGGAAAGCCGAAGATGCGCCTGACGCCCCACTCGTGGAGGCGCTTCAGGATGAAGTCGCTGACGGTGTCGGCCATTGCCGCAAACTCCGTTCCAGCACGAATCCTGCTAGGAATCGTTGCCGCTGAGACCTTTGCGGTCGCCCCGGCAGCACAGGACAACGTCGGCGCGCGACGGCCGGTTCCTGACGCGATCCCTCGCTCCGGTCGGCACCGGGCTTCAGGCGTGCAGGCACGCGGAACCTGCCCGCGGCATTTCATGTTGGAGTGATTGCCGCGCCGCGCGCTGCCGTCGTCCCCCGCCCGCGGCACCGGGACGCCGCGCAAATGGCCGCGACAAGGGAAGCTCCGTTCGACAATGCGAAACAAGGAGGGCTGCCTTGTCATCGAGAGGCACAGCGCGGCGGCCGGAAGGCATGGTTCAGTATCGGTCGCCCTGCCGTGGATCCCGCGTCCGTCGCCCTGATCCGCCGCATGGCACCGCCGGAGTTCGCGATGGTGCCGGCCTTGGAACCGTTCTGCTGCTCGCGGGGCTGGGTCTGTTCGCCGGGGCAGTTCTTGCGGAGCCCGCGCCCGTCGCGCCCGACCCGTCGCTGCGAAACCTGCGTCGCGGCGCGACGATCCTCGCCGGCAGCGTCATGGCCGACAGCGCGATGGAGCATTTTCAGGGCAGCTATCACAATCCGGCAATGTATGTCGGACCGATGGCCGCTGCCGGGACGATGCTGGCGACTCTCCGCGGCGGCGACCGCAACCGCGCCTCCGCGGCCCGGACGATGCAGGGCGCCGCGACCATGATCGGCCTCATGGGACTGGGGTTCCATGGCTACAACATCCTCAAGCGTCCGGGCGGCCTGTCCTGGAACAACCTGTTCTATGCCGCGCCGGTCGGGGCGCCCGGCGCGCTGGCCCTCGCCGGAGTCTTGGGGCTGGGCGAGCGGCGCATGGCAGGGTCGCG
Source organism: Paracoccus sp. S-4012 (assembly GCF_009674885.1). GTDB lineage: Bacteria > Pseudomonadota > Alphaproteobacteria > Rhodobacterales > Rhodobacteraceae > Paracoccus. The sequence goes on from NZ_WKKA01000003.1 coordinate 32,860, forward strand.
CGGGCCGGAACGAAGGGAGGACGGGCGCATCCTCGGCGGGGTCGTCGGAGCATCGCTGCTGGTGACGACGGCCGAGATCGCGCTGCTGCACTTCCGCGGGGCATTCCACAATCCGGCGATGTTCGTGCCGGTGACGATCCCGCCCGCGGCCGGGGCGGCGCTGTGCCTCGCCGGCCTGCGCCGGCCGGAAGCCGCCCGCCGCCACCGGCTCGCCCGCGCGCTGCTGCACCTGACCGCCTTGCTCGGCCCGGTGGGGACCGCCTTCCACGCCTTTGGCGTCTCGCGCGAGATGGGCGGATGGGCGAACTGGCGCCAGTCGCTGCTGAGCGGCCCGCCCATGCCGGCTCCGGCGAGCCTGACCGGGCTGGCCCTCCCCGGCCTGGCGGCCCTGCGCGAGATCGAGGGAGGCATGGATGAGTGACTTCCGCACCCCGTATCCCGGCTATGACGTGCTGGCGAAATGGGCCTCGCCTTCGTGGAACGACCAGACCAGGCAGGTGGTGCGCGAGCGGCTCCTGAACATACCGCGCCCCCGCTTCTTCAACGAAGCCGAGTGGTCCGTGCTGACCGCCCTCTGCGACCGCATCATCCCTCAGCCCGAGCGCGCCGAGCCGGTGCCCATCGCACCCTTCATCGATGCCGCGCTGTTCGAGGGCCGGGGCACCGGGACCCGCTTCGCCGAGATGCCGCCCGACGGCGCGGCCTGGCGGCAGGGCCTCGCGGCCCTTGACGCCGAGGCCGCGCTGCGCTTCGGGGGCCGGTTTGCCGGGCTGACGGCGGAACGGCAGGACGCCATCATCGCCGCCGCCGTCGCGGGCGATGTCACCGCCCCCGCGTGGGAGGGCCTGCCGCCGCGGCGGTTCATGCGTGGCCTGGTGCTGCTGGAGATCGTCGCGATCTACTACGCCCACCCCGCCGCGCAGAGCGAGATCGGCTTCGGCGGCTCGACCTCGCCGCGCGGCTATGTCAGGCTCGACGCTGGCCGGTTCGACCCGTGGGAGGCGGGTCCCGGAATCTGGCCGGACCGCGAACCATGACCGGCGCCGTCGGCACCGTCAGCCGTGACGCGGAGGAACACCCCCGCGCCGTGGAGGGGCGCGCGCCCGACGTGTTCAGCCGCGACGGCTTCGTGCCCATGCGCCAGTGGCCGGAGGAGGAGCCGGTCGATTTCGCCATCGTCGGCACCGGCTGCGGCGGCGGCATCGCGGCGGCGAAGCTGGCCCAGGCGGGGTTTTCGGTCGTGGCCTTCGACGCCGGGCCGTTCTGGCGGCCGCTTGCCGACTTCGCGTCGGACGAGCGCGAGCAGGACAAGCTCTACTGGCTGGACGAGCGGATCTCGGGCGGCAACGATCCGATCAGCCTCGGCTCGCACAACTCGGGACGCTGCGTGGGCGGCACCACCGTGCATTTCCAGATGGTCGCGCTGCGCTTCCGGCCCGAGTGGTTCGCGGCGCGCAGCCGGCTGGGCTACGGCGTGGACTGGCCGGTGGACTGGCGGGTGATGTGGAAATACTACGCCGAGGTCGAGAGGGCCTGCTCGATCTCCGGCCCGGTCCGCTACCCTTGGGGTCCTCCGCGGGGCCGCTATCCCTACCGCGCCCATCCGGTCAACGCGGCCGGTCTGGTGCTGGCGCGCGGGGCCGAGGCGCTCGGCGTCCCATGGTCGCCGATGCCGGTCGCGACCGTCTCGGCCCCGCGCGGCAAATCGCCGCCCTGCGCTTACCGGGGCATGTGCAAGATCGGCTGCTCGACCAACGCGAAGCAGAGCATCCTGATCACCTACATCCCCCGCGCCTTGGCGGCGGGTGCCGAAATCCGCGACCTCGCGATGGTCGCGCGCGTTGAGACCGGCCGCGACGGGCGCGTCTGCGGGCTTCATTATCACCGCGGCGGCCAGTGGCGTTATCAGCGCGCGCGCAACGTGATCGTCGCGGGCTACGCCATCGAGACGCCGCGGCTGCTGCTCAACTCGGCCTCGCCGCAGCATCCGCAGGGGCTTGCCAACAGCTCCGGCACCGTCGGGCGGCACCTGATGGTCCATTCCAACCACGCCGTCTGGGGCGAGTTCGACGAGGAGATCCGGTTCTACAAGGGTCCGCCCTTGCTCGCGGTCTGCGAGCACTGGAACTACGCCGACGGCGATCCCAGCCGCGATTTCGACGGCGGCTATGCGATCATGAGCCAGGGGCCGCTGCCGATCGACTACGCCTCCTGCCTCGTGAGCAATACCGGCGTCTTCGGCACCGAACTGCGGCGGCGCATGGCGCTCTACAACCGCATGGCCGGGCTGAAGATCGTGGGCGAGACATTGCCGCAGCCCGAGAACCGCGTGACGCTGGCCGAGGAGACGGACGGCTTCGGCATTCCGAAGGCGCATGTGTCGTTTTCCTACTGCGAGAACGACAAGCGGCTGTTCAGGCATTCGCTGCGCTTCATGGACCGGATGCTGCGCGCGGCGGGCGGGCGGAACCTCTACGAGTCCGAGGCTACCGCGCATCTGATGGGCGGCTGCCGGATGGGGCACGGGCCCGACGACAGCGTGACGGACAGCGACGGGCGCACATGGGACGTGCCGAACCTGTTCGTCTGCGACGGCTCGCTGATGCCGACGGGGGGCGGGGTCAACTCGTCGATGACGATCATGGCGAATTCGGCGCGGATCGCGGATCGGCTGGTCGCGCTGGGCAAACGGGGTGAGCTCTAACGGGCCGCCGGGACGATCCAGCGATGGCCGTCCGGGTCGCGCAGGCCGGTGGTGCCGCCTTCGCATACCGTTCGGGTGGCGAGCGGGGCGGTGTCGGCGGGCGTCTGGCGCGATGCGCCCCATCGATAGCAGAGCAGTTCCAGATGTGGCGGCGGGGCGGCAGGAATGGCGAGCGCCGTCACCTCCGTCAGGGGGTCGGGGAGGCCATCGAGCGCCGCCTGTTCCGGCCCGCGGTTCAGCGACGCGCCGATCTGCCTGAGGCCGAGCCTGCCGTAGAACGCGAGGCTTCTGGCGGTGTCTGCGACGACGATTGCCGTGTGGTCGATGCCGACGGTCACGCCCTCGCGGGTTTGCCAGCGGGCGGGGATGCCGTCAGGCGGGAACGACAGCAGTTCCAGCGGATGCCCCTCGGGGTCGCGGAACTTGAACGCGGTGACGCCGCCGGACGCGGGCGGAAGCACTTGCGGACCGCCCTGCGAAATCGCCGTCCAGCCGGGCTGGCGATCGAGGCGCGCGAAGGCCTCCGCCATGACGGGGGCGACGATGGCGAAGTGCTGGAAGCCCGTTCCGATAGCCTGTGCAGGCGTGGTCGCTGCCACGGGACCGGCCAGCTCTGCGATTTCGATCCGCTCGTTGCCGAGCCGCAGCGCGATCAGCTTCCGCAAGCGCGCGCCGAACGGGTCGGTCGCCGACGCTTCCCCCGCACGCACGAACCCCAGTCCGTGCTCGTAGAACCGCGCGAGCGAGTCCGCATCGGCCGAGATCAGGCGGATGGCGGCGATCCCCACTACCACCGCCTCGCTCCGCGCCGGTTGACGTAGATCGAACAGAGCGTGCCCGATGCGCAGATGAACAGCCGGTTCAACATGACCTCGCCGAAGGTCAGGTTCGCCACGCGCTGCGGCAGGAAGATGCGTCCCAGCAGCGCGCCGCCGGGATCGAGGCAATGGACACCGTCGGCCGCGCTCGACCAGAGGTAGCCCTCCTCGTCCACGGCCATGCCGTCGCAACAGCCGGGCTCGATCTTGTGGAAGTCCCGGCCACCTGTCAGCCGCGTCGCCGCGCCCTCGCCCGCCACATCATAGACGCGGATCACCTGCCGCGGGTCGGCCCGCGTCTGGTCGCCCGTTTCCGCGACATAGAGCCTGCGGTCGTCGGGCGAGAAGGCGAGGCCGTTCGGGCCCTGCATGTCGTCGGCCATGACGCGGATCGAGTCGTCCGCGGGATCGTAGCGGTAAACGGCAGGCGGCTGCTCGCTCTCCTGCCGCCCGCCCTCGTAGTCGTTCTGGATGCCGTAGAGCGGATCGGTGAACCAGATCGAGCCGTCGGAATGGCAGGTCAGATCGTTCGGCGCATTCAGCCGCTTGCCGTTATGCGCGCCGACCAGCCGCCGCACACTGCCGTCGTGCTCCGTGCGATAGAGGCAGCGGCCGCGGTGCGAGCAGGCAATCAGCCGCCCCTGCCGGTCGCGCGTCTGGCCGTTGGCATAGTTCGAAGGCGCGCGGAATATGCTGAGCCCCGTCTCGGGGCTCCAGCGCATCGTGCGGTTGGCGGGCAGGTCCTGGAACAGCAGGCAGTTCCAGTCGCCCATCCACACCGGCCCCTCGGTCCAGCGGAAGCCCGTGGCGAGTGTCTCGAGTCCTGCGTTGTCCAGCAGGAAGCGGCGGAACCGGGGTTCGACCACCTCGTATTCGCCCGGATCGAGGCCGGAGAGGGCCATCAGCTGAACGGACAGTCCGACGCGTCGTCGCGCCGGTGCTCCAGCTGGACCAGCATCAGGACGCATTCGATGTCACCCACCACACCCGAGCGGTGCCCCGTTCGTCCGTCCCGGCGGGCGGCGCCCTGATCCTCGCCGAACGAAATCTCGCCCGCGCCCATCTCGACGCGGGTGCCGTCCATCGATTCGACGAACCAGCGGCCCGAGAGCGGGACGATCCACTGCGGGCTCGGGTTCTCGTGCCAGTCGCCCTTCCATCCGGGTGGCAGGACCGTGACCACCACGCCCGTGCGGCCCTCATGGCGGGGGCCCAGCCACTGGGGCGCGGCGCCTTCGGCGACGGCCTTCATCTCGAACCGGGTCATCGTGCAGCGTCGCTGACGGGTGACGCCGTCGCCGTCGGTGTAGAGATGCCAGTAGCTCACCTGCGGGGCATCGGTCATCGGGCTGCCTCGTTCATGGAATAGGGATGCGTGGAGGAGAACGGGGCCTCGAAGAAGGCGGCGACGTCGCGCGCGCCGGTCCCGAAGGTGATGAGAAGGAAGCCGCCCGCGACGGCGATGTTCTTCCAGAACTCCCAGAATACCTCGCGATCCTCCGCGAGCCAGAACCGCTTGTAGAGGAGCGCCGTCGCCACGCAGTAGAGCGCGAGGACCAGCGCGGCCATCCGGTCGGCGATCCCGGTCAGCACGCCGAGCGACATCACCACCTCGACGAAGAGCCCCGCGAGGACCAGCGTCCGGCCAGTCCGCACGCCGACCCCGATGCCGCGCGCCTGCGCCACCGCGCCGCCGAAGTTCCGCAGCTTGTCGCGCGCGCTGAAAGGCAGGAACAGCGCCACCAGCGACAGGCGGACGAGGAAGGCGACGGCGACGGTCACGGAGAGCGCACCCCCCCTGGATGCGAAGTGCAGCACGGCCGGCTCATGCGACCAGCCTCTCGCCGATGCGATCGGCAACGCGGATCGCGTTGGCGATGATGGTCAGCGTCGGGTTCACCGCGCCGATGGAGGGAAAGAAGCTGGCGTCGGCGACGTAGAGGTTGTCGATGCCGTGGACCTTGCAGTCGAGGTCCAGCACCGCCGAGGCCGGGTCGGGGCCGAAGCGCATCGTCCCTGCCTGGTGAGCGGTGCCGCCGATGGGAACGTCCTGGCCGAAATAGAGGGTCCGGTCGAAGAGGTGGGGGTGGATGTCCACATGGTCGAGAATGCGGCGCAGCGCCGCGCGCAGGCGGCGGTGCGCCTGCGCATTCGTGGGCGTCAGGTCGAGCCGCACCCGTCCGCCGCTGTAGCTGATGCGGTTCTGGGGCAGCGGCAGGTCCTCGGATTGCAGCCAGAAATCGATGGAATGGCGCGCGATCCAGCCGAATGGCGCCTCGGGGAAGCGTTGCAGGAAGCCGGGCAGCGCCTCGGCCTCGATCTGCGCGCCGTCCGACTTGCCGACCATCTGGATATGGCCCAGCGGATAGTCCCATTCGCCCATGCCGCCGTTTTCGGGCGCGTGGTAGAAGTCGTTCAGCCCCAGCGTCTTCTGGAAGCGCGTCGGATTGGGCGTGCGGGACACCGCCAGCACGATGGAATTGTTGTGGCGCATGTAGTTGCGCCCGACGAGACCGGAGGCATTGCCCAAGCCATCGGGATGCGCCGCGTTTCCCGAGCGCAGCATCAGCAGCGCCGAGGACAGCGCCCCGCAGGCGACAACCACGACATCGGCCGCGAACATGCGGCGGATTGCGGCCTCGCCGTCGCCGATCACGACCTCGACGCCGGTCACGCTGCCGCCCGGCGCATCGGTCAGCAGCCGGTCGGCAAAGGCGTGGGTCATCATCGTGACATTCGGGTGGTCGTGCAGGGTCGGATCGACGCAGACCACCTGCGCGTCGGCCTTGGCGTTCACCGGGCAGGGATAGCCGTCGCAATGATCGCAGCGGATGCAGGTGCTGTCGGGCAGCGCATCGCCCGCGGCGTCCTGGTCGAGCAGCACCGCCATCGGCAAGTGGAAGGGCCGGTGCCCCAGCCGGCGGAGGTTGTCGGACAGCGCGGCGATCCGTGGCTCGTGCTCGACGGGCGGACAGGGATAGGGCCGGTCCGCGGGCGGCTCGGTCGGATCGTCCCCGCGCAGGCCGCGGATGCGGTAGAGGTCCTCGGCCAGCTGATAGCAGGGCGCGAGGGCCTCGTAGCCCAGCGGCCATGCAGGCGAGATGCCGTCCTCGTGGCGCACCGCGCCGAAGTCGCTGGTCCGCAGCCGGAACAGCGCCGCGCCGTAGACCTTGGAGTTGCCGCCGACGAAATAGTGCAGGCCAGGGTGGAACTCCTCGCCGTTCGCCGCCGTCCATGTCTCCTTCGCCTGATAGCGCGCCTTCGTGAACACTTCGCGGGTGTCCCAGTTGTCGCGTGAGCGCGGCAGGTAGCCGCCCCGCTCGAGGATGAGGATGCGCTTGCCCGTGGCCGCCAGCCGCCACGCGACCGCCCCGCCGCCTGGCCCCGAGCCGATGATGATGAGGTCGTAGCGCGCGTCGGCAGTCGCGGGCATGGCTGTTCCTCCGCCGCGTCAGACCTGCGCGGGATGCGCCGCGCCCGCCCCCTCGGCGCGTCGGAGGCAATCCACGCAAGCCTGCGCCGCAAGCTGCACCGTCTGCGAGCGCGAGGGGAATGTGGTCAGCGCTGCGGCAAGCGAGCGCAGCCCCGCCCGGCGCTGCATAGCCAGCGTCACCTCGCTGATGATGTCGCCCGCATCGCGCGCGACGATGGTGGCGCCGAGGATGCGGTCGGTGCCGAGTTGCGTGTGAATCTTGGCAAAGCCGACCCGCTCGCCCGCCGTCACCGCGCGGTCCACCTGGTGCATGAGCACCGTGTAGGTCGCCAGCGGCAGATCCCGCGCGAAGGCCTCGGTGATATAGAGCCCCACATGCGCGATTTCGGGATCGGTGTGGGTGCACCACGGCAGCACCACGTCCGAGATGCGCCGCCGCGCGCCGGTGAGCGCGTTCAGCACCGCCAGCCGGGCCGAGGCCTCGGCCACCTGCGTGTGGCGCCGCGCCATGCAGACGTCGCCCGCGGCATGGACGCGCGGGTTGGCCGTGCAAAGGAAGTCATCGACCTCGAGGCTGCTGTCCTCGCCGACAACGATCCCCGCGGCGGCGGGATCGAGCCCGGTCACGTCCGCCATCCGCCCGACGGCGGCGAGCACCCTGTCCACCACCACCTCGGAACTGCGCCCGCCGGATTGCAGCGTCACGATCCGGGCGTCGCCGTCGCGGCGGATGGCGGTGGCGGCGGTGTCGAGGCGGATCCGCACCCCGTCCGACGCGAGCGCGGCCGAGAGGACCTGCGCGGCCTCGCGCTCCTCCTCGGGCATGAAGTACGGCGCATCCTGCACCAACGTGACATCGGCCCCGAGGCGGCAATAGGTCTGCGCGATCTGGGTTCCCCGCGAGCCGCCGCCGACCACCATCAAGCGTCCCGGAAGCGTCTTGAGGTCGAGGATGCGGTCCACGAGCAGGTAGTCTGCGCCTTCCGTGCCCCCGATGCCGAGCGGCCGCTGCCGCCCCCCGGTGGCGATCAGCGCCTGCTGGAAGCTCAGCTCGCGGTCCCCCACGACGATGCGGTCGGCCCCGGTGAAGCGGCCGTCGCCGAAATGCACCTCGATGCCGAGGCGGCTCAGTTCGCGGGCCGCGTTGCGCCGGCTGATGGTGGCCTGCGCCTGGCGCACGCGCCCTGTCGCGCGGGCGTAATAGGCGTCGGGGTCGGGCTGCGAGTTGATCCCGAAGGCGGCCGCCTGCCGGAGGCGGAACATCTGCCGGGCGGCGGCGGCGAGGGTCTGGGACGGGATGCAACCTGAGTTCAGGCTGTCGCCGCCAAGCGCCCCGCGCTCGACCAGCGCGACCCGCGCGCCGAGCTCGACCGCAAGCCGCGCGGCGGCGATCCCGGCCGGGCCGCCGCCGAGGATGACGAGATCGTAGCGTTCGGCCTGGTCGGGGTTCACCCAGTCGGGTGGGCGGACATTGGCGCGATACTCGGCCTCGGCCGGGCTCGGGGCGGCCCGCGCATCCGTGTCGTGGGCGTCCGACAGCAGCGGTGCCTCGCCCCGCGCGGTGGCGATCGACCCGGCAGGGGTTTTCATGCCAGCCATCCTCCCCCGAAACCAAGCGCGCGGAGACCGTCGCGGAACACCGCGGCCCCGCGCGTCAGCTTCCAGATCAGCCCCGAGCGGTGGTTCTCGATCATCATCACGACCAGACCCTGATCCAGTCCGAAACAGTCGGGCGAGACCCATCCGGCGGCACCGTCGCCGGGCAGCGATGGGTTGAAACTGCCGCGAAAGCGGTCCTGTTCCAGCACCTCCGGGAAATCGCGAAGCCGCCCGGTGAGGCAGCGCAGCGCCGCCTCTTCGGCGAAGGGCAGGCAGGCCAGCGGCGCCCAGGGCGCCAGCGTGCCGTCGTCCGGCCCGAAGGGCGCGCCGCGTGCCGCGTAGCCGTAGAAGTCGCGCGAGGCGCCGCTGCGCATCGCCAGCCGGCCTGACGGCCCGTCGCAGGCCGTCAGGCCCCAGCTGTGCTCATGATAGCCCGCGAATTCGCCGGGGTTCAGGTGGCAATAGGTCTGCTGCAGGCCGACGGTCCGGGTGGTGTTACGAAAATAGTCGGTGCCGCGCGCCGCCATGAACGCATCGGCAATGCCGCGGAAATCGATCCATGCGTGCGAGAACAGATGGATGAACAGCGGCCCTGCATAGAGGACGTCGGAGCCGTAGATGTTCTCCCACTGATAGCAACTGGTCCAGGCATGATAGGCGCGGCCAGCATCCTCGCGACTGAGCCCGGCCGCGGCGAGGACATAGAGGATGATCGCCTCGGAATAGCCGTTCCAGTCGTAATGGATGAAGCCGCCCTCGGGCCGCCAGCCCTGAACGAAGGCGCCGGTTTCATGGTCGAGCGCCCAGGCGAAATCGATGCGCCGATGGATTTTGTCCGCCAGCGAGCGGATTTCGGCCTCGACCGGATCGGCGCCGCTGAAATAATGCGCGGCCGTCAGCGCCCCGGCGACGAAAAGGGTCGTGTCGATGACCGAAAGCTCGCAGTTCCAGACGCGCTCGCCGGTCTGCATGTCGAGGAAGTGATAGTAGAAGCCGCGGTAGCCGGTCACGCTATCCGCGTGGTCGGATTGCGCGCTGTCCATGAAGAAGCGCAGCGCCTTTTGCACGCGGGCCGCGGCCGCGCGGCGCCCGATCCAGCCGCGCTCGACGCCGACCGGATAGCAGGACAGCGCGAAGCCGACCACGGCGATGCTGCAAGGAGCGCCCTCACGGCTGCTGTCGCGCACGAGGCCGTTGTCCTCGTTCGTATGGCTGAGGAAATAGCCGAAGGCCGCCTGCTGCAGCCGGTGCAGAGTCTCGTCTGCCGGGCTCTCGGGTGGCGCGGGTTCCATCCTCAGCGAAGAAGTTCGATCGCGGTCACCGATTGCGGCTGGACTTCGACCGCGAGGGAGGCGGTCCCGTCCTGCGAGGTGACAGGCTGCGGCGTCCACAGCAGCTCCGACTGCGCGATCAGCTCCGCAACCTGTGCCTGCGTCGGGTAGCCGGGAGAGGCCATCGCCTGCCATGCGGCGGTGGCGTTCGCGTGCCCGGCGTCGATCCGCGCCACCTGCGCCTCGCGCCAAGCCGGGGAATTTTCGAGCTCGATCCGCACCGTCTCCGCCGCGATGGGGTGCCGTGGCAGCGCCAGGTTGGTGATCACCACGGTGCTGCGATCCTCGCCCGAGACCATCCACGCGCTGACCGTCTCATGCGCACCCTGCATCGGGTGCATTCGGCCGCCCAGCCGGTGCAGAATCTCGAACGCCCGGTAGGCTGGTTTCGGAATGCCGTAGATGCTCATCAGCCCGAAGCCCCCGTGAAACGGCACGCTGGAAAAGAAGTTTTCGGCGAAGATGTCCGAGAATGCCCAGTAGCTGTAGCCCTGCACCAGATCGCCCATGTCGAGGATCGTCTTTACCGCATAGGCGGCGGCATAGGGATGGTCATGCAGCGGATCGCGCGAATTGGAGGAGGTCGACCACTCCGTGTAATAGACCGGACGCCCTGCGGCCTGACCGCGCACGGCCGCCGCCTGCTCGCGCAGCACGCCGATGCGGCTGGCGGCAAGCTGCGTCTCGGTGTCGTCGCCGGGCTTGCCGAAGGCGTCCGTCGGATAATGATGGGTGCTGATGAAGTCGTTGGGAACGCCGTGCGCCTCGCAGAACGAGATGAAATCGGCGATCCAGCCATTCGCCGCCGTCGCCGGTCCCCCGACCTTCAGTTCCGGCGATATCGCCTTGATCGCGCGCGCCGTCACCTCGTAGAGCCGGAAGTAATCCGCCTGCGTCCCGGTCCAGAATGCCTTCAGGTTCGGCTCGTTCCAGACCTCGAAGAACCAGGTCGAGACCTCCTCGAGGCCGTAGCGATTGACCCAGTGCGCGACCAGCTTCGATATCAGGGTGCCCCATTGATCGTAATCGCGCGGGGGCGTGACATTGGCCTTGTAGCGGAACACGAAATCGGGACCCGACGACAGCGCGAGGGGCATGAAGCTGAGCTCCACGAAGGGCTTCATTCCCGCCGAGACGAGGAAGTCGAAAACCGTGTCGGCATTATAGAAGGAATAGACGAGCCGGTCGTTCTGGTTGACCAGCGTTCCCATGTCGTCGCTGAGAATGCCGTGAAACCGCACATAACGGAAGCCGAGGTCGTCGCGGCATCGCAGCAGCTGCGCTTGCCAGTCGGCCCGCAGCGCCACCGGCGCATGATCGCTGCCGACGCAAAGTTCCCAGAAATGGGGGAACGGGACTGTCGCCGCCGCGCAATCCGTCGAGAAGGTCGCGCCCATCCGATACCACCCGCCTCACCGCTCCCGAACGCCCCGCAGCCGGCGCGGCCCCGTCCGCGCGTCATCCGCTCGTCTGCCCGAACGCCGGGCGGTGACGGGAGGCGAGGACACTTGCAAGTCCTCGTCGCATGGCGTGGCTCACCTTGCCTGACAGACTGGAATAACCACGAAAACGCGCGCTCACCGCACTTGGTTTCACGCGGGCTCCTGCGTCGCGCGCAGATCGCCCATGCACTGAACAGGCGTCTGCGTACGACCCGGGCCGCGCACCCCCGCGCCGGAACTCCGGTTCCCACCGCGCGTTGGTCCGGCCGGCCCGCATCGGTCGTCACGAGGGAGGGTCGGCATGTCGGTCGTCATGGTTACGGGCGCCTCGGCGGGCGTCGGCCGCGCCATCGTCCGGCGGTTTGCCCAAGAGGGGGCGCAAATTGGGCTCATGGCACGCGGCATCGACCGCCTGGAGACCGCGGCGCGCGAGGTGCGGGCCGGCGGGGGCGAGGCCCTGGTGCTGCCGCTCGACGTGGCGAATGCCGAGGCGGTGGACGCGGCCGCCGAGGCGATGGAGCGCCGCTTCGGTCCCATCGACGTCTGGATCAACGTCGCCATGGTGACCGTCATGGCGCCGGTCTCGGAGATGACCGCCGCAGAATACCGCCGGGTCACCGAGGTCACCTATCTGGGTTGCGTGCACGGCACCTTGGCGGCGCTCAAGCGGATGCGGCCGCGCAACCGCGGCATGATCATCCAGATCGGATCGGCTCTGGCCTATCGCTCGATCCCGCTGCAATCGGCCTATTGCGCTGCCAAGCACGCCGTCATCGGCTTCACCGACTCGCTGAGGTCCGAGCTGATCCACGACGGCAGCCGGGTCCATCTGACGGTGATGCAACTGCCCGCGGTCAACACCCCGCAGTTCGACTGGGCGCGCAACAAGCTGCCTCGCCGTCCGCAGCCGCTGCCGCCGATCTTCGAGCCGGAACTGATCGCCGAAGCGGTGTTCCACGCCGCCTCGAACCCGCGGCGCGAGTATTGGCTGGGGTGGCCCACGGTCAAGGCCATCATCGGCGAGCGCCTCGTCCCGGGCCTGGCCGACCGCATCCTGGCCACCGAGGCCTGGGACGGGCAGATGACCGCCGAGCCGGCGCGCGAGCGTCCCGACAACCTCTACGAGCCGGTGCCCGGCGACTACGCCGCCCGTGGACGCTTCAGCGACCGGGCGTCCTCGCGCTCGCCCGCGATCTGGGCGAGCGAGCACCGGCAGGCGGCGTCCCTTGCGGCGGGCATCGGACTCGCCGCACTGGCCGGAGCAGGGCTGGCGATGAGCCTTTCGTCACGCCCGCGTCATTGACGGCGCCTGCTCGAGGCGTCCAAATGGACAGCCATCCTGTCGTCTCTTCCCGAACTCACCTCCGGCGCTTATGCGCGCGGAGCTCAAGACCCCTTGCGCGCCCAGGGGCATCCACACATGAAGTAGCGCGAAAGGGCGAGCGCTGGGTTATGTGGGCGAGGGTAGGGGGTCCGTGACCCGCGGGGCAAGCCAATTGCTTTGACACTTCCCCCAGCGCGGGCTCGTCCCACTCGTCGTTGCAGTCTCGTCGATCGTCGGCGTCGAACGTCCGACAACGCGCGCGGGCTGCAGGTTGCGGCCCTGATGTCGGCGTGCACCATCTGTCTGCCATAGGCGGCGGGGGCGAACCATTGGTTGCCCAGACGGGTCGGCGAAGGCGGTAAGCGGGACCAGGCAACCGTGCCCCGGCTCGAGCCACCGCCGCCAGTGCGGCGAGGCGGTGTTGCGGATGTTGGTCACGCCGGGATCCCGCGCGGTTCGCAGATGCATCGGCGGGGTCGGCATGCCCCAGCGGGCTTTCGCCAGTTCCAGCCCGCCCTCGGGCGCGTGTCGGATCACCGGGGCGAGCTGGTCGGGATAGACCTCCCCCGGCTGCAGGTTGCCTGCGCGGTCGCGCCACCCGTGATGCGCGAAGAGCTGGCGCATGGCCTCCTGCGTGGTGGTCTGGCTGTAGAGGTTGCAGATGGGAACGCCTCCTCGATGGTCGGGGTCCTGGCGGTGTGATGGGCATGCCTCGGGAGCGGCAGGCTCAGGCCTCCTGCGACTCCCCGCGGTCGGTCATGGCCGCGAGGACGCGGGCCATGCGCAGCACACCCGCCGGCCTGCCGGAGGGGTCCGTCACGACCAGCCGGTCGACAGCCCGCCGGGCCATCAGCCGCCCCGCCTCTTCGAGGGATGCGTCCCCCGCGATCGCATCGGCGGGCAGGTCGGCTGCGGGCACCGGCTCCATCGCGGCGTCGGCGCGGATCACGCGGCCGCGGTTCACCTCGCGCACGAAGTTCTCGATATAGGCGTCGGCGGGCCGGAGGACGATGTCCTGGCTGGTGCCCGCCTGGATGATCTCGCCGTCGCGCAGGATCGCGATGTTGTCGCCCAGCCGCAGCGCCTCGTCGAGGTCATGGGTGATGAAGACCACGGTCTTGCGGATGTCCTTCTGCAGGTCCAGCAGCACCGACTGCATGTCCACCCGGATCAGCGGGTCGAGGGCCGAGAAGGCCTCGTCCATCAGCAGGATCGGCGCGTCGTTGGTGAGCGCGCGGGCGAGGCCGACGCGCTGCTGCATGCCGCCCGAAAGCTGGTTGGGGTAGCGGGTCTCGTAGCCCTTCAGCCCGACGCGCTCGACCCAGGCGAGGGCGCGCTCCACCCGCTCGGCCGGCGGGACGCCCTGCACCTCGAGGCCGTAGACCGCGTTCTCCATCACCGTGCGGTTCGGCAGCAGGGCAAATTTCTGGAACACCATGGCCGTCTGGCGGCGCCGGAACTGCCGCAGCGCCTCGGGGGACATCTTCACGACATCCTCGCCGCCGACCAGCACCTCGCCCGCCGTGGGCTCGATCAGGCGGTTGATGTGCCGGATCAGCGTGGACTTGCCCGAGCCGGACAGGCCCATGATGACCTGGATGCGGCCCGGCGCCATCGTCAGGTTGATGTCGCGCAGCCCGAGGACGGCGCGGAAACGCTCGTTCAGCTCGGTCTTGCTCATCCCCTCGCGCGCGAGCGGCAGCACCGCCGCCGGATCGGCGCCGAAGATCTTGTAGAGGCCGCGGATCTCGATGCCGATCGGGTCAGCCATGGACGACCTCGCTGTGCTTCTGCAGGCGGCGGCCGAAGGCCTGGCTCACCCGGTCGAAGATGATGGCGATGCCGACGATGGCGAAGCCGTTGAACATGCCGAGGGTGAAATACTGGTTCGAGATCGCCCGCAGCACCGGTTGTCCCAGCCCCTGCACGCCGATCATCGAGGCGATCACGACCATGGCCAGCGCCATCATGATCGTCTGGTTGATCCCCGCCATGATCGTCGGCAGCGCCAGCGGCAGCTGCACCTTGCGCAGCTTCTGCCAACTCGAGGAGCCGAAGGCGTCCGCGGCTTCCAGCATGTCGCGGTCCACCAGCCGGATGCCGAGATCGGTCAGGCGGATGATCGGCGGCATGGCGTAGATCACGACCGCCAGCAGCCCCGGCACCCGGCCGATCCCCAGCAGCATCACCACCGGGATGAGGTAGACGAAGCTCGGCATGGTCTGCATCACGTCGAGCACCGGGTTGACCGCCGCCCGCACCCGGCCCCAGCGGGCCATCGCAACACCGAGCGGGATGCCGAGCGCGATCGAGATCACGGTGCAGACGAAGATCATCGCGATGGTCTTCATCGTGTCGTCCCACATGCCGAAATAACCGATCAGCAGCAGGGTCACGGCCGAGCCCGCGGTGATCCGCCAGCTGCGGCTCGCCAGCCAGCAGATGCCGGTGATCAGCAGGAAGACGACGATCCAGGGCGTCTGGGTCATGAACCGCTCGGCCTGGATCAGGAAGATCCGCAGCGGCTCGAACAGGCCCTCGATCGTGTCGCCATAGGCGCGGGTGAAGGCGCGGAAGCCGTCGTCAATCGCCTTCTTCAGGTCGCGCAGGCGGGCGTCGTCCATCTGCGGAAATCGGGTCAGCCAGTCCATGCGGCACTCGTCTCGCGGGTCCGGCGCGGCAGGCGCGCCGGGTCAGGAGGGGAACCGGCGGCGCGCGATGGCGCGCCGCCAGCGGCGTGGATCAAAGCGCCGCCTTGATCGCCTCGGCCGCCTCGGGCGAGACCCAGGGCGTCCACAGGTCCTCGTTCTCCTGCAGGAAGTGGCGCGCGCCGTCCTCGCCGGTCGCCTGGTTGTCGCTCATCCAGGCCATGACGCCGTTGACGGTGTCGTTGGACCACGAACGCTTGGACAGGTAGTCCATCACCCCGGCCGGGGCGCTGTCGGCGAACTCCTTGGTGACGACCGTCTGCACGCGGTCGAGCGGCCAGTCGTTCTTCTTCGGCTCGGCGCATTCCGCGTTCGAGGTGCAGGAGGTCCACTCCTCCTTGTCGAAGGGCACGCCGTGATCGAGCTTGACCATGTCGTAGCGCCCGAGCAGCGCCGTGGGGGCCCAGTAGTAGCCCAGCCAGCCCTCCTGGCGCTCGTAGGCGCGGGCGATGGAGCCGTCGAGGCCCGCGGCCGAGCCGGTGTCGATCAGGTTGAAGCCCTTGCCGGCGCCGTCGAAGCCCTTGAACAGCTGCCCGGTGACGACCGTGCCGCCCCAGCCCTGGGGACCGTTGTAGACCGCGCCCTTGGACGAATCCTCGGGATCGGGGAACAGCTCCGGGTGGGCGAGGGCGTCGTCGATCGTCTTGATGTCGGGGTGGGCGTCGGCGACGTATTTCGGGATCCACCAGCCCTGCACCGCGCCGTCCGACAGGATGTCGTCGGTGACGACGATCTTGCCCTCGTCCAGCCCCGCCTGGATGACCTCGGGGACGAGGTCCACCCAACCCTCGGGCGCGATCTGCGGCTCGCCCTTCTCGACCATCGAGGTGATCGTGGGCACCGTGTCGCCCTGGATGATCTCGGCGCTGCAGCCGTAGCCGTTGTTCAGGATGAACTGGTCGAGGGCGGCCGCAAGCTCGGCGCTCTGCCAGTTCATGCTGGCGATCACCGGGCTGCCGCAGTCCTGCGCCAGTGCCGCGCCGCCAAAGCCGCTTGCGAGGGCGAGTGCCACCGTTCCGAACAGTTTCTTCATGTTGTTGTCCTCCCTTGGTTCTTTCGTCTGTCGCGGCTCCTTTGCGGGCGCGCGACTCCGTCAGCACTATGGACAGTAGGCCCCCCTTGAGGCCAGCGGATATCGCAGATGCGTCATTCTCGCACATGCAGCGACTTCGGGTCGTAAAGCGGCGCGAGGCTCGCCTCGGCCGCGACGCGGCGGCCCGCGACCTCGATCGCGTAGGTCGAACCCAGCATCTCGCCCGCAGCCTCCCCCGGCGCGCGGCAGGGGACGTAGCCGAGGCCGATGGCGCCGCCGAGGGTGTGGCCGTAGGCGCCGGAGGTGACGTGGCCGACGATCAAGCCGTCGCGCAGGATCGGCTCGTTGTGAAACAGCAGCGGCTCGGGGTCGGTCAGGCGGAACTGCATCAGCCGCCGCTCGAGGCCCGCCTCGCGCTTGCGCAGCACGGCCTCGCGGCCGATGAACTCGCCCTTGGCGGTCTTGACCGCGAAGCCGAGGCCTGCCTCGAGGACATGGTCCTCGTCGGTGATGTCGTGGCCGAAATGGCGATAGGACTTCTCGATCCGGCAGCTGTCCATCGCGTGCAGGCCGCAGAGCGTCAGCCCGACCGCCCCGCCGGCCTCGGCCAGCGTCTCGAATACATGCGCGGCCTGATCGGTGGGGACGTAAAGCTCCCAGCCGAGCTCGCCCACATAGGTCACGCGATGCGCGCGCACGAGGGTCATGCCAAGCTCGATCTCGCGCGCCGTCCCGAACGGGTGGGCGTCGTTGCCGAGGTCGGCGGGCGAGACCAGCGACAGCAGTTCGCGCGAGCGCGGGCCCATGACCGGGATCACCGCCTCGGCGGCGCTGACATCGGTGATCGTGACCCACTCCTCGCCAAGGTGCCGCCGCAGCCAGGCGAGATCGCGCTGCAGGGTGGCGGCCGGCACCACGAGGAAGAACGCGGTTTCGGAGAGCCGCGTGATGGTCAGGTCGCTCTCGATCCCGCCGCGGGCGTTCAGCATTTGCGTGTAGACGATCCGTCCGGCCGCGACATCGAGATCGTTGCCGCAGAGCCGCTGCAGGAACCCCAGCGCGTCGCGCCCCTCGACCCGGATCTTGCCGAAGGACGACATGTCGAGCAGCCCGACCCCCTCGCGCAGCGCCCGATGCTCGGCGGCGCTGTTCGGAAACCAGTTCTGCCGCTGCCAGCCGTAGCGATACTCGCGCGCCTCGCCCTCGCCCGCGAACCAGTTCGCCCGCTCCCATCCCGCGACGTCGCCAAAGACCGCTCCGCGCGCCTTCAGATGCTCGTGCAGGGCCGAGCGGCGGATGCCGCGGGCGGTCGTCACCTGGCGGTAGGGGAAGTGGTCGGCGTAGAGCAGGCCCAGCGTTTCCGTCACCCGCTCGCGCAGGTAGCGGCGGTTGCGCTGGAACGGTTGCGCGCGGCGGATGTCCACTTCCCAGAGGTCAAAGGGCGGCTGGCCCGCATCCATCCATCGCGCCAGCGCCATGCCGGCCCCGCCCGAGGACACGATCCCCACCGAGTTGTAGCCCGCCGCGATCCAGTAGCCGCGGACCTCCGGCGCCTCGCCCAGATAGTAGCGGTCGTCGGGGGTGAAGCTCTCGGGGCCGTTGAAGAAGGTGTGGATGCCGGCCTGGGCGAGCATCGGCATGCGCGCGACGGCCATCTCGAGGATCGGCTCGAAATGGTCGAAGTCCTCGGGCAGCTGGTCGAAGCAGAAGTCCTCGCGGATGCCGTCCATGCCCCAAGGCTTCGCCACCGGCTCGAAGGCGCCCAGCATCATCTTGCCGGCGTCCTCCTTGTAATAGGCGCATTCGTCCGGGACGCGCAGGACCGGCAGGCGCGCAAGATCGGGGATCGCCTCGGTGACGATGTAGAAATGCTCGCAGGCGTGCAGCGGCAGGGTGACACCGTTCTGCGCCGCGAGGTCGCGCCCCCACATGCCGCCGCAGTTCACGACATGATCCGCCGCGACATGCCCGTGCTCGCCGCCCGCCTCCCAGTCCACGCCGGTCACGCGCCCATCCGCGGTCGTGACGCGCGTGACCTTGACGCCCTCGACGATCTGCGCCCCCCGCATCCGCGCGCCCCGTGCGAGCGCAAGCGCGATGTTGGCCGGGTCGGCCTGCCCGTCGCCCGGCAGATGCACGCCGCTGACCACGTCCGAGGTCTCGAGATGCGGATAGAGCGCCCGGACCTCGGCGGGGCCAAGCTCGCTGACCTCGACCCCGAAGGCCCGCGCCATCGAGGCCTGCCGCAGCAGTTCCTCGCGCCGCTCACCCGTCAGCGCGACCGAGATGGAACCGCGCTGG
Organism: Paracoccus sp. S-4012; assembly: GCF_009674885.1. GTDB lineage: Bacteria > Pseudomonadota > Alphaproteobacteria > Rhodobacterales > Rhodobacteraceae > Paracoccus. The sequence continues at coordinate 51,553 of NZ_WKKA01000003.1, forward strand.
CTGAAGCCGGTGGCGAGGCCGGTCTCGGCCTCCAGCCGCGTGTAGAGGTCGGTTGAATACTTCGCCAGCCGCGTCATGTTGGGGCTGGCGCGCAGCTGCCCGACCAACCCCGCCGCGTGCCAGGTGGTGCCGCTCGTCAACTGCTTGCGTTCCAGCAGCAGGATGTCGGTCCAGCCGAGCTCGGCCAGGTGATAGGCGACCGAGCAGCCCGAGATGCCGCCGCCGATGATGACGACGCGGGCCTGCGACGGGATCGTGGCCATAGGGTGCTCCTCAGGCGCGGATGCGGGCGTTGGCCGGGTCCCACGGCGCCGCATCGGGCAGGACCGTGGCGGGATAGCGGCGGTCGAAGATCTCGACCTCGAGTTCGGTGCCGGGCTCGTTCAGTTCCGTCTCGATCATCCCAAGACCGAGGCAGGCGCCGACCCGGTGGCCCCAGGCCGACGATGTCAGCTCGCCCACCATCCGGTCCCCGTGCCAGAGATTCGCCATGTAGGGCGGGTCGAACGCGTCGCAGCGGACCTCGACCATCGCGAAGCCCGTGGGCCGCGGCGCGTCGCGCTCGGCCAGCAGCGCCTCGCGGCCCCGGAAGGCGGGCTTCTGCCAGTCCACGAAGCGGACAAGGCCCGCCTGCAGCACCGAATAGTCGGTCGAGAGGTCGCCCTTCCAGGCACGATAGCCCTTCTCGATACGGAGCGAATCGAGCGCGAACATGCCGAAGGGCCGCAGCCCGTGCGGCTGCCCCGCCGCCCACACCGCGTCCCAGACGGCGGGCGTGTCGGTGGTGCGGCTGTGCAGCTCCCAGCCGAGTTCGCCTGCGAAGCTGACGCGCATCAGCAGCACCGGGCGGCCTGCGATCTGCGCCTCCTGCAGGCTGAGCCAGGGCAGACTCAGGTCGGCATCGGTGACGCCTGCGAGGATGTCGCGGGCGCGCGGGCCGGTGAGGATCTGGGTGGACCACGCGTCCGTCTCGTTCACGAGGTCGAGGCCGGGCGCGAGGTGCGCGCGCAGCCACTCGCCGTCATGCAGCTCGGCGGCGGCGGCGGTGATGAGCAGGAACTCCTCGTCGCCCAGCCGCGCCACCGACATCTCGGTCACGATCCGCCCGGCCTCGTCGGCGAAGTAGCCCAAGCCCAGCCGCCCCACCGGCGGCACCCTGCCGGTGATCTGCCGCGCCAGCCACGCGGCCGCGCCGGCGCCGGTCAGCCGGAAGCGCGAGAAGCCGGGCAGGTCGAGGATGCCGGCGTGGTCGCGCACCGCCTCGCATTCCGCGCGCACCGCGCCGAACCACGGCCCCTCGCGGCGCCAGGTCCGCTGCGCCGCCTCGCCGGTGTCGTCGCCGGGGCGCGCGAACCACAGCGCGCGCTCCCAGCCGTTGAAGGGTCCGAACTGCGCCCCGAGCGCCGCCACCCGGTCATGGACGGGCGAGAGCTTCTTCATCCGCCCGGCGGGCCAGACGTGATGCGGGAAGTGGATCGCGTATTCGTTGCCATAGACCTCCATCCCCTTGGCGATGGCGTAGTCGCGGTCCTCGAAGCCGGTGAAGCGGCGCGGGTCGCAGGACCACATGTCCCACTCGGTCGCGCCCTCGGTGATCCACTCGGCCAGCACCTTGCCCGCGCCGCCGCCCTGGCAGATGCCGAAGGTGAAGACGCAGGCCTCGAAGGCGTTCGGCACCCCCGGCATCGGGCCGATCAGCGGGTTGCCGTCGGGCGTGTAGGGGATCGGGCCGTTGATGATCCGCGTCAGCGGCGCGCGCTCCAGCAGGGGCACGCGGGCCATCGCATCGGCGACGTGCCACTCCAGCCGGTCGAGGTCGTCGGGGAAGAGCTGGAAGCTGAAATCCTCGGGGAAGGGATCGTCCGGGGTGATCCAGTGCGCCCGGCAGTTGCGCTCATAGGGGCCGAGGTTGAAGCCGTGCTTCTCCTGCCGGAGGTAATAGCTGCTATCCACGTCGCGCAGCAGCGGCAGCTTGTGGCCCGCCTCCGCGGTCCAGGCCTCCAGCTCCGGCACGGTGTCGAAGAGCAGATACTGGTGACTCATCACCACCATCGGCAATTCGCGCCCGAACCAGCGGGCGACCTCGGCCGCGTAGTAACCGGCGGCGTTGACGACGTATTCGCAGCGGATCTCGCCCTTCGGCGTCTGCACGATCCACTCGTCGCCCTCGCGGCGGACGCCCGTGGCGGGGCAGAACCGCTCGATCCGCGCGCCCTTCATGCGCGCCCCCTTGGCGAGGGCCTGCGTCAGCTGCGCCGGGTCGATGTCGCCGTCATAGGGGTCGTGCAGCGCGCCGGTGAGGTCATCCGTGGCGACGAAGGGATAGATCCCGCGCAGCTCCTCGGGCGAGAGGATCGACAGGTCCATGCCCTGCCGCCGCCCCATGCCGACGACGCGCCGGAACTCGTCCAGCCGCTCGGCGCTGTGGCCAAGGCGCACCGAGCCGGTGACGTGGTGGTTCATCGGATAGTCCACCTCCGCCGCGAGCCGCCCGTAGAGGTCGGCCGAGTAGCGCTGCATGTTCATGATCGACCAGCTGGCCGAGAAGGTCGGCACGTTCCCGGCCGCATGCCAGGTCGAGCCCGCGGTCAGCTCGTTGCGCTCCAGCAGCAGACAGTCGGTCCAGCCGGCTTGCGCGAGGTGGTAGAGCGCCGAGACGCCGACCACGCCGCCGCCGATGATGACCACGCGGGCCGAGGCGGGGAAGGGCATTTCGGCTTCGGTCATTGCAGGCTCCCTCCGCGTGAACTCCGGGCAGGTAAGTTCAGCCTAGATGAAAAATCAACGGATAATTTCACGCATTGCCTCGGCCGCGGCCTTCCGCAAGGATGCGCCCCGCCCCTCACGCGGAGCGCATGACCTTGAACAGCCTCGTCGGCAGCGACATCCGCGCGCTTCGCAAGTCGCGCGGGATGACCATCGCCCGGCTTTCGGCCGCGCTCGGCCGTTCGGTCGGCTGGCTGAGCCAGGTCGAGCGCGGCCAGACGATCCCCTCGATCAGCGACCTCTCGGCGATCGCGGGGCAGTTCGGCGTCACCATCAGCTTCTTCTTCCGCACCGAGAACCAGCGCCCGGAGGAACGCGGCCTCATCCTGCGCGCCGCCGACCGCGCGCCCCTCGGCTCGCGCGAAACGGGCCTCGTCGAGGAGCTGCTGTCACCCAGCCTCGGCGGCAGCTTCGAGATGATCCGCTCGACCTTCGCGCCGCATTCGAGCAGCGGCGGCCTGCATGCGCCCCGCAAGAGCGAGGACGGCGGCGTGCTGGTGTCGGGACGGCTGACGCTGCAGATCGGGACGCTGGAGGTCGCGCTGAAGGCGGGCGACAGCTTCCAGTTCGCCGAGACCGCCTATGGCTGGCGCAACGACCATGACGAGCCGGCCGTGGCCATCTGGGTGATCGCGCCGCCTGTCTATTGAGGAGCCGGGCGAGGGCCCCGATGCGTGGGGGCAACCCGGCGCCCCGTCATTCCACCGCGGGCAGGATCCAGCCGGTGCAGGGGCCGAAGCCGATGCGGTAGCCATCGCCCTCCGCGAAGGCGTAGAGGCCGATCTCGTCGCCGTCCTCGATGAAGGTGCGGGCCTCGCCGTTGACCGTAACCGGGTTCTTGCCGCCGCCGGTCATCTCCATCAGCGCGCCGGTCTGATCCAGCGCCGGCCCCGAGATCGTGCCCGAGCCGAGCAGGTCGCCGACGCGCATGGGGCAGCCGCTGACGGTGTGATGGGCGAGGCACTGCGCGGCCGAGTAATACATGACGTTGTAGTTCGTCCGCCCCATCTTCTGGCCGTTCATGGTCCAGCCAACGGTGAGGTCGTAGAAGCCTGGCCGGCGCTCCTGCAGGTAGGGCAGCAGCGGGTTGAGCCGCTCGGCGCCCTCGCTGCGGAAGGGTTCCAGCGCGGCCTCAGGGACGATCCATGCGCCGATGGTGGTGCCGAGCGCCTTGGCCTGGAACGGGCCGAGGGGCTGGTATTCCCAGGCCTGGATGTCGCGCGCGGACCAGTCGTTCAGCAGGACATAGCCGAAGATCATCTCCTCGGCCGCGTCCACGCCGACACGCTCGCCCATGGTGCTGTCGGCGCCGACGATCGCGCCCAGTTCCAGTTCGAGGTCGAGACGGCGGCAGGCGGTCCATTCCGGCCCGTTCTCGCCCCGGACCTGCCCCATCGGGCGGCGGATCGGCGTGCCCGACACCACCACCGACGAGGCGCGGCCGTTGTAGCCGATGGGCATGTGCGTCCATTGCGCGGGGAGCGCGTTCTCCGGCCCGCGGAACAGCACGCCGGTGTTCCAGGCGTGGTTCCGCGAGGCGTAGAAGTCGGTGTATTCAGTCACGCGGATCGGCAGGTGCAGCGCGGCCCCGGCCATCGGAACCAGCGGCAGCGAGGGGTCGCCGCCTTCGGCCAGAAGCTCCGTCAGGCGGGCGCGGGTCGCGGCCCAGGTCGCGCGGCCGAGCGCGATGAAGTCGTTGAGCTGCGCTGCCGCGAAGGTCCCCTGCGCGTCGATCAGGCCGTGTTCCTCGCAGGCGCCGAGGTCGAGGATCATGTCGCCGATGGCGACGCCGCAGCGGCGCGGGCCTCCCTCGGTGGAAAAGATGCCATAGGGCAGGTTCTGGATCGGGAAGTCGCAGCCCGGCGCGTTCGCGCTTTCCACCCAGCTCTTTCTCGCCGCGTCGGTCATCGCCATTTCCCTCCCACCGGCCTCATTGCGTGCAGTGACCCCTGCCGTTGCAACTGCAACAATGTCAAGGATCGGGTGTGCCCGCCGCGTCCTCGCGGACGCCGCCGCCCGGCCACGGGAAGGATGCGCCGCGCCCGGCGTCAGGCGTGGTCACGCGCGCGATGGCGGCGTCGAGGGCGGTGATGCCGCGGGACAGCGCCTCGCGGTCGGCCGCGGGCATGGCGTCAAGGATCTCCTGCGCCCGCGCCTCGACCTCGCGGAAGGCGCGGGCGAAGAGGGCACGGCCCGCCTCGGTGATGCGGTATTCGCGCAGGCGGCGGTCGGAGGCCGGGATCGCGCGGGTGATGAGGCCCTTGCCCTCCAGCCGCGAGGCCGCGCGGCTGACCTGCACCTTGTCGAGCGAGGTCCGCTGAACCAGTTGCAGCGAGTCGAGCATGCCGGCGTCGTCGAGCAGGAACAAAAGCCGCCATTCCTCGCGCGAGAGGCCGTGGGTGCGGCCGTAGACGGCGACGAGCTGGCGCGAGAAGGCCTCGGCCGTGACCGCGATGCGGTAGGGGAGGAACGCCTCGATCTGCATGGGCCGAGGCCTCCGCGCGCGGGGTGGTTTCATTCGCAACGACCTCGGTGATGACGGCGGCTCGGGGGTGCTGTCAAGCGGATGGCGACGGCGGGTCACGTTGCGGGCATGCCCCTCGCACGCCATTGATCCGGCGGGCCCGCGGCTATAAGTCGCGCGCATCTTCCGCCGCGGTCCGGCGGCCGCCTTTCTTCTTCCCCGCCCCGGCCGCCGCCTCGCATTGCCCGCCGCACACAGGTCCAGGACATCATGGTCAAGCGTTTCGTCATCGCCCTCGTTCTGGTCGTGCTGGTCGTGGGCGGGTTGGTGGGATTCAACCGATTCCGCGCCCAGGCCATCGAACAGTTTTTCGCCAACATGCCGGTGGCGCCGGTGACGGTCTCGGTCTCCGAGGCCAAGGCCGTGACCTGGGTGCCCGTGGTCGAGGCGATCGGCACCGTGCGCGCCGCCTCGGGCGTGGACCTGACGGTCGAGACGACCGGGATCGTGACCGAGGTGGCCTTCACCTCGAACCAGCGCGTGAACGAGGGCGATCTGCTGGTGCGCCTCGACGACGCGGTGCAGCGGGCGAATTACGAGGCCGGGGTGACGCAGGCCGAGCTTGACCGGCAGGCGCTCGAGCGCGCGCTCGAGCTGCAGCGCCGTGGCGTCGGCTCGAACGTCGCGGCCGACACCGCCCAGGCCGCGGCGAGTTCGTCGGCGGCGCAGGTCGCGGCGCTGCAGGCGGTGCTGGACCAGAAGCAGGTGATCGCGCCGTTCTCGGGCGTGATCGGCATCGCGCGGGTGGAGGTCGGCCAATATGTCGCTCCCGGCACGGTGGTGGCGACGCTGCAGGACCTCGACACCATGCTGGTGAACTTCACCGTGCCCGAGCAGGACCTGCCGGTGCTCGAGATCGGCCAGCCGGTCCGCATGGGCGCCACCACGGCGGACATGCGCTTCGAGGGCGCCATAACCGGCATCGACCCCAAGATCGACCCGGCCTCGCGCCTCGCCTCGATTCAGGCCGAGATCACCAACCCCGACGGCACCCTGACGCCCGGCCAGTTCGTCCAGATCCGCGTGGCGCTGCCGCCCGAGGAGGGGGTGATCGCGCTGCCGCAGACGGCGCTCGTGACAAGCCTCTACGGCGATTACGTCTATGCCGTGCGCGAGCGCCAGCCCGACCCGGCGGCGCCGCCCGCCGCCGCCGCTGCGCCCGCGGCCGGGGCGCCGCAAGGCGCGGCGCAGCCTGCCGCGGCTGACGCGCCGCAGCTCGTCGCCGTGCAGGTCTTCGTCACGCCCGGCCGCCGCAGCGGCGATCTGGTCGAGATCGTGAGCGGAACCTCCCCCGGCGAGTCCATCGTCGATGCCGGGCAGAACCGGCTGTCAAACGGCGCCGTGGTGGTGATCGACAACACGGTGGCCCCGGCCTCCGGCAACGCCCCCGCGGTGGCGGCGGGAAGCGCCGCCGCAGCGGCCGAGCCCGCAGCCGGTGCCGCCGAAGCGGCCGGCGCGCCGGCCGCGGAACCCGCGACCGAGTCCGCCGGGACAACCGGGGCCGCCGCGACCGACACCGCCACGGCGGAACCGGCCGGCGGGACGCAGGACGAGGCCACGGAATGAACTTTTCCGCCATCTTCATCCGCCGCCCGGTCCTCTCGACCGTGCTGGCGGCGTTGATCCTGCTGCTGGGCTTCCAGGGGCTCTTCGGTCTCTCGGTGCGGCAATACCCCGAGGTCGAGGAAACCGTCGTCACCATCACCACCGTCTATCCGGGGGCCAGCGCCGACCTGATCCAGGGCTTCATCACCGCGCCGATCTCGGCCGCGGTCGCCACCACCGAGGACATCGACTACGTCACCTCGCAGAGCCGCCCCTCGGCCAGCGTCGTGACCGTGCAGATGCAGCTCGGCGCCAACCCGGACGTGGCGCTGACCGAGGTCATGTCGAAGGTCCAGCAGGTCCGCGGCCAGCTTCCAACTGCCGCCGAGGACCCGGTCATCGTCAAGGGCACCGGGATGCAGTTCGCCACCATGTATCTGGCGCTGCAAAACCCCAACATGACGGCCGAGCAGGTCACCGAATACATCGAGCGCGTGATCCGGCCCCGCGTCTCGACCATCGAGGGCGTGGCCGAGGTGCAGATCCTGGGCGCGGCGAACTACGCGATGCGCGTCTGGGTTGACCCGATCCGCCTCGCCGGGCGGGGCCTGACCGCGGCCGAGGTGCTGGCCGGGATCAACGCCTCGAACTTCCTCTCGGCGCCGGGCAAGACCCGGAACGACTACGTCACCTATCCGATCACGCTGCAATCGACGCTGCAGACGCCCGAGGCCTTCGGCGCGCTGCCGCTGAAGGCCTCGGGCGATGATGTCGTGCGGCTGCGCGACGTGGCGCGGGTGGAGCTCGCCTCCGAGAGCGACGAGACCATCGTCACCTTCAACGGCCGGCCGGGCACCTTCATCGGAATCTTCCCGACGCCCGCCGCCAACCCCCTCGACACCGCCGACGCGGTGATCGAGGAGCTGCCCGCGATCCAGGCAAGCCTGCCCGAGGGCATGACGATCACGATGGTCTATGACGCGACCGAGGCGATCAGCGCCTCGATCGAGGAGGTGTTCCTCACGATCTCGGAAGCAGTGGTCATCGTCGTGCTGGTGATCCTGCTGTTCCTCGGCTCGTTCCGCTCGGTCCTGATGCCGATCGTGACGATTCCGCTGTCGCTGATCGGGGTCTGCTTCTTCCTGTTCGTGATGGGCTACTCGATCAACCTGCTGTCGCTGCTGGCGATGGTGCTCGCCATCGGCCTCGTGGTGGACGACGCCATCGTCGTGGTCGAGAATATCCACCGCCATATCGAGGAGGGCCTCAGCCCCAAGCAGGCGGCGTTCGTCGGCATGCGCGAGATCAGCGGCCCGGTGGTCGCCATGACGATCACGCTGGCCGCGGTGTTCGCACCGCTGGCCTTCACCGGGGGCCTCACCGGCTCGCTCTTCCGCGAATTCGCGCTGACGCTGGCGGGGGCGGTGGTCATCTCCGGCGTGGTCGCGCTGACGATCACGCCGATGATGACCGCGCGGCTCCTCAAGGCGGGCCATACGAGCCGCTTCCAGCGGATCGTGGACCGCACCTTCGAGCGGTTCTCGAGCCGCTACGAGCGGCTTGTGGACAGCTCGCTCGACTACCGGCCCGTGACGCTGATGGTGGCCCTCGCGCTCGTCGGGCTCACCGGGTTCCTCTTTCTCAACACCTCGAGCGAGCTTGCGCCCGAGGAGGACGTGGGCGCGCTCTTCTCGCTCATCACCGGGCCGCCTTATGCGACCCCGGAATACACGCAGCTCTATGTCGACCAGATGCGCGCGCTGACCGAGGATCTGCCGGAGCTCGACGCCAACTTCTCGATCGTGGGCTTCGGCGGCGCCACCAACTCCGGCATCGCGCTCTGGGCCTTCGACGACTGGTCCGACCGCGAGCGCAGCCAGGCCGAGATCCAAGCCGACATCCAGGCCCGCCTCGCGCCGGTTGCCGGGGTGCAGGCGCTGGTCTTCGCGCCGCCGTCGCTGCCGGGCGCGGGCGGCGGCCTGCCGATCTCGCTGGTGATCCAGTCCACCGGCGATCCTAGCCAGGTCTACGAGGTGGCCGAGCAGGTCCGGCTCGAGGCGCAGGCCTCCGGGCGCTTCATCGTCGTGCAGAACTCGCTCGCCTTCGACGCCAACCAGGTCACGGTCACCATCGACCGCGACCGGGCGGCAGCGCTGAACCTGCCGGTGCGGGACATCGGCACCACGTTGAGCCTGCTGGTCGGCGGCGGCGCGGTGGCGCAGTTCGACCGGGATTCCAACAGCTACGACATCATCATGCAGGTGCCGCAGGACTATCGAAACAACCCCGAGCGGCTGGGCGATTTCTTCGTGCGCAGCACCACGGGCGACATGGTGCCGCTGTCCTCGGTCGTGACCGTCTCGACCAACGTCGCGCCCGCCTCGATCGAGCAGTTCAACCAGCTCAACTCCGCCACCATCTCGGCCCTGCCGATCCCGGGCGTCACCACCGGCGACGGCCTCGCCGCGATCGAGAGCATCGCCCGGCCGCTGCTGCCGGACGGCTTCTTCATCGACTATTCCGGCCAGTCGCGGCTGGAGGCCGAGCAGGGCGCCACGATCCTGATCGCCTTTGCGCTGGCGATCGTCGTGATCTACCTCGTGCTGGCGGCGCAGTTCGAGAGCTTCCGCGACCCCTTCATCATCCTCGCCACGGTGCCGCTGTCGATCTTCGGCGCCATCGTGCCGCTGAACCTCGGGCTGGGGACGCTGAACATCTACACCCAGGTGGGCCTCATCACGCTGATCGGCCTCATCACCAAGCACGGCATCCTGCTGGTGGAGTTCGCCAACCAGCAGCGCGAGGCGCACGGGCTGTCGCGCCGCGCGGCGATAGTGGCCTCGGCCAGGACCCGCCTGCGGCCGATCCTGATGACCACGGCGGCGATGGCGCTGGGTGTCGTGCCGCTGATCATGGCCTCGGGCGCGGGAGCGGCGGCGCGCTACTCGATGGGCCTCGTGATCTTCTCGGGGGTGCTGGTCGGGACGATGTTCACGCTCTTCGTGGTGCCGATGTTCTACACCTTCATCGCCGCCCGCGAGATCCGGCACGAGGGCCCGGACGACCTGCCGCAACCGGCGTTGCAACCGGCGGAGTAGGCGCGTCGGGGTCGGCGCAACCGACCGGCCCGCCGCGCATTGAGTGCGTGACCCGCCACCAGCCGGAGGATGCTCCCATGAAGAAGATCGGCTTTCTCTCCTTCGGCCACTGGTCGCCGGGACAGGGCTCGCAGACCCGCACCGCCGCGGACGCGCTGCTGCAATCCATCGAGCTTGCCGTGGCGGCCGAGGAACTCGGCGCCGACGGCGCCTATTTCCGCGTCCACCACTTCGCCCGCCAGCTCGGCTCGCCCTATCCGCTACTGGCGGCGGTCGGCGCGCGGACCAGGACGATCGAGATCGGCACCGCCGTGATCGACATGCGCTACGAGAACCCGCTTTACATGGCCGAGGATGCGGGCGCGGCGGATCTGATCGCGGGCGGGCGGCTGCAACTGGGCCTCAGCCGCGGCTCGCCCGAGCAGGTGATCGACGGCTGGAAGCACTTCGGCTACCGCCCGGCCGAGGGCGAGAGCGACGCCGAGATGGCGCGGCGGCACACGCAGGTGTTCCTCGACGTCATCCGCGGTGAGGGCTTCGCCCAGCCGAACCCGCGGCCGATGTTCCCGAACCCGCCCGGCCTGCTCAGGATCGAGCCCCATTCCGAGGGCCTGCGCGAGCGCATCTGGTGGGGCGCGGGGTCGAACGCCACCGCCGTCTGGGCGGCGCGGCTGGGGATGAACCTGCAAAGCTCCACCCTCAAGGACGACGAGACCGGCGAGCCGTTCCACGTTCAGCAGGCGGCCCAGATCCGCGCCTTCCGGGAAGCCTGGAAGGAAGCTGGGCACGCCCGCGCGCCGCGCGTCTCGGTCAGCCGCAGCATCTTCGCGCTCGTGGACGACCGCGACCGCGCCTATTTCGGGCGGGGCGGCGAGAGCGAGGATCAGATCGGCATGATCGACGCTCAGACCCGCGCCATCTTCGGACGCAGCTACGCCGCCGAGCCGGACAAGCTGACGAAGGAATTGTCGGGCGACGAGGCGATCGCCGAGGCCGACACGCTGCTGCTGACGGTGCCGAACCAGCTTGGCGTCGACTACAACGCCCATGTGATCGAGGCCATCCTGACCCATGTCGCGCCAGCCCTCGGCTGGCGCTGAGGGTTACTCCTCCTCTTCGTCGTCGATGCGGATGGTGTAGTCCTGCGTGAACGGGCGGCTGAGGACCAGCAGGCCCACGAGCGCGGCGGTCAGCAGCGCCGCGAGCCACAGCAATCCCAGCCCGCAGATGAGGCCGATCGCGCCCGAGGCCCAGATCGAGGCGGCGGAGCCGGCGCCATAGACCGTATGCTCCTCGCGGAAGAGGGCGCCGGCGCCGATGAAGCCGATGCCGGTCATCACCCCGCTGAGGACCCGCCCAGGATCGATCGAGATCGTCTCGGTGTCGGTGCGGTAGGCGAACTCGACGATCGCCACCGTCAGCGCGCAGGACGCGAGCGCGATGATCGCGAAGGGGCGGAAGTCGATCGGCTTCTTGCGCAGGAACCGCTCCATCCCGAGGCCGAGCGACAGGATCAGCGCGACCGCGATCCGCAGGATCGCGTCGGCCCAGGTGAAATGCCCGGGGATGAAGACGGAGGCATCCATGCGGGCGAACGCGGCCCGCATCGCCGCCGTTCCGCCGCAATGGCGCTTCAAATCCGCCCCGTGCCGACGCTATCGTGGCAGCGGCCGCGGCCGCCCGTGGCGCTTGGTCACGAGAATTCCGCTTGGCGCGTCCCCGCACCTTCTTCGGCCTGCCGCTCCTGCCGCTGCTTCTGGGGCTGCTGTTCTTCGCGGTATCGCTGACCCCCTCGCTGATTCCGAGGAGCGGGGTGGTGCAGGGGGTCCTTGGCGGCGTCGTCGGGGCGGCGGGCTACATGATCGGGCGCTTTCTGCTGACCGTCTGGCGGCAGATGTATCTGCCGCTGCTGCGCGGCCGCAGGGCGGAGGCCGCGCATACCATCCTCGCCATCCCGATCCTCGGGGTGCTGGTCTTCTGCCTCGCCAATGCCGGCCGCTGGCAGAACCAGATCCGCGTGCTCATGGGCCGCGAGCCCGAGGAGAACGCGCGGGTCCTCGGCATGGTGCTGCTCGCCACCGCCGTCTTCGCGGCGCTGCTGATCCTCGGCACGCTGATCCGGGTGGCCTTCGACCGCACCCGGCGCCACCTCTACCGCTACATGCCCGAGCGCACAGCCGATGTCGCCGGCCTGATCCTCGTCGCCGCGGCGCTGTTCTTCATCACCCGAGACGGCATCGTCGACCGCCTGGTGCGCGCCGCGGACAACTTCTACGCCAGCGCGCAGGAGCTGTTCGAGACCGGCCCGCCGCCGCCCGGCGATCCCTTCGTGACCGGCAGCGCGGGCTCGCTCGTGGAATGGGCGGCGATGGGTCAGCCGGGGCGGGACTACGTGACCGGCGGGCCCGATGCCGAGGCGATTGCCGGTTTCACCGGCCGCCCCGCGCTGCGGCCGATCCGCATCTATGTCGGCCTCGCGCAGGCCGAAAGCGCCGAGGAGCGGGCCGAGGTGGCGCTGCAGGAGCTGATCCGCCAGGGCGGGTTCGAGCGCGAGGTGCTGATCGTGGCGATGCCCACCGGCACCGGCTGGCTCGATCCCGGCAGCATGGACGTGGTCGAGTTCATGCATGGCGGCGACATCGCGACGGTGGCGGTGCAGTACAGCTACCTGCAATCGCCGCTGGCGCTGATCCTCGAGACCGGCTCGGGGCTGGATCAGGCGCGGGCGCTGATCCGCACGGTGCATGAATACTGGCGCACGCTGCCCGAGGACGGCCGCCCGAGGCTCTACATGCACGGGCTGAGCCTCGGGGCCTGGGCCTCGATGTTCGGCACCGACCTCTTCGCGCTCCTCGACGATCCGATCGACGGCGCGCTGTGGGCCGGGCCGCCGTTTCCCTCGTCCTTCTGGAACCAGGCGGTCGCGGCGCGCAATCCCGGCAGCCCCTATGTCGCGCCGGTGGTCGGCGACGGCCGCCTGATCCGCTTCGCCAGCCACTTCAAGCCGGCCGGACCGCCCGACGGCTGGGGCAACATGCGGCTGGTGTTCCTGCAGTATTCCAGCGATCCGATCGTCTTCTACGAGCCGACCTCGCTCTTCCGCGCGCCCGCCTGGATGCGCGAGCCGCCCGCGCCGGACGTCTCGCCCGAACTGCGCTTCATCCCGGTGGTGACGCAATTCCAGCTGGCGATGGACATGGCGCTCGCCAACACCGCCCCGCCGGGCCACGGCCACGCCTACTACGCGCCGGACTATATCGGCCCCTGGCGGGCCGTGACGGCCCCGTCCGAGTGGACCGATGCCGACAGTGCGCGGCTGGCGGCCCATTGCGCCGGTGGGTTCCAGACCGGCTGCGGGGAGGGGTAGTGCCGCGGCGGGAAGAACGCCCCGGCCAGAGAAAAAAGAAAGAGCCTGCCGCATGCGAAAACGGCAGGCTCGCGGATCGTGGATTGCGGCCATCGGCGAGCCGCAATCGCTTTCGCTCTGCCTCAGCCCTCGCCCATGCCCTCGGCGGGGCGGGGCGCGCTGCCCTCCTTCACCTTCCTCTCGATCCGCGCGCCCACGTCGCGGTCGATGCTCTTCCAGTAGTCGAAGGCGCGGCTCAGCACCGGCTCGCGCACGCCGCCGAGCAGGCTGCCCGCGACCTGGTCGACCAGTTCCGCCCGCTGCGCGTCGTCCATCACCTCGCGCACGAGCGTCCCCGGCTGGCCGAAGTCGTCGTCGTTCGAGCGCATCTTGTATGCGCTGCGGACCATCGGGCCGTCGGTCTCCCAGCCGTCCGTCATCGGCCCGGTGTCGTCGGCCCATTCGCGGCCGCCGCTGTTGGGGACATAGACGGGGGCGGCGCCGGTGTGATGGTAGTTCATCGGCCCGTCCATCATGTAGGTGTTCACCGGCACCTTCGGCCGGTTCACCGGCAGCTGGTGGAAGTTCGCGCCGATGCGGTTCCTCTGGGCGTCGTTGTAGCCGAAGGCGCGGCCCTGCAGCATCTTGTCGGGCGAGAGGCCGATCCCCGGCACCGTGTTGCCGGGCGAGAAGGCGGCCTGCTCGATCTGCGCGAAGAAGTTCTCGGGGTTGCGGTTCAGCGTCATGACGCCGACCGGAATCAGCGGATAGTCCGCATGCGGCCAGGTCTTGGTCAGGTCGAACGGGTTGAAGCGGTAGTCCTTGGCGTCCTCGTAGGGCATGATCTGCACCTTGAGGTCCCATTGCGGGAACTCGCCCGCCGCGATTGCGCGGAACAGGTCGCCGCGGTGATAGTCGCTGTCGCGCCCGGCCATCTCGGCCGCCTCGGCATTGGTGAAGAACTTCATCCCCTGGCGGGTGTGGAAGTGATACTTCACCCAGAACTTCTCGCCCTTGGCGTTATACCACATGTAGGTGTGCGAGCCGTAGCCGTTCATGTTCCGCCAGGTGCGCGGCAGGCCGCGCTGGCCCATCAGATAGGTGACCTGGTGCGCGCTCTCGGGGTTGCTGGTCCAGAAGTCCCACTGCATGTGGTTGTCGCGCAACCCGCTGTCGGGCAGGCGCTTTTGGCTGCGGATGAAGTGCGGGAACTTCATCGGGTCGCGGACGAAGAAGATCGGCGTGTTGTTGCCCACGAGGTCGTAGTTGCCCTCGTCGGTGTAGAACTTGAGGCTGAAGCCGCGCACGTCGCGCCAGGTGTCGGGGCTGCCCTGCTCGCCCGCCACGGTCGAGAAGCGGGCCAGCATCTCGGTCTGGGCGCCCTTCTGGAAGAGGGCGGCGCGGGTGTATTTCGACACGTCCTCGGTCGTCTCGAAGACCCCGAAGGCGCCGCCACCCTTGGCATGGGGCTGGCGCTCGATGGTCTTCTCGCGGTTGAAATGCGCCATCTGCTCGAGGAAGTGGACGTCGTGGAGCAGGACCGGGCCGTCCGGCCCGATGGTCAGCGAGTTGCGGTCGCTCGGCGCCGGGGCGCCGGTGCTCATGGTGGAGGGGCCGCTGCTGTTGTCGTTGGTGGTCTTGCCGTGCCGTGCCATGATCCCTCACATCTCAATAAGTGGCGTAACTGTTCGGCGCGTATTGTGGCCCCAACAGCGGGGGGTCACAAGGCCGGGGGGCTTGGCGGCGGGTCAGTCGGAGGCGCGGTCGGGAGGGAGGCCGGGGTTCACGGGACAGGGGCGGTGCGCGCGGAGCACGCACCCTACGCGTTGAAATTCCACGCAGAAAGATCCGCGCCGCTTCGTATGGTGCGTGGTTTCCACGCACCATCGCCCCGACATCACCGCGAGCGCAGCAGCTTGCTCCGGTCGTAAAGCTCCTCCAGCCGGGCCATCCGCGCGCGCGTCTCGTCATGGGTCAGCGCCTGCACCGCCGCGAGCAGCGTCTCCACCAGCACCATCAGCACCGAGTTCGAATCCCAGGCCGAGGGCGCCTCGACATGCGCGGGAAACACATGCGTCGCGTGGCTGGCGGCGGGCGAGAGCCACTGGTCGGTAAAGAGGACGACCTCAGCCCCATGCTCGGCCGCCATCGAGGCCAGCGAACCCACCGCGCTCTCGTAGCGGCGGATGTCGAAGGCCACCAGCACGTCGCCCCGCTTCAGGTCGAGCATCGCGGGCGGCCAGCCCGAGGCGGCGTTGGCGATCAGCTGCACCCCCGGCCGGATCACCGTGAGGTGGGTGCAGAGGTAATCGGCGAGCGCATGGGTGATCCGGCCGCCGACCGCCAGCACCCGCCGCTCCGGGTCGGCCAGCAGGGCGGCGGTGGCGTCGAAGTCGCCGGGGTCGACCTGCGCCAGGGTCGCCTGCAGGTTGCCCGCCACGGCCGCGGCGAAGCGGTTGAGGACATGCCCCTCCGGCGCCGCGCCGGACCAGCGTTCGTGCTTCGCCAGCGGCGAGACGAGCTGCGCCGCCAGCTCGTCCCTCAGCGCCGACTGGAACTCCGGGTAGCCGCGGAACGAAAGCTTGTGGACGAGCCGCAGGACCGTGGGCGAGGACACCCCGGCCTCGGCGGCCAGCCGCGTGATCGAGACAAGGCCCGCGACCGGGTAGTTGCGCCGCAGATGCGCCGCCAGCTGCCGCTCGGCCGGGGTGAGGGCCCGCGAGGCGGCGTGGAGGCGTTCGAGCATGGTCTGCGGCTGCATCGGACGCCCTCCCGGTCGGCGGGGAGCCTAGCACCGACCGGCGCATCCGGGAAGAATCGTAACAGCAGGGATACTCACGAAAAGATCTTGACGGATACCCGCCGCCGCGACAGCCTCGCAGCAGGTCTTGGGAGGGGCTGATGATCGCGACAACGGAGGTGAGGCATGCCGACGCGCCGGGGCAGTTCCTCTTCGTGTGCGAGCACGCCTCCAACGCCTTCCCGGAGGAGTTCGGCGGTCTCGGCCTCGATGAGGCCGCGCGGCAGGCGCATGTCGCCTGGGACCCCGGCGCGCTCGGGTTGGCGCGGGGGCTTTCGGACGTGCTCGGCTCGCCGCTGGTCGCCGCCACCGCCTCGCGGCTCGTCTATGACTGCAACCGGCCGCCCGACGCGCCGGGCGCGATGTGTGAGCGGTCGGAGGCGTTCGACATCCCCGGCAATCTCGGCCTCGACGCGGCGGCGCGGATCGAACGGACCGAGGCGGTCTATCTGCCCTTCCAGGCGGCGCTGACGCGGCAACTGGCGCGGATGCTGGCGCGGGGGAGGCGGCCGGTGCTGGTGACGATCCACAGCTTCACCCCGCTCTGGTTCGGCACCCCGCGGACGGTGGAGCTGGGCATCATCCACGACACCGACGCGAGCTTCGCCCTCGCGCTCGCCGACGCCGCGCGCGACCTGCCGCTGCGAACCGCGCTGAACCAGCCCTATTCCGCGGCCGACGGCGTCGCCCATACGCTGAAGCTGCACGCGACCCCGCACGGGCTGCCGCACGCCATGCTGGAGATCCGCAACGACCTGATCGCCGACGCCGCCGCGCAGGCGGCGATGGCCGCGCAACTCGCCCCGGTGCTGGAGCGCGCCCGCGCCGCGCTGCCGGTGAAGGGGAGGGCGGCGTGATGCCGGGCTGGGTGATCCGCACCGTCCGCATCGTCGAGGGCTTCAACTACTACGTCGGCCGCGCGGCGATGCTGCTCTTCTTCGCCCTCGGCGCGATCCTGCTCTGGTCGATCATCGCCAAGGCCTTCTTCCGACCGCCGCTCTGGACGCAGGAGATGTCGCAGTTCACGCTGGTCGCCTATTTCATGCTGGGCGGTGCCTACGCGCTGCAGCTGGGCGCCAATGTCCGCATGGACCTGCTCTACCAGCGGTGGAGCCCGCGGCGCCGTGCGATGGTGGATGCCGTCACCGTCTTCGCGATGATCCTCTTTCTCGGCGTCATCATCTGGGGCGGGCTCGACAGTGTGATCTACGCGCTCGAGGTGGGCGAGCGGTCGCGCTCGGTCTGGCGGCCGTATCTGGCGCCGGTGAAGATCATCATCGTGACCGGCGCGGCCATGATGCTGCTGCAGTCGGTCTGCTTCCTGATCCGCGACATCGCCTTCCTGCGCGGCAAGGAGTTCTGATGCCCTACGAATACATCGCCGTCACGATGTTCGGGGGCATGCTGATCCTGCTGCTGACCGGCCAGCGGGTCTTCGCCGTCATCGGCTTCATCGCCGCGCTCGCGGGTGTCGCGCTCTGGGGCACGGGCGGCTCGGCCATTCCCTTCACCAGTGCAATCAAGCTGATGAACTGGTATCCGATGCTGACGCTGCCGATGTTCGTCTGGATGGGCTACGTCATGTCCGAGACGCGCATGGCGGACGACCTCTACCGCATGTTCCACGTCTGGTTCGGCCCGGTGCCGGGCGGCCTCGCCATCGGCACGGTGCTGCTGATGGTGCTGATCTCGGCCATGAACGGGCTCTCGGTCGCGGGCCTCGCCATCGGCGCCACCATCGCGCTGCCCGAGATGCTGCGCCGCGGCTACGACAAGGTGATGGTCACCGGCATCATCCAGGGCGGCTCGAGCCTCGGCATCCTGGTGCCGCCCTCGGTGGTGCTGGTCCTCTACGCCATGATCGCGCGGCAGCCGGTCGGGCAGCTGTGGCTCGCGGGGATGCTGCCAGGGCTGCTGATGGCGGCGATCTTCATCGTCTACATCGTGATCCGCTCCGGGCTGAAGCCGTCGCTGGGACCGCCGCTCCCGAAGTCGGAGCGCAACATCCCGCGGGCCGAGAAGCTGCGGCTCCTCAGCGCCGGCATCATGCCGCTGGTAATCTTCTTCTCGATGATGGGGCCGTTCCTCTACGGCTGGGCGAGCCTCGTGGAAGCCTCGGTGATCGGAGCGGCCGTGACCACCATCGTGGCCCTGGCGCGGGGGCGCTTCACAAAGGCGGTGTTCGAGACCTGTTCGGTCCAGACCCTCGGCGTCACCTGCATGTTCCTGTGGATCCTGCTGGCCGCGCTGGCCTTCGGCGCGGTGTTCGACGGCCTCGGCGCGGTGCGCGCGATCGAGGGGTTGTTTCTCGGCGAACTCGGCCTGTCGCCCTGGGGCGTGCTGATCCTGATGCAGCTGACCTTCCTGGTCATGGGCATGTTCCTCGACGACACCGCCATGCTGGTGATCGTCGCGCCCCTCTACATTCCGCTGGTGGCGAAGCTCGACCTCGGCATCCCGCCCGAGCAGGTGCTGATCTGGTACGGCATTCTCTACACCATCACCTGCCAGATTGCCTATATTTCGCCGCCCTTCGGCTACAACCTGTTCCTGATGCGCGCGATGGCCCCCGAGCATGTGACCCTGGGCGACATCTACCGCTCCATCGTGCCGATCGTGCTGCTGATGCTGCTGACCCTCGGCATCATCATGCGCTTCCCGGAGATTGCGCTCTGGCTGCCCAATCTCGTCTATTCCCGATGAACCCCGAGGGTGGATCAACCACCCCTGAACCCAGCACAGGAGGAGAAGATGACCACCCGACGCAAGTTCCTCGCCACCGGCGCCCTGGGCGGCGCCGCGGCGGCGCTGGCCGCGCCTGCGATCGCGCAGGGCGCGCCGCTCCGCTGGCGGATGCAGACCTATGCCGGCGCGGCCCTGGGCGAGCATGTCGCCAAGCCCGCCATCGACAGCTTCAACAAGATCGCCAACGGCCAGATGGAGATCGAGCTCTACTACGCCGACCAGCTCGTGCCCACGTCCGAGCTGTTCCGGGCGATGCAGTCGGGCACCATCGACGCGGTGCAGTCGGACGACGACTCGATGCAGTCGCCGACCGAGGTCACGGTCTTCGGCGGCTACTTCCCGCTGACCCTGCGCTACAGCCTCGATGTGCCGGTGCTCTTCAACCAGTACGGGCTGAAGCAGATCTGGGAGGAGGAATACGCCAAGGTCGGCGTCCAGCACATTTCGGCCGGGTCGTGGGACCCCTGCAACTTCGCCACGCGCGAGCCGATCAACAGCCTCGCCGACCTGAACGGCAAGCGCATCTATACCTTCCCCACCGCCGGCCGATTCCTCGCCCAGTTCGGGGTCGTGCCGGTGCAGATCCCCTATGAGGACGTGCAGGTCGCCCTGCAGACCGGCGAGATCGACGGCGTGGCGTGGTCCGGCATCACCGAGGACTACACCGTAGGCTGGGCCGACGTGACCAGCTACTACCTCACCAACCCCATCTCCGGCGCCTGGATCGGACATTTCTTCGCCAATCAGGACCGCTGGAACGAGGTCCCCGAGCATCTCAAGGAGCTGATGCGGGTCTGCTTCGAGCAGTCGCATTACTACCGCCAGTGGTGGTACTGGGGTGGCGAGGCCGACCTGCGCGTGAACGGCCCGAAGCTGCAGCTGACCACGATCCCGGCCCAGGAATGGGCGCAGGTCGAGGCGGCGGCAGAGGTCTTCTGGGACGAGATCGCGGCCGAGTCCGAGATCAAGGCGAAGGTCGTGGAGATCTTCAAGAACTACAACGCAACCATGCTGAAGGCAGGCGCCCCCTACCGCTACTGAGCGGGGGGCAGGCGACGGACGGACGCGGCCCGCCGCGTCCGTCGCCGGGGAGGGGAGAGATGCCGGGAAACCTGAGCCTGGAGCAGTTGAAGGCCGAGGCCGCCGCGGGGACCATCGACACGGTCATAACGGCGATCATCGACATGCAGGGCCGCCTGATGGGCAAGCGGTTCCACGTCAGCAACTTCATCGAGACCGCCCATGAGGGCACGCATGGCTGCAACTACCTGCTGGCCACCGACCTCGAGATGAACACGGTGCAGGGCTACGCCTCGGCCTCATGGGGCATGGGCTATGGCGACTACATGCACAGGCCCGACATGGCGACGCTGCGCCGCATCCCGTGGATGCCGGGCACGGCCATGGTCCTCTGCGACGTGATGGACCACCACGGGCATGAGGAGATCGCCGTCTCGCCCCGCGCGGTGCTCAAGCGCCAGATCGCGCGGGCCGAGGCAATGGGCTTCACGCCGATGATGGCGACGGAGCTCGAGTTTTACCTGTTCCGCGACAGCTACGACGCCCATGCGGCGCGCGGCTGGCACGACCTTCAGCCGATGGCGCCCTACAACATCGACTACTCGATCCTCGGCACCATGCGCGACGAGCCGGTGATGCGGGCGATCCGTAACGGCCTCTACGGCGCCGGGGTGCCGGTCGAATGCTCGAAGGGCGAGGCCGATGCCGGGCAGGAGGAGGTGAACATCCGCTACTCCGACGCCCTCGACACCGCCGACAACCATGTGCTGGTCAAGCAGGCCGTGAAGGAGATCGGCTTCCAGCACGGGGTTTCCGCAAGTTTCATGGCGAAATACCGCCACGGCAAGGCGGGGTCGTCGAGCCATGTCCACCAGTCGCTGATGAAGGACGGCGGGAACGCCTTCCATGACCCCGCAGCGCCGTCGGGCATGTCCGACCTGATGCGCGCCTATCTCGCCGGGCTGCTGGAGCACGCGGCCGAGTCGACGGTGTTCCTCGCGCCCTATGTCAACAGCTACAAGCGCTTCTGTGTCGGCCTCTTCGCGCCGACCAAGGCGGTCTGGTCCACCGACAACCGCACCGCCGGCTACCGCGTCTGTGGCGAGGACACCAAGGCAGTGCGGGTCGAGTGCCGTGTGGGCGGCGCGGACCTGAACCCCTATCTGGCGCTCGCAGCGCAGCTTGCCGCTGGCCTCGACGGGATCGAGCGGGGGCTGGAACTGGGGCCGCAGCATGGCGGCGACCTCTATGCCGACGAGGCCGCGCCGGAGATCCCGAAGACGTTGCGCGACGCGGCCGAGTTGCTGGACCGGTCGGCGTTCCTGCGCGGGGCGATGGGGGACGAGGTGGTGGACCACTACGTCCACAACGCCCGCTGGGAGGTCGAGCAGTTCGACCGCGTCGTCACCGACTGGGAACTGGCGCATGGATTCGAGAGGGCCTGAGGATTGACCGTCATCCGCCTTGTCTCGCCGGTGAACGGCGAGGTCTATGCCGAGCGCGAGGCGCTGAGCTTCGACGCCGCCACCGCCGCCGTGGCCCGCGCCCGAGCGGCGCAGTCGGCCTGGGCCGTGCTGCCGCTGTCCGACCGCATCGCGCGCGTGACCGCCGGGATCGCCGCGCTCAACGTCATGAAGGAGCGCGTGGTCGAGGAACTCGCCTGGCAGATGGGCCGCCCGACCCGCTACGGCGGCGAGTTCGGCGGCATCAACGAGCGCGCGGCCCACATGACCGCCATCGCGGAGGACGCGCTCGCTTCGATCGTGACGCAGTCCGACGCCCGCTTCGAGCGGCGCATCGACTGGGTGCCGCATGGCGTCGTTTTCGTGATCGCGCCGTGGAACTACCCTTACATGACCGCGCTCAACACCATCGTCCCGGCACTGGTCGCCGGGAACGCGGTGGTGCTGAAGCACGCCAGCCAGACCCTGCTGGTCGGCGAGCGGCTGGCCGAAGCGCTGCATGCGGGCGGCGTGCCCGAGGACGTGTTCCAGAACCTCGTCCTCGACCATGTCACGACCGAGGGCCTGATCCGGGCCCGCAGCTTCGGCTTCGTGAACTTCACCGGCTCCGTCGCCGGGGGCGCGGCGATCGAGCGCGCGGCGGCCGGCACCTTCACTGCGACGGGGCTGGAACTCGGCGGCAAGGACCCCGGCTACGTGATGGAGGACGCGGACCTCGACTGGGCCGTGGACGTGCTGATGGACGGCGCTATGTTCAACGCCGGCCAGAGCTGCTGCGGGATCGAGCGGGTCTATGTCCACGAGCGGCTGCATGACGATTTCGTCGGCCGCTGCGTGGCCTGGGTGAACGACCTCCGTCTCGGCAATCCCTTCGAGCCGGAGACCACCCTCGGGCCGATGGCGAACGCCCGCTTCGCCCAGGTCGTGCGCGACCAGACCGCCGAGGCCATCGCGGCGGGCGCCACGCCGCTGATCGAGCGGCAGAACTTCCCTGCCGACGACGGCGGCGCCTATCTGATGCCGCAGGTGCTGACGGGCGTGAACCACTCGATGCGCGTCATGCGCGAGGAGAGTTTCGGGCCGGTGGTCGGCATCATGCCGGTGAAGGGCGACGACGAGGCGCTCAGGCTGATGAACGACAGCGATTTCGGCCTGACAGCGTCGCTTTGGACCAGCGACCCCGAGCGCGCCGAGGCGCTCGGCCGCCGGATCGAGACCGGAACCGTCTTCATGAACCGCGCCGACTACATCGACCCGGCCGTGACCTGGACCGGGGTGAAGGACACCGGCCGCGGCGCCTCGATGTCGTCCCTCGGCTACCGCGCCGTGACGCGCCCGCGCAGCATCCACTTCCGCAAGGTGAAGGCATGAGTCTCAAGGCCAACTGGTCCTATCCCACCGCCATCCGCTTCGGCGCCGGCCGCGTGGCGGAGCTTCCCGATGCCTGCGAGGCGGCGGGCATGGCGCGGCCGCTGCTGGTGACGGACCGGGCGCTCGCCGTGCTGCCGATTACCGCCTCGACGCTGGCGATCATGGAGGGCGCGGGCCTTGGGCGGACGGTGTTTTCGGAGGTCGATCCGAACCCGAACGAGAAGAACCTCGCCGCCGGGCTGGCCGTTTATCGCGACGGCGGCCATGACGGCGTCGTTGCCTTCGGCGGCGGCTCGGCGCTCGACCTGGGCAAGCTGGTGGCCTTCATGGCCGGGCAGTCGCGCCCCGTTTGGGACTTCGAGGACATCGGCGACTGGTGGACCCGGGCCGATCCGCAGGGAATCGCGCCGATCATCGCCGTGCCGACCACCGCCGGGACCGGCAGCGAGGTCGGCCGCGCGGGGGTGCTGACCAACAGCGAAACCCATGTGAAGAAGATCATCTTCCACCCCAGGATCCTGCCCACGGTGACGATCTGCGACCCGGAACTGACCGTCGGGATGCCGAAGGCCATCACCGCCGGCACCGGGATGGACGCCTTCGCGCATTGCCTCGAGGCCTATTCCTCGCCCTTCTTCCACCCGACGAGCCACGGCATCGCGCTCGAGGGTCTGCGGCTGGTCAACGAATACCTGCCGCGCGCCTATGCGGACGGCAGCGACATCGAGGCGCGGGGGCAGATGATGGCGGCGGCCTCGATGGGAGCGGTGGCGTTCCAGAAGGGCCTGGGGGCGATCCATTCGCTGTCGCATCCGCTGGGCGCGCGCTACGGCACCCACCACGGCACCACGAATGCCGTCGTGATGCCGATGGTCCTGCGCTTCAACCATCCCGCGATCGAAGACCGCATCGCCCGCGCCGCGGCCTATCTCGGCATCGCGGGCGGCTTCGAGGGCTTCTTCGACCGGGTGCTGGCGCTGCGCGAGGAGCTCGGCATCCCGCCGAACCTCACCGCGCTCGGCGTGCCGAAGGAGGACCTCGACGCCATCGCGCAGGAGGCGCTCGATGATCCCTCGACCGGGACCAACCCGGTCGAGATGACGCTCGAAAACACCCGCGCGCTGCTGGAGGGCTGCTACTGACTCCTTGCGGGATGCGGCGCGTTCCAGGCGGCCGAATCGGCGCGGGTTCCGGGTTGTCACCCTGCTGCCGCAGGGCCGCTGCGTCAGGGTGCCGCATACTGGCGTTGCCTCGCGAAGGGCGTTAGGGCAGGAAAAATATTTCGCCCCGAGGACAATTACATAATGAGTGCCCCGCCGAAGCTGCGCGTCCTGATTGCAGAGGACGAGGTTCTGGTTTCGATCTTTCTCACCGACGTCATTGAAGACGCTGGCTACGAGGTCGTGGGCGTCGCCCGCACCGCGGACGAGGCGGTGGCGCTGGCCGGGATGCACCGGCCCGACATCGCGCTGATCGACGGCAACCTCAAGGGCGGCTCGAGCGGGATCGAGGCGGCCGAGGCGATAGCGCGCGACCACCGCACCGCGATCATCTTCATCTCCGGCGACAGCTTCCTCGCCGATGCGCCGGCGGTCAAGGCGCTCGACCCCGTGGCGGTGGTCGAGAAGCCCTGCATGCCCGACGAGCTGGTCGCCGTGCTCGCCCAGGCGGCCGAGCGGCGCGCCCGCGCCGCCTGACCCGTCCCCCTCACGCGCCCATCAAGACCCTCAGGAGTCCCGATGCCCTTCCGTGTCAGTAACGCCGACGGCAGCCAGATTGCCCTTCCCGCGGCGCTCCGGGCACTCGCCCGCGGCGATTTCTCGATCAAGCTGCTGGAGGAAGGCGACGAGGCGCCGGTCGCCGAGGCTTATAACGAGCTCGCCACCCAGCAGAACGCCATCGTGCAGGAGCTGGTGCGCCTGCGCCGCGCGGTGATGGAGGACGGCCTCACCTCCGAGCGGATGCAGGTCGACACGGCGGCCGGCGGCTGGCGCGATGCGGCGGATGCGGTCAACGGGCTGATCCAGGGCAGCGTCGCCCATCGCGAGGCGATCACCCGCGTCGTGCGCGGCGTGTCGGCGGGCGACCTGTCGCAATCCGTGCCGCTGGAGATCGGCGGCCGCCAGCTCCGGGGCGACCAGCTCCAGACCGCCGAGGCGGTCAACACCATGGTGGGCCGGCTGAAGTCCTTCTCGGCCGAGGTCAGCCGCGTCGCGCGCGAGGTGGGCAGCGAGGGCAAGCTGGGCGGTCAGGCGCGGGTCGAGGGGGTCGCGGGGACGTGGCGCGACCTGACCGACAACGTGAACGCCATGGCCTCGAACCTGACCGGGCAGCTGCGCGACATCGCCGAAGTCACCACCGCCGTGGCCCGCGGGGATCTGTCGAAGAAGATCACCGTCGACGTGCAGGGCGAATTGCTGACGCTGAAGAACACCGTCAACACCATGGTGGACCAGCTCAACGCCTTCGCGTCGGAGGTCACGCGGGTCGCGCGCGAAGTCGGGACCGAGGGCAAGCTGGGCGGACAGGCCCGCGTCGAGGGCGTCGCCGGGACGTGGCGCGACCTGACCGACAGCGTCAACGGCATGGCCGGGAACCTGACGATCCAGCTGCGCGACGTGTCGAAGGTGGCGACCGCGATCGCCTCGGGCGACCTGACGCAGCAGATCACCGTCGATGCCCAGGGCGAGATCCTGCAGATCAAGCAGGTCATCAACACCATGGTCGAGCAGCTCTCGGCATTCGCCTCCGAGGTCACGCGGGTCGCGCGCGAGGTCGGGACCGAGGGCATCCTCGGCGGGCAGGCCGAGGTCGAGGGCGTGGCCGGGACCTGGAAGAAGCTCACGCAGAGCGTGAACGGCCTCGCCACCAACCTGACCAGCCAGGTGCGCGAGATCGCCGAGGTGACGACGGCCGTGGCGCGGGGCGATCTCGGCAAGAAGATCACCGTGGACGCCAAGGGCGAGATCGCGGAGCTGAAGAACACGATCAACACGATGGTCGACCAGCTTTCGGCCTTCGCGTCGGAGGTCACGCGGGTCGCGCGCGAGGTGGGGACGGAGGGCCGCCTCGGCGGGCAGGCGCAGGTCGAGGGCGTCGCCGGCACCTGGGCTGACCTGACCGAACGCGTGAACCAGATGGCCGAGAACCTGACCGGGCAGGTCCGCAACATCGCCGAGGTCACGACCGCCGTCGCCAGGGGGGACCTGTCCAAGAAGATCACCGTCCATGTCCAGGGCGAGATGCAGGAGCTGAAGGAGACCATCAACACGATGGTCGATCAGCTCAACCGCTTCGCCTCCGAGGTGACGCGGGTGGCGCGCGACGTGGGCACCGAGGGCAAGCTCGGCGGCGAGGCGCGGGTCGAGGGGGTCGAGGGCACCTGGCGCGACCTGACCGAGAACGTGAACGGGCTGGCGACGAACCTGACCAGCCAGGTGCGCGAGATCGCCGAGGTGACGACCGCCGTCGCCCGCGGCGACCTCAGCAAGAAGATCAACGTGGATGCGCGGGGCGAGATCCTGGCGCTGAAGAACACGATCAACACGATGGTCGATCAGCTCAACGCCTTCGCGTCGGAGGTGACGCGGGTCGCGCGCGAGGTCGGCACGCAGGGCCGGCTGGGCGGGCAGGCGCAGGTGCCGGGCGTGGCCGGGACCTGGGCCGACCTGACCGACAACGTGAACCTGATGGCCGACAACCTGACCAACCAGGTCCGCGGCATCGCCCGCGTCGTCACCGCGGTCGCCAATGGCGATCTGAAGCGCAAGCTGACGCTCGACGTGAAGGGCGAGATGGCGGAACTGGCCGAGACGATCAACGGCATGATCGACACGCTGGCCACCTTCGGCGACCAGGTGACGGACGTGGCCCGCGAGGTGGGCATCGACGGCAAGCTGGGCGGGCAGGCGCGGGTGCCGGGCGCCTCGGGCCTGTGGCGCGACCTGACCGACAACGTGAACCAGCTGGCCGAGAACCTGACGACCCAGGTCCGCGCCATCGCCGAGGTGGCGACCGCCGTGGCCGAGGGTGATCTCACGCGCTCGATCACCGTCGATGCCAAGGGCGAGGTCGGCGCGCTGAAGAACGACATCAACCGCATGATCACCAACCTGCGCGACACGACCGAGGTCAACCGCGAGCAGGACTGGCTGAAGACCAACCTCACCCGCTTCACCCGACTGGTGCAGGGCCAGCACGACCTCAAGACGGTCAGCAAGATCCTGCTCTCGGGCCTCGCCCCGCTCATCGAGGTCCAGCACGGCGCCATCTGGGTCCGGCGCGACGAGGACGAGGGCCAAGTCTACGAGCTGGCGGCGACCTATGCCATGACGGAGCGCAAGTTCCTCGCCACGCGCATCGGCCCCGGCGAGGGGCTGGTGGGGCAGAGCATCGTCGAGAAGAGCCGCATCCTGCTGACGCAGGTGCCGCCTGACTATATCCGCATCCGCTCGGGCCTCGGCGAAGCCACGCCGCTGAACGTCGTCGTGGTGCCGATCGTGTTCGAGGACCGCGTCAAGGGCGTGATCGAACTCGCCTCCTTCAACCGCTTCACCGAGGTTCACCTCGCCTTCCTCGACCAGCTGGTGGACAGCGTCGGCATCGTGATGAACTCGATCCGCGTGTCGATGCGGACCGAGGCGCTGCTCGTCCAGTCGCAGATCCTGACGCAGGAGCTGCAGGCCCAGCAGGGCGAGATGCAGTCCTCCAACGCGCGGCTCGAGGAGCAGGCCGAGCGGATGCGCCATTCCGAGGAGATGCTGCGCCAGCAGCAGGAGGAGCTGAGCGTCAAGAACGTCGAGCTGGAGGAGAAGGCCAAGCAGCTGGCCCTGACCTCGAAATACAAGTCCGAGTTCCTCGCCAACATGAGCCATGAGCTCCGCACGCCGCTCAACAGCCTGCTGATCCTGTCGAAGATCCTCGCCGACAACAGCCGCGGCAACCTCAGCGAGAAGCAAGTCGAGCAGGCCGCCACGATCCACGCCGCGGGCGACGATCTGCTGCGGATGATCAACGACATCCTCGACCTCTCGAAGATCGAGAGCGGGACCGTGGTGCTGTCGCCCGAGGCGATGCGCTTCGAGGAGTTCGCCCACAACATGAACCGCCAGTTCCGCGACCTGGCCGAGCAGAAGGGGCTGGCGTTCGAAATCGGGGTCGATCCCGACCTGCCGCCGACGATGACCACCGACGCCATGCGGCTGCAGCAGGTGGTCAAGAACCTGCTCTCGAACGCCTTCAAGTTCACCGACAAGGGCGGCGTGCGCCTTTCGGTCGCGCCGGTGCCGCCCTCGCAGGACTTCCGCAACCCGCGCCTCGCCTCGGCGGCGCGGCGCGTGGCGATCGCCGTCGAGGATACCGGCATCGGCATCGCGCCCGCGCAGCAGCAGGTGATCTTCGAGGCCTTCCAGCAGGCCGACGGCACCACCTCGCGCCGCTACGGCGGCACCGGGCTTGGGCTCTCGATCAGCCGTGAGCTGGCGACATTGCTCGGCGGCGAGATCGAGCTGGTGTCCCGGCAGGGCGCGGGCAGCACCTTCACCCTCTACCTGCCGCTGGAGAACGGGCTGGCCGACGAGGAGGCGGTGCCCTCGGCCCCCGTCGCGCTGCCCGCGCCGCGGAAGGCCGAAGCACCTGTGCGCGCGCCCGTGCGCGAGGAGCCGCAGTCCGCGCCCACGGCGCCGCCGGCCGAGGAAACCCCAGGCGTCGCGCCCGCGCCGCGTAACGGCGACCGCCCGCTGGTGGCCATCGTCGAGGACGACCCGGTCTTCGCCGGCATCCTCCTCGACATCGCCACGGAACGCGGCTTCGACGGCATGATCCTCGGCCGCGGGCGCGAGCTGCCCTCGGTCATCCGCCACCACCACCCGGACGCCGTCAGCCTCGACATCCAGCTGCCCGATGTGGACGGCTGGGCGCTCGTGGACCGGCTGACCACCGACCGCGAGATGCGCCACCTGCCGGTGCATCTCATCTCGGTCGTGGACGACGAGGAACGGCTGCGCGGCCACGGGATCGAGTATTCCGGCAAGCCCGTCAGCCGCGACCGTCTGGTCGAGGTGTTCGACGCGCTCCGGGCGCAGGCGCTGCGGCGCGAGTGGCGGATCGTGCTGGTCCGGTCGAACGCGCGCCACGCGGCGAATATCCGGCCGTTGCTGGCAGAAATCGAGGGGCTGACGATCGACGAGGTGACGCCCGCGAGGGCTGCCGCGGCGCTCGAGACGCCGGCCGATGCCGTGCTGATCCTCGGGCCGGGCGTGGACCGGGCGCTGTCCGCGGCGCTCACCGCGCTCGGCCAGCGGCGCGACCTGCCGCCGGTGCTGGCCGGCCTCGACGCCGAGCCGGATCAGGCCGCGGCCGAACTTCTCGCCTCGCTCCGCGCGGAGGTCGTCCTGCGCGGAGAGACTGACGCGCAGCCGCGCCTGCTCGACGCCGTGGCGGGAACGCTGCGCCTCAAATGGGACCGTCTGCCGGAGGCGCTGCGGGCGGCCATCACCGCCGCGCGCTCGCGCGATGACCTGCTCGCCGGACAGCATGTGGCGGTGATCGACGACGACATCCGCAACATCTTCTCGATGACCGCGCTGCTCGAGGATCACGGGATCGAGGTCGTCAGCGCCGAGAGCGGCAAGGCCGGGCTGGAGCTGCTGGACACCGAACCGGACATCGCGGCCGTCCTCGTGGACATCATGATGCCCGAGATGGACGGCTACGAGGTCATGCGCCGCATCCGCGCCGACGCGCGCTTCCGCGACCTGCCGGTGATCGCCGTGACCGCCAAGGCCATGACCGAGGACCGCGAGCGCTGCTTCAATGCGGGCGCCTCGGACTACCTGTCGAAGCCGGTCGAGAAGGAGGAGCTGATCGCCGTCCTCAGGACCTGGATGAAGCGCCGCCGGCCGAGGAACGGCACCTGATGGCACCGGCGCCCGCCCCCGACGCCCCGGCCCGCATCCTCGTCGTGGACGACGACGAGGCGAACCTGATGGCGGCGCAGGCGGTGCTGGCCGAGCTGGGTCATCCGGTCTTCACCGCGCGATCCGGGGCCGAGGCCCTCCGGGCCGTGCTGCGCGAGGACTTCGCGGTGATCCTCCTCGACGTGCGGATGCCGGGCATGGACGGCTACGAGACGGCCGAGCGCATCCGGCAGCGCGAGCGCTCGCGCCATGTGCCGATCATCTTCCTCTCAGGCGCCGCCCGCGAGACCTCGCACCAGTTCCGCGGCTATGCGGCTGGCGCGGTGGACTATGTGCTGAAGCCGGCCGAGCCGCTGATCCTGCGCTCCAAGGTCGAGGTCTTCGCCCAGCTCTACGAGCAGCGCCGCCAGATCGCGCTGCGCGCCGAGGCCGAGCGGCAGCTGATGGCCGAGAACCTTGCCGTCCGCGCCCGCGAGGCCGAGGTCGCGCGCGAGCTGGAACGGACGCTGCGGACCCAGGCCGTGGTGCTGGAGGCGCTGCCGCTGGCCCTGTTCGTTTCCGGCCCCGACACCGACGGGCGCAGCTTCGTCGGCGGCAATGTCCAGTCGCTCTGCGGCGCGCAGGAGCTGGAGGAGTTCGAGGTCGGCGAGTGGCTCGCCCGCGTCCACCCCGACGAGCGCCCGCGGCTGGAGGCTGCGATCGAGGCCGCGCCCCGGACCGGCGGCTACGAGATCGAATACCGGCTCGGCTGCGGCAGCGAGGACCGCTGGATGATGGAGCGGGCCGACTGGCGCGAGGATGGCGAGGACGGGCCGATGCTCTACGGCGTCATCTCCGACATCACCAGCCGCAGGCGGCTGGAGGAGCAGCTGACCCATGCCCAGAAGCTCGAGGCCGTGGGCCAGCTCTCGGGCGGCGTGGCGCATGATTTCAACAACATGCTGGGCGTCATCATCGGCTCGCTGGACCGGGTGCTGGCGGCGAAGGGCCTCGACGACCGGACCCGCGGCCGCGTGTCGCTGGCCATGCAGGCGGCGGAGAGCTGCGCCGACCTGACCAAGCGCCTGCTGGGCTTCGCCCGGCGCCAGAAGCTGCAGCCGCGCGAGCTGGACGTGGCTGCCGCGCTCGACCGCATCGGCGGGTTGTTCGAGCGGGTGCTGGGCGAGACCGTCACCGCCTCCCTCGACATCGCGCCCGACCTGCCGCCGGTCTGGCTCGACGCCTCGCAGCTCGAAGGCGCCATCGTGAACCTCGTGGTGAACGCCCGCGACGCGATGCCGGAGGGCGGCACGCTGAAGGTGACGGCGGGGCTGGAGCGGCTGGAGGGCGACGACGCCGCGGGTCTGGACCTCGAGGAAGGTGCGTTCATCCGGCTCTCGGTCGCAGACACCGGCACCGGCATGGACACCGAGACGCAGGTCCGCGCGCTGGAACCGTTCTTCACCACCAAGGCCCCCGACAAGGGCACCGGCCTCGGCTTGAGCTCCATCTACGGCTTCATGCGCCAGTCGGGCGGCGGTCTCAGGATCGAGAGCGAGGTGGGGCAGGGCACCACGGTGCATCTCTACCTTCCCCCCATGTCGCAGCCCGCTGACAACGCCGCGGCGCAGGCGGAGGCCGAGGCCGCGGACTTGACCGGGCTGCGTGTGGCACTGGTCGAGGACAACGCCGCGCTGCGCGAGGTCACGCAGGCGATGCTGGGCGATCTCGGCTGCGCGGTGACCGCCTATGCCACGGCCGACGAGGCGGCGGCGGCGGTGGACCCCGGCGCGATCGACCTGCTGGTGACGGATTGCGTGATGCCGGGGGGCATCAACGGCCCCGAACTCGGGTCGCTGATGCGCGAGCGGCGGGGCGACCTGCCGATCCTCTTCATCTCGGGCTTCCGCGCCGATGCCGATGAGCTCCCGACCGAAGCCGCGGCGCTGCTGGGCAAGCCCTTCGACGTGCAGCAGCTGCGCCGCGCCCTGTCCGGCGTGCTGTCGGGCGCGGCCGCCGAACCGCCGCGGCCCGCCCGGCGCCGCCGCAAGAGCCGCTGAGTCACTTCACCGGGTAGTCGTAGCGCGCCAGGAACTCCCAGATGTCGCGGTTCAGCGCCGTGATCGCCTCGAGCGTCTCGTCCAGCCGCGCCAGTTCCTTTTCGTCCACGGTCTCGCTCTTGCCCATGCGGATCGTCGACTTGCGGTCGGCGATCCGCATCAGGATGGTCGAGATCGAGCCGCTTTCCAGATCGAAGGACCAGATGCTGTGGTTGAAGCGGTTGCGCACCGCGCCCAGCCGCCCGAACCGGGCCAGCAGCGCCAGCATCGTCGCGCGCTCCGCGCCCTCGGGGCGGCAGAGCTTGGCGAGGCGCTCGATCAGCTCGATCCGGGCGCGGGTCGAGCTGAGCGACAGGAACAGCACCACCGCCACGTCCTGCTTCACCCCGGCGAGCCCGGCGAGCAGATGGACCAGCAGGCTCTCGGTGTTGCTCCATGAATAGTTGAGGCGCCCGACGCGCAGCAACACCGCGTCGAGGTCGCGGACGAGGGCCGAGCGGTCCTCGTCGCGGGCCGCCGCGCTCATGAGACGCGGGTGGCGTGGAAGCGGGCGGCGGCGCCGGTGCGGTTATGGACGCCCAGCCGCTCGATGATGTTGTGGATGTGCAGCTTTACGGTGTGGTCCGAGAGGCCGAGGCGGCTCGCGATCACCTTGTTGGGCAATCCGTCCGCGACCAGCTGCAGCACCGCGAGCTGGCGCGGCGTGAGGCCCAGCCCGTCCTCCTCCTCGTCGTATCGTTCCCCCGCAGATTCGGCGGCGGGCGGCTGCGGCTCGGCCAGTTGCGGCGGCACATACTGCCCGCCCAGCAGCAGCAGGCGGATGATCGACAGCCACAGGTCGAGGCGCACGTCGATCGGAAGAAAGCTGCTGACCCCGAGCGGCGCCGATTCGGCACGGTAGAGGGCCGCGGCATAGGCCGCGTCGTGATAGGCGAGCGCGAGCCCCATGTTCGGAGGGCAGCCGGGCGGGGCGGCCGGGCCGCGCGGCGCCTCGCGCAGGCATTCCTCGTCGACCAGCAGCAGCCGCAGCCGGCCCCGGTCGGCGAACTCGCTCAGGGCGGCGAGGTCGCGCAGGTGGACGATGGCGGTGCCGCGCAGGCTCTGGCTCATGGCCCGCACGAGCGGCTCCGAGAAGCTGTTGCCCGAGCCGACGAGCGCGAGGTCGGGCGGGCGGCGCGAATTGCCGGATTGCGGTTTCGATGACAAGGATTCACTGGGCATGGTTCCCCCATGATCAATCGACAGATTCGACTCGCGACGGATCGTGCGCGTCGAAACAAGACTCGAAACAATCTTCCACCGGCACTGTGGCACCACGCTGAAACCCGCGTGGCGGACCCCCTCACCATTCCGCGGGGGCCCTCGGACAGGTGCATGCTCCCAGACTTCTGGCCCAAAAGGAATAGTCCTTTGGATATAGCTCAAAGTTTAACGACCCCACCGCCCTCGCCGCAAAGGCAGGGCCCCTGACCGTCCGGCGCAAGCGGAAGACAGGCCGTTTGCGCGGCTGGGCAGGTTCCTGCCGATGGCCCTAGGCTGCGGATGTCGGATGGTCGCGTGCAGCACCGATCCGGCACCGGGCAGCGCGGACAAGGGGGGAACCGCGCGCCCTCGCAGCTGAAGATACGCGTCAGCCCGGCGTCGATTGCGACGATGGACCGTGGTCCAGCGGCTGGCCGTGCCTTCGGCAGACACCCCCAGGGAACGGCGCGGTCACGCTGCTTGATAGGTCATTGGCAGCCGCTGCGCTCACCGGTGAGGAGCGACGACAATGAGTTCGCGCAACCAGAACTACATGGCCTGGCCCTTCAACAATCAGGACCAGGACCAGGATCAGGATCAGGATCAGTACCAGGATCAAGACCAGGACCAGGACCAGGACCAGGACCAGGACCAGAGCCAGGATCAGTCACAGTCGAGCGAGAGCTCCAACGACAACTCCAACGCCAATGACAACGGCAACGGCAATGGTAACGGCAACCTCAACCTGAACGGGAACGGGAGCCTGAACGCCAACGGGAACCTGAACGGCAACGCGAACCTGAACCTCAACAGCAACACGGCTGACAACGAGGCTGGCAACCGGGCAGACAACCGGGCTGACAACCGGGCCGAGAACTCGGCCGAGAACCGGGCCGAGAACTCGGCCGAGAACCGGGCCGAGAACAACACCGACGTCGACACGGACGTGGACACGAATGTCGATACCGACGTGAACGTCGACGTCGATCTCGGCTTCGACATGACCGGCTGGCAGCCCAGCGACGACGACTTCGCCGATATCGACCTCAGCGGCAGCGCAAGCGTCGACAACCTGCTCGTCAACCGCGACGGCGACATCAATCTGGGCTTCCAGAACGACATCAGCATGGACAACATGCTGCGCGATGCCCTGAACGGTGGCGGCAACGACAGCGCGCAGACGATCGTCCAGGCTGGCAACATGCAGGACAACGACGTCCTCCATAACGCCACCGTCTCGAACGACGGCACGTTCAACCAGAACGGTGATGCGATCGCCGGCGATGCCAATGCCGACGAGGGCATCAACGTCTCGCCCGACGGCGGCACCGGCGGCGGCGCCGGAAGTGCGGATGGCGGCGATGGCGTTGCCGCGGCGTTCGGCGGCAGCGTGCTGGCCGGCGGCGGCGAGGCCACGGCCGGTAACGGCGGTGACTCGGGCGCGATCGGCGGCTATGCCGACGGCGGCTCGGGCGGCGATGCGGATGCCGATGGCGGCAATGCCGATGGCGGCAGCGGCGGCGATTCCGGCGCGATCGGCGGCTTTGGCGGTGACGCCGAGTCGGCGGGCGTTGGTCTCGGCGTCGGCCTTGGCGGCAACGCCTCGGGCGGCGACGGCACGGGCCTCGGCCTCGGTCTCGGCGCCGGTCTCGGCGGTGACGGTCGGGGCGGCGTCGGTGACGCCGATGCCGACGGTACGGGTGTCGGCGTGGGCGTCGGGGGCCGCGGTGCGAGCGGCGGCGATGCCGGGGACGGCGGCAACTCGGGCGCGGTCGGCGCCGGGGGTGACGGCGACAACGGCGGCGATGCCGGGGACGGCGGCAACTCGGGCGCGGTCGGCGCCGGGGGTGACGGCGACAACGGCGGCCACTCGCATGCGGGCGATGCCGGGGACGGCGGGCTCGGCCTCGGGCTCGGCCTGATCGGCGTCGGTCTCGGCGGTGACGCCGATGGCCGCGGCGGCGACAGCGGCAATGCCCCCGGCGGTGACGGCGGCAATGGCCGGGCCGACAGCGATGCCGACTACGACGGCACCGGCGGCGCCGGTGGCGACGGCGGCAACGGGCGTGCCGACAGCGACGCCGACTATGACGGCACCGGCGGCGCCGGTGGCGACGGCGGCAACGGCGGCGGGCTCGGCGCGGGCCTCGGCGCGGCGCTCGGCGAGGGCGGTAACGGCCGCGGCGGCGACGGCGACGGCACGGGGACCGGCGAAGGCACCGGCACCGCCGGCGACGGCGGCACCTCCGAGGGCAATGGCGGCGGCCTCGGCCTCGGCCTGGCGCTCGGCGGCCGCGGCGGCAATGCCGACTCGGACGGCGGCGCGGGCGGCAGCGGCCATGCCGGCGGCGGCTCTGCCGATGGCGGCGCGGGCGGCAGCGCCCATGCGGGCGGCGGCTACTCCTGGGCCGGCGACGGCGGCAGCGCGCTCGGTCTTGGCGGCGCGGGCATCGGTGGCGCGGGCAGCAATGCCGACAGCGGCAACGGCGGGGCCGGCGGCGATATCTGGACCGGCGACGGCGGTTCCGCCTATTCCGGGACGTGGGGCTCGAACAACGGCGACGACGGCTATGTGAATGGCTACTCGACCGCCTCGGCCGACGCGATCCTCGAGACGACCGCCTTCAACCAGAGCATCGTCATGGGGGCCAACGTGCTTGGCAACCAGGTCGACATGACCGTGGTCGGCGGCAGCCTGAGCTCGACCGTTGTCGGCGACGACGACATGAGCTGAGGCCCGTCCTGAGACCGGCCTGCGCGGGCGCCCCCGCGCAGGCCATTTGCTTGGCGCCAAGCGGCTGCGGTGCTTCAGCACAAGGATTTTCGAGTGATGTTTTTGAACGACGCCGCTCAAGACGCGATCCGGCATTTCATCGGCCTCTTCGCGCTCACGCAGGAAGACCCGCGCCTGCGCCTCGATTACGACGATCTCGCGATGCAGATGCCGAGCGTCGATCCGGGGAGGATCAGCGCCCTCGATGCCCGCGTGTCGCATTCCTACACCCCCCTCGATGCAAACGGCGCCGTCCGCTACACGCCCGAGGGTGTTCTGGCCCAGGGCGGGGCGAGCCTCGGCATCCGCGGCGTGCCCGACGTGCCGATGCACTCGATCCCCCTCGCGCCGATCGCGACGCCGCCGTTCCGCGACCATGACCATGGCGGGACCGCGAGGGCGCATGCCGCGGACCCGGTCTTCGAGATCGAGCCGCCGCCGTCGGTCGCCGTCGTGATCCATCAGCAGTTGCGGCTGGAGGACGTGGACCTGCTGGCCCCCGACATGTTCGCGGGCAGCGTCCTGTCGCAGACGGCCCTGGCCCAGCAGCTCGATGCCCTGACCGAGATCGCCCTGTCGATCGGCGTCCAGGTGCAGCTGGACCTGCCGGAAAGCGAGGCATCGTTCCTTGGCATGGCCGAGGCGCTCTTCGCCGCCGAGGTGCCGGAGGCGCCCGAAGGCGTCACCGCCATCACCTTCCACGGCGCCGATGCGGCGGGGCAGTTCCTGAACGGCGTCTCGGTGGAGGAGGCGCCGGTCCTCGACGACCTGCTGCCCGCCGGATGGAAGGACGCGCTGCCCGGCCGCGGCCCCGCCGACGACGCGGACGGCAGCGGGGGCGGCCGCGCCGATGACGGCCCGGTGCACGAGATCGTCCACGGCGCCAACCTGCTGCTGAACGAGGTCTCGCTGCAGGCCAGCTGGATCGCGGCCCCGGTGATGGTGGTCGGCGGCGCGAGCTACAGCTTCAACCTCATAAGCCAGGTCAACGCCTGGTCGGACACCGACACGATCCTCGGCGCGCTCGCGGGCGGGATCGGCTGCGCGCCGACGACTTCGGTGAACTACGCCTCTCTGGTGGAGGCCGCGCGCCCGGTGCTGAGGGGGGCGGAGGGCGACGACGGCCAGCCTGTCTTCTGGGCCGTCACCACGATCGAGGGCAGCCTGATCAACTTCAACTGGGTCAAGCAGACCAACTTCGTCAGCGATGGCGACGTGACCTCGATCACGCTGACAGGGTCGGAGACGACGCTGGTCTTCGGCGCCAACGGTGCCGCCAACCAGGTCTCGCTGGTCGAGATCGGCATGTTCTTCGACCTGATCGTGGTCGACGGCAACCTCATCAACCTTGCCGCGATCCTGCAGACCAACGTCCTTTACGACAACGACCACGTCATCGGCGGCGGCCGCGCGAGCGGCTCAAGCGGCGACAACCTGCTGCTCAACGACGCGCGCATCCACGAGGCGGGCCTCGCCAACCACGCGCAGGCGCAGGGTGCCTATCTCGACCTGCTGGACGGCGGCCTGGGTGGCTCGCGGGTGCCGGACGGGCTGGCCGGTGATCCGGCCTTCGCCGGGCTGGACGTGCTGCGGGTGCTGCACGTCAAGGGCGACCTGATCACCGCGCAGATCATCCAGCAGCTCAACATCCTCGGCGACGCCGATCAGGTGGACCTGCTGCGGGCCGAGGCGCTCGGCGGGCCGGGCACGGTCTCGGTCACGACCGGCTCGAACGTGCTCGTCAACGCGGCCTCGATCGCCGAGTTCGGGCTCGATTCCACGATTCATTCACGCGGGGGCGTCTATTCCGACGCCCTGATCCACCAGGCGGAGTTCATTTCAGATGGTCCATCCGGTTACGAAGGCCTCGCGAGCGAGGCGGTCCTGTTCCTGGCGGACGGCATGCTGAGCGGCGCGGCGCCCGCGGACGATCTGGCGCCCGCGCCGATCGTGGCGGCGGATGGGCTCGCCGCCGACCCGATGCAGTCGGTGCTGGCATGAGCGGCCCAAGGCTGCGGCTCGACGCGGAGAGCCGCGTGGACCCCCCGAAGGTCGGCACCGCGACGCGGGAGGCGCAGGCCCCCGCGGCGCCTGGCCTCGGGCGCACGATCGAAGCGCAGGCGGGGCGGGTGACGACCCCCGCCCCGGCCGCGAAGGGCGGCGGGGCAGGAGGGGACGCGGACACGCGCCCCGGCTTCCACCGCCGCGTGGCCGAGACCGACATCGCCGGCGCGCTGCCCCGCGCCCTGCGCGCCATCACCTCCAACATGGTGGCGGTGATGGTCTTCACCTTCGCCACCAACGTCCTGATCCTCGCGATCCCGCTTTACCTGTTCCAGATCTCGGACCGGGTGCTGACCAGCCGCTCGACCGACACGCTGGTGATGCTGACGGTGGTGATCGTCGGCGCGGTCATCCTGCAGGCGATCTTCGACGCCATCCGCCGCTTCATCCTGATGCGGACCTCGGTCGATCTCTCGGCCCGGCTCGGCGCGCCGATCCTGTCGGCGGCGGCGCGGGCAGCGCTGCACAGCAACGGGCGCGAATACCAGATCCTGGGCGACCTGCAGCAGCTGCGGACCTTCCTCGTCTCGGGCACGCTGCTCGCGTTCCTCGACCTGCCCTTCGCGCCGCTCTTCGTGCTGGCGATCTTCCTCGTCCACCCGGACCTCGGCTTCATCGTCGCCGGGACCGCGCTGCTGCTGCTGATCATCGCGCTGACGAACCAGAAGATCACCGCCAAGCCCTTCGCCGAGGCGACCCGGCACCAGACCCACGCCAACCTCCACCTCGACTCGATGGCGCGCAACTCGCAGATCATCAACGCCCTCGCGATGATCCCCGAGGCGGTGACGATCTGGGGCCGCGACGCCATCGCCTCGATGCGGGCGCAGGTGCGGGCGCAGGACCGCAACATCATGACCTCGGCCGCCTCGCGCGCGGTGCGGCTGCTGACGCAGGTCGGCATCCTCGGCTGGGGCGCGTGGCTGGCGCTGCATGGCGAGATCACCGGCGGCATGGTCATCGCCGCCTCGATCATCGCCGGCCGCGCGCTCGCCCCGATCGAGGGCGCGATCGAGGGCTGGAACCACTTCCTGCTGTCGCGTTCTGCCTATGGGCGCATCGCGACCCTGCTCAAGGCGTCGCCGCTGAACCACGACCGGCTGCGGCTGCCGCGGCCGGAGGGGCGGCTGGACGTCGAGCGGCTGCTCTATGTCCCGCAGGGCACGAAGCGGGTGGTGCTGAACTCGATCACCTTCTCGCTCAAGCCCGGCGCCTCCTGCGCCATCGTCGGCAATTCGGGCGCGGGCAAGACGACGCTGGGCAAGATGCTGGTCGGCTCGATCCTGCCCACCTCGGGCAGCGTGCGGCTGGACCTCATGGACCTCAGGAACTGGGACCAGCGGCAACTGGGCGAGAGCATCGGCTACCTGCCCCAGGACGTGCAGCTCTTCCCCGGCACCATCAAGATGAACATCGCCCGGATGCGCGAGGATGCCACCGACGCGCAGATCTACGAGGCGGCGGTGCTCGCCGATGTCCATGACATGATCGCCATGCTGCCCGAGGGCTACGAGACCGTGGTGGGGCCGGACGGCTCGCCGCTCTCGGGCGGGCAGAAGCAGCGCATCGCGCTCGCCCGCGCTTTCTTCGGCAGCCCGCGCTTCGTGGTAATGGACGAGCCGAACTCGAACCTCGACAGCGCCGGGGACCGCGCGCTGGCGCTCGCCATGCAGCACGCCAAGCGCAGCGGGATCACGGTCGTCGTCGTCACCCAGAAGGCCCAATTGCTGCAGCATGTGGACAACATCATGCTGCTGGCCGACGGACAGATCGCGATGTTCGGCGCGCGCGAGCGGATGCTGAAGGCGCTGGCCGAGCGCGGCTCCGGGCAGCCCGCGCCGGGCGCCCCGATAGCCGGGACCGCCCCGGCGGCCGCGGGCTGAGGGGGGAGAGACCATGAGCACCTCACTCGTGCCGCAGCAGGACTGGTCCATGGATGCCCCGCGTTCCGTCGGGCGCTTCGTCATCTTCGGGCTGGTGCTGATGGCGGTCTCCTTCGGCGGCTTCGGCCTCTGGGCCTTCCGCGCCCCGCTCTCCGCCGCGGTCCTGTCCTCGGGCACCTTCGTCGCCACGGGGCGCAACAAGATCGTCCAGCACCTCGAGGGCGGCGTCATCGACGAGATCCTCGTCGCCGAGGGCGACCGGGTCGAGGCCGGCACCCCTCTGGTGCGGCTCGACCAGACCGCGCCGCTGGCGAACCTGCGCGAGCTGACGCTGCGCCGCGCGCGGCTGGAGGCGATCGCGGCGCGTCTGCGGGCGGAATATGCGGGCGAGGACCGCGTGGACTGGCCGCCCTTCTTCGAGGAGCAGCGCGCAGACCCCGAGATCCGCGACATCGTGGTCGACCAGCAGACCAACTTCGACGCGTCGCGCGCCAAGTTCGCCAGCGACATCCTGCTGCTGCAGAGCAACATCGCCGCCGCGCAGGCGCGGCTGACCGGCTTCGACGACCAGCTCGATTCGCTCCTGCGGCAGAAGGCGCTGCTGCAGGAGGATTACGACGCCCGCGCGCAGTTGCTGGACCGCGGCCTCGTCCGCCGCCCCGAGGTCAACGCCCTCTCGCGCGCCATCGCCGATGCCGATGGCGAGGCGGGACGGCTGCGCTCGCAGCGGGCCGAAGTCGAGGAGATGATTACCAAGGCGCGGACCCAGATCGAGCAGGCCCGCAACGAGGACCGCTCGACCACGCTGGACGAGATGCAGACCATCGACGCCGAGCTGGACTCGGTCCGCGAGCAGTCTATGACCGCTGAGAATGTCCTCACCCGCGCCGAGATCCACTCGCCGGTCGCGGGCACGGTCGTGCGGCTGCACTATCACACCGCGGGCGGCGTGATCGAGCCGGGCAAGCCGATCCTCGAGATCCTGCCCAACGACGTGCCGCTGATCGTCGAGACGCAGGTGCTGCGGACCGACGTGGACAGCATCAGGATCGGCCAGCGGGCCAACATCCGCCTGACCGCGCTGAACCAGCGGACCACGCCGGTGCTGGAGGGCGAGCTGATCTACCTCTCGGCCGACGCCATCCCGGTGAATGCTGCCGACGGCACGCAGCGCGACGTCTACCTCGTCCGGGTGGACATTCCGCAGAGCGAGCTCGCGCGCATCCGCGGCTTCTCGCCCACGCCGGGCATGCCGGCCGAGGTGATGATCGAGACCGCCTCGCGCACCTTCGCGCAGTATCTGGTCAAGCCGATCAGCGACTCGCTGGCGCGGGCGTTTCTGGAGAATTGACCGGCCTGGCGGCGGTGTTTCCGGCGCGGAAGCAATCATCTTCCTGGGGCGGCGATTGTCGCGCGGCCAGCGGAGCCCATCTCCTTTGACGGAAGGGGCGACATCCCTGCCGCCGCCCCGAACTGAAAGGAAGCTCCATGCAAACCCGCGAACTCGGCCGTTCCGGCATCGCCATCGCTCCGCTGGTCCTCGGCGGCAACGTCTTCGGCTGGACCGCCGACCGCGACCGCTCCTTCGCGCTTTTGGACCGCTTCGTCGAACGCGGCTTCAACGCCATCGACACCGCGGATTCCTACTCGGCCTGGGTGCCGGGGAACGCGGGCGGCGATTCGGAGACGGTGATCGGCGAGTGGCTCGCGAAGCGCGGGCGGCGCGACGACGTGGTGGTGATGACCAAGACCGGGATGTGGGACAGCCGCCCCGGGCTCTCGGCCAGGAACATCGAGGCGGCGGTGGAGGACTCGCTCAAGCGCCTCCGGATCGATCACATCGACGTCTACTTCGCCCATATCGACGACAAGGACGTACCGCTGGAAGAAACCCTTGGCGCCTTCGGGCGGCAGGTGGAAGCGGGCCGGGTGCGCGCGCTCGGCGCCTCGAACATCGAGGCCGACCGCATCCGGCAGGCGCTCGAGGTCTCGAAGGCTCAAGGGCTGCCGCGCTACGAGGTCATCCAGCCGGCATACAACCTCTATGACCGCGCGACGTTCGAGGACTCGCTGCGGCCGGTGATCGAGGCCGAGGGCCTTGGCGCCGTCAGCTTCTACGCCCTCGCCGCTGGCTTCCTGACCGGCAAATACCGCACCAAGGCCGACCTCGAGGGGGCCAGCCGCAAGGGCATGGTGTCGCGCTACTTCGACGAACGAGGCGAGCGGGTGCTGAAGGGACTGCGCGAAGTCTCGGGCGAGGTCGGCGCCGCTCCGGCACAGGTGGCGCTCGCCTGGCTGATGTCGCGTCCGGGCCTCACGGCGCCGATCGCGAGCGCGACGAGCCTCGAACAGCTCGACGAAATCCTCGGCGCGGTGGACGTGACCCTCCCCGCCGACGCGCTCGAGCGGCTCGACGCCGCGAGCCGCTGAACGGAGGGACCCGACATGCTCGTGGATGGTAAATGGATCACCGACTGGCACCCGGTGCAGGCGAAGGACGAGAAGGGCGGCTTCGTCCGCCAGACCTCCAGTTTTCGCAACTGGGTGACGCCGGACGGCCGTCCGGGCCCCACCGGCGAGGGCGGCTTCAAGGCCGAAGCCGGCCGCTATCACCTCTACGTCGCGCTGATCTGCCCCTGGGCCTCGCGCACGCTGATCGGCCGCAAGCTGAAGCGCCTCGAGCGCGTGATCTCGCTCTCGGTGGTCGAGCCGGAACTGACGGAGCAGGGCTGGCGCTTCGGCGACAGCCCCGGCGCCGACCGCGACGCGGTCAACGGGGCGACCTACCTGCACGAGCTCTACACGCGCGCCGACCCGCATATCTCGGGCCGGGCAACGGTGCCGGTGCTGTGGGACAAGCAGCGGGGCACGATCGTCAACAACGAATCCGCCGACATCCTGCGGATGATGAACTCGGGCTTCGGCGACCTCGCCGACCCGGCGGTGGACCTCTACCCCGAGGACCTGCGCGAGCAGATCGAGGCGCTGAACGCCAAAATCTACCCGCGCTTCAACAACGGCGTCTATCGCGCGGGCTTCGCCACCACCCAGGTGGCCTATGACGAGGCCGTGGTCGGCGTCTTCGAGGTGCTGGACGAACTGGAGCGCCGCCTTGCAGACAGCCGCGCCTTCCTGCTGGGCGAGCGCGTGACCGAGGCCGATGTGCGGCTCTTCGTGACGCTGGTCCGCTTCGACGCGGCCTATCACGGGCTGTTCAAATGCAACCTGCGGCGGCTGGCGGACTACCCGGCGGTCAGCCGCTACATGGAGCGGTTCCTCGCGCTCCCCGGCGTGCGCGAGACGGTCAGCATCGACCACATCAAGCGCGGGTATTATTCGATCAGGGCGCTGAACCCGACCGGCATTGTGCCGAGGGGGCCGGAGTTGCCCTGGGCCTGACGCCGCCGCCGCGCGTCAGAGCGGCGCGCGGGTGATCTGCGACAGCGGGCGGTTGATCTCGAAGATCAGCGCCCGAATGCCCTCGACGCCCATGCCCGCGAGGCGGGCGGCGTGCTTCTCGCGATAGGCCTCGGCCTGAGGGCGCGTCTCGAACAGGTAGAGCCCGCCGCCGCGGTTCTCGTCCGGGGCCTCGGTCCAGATCTTCCAGACGAGGCCCGGCTCGGCGGCGATGTCCTCCGCGAGGTCGCGGAACGCCTCGGCCATCTCGGCGCCCCAGGGGCCGGTCATGGGAAAGTCGAACTGCAGCAGGATCATGGCGGGGGTTCCTCGGTTGCGGCCGCGAGTTGCGCGGCCAGGAAACGCTCGAAATCGTCGAGATCGAGAGGGTCGAGCAGGCCGAAGGCCCGCATCCAGACCGCGGCCGCGCGCATCCCTTCGGGGTCGAGTTTGCACCAGGTGATCCGCCCGCGCCGCTCCTGCCGGATCAGCCCGGCGGCGGCGAGGGTGACGAGATGCTTGGAGA
This sequence comes from Paracoccus sp. S-4012, assembly GCF_009674885.1. Lineage (GTDB taxonomy): Bacteria > Pseudomonadota > Alphaproteobacteria > Rhodobacterales > Rhodobacteraceae > Paracoccus. The sequence goes on from NZ_WKKA01000003.1 coordinate 95,071, forward strand.
TCGCGGCCAGCGACATGGCGAAGGGTTCCGCCACGTCGCTGACGGCCATGTCGTCCTCGAGCAGCATCGACAGGATGGCGCGCCGGGTCGGATCCGCCAGTGCCGCGAAGACGGCATCGAGCGCGGCATCGCGCGGGGCAGGGGCCGAGCGCCGGGCGTCTGGATCGGTTCGGGTCACGCAGGCCGCCACCTTCAACTTCGCGGTTGAGTATGCGCCCGGCGCCCGGAGACCGGCAACCCCCGCGCATGATGTTCGCGGTGATAGCGATTTCAATGGCTTGCGCAGCCTTGACACCCCGGCCCCGCCCCCCTATCACCCCGCCAACTCAGGGGACGGGGGAACCTGCATTGCCCGGACGGCTCGAGGACGAGGAGCAGCGGCGGCGCGACGCGGCCCGGCTCGCGGACCTGGAGGCCAGGCTGGGGCAGCGCAAGGCTCCCGCGCCCGTACCCTCCGGCCTGTCCGGGGATAGCTTCAACCAGGCGAACCTCGCCTGGCGCATGGTGATCGAGCTCGTGGCCGGCATGGTCATCGGCTTCATCATCGGCTGGGGCCTCGACTGGCTGTTCGGCACCCGGCCGTTCATGCTGGTGATCTTCCTCATGCTCGGCTTTGTGGCCGGGGTGAAGACGATGCTGAGGACGGCCAGGGAGATTACCGCGCCCCCGCCGGACGCGGGGGACAAGGCGGCGCGGGATGCGCCCGAGGACGACGAGGACGAGGACCGCTGATGGCGACCGAAGGCGAAGCAACCGGGCTGGTCTTCCACCCGATGGACCAGTTCATCGTGACCCCGCTGTTCCGCACCCTGGGGCCGGGCGAGACCGTCAACTGGTACGAGCCGACGAACGTGACGCTGTGGATGGCGTTCATCGTGCTGGCGATCATCGCGCTGATGGTCTGGGGCACGGGCGGTCGCGGGCTGATCCCGAACCGCGTCCAGTCCATCGCCGAGATGGCCTATGGCATGGTCCACAAGATGGTGGACGACGTCGCCGGTCACGAGGGGGTGAAGTTCTTCCCCTACATCATGACGCTGTTCCTGTTCGTCCTGTTTGCGAACCTGCTCGGCCTCGTGCCGCTGGGCTTCACCGTGACCTCGCACATTGCGGTGACGGCGGTGCTGGCGCTCGCGGTCTTCGTCACCGTCACCGGCGTGGGCTTCGCGCGGAACGGGGCGAGCTTCCTCAAGCTCTTCTGGATCTCCTCGGCGCCGCTCGCGCTCAGGCCGGTCCTCGCCATCATCGAGCTCATCAGCTATTTCGTGCGCCCCGTCAGCCACTCCATCCGACTTGCCGGCAACCTGATGGCCGGGCACGCGGTGATGAAGGTGTTCGCGGGCTTCGCCGCGGTCCTGTGGATCGCCCCGGTCTCGATCCTCGGCGTCGTCGCGATGTACGGGTTCGAGATCCTCGTGGCCTTTATCCAGGCCTATGTCTTCACCATCCTGACCTGCGTCTACCTCAAGGACGCGCTGCACCCTCACCACTGAGGGGCCGGTCGGGCCAACCCCATCACACAAGTTCCAGTCCAAGGAGAGACGACATGGAAGGCGACATCGCTCAACTCGGCCAGTACATCGGTGCCGGCATCGCGGCCCTCGGTTCGGGCGTGGCGGCCATCGGTGTTGGCAACGTGGCCAGCAATTTCCTCGCCGGCGCGCTGCGCAACCCGTCGGCCGCGGCCAGCCAGACCGCGACGCTGTTCATCGGCCTCGCCTTCGCCGAAGCGCTCGGGATCTTCTCGTTCCTGGTCGCCGTCCTGCTGATGTTCGCGATCTGACACCAGGCTTGCTTCGTCAGCGCGGGCGGCAGGGGAAGGCTCCCCTGGCCGCCCGCCGACCGTCACCGACGACGCGCAGGGACAGGACATGATCACGCTCTTGCAGCAGACGACCGCGCCGGTTGCGGTCGAGACCACTTCCCCGGAGGCCGGCGCCGTGACGATCACGGTGCCGCCCGGCAGCTCGCCCCCTTCGGTCGAGGCCGCCATCGAGGGCGCCTTGCCCACGGTGACCATGCCGATGACCACCGCGCCTGCCCCGGAGAGCGCCGGGGGCATCCCGCAGATCGACTTCACGACCTTCGGCAACCAGATCTTCTGGCTGATCCTGACGATCGTGGCGAGCTGGTGGGTGCTTTCGCGCGTGGCGCTGCCGCGCATCGGCGGCGTGCTGGCCGACCGCCAGAACGCCATCTCGGGCGACCTCGGCGCGGCCGAGGAGTTCAAGCGCAAGGCCCGCGACGCCGAGAGCGCCTATGAGAAGGCCCTCGCGGCTGCCCGCAGCGAGGCCCAGGGCATCGCGGCCGAGCAGAAGGCCGGGGTTCAGGCCGAGATTGACGCCGCCATCGCCCATGCCGACGCCGAGATCGCCGCCCGCGCGGCCGAGTCCGAGCGCCGCATCGGCGAGATCCGCGAAAGCTCGCTCGACGACGCCCGCAGCGTCGCCCGCGAGGTCACGGCCGAACTGGTCCGCGCCTTCGGCGGCCAGCCCGACGAGGCTTCGGTCACCGCCGCCGTGGACCGCCGCCTGCAGGCCGCATCGTGAGGAGCCGCCAGATGATCCGTCCCGTTCTTCTGTCCGGCGTCGCGACGCTGATGGCGGCCCCCGCCTTCGCCGCCGGGGGTGCGTTCTTCTCGCTCCGGAACACCGACTTCGTCGTCCTGATCGCCTTCGTCCTGTTCGCCGGCATCCTGCTCTACTTCAAGGTGCCCTCGGCGCTCGGCAGCCTGCTCGACAAGCGCGCGGCCGGCATCCGCGCCGACCTCGAGGAGGCCCGGCGGCTGCGCGACGAGGCGCAGGACATCTACGCCTCATATGAGCGGCGCCAGCGGGAAATGCGCGGCCAGGCCGAGGAGATCGTGGCCAACGCGCGCCGCGAGGCCGAGGCCGGGGCGGTCAAGGCGAAGAAGGACCTCGAGGTCTCGATTGCGCGGCGCCTGAAGGCCGCCGAGGAGCAGATCGCCTCGGCCGAGAACGAGGCCGTCCGCGCCGTCCGCGACCGCGCCGTGCAGACCGCAGTCGCCGCCGCGGCGGAGATCCTGCAGGCTCAGCAGACCGCGGAGAGCGGCACCGCTGCCATCGACCGCGGCATCGACGAGGTCGCCGCGCACCTGCACTGACGCCCGGCCACCGACGCTTGAAACCGCCCGCGATCCCTCGCGGGCGGTTTCGCTTTTGGAGAGGAACGCGCGCGCGGCTGCGCGGATCACGGCGATGTGCCGCCGCTTGACAGGATGTGACGCTTTCTTCGTGCTACCTAAGTGGCTTATGCGGCGTTTGTCTGGCAGCTTCCGGCTCAATGATCTTCGGCGGGACGTTCCGACCCGCGCCTCGAGAAAGGAACTACGATGACCTTCCGCATGCCTCTCATCCTCGCCTCGGCCAGCCTCATGGTGCTCGGTGCCTGCGCCACCGACCAGTATGGCCAGCCGACGCAGATGAACCGCGCCCAGCAGGGTGCCCTCGCAGGTGCCGCCGTGGGCGCCATCTTCGGCGCGCAGCGCGACGACGACAGCAACAACCAGGGCCGCGACATCATCCGCAGCGCGGCGGTCGGCGCGGCGGTCGGCGGCCTCGGCGGGGCGGCGCTCGACGCGCAGGCCCGCGCGATGCAGCAGGCGGTCACGACCCCCGGCGTGACGGTGACGAACACCGGGCAGGCGATCAACGTGAACCTGCCCGAGTCGGTGCTCTTCGGCTTCGACTCGGCGGCGGTCTCGGGTCCGGCGGTCAACGACCTCTACGCCATCGCGCGGAACCTGAACCAGTATCCGAACACCCGTGTCGAGGTGATCGGTCACACCGACTCGACCGGCACGGCGTCCTACAACCAAGGGCTGTCCGAGCGTCGGGCGCGGGCCGTTGCGGGCATTCTGACAGCGGGTGGCGTGGCGCAGTCGCGGGTCGCGGCAGCGGGCCGCGGCTTCTCGCAGCCGGTGGCCTCGAACGACACCGCCGCGGGGCGGGCGCAGAACCGCCGGGTGGAGATCATCGTCCGCCCGATGTGATGCAGGCGGGGCCGGGGTTTGCCCGGCCCTTACCCCTCGGCCCGCTCGCGCGCCTGCAGCGCGCGCTTGACCGTCAGCCCCCAGTGATACCCGCCTTCGGCCCCGCTCTCGCGGGCGACGCGGTGGCAGGGCACGATCCATGCGACCGGGTTCTGCCCCACGGCCCGCCCCGCGGCACGTGCCGCGCCGGGGTTGCCGATCCGCGCCGCGAGCGCGCCGTAGCCGATCACTGCGCCGCTCGGCACCTCCAGCAAGGCGCGCCAGATGCGGGTCTGGAACGCCGTTCCCACCAGCCGCACCCGGATCTCGCCCCGTCCGCGCAGCAGCGCCCCGACGATGGGGGCCATGGCTTCGGGCGCCTCGACCAGCCGGGTGCCAGGCCAGCGGCGGGCGAGGTCCGCGCGCACCGCGTCCTCTCCGATCTCGGCGGCAAGCCCGAGGCCCCAGAGGGTGCCGCCTGAGCCCATCACGATCAGCGGCCCGACTGGGCTCTCGAACCGCCCGACGCAGAGCGTCGCGCCAGCCGCGTCCGAAGGCAGGCCGACGCAGGTGACGGTCAGGGCGGGTTCCTCGGGCGGGGTGGGAGAGCGGGGCAGGGCGGTGGGCATCAGGCGCATCGGGGCCTCCCTCGCTGGTCCGGCTCGAGTTTCCGGCATGCCGCCCCGGCTGTCCAGCCGCGCGCGCTTGAATCCCGCCCCCCGCCCCGCCATGAGAGGCCGCATGGCCGCCCTTCCCTCACGCCGCTTGCCCCCGCCGCTGCCCTATGCGGCGCAGGTCGAGATCTTCTCGCGCTTCGAGGGCGCCGAGCCCGCGCCCGAGACCGAACTCGAATACTCCAACGCCTTCACGCTCCTCGTGGCGGTCGCCCTCTCGGCGCAATCGACCGATATCGGCGTGAACCGCGCCACCCGCGCCCTGTTCGAGGCGGCCGACACGCCGCAGGCGATGCTGGCCCTGGGCGAGGAGGCGATGATCGAGCATATCCGCACCCTCGGCCTGTTCCGCCAGAAGGCGAAGAACGTGATCCGCCTGAGCGCGCTGCTGATCGAGCGCCACGGCGGCGTGGTGCCCTCATCGCGCGCGGCGCTGATGGCGCTGCCGGGGGTGGGGCGCAAGACCGCGAACGTCGTGCTGAACGCGATCTGGGGCCTGCCCGCGCAGGCGGTGGATACCCACATCTTCCGCGTCGCCAACCGCACCCATATCGCGCCCGGCCGCGACGTCGAGGCGGTCGAGCGCGCGGTCGAGGACAACGTCCCCGCTTTCGCCCAGACCCGCGCGCATCACTGGCTGATCCTGCATGGCCGCCATATCTGCCAGGCGCGGCGGCCGCGCTGCCCTGATTGCCTGATCCGCGACCTCTGCCCCTACCCGGAGAAGACCCAATGAGCCTCACTCACGCAAACGGCCGCCGCTTCGACGTCGTCGGCATCGGCAACGCCGTCATGGACGTGATCGCGCCGGTGGACGAGGCGCTGCTTGCGCGGCTCGGGGTCGAGAAGGGGGTCATGCAGTTGGTGGACCGCGAGCGCTCCGAGGCGCTGACCGGGGCGCTTGGCGAGCATGCCGCGCGGATGATCCCCGGCGGCTCGGTCGCCAACACGCTCGACGGCATCGCGCGACTGGGTCTCGGCACCGCCTTCATCGGCCGTGTCGCCGATGACGAGATCGGTCGCGCCTATGCCCGCGACACCGAGGCCGCCGGTTGCGCCTTCGTGAACCCGGCCGTCGCGGGAGCGACGCTGCCTAGCTCGCGCTCGATCATCCTCGTGACCCCCGACGGCGAGCGGTCGATGAACACCTGGCTCGGCATCTCGGCCGAGTTGTCGGGCGCGGATGTTGACACCGGCGTCTTCGCGGGCGGCCCTTGGCTGTTCCTAGAGGGCTATCTCTTCGACCGCCCGGAGGGGAAGGCCGCTTTCCTCAAGGCCGCCGAGGCCTGCCACGCGGCGGGGGGGCAGGCCGGCATCGCGCTCTCCGACCCGTTCTGCGTCGAGCGCCACCGCGAGGACTTCCGCCGCCTCGTCGCCGGGCCGATGGACTACGTGATCGGCAATGTCCACGAATGGACCGCGCTCTACCAGACCACCGACCTCGACGCCGCGCTGGCCCGCGCGGTGGAGGACTGCGGCACGGTGATCTGCACCCGCTCTGGCGACGACGCGATCCTGATCCGCGGCGACGAGCGCGCCACCGCCCCGGTCAACCGCCTGACCCCGGTGGATGCGACCGGCGCCGGGGACCAGTTTGCCGCCGGGCTGATCTACGGCCTCGCCACCGGCCGCGACCTCGCGCGCGCGGGCCGCATGGGCTGCATCGCCGCGGCCGAGGTGATCTCGCATGTGGGCGCCCGCGCGCAGGCGGACGTCGCGGCGCTGTTCCGGGCCGAGGGGCTGATGTGAGCTTCAGCTTCCGCCTCGACGCGACCGACGGCGCCGCCCGCACCGGCGTCATCTCGACGCCCCGCGGCGAGATCCGCACCCCGGCCTTCATGCCGGTCGGCACCGCCGCGACGGTCAAGGCCATGCTGCCCGAGAGCGTCCGGGCCACCGGCGCCGACATCCTGCTCGGCAACACCTACCACCTCATGCTGCGCCCGGGGGCCTCCCGCGTCGCGCGCCTCGGCGGCCTGCATCGCTTCATGAACTGGGACCGCCCGATCCTGACCGACTCGGGCGGCTTCCAGGTGATGAGCCTCGCGTCCCTTCGCAAGCTGACCGAGGAGGGCGTGACCTTTGCCAGCCATATCGACGGCTCGCGCCACCTGCTCAGCCCCGAAAGCAGCATGGAAATTCAGCGGCTGCTCGGCGCCGACATCGTCATGGCCTTTGACGAATGTCCCGCGCTGCCGGCGACCGAGGCCGAGGTCGCAGCCTCCACGCGCCTCTCGATGCGCTGGGCGCAGCGCTCGCGCGACGCCTTCGGCGACCGGCCGGGGCATGCGCTATTCGGCATCATGCAGGGCGGCGTCACGCGCGAGCTGCGCGAGGAGAGCGCGGCGGCGCTCAACGGCATCGGCTTCGACGGCTACGCCATCGGCGGGCTCGCGGTGGGCGAGGGGCAGGAGGCGATGTTCGGGGTGCTGGACTACGCGCCCGGTCTGCTGCCCGAGAACCGCCCCCGCTACCTGATGGGCGTGGGCAAGCCCGACGACATCGTCGGCGCGGTCGAGCGCGGCGTGGACATGATGGACTGCGTCCTGCCCTCCCGCTCCGGCCGCACGGGTCAGGCATGGACACGGCGGGGCCAGGTCAACCTGCGCAACGCCCGCCACGCCGACGACTCGCGCCCCCTGGACGAAACCTGCACCTGCCCCGCCTGTCGCGGCTACTCCCGCGCCTATCTGCACCACGTCACGCGCGCAGGCGAGATCATCGCCTCGATGCTGACGACCTGGCACAACCTGCATTATTATCAGGAGTTGATGGCCGGTCTGCGCGAGGCGATCGCGGGGCGGCGGCTGGGGGAGTTCGTGGCAGAGTTCCACGCCTTGCGGGCCGAGGGCGATATTTCACCGCTGTGACACCGGGGACTGCTTTCCCGTGTCAATCTCGGCGTCCAGCGGGCCAACCGGGCCGAGGTGACGCGCGGAGGCAGAAAAAGACAGCGCCGGGCGACAAGGCTTCATCAACGCGCTAGCTTTCTGCATTCGGGCTGAAACCGGAACGGTGTCCTTCGCGTGCGCGGCCTTACGGAAGGCTGTTCTGCGCCCCGCTTGTTCTTTTGGCTCGCCAAGACTTGATCGCCGCTGCCCCTCGGCCAAGGTGACAACCCGGTTCACACGCGGGAGCTCGCGATGCTCGACGGATTTCTCGAAGCCTATGGCACGGGGCTGGCCTCGCTGGTCCTCGGGCTTGGCCTTGGGCTTGCCTTCGGCGCCCTGGCCGAGCGCAGCGCCGTCTGTTTCCGCCGCGCCCTCGTCGGCTCGGACCGGACCGAGGCGGCGGGCGTCTGGGCCGCGGCGCTCGCGGTGGCCGTGGGGTTGACGCAGCTTGCCGTGGCGGCGGGCTGGGTGTCTTTTGAGGGGCACCGCTTCCTCGCCTCCGACCTGCCGCTGGCCTCGATCCTTGTGGGCGGGCTGCTGTTCGGCGCCGGCATGATCCTCGCGCGCGGCTGCATCTCGCGCCATGCGGTGCTCGCCGCCACGGGAAACATGCGGGCCGCCATGACCCTCCTCGTCATCGCGGTGATCGCCCATGCGACCATGAAGGGGGTGCTGTCGCCGCTGCGCGAGGGGATCGGGTCGCTGAGCGTCGCTCTCGGCCCGCATGTCACCCTCGCCGCGCTGCCGGGGGGCGCAGGCTTCTGGGCCGCGCTGCTGACGGTGGCGCTCGCCACCGCGGCGGTTCGCTCGGGCGCGGGTGCGGGGCGGCTGGTCATGGGGGCGCTGATCGGCGCGCTCGTGCCGCTGGCCTGGATCGGGGGCACGATCCTCGCCGCCGACCCGTTCGAGCCGGTGGCGGCGCAGGGCCTGTCCTATGCCGGGCCGTCGGCCGACGCGCTGTTCTGGCTGATCGCGGCCACCTCCATCCCCGCGGGCTTCGGCGCGGGCCTGATCGGCGGCACCCTTGGCGGCGCGTTCCTGTCGGCTGCGTTCGGCCGCCGGCTGCGGCTGCAATCCTTCTCCACCGGGCCGGAGACGGCGCGCTATGCACTGGGGCTGCGCTGATGGGCCTCGGCGGCGTGCTGGCCGGGGGCTGCACGATCGGCGCGGGTCTGAGCGGCGTCCCGACGCTCTCGTTTGCGGCGATCCTCGCGATCGCGGCGATCGCGGCCGGCGGCTACGCCACGCATGCGGTCCTCGAAAGCGCACCGGCGAGGCTTCGCGCGGCGCGCGGCTGAGCTGACGGCAGTGGGGGGAGTGGCTGCGCGCCGGGCGACTACAGCCGTGGGCGTGCCCGCCGCGTGGTGGCTTCCCGGAACCGGTGCTCGGGTCCTGCGTTGGCCCGATCACCGGCGGACAGCAGGGCACCACGAAGAAGGAGCCACCCAATGCTCCGCCCTCGTGACACTCGGCATGCTCACCGCATGACGGCAGAAGGGGAAAAATCCATGTCCGACATCCGCATGCCGAAGCCCACGCTCGAGATCGCCCAGCGCCGTCACGCCCTTGCGCCCGAGGCGGATGACGCTTTCAAGGCGTTCTCGAAGGCGGTCTTCGCCGCGGGCGCGCTCGACAAGCGCACCAAGCAGCTGATCGCGGTCGCGGTGGCGCATGTGACGCAATGCCCTTGGTGCATCGAGGGACATGTCAAGGGCGCCCGCCGCGAGGGTGCGTCGGCCGAGGAGATCATGGAGGCGATCTGGGTTGCGGCCGAAATGCGCGCCGGCGCCGCCTATGCACATTCGATCAAGACCTTGGACCTGCTGAGGGAGGAAGCGGCCAGGGAATGAGCGCGCGGATCAGCATCGCACCGGTCCGCGACGACGATCCCGGCGCCGGCGAAGGCGCGCGGCTGCTGGTGGATCGCCTGTGGCCGCGCGGGATCAAGAAGGAGGCGTTGCACCTCGACGAATGGGTCCGCGACGTCGCGCCCGGCACGGAGCTGCGAAGGTGGTTCGGCCATGACCCGCAGAAGTGGGAGGCGTTCCGCACCCGCTACCGGGCCGAGCTGGACGACAATCCCCAGGCGGTGGAGCGATGCCTCGCATGGTGCCGCAAGGGGCGGGTCACGCTCCTCTTCGACGCGCATGACCACGAGCACAACCAGGCCGTTGTGCTGCGCGACTACCTGGCCGAGCGGCTGAAGGGCTGACGGCGCTCAGTGCATCGGCGTGCCCACGTCCTCACGCGCATGCGACAGCGACTTGACGATCGCCGTCAGTTCCGCGCCGGGGACCACCCCAAGCTCGCGGGCGGAGCGGGCCGTGATCCGCGACAGGATCGGCCCGGCGGCGGTGGCGAGGCGGACGAGGACCACCGCGCCGTTCTCGTGCAGGCTCTCGACCGTGCCGGGCAGCATGTTCAGCGCCGACAGCCCCTCGGGGCGGCCGCGGGCCAGCAGCACATCGGCGGCGGCGATCCTGAGCCGCAGGTGGTCGCCGGGCTCCGCGGCGAGGGTCGGCAGGAACAGCGGCAGCCCGCCGGCCACGAGTTCCGTCACGCCGTCCGCGTGGTGGCGGGCGACGGTGGCCTCGATCACCGCGCCGACATCGCGGCCGCGCCAGGCAAGGGCGGGGTCGGCCATCACCTCGGACGGCGGGCCGATGCGGGTGATCCGCCCCGCCTTCAGCATCACCACCGTCGTCGCGATCCGCGCCACTTCCGCGGCGGCATGGCTGACGTAGAGCATCGGCACGCGCAGCTCGTCCCGCAGGCGTTCGAGATAGGGCAGGATCTCGGCCTTGCGGTCCGCGTCGAGGGCCGAGAGCGGCTCGTCGGCGAGGATCAGCCGCGGCTCGGCCAGCAGCGCGCGGCCGATGGCGACCCGCTGCCGCTCGCCGCCCGAGAGGGTGGCGGGGGCGCGGTCCAGAAGCGCGCCGATGCCGAGCATCTCGACCACGGCGGCCTCCGAGGTCGCGCGTTCGGCGCGGGGCGCGAACCAGCGGCCGTAACGGAGGTTCTGGCGGACCGTCAGATGCGGGAACAGGCGTCCGTCCTGGAAGACCACGCCGAGGCGGCGGCGGTGCGGGGGCAGGAAGACGCGCGCCCCGGTATCGGTCAGGACGGTCCCATCCACGGCGATGCGCGCCCGATCCGGGCGCAGCAGGCCCGCGACGGCGTTGAGGACGGTAGACTTGCCCGAGCCGGAGGGGCCGAAGAGGACCGTCACCCCGGCGGGGACCTCGAAGGCGAGGTCCACCGAGAAGCCGCCGAAGTCATGAGCGAGCGCGACGGAGACGCTCATCGGCCCGCGACCCGCCGGGCGAGGCGGCGGGCGAGCCACTCGGACAGGATCAGCGCCGTCATCGCCACGGCGATGGACACGAGGACCAGCCGCGCGGCTGCGGGCTCGCCGCCCGGCACTTGCAGGAAGGCGTAGATCGCCGAGGGGAGCGTCTGGGTCTGGCCGGGGATGTTCGACACGAAGGTGATCGTGGCGCCGAACTCGCCCATGGCCTTGGCGAAGGCAAGGATCGCGCCCGCGATCACGCCGGGCAGGATCAGCGGCAGGGTGACGGTGGTCCAGGTCCAGGGGCGCGAAGCGCCGAGGCTGCCCGCCGCCTCTTCGAGCCGCGGGTCCACCGCCTCGATCGAGAGGCGGATGGCGCGGGCCATCAGCGGAAAGGCCATGATCGCCGCGGCCAGCGCTGCCCCGGTCCAGCGGAACGCGAAGACGATGCCGAACCATTCGTCGAGCCATTGCCCGACCCAGCCGCGCCGTCCGAAGGTGAGCAGCAGCAGGTAGCCCGTCACCACCGGCGGCAGGACCAGCGGCAGATGCACGAGGCCGTTCAGCAGCCCGTGCCCCGGAAACCGCCACCGCGCGAGCGCATGGGCGACGAACAGCCCGAGCGGCAGGCTGGCAAATGTCGCCCAGAACGAGACCCGCAGAGACAGCCGCAGCGCGTCCCATTCGGCGGGCGAGAGCCAGTCGGTCACGAGTGCCTCAGTTTAGGATCGCGAAACCCTGCTCCTTGAAGACGGCGTCGGCCTCGGGCGCGCTCAGGCGCTCGAAGAAGGCGCGGTCGGCCGCGTCGGAGGCGTGCCGCAGCAAGGCTGCCGGATAGAAGATCGGATCATGCGTCCCGGTCGGGAAGGTGGCGATGACATGCACGCCCGGATCGGCGGCGGCGTCGGTCGCGTAGACGATGCCGTAGGGCGCCTCGCCGGTCGAGACGAGCGCGAGCGCGGCGCGCACGTTGTCGGCCTGCGCGACCGAAGGCTCGACGCTGTCCCAGAGGCCGAGCGAGGTCAGCGCCGCCTTGCCATATTGCCCGGCAGGCACGGAATCGACCATCGCCATGGCCAGCTTCTCCTCGCCCAGCATGCCGGCGAGGTCGGTCCCGGCCGACAGCTCCACCGGCTCGGCCGCGGCGTCGTGGGCGACCAGGACCAACCTGTTGCCGAGCAGGTCGAGCCGCGTGCCCTCGGCCACCTCGCCGCCCGCTTCCACCTCGTCCATCCACTGCACCGAGGCCGAGATGAAGATGTCCGCCGGCGCACCCTGCAGGATCTGCTGGGCCAGTTGGTTCGATCCGGCGTAGCTGATGGTGACGGTGTCGCTAGTCTCCTCCTGGAAGGCGGCGGCGATCGGGTCCAGGGCGGTCTTCAGCGAGGCGGCGGCGAAGACCACGACCTCCTCGGCGGCGGCTGGCAGGGCCACGGCCGCCAGACCGGCAGCGAGGGCGAGGGACGTGATGCGCGGCATGGTGGCCTCCCGCAGGTTATGCTTGATGGAACATAACCCGGCGCCCTCGGCGCGCAATCGTTATTTTCGCTCGGGCATATCGGTCAGCAGCCCCTTCAACTCGGCGAGCGGCGCGGCGTTGGCCGCCACCGCCGTGGCCTCGATCTGGCGGAAGAGAGCCAGCACCTGCTCGCCCGCCTCCGTCAGCGCCGCGCCGCCGCCGCCCGGGCCGCCCCGGGTGCTGCTGACCAGCGGCTCGCGGAACATGGCGTTCATCGCCTCGACCAGCATCCAGGCGCGCTTGTAGCTCATCCCCAGCTCGCGCCCCGCGGCCGAGATCGAGCCGGTGCGCTCGATCCCCTCCAGCAGCGAGGCCTTGCCGGGACCCATCATGCCGGATTCGCTGAAATAAAGGCGAATGAAGAACTCGGGATGCAGATTGGCCATGGGCGCATCATCCATCTGCGTCCCGCCCGTGCAAGGCCCGCGCCAGCGGTTCAGGCGCGGCCCTCATGCACCGCATGGCAGGCCACGCCGTCCAGCAGCGGCGGCACCTCCACCCGGCAGCGCTCGTTGGCCAGCGGGCAGCGCGGGTGGAAGGGGCAGCCGGGCGGCGGGTCGATTGGGGAGGGGATCTCGCCTTCGACGCGCTTGCGGGGGCGGCCGGTCATCTCGATGTCGGGGACCGCTTCCAGCAGCATGCGCGTGTAGGGGTGGCGCGGGTTGGCGAAGAGGGCCTCGGCGTCGTTCACCTCCGCCAGCCGGCCGAGGTAGAGCACGCCGATCTGGTTGGCCATGTGCCGCACGACCTGAAGGTTGTGCGAGATGAAGACGTAGGTCAGCCCGAACTCGGCTTGCAGGTCCTTCATCAGGTTCAGGATCTGCGCCTGCACCGACACGTCGAGGGCCGAGGTCGGCTCGTCGCAGACGATGAAGTCGGGCCGCGCCGCGAGCGCGCGGGCGATGGCGATGCGCTGCCGCTGGCCGCCGGAGAACTGGTGCGGGAACTTGGCCCCGTCCTCGGGCGAGAGGCCGACGAGGGTCAGAAGCTCGCCCACCCGCGCGCGGCGGGCGCGGTCGCCCTGCCGGCGCTCAAACACGCGCAGCGGCTCGGCCACGATGTCGGTCACGCGCCAGCGGGGGTTGAGGCTGGCCAGCGGGTCCTGGAAGATCATCTGGAAGCGGCGGCGCAACCGGCGGGCCTCGCGGCCGCGCAGCCCCTCGACCAGCGAGCGGCCGTCGAAGGTGATGTCGCCCGCCGTCGGCTCCAGCAGGCCCACGATCATGCGGGCGATGGTGGACTTGCCCGACCCGCTCTCGCCCACGAGGGCGAAGGTCTCGCCGCGCCGGACCGAGAAGCTCACATCCGTCACCGCCTTGACGTAGGCCTTCTCCTTGCCCTCGAGCTTGCGGTTGAGCCAGGGGGCCGACACGTCGAAGCGGCGGGTGAGGTTGCGGGTTTCGAGAAGGATGTCGCTCATGCCTCCTGCACTCCGGGATAGAGCCAGCAGGCCACGCGCCGACCGGGCTCGATCTCCGAGGCGGCGGGGCGGTGTGTCAGGCAGCGGTCGAAGACATGCGGGCAGCGCGGGTTGAAGGGGCAGCCCGGCGGGATCGCGGACAGGCGCGGCATGGCGCCGGGAATCTGGACCAGCCGCTCGAGGTCGGCGCTCATGCGCGGGATCGCCCCCATGAGGCCGGCGGAATAGGGGTGCTTGGCGTCCTTGATGACGGCGCGCACCGGGCCGATCTCGGCGATGCGGCCGGCATACATCACTGCCACGCGGTCGGCGGTTTCGGCGATGACGCCCATGTCGTGGGTGATGAGCATGATCGCGGCGCCTGTCTCGGCGCAGAGCTCCTTCATCACGTCGATGATCTGTGCCTGCACCGACACGTCGAGGGCGGTCGTCGGTTCGTCGGCGATCACTAGGTCCGGCTCGGCGCAGAGCGCGAGAGCGATCACGACGCGCTGCCGCATGCCGCCCGAGAACTGGTGGGGATAGTCGTCGATCCGCCGGGCGGCGTCGGGGATGCCGACGCGGTCGAGCAGGCCCACCGCCTTGGCCCGCGCTGCCTCCTTCGAGAGCGGCAGATGGGTGCGGATCGTCTCCACGATCTGCTCGGAGATGCGGTAGAGCGGGTTCAGCGAGGTCAGCGGGTCCTGGAAGATCATCCCGATCCGCTTGCCGCGGACGCCTCGCATCCGCTCCTCGGGCAGGTTGTCGATCCGCTCGCCCTGCAGATGGATCTCGCCCTTGGCGATGCGGCCGGGGCGGTCGATCAGGCCGATCACGGCGCTGCCGGTCATGGATTTGCCGGCGCCGGATTCGCCCACCACGCCCAGGACCTCGCCCGGCATGATGTCGAAGCTGACGCCCGAGAGCGCGGTCAGGATGCCGTGGCGGGTCGGGAACTCGACGGTGAGGTCACGGACGGAGAGGATCGGGTCTGCCATGCGCCTCACCGCAGCTTTGGGTTCAGCGCATCGCGCAGCCAGTCGCCGAGCAGGTTCACCGACAGCGCCAGCAGCACCAGCGTCACGCCGGGGAAGAACAGGATCCACCACTCGCCCGAGAACAGGAACTGCTGGCCGATGCGGATGAGCGTCCCCAGCGAGGGCTGCGTCGGCGGCACGCCCACGCCCAGATAGGAGAGCGTCGCCTCCTCGATGATGGCGAGCGCGAGGCCGATGGTGCCGATGACCAACACGGGGCCGGTGACGTTGGGCAGGATGTGGCGCAACAGGATCAGCGCCGGATGCACGCCCATGATCTTGGCGGCCGAGACATAGTCCTTCTGCCGCTCGACCATGGTCGCGCCGCGCACGGTGCGGGCGAACTGTGCCCAGTTGGCGAGGCCGATGGCGAGAATCAGCACCCAGACCGCCATGCTCTCCTGCCGGTTCGGGGGGATCACGCCGCGGGCGACGCCGAAGATCAGCAGCGCGATGAGGATCGCCGGGAAGGACAGCTGCACATCCGCCACCCGCATGATCGTGGAATCCACGGCGCCGCCGTTGTAGCCCGCGGCGAGACCCAGGGAGACGCCGATCAGGATCGACAGCACCGTGGCGCTGAAGCCGACGAAAAGCGAGATGCGGCTGCCATACATGATCGTGGACAGCACGTCGCGGCCCTGGTTGTCGGTCCCCATCAGGAAGTAGTTGCCGGTAAAGGCGGATTCCGAGGCGGGCGGCGTGAAGCCCTCCATGAGGTTCAGGCTTGCCGGGTTGAACGGGTCGTAAGGCGCGATCCAGGGGGCGAGGACCGCCATCAGGATGAGCGCGAGCGCCACGACGCTCGCGATCACGGTGACGGGCGAGCGGCGCCACGAATAGAAGATGTCGCTGGCGAGCGCGCGGCGCAGCAGGCGGGCGCGGGTCCGGCCGGGCGCGGCCCGCGGCGTGATGTCGGTCATGGGTCTAGCCTCCCACCCGCAGGCGCGGGTCCACGACGTAGTAGAGGATGTCCACGATCAGGTTGATGACCACGAAGACGAGGGCGATGAACATCAGGTAGGCGGCCATCACCGGCACATCGACGACCTGCACCGAGTTGATGAAGAGCGAGCCAACGCCGGGCCACTGGAAAACCGTCTCGGTGACGATCGCGAAGGCGATGACGGAACCGAGCTGCAACCCGGTGATGGTGATGACCGGGACCAGCGTGTTCTTCAGCGCATGGCCGAAGTTGATCGCCCGCTGCGAGAGGCCGCGCGCGCGGGCGAAGCGGATGTATTCGGTCCGCAGCACCTCCAGCATCTCGGACCTGACGAGGCGCATGATGAGGGTGAGCTGAAAGAGCGAGAGCGTGATCGCGGGCAGGATCAGCGACTTGAGCCCGCTTTCGGTCAGCAGCCCCGTGCGCCACCAGCCGAGGTCCACGACCTGGCCGCGGCCGAAGGACGGCAGCCAGCCGAGTTCGACCGAGAAGATGTAGATCAGCCCGATGCCGATCAGGAAGGTCGGCAGCGAGACGCCGATCAGCGACAGCGCCATGACGAGGGCGGAGGCCGGACTTCGCGGCTTCAGCGCGGTGAAGACGCCAAGCCCGACGCCGAAGATCAGCGCGATCATGGCCGAGGCGAAGGCCAGCTCGATGGTCGCCGGCAGGCGCGACAGGATCAGTTCCGTCACCGGCTGCTGCAGGCGGTAGGAGATGCCGAACTCGCCCTGCAGCGCGTTGCCGATGAAGCGCAGGAACTGCACCACCACCGGGTCGTTCAGGCCGAGGCGCTCGCGCATGATCTCCTGATCGGCCAGGCGCGTGTCCACGCCGACCATGCTGGCGATAGGGTCGCCGACATAGCGGAACACCGCGAAGGCGATCAGCGCCACGACCAGCATGACGAGGACCGACTGGGCGAGGCGCCTGATGATGAAGGCCAACATGACGGCCATCCTCCCGCGTCACGAAGGTGGATCCCGATGGCAAACCGCCGCGCCGGGGGAAAGTCCCGACGCGGCGTCAGTCGCCTCAGGGCAGGCGCGCGCGGATCACTCGGTGAACGTGACCGAGGTCATCAGCGGCTGGTTCTCGGGGTGGACCGGCAACTCGATCCCCTGGCGCATGGCATAGGCCAGCACCTGGTTGTGGATCGGCAGCAGCACGCGGTCGCCCTTCACCACCTCCCAGATCTCGGCGATGGTGGCGTTGCGGACATCGGTGTCCACCTCGGTCCCGAGCGACTGGATCTTCGCGTCGAGCTCGGGGTTCGAGTAGAGGCCGCCGTTATAGGCGCCGTAATCGCCTTCCTTCGTGTGCACGAGGTCGTTGAAGACATAGGCCGAATCGAAGGTCGGCACGCCCCAGCCGAGCAGGTAGAAGTCGGTGTCGTTGCTGGTCACGAGGGGCGAGTGCTGCGCCACCGGCCGCGAGGCCAGCGTCACCTGGATGCCGATCCGCCCCAGCATCCCCGCGACCGCCTGCGAGATCGCCTCGTCGTTGACGTAGCGGTTGTTCGGCGTGTCGAGGGTGACGGTGAAGCCGTCGGGATAGCCCGCCTCGGCCATCAGTTCCTTGGCACGGTCGATGTCCGGCGCCGGATAGGCGTTCAGCGCCTCGGTCCAGCCGTTCACGAAGGGCGGCGTGGCGACGCCCGTGGGGATCGACTGGCCGCGCATCACGACCTTCTGGATCGCGTCGCGATCGACGGCGAGTTCCATCGCCTCGCGCACCTGCGGGCTGTTGAACGGGTTGCCCTCGGTGATGTTCGAGGATTTCAGCGGCTCCTCGCCGAAGCGGTAGCCGAAGTAGATCACCCGGTTCTCGGGGCCGGTCGTGACATGGATGCCGTTGCTGCCCTGAAGGCGCTCGACGTCCTGGACCGGAACCTCCTGCACGAGATCGACCTCGCCCGACAGCAGCGCCGCGATGCGCGTGGCGTTGTCGGCGATCGGCAGCCAGACGATCTCGGTCACGGCGGGCGGCGTCTCGGCCCAGTGGTTCTCGTTCAGCGTCATCACCGAACGGACATCCACCTCGCGCGATTGCAGGACATAGGGGCCGGTGCCGTTGGTGTTGCGGACGGCGTAGTTGTCCTCGCCGGCGGCGTAGTCCTGCACCTCGACCACGTTGTTGGCCTCGGACCATTCGCGGTCCATGATGAAGGTGTTGGTCAGGTTGTTGGGATAGAGCGGCGAGGGGCCGTCCATCGTCACCTCGACGGTGAGGTCGTCCACCGCCGCGACCGACGCGACATCCGCATGCAGCTGGCGCATGTTCGACTTCTCGGACCGCGCGCGGTCGAGCGAGAAGACCACGTCATCGGCCGTGAAGGGCGCGCCGTCGTGGAAGGTCACGCCTTCGCGCAGATGGAACACCCAGGTGTTCGGGTCGTCCGCCTTCATCTCCCACGAGGTCGCGAGCCGGGGCTGGAGGTTCCCCTCCACGTCGCGGTCCACCAGCGTCTCGTAGATGTGGTGGGCGAAGTTGTGGGTCACGCCCTGGTTCTGCGAATGCGGATCGAGCGTGAGCGCATCCGAGCCGCGGGCCCAGCGGATCGTTTCCGCCGAGGCGCCGGAGACGAGCATCGTGGTGGCCAGCAGGCTTGCCGCGAGACGCGGGCCGATTCGGTTCATCCTGGTTCTCCCTGTCGGTTTCTTTTTCGGTCCGCCCGTCCGTTGGCCGGGCGCTGCGGCAATCGAAGCGGAAACTGCGGCCAAGTGCAACGAAAGACGCAAGTTCCGCCGCCATGACCTTGCGGCCGCGGCTGGGGCAGGGCGCTTCGTGCCGCGTCACGCACCGGGGTGGGCGTAGCCGAGCACCCGGCCCGCGGCATCGACGGTGCAGAGATGCAGCCGCGCGCCATCGCGCGCCTCCACCGTCGCGCCGCTGTCAGAGGTCGCAATCACGCGCGAGACGATCTCAGACGGCGGGCGCCCGACATGATCGGCGATGACCGCCGTGCAGGCACCTTCCTGCCGTGCCTGCAGGTCATCGGCCGGAGGCGCGGCCGTCGTGCAGGCGGCGACGGTGAAGGGAAACAGCAGCACAATTCGCATGTCATCCTCCCGGATTCGGACCCTGCCAGCGTAGCAGATCAATTCGCGATGGGCGCCAATCCCGGAACGTCCCCGGGGTGCAACCAGAATCGTCGCTGCAATCCTACCCAATTTGGACAGGTTGAGGGCCGGCGGTGTCGATTCCATTCTTTGATTCCTTGAAACCTCGCCGGCCCGCCGGCGCCCTCGACACGCGGAGTCTTTTGTAATGCCTCGTATTTTGCTTCAACTCATTGCTCTCCTCGCGGCCATTCCGGCATTCGCCCTTGAGCCCGCGCCGGGCCATCCTCCCCCCGGCGGCGGTGGCGGGGCGGTGCGCAACGTGCCCGAGATCGACCTCTTCGCCGGTGCCTCGGTGCTGATGATCGCGGTCGTCGTCGGCCTTCTTCTCTGGGAATGGCGCCGTCGCAGCCTGCGCCGGTGATCCATGAGCCAGACCGGCGGGGCGTTTGGAGGCTCGGGGCCCGAGTGATCGCGATGACGCCTCGCGGCGTAGTCCCGGCGCGGCGCTCGTATCCGAACGGGTAGATTGCCCTGCCAGCCCCGCCGGTCATTCTGGGAATCCCGGGATCTGCCGATCCTGCAAACTGGAGTGATGTCCATGCTTCGCATTTTCCTCCCCCTGTTCGTCGCCTTGTTCGCCGTAAGCCCTGTGCTTGCCCAGTCAGCCCAGGGACTTGCCAACGGCAAGGGCCACAACAAAGGTCCGCGGAACGTGCCGGAGATCGACCTCTTCGCGGGCGCCACGGTCCTGTTGATCGCCGTCGTGGTGGCGCTTCTGCTCTGGGAGTGGCGTCGTCGCAGCGTGCGTCAGTGAGGCGTCACGCCAGTCCCGCCAACCTGGCCCCTGAAGGCCGTGCCATCGCCGCAGGGCCCGCCCCAGCCTCGCTGTTTCCGGCGACGGGCTGGGGCGTGGCGGCTCTCTTCGGCACGGTGCTGTTCGTCGAACTGGTCGTCGTCGCCGTCAGCTACCAGTTCCTGATCGACCTCGACTGCGGTGATTTCGGCAGTCCGCAGGCCTGCCTCGCGATCCGCGACGGCCTCGGGCGTCTGCTCTCGCTCGCGATGCTGGTCGGGCTGCTGATGACGGCCCGCCGCCAGCTGTTCGGCTTCCTTGACGCCGGCCCTGCGCAGAACGGCGGCCTGTCGCCCGGAACCGCGCTGGGCGTGATGCTGGCCGGGCTGGCGGTGATGCTGCTTCCGATGATGCAGCGCGACCTGACGGCCAGCCTCGCGCCCCTGGCGCTCGGCCTCGGCCTCGGCGCGGCGCTGTCGGTCGGCGGGGCGGTGCTGGGCACGGCGCCGCTGGCCAGCTGGCTGTCGATACTGCGCCGCGGAGGCCCGTGGCTGTGGCTCGGGCTCGGCCTCGCCCTCTTCTCGCCCGAGCTGACGGCGCTGCTCAACGGCGCCTGGGGCTGGCGGCCGCTGACCGCCGTGACCTTCGACATGGTGCTGGGGGTGCTGGCCCTGCTTCCGGGCGAGCTGACCTTCGAGCCCGGCCCGATGATCATCGGCTTCGACGACTTCTTCGTGCGCGTCGGCGATGCCTGCTCGGGCCTGCAGGGCTTCGCGCTGATCACGCTGGTCACGACGGCATTCATCGCCTTCGAGCGCCATCGGCTGCGCCTGCCGCTGGCGCTGATTCTGCTGCCCCTCGGGCTGCTGGCCAGCTTCGCGCTCAACGTGGTGCGGATCGCGGTGCTGATCTGGATCGGCGCGCGGATCTCGCCGGATCTGGCGGTGAACGCCTTCCACAGCTACGCGGGCTGGCTGCTGTTCACGCTGCTGAGCATCGGCCTCATCGGCCTGGCGCATCTCACGCCGGTCCTGTGGCGGACCGAAGCCGCCGCGACCTCGACACGCCCCGTTGCAGCCTTCCGGCGCGATCCGGTGTCGGCGATGCTGGTGCCGCTCGTGGTGCTGCTGCTCTCGGGTCTGGTCGCCTCGACCTTCTTCATGACGCCCGAATCCGCCTATCCCTACCGCGTCCCGGCGATGTTCGCGGGGGCGGCGCTGTTCTGCCCGGTCTGGGCACGGCTCGACTGGCGCACAGACATGGTGGCGCCACTCGTCGGCGTCGGGGTCGGGATCCTGTGGATCGCGGTCTCGCCCGCGCTCGGAGGCCCCGTGGACGCGGCGCCCTTCGCCGGGATGGGCCTTGCGGCGGCGGCGATCTGGATCGCGCTGCGGTTCGTCGGCACCGTGCTGCTCGTCCCGTTGATCGAGGAGGCGGCTTTTCGCGGCTATCTGCTGGGCCACCTGCTGAAGCTGCCCGGCCCCGCCGGGCGCGTGGCCGCCGCCATTCTGTCCTCCGCCGCCTTCGCTTTCCTCCATGCCAGCGGCCCCGCCGCCTTCGTGGCGGGCCTCGCCTTCGCGGCCGTCTACCTGCGCCGCGGACGCCTCGCCGACGCGGTCTGGTCCCACGCTGCCGCGAATCTGGCGGTCTTCGCCGCCGCCGCGGCGAGCGGCAACTGGGCGCTGATCTGAAGGCCGGGTGTTGCCGAAGCGGCAGGATCGCCCCGGAACCCCGCGTCGCGGGCGGGGTGCGGCGGATTAGCCTTTGAGTCCGCGGCCCTCGTGGTGCAAACCTGCGGAAGGGCGCGATGCCGAAGAGCATCCGCCAGAGTCCCGTTCCAACTCGGAGTCCACATGTCTCTCTCCAAGCTGCTCGGCGCCGTCAGCGTCGCCTCGTTCCTGGCCGCTCCGGCCTTCGCGCAGGACTATCCCGCGCGCCAGATCACCATGGTCGTGCCGTTCTCGGCCGGGGGCCCCACCGACACCGTGGGCCGGCTGGTGGCCGAGCGCATGTCGGCCGATCTCGGCCAGCAGGTGATCGTCGAGAACGTCGGCGGCGCGGGCGGCACGCTCGGCGCCGGTCAGGTCGCCAAGGCCGAGCCGGACGGATACACGGTCCTGCTGCACCACATCGGCATGGCGACGGCGGAGACCCTCTACCGCAATCTCGCCTACGAGACGCTGGACGCCTTCGACTATGTCGGCCTCGTGACCGACGTGCCGATGGTGATCGTGGCGCGGCGGGACTTCGAGCCGGCCGACTTCCCGGCCTTCGTCGACTACGTCAAGGCGAACGCCGACAGCATCACCATGGCCAATGCCGGCATCGGCGCCGCGAGCCATCTGTGCGGGATGCTGTTCATGCAGGCGCTCGACGTGCCGCTGGTCACGGTGCCCTACAAGGGGACCGGCCCGGCGATGACCGACCTGCTGGGCGGGCAGGTCGACATCATGTGCGACCAGACCACCAACACCACCCAGCAGATCAAGGGCGGCACCATCAAGGCCTATGCCGTGACCACGCCCGAGCGGCTGGACGTGTTCCCCGACCTGCCGACCGTGGTCGAGGCCGGGATGCCGAGCCTCGAGGTCGCGATCTGGCACGGCATCTACACGCCGAAGGGCACGCCCGCCGAGGTGAACCAGCGGCTCTCGCAGGCGCTGCAGAGCGCGCTCGCCGACGAGGGCGTCATCAAGGCGATGGCCGACCTCGGCACCGCGCCGGTCGCGGCCGAGCGGGCGACCCCCGAGGCGCTGAAGGCGCATCTCGAGGCCGAGATCGCCCGCTGGCAGCCGGTGATCGAGACCGCCGGCGTCTACGCCGACTGACCGGCCCGCGAGCCGCATCAAGGCCCCGCCGCCGCATTTCCGGCGGCGGGGTTGCTTTCAGACTGGGGGAACGGAATGGCCACCAAACCCAAGGACGACACCGACATGGTCGCCGGCCTCGCCCTGATGGCGGTGGCGGCATTCTTCGGCTGGCAAACGGCGGGCCTCGAGATCGGGACCTCGCTGCGGATGGGGCCGGGCTATTTCCCGATGGTCCTCTCGGGGCTGCTGTTCCTGCTGGGGCTGTTCGTCTTCGCCAAGTCCTTCGGCCGGGACGGCGAGCCCACGACGCCGCTCGCCTGGCGCGGCATGATCTTCATCATCTCGGCGCCGGTCTTCTTCGGCCTGACGGTGCGGGGCCTCGGCTTTGTCCCGGCGCTCTTCGTCACCACGCTGATCGCCTCGCAGGCCTCGGCCAAGATGCGCCCGCATTACGCGCTGATCCTCGCGGTCACGGTCACGATCCTCTCCACCCTCATCTTCAGCTACGGCCTCGGCCTGCCCTTCCGGCGCTTCGGCCCCTGGTTCCCCCTCTGAGCGCCCGACCATGGACCTTCTCTCCAACCTCGCCCTCGGCTTTTCCGTCGCCGGCTCCCTCACCAACATGGGCTTCTGCCTGATCGGCGTGATGCTCGGCACGCTGATCGGCGTGCTGCCGGGGATCGGCGCCACCGCCACCATCGCCATGCTGTTGCCGATCACCTTCCAACTCGAGCCGGTCAGCTCGCTCATCATGCTGGCGGGCATCTATTACGGCGCGCAATACGGCGGCTCGACGACCGCGATCCTCATCAACATGCCCGGCGAGAGCTCGTCCGCCGTGACCGCGATCGACGGCTACCAGATGGCGCGCAAGGGCAAGGCGGGGACCGCGCTTGCGGTCGCGGCGCTCGGCTCGTTCTTCGCGGGTACGGTGTCCACCTTCCTCGTCGCCCTCTTCGCGCCGCCGCTGACCGCCGTCGCGCTGAAGTTCGGGGCGGCCGAGTATTTCAGCCTGATGGTGCTGGGCCTCGTGATGTCGGTCGCGCTCGCGCATGGCTCGGTCATCAAGGCGCTTGCCATGGTCATCCTCGGGCTGCTGCTCGGGATCGTCGGGACCGACATCTACACCGGCGTCCCGCGCTTCACGATGGGCATCACGCAATATGCGGACGGCCTCAACTTCGTGGCGGTGGCGATCGGGGTGTTCGGAATCGCCGAGATCCTGCGCAACCTCGAGGACGAGCACGAGCGCGAGGTGATGACCAAGAAGGTCACGAACCTGCTGCCGACGCGCGCCGAATTCCGCCAGATGGTCGGCCCGGTCCTGCGCGGGACCGGCATCGGCTCGGTCCTCGGCATCCTGCCGGGGGGCGGCGCGATCCTCGCCTCCTTCGCCTCCTACACGATGGAGAAGAAGCTCTCGAAGACGCCGGAGGAGTTCGGCCGCGGCGCGCTCGCGGGCGTGGCGGGGCCGGAGAGCGCCAACAATGCCGGCGCGCAGACGAGCTTCATCCCGCTCCTGACCCTTGGCATTCCCGCCAACCCGGTCATGGCGCTGATGATCGGCGCGATGATCATCCAGGGGATCGTGCCGGGACCGAGCGTGGTGACGGATCAGCCGGCACTCTTCTGGGGCATCGTCGCCAGCATGTGGATCGGCAACCTGATGCTGGTGGTGCTGAACCTGCCGCTGATCGGGCTGTGGGTGAAGCTGCTGACGGTGCCCTACTACATCCTGTTCCCGATCATCATGGCGATGTCCTCGATCGGGGTCTATTCGGTCAATTCGAACGCCTTCGACCTCTACGCCGTCGCCTTCTTCGGCCTGCTCGGCTACGCGATGGTGAAGCTGCGTTTCGAGCCGGCGCCGCTGCTGCTGGGCTTCGTTCTCGGCCCCCTGCTGGAGGAAAATCTTCGCCGCGCCATGATCCTGTCGCGCGGCGATCCGACCACCTTCGTGACGCGGCCCATCAGCGCCGGACTGCTGGTGGTTTCGGTCGCGGTGCTGGTGCTGGTGTTCCTGCCGCAGATCCGCAAACGGCGCGAGGAGGTGTTCACGGAAAGCGACGCCTGAGGTTTCCACCTCCGCGGAATCGCGGGCCACCACATCCGGCAGCTTGCGCCGCGAAATCCCGGTCGGACTCGAGCCCGCGCCGATAACGCCGATGCCGATCTTGAGCGCGGGGCGATCCTCGGCGATGTCTCGCGCAAGGATTGCCGGGGAGGCGAGGGGCAAGCGGGTCCGTCAAGCGGCCTCCGCCCTTCCGCGGCAGTGCCCCCGGCCTTCAGATACCTTCGCCGACGAACGCCTTCTCGACCACGAACTCCTTCGGATCGCTGTTGGCGCCCTCGTTCAGCCCGAAGCCCTCCAACACCGTCTTCACGTCGATGTTGAAGGCCAGCGAGCCGCAGATCATCGCGCGGTCCGTCGCCGGGTCCATCTTCGGCAGCCCGAGGTCCTCGAAGACCTTGCCCGAGGTCAGGTTGTCGGTGATCCGCCCCATCCGCGCCGAGACCTCCCGGGTCGTCGTGGGGTAGTAGAGCAGTCGCCCCCGCACCACTTCGCCGATCAGCGGGTCGTCGGCGAGGCTCTCGACCAGCTCGCGGCCGTATTCCAGCTCCGCCGCCTCGCGGCAGGTATGCATCATCACGACCGTGCCGAAACGCTCATAGGTCTCCGGGTCGCGCATCAGCGAGGCGAAGGGGGCGACGCCGGTTCCGGTGGCCAGCAGCCACAGCCGCTCTCCCGGCAGCAGCGCGTCATGGACCAGCGTGCCCACGGGCTTGGGGCGCAGGATGATCTCGTCGCCCTCGCGGATGTGCTGCAGGCGCGAGGTCAGGGGACCGTCGGGCACCTTGATCGAGTAGAACTCGAGTTCGTCGTCCCAGTTGGGCGAGGCGATGGAATAGGCGCGCAGGAGCGGCTTGCCGTTCTCGCCCGGCAGGCCGATCATCACGAACTCGCCCGAGCGGAAGCGCAGCGACTTCGGCCGGGTGCAGCGGAACGAGAACAGCCGGTCGGTCCAGTGCCGCACCTCGGTCACGGTCTGGGCGTCGGGCAGGGTCACGGCGGGGCGGTCGGCAACAGCGGCTTCGGCCAAGGCAAGGGCTCCTCGCTGGAAGGGGTTGCGAGGCTTCTAGGCCAGCCGCGCCCGGATCGGAAGGGACCGGCAGGCGGGCCGGCCGTCGCAGACGGGGCCGCGGTTCCGCGCCCGCCGCCCGCGCCACGCTCGGATCGCGGCGCCGGTAGGGCGGGTGGAACCCCGTCGCGCCAGGCGCATGAAAGCCGGAACGGCATTCCTTTTTCCGTCCCTATTCGTCCACCACGGCGAACAGCGCGGGCACCGCGGGGCAGGGGGCGAGCTTGTTCCGCGCCACGTCCGACAGCGTGATGTTGTGCAGGAACACATAGACCTGCGCGCTCAGCCCCTGCCACAACCGGTTCGACATCGACTGCGCCATGCTGCCCGACAACGCGCCCGTGGCGCCTGCGCCGACATGCAGCGCGCTCACCGTCTCGTCCACGGCGCCCAGCACCTCGGTCATGGTGATCTCCTCCGCCGGCCGGGCGAGGCGGTAGCCGCCGCCCGGTCCGCGGGCCGAGGTGACCAGCCCCGCACGGCGCAGCCGCACGAAGAGCTGCTCGAGATAGGGCAGCGAGATGTCCTGGCGGCGCGAGATCTCGGCCAGCGACACCGGGCCGTTCCTGCCGTTCAGCGTGAGGTCCACGAGCGCCACGACCGCGTAGCGCCCCTTGGTCGAGAGTTTCACGGGCAGCGCCCTCCATCCGGCACGAGCCGCGCCTTGCACGGCAGGCACCGATGCCCCAGATAGATGCGATGATCTAGGCCGGGCCGCCCGCACCGGTCAAGGAACGCATTCGAGGATACTGATGCCCGAACTGATCTTCCCCGGACCCGAAGGACGCCTCGAAGCCCGCTACCACGCCCAGGCCGCCCCCGACGCCCCCATCGCCATCGTGCTGCATCCGCACCCGCAATATGGCGGGACGATGAACAACCGGGTCGTCTACAACCTGCATTACGCCTTCCACCGGATGGGCTTCACCGTGCTGCGGTTCAACTTCCGCGGCGTGGGGCGCAGCCAGGGCGAGTTCGACCAGGGGATAGGCGAACTGTCGGACGCG
Source organism: Paracoccus sp. S-4012 (assembly GCF_009674885.1). Classification (GTDB taxonomy): domain Bacteria; phylum Pseudomonadota; class Alphaproteobacteria; order Rhodobacterales; family Rhodobacteraceae; genus Paracoccus. The sequence goes on from NZ_WKKA01000003.1 coordinate 121,632, forward strand.
GCCTCGGCGCTCGACTACCTGCAGGCGATGAACCCGAACTCCAAGCATTGCTGGGTGGCAGGCTTCAGCTTCGGGGCCTGGATCGGGATGCAACTGCTGATGCGGCGGCCCGAGATCACCGGCTTCATCAGCGTGGCGCCACCCGCGAACATGTACGACTTCACTTTCCTCGCCCCGTGCCCGGCCTCGGGGCTCATCATCAACGGCACCGCCGATAGGGTCGCCGCGCCGAAGGACACGGCGACGCTGGTCTCGAAGCTGCGCGACCAGAAGGGCATCACGATCACGCATGAGCAGGTCGAGGGCGCCGATCACTTCTTCAAGGATGACGAGGCGCACATGAAGCCGATGATCGACACCGTGCAGGCCTATGTCCGTCGCCGGCTGACCGAAACGACGCGCTGAGCCGGCGCGTCACCCGACCGTCAGGTCGAGGGTGATCTCGCAGTCGAGCAGCTTGCTGATCGGGCAGTTTGCCTTGGCCCCCTCGGCCGCCCGGCGGATCGCTGCCTCGTCCCCTTCGCCGCGGACCCGCGACGTCAGGGCCGAGCGCGTCACGGCGAAACCCTCGCCCTGTCGGTCGAGCGTCACCGCTGCCTCGGTCTCGATGCGCACGTCCTTCACCCCCGCGTCGCCCAGTTCCTTCGACAGCGCCATGCTGAAGCAGGCCGCGTGCGCGGCGCCGATCAGTTCCTCGGGGTTGGTGCCGGGGCCGTCCTCGAACCGCGCCCGGAAGCCGTAGGGATGCGCCTTGAGCGCGCCGGTCTCGGTCGAGATGCTGCCCTCGCCGTCCCTGATGCCGCCGCGCCATTCGGCCGATCCACGCTTGATGGTCATGTCGTCCTCCGCTGTAACACCGCCTCAACGCGGCGACCGCCGGTCCGGGTCCGCCGCGAACCGCCGCGGCCTTCAACCGGCCCGCGATTGCGTCTAAGCTGCGCCCGAGAGGGCGGCCCAGACGCGCCGCGAGCAAAAGGAGTGCCCGAGAGATGAGAACCCGCGCCGCAGTCGCGCTCGAGGCGGGGCGCCCGCTCGAGATCATGGAGGTGAACCTCGAGGGCCCGAAGGCGGGCGAGGTGATGGTCGAGATCAAGGCGACCGGCATCTGCCACACCGACGAGTTCACCCTCTCGGGCGCCGACCCCGAGGGGTTGTTCCCGGCGATCCTGGGGCATGAGGGCGCCGGGGTGGTGGTCGAGGTGGGGCCGGGCGTGACCTCGGTGAAGGTCGGCGACCACGTGATCCCGCTCTACACGCCGGAATGCCGGCAGTGCCCGTCCTGCCTCAGCCGCAAGACCAATCTCTGCACCGCGATCCGCGGCACGCAGGGGCAGGGGCTGATGCCTGACGGCACGACCCGCTTCAGCATGCTCGATGGCACGCCGATCCTGCATTACATGGGCTGCTCGACCTTCTCGAACTACACCGTGCTGCCCGAGATCGCGGTGGCGAAGGTCGATCCCGAGGCGCCCTTCGACAAGATCTGCTACATCGGCTGCGGCGTGACCACCGGCGTCGGCGCGGTGCTGAACACGGCGAATGTGGAGGCGGGCGCGAAATGCGCGGTCTTCGGGCTGGGCGGCATCGGCCTCAACGTGATCCAGGGGCTGAAGCTCGCCGGGGCCGACATGATCATCGGCGTCGACATCAACCCCGACCGCGAGGAATGGGGCCGGCGCTTCGGCATGACCCATTTCGTCAACCCGAAGGACGTGGGCAACATCGTCGAGACGCTGGTCAACATGACGAAAACCCCCTTCGACCAGATCGGCGGCTGCGACTACACCTTCGACTGCACCGGCAACGTGACGGTGATGCGCCAGGCGCTCGAGGCCAGCCACCGCGGCTGGGGTCAGTCGATCGTGATCGGCGTGGCCCCGGCGGGGGCGGAGATCCAGACGCGACCGTTCCAGCTGGTGACGGGGCGGGTGTGGAAGGGCAGCGCGTTCGGCGGCGCGCGGGGGCGGACGGATGTGCCGAAGATCGTGGACTGGTACATGTCGGGCAAGATCGAGATCGACCCGATGATCACCCACATCCTGACGCTGGACGAGATCAACAAGGGCTTCGACCTGATGCATGCGGGCGAGTCGATCCGCTCGGTCGTGGTGTATTGAGGGGAGGCGCGAACTTTTCGCGCGGCCGTGCATCCAATCGTCAGGACCGGCCGGTGCCGGCCCCCAGTCGAAAGGATGAAGCCATGCTGATCCGTTCCCTCGCCGCCGCCGTCGCCGTCTCCTGCGCGGCGGCGTTTGCCGTCCCCGCCGCGGCCCAGGACGCCGACCTGAGCAAGGCGCCCCCGCCGGCGCCCTATGCCGCCGTGAGCAGCCTCGTCGAGCTGCCCGACTTCCTGCCCGGCCTCGGCACCCTCTATGTCGATCCCGAGACGCTGCCCGCCGGGCCGTTCCTCGGCTACGACCACGACGGCAAGCTGTCGGCCACCATCTACATGGTCCCGATCGCCGATCTGGAGGCCGGCACTGCCTTCGACGATCTGGCGGTCGGTGCGCCGGAGGTCACCTCGGTCGACATCTACTACAACGCCGGCCATCCCGGCGTCGAGGAGCCGCATGCCCATGTCGTGCTGTTGCATGACGCGGATGCGAAGGCGAGGCTGGCGGAATGAACCGGCGCGGCCTCCTGGCGCTGGCAAGCGGGGGCGTCGCCGCCCTCGCGCTGCGCACCCGCCCCGCTGCGGCGCACGGGGCTGCGGCGCACGGGCCGGTGCTGATCGAGATGCGAGGCAGCGCGCGGGGCGAGCATGTGGGCTTCGCGCCGCTCGGCCTTGCGGTGGCGCCCGGCGCACTCCTGCGCTTCGTCAACCGCGACGCGAGCAACAGCCATACGGCGACCACCTACCACCCGTCGCTCTTCGACCGGCAACGCCGCATTCCCGCGGCGGCGGCGCCCTGGGACAGCGGGCTGCTGCTGCCGGAGGAGAGCTTCGAGGTCACCCTGGAGGCGGCGGGCGTCTACGACTGCTACTGCCAGCCGCATGAAATGGCGGGGATGGTGCTGCGCCTCGTCGTGGGCCGCCCCGGCGATCCGGGGTGGGAGGGGGCCGCCCCGCCCTCGGACGACCTGCCGGAAGCGGCGCTTGCGGCCTTGCCCTCGGTCGAGGCGATCCTGGCCGATGGGCCGCTCATGCCTGCGGGGCTGGCATGAGCGCGGCGCCGCAGCGGGCGCGGGCCGCCGCCGACCCCGGCGCCTCGACCGAGGCCGATCTCGTCGCCGGCGCCCGCGCCGGCGACGAGGCGGCGATGCGCGAGCTGATCCGGCGGCTGAACCCGCGCCTGTTCCGCGTCGCACGAGGCCACCTCGACGGCGATGCCGAGGCCGAGGAAGCGGTGCAGGAAGCGTGGATTGCGGCCTTCACCCGGCTCGAGCAGTTCCGCGGAGAGGCCGCCTTCTCGACCTGGGTCACGCGCATCGCCATCAACGCCGCGCGGATGCGTCGCCGCGCGGCCCGTCCGCAGGAGGAGTATGACACAGTGGCCGAACGCGCGCGCCCCGATGTCCTCGCCTTCCCGGGCCGTGGGACCGAGTCCGCCGAGGCTGCGCTGGCCCGGCGCGAGGTGCGCGGCATGCTCGAGGCCGCCGTCTCGGCGCTGCCGCCCGAGTTGCGCGTCGTGTTCCTGCTGCGCGAGGCCGAGGGCCTCGCCGTCGCCGCCATCGCCCGCGACCTGTCGCTGAACGCGATCACGGTCCGCACCCGACTGTTCCGCGCCCGCCGCCTGCTGCGGACGACGCTGGAGGCGCGGCTGCAGGGCGGCTTCGCCGCCGTCTTCCCCTTCGACGGCGCGCGCTGCGCGGGCATGGCGGACCGGGTCGTGGCAGGGCTGCGCGCGGGCGGTCGCCTCTGACCGAAGGAGGGCTGGCCCCGCGCGCCACGACGTGAAACCCTGCGCCCGCGCCCGAATCCGCGGCGCGGCAGGATGCGAGGGGCCAATGTCGCTGGAAACACTGTCCGAGAACCGCGCCTTCGGCGGCGTGCAGGGCGTCTACCGCCATGCGAGCACCGCCACGGGCACCGACATGGTGTTCGCGGTCTATCTGCCGCCCGCGGCCGAACTCGGCCCGGTCCCGGTCCTGTGGTATCTCTCGGGCCTCACCTGCACGCATGAAAACGCCATGACCAAGGCCGGCGCGCAGGCGCATGCGGCCGAGGCGGGGATCGCGCTCGTCTTCCCCGACACCTCGCCCCGCGGCGAGGGCGTGGCCGATGACGAGGCCTATGATCTGGGCAAGGGTGCCGGCTTCTACGTCAACGCGACCGAGGAGCCCTGGGCGCCGCATTACCAGATGTGGGACTACATCGCCGACGAATTGCCCCGCGTCGTCTCCATCAACTTCCCGGTGGACGAGGAGGCGCAGGGCGTCACCGGCCATTCGATGGGCGGGCACGGCGCGCTGACGCTGGCCATGTCGCTGCCGGAACGCTTCCGCAGCGTCTCGGCCTTCGCGCCGATCGCCAATCCGACGCGCTCGGACTGGGGAAGGAAGCAGCTCGGCGCCTATCTCGGCGCGGACGAGAGCCTCTGGCTCCCGCATGATTCGAGCCTGCTGATGGCCGAGCAGGGGTTCGACGGCGAGGTGCTGATCGACCAGGGAAGCGAGGACCAGTTCCTCGACAAGCTGATGCCCGAGGCGCTCGCGCAGGCGATGATGGCGCGGCGGCAGCCGGGCATGTTCCGCATGCAGCCGGGCTACGATCACAGCTACTTCTTCGTCTCGACCTTCATGGCCGATCACGTCTGGTGGCATGCCGAGCGGCTGCTGGACTGACCCTCACGCAGGCGGCATGACCGCGGCGACCAGCCGCGGCAGTTCGCGCCAGTGGTCGAAGCGCGCGTCGGGCGCGATCTCGTCCACGCCGCGGTCGCGGTAGCCGCCGGTATAGAGGATCAGCGGCAGCCCCGCCGCCCGCGCCGCGCCGGCATCGGCCATGCTGTCGCCGACCATCACCGCCGGACCACCGCCCAGCCGCCGCACGGTCTCGGTCAGCGGGCCGGGCGCGGGCTTGTGGCCGAACTCGGTGTCGCCGCCGATGACGGCCCCGAAGCGATCAGCCAGTCCGAGCGCCGCGACTAAATCCTCGGTCAGTTGCTGCGGCTTGTTGGTGCAGATGCCGAGTCGGCGGCCACTGGCCTTGAGGCTGTCGAGCGCCTCGATGACCGACGCGTAAGGCTGCGTCTTGTCGCAGATCAGCTTGGCATACCACTGCATGTAGTCGCCATGCCAGCCGTCGAAGCCGCCTTCGTCCGCCTCGACCGCCGCCATCACCCGGCGCACGAGCGTGGGCACGCCGTTGCCGATGAAGCCGCGGACCTGATCGAGTTCCAGAGGCTCATGCCCGCGCCCCTCCAGCACCCGGTTCATCGCCGCATGCATGTCGGGCGCGCTGTCGACGAGCGTGCCGTCGAGATCGAAGACCACCGCGCTCATGCCGCGCCCTCCGCCGCCGCGCGGATGGCGCGGATGTTCTCGCCATAGACCTCCGGCCGCTCCACCGAGCCGCCGCGGAACACCGCCGAGCCTGCGACCAGCACATCCGCGCCCGCCGCCACGACCAGCGGCGCGGTGCCCGGATCGACGCCGCCGTCGATCTCGACATGCACCGGCCGGTCGCCGATCATCTCGCGCAGGCGGCGGATTTTTCGGGTCATGTCGATGAACCGCTGGCCGCCGAAGCCGGGGTTCACGGTCATCACGCAGACGAGGTCGGCTAGGTCCAGCACATGTTCCACCGCCTCGGCGGGGGTGCCGGGATTCAGCGCCACGCCCGCCTTGCAGCCCGTCGCCCGGATCGCCTGCAGCGTCCGGTGGATATGCGGCCCGGCCTCGACATGGGCGGTGATGAGATCGGCGCCGGCCTCGGCATAGGCCTCGATGAAGGGGTCCACCGGCGCAATCATCAGGTGCACGTCCATGAGGGTGGTGACGTGCTTGCGGAAGGCGGCGACGGCGGGCGGGCCGAAGGTCAGGTTCGGCACGAAATGGCCGTCCATCACGTCCACATGCACCCAGTCGGCGCCCTGCGCCTCGATGACGCGGATCTCGCGGCCGAAATCGGCGAAATCGGCGGAGAGGATCGAGGGCGCGATGCGGATGCGGCGGTCGAAATTCTCTGTGGCGGCCATCGGGCGGGGACTCCGGCTGGAAAGCGTTCCTCTAGCCCCGCGACGGCCCGGCGTCCAGCTTGCGGGTTGCACCGGGGGCGCTTAGGTGAAGCGATCCCGATCGAAAGCCCGTGCCGCATGAAGTTCCTCGACCTCGCCCGCGTCCATATCCGCTCCGGCGGCGGCGGCGGCGGCTGCATCAGCTTCCGGCGCGAGAAGTTCATCGAGTTCGGCGGCCCCGACGGCGGCGACGGCGGCCGCGGCGGCGACGTCTGGGCCGAGGCCGTCGAGGGGCTGAACACGCTCATCGACTTCCGCTACCAGCAGCATTTCTTCGCGAAGAACGGCCGCCCCGGCGAGGGGTCGCAGCGCACCGGCGCGGGGGCCGAGGACATCGTCCTGCGCGTCCCCGTGGGCACCGAGATCCTCGAGGAGGATCAGGAGACGCTGGTTGCCGACCTGACCAAGCCCGGTCAGCGCGTGCTGCTGGCGCAGGGCGGCAACGGCGGCTGGGGCAACCTCGCCTTCAAGACCTCGACCAACCGCGCGCCGCGCCGCGCCAATCCCGGCCAGCCCGGCGTCGAGCGGACGCTGTGGCTGCGGCTGAAGCTGATCGCCGACGCGGGCCTTGTCGGGCTGCCGAATGCGGGCAAGTCCACCTTCCTCGCGGCGGTGTCGAACGCGCGGCCGAAGATCGCGGATTATCCCTTCACGACGCTGGTCCCGAACCTCGGCGTGGTCGGCGTGGACGGGCATGAGTTCGTGCTGGCCGACATCCCCGGCCTGATCGAGGGGGCGAGCGAGGGCAGGGGCCTCGGCGACCAGTTCCTGGGCCATGTCGAGCGCGCCGGGGTGCTGATGCATCTGGTGGATGGCACCTCGGAGGATGTGGCGGGCGACGCGCGCACGATCCTGACGGAGCTGGAGGCCTATTCGACCATACTGGCCCAGAAGGCGCGCATCACGGTGCTGAACAAGATCGACGCCCTCGACGCGGACACGCTGGAGGCGCGGCGCGCGGCGCTCGAGGCGGAGGTCGGGGGCAAGGTGCTGACGATGTCCGCCGTCGCGGGTACCGGCGTGACGGCGGTGCTGCGCGCCCTCTGGTCCCGCATCGCGCCGACCCGCGCGCCCGAGCCCGATACCGAGGACGAGGGCCGCCCGTGGCAGCCGTGATCCCCGACCTCGCCGCGGCGAAGCGGCTGGTCGTCAAAATCGGCTCGGCCCTGCTGGTCGGCCCTGAGGGGTTGCGCGAGGACTGGCTCGCCGGCCTCTGCGAGGACGTGGCCATCTGGCGGCAGCGAGGCGCGGATGTGGTGCTGGTCAGTTCCGGCTCCATCGCGCTCGGCCGCCGCGTGCTGGGGATGCCCGCCGGCGGGCTGCCGGTGGAGCAGAGCCAAGCCGCCGCCGCCGTGGGCCAGATCCGCCTCGCCCGCGCCTACGAGGCCGCGCTCGCGCCGCATGGCGTCACCACCGCGCAGGTGCTGGTCACGCTCGAGGACAGCACCGACCGCCGCCGCTATCTCAACAGCCGCGCCACGCTGGAGGTGCTGCTGGGCCTCGGCGTGGTGCCGATCGTGAACGAGAACGACACCGTGGCGACGGACGAGATCCGCTTCGGCGACAACGACCGCCTCGCGGCGCAGATCGCGGTGACGGTGGGGGCCGACCAGCTTCTGCTGCTGTCGGACGTTGACGGCCTCTACACCGCCAACCCCAAGACCGACCCCGACGCGCGGCATCTTCCCGTGGTCCCGCGCCTCACGGCGGAGATCGAGGCGATGGCGGGCGATCCGGTCAGCGGCATCAGCAAGGGCGGCATGAAGACCAAGCTCATGGCGGCGCGCACTGCCATCGCGGGCGGCTGTGCGATGGCGATTGCCGAGGGGTCGGTGCTGCGGCCGCTCTCGGCGGTGGCCGAGGGGGCGCGGGCAACGTGGTTCCTGCCGGAAGACGACCCGCAGGCGGCGCGCAAACGCTGGATCGCGGCGATGAAGCCCAAGGGCGAGCTGCGCGTGGATGCCGGCTGCGCGGCGGCGCTCGCGCAGGGGCGGTCGCTGCTGCCGGCGGGTGTGGTCGTGGTCGATGGCAGATTCGGCCGCGGTGATCCGGTGCGGGTGATCGGCCCGGCGGGTGAGGAACTGGCGCGCGGGCTGGTCCGCTATGCTGCCGTCGAGGCCGCCGTGATTGCCGGCCACCGCAGCGACGAGATCCCGGCGCTGCTGGGCTATCCCGGCCGCGCGGCGCTGATCCACCGCGACGACATGGTGGTCGAAAAACCGTGAGGCGGGGCGGCGTGATCGCAAGCCGCGTTGACAAGGCGACTGTTTCAGTCTGATATGCCCGCGAGCCAAGCCGCGAGGGGCGCCGTTCCATGCTGATCTGTCACTGCCAGGGCATCAGCGACCGCGACATCCGGGCCACGGTCGCCTGGATGCGGGCCGCCGATCCCGACACCGTTGTCACCCCGGGCAAGATCTATCACGCGCTCGGGCGACGCGCCGACTGCGGCGGCTGCATGTCGCTGTTCGTCTCGACCATGCGCACCGCACCGGGCTTTGCCGTTCCCGCCGGGGACGCCTTGCCCGCGGGCGGGGTTCCGGCCATCCTGCGCCACATGCGAGCCAATGCTGCAGGAGAACGGAATGAAGGGCGACCCGAAGGTCATCGACTATCTGAACAGCGCGCTGCGGTCTGAACTGACCGCGGTCAGCCAGTACTGGCTGCACTACCGCCTGCAGGAGGACTGGGGCTACGGCAGGATCGCCGACAAGTCGCGCGAGGAATCCATCGAGGAGATGAACCACGCCGACCGGCTGATCCAGCGGATCATCTTCCTCGAAGGCCACCCAAACCTGCAGAAGCTCGACCCGCTCAGGATCGGCCAGACCCTGCGCGAGACGCTGGAGGCCGACCTCGCGGCCGAACACGATGCCCGCAAGCTCTACATGGAGGCGCGGGAATATTGCTCGAGCGTCAACGACCAGGTGTCGAAATCGCTGTTCGACGACCTGATCGAGGACGAGGAGGGCCATATCGACTTCCTCGAGACGCAGATCCAGCTCTACGAGGAGATCGGCGGCCAGAATTACGGCATGCTGAACGCCAAGAGCGCCGACAAGGCCGAGTGACGGGGTCGGGTGCGTGCTCCGCGCGCGCCGCACCACGGGGGTGCGGGGCGTGCAGGACACGCACCCTGCCGCTCACGCCCCGGTCTGGAACTGGATGCCGCAGTTCCGCGCGGTGTTGGCATGCTCGATCGCCTGCATCTCGCCCTTCAGCCGCGCCACCTCGGCTGCGGACTGGCCGTCGCCCTTGATGAAGAAGGCGGCCGGCCAGAACAGGATCAGGCTGATGGCCGTCGCGGTCGCGTCGTTGCTGGCCCGGCGGTCCTGCTCGGCGATGGCGTGCGAGGCGCGGCTTGAGACCCGGTGCGCCTCGTCGCCGAGCTGCTGGCAGTTCATCGCCGTGAACATCGAGGGCGAGACGTAGGACGGCGCGATCTGATCGCTCTGGTCTGCGCAGCCCGCGAGGGCCGTGCTGGCCGCGAGGACGGCGCAGCCGAGGACGGTCCGCGCCCGGCGGCGCGGCGGATGGATGGTTCGGGTCACGGGGTGACCTCCCTTGCTGGAGTGGATCGGCGGGGCTGAAATTGGCCCCGTTTCGTTCCTAGCGGGCGGGTCTTAAGCCGCCGTCACCGTCGCCCGCGATAATGCCGACAATCCTCGCGATCCCTTTCCGCCGGGAATACCCGTCCTTTCCGCGGCCGCTTGAGGTAGAGGTTGGCCGCGGGGGCGGACGGTTGAGCGAAGCGGACATCGAGATCGGCGACCATCCGCGGGCGGATCTTCCCGGACAGGCCTGCGACCAGCTCGGCAATCAGATGGACCTCGGCGCGGGGCAGATCCTCGTGCTGGGGTTCCTCGCGGGGGTCTTCATCGCCTTCGGCTCGATCGCCTTCCTCGTGGTGATGGCGGTGCCGGAGGGGGCGGTGCCCTTCGGCATCCTGCAGGCGGCGGCCGGGCTCGCCTTCTCGGGCGGGCTGCTCCTCGTCATCGTGGCGGGGGCAGAACTCTTCACCGGCAACACGCTGATGCTCGGCCGCTGGTATGCCGGGCAGAGCCCGCTATCCGCGATCCTGAAGGCCTGGGCGCCCGCCTGGATCGGCAACCTTGCGGGCTCGATCTTCGTCGTGGCGCTGTTCATCGCCGCGGGAGGGCATGAGGCGGGCGAGGGACTGCTGGCCTCGGCGGCGCTCGACACTGGCGGCGAGAAGACCGCGAAAGGCGCCGGAGCGATCTTCGCCTCGGGCATCCTCGCCAACATGCTGGTCTGCCTCGCGGTCTGGATGACCTTCGCGGCGCGCACGGTTCAGGGGAAGATCATCGCCCTCGTGCCGCCGATCGCGACCTTCGTGGCCGCCGGGCTGGAGCATTCGGTCGCCAACATGTCGCTGATCCCGATGGGGCTGGCGATGGTCTGGCTGGGCGAGCCGGGGGCCGATCCGGCGCTGACGATGGGCGGGCTGCTGGTCAACCTGCTGTGGTCCACCCTCGGCAACATCGTCGGCGGCGGAATCATCGCCGCAGCCTACTGGTTCAGCTATGACCGCGAGGCTTAGGCCGCTCGCCGCGTCAGCGCCTCGACGGCGAGGGCGAGGCGGCGGACGCCTTCCTTCAGCCGCTCGGGCGTGTTCAGCGTAAAGTTCAGCCGCACCGCACCGCGGTCCCGGCCCTCGGGGTCGAAGGCCGAGGAGGGGCTGATGCAGACGCCGTGTTCGAGGCCCTCGGCCAGCAGCGCGTCGGTGTCCAGGCGCGGGTCGCGGGCGCGGGCCCAGACGAACATGCCGCCCGCCGGCCGCTCCCAGCGGAAGGCGTGGGCAAGGTCGCGCTCCATCGCGCCCAGCAGCGCGTCGCGGCGGGCGCGGTAGAGGTCGAGCGTCGCGGGCAGGCAGCGGTCCACGAGGCCGGAGGTCAGGGCCTCGGCGGCGATGACCTGCGACAGCCCCGCGGTGCACATGTCGCTGCCCTGCTTGGCGAGCGCGAGCGCCTCGATCATCTCGCGCGCGGCAATCACCCAGCCGACGCGGAAGCCGGGGGCGAGTTCCTTGCTGAGGGTGCCCATGTAGATCACCGGTCCCTCGGGATCGCCCGAGAGGGTCAGCATCCGCGGCAGGGGCGCGGAGTCGTAATAGAGGGTGCCGTAGGGGTCGTCCTCGACCAGCCAGGCGCCGGTCGCCTGCGCCGCCTCGACCAGCGCACGGCGCTGCGCTGTGGGGACCAGCCGCCCGGAGGGGTTGGAGAAGTTCGGCACCGCATAGGCGAACTGCGCGCCCTGCAGGGCGGCGTGAAGGTCGGGGTCGTCCTGCAGGCGCATCGGGCGATAGACCGGTCCGCGCGGCCGCCAGGCGTCGAGCGCGCCGAGATAGGCGGGCGACTGCGCCGCGACCACGCCGCCCTCGTCCAGCAGCACCTTGCCGATCAGGTCGAGGCCCTGCATCCCGCCGCTGACGATGAGGACGTTCTCGCGCGTGAGGCTCAGCCCGGGGGCCGAGAAGCGCGCGGCGATGGCGTCGCGCAGGGCGGGCAGGCCCTCGATCGGGGGATAGGCGAGCGACTGCTCGGGCGTGTCGGCCACGGCGCGGCGGGCGAGTTCGCTCAGTTCCGCCACCGGCCAGGTCGAGGGGTCGGGCAAGCCGCCGCCGAGATTCACGAGGCCGGGGATCTGGCCTGCACCGAGGAAGGTGCGGGTCACGTCATTGGTCTGGCCCATCCAGCGGGCGAACGGGGCGCGGGTCATGGCGGGCTCCTTGTCTCGGCCGGACACCGGGGCTTCGCCCAAACAGCCGCCGCCGTCAATGAGGGGCGTCAGCGCGGCGGTGCCTGCAGGCGCGGGGAAGGCGCGGTCACAACCTCGGGTCGGGGGCGGCGGTCTCGCCGCGGCCCTCCTGCAGGACCATGCGGCCCTTCGAGGCGGCGCGGCGGAAGGCAGAGACTTCCTGATACTCGGGATCGTTGTAGAAGGCCTCCGCCGCCGCGCGGTCGGGGAACTCCAGCAGCACCATCCGCTCGGTGAAAGCCTCGCCCTCGGCGGTGGTGCAGGCGTCGCCGCGCGTGAGGAACCGGCCGCCGTGGCGGGCGAGGATCGCCGGGGTGCGGGCCGTGTAGCGGCGGTAGGTCTCGGGATCGTGGACGGTCATGGTGCAGACGAAATAGGCGGGCATCCTGCCTCCTTCTCAGCGCTTCTCTTCGGCGGGCTGCCGCGTCGCGCGGCTCCGGCGCTGCCGCAGCCCGTCGATCTGCGCCAGCCGCACCGGCTCCGGCCCCGGCTCGGGCAAGGCGAGGACCGCGTCGCGCAGGATCGTGATGCCCTCCTCGCTGTTCTTCGGCAGCGACTCGGGGTCGATCGGCCGGCCGATCGAAATCTTGTAGGTGTGCCCGGCCTTGTTGAGCACCTCGTGGAACAGGGTCACGTCCCGCAGCGTCGGGTGGATCGCGTCGAGGACGTAGAAGAGGGCCGAGTTCCGCGCGAAGATCCGCACCGGGATCACCGGCGCCGCGAACTTCTTGGCGATCATGGCGGCCGAGGCCATCCACGGCCGCTCGTTCAGGTGCAGCCCGCTGCGCTTTGCCAGGCGCCCGGAGGGGAAGATCAGCCCCGCGCGCCCCTGCTCCAGCAAGGCGCGCCGGGTGTAATCCATGGTCGCCCTGGTCTTGGCGTGGCTGCGCTTCTCGACCCGCCACTCGACCGGGGCGATCAGGTCCTCGAGCTGCGGCAGCACGCGGATGATGTCGTGGTTGGCGTAGATGAAGAGGTCGTCGCGCACCGCGCCCACGACCGAATGCATCACCAGCCCGTCGGCGATCCCCGTCGGGTGGTTCGAGACGATCAGCGCCGGTCCGGTCGCAGGCAGGTTCTCGAGCCCCTCGACCCGCAGGTCGCGCACGATCAGCGCCTGCATCCGCCGCACGATCTCGTCCGAGGGCAGGTCGCGGAACTCGGCCGCGAGGTCCAGCGTGCGCGGATATTGCAGCGCCGCCATCATCGCGCTGCGGAAGACGGCGTGCCACCGCTTGCCGGAGAAGAACCATGGCGCCCGCTCCGCGATGAGCGGGTCGAGGCGGCTCTGCATGTCCTTCCGGGCGTCCATGGGGCGATTATCCCGCGACCGTGGCAGTGTTCAAGATAAGCTCCGGACAGCATCCCGCGCGGGCCGCGGCCCGTGCTTTCGACAACATCGTCCGGCAGAGGCTTCGGTTCCCGCGCCGGCGGAGTCGAGGCCGCCCCGTGGCCGACCGGCAACTTCCTGCCGATTGCGGATTCATGACATCACCCGCACCATCACGGCGGCGAGGCCGGCAATCGCGGCGACCGCCGCCAGCGTGACGCTGAGATCGGCGCCCACGCTCTGCGCAGCGATGCCGATCATCGCCCACATGATCGCCAGGGAGAAGCCGATCATCGGCCCGAGGCGGAACTGCACGTTGATCGCCGTGACGAGAAGGAAGCCGACGGCGATCACCGCAGCGAGGGTGGCCGAGACGCCGAGCTGTCCGGTCAGCACCGCGGCGAAGGAGGCGTAGAGCGAAACCACCGTCCAGCCGGCGAAGATGCCGACGCTGGTCCGGCGCGGCACCTCCGGCGCGGGTCCGGCGTCGCCGAGAGCCGCAAGAATGGAGAACGCCGAGGTAGCGCCCGCGGCAAGCATCCCGGCAATGGCCGAGCGGTCGGCGATCCAGGGCCAGGCCGCAGCCCCGGTCAGCGCCCCGGCCATGGCAAGCATCTCGGCGGGGCGGTCGGGCGTCCCTGACCGCTCCTGCTGCCGGATGCCCAAGGCCGCCGCCCGCACCCTGAAGCTCGCGCGGATCGCATGGAACAACACCGCTGCCCAGACCAGCACAAGCAGCAGTTGCAGCGCCTTCCCCGACGGCCGGGCGAGCGCCGGTGGCGGCGAAGGGTCCGGGGGCGGCACCGGCAGCAGCGCGGGCAGGTCCGGCCAGCCGCGCGCGCCGGAGGCGAAGGGCAGGTCCCCGGCCAGTGACAGCATCACCCCCTGCGGCCCGCCGGAGAGCGCGAATGTGACGCTGCTGACGAGAAACGCCACGGTGGCCGTGAGCATCAGGGCGAGGGCGACGCGGCGCATCATGGGGAACGCCGGGGAACCTGCCCGGTTGCAGGCCGCGTCCGTTCCGCAGGTCAGCTCAGGCCAGCACGCCCTCGGCCGTCAGCCGCCGCGCACCGCCAAGCCGCGGCGCCAGCACCTGCGGCAGCTCGACCGAGCCATCCGCCTGCTGTCCATTCTCCAGCACCGCGATCAGCGCGCGGCCCACGGCGAGGCCCGAGCCGTTCAGCGTATGCACGAACTCCGGCCGCCCGCCGCCCTCGGGCCGGAAGCGGGCGTTCATGCGCCGCGCCTGGAAGTCGCCCACGTAGCTGACCGAGCTGATCTCGCGGAAGCGGTCCTGCCCCGGCAGCCAGACCTCGAGGTCGTGGGTGATCCGCGCGCCAAACCCCATGTCGCCGGTGCAGAGGACCATGGTGCGGTAGGGCAGGCCCAGCTCCTCCAGCACCGTCTCGGCGCAGCGGGTCATGCGGGCGTGTTCTTCCAGCCCCTGGTCGGGATGGGTGATCGAGACCATCTCGACCTTCTCGAACTGGTGCTGGCGCAGGATGCCCGCGGTATCGCGGCCCGCCGAGCCCGCCTCGGAGCGGAAGCATTGCGTGTCGGCCACGAAGCGCAGCGGCAGCTCGGCGGCGTCGACAATCTGGCCCGCGGGGATGTTGGTCAGCGGCACCTCGGCGGTCGGGACCAGCCACCATCCCTCGCGCGTCTGGTAGCTGTCCTCGCCGAACTTCGGCAGTTGCCCGGTGCCATACATCGCCTCAGGCAGCACGAGGACCGGGGTCCAGACTTCCGTGAGCCCGTGGCGGTCCACATGCAGGTCGGTCATGAACTGCGCGAGGGCGCGGTGGATGCGGGCCACGGCGCCCTTGAGCATCACGAACCGCGCGCCCGAGATGCGGGCGGCGGTCTCGAAGTCGAATCCGGGCTTTGCGCCGGGGATGTCGAAATGTTCGAGGGGCCTGAAGTCGAGTGCCCGCGGCTCGCCCCAACGGCGGATTTCCACGTTGTCACTCTCGTCGCGCCCGTCCGGCACGCGGTCGAGCGGCGTGTTCGGCAACTCCATCAGCGCGTCGCGCAACTCGGTATCGAGCGCCTCGGCCTCGGCCATGGCGGTGGCAACCTCGGCCTTGCGCTCGCCCACGAGCGCGCGCAGCCGCTCGAACTCCGGCTCGTCGCCCCGCGCCTTGGCGGCGCCGACCGCCTTGCTGGCGCGGTTCTGCTCGGCCTGCGCCGTCTCGGCCGAGGCGATCCGCGCCCGGCGGGCGGCGTCGAGGGCCAGCAGCGCCTGCGCGCGCGGCTCCATGCCGCGGCGGGCGAGGGCATGGTCGAAGGCCTCGGGGGCTTCGCGGATGACGCGGATGTCGTGCATGGGCGGGGCCTCGGGCTTCGCTTGGTCGGTCGGCGGGGGTCTAGCGCATGGGTCCGCGGGGCGGAAGCGGGCTTGCGGGTCCTCGCGCTTTCGGCTCAACCGGATGGCATGGCCGTCACCGCCGCTCCCGTCCTGCGCCGCGATCTGACCGGAATCGCCTGGATGATCGCCACGTCGTTCTGCTTCGTGGCGGTGAACGGCAGTGTGCGCTACCTCGACGGCGCGCTGCCCGCGCCGCAGGCCGCGTTCCTGCGCTTCGCCTTCGGCGTGGTCCTGGTGATGCCGGCCCTGCTGCCGGCGCTGAGGGCGGGTTTTCCGGCCCGCGTCTGGCGGCTCTTCGCGGTGCGGGGCATGCTGCACACGGCCGGGACGGTCCTGTGGTTCTACGCCATGGCCCGCATCACCATCGCCGAGGTCACGGCGATCGGCTTCCTCAACCCGATCCTCGTCACCCTCGGCGCCACGCTGCTGCTGGGCGAGCGGCTGTCGGTCCGGCGCGCGCTCGCCATCGGCGCGGCGCTGATCGGGGCGCTGATCGTCATCCGTCCGGGCCTGCGGGCGCTGGACCCCGGCCACGGGGCGCAGGTCCTCGCCTCGGTGATGTTCGCGAGTTCGTATCTGGTGCTGAAGCGGCTGACCGACCTTGTGCCGGCGAGTGTCGTCGTGGCCATGATGTCGCTGACGGTGGCGATCGGACTCGCGCCGCTCGCGCTCGCCGTCTGGGTGCCGCCGACGGGGCAGCAGCTCGGCTGGCTCTCCTTCACCGCGGCGGCGGCCACGGCCGGGCATTACTGCATGACCCGCGCCTTCACCGCGGCCCCGCTGGTCGTCACGCAGCCGGTCACCTTCCTGCAGCTGATCTGGGCCTCGCTCCTCGGCGCGCTCGTCTTCGCCGAGCCGCTCGACCCCTTCGTGATCCTCGGCGGCGCGGTGATGATCGGAGCGATCAGCTACATCACCTGGCGCGAGTCGCGCCGCGCGCCCGTTCCCGTGACGCCGCCGCCCGAAGCCACGCGGCTGCCCTGACGCTGCCGCTCGCGCCAGCCGGCGTCCATCTCCGGCCCGAGGTTCGAGCGCGCCAGCATCCCGCGGCCGAGGACATGGTCCGCCACCTTCTCGCCCGCCATCATCGCCGGAGCGTTCAGGTTGCCGTTGGTCACGCGCGGGAAGATCGACGTGTCGGCCACGCGCAGCCCCTCGACCCCGATCACGCGGGCCTCGGCGTCCACCACCGCCAGCGGATCGTCCGCGCGGCCCATGCGGGCGGTGCCGCAGGGGTGATAGGCGCTTTCGACATTGTCGCGCAGGAAGGCGTCGATCTGCGCGTCGGTCTGGACCGCCTCGCCGGGCAGGATTTCCTGGGCGCGGAAGGGCGCCATCGCGGGCTGGTTCATGATCTCGCGCGTGAGCCGGACGCAGGCGCGGAACTCCGTCCAATCATCAGGATGGCTCATGTAATTGAACTGGATTCTGGGAGCCGCGGCGGGATCGGGCGAGCGCAACCGCACCGTCCCGCGCGATTTCGAGCGCATCGGCCCGACATGCGCCTGGAAGCCGTGCCCCTCCGCCGCCGCGCGGCCGTCGTAGCGCACGGCGAGCGGCAGGAAGTGGAACTGTATGTCGGGATACTCCACCCCGGCGGCCGAGCGGATGAAGCCGCAGGCTTCGAACTGGTTCGACGCGCCGAGGCCGCGCCCGGTCAGCAGCCATTGCGCGCCGATGCTGGCCTTGCCCCAGAGGTTCCAGTGCTTGAACAGGCTGACCGGCTGCGAGGCGGCGTATTGCATGTAGATTTCGAGATGGTCCTGCAGGTTCGCGCCGACGCCGGGGCGGTCGGCCAGCACCGCGATGCCATGCTCCGCCAGATGGGCGGCGGGGCCGATGCCCGAGAGCATCAGCAGTTGCGGCGTGTTGATCGAGGAGGCGGCGAGGATCACCTCGGCCCCCGCCCGGATCACGCGGCCGTCGGCCATCTCGACCCCCAGGGCCCGGCGCCCCTCGAACACCACCCTTGCCGCGAGGCCGCGGATCAGGCGCAGCTTCCCGCTGGCCCTCGCCGGGCGCAGGTAGGCGTTGGCGGCCGACCAGCGGCGGCCGCGCCAGATGGTCGCCTCCATCGGGCCGAAGCCCTCCTGCGCCGCGCCGTTGTAGTCCTCGGTCAGCGGGTATCCCGCTTGCCGCCCGGCCTCGATGAAGGCGCCGAAGAGGGGGTTCGCGCGGGGGCCGCGCGTGACGTGGACCGGGCCGGAATCGCCCCGGTAGCCATTCGGATCGCCGCCGTGCCAGTTCTCCATCCGCCGGAAATAGGGCAGCACATCGGCATAGGCCCAGCCACTCGCGCCTTCCTCGGCCCAGTGGTCGAAGTCCTTCGCATGGCCGCGCACATAGACCATGCCGTTGATCGAGGACGACCCGCCCAGCACCTTGCCGCGCGGCGTGGCGAGGCGGCGGCCGCCCAGATGCGGCTCGGGTTCGGTCGCGTAGCCCCAGTCGTAGCGGCGCATGTTCATGGGGTAGGAGAGGGCCGCGGGCATCTGGATGAACGGCCCGGCGTCGCTGCCGCCGAACTCGATCAGCGCGACCGTGCGGCCCGCCTCGGTCAGCCGGTATGCGAGCGCGCAGCCGCCGGAGCCTGCGCCGACGATGACGTAGTCCGCGAGCGGCTCAGACCGGCGCATCGACGGGCCCCATGCCGACATAGACGGATTTCAGCTGGCTGTAATGCTCGAGCGCCGCGGTCCCGTTCTCGCGCCCTATCCCTGAGAGCTTCACCGCGCCGAACGGCATCTCGACCGGCGTGAGGTTGTAGGCGTTGATCCAGGTGGTGCCGGCCTCGAGCCGCCCGACGACCCGGTGGGCGCGGGCGAGGTCGCGGGTGAAGACCCCGGCGGCGAGGCCGTAGGGCAGGGCGTTCGCGCGTGCAACGGCCTCGTCCTCGGTGCGGAAGGTCAGCGCGGTGAGGACCGGGCCGAAGATTTCCTCGGTGGCGAGCGGGCTGTCGTCTGGGGCGACGAAGACGGTGGCGGGAACGAACGGGCCGTCGCCCTCGCCGCCGCAGATCAGCCGCGCGCCCGACGCGCGGCCTTCGGTGATGGCGCCGCGGATTTTCTCAAGCTGCGCGGGGGAGATGATCGGGCCGAGGGTGGTCCCCTCGTCACGCGGATCGCCTTGCTTCAGCGCCGCCACGCGCTCGGCGAGACGCGCGAGGAACGCCTCGGCGATGCCGTCCTGCAGGAACACCCGTGTCCCGTTCGAGCAGACCTGCCCGGAGGAGTAGAAGTTGCCGAGGATCGCCGCGCCGACCGCGTCCTCGATACTGGCGTCGTCGAAGACGATCAGCGGCGACTTGCCGCCAAGCTCCATCGTGACATGGCGCATCCCCGACGCGGCGGCGGCATAGACGCTGAGGCCGGTCGCCACTGAGCCCGTCAGCGAGACCTTGGCCACCCGCGCGTCCCCGATCAACGCCGCGCCAAGCTCGCGGCCGCCGTTCAGGACCTGGAAGATGCCCGGCGGAGCCCCGGCTTCCGTCAGAATCTCGGCCAGTTTCAATGCGCCCAGCGGGGTTTCCTCGGACGGCTTGAAGATCATCGCGTTGCCCATGACGAGGGCGGGGGCGGCCTTCCAGCAGGCGATCTGGCTGGGGTAGTTCCACGCGCCGATGCCGACGCAGACGCCCAAGGGCTCGCGGATCGTGTAGGCCCAGTCGCGCCCGAGCGGGATATGCTGGCCGGTGACGGCCCCCGCGAGGCCGCCGAAGAACGCGAGCGCGTCGGCGCCGGAGGGCCAGTCGGCCACCCGCGTCTCTGAGATCGGCTTGCCGGTGTCGAGGGTCTCCAGCTGCGCCAGTTCCTCGGCGCGCTCGCGAATCAGGCGGGCGGCGTCCAGCAGCACGCGGCCGCGGTCGGCGGGACGCCACGCGGCCCAGTCCTTCTGCGCGCGGGTCGCGGCGGCCAGGGCGGCCTCGATCTCGGGGGCTGCGGCTGCGCGCAGGTTGGCGATGATCTCGCCGGTATAGGGGAACCGGACGGGCAGAGCGGCGCCGCTGCCCTCGGCGGGCCTGCCGTCGATCCAGTGGGAGGGTTGGGTCATCGCAGGGCCTCGTCGAGATAGCCGCGCGCAAGCGCGAGCGCCGCCGCGCCATCCGCAGGCGCGGGGGCGAGCGCGGCGCGCAGGTAGATGCCGTCGATCAGCGCGCCGAGGCGGTCGGCGACGGCCTCCGCCTCGGGGGTCAGGCCGCGTAGCGGGACGCGCAGGTTCGAGCGCAGGCGGCAGTGATAAATGCGCAGCAGTCGCCCGGCCTCGGGGCTGGTCCGCGCGAGGGCGTAGAAGGTGAGCCAGGCGGCCACCGTGCCGTGCTCGAAGTTCTGCGGCCCGAAGCTCGCCCGCAGGATCGCGTCGAGGCGGGTGCGCGGCGACTCGGCGGCCGCCGTCTCGGACCGCACCGAGGCGCCGAAGGCCGTGAGGATATGGCGCATCGCGGCGAGGAACATCTGCTCCTTCGAGCCGAAATAGTGATGCGCGAGCGCCGGCGACATGCCGGCAGCCCGCGCGATCTCCGCGACCGTGACCTCGAGCGAGCCCGCCCGCGCGACAGTCGCGATCGCGGCGTTGATCAGCGCGGCTTTTCGGATAGGCTCTGCCCCGAGTTTCGGCATGTTCTCAGGCTTTCCCCCGAAAGTGGTTGCATGTCCGGTGCTAGCCTTGGTTTATTGACTCGTCAATCAACAACACTGCCGCAGGGAGCCGCCATGTCCGCCCGCCTCACCGTCCCCGTCGCCCTCGCCCTGGCCGCATCCCTCGGCCTGCCGGCCCAGGCGCAGGAGCCGGCCTCCTGCAGCAGTGTCATCCTCTCGGATGTCGGCTGGACCGACATCACCGCCACCACGGCGCTCGCCTCGACGGTGCTTCAGGCGCTCGGCTACGACACCGAGACCAAGGTGCTGTCGGTGCCCGTGACCTACACCGCGCTCTCGACCGGCGACGTGGACGTGTTCCTCGGCAACTGGATGCCGACGATGGAGGCCGACATCGCCCCCTACCGGGAGTCGGGGGCCGTGGACGTCGTGCGCACCAACCTGACCGGGGCGAAATACACCCTCGCCACCAACCCGGCGGGCGCGGAGCTGGGGATCGCGGATTTCGGCGACATCGCCGCCCATGCCGACGCGCTCGCAAGCCAGATCTACGGCATCGAGCCGGGCAATGACGGCAATCGGCTGCTGCTGGAGATGGTGGCGGAAGACAAGTTCGGCCTCGGCACCTTCGAGGTGGTCGAAAGCTCCGAGCAGGGGATGCTGGCGCAGGTCGCGCGCGCCGACCGGGCGGGCAAGCCGATCGTGTTCCTCGGCTGGGAGCCGCATCCGATGAACCAGAACTTCGAGCTGACCTACCTCACCGGCGGCGACGAGATCTTCGGGCCCGATCTCGGCGGGGCCGAGGTGCTGACGAACACCCGCGCCGGCTATGTCGAGGAGTGCCCGAATGTCGGCAAGTTCCTGCAGAACCTCGAGTTCACGCTGGAGATGGAGAACGACGTGATGGCCCGCATCCTCGATGATGGCCAGGAGCCGATGGCGGCGGCGAAAGCCTACCTGACCGAGCACCCGGAGGCTGCGCAGCCCTGGATCGCGGGCGTCACCACGCAGGACGGCGGCGATGCGGCAGCGGCGCTCGCGGCCGCGCTCGAGGGCTGATGGAGCGCCTGACGGCCCTCGTCACCGACTGGAAGATCCCGGTCGGGCGGACGGCGAGGCGGGTTTTCGACTGGCTGCGCGACAATGGCGCGCCGCTGTTCGATTCGATCGCCGCGGCGATGGAGGCGCTGATCGGCGGCATCCTCTGGGTGCTGTCGGCGCCCAGCCCCTTCGTCATCATCGCCATCGCGGCGGGCCTGACATGGCTGCTGCAACGGCGCATCGGGACCACGGTGCTGGTCGCGGTCGGGTTCCTGTTCATCCTCAACCAGGGCTACTGGACCGAGACGATGCAGTCGCTGACGCTGGTCCTGTCGTCCTGCCTCGTCTGCATGGCGGTGGGGGTGCCGATCGGCATCGCCGCCGCGCACCGGCCGCGCCTCTATGCCTGGATGCGGCCGGTCCTCGACCTGATGCAGACGCTGCCGACCTTCGTCTACCTGATCCCGGCCATCGTGTTCTTCGGCATCGGCATGGTGCCGGGCTTGATCGCCACGGTGATCTTCGTGCTGCCGGCGCCCATCCGGCTGACGCATCTGGGCATCAGCTCCACCCCCCTCGCGCTGATCGAGGCTGCGCGCGCCTTCGGCGCCACCCGGCGGCAATTGCTGTGGAAGGTCGAGCTGCCCT
This sequence comes from Paracoccus sp. S-4012, assembly GCF_009674885.1. GTDB lineage: Bacteria > Pseudomonadota > Alphaproteobacteria > Rhodobacterales > Rhodobacteraceae > Paracoccus. Next base: position 143,571 of record NZ_WKKA01000003.1, read on the forward strand.
CGGCCCTGCCGCAGATCATGGCCGGGCTGAACCAGACGATCATGCTGTCGCTGTCGATGGTCGTCATCGCGGCGCTCGTCGGCGCCTCGGGCCTCGGGGTTCCGGTGGTCCGCGCGCTCAACAGCGTCAACACCGCGCTCGGCTTCGAATCGGGCTTCGTGATCGTGATCGTGGCGATCATCCTTGACCGGATGCTGCGGATGGAGCGCAAACCGTGAGCGCGGGACAGACCCCCGCGGGGCAGCCGATGGTCGAGTTCGACCGGGTCTCGATCGTCTTCGGCGACCGCCCCGGACGCGCGCTGCCGCTGATGGATGACGGCCGCGACCGGGCCGAGATCCGGGCCGCGACCCAGCAGGTTCTGGGCGTCCATGATTGCAGCCTGACCGTGGGCGAGGGCGAGATCCTCGTGCTGATGGGCCTCTCCGGTTCGGGCAAATCCACGCTCCTGCGGGCCGTCAACGCGCTGAACCCCGTCATCCGGGGCGAGGTGCGCATCCGCCGCAAGAGCGGGATGGTCTCGGTCACGCGCGCCAGCCGGTCCGAGCTGCGCGACATCCGCCTGCGGGACGTGTCGATGGTGTTCCAGCAGTTCGGCCTGCTGCCCTGGCGCACGGTGCGCGAGAATGTCGGCCTCGGCCTCGAACTCGCGGGCTGCAAGCCGGCCGAGCGACTGGCCCGGGTGGAGGCGCAACTGGAGATGGTGGGCCTCGCCGACTGGGCCGACCGCAAGGTGGGCGACCTCTCGGGCGGCATGCAGCAGCGCGTGGGCCTCGCCCGCGCCTTCGCCACCGAGGCGCCGATCCTGCTGATGGACGAGCCTTTCAGCGCCCTCGATCCGCTGATCCGCACCCGGTTGCAGGACGAGCTGATCGAGCTGCAGGCCCGCACCAAGCGGACCATCATCTTCGTCAGCCACGACCTCGACGAGGCCTTCAAGCTCGGCAACCGGATCGCCCTGATGGAGGAGGGGCGGATCGTCCAGGCCGGCACCGCGCGCGAGATTATCGCAGCCCCGGCAAGTGCTTACGTCGAGGACTTCGTGGCCCACATGAACCCGCTGGGGGTGCTGACCGCCGAGGATCTGGCCGAGCCGGGCGAGGCCCAAGGCGCGGCGCTGCCGCGGGACATGGGCGCGCGCGAGGTGATGGCGGCGCTCGCCGGGACCGAGGCGCTGCCGCTGGAAGGCGGCGGGCGGGTCACGCGCGCGGGGGTGCTGGCGCGGCTGGTGGACCCGCGGGGGTGAGCCTGCGGGACCGGCCGCCTTGGCGAGGGCCGAGCGCCTAAACCACCGGCGGGCGGCCGAGGTCCAGCTCGCGCAGCCGCTCGACGAAGGCGCCGAGGCGGTGCTTGCGATAGGCGGGGATATCCATATCGGCATAGTCGAGGAAACCCGCCCCGGTCTTCAGGCCGATCCGGCCCTCGGCCATGTTCCGGCCAATCACGCCGGGGGCGGCGTAGCGGTCGTCCTCCATCGCCTCGACCAGATAGTTGCTGGCGTGATGCAGGATGTCGCCGCCGCCCCAGTCGATGAACTCCAGCAGGCCCAGCACCGAGAAGCGGAAGCCGAAGCCGTATTTCACCGCCTTCTCGATGTCCTCGACCGAGGCCACGCCCTCCTCGGCCAGCCGCGCCGCCTCGTTCATGGCGACGGTCTGCAAGCGCGGGACGATGTAGCCGGGCCGTGCGGCGCAGGTGACGGGCACCTTGCCGATGCCCTCGAGCAGCGCCGTGAGCCGGGCCGTGGTCTCGGGCGCGGTGGCGCGGCCGGGCGAGAGCTCGACCAGCGGCACGATGAAGGCCGGGTTCAGCCAATGGGCGTTCAGGAACCGCGAGGGATCGGCGACGGCGGGCGAGAGGTCGTCCACGAGGATCGTCGAGGTGGTCGAGGCGAGGATGGTCTGCGGGCCGCAGAGGGCCGAGGCCTCGGCGAGGGCCGCGCGCTTCAGCTCGGGGATTTCGGGGAAGCCCTCGAAGACGAAGCCCGCTCCCGCGAGGGCCGGGGCGGCCTCGGACTTCGGCAGGACGCGGATGCGCGCGGCGATGCGGTCGATGAGCGCCGGATCGTCGAAGAGGCCCAGCCCGTGCATCAGGCCCAGCGTCTCGCGGATTTCGGCCTGCGCCTCACCGGCGAGCTGGCCGAAGGCGCCGTCCTCGCGGTCCTTGAAGTCGAGCAACACGACGGGATGCCCCGCATAGGCGAAGACGATCGCGATGCCGCGACCCATGCGCCCGGCGCCGAGGGCGACGATGCTGTCGCGCGCGGGGCTCATGCCGGGAAGCCTTCGGTGAGGAACCGCTGCAACGCCGCGCGGTCCATGCCGTCGAGGTCCACGGCCGAGAGCGGCCGTCCCGTTTCCATGAAATCCTCGCCGCAGATCGCGCCGCCGATCGCCATCAGCCCCTCGGCCACCGGCACCGACACCCCCGCCAGCCGGGCGGCCGAGACCAGCAGCGACAGGCCCAGCTTCACGTCCTCCAGCATGTAGCGATGCTCGGTCAGCACGATCTTCTCGCGCCAGTCGCCGGAATCGGTCAGGTCGCCATGCGAGCCGCGGCCATACATCCACTCCTCGCCGTCATCGGCATAGTGGTCAGCCAGCGGGAAATGCGGGCCGCCATAGCGGAGCGCCTCGCGCACCGTGATGCGCTCGGCGTCGAGCGCGTCGGTGGTGCGGCGGACCGAGGGCTGGGTGCCCTCGTTGTGGATGTCCCATTCGGGGAAATGCTCGAGGGGGGCGGCGTTCATGATGATGAGCGGCGGATGGATGATCGGGCCCGCGTTCATCAGCGCGCCGGAGAGCGCGTCGCCGCAGGGCTCGATCACGCCGGGGAAGGCGCGGTCGAGGACGGCCACGGCCTGATCCTTCAGCGCGAGCGGGAAGATGCCCGTGGGCAGGCGGGTGGCGCGGGCGCTGACGACCATTTCGGCGAAGCCGTGCTTGCGCACGAGCCAGGGCAGGGTGCCGGATTCGGCGAAGGCGACGCCCTGGGCGGTTCCCGCGGCCTGCGCGGCGCGGGCGAAGATCAGCGTGCCGAGGGTGCCGGGCGGCAGGTGCACCACCTGGCCGGGGCGCAGATGCGGGGCCACGCGGGCGGCGATGTCGTCATGCGCGGGCGCCGGCACCGGGCAGAAGATCAGCGCCGCGCCGTCCATCGCCGCGGCGAGATCCGACGTCACCTCGGCCAGCTTCGCCTCGTGGCTGCCCTTGCCGTCGCGCACCCGCAGGACGTTGCCGCCCTCGCGGTGGCGCGCGACCTCCGCCTCGCCCCGGCGCCACAGCGCCACCTCGTGCCCGGCCAGTGCAAAATCCGCGGCAGCGGCCAGCGAGCCGTTGCCGCCGCCCAGAACGGCGATCTTCATGGAAGTCTCCCTTGTTGTGACAGGCCGATCACGCCTGCGGATAGCCTGACAGCAGCCGCCCCCGCCCCCAGGCGAAGGCACCGCCGAGCCCGAGCCCGAGGGCCGAGATCAGGACGATCGGCACGAACATGTCGAGCGTGCGGAAATTGCGCGCCGCGTCGATCAGCAGATAGCCGAGGCCCTCGGTCGAGGACATCATCTCGGCCAGGAACACCACGATGCAGCTGATGATCATGGCGATCCGCGCGCCGGTGAGGATCGAGGGCGCCGCCGCCGGCAGGATCACGAAAAGCAGCGATTGCCACGGCGAGGCCCCGGCCGAGCGCGCGACCCAGACCAGCTTCTCGTCCACGTTCCGCATCCCCTGATAGGCGGCGAGATAGACCGGGAAGGCCGCCTCGATCGCCACGAGCGCGATCTTGGAACTGTGGCCGAAGCCGAGGATCAGGATGATCGCAGGGTAGAGCGCGATCTTCGGCAGCGGCGCGAGGATGCGGACGAAGGCGTTGACCACCGTCTGGGTGGCGCGGCCGGAGATCGAGATCAGCGCCAGAACCAGCCCGACCGCGAGGCCGATGGCGAAGCCCGAGACGAGGCGGAACAGCGTCGTGCCGATATGCGACAGGAAGGCGTGGTCGCCCAGCGCGGTGGCGGTCCGCGCCGCCACGTCCCAGGGCGACGGCAGCAGCGCACGGGGCGCGACGTCGGCCGCTACCACCGCCGACCACAGCAGGATGAGGGCGAGGATCGGCAGGAGGCCGATCAGGTTCGAGACACGTCCCTGCGTCATCCGGCGGTCAGCTCGATATGGTCGCGGGTGTCGGCCCAGCGCAGGAAATACGTGCGGATGGCCTCGAAGGTCAGGTCGAGCAGATAGCCCATGGCCGCGATGATGATGATGGTGGCGAACATCCGGTCGTAGAGGGCCATGTCCATCGAGTTGAAGAGCAGGTTGCCGATCCCGTTCGAGCGGGCGACGATCTCGCTCACGACCATGGTGATGAGCGCGAGGATCAGTCCGGTGCGCAGCCCGATGAAGATCTCGGGCAGGGCGGCGGGCAGGATGATGCGGAAGAGGCGCGAGGTGCTGCCCATGCCCATGGCCGCCGCACTCCACACGACGGTGCTGCTGACGGATTTCGCGCCCTGCCAGGCGTGGTAGATGATCGGCAGGCTGGCGCCGAGGAAGATCACCAGGATCTTCGACGCGTCGCCGATGCCGAGCCAGATCATCAGGATCGGCATCAGCGCCGCCTTGGGGATCGGGTAGATCATCATGATGAGCGGGTTGAAGAGCTTGGCCGCGATCTCGCTGGTGCCCATCAGCAGCCCGAGCGCGATGCCGAAGACGGCGGCGATGCCGTAGCCGATGAACATGCGCCTGAGCGAGTGCATCACATCGGCAAAAGACGAGCGTTCCGAGAGCAACTCCGGCAGCGCGGCGAAGGCGGCGAAGGGGCTGGGCACGCCCGAAAGCCCGAGGCTGCGATGCGCCCATTCCCACATCGCGATCAGCGCCAGTCCGGCGAGGAACGGAGGCAGCGCGCGGCTCATGCGGCGGAGACCTCGAAGGCGTCGATCATGCCCTCGATCTGGGTGACGTATTCCTGATAGCGGCGGTTGAACATCAGCTCGGCGCGCTCGCGCGGGCGGTCCAGCTCGATCGTGATCTCGCGGGCGATCCGGCCGGGATGCGACGCCATCACAACGATCCGGTCGGAGAGATAGACCGCCTCCTCGACGCTGTGGGTGACGAACATCACCGTCTTGCGGTGATCCTCCCAGATCCGCAGCAGGTCGCGCTGCAGATGGGTGCGGACATGGGCGTCGAGCGCGCCGAAGGGCTCGTCCATCAGCAGGATCTGCGGGTCGTAGGCCAGCGTCCGGGCGATGGCGACGCGCTGCTTCATGCCGCCGGAGAGTTCCTTGGGGTAGAAGTTGGCATAGCCCTCGAGGCCCACCATCCGCAGCAGGCCGCGCGCGCGCGCCTCGGCCTCGACTTTCGACTTGCGCTGCAGCCTGAGGCCGTAGGCGACGTTCTGGAGGACGGTCTTCCACGCGAAGAGCGCGAATTCCTGGAAGACCGGGCCACGGTCGGGACCGGGCCCGGTCACGGGCTTGCCCTCGATGCGCACGCTGCCTTGGGAGGCGGCGATGAAGCCGCCGACGATGTAGAGCAGCGTGGACTTGCCGCATCCCGAGGGACCGATGATCGAGACGAACTCGCCCCGCTTCAGGTCGAGGTTGATGTCCGAAAGCGCGAGGTGATCCCGGCCTCCGGCGGTCCTGAACCGTTTCGAGAGGTTCTCGATCGCGATCATGGGATGCTCCGGCGAGGGGTTACTGCAGCGGCGCGACGATGGTCGGGTGCCGGAAGGTCTCGGCGTCGAGCGCGGAGGGGATCATCCCGGCCTCGTGATAGAGGTCGAGCATCGTCTGCAGCACCCCGAAGTCGAAGGCGGCGCCGGGGTTGCGCTCGAAATCCTGGCCCTCGACCATGTAGAAGCCCTCCAGCACCTCGACCGGGGCCTTGGTCACTTCCGAGGCGACGGCGATGGTCTGCTCGCGGTCGGCCAGCGCCATGTCCATCGCGCGGGTCAGGTCGCGGACGTAAAGCTCGGCCAGTTCGGGCTTCGCGTCCACGAAGGCCTTGCTGCAGACCTCGAAGATCTGGACGCTGGTGGGGGTGATGTCGTTGATCGTAAAGAGCGTGCGGATGCCGCCCGCCGCCTCGGCCTTGGCGGCGAAGGGCTGGTTCATCACCGCCGCATCGACACGCCCCGAGCGCAGCGCGTCCTCGGAGCCGGGGAAGCCCGTCTCGACCAGCTTGATGTCGGCCTTCGGGTCAAGCCCGGACTGCTGCAGGAACAGGAAAAGCTGCCCGTAAAGGCCCGAGCCGAGGACGTTGATGCCCACGGTCTTGCCCTTGAGGTCCGCGCCCTCGGTGATGTCGCTGTCCTCCATCACCGCCCAGTAGGGCGAGAAGCTGCCGGGCGCGGTGCCGAGATGCGAGGCGACGACGTAGCTTTCGAGGCCGCCCTGCAGGTTGCCGTTGGCCAGCGACAGCGCGCCTTGCGTCGAGCAGTCGAGCGCGCCGGCGATCATCGCCTGCACCATCGGCGCGGTGCCCTGGAACTGCACCCATTCGATGTTGTAGTCGCGGCCGATCGTGTCGAAGGCCTCGGGCCGCTGCATCATCCAGTATTTCGAATCCTCGCCGGGCATGGTCCAGCCGACGCGGATGGTGGGCACGTCCTGCGCCGCGGCGGGCGCGACCGCGGCGGCCATGGAAGCCAGCGCGAGGCCGATTGCGGCGCCCGTGCGGGCGAGCGTGGTGGTGAAGGTCATTGATGTTTTCCCTGTTGGCGGATGCTCAGCGGCATTGCTCGGTAGCGCGGGGCTGCGTATTCTTGTTCTTGGAGAGGTCGCCCATGGCCGGCCGCACTGCGTCCGCCTCGCGCATCCCGGCACGCCATTCGCCAGTCAACGGTCAGCCCTCCCCTGCATCTCCGCTGCTCTTCGCAACTACATGCGCGCATTTTCGAAAGCAAGGTGATTTTGCCAAAGCGGCGGGCCAAGTCCCGCGAAGCATCGAGGCTCACGTGGGCATGGCCCGCTCGATGATCGCAGGGGCGTCGATCCTTGCCTCGAAGGCGCCATAGGCGGAGCCGCGGGGTTCCAGCCGCAGGCGGCAGAAGGCTTCCGCCACCGGGCTTTCCCAGTCGAGCAGCACCGCCGCCTGCGCGGCGAGAGCCAACCGCTCGACCAGAAGCCTGGCGCCCGCCTCGGAGGGGCTGAAATCCAGCCCGTCGAGCCAGCGGTCATAGGCGCCGTCGCGGCCGCGCTGCCGCGCCAGAAAGCCCCGCAGGGCCTCCACCCCCTCCGGCTCGCGCCCGAGCGCGCGCAGCAGGTCGAGCGCGATGACGTTCCCCGACCCCTCCCAGATCGCATTCAGCGGCGACTGGCGGAAGAGGCGCGGCATGGGGCTGGTCTCGACGTAGCCCGCGCCGCCGTGACACTCCATCGCCTCACAGACATGAGCGGGGGCGCGCTTGCAGACCCAGTATTTCGCGATCGGCGTCAGCAGCCGGGCGAGCGGGTCGTCGTCGTCGAAGGCCTGCGCAAGCCGCAACGCAATCGCGGTCGCGGCCTCGCTCTCGACCGCCAGATCGGCCAGCACTGCTTCCATCAGGGGCTGGTCGATCAGCCGCCGCTGGAACGCGCTCCGATGCGCGCTGTGCCACAGCGCCTGCGCCAGACCCGCGCGCATCTGCCCCGCCGAGCCGAGCACGCAGTCGAGGCGCGTCTGGCTCACCATGCGGATGATCGTGGCGACCCCGCGCCCCTCCTCGCCGACCCGCTGCGCGAGCGCGCCGTGGTATTCGACCTCCGACGAGGCGTTCGAGCGGTCGCCCAGCTTGTCCTTGAGCCGCATCACCCGGAAGCCGGCGTTACGGGTGCCATCCGGCAGCCAGCGGGGCAGCAGGAAGCAGGTGAGGCCGCCCTCGGCCCAGGCGAGCGACAGGAAGGCGTCGCACATGGGGGCCGAGCAGAACCACTTGTGCCCGGTCAGCCGATACCAGCCCCCGCCTGCGGGTTCCGCCCGCGTCGTGTTGGCGCGCACGTCCGAGCCGCCCTGCTTCTCGGTCATCGCCATGCCGATGTTGACGCCCGCCTTTTCCGGCGCGGGCCGCGAGGCCGGGTCGTAGCGCCCGGCGAGGATGCGGGGCACCCATTCCTCGGCCACCGCCGGCTCGACCCGCAGTGCGGGGACGGCGGCGGCGGTCATGGTCATGGGGCAGGTGGTGCCGGAATCGGGCTGCGTGGTCAGGAACAGGATCGCGGCATGGGCGACATGGCCCGCAGGCGTGCCGTCCCAGGCGGCGGAGGCAAAGCCGCTCTCGAGGCTGAGGCGCATCAGCTCGTGATAGGCGGGGTGGAAGCGGACCTCGTCGATGCGGTGGCCGTAGCGGTCGAAGCTCTCGAGGACCGGCGGATTGCGGTTGGCCTCGAAGCCCCATTGCGTGACCTCGGCCGAGCCGGTGCGCGCGCCGAGGGCGGTAAGGCGCGCGGCATGCGCCGCGCCGCCCGCCGCAAGCACCGCGTCCCGCAGCGCGCGGTCGCTGGAGAACAGGTTCACGTCCTCGAAGGGCGGCGGCTGGTTCAGGACCTCATGCGTGTCGAGGGCGGCGATGGGCCGGAGGGTTGACATGCGCGGCGCCTTTCTTCTGGCTGGGCAAAGTCTAGCACGGGACCGGGTTCCAGGGCTTTTTTCGCCGCGACCAGATGCCGTTCCGTCGCGGCACGCCGCCGTCGCCAGCACGGCCGCCACGGCCTGTCACTGCTGGCGAAACCGGCCGTGGCGGGTCCCCCTTCTGCGGCGACGAGCCATGCCGAGCCAGCCCCCCGAGCCGGGCGCGAATCGGCGATTCTTCTTGCAAGTGGTTGTTTATGGCTGTCCGGTCGCCTATTTGTGACCGCAACCGCTGGCCCCGGACGCGCCTCCCTGATGCGTCCTGCCCAAGTCCGATCGAACCGATCCTCGGGTAATGCCCCCCTTCGGGGTGGGGCCTTCATTCATGCGTTGCCGGCGCCGCCGGTGTGCCATCAGGGTATGAAGACGGAGTCCCATGCAACCCAAATTGGCGGTCAGCCAAGTCTACAAGGTATTCGGGGATGCTGCCCCGGCGGCGCTGGACCTCCTGCGCCGGGGCCGGAGCAAGCAGGAAATCCTCGCCGAGACCGGCGCCACGGTGGGCGTCCGGGATGCCTCCTTCGACGTCCAGGAGGGTGAGATCTTCGTCGTCATGGGCCTCTCCGGCTCGGGCAAGTCCACCCTCGTGCGGATGCTGAACGGGCTGATCCCGCCGACCTCGGGGCAGATCCTCATCGACGGCGAGGACATCGCGCGGGCCGACGCGGCCAGGCTGAGGCGCATCCGGCGCGAGAAGATCTCGATGATCTTCCAGCATTTCGCGCTTTTTCCGCACTGGACCGTGGCCGAGAACGTCGCCTACGGCCTCAAGATCACCGGCGTGCCGCACGATGAGCGTCGTGCCCGTGCTCTCGACGTGCTCGAGCAGGTGGGCCTTGCCGCCTGGGCCGACAGCCTGCCCTCGGACCTCTCGGGCGGAATGCAGCAGCGCGTGGGCCTTGCCCGCGGGCTTGCCGCCGAGCCAGACATCCTGCTGATGGACGAGCCTTTCGGCGCCCTCGACCCGCTGATCCGGCGCGAGATGCAGATGGAGCTTCTGACGCTCCAGCGGACGCTGAAGAAGACCATCGTCTTCATCACCCACGACCTGAACGAGGCGCTGATGCTCGGCTCGCGCATCGCCATCATGAAGGACGGCCAGATCGTCCAGATCGGCACCGCGCAGGAGATCGTGACCGCGCCGGCCGACGACTATGTGGCCGCCTTCGTGGCCGACATCGACCGCGGCCGCGTCTTCACCGCCGACGACGTGTCGAGCGATGCCACGACGATCCAGCTGCGCCAGACCAGCGTGCGCGACGCGCTGCGGATGATGGAGCGGGGCGGGGCCAACGCCCTCTATGTCCTCGACGGCGATCGCGTGGCCGGGGTCGTGACCTATCGCGACCTCGCGGCTTCCGAAATGGACACGGCGATCACCGCCTCGTTGCAGGGCTCGCTGATCACGGACTTCCCGACCGCCGACACCACGACGTGCCTCAGCGACCTCTACAGCGACGCGGGCTCCGGCCTGCCCATCGCCGTGACCGACGAGCGCGACCGGCTGCTCGCCGTGGTCGAGCCGGCCGACGTGCTGGCGCATCTCTCGGGCGACGCCACTCCGCAAGAACAACAGGAGCAGACCTATGCTCAGCCCCGCTGACCTCGCGACACTGCCCTTCGACGACTGGGTGAACACCTTCGTGCGCGGCTGGCTGGTGCCGAACTTCCGGCCGTTCTTCCGCGCGACGCAGGTGCCGATCAGCGCCGTGCTGGACTGGCTCGATACGCTGTTCCGCTGGCTGCCGATGCTGGTGACGACGGCGCTGTTCGCGCTCGCCTCGTGGAAATGGGCCGGGCGCGGCATGGCGATCTTCACCGTGCTCGGCTTCGCCTTCATCGACATGATCGGCCTCTGGCCCGAGACCATGACGACGCTGGCGATGGTCGTGACGGCGGTCCTCTTCTGCGCCGTGATCGGCATCCCGGCGGGCATCGTGTCGGCGCGGTCGAACCTCTTCTGGCGCATCCTGCGCCCGGTCCTGGACGTGATGCAGACGATCCCGTCCTTCGTCTATCTGGTGCCGATCGTCATGCTCTTCGGCGTCGGCATGGCGCCGGGCATCATCGCCACCATCGTCTTCGCGCTGCCGCCGATCGTGCGGCTGACGAATCTCGGCATCCGCAACGTCCGCGGCGACCTGATCGAGGCGGCGGAGGCTTTCGGCTCGACCGGCTGGCAGATGCTGTGGGACCTGCAGCTGCCGCTGGCGATGCGCACGATCATGGCCGGGCTGAACCAGACGCTGATGCTGGCGATGTCGATGGTCGTGATCTCGGCGCTGATCGGCGCGGGCGGGCTCGGCCTGATCGTGAACACCGGCCTCGGACGCCTCGACGTGGGCGGCGCTACGGCGGGCGGCGTGGGGATCGTGATCCTTGCCATCGTGCTCGACCGCATCACGCAGGGGTTGGCCGAGCAGAACAATGTCAGCCGCATGTCGCTGCGGCAGACCCTTTCCAACGTCTTCCGGCTGCGCGGTACCGCCGCCCTGGCCGGGGTCGAGAAGGCAGGCTGAACCTGCCCGCTTCGCATGGCGGGCCGCGCGCGGCCCGTCCATCCGCATTGCAAGACGAAAAGGAGACCCGGATGAAACCCCGTCTCGACAAGACCCTTACCGCCCTGGCCACCATCGCCATCATGGCGGGCGTGGCGCCGGCACTGGCGCAGGACGCGCAGCCCGGCGAGGGCACCTCCGTCACGCTGGCGCAGCCCACCTGGGATACCGGCTGGTTCCAGACCGAGATCTTCCGCCAGATGCTGCAGGAACTCGGCTACGAGGTCGGCGCGCCCATGACGCTCGACAACCCGGCCTTCTACCAGTCGGTCGGCTTCGGCGATGTCGATCTCTGGGTCGATGGCTGGTTTCCGATCCACGATCCCTACCGCCAGGCCTTCGAGGGCTCGGCCGAGATCGTCGACAACTTCACCACCGGCGGCGCGCTCGAGGGCTATCTCGTGGACAAGGCCACCGCCGAGTCGATGGGCATCACGTCGCTCGAGGATTTCAAGCGCGACGACGTGAAGGAGGCTTTCGACCGCGACGGCGATGGCCGTGCCGACATGGTCGCCTGCCCGCCCGGCTGGGGCTGCGAGACGGTGATCGAGCATCACCTCGACGCCTATGACCTGCGCGACCATGTGAACCCGGTGAAGGCCGGCTATCCCGCCGCGATGGCCGACGCCGTCGCCGCCTACGAGTCGGGCGAGCCGATCCTGTTCTACACCTGGACGCCGAACTGGACCGTGAACGAACTCGTGCCCGGCGAGGACGTGGTCTGGATCGAGGTGCCGGAGGTCAGCCTGCCGGAGGAGATCGCCTCGCTCGCCGATGCCGCCACACGCGAGGGCGTCGAGGGCTGCGTGAACGATCCCTGCCGCCTCGGCTTCCCGGCCAACAGCATCGTCTCGGTCGCCAACAGCGCGTTCCTCGAGCAGAACCCGGCCGTGCGCGTGCTGCTGGAAGCGGCCGAGGTCGAACTGACCGACGTCTATGCCCAGAACGCGCGGATGAACGCGGGCGACTCGGATGTCGAGGCACATGCGGCCGAGTGGATCGCCGAGAACCGGGCGGCCGTGGACGGCTGGCTCGACGCGGCCCGCAGCTCGGCGCTGTAAGACAAGGGCTATGGGTTGACGAGGGCGGCGGGGCAACCTGCCGCCCTTTTTCATCCTGTGATGGGAACGCGGCCTCCTGCACGGCGTCGCTTGCGCGCGCAGGGTCGCGCAGGCAAACATTTGCCGTCATGTCCGTGGTCTATCTCGATCACTTCAGCCTCAGCCGGTCCCCCTTCGGGAGCGCGCCAGAGCCGGCCCTGTTCCACAACGCTTCGGGCCATCAGCAGGCCCTCGACTGGATCGAGAGCCGGGTCGCCGCGCGTGCGCCGGTCCTCGTGCTGACGGGCGAGGAGGGCATCGGCAAGACCACGCTTCTGCGGCTCCTGCGGGAGCGGCGCGAGGGTGCGTGGGCCATCGCGCTCGTCTCGGCCTTCCGCGCGCACCCCGGCCGCGTCCTCGTGGAGGCGCGCGACCTCTTCGGCCTTTCGGGCGAGCGGGACGGCCCGGCCCTCGCCGCCGACCAGATCCGCCGCTTTGCCGCAGACCGGCAGGCGCAGGGCGGTTTCGTCCTGCTGATGGTGGATGACGCGCAGGCGCTCGGGGTCGAGGGACTCGCGGCGCTGCAGGCGCTCGCCCTCGACAGCCGTGCGGGCGGCGCGTTGACGCTGCTGCTGGCGGGGCGGCCGGAACTGCGCGGGCTGCTGAACGCGCCGGAACTGCAGCAGCTGCAGACGGCGCAGAACGCCCACGCGGTGCTGCCGCCGCTCGGCAGCGCCGAGACCGCCGCGTATGTCGCCCACCGGCTGGAGCGGGCGGGCGCGCGCGAGCCGATCTTCGATCCCGGCGCGATGCAGGTGCTGCATTACTTCGGCCTCGGCGTCCCACGGCTGATCAACATCATGGCGCGCTACTGCCTGATGACCGCGGCGGCGGAAGGGGTGACGGAGCTGGATGGTCCCTGGGTCGGCGCGGCGCTGCACGAGGCGAGCGCGGCAGGCGTGCTGAGCCAGCTCGAGGAGCTGGCTGCTGCGGAGGGGTTGGCGCAGGCCGCGCCCGAGCCGGCGACGGCGGCCACGGTCTCGGCAGCACCGCCGGAGGATGCGCCGCTGACCGGCGGGGGCGCGGCGGTTTCTGAAGCCAAAGCGGCGGAGCCGCGCCGAGAGCCGCCGACTGGCCGGCCTGCCGGCGAACGCGCCCATCGCCCGGTGCTGAGGTCTGACGCGCTGCGCGGCGCGACCCGTGCGGATGCCGTGCCGCCCGGCGCTGCCGCGGCGTCGGTCCATGGATCGGTCGCCAAGTCCCGTCCGCAGGCGCCGCCCCCGCGCCGCCGCGTCGGACTGGGGCTGTCGGCCGCGGTGGCCATCCTGGTCCTCGGCACCGGTTTCGCCTGGCTTCAGGGGCGTCACACCGAGACGCCTTCGCCTGGCCAAGCCACGAAACCGGCGGCGACCCTCGCCGCGCCGGGCCGGACGGCCCTGCGGCCGCCGGACCAGCGGCCCGCTCCGCTCCCGTCCCCCGTCGCCGTCACCCCCGAGCCCGACGTTGCCGCCCTGATGCAGCGCGCCCTCGCGGTCGAGGCCACCGACCCCGCCGAAGCGGCCCTCGCCTATGCCCGCGCCGCGCTCCGCGGACGGGCGCGGGCGGCCTGGTATCTCGGCCAGATGCACGAGACCGGGTCCGGCCTCGCGCCCGCGCCGCTCATGGCCCGGCTATGGTATGCCGCCGCCGCCGACCTGCCGTCTGCGCAGCAGCGGCTGCAGGCCCTGTCGGCCGCCGATGGGACCACCGGAACGCCGCGCGCCGCCATTCCGGTCTTTCACGCCCGGCTGGACAGCGGCGGCAGCGAGATGATCTGGCACCAACCGCAAGGCGCCACCCCCGCGCGCTTCCGCGTCGAACTGACCGGCCCCGCGGGCGAGCCGCTTCCGGCGATGGAGACGGCGGTGCCGGGGCTGATCGTCCGGTTCCCGGTCGGCGCGTGGCGTGTGACCGCGATCGGCCCCGACGGCTCGGAGAGCGAGCCCTCGGCCTTGGCGCGGATGCTTCCGGCGGACGACTGACGGCCCCGGATCAGCAGCCGATGGTCGCGCAGATATATTGCCTGTAGGCGCGGTTCGCCTCGCTCTCGCCTGTCGCGTCCTCGGAGGCGGCGGGCGCCGGGCTGGCGATCGGCGTCGCGCATTGCAGCTGGTAGTCGGGCTGGATCCCCTGGTTGACGCAGTCGCCGATGTCCCAGCCCGGCGGAATGTCCTGCAGATCGACATTCTTCCACTTGGGATGCCCGGTTTCCTGCAACTGCGGCAGCCGCGTCAGCATCAGGTTCGAGAGGTCGGACACCGCCTTGCAGCTCTGCCGGTGATAGCTGTTGCCGCCGAGGTCGTAGTCATAAGTCATCAGCAGCGCCTTGACGGCGATGCCCTCGACCGGCTCGGGCTGGAACGGATAGGTGTTCGCGGGGATGGTCGCCGTGTCGTAGACGCTTCGCAGCGTGTCATCCACGATCGGCACCAGATGGAACCGCTCGCCGTCGATGTCGCCCTCGGCAAAAAGTGCGGTCGGCGCGCCCGCGACATAGAAGAAGGCGTCGATCTCGCCGGCCTTCAGCGCCGGCAGCGCGTCGATCTGCGAGATCAGGCGGCGCTCGGCCGGCTCGGTTCCGGTCAGGTCGAGGACCAGCGAGGCGGTCAGGTAGGTGCCGCTGTTCTCGACCCCGATCGCCACGCGCTTGCCGGCGAGGTCGGCGAGGCTGTCGATGTCCGATGTGGCGAGGAGATGGACCTCCTCGTCATAGAGGGGAAAGGCGATCCGCACGCCGAAGATCGCCCGCGCCACATCGGGATCGTCGGCGGAATAGGTGCGCAGGTATTCCAGCACGTCGCTCTGCACGATGCCGAACTGGGTGTTGCGGCGCGTGCGGACGGCCATGAAGTTCTCGAGCGAGCCCGCCGATTCGACCACCTCCAGCGTCTGGCCGCATTCGGCCATCAGCCCGGCCAGATCGCGGCCGATCTGGATATAGGTGCCGGTCGCGCCGCCGGTCATCACCGCCTTGTCGAAATCCTGCGCGGCGGCAGGACCCGCCGCGAGTGCCAGCAGCGCGCCCAGCGCCGCGCCGAGCCAGCTTGTCCTGCGCATCATTCGCTCCCTTTCGCTTTCGGCTCCGCGAGCCGGAGATGTCAGTTGCAGGGGCCGAGCTCCACGACCAGCGCGAGCAGGCTCTGGCGGTTGATCTGGCCATAGGCCGCGCGCAGGGCCTCTGGCGCACATTCCCCTTCGGTCAGGCGGCGCTGCAACTCGGCCCGTTCGGGGCCGGTGCCGAGCGCGGGTGCGCTTGCAAGCGCGGCCTCGATCTGCTGCGCCGTCCATCGTCCCGGCGGCGTCTCGGCGGCAGGCGCGGCGGCGACCGGCTGCCCGGCCGGGGCGGGCGCAAGCTCCTGCTTCTGGGCGGTCAGCCCGGCGATTTCCTGCTCGAGCGCGCCGCGCGACGCCGCCATCTGCTGCAGCTGCGCCTCGGCCTCGGCCAAGGCCGCCTGCGTGGTCGCAAGGCGATCCTGCGCCGCGGTGGAAGCCTGCACCGCCTCGTCGCGGCGGCGCTCGGCCTCCTCGGCCGCCGCCGTCGCGGCCGTCTCCCGGGTCGTCGCTTCCTCCAGCCCTTGCCGCAGATCGGCCTCGGCCTGCTGGGTCTGGCTCAACGCCGCCTCCGCCTCGCTCCGGCGCTCGTCGAGGGCGGCGATCTCGTCCTCGGCCGCGTCCCGCTGCGCGGCGAGGTCGGCCGTCTGCTGCTGCGTCCGGTTCAGGGCGGCCTCGGCCTCGACACGGCGGGCGTCGAGGGCTGCGAGCGCCTCCTCCGCCGCGCCGTGCTGCGCCGTCAGATCGGCGGCCTGCTGCTGCGTGGCGCCTAGCGTTTCCCGAAGCGCCGCGATCTGCTGCTCCAGTTCGCCGCGCTGCTGCCCGAGGTCGGCGAGCCGCGCCTCGGAGTCGGCCGTCTGCTGCCGCATCTCGGCAAGCTGCGCCTCCGCATCGGCCAGCGCGGCCTCCTCCTCGCCCCGGCGCGCCTCGGCTTCACGCTGCGCGGTGAGTTCCTGCTGCACGGCCTCCAATTGCGAGGCGAGCCCGTCGCGGGCCGCCTCGGCCTCCTGCCGCGCGGCCTTGGCTTCCGCCAGCCGGGCCTGCGCGTCGGCGAGCGCGGCCGGATCTTCGCCCGCGTTGGCCTCGGATTCGCGCAGTGCGGTGAGTTCCTGCTGGACCGCTTCCAGCTGTGCGGCGAGGTCGGCGCGCCCGGCTTCAGCCGCCAGCCGCGCGGTGTCCGCTTCGGCGAGCCGCGCTTCCGCATCGGCCAGTGCCGCCTGATCCTCGCCCGCCGTTGCCTCCGCCTCGCGCGACGCGGTGAGTTCCTGCTGGACCGTCTCCAGTTGCGAGGCCAGATCGGCGCGCGCCGTCTCGGCCTCCTGTCGCGCCGTGTCGGCTTCGGCGAGACGCGCCTCCGCATCGGCCAGTGCCGCCTGATCTTCGCTTGCCGTTGCCTGAGCCTCGCGCAGCCCGGCGAGTTCCTGCTGGACCGTCTCCAGTTGCGAGGCCAGACCGGCGCGCGCCGTCTCGGCCTCCTGCCGCGCGGTGTCGGCTTCGGCGAGACGCGCCTCCGCATCGGCCAGCGCCGCCTCATTCTCCTTCGCGCCGCTATCGCGCAGTGCGGCCAGTTCCTGCTCCATCGCCTCCACCCGCGAGGTCAGCGCGGCCTTCTCGGCCTCCGACTCCTTCAGCGCGGCATCCGCTTCGGCGAGCCGCGCGTTCAGGGCCTCCAGTTCCTCTCCCGCAGCCGCCGGTGCCCCGGCGCGCGCCGCCGTCGCGCCCTCTTCGGCGCTGCCGAGCGCGTCCTCGCGTGCGGCAAGGGCCGCCTGCGCCGTCGCGAGCCATTGCTCCGCCGATGCCGCGTCGGCACGCGCGCTTTCCAGTTGCACGGCCAGTTCCTGCGCGTGGGCCTCGGCGGCCTGCCGCTGCTCGGCAGTGGCTGCGGGGGAAGCCGCGGTCGCCTGCGCGGCCCGCAGCTCCTCGGTCCGCTGGCTCAGCATCTGGTTGATGGAGGCCGCCCATTCCTCTGCCGCGCGAGCTTCGGCCCTCGCTGCATCCAGCTCATCGGAGAGGGCTGCGAGCCGCGCTTCCGTTTCGCCGGCGGGTTCGGCCTGGGCCTGTCCCGCCGCCAGCTCGGCCCGCATGGCGTCGATCTGGCTGCGCAAGCTGGCGGCCTCGTCCTCCATCAGGACGATGATCTCGCGCAATGCGGCGGCCTGTTCCTGGGTCGGCAAGTCTTCCGGGGCACCGCTGCCCTGCGCGAGAGCGGCGCCTGCCATCACGGCCCATAATCCACTTGCGGCAAGAAATCTGTTCATCTGCCACCCCGCTTGCCGTCATCAAGCGCAACGCCCCCCATAGCTGTCAAGCGTGACCGTCATGCGGGCGAAAATCGCCGCGGAGGCTCGCCCCGGATCAGAGCGGCCGCGTCTCGCGCACATGGGCCTCGAAGAAGTCCGAGAAGGTCGCGACCCGCAGCGGCAGCCGCTCGTAGGGCGGATAGTAGAGCGTCAGCCAGATTTCCGGCACCGACCAGCCGGGCAGCACCTCCGCCAGCCGGCCCGCGGCAAGGTCCTCCGCCACGATGAAGCGCGGCAGCAGCGCGATACCCTCGCCGTTCAGCGCCAGTTGCGCCAGCAGGTCGCCATTGTCGGCGCTGAAGGGGCCCTCGGCCTTGTGGCTCCGGCGGCTGGCGCCGTTCGACAACTCCCATGTCTCGGTGGCGGCGCCCGAGCGGTAGCCGAGGCAGGCATGGCCGGCGAGGTCGCCCGGTGTCCGGGGCGTGCCGCGCGCGGCCAGATAGCCGGGCGCCGCGACGAGGAGGCGGTGCACGCGGCAGATCTTGCGCCAGATGGTGGACTTGTCAGAGGGCGGGCCGGAGATGCGGATGGCGAGGTCGTAGTCGTCCTCGACGATATCCACGAAGTTGTCGTCCAGGTTCAGCGCCACATGCGTCTGCGGGTAGAGCGCGGCGAATTGCGACAGCACCGCCGGCAGCACCCGCACCGCGAGCGATGTCGGCACGCTGATCCGCAGCAGGCCCGAGGTGATGCCCTGTGCCTCGCGCGTCTCCTCGGCCGCCTCCGAGAGGCCCTCCGACAGCGGCGCCACCCGCGCGGCGTAGACCGCCCCGGCCGAGGTCAGCGAGACCTGGCGCGTGGTGCGGATCAGGAGCTGCACGCCAAGCTGGGCCTCGAGCGCGGCAATGGTGCGGGTGACGGAAGGTGGCGTGAGGCCGAGTTGCCGGGCGGCGGCCGCGAAGCTCTGCTGCTCGACCACGGCGAGGAAGACGCGGATGGATTCGAGTTCGCCCATGCTGTCACCGTTACCTCCTATGCAACGATGAATGCCGGATTATGGACGTTCAAGCAACAGGTGAGAGGGCCTATCTCCTTGGGCATAGCGAAACACCCACACCCCAAGGGGAAGAGGAGACCACCATGTTCAAGCATATCAGCATCCTGTCCGCCGCCGCCGCCTTGCTCGCCACGCCGCTCGCGGCGCAGACCGTCTCGCCCGGCCACGACATGATCGCGCGGATCAACGGCGTCGATGCGAGCGCCTATACGCTCAACGAGCTCGCGCAGATCGAGGCCGAGAAGGGTGCCGGGGCGCCGGGCGAGCGCGCCGCCTTCATCGCTGCGCAGAAGCAGGCACCGGCCGCCAGAGCCGGGACGGCGCTGCAACTGCTGGGCGGGGCCGCGCATGGCTTCACGGCCAATGAATGGGCCCAGATCCAGGATGAGGACAGCGACTCCGACCGTCGGGACCGCGCGCGCTTCATCCTCGAGCAGCGTTCGGTCGGGACCCAGGCGCAGCCGGGCGCCGACGCCGTCGCCCGCCGGCTCGGCGTCGAGGGCCTGGGCTTCACGGCCAACGAACTGGCCCAGATCGACGACGAGGACAGCGCCGGCGCCCGCCGCGACCGCGCGCGCTTCATCCTCGAGCAGAAGGCCGACAGCTGAGCCGCAGACCGGGACGCGCGCAGCCCGCGCGCCCCGAAGCTATGGACGGCGCCGCTCCTCACCGCTGGGGCGGCGTCCAGTCGCTGCGCACATCGCGGCGCCCGAGCCGCAGCGCCAGCCCCACGATCACGCCCACGCCGATCGCCACCGTCAGGTCCGCCAGCACGGTGAGCAGCATCGTCATCACCAGCAGCACCCGGTCCCCGGTGCGGGTCCGCATCCAGCCGCGCCACTTCGCCGGCTCGCTCATGTTCCAGGCGGTCAGCACCAGCACTCCGGCCAGCGCCGGCATCGCCAGTTGCCCGGCCAGCGGTCCCCCGAACATCATCACCGCCAGCACCGCGAGCGCATGGAAGATCCCCGCCATCGGCGTCCTCGCCCCGGCGCGCACATTCGTTGCCGTCCGCGCGATCGCCCCAGTCGCGGGCAGCCCGCCGAACAGCGCCGAGCCGATATTCGCGCAGCCCTGCGCCAGCACCTCGGCATTCGGCCGGTGCCGCCCGTCGATCATGCGGTCCGCCACCAGTGCCGAGAGGAGCGATTCGATCCCGGCGAGGAAGGCGATGACGAGCGCCGAGGGCAGCAATTCGCGCAGGCGCGCATAGCTCATCTCGGGCAGCGCCGGCATCGGCAGGCGGTCGGGCAGGGCGCCGAAGCGGCTCTCGATCGTGTCCACCGGCAGGCCGAGGATCACCGCCGCGGCCGAGGTCAGCCCCACGGCCACGATCAGCCCGGGCAGGCGCGGGAAGGCCCGGCGCAGCGCCACGATCAGCGCGATGGTGACGACGCCGACCCCGAAGCTCGCGGGCGAGACGGTCGCGCGCGCCTCCCAGAGCGCGCCGATCTTGGGGATGAACTCCGCCGGGACCGGGCCGGCGGGGTGCAGTCCCATCAGGTCGCCCAGCTGGCTTGCGGCGATGATGATCGCGATGCCGACGGTGAAGCCGTTGATGACCGGCTCGGGGACGTATTCGATCAGCCCGCCCGCGCGCATCAGCCCGGCGATGATGAGGATCACGCCCGCCATCAGCGTGGCGAGGATCAGCCCGTCCTGCCCGTAGGTGGCGACCACGCCCGCCACCACGACGATGAAGGCCCCGGTCGGCCCGCCCACCTGCACCCGGCTGCCGCCAAGAGCCGAGATCAGGAACCCCGCCACCGCCGCCGTGACCAGCCCCGCGCCCGGCGGCACCCCCGAGGCGATGGCGATCGCGAGGCTCAGCGGCACCGCCACCATGGCGACGGTCAGCCCGGCGAAGAGGTCGGCCGTGAACTGCTGCCGGTCATAGGTTCTGAGCGTGGTCAGGAGCTTGGGGGTGAGCATGGCGCGATGAGCCTACGCCTCGGCGCGTCGGAGGGGTAGGGTCAGCGCCTGCATTGCCCGGCCGTCGCCGACGAGTTGCCAAAGTCCTAGCGGACAACCAGCACCGGAACGGTCGTGGTGGTCACGACCTCGGCGGTCTGGCTTCCGAGAAGCAGCCGCCGCGCCCCGCGGCGGCCATGCGAGGACATCACGATGAGATCGCAGTTCTGCAGTTTCGCAAAACGGACGATCGCTTCCGCGGGGGAATCGTCAATCTCGTGCATGAAGGTGACCGAGGCGCCATGCGTGGCCGCCCGCTGTTCGATGGCGGCGAAGCGTTCCTTCATCCGGTCATCGATCTGCTGGTCATAGCGCACCGAAGGATCCTTGATCCCGGCGCCCCGTGCCGAGCGGGCAGCCTCGGCAGAGAGCGGCTCGGAGACCGTGAGAACCGTGGCGCGCGCGCCAAGGGCGCTGGCGAGCTTGAGGCCATGTTCGATGCCCTTGTCGGCAAGCTCGGACCCGTCGGTCGTGATCAGGATATGCTCGTACATCATGTCTTCCTTTGCGAGAATCCAAGCCGGGCGGGGCGGCGAAAGAAACGCGACATGCTGCCCCAACCGGGGATTTCGGAGCCGCTGCCATTGCTGGTCCGGGATCATCAATTCGAGGCGGCCCCTGTCAAGGGTGCAGGCGTCTGATCTTGCTCCGGTGACAAGGTGATCGCGGACAATTTGCCAGAATGCCGTCCGAATCCGGGCCAGCCCATTATCTCACGCCAAACGGTTCCTCCCGATTGCTGCGATGGGGTCCGCCGAGCGCAACAGGGTCCCGTATGAGCGCCTTCCCCGGCCGCCCGTCAAATGCTCGATACATGCAACTTGCCGCATCCGCAGCGACTACCTAGCATGCCCGTTGCGGGACGCGCGCGGGGGGTCGTCATGCCGGATATCCTGATTGCCGAGGACGAGCCGACCATCATGGAAACCCTCAAGTTCCTGCTGGAACTGGAGGGGTGGAGCGTGTGCGGCGTGACGACCGGCGATGCGGTGCTTCGCGAGATGCGGCGGCGGCCGCCGGGGATGGTCATCCTGGACGTGATGCTGCCGGGGATGAGCGGCCTCGACGTGCTGGGGAAGCTGCGCGCCGATCCCGATCACGCCCGCGTCCCGGTCCTGATCCTGACCGCGCGCGGGCAGAGCCATGATCGTCAGCTGGCGATGGACCTGAAGGCCGACGGCTTCGTGACCAAGCCGTTCGCCAATGACGACGTCGTGTCCGAGGTGCGGCGGCTGCTCGCCTCGCAGCCGATCGGCACCATGGAACGCTGAGGTGAGCCCGCGGCGCCCCCCTCACCAGGCCGCCGGCCGGCGCCGCGATGCCGCCTTCCTGCTGCCGGCGCTCTGCGCGCTGCTGATGCTGCCGCCCTTCGTCAACCTCTTCGTGCGCGAGGTGCTGGTCTGGGGCATGCCGCTCGACATGGTCTATCTGTTCGGCATCTGGTTCGTGCTGGTGATCGGGGCCTTCTTGCTGTCGCGCGGACTGGCCGAGCCCGGCACGGGGCCGCCGCGCCGTTCCGATGAGGCCGGGCGCGGGTGCGCCGAAACCCCGTCGCGGGGCGGCGACGACGCCTGATGCTGACGCCCGGCTTCGTCATCCTGACGGCGGTGGGCTATATCTGCCTGCTGTTCGTGCTGGCCTATGTCTCGGACTGGTTGGCCCGCAGCGGGCGCGGCGGGTTCCTGCGCTCGCCGCTGGTCTACACGCTCTCGATCTCGGTCTATTGCACCAGCTGGACCTTCTACGGCGCGGTGGGAACCGCGGCGCGCGACGGGCTGGAGTTCATCGCGATCTACATGGGGCCCACGCTGGTCTTCGTGGGCTGGTGGTTCCTGCTGCGCAAGCTGCTGCGGATCGGGCACAGCCAGCGCATCACCTCGATCGCCGACTTGCTCTCGTCGCGGTTCGGCAAGTCGAGCTTCCTCGCCGTGCTCGTGACGCTCATCGCCGTGATCGCGATCACGCCCTATATCGCGCTGCAGCTGAAGGCCATCACCACCTCGATCCGCGTGGTCTCGATGGCCGAGGGGGGCGAGGGGCTGCTGGCCGGGATCGGCGATGCCTGGCTGGCCTTCGGCGTGGCGATGGGCATGGCGGTCTTCACCATCCTGTTCGGCACCCGCAACGTCGATGCGCGCGAGCAGCATCTGGGCGTCGTCGCGGCCATCGCCTTCGAGGCCATCGTCAAGTTCCTGGCGCTGATGGCGGTCGGGGCGTTCGTCGTCTTCGGGCTGTCCTCCGGCCCGGCCGAGATCTTCGCCCATGCGGCCGCTGCGGGGATCGCGGTCCACGAGGCGCAGCCCTTCGGCGCCCGCTGGGCCACGGCGCTGTTCCTGTCCGCCTGCGCGGTGATCTGCCTGCCGCGTCAGTTCCAGATCACCATCGTCGAGAACTCGGACGAGAACCATCTCCGCGCCGCAAGCTGGGCCTTTCCGGCCTACCTGCTGCTGATGAGCCTCTTCCTGATGCCCATTGCCTTCTATGGCCTCGCGACCATGCCGGCGGGCTCCAACCCCGACATGTTCGTGCTGACGCTGCCGATGGCCGCCGGGCAGGACCGGCTGGCCCTGTTCGCCTTCATCGGCGGGTTCTCGTCGGCGACCTCGATGATCATCATCGCCTCCATCGCGCTCTCCATCATGGTCTCGAACCATGTGGTCCTGCCGCTCTCGCTGCGCTTCACCAACAACCTGACGGAGGGGAGCGAGCGCGGCATCGCGCGGCTCCTGCTGCGTAGCCGCCGCATTTCCATCGCCGTCCTGCTGTTTCTCGGCTTCGGCTATTTCTGGCTGACCGGCGAGACCGACGCCCTTGCCCCCATCGGACTGATCTCCTTCGCCGGCGTGGCGCAGTTCCTGCCTGCGCTGCTGGCGGCGCTCTACTGGCGCGGGGCGACGATGGCGGGCGCGGCGGCCGGCATGACGCTGGGCTTCGCGGTCTGGAGCTGGACCCTGTTCCTGCCGAGCTTCGCGACCTCCAACGTCCTCGTGGCAGAGCTCGTCGCCGAAGGCCCTTGGGGGATCGCGCTTCTGCGGCCGCAGGCGATGTTCGGCATGGAAGGCCTCGACCCGCTGGTCCATTCGATGTTCTGGAGCATGCTGGCCAATGCCGGGATGCTTGCGGTCGTTTCGCTGCTGACGCGGCAGGGCGCGCTCGAGCGCATCCAGTCCGGCATCTTCGTCGACATCTTCCGGCAGGGCGACCTGGGGCAGGGGCGCTCCTTCCGCAGCACGGCGACGGTCGAGGACCTGTTCTTCCTCGCGCAGCGAGTCCTCGGCGTGCAGCGGGCGCGGGCGCTGTTCGAGGCGCAGGGGGTGCCGCGCGTGCCCTCGGCCGCCAACATCTATGTCGGTTCGGACTTCATCTCGCAGCTCGAGCGCGAACTCGCCAGCGCCATCGGGGCGGCCTCGGCCCATATCCTGCTGTCGAAGGTGGTCGAGGGCGACACGCTGTCCTTCGAGGAGGTGATGCTGATCGCGGGCGAGACCTTGCAGATGATCTCCTATTCCAACGAGCTGGAGCGGAAATCGCACGAGTTGCACCTGACCGCGCAGCAGTTGCAGGAGGTGAATGCCAAGCTCTACGCGCTGCACCGGCAGAAGGACGATTTCCTGTCGCAGGTCAGCCACGAGGTCCGCACCCCGATGACCTCGATCCGCTCCATCTCCGAGATCCTGATGCGCCGCCCGAAGCTCGCCGCCGAGCAGCGCGACCGCTTCGTCGGTCTGATCCATCGCGAGAGCGTGCGCCTGACCCGGCTGCTGGACGAGATCCTCGAGCTCAACGCGCTGGAGAACGGCGGCCGCGACTGGAAGAACCGGCCCGTGGATGCCGAGGCCGCGCTGAGCCGCGCCTGCGATGTCTGCGAGGCGCTGGCCCGCGAGGCCGATGTCGGCATCATCCGGAGGCAGGCGGGCGCCCCGGTGGTCATCATGGGCGATGCCGACCGGCTCTGTCAGGTGTTCATCAACATCATCGCCAACGCCATCGCCCACAACCGCGCGTTCCAGCCGGAGGTGCTGATCCGCTCGCGGCTCGAAGGCGGCCGCTGCATCGTCGAGATCGCCGACAATGGCGAAGGCATCCCGGAGGAGCATCGGACCGGCATCTTCGACAAGTTCGTGCGCGTGGGCGGGGATTCCGGCGGCAAGGGCGCCTCCGGCCTCGGGCTCGGCCTCAGCATCAGCCATACCATCGTGACCAAGATGGGGGGCCGGATCGATCTGGTCGACGGCCCGCTGCCCGGCGCCTGCTTCCGGGTCGATCTTCCCGCCTGCACGCCCCAGGATGCCGCACTGCTTCAGATCGGCGAGGCGGCTTCCTGACGGTGGCCACACTCAGCCCGGCTGCAGAGCCTGCAGGACGGCCCGACGGGCACATCATTGCCGGCGTCGCGCAGGTCGAGGCCCGCCGCATACACGGTCCGCGCGGCATGGTGGACGCTGCAGATCAGCATGACCGAGAAGCGCAGCGGCTGATCCTCCCAGGTCGAGACCCGTTTCGGGACCGACTTGGCCAGCATCAGGAATCGCGCACCGTTGGGGAAGGCGACCGTGCGGCGGATGACCCGCTCGGACAGGGGCGAGGCGTAGATCGGCCAAAGAAGGCAGCCATGCCCCCCTCCGGGCAGCGCGAGGCCCGGCAGCGGGAAGCGCTTGGTCAGCCGCCCGGAGGCATCGGCGCGAAGGAACCCGAACGGCACCCCCTCGGCGCCTTTCCGGCGAAGCGTGACCAACCGGTGCGCCGCCTGCTCGAAGCTTGCGCCGAAGCGGTGGCTGAGCAGGTCGATGTCGTAGCGGTGGGCCTCGGCGTCGCGGAGGTAAGCCTCGTAGGGCATGAGCATCGCGCCGGCGACATAGGAGGCGAGCGCGCCGAAGGCGATCTGCGCACCCGCGCGGGTTTCGGTCCCGAGCAGCGCCAGTTCCGCCTCGATCTCCCCGGCGGCGTTCAGTTCGGCGATCAGCCGGCACAGGCGGAACCGGCGCGTCGCCGCGGGCAGTGACGCCTTGAGCCAGAAGATGCCCTCGGCGCGTTCGAGGCGCGCATCCTCGCCCGCACCAGGCGCGGGACCGTGGCCCGACCGGCTCGAACGGCGGCAGGTGATCCCGTGGCGGGCCAGAAGCCAGGCCTCGAGATCGGGCTTGGCGAGCCGGTCGTCGAGTTCCGCGCGCAGGCGGTCCGCGACGGCCTCCAGTTCCGGGAAATGGTTGCTGGCGGCGATGAAGGCGTCCTCGACCTCGCGCAGCGGCGAGATCGCGCGGCGCCGGACGAGGGCGCGATCGAAGTAATCCACCAGATTCCGCATGGTCACCGACATCGCCTGCGCCTGATCGTTGATGGCCGCGACGAAGCGCTGGCGGTCCGGCTCCTTCAGGGTGGCCACCCGCGCGACGATCTCGGCGCTCGACCGCATTCCGGTCAGGCGGTTGAGCACTTCGTGCAGCATGCCGCCGAGGACGGGATCGGTGTTGAAACGGTCGGCATAGGCCTCGATCTCGGCCGCCAGCTGCTGGGCGGTGCGGTAGAGGCGGACCAGGGCCTGCGCGATCTCGGGGAACCGGACCACCAGCTCGCGCAGGTCGGACTGCCCGAAGTCGAGGCCCTCCAGCACCGGATCGGCGACGAGCTCCTGCAGGAGCTTCAGCTGCTTTTGCTCGCGCTCGCCCGAGAGCTCGTCGATCCCGATCTGCAGATGCTCGGCGATCCGCAGCAGGACCGCGCCGCCGACCTCGCGCCGGGAGCTCTCGATCAGATTCATGTAGCTGGCCGAGATGCCGACGGCGCGCGCCAACGCCGCCTGCGAGAGACCCCTCCCGGCCCGCTCCTGGCGTATCCTCGATCCGATCGGTGCGCGCACGCCATTCCCTCCCGGCCGCAGCCTCCTTGCGCCGTTTACAACGTTTACAAGGCGCGCGGGAAAAACTTCAACAGTTCACAGGAAGCCCGTTGGATTTCAGATGCTTGTTGATTCAACGGCCGTCGAGCCGCTTTCTTGGGCAAGGAAGGTCGAACAAACAGGGAGGGGTATGATGTCGAAACTCGTGATGAACCGGCGCAAGCTGATCCGCACCTTGGGGATCGGCGGGGCGACCGCGCTGGCGGCACCGTCGTTCTTCACCCGCGGGGCCTGGGCGCAGCAGTTCTGCAACAGCCCCGAGGTCAGCGGCAAGATCATCTTCGGCTTCAACGTGCCGCAGACCGGCAGCTATGCCGAAGAGGGCATGGAGCAGCTCAATGGCTACATGCTGGCGGTCAAGCACATCAACGGCGAGGGCGACGGCGGGCTGCTGAACACGCTGAAGCCGGTCGCGCTGAAGGGCAACGGAGTCCTGGGCCGCAAGGTCGAGTTCGTCACCGGCGACACCCAGACCAATACCGACGCTGCC
The DNA here is from genome assembly GCF_009674885.1 of Paracoccus sp. S-4012. Classification (GTDB taxonomy): domain Bacteria; phylum Pseudomonadota; class Alphaproteobacteria; order Rhodobacterales; family Rhodobacteraceae; genus Paracoccus. Next base: position 170,531 of record NZ_WKKA01000003.1, read on the forward strand.
CGCGACGGCGCGCGCCGCATGATCGAGCGTGACGGCGCGGTGATGGTCACCGGCTCGGTCACCTCGGGCGAGGCGATCGCGCAGCAGTCGCTGGCGCAGGAAATGGGCGTGATCTACATGTCCGGCCTGACCCATTCCAACGACACCACCGGCAAGGACAAGCGCCGCTACGGCTTCCGCCATTTCTTCATGGCGCATCAGTCCGGCATCGCCATCGCGCCGTTCCTGGCGCAGGAATACGGCACCGACCGGCGCGCCTATCACCTGACCGCGGACTACACCTGGGGCTGGACGCAGGAGGAATCGATCAAGGCCGCGACCGAGGCGCTCGGCTGGGAGACGGTCGCCACGATCCGCACGCCCTTGGGCCTTGGCGACTACTCGCAGTATCTGACGCCGGTGCTGAACTCCGGCGCGGACGTGCTGATCCTCAACCACTACGGCCATGACATGGTGAACTCGCTGCCGCAGGCGGTTCAGTTCGGGCTGCGCGACCGTCAGGCCAATGGCAAGAACTTCGAGATCGTCGTGCCGATGTTCTCGGAGCTGATGGCCGTCGGCGCGGGCGATGCGGTCCGGGGCATCATCGGCACCTCGAACTGGCAGTGGTCGCTGGAGGACGAGGGCACCAAGGCCTTCACCAAGTCCTATGGCGAGGCCTATGGCGCGCCGCCCTCGCAGTCGGCCCATACCGGCTATGTGCAGGCGATCCTCTACGCCGATGCGGTGGAGCGCGCGGGCACCTTCTATCCGCCCGAGGTCATCAAGGCGCTGGAAGGGTTCGAGTTCGACGGCATGGGCAACGGCCCGACCCTCTACCGGGCCGAGGATCACCAGTGCATGAAAGAGGTGCTGGTCGTGCGCGGGAATGAAAACCCCGCCAGTCGGTTCGAGGTTCTGGACGTGATCGGCAAGACGCCGCGCGAAGAGGTCACCTATGACCCGGCGATCTTCGGCGGCGAACTGGGGCCCTACGAGCCCAACCAGTGCGCCTGACCTGACGGGGTCCGGCCCGGTTTCGCCGCAAGGCGGGAGACCGGGCCGGGCGTCCCATCACGCCCGCATCAACCCGGCTGGGAGAGGCCGATGACTGCATTATTCGCCCAATTGCTGAACGGTCTCGACAAGGGGGCAGCCTATGCGCTGATCGCCCTTGGCCTGACACTGGTCTTCGGAACCCTGGGCGTCGTCAATTTCGCGCATGGCGCGCTGTTCATGCTCGGCGCCTTCTGCGCTGTGACGTTCCGCTATCTTCTGACGATCGAGGTCGTCACGACCGATCCGACGCAACTGTCGCCCTGGGGCCAGCCGCTCCAGGTGCGCACGCCGATCATCCAGGACTGGCTGGGCGACTGGGGCGCCGTCATCGTCGATTACTCGGTCCCCCTCTCGGTCCTTCTCGCCATTCCGGTGATGGCGGCCATCGGCATCGCGATGGAGCGCGGGCTGATCCGGCATTTCTACAAGCGCACCCATGCCGAGCAGATCCTCGTGACCTTCGGGCTGGCGATCGTCATCGGCGAAGTGGTGAAGACCTTCTATGGCCCGAACCCCTATCCGCAGCCGATCCCCTCGGACCTGCGCGGCACCGCCGATATCGGCGCCTGGTTCGGCCTGGCGCCCCACATCCTGACCTATCCGATCTGGCGGCTGGTCTATCTGCTCTTCTCGCTCGGGGTGATCGGCGGCGTCTTCGCCTTCCTGCGCTTCACCACCTTCGGCATGGTCGTCCGCGCGGGCATGGCCGACCGCGAGGCCGTGGGCTTCCTCGGCATCGACATCGACCGCCGCTTCACCATCGTCTTCGGCCTCGCCGCGGCCGTCGCCGGGGTCGCGGGCGCGATGTACACCCCGCTTCTGCCGCCGAACTACAACATGGGGATGGATTTCCTCGTCATCAGCTTCGTGGTGGTGGTGGTCGGCGGCATGGGCTCGCTGCCCGGCGCGGTGCTGGCCGGGTTCCTGCTGGGCATCCTGCAGTCCTTCGCCTCCATGACCGAGGTGAAGACCCTCATCCCCGGCATCGACCAGGTCATCATCTATCTGGCGGCGGTCGCCGTCCTGCTGCTGCGTCCCCGCGGCCTGCTGGGCCGGCGCGGCGTCATGGAGAGCTGAGCGATGAACACGCTGATCCGCCAATCCGGGCTTTCGCGGCTGTTCGACCTCTCGCGCCGCGACGTCATCACGCTGCTGATCTTCGCGGCGGTGGTCCTGACCATGCCGATCTGGCTGGCGCCCCTCGGCGCCGCCTATCCGGGGCTGATGCAGAAATTCGCGATCTATGCGATCTTCGCCATTGGCTTCAACATCCTCTTCGGCCTGACCGGCTATCTCTCCTTCGGTCACGCCGCCTTCCTGGGCGTCGGCTCCTACACCGCGGTCTGGTCCTTCAAGCTGCTGACCATGGACATCCTGCCGGCGATCCTGTTCGCCATCGTCGTGTCCGGGGTCTTCGCCCTCGTGATCGGCTATTTCAGCCTGCGCCGCTCGGGCATCTACTTCTCGATCCTGACGTTGGCCTTCGCGCAGATGTGCTACAGCCTCGCCTATTCGGTGCTGACACCGATCACCCAGGGGGAGACCGGCCTGCTGGTCGCGCGCGGCGATCCGCGCGTCCTCGACACGATGCTGGGCGTGCAGGCGCAAACGGGGGGGGTGCCGCAGCCCTCGATGCTCGGCACCACGATCACCGGCTATACCGGCTTCTACGTCTGTGCCGTGGTGCTGATCCTGGCTTTCTACGTCTCGCAGAAGATCTTCGCCTCGCCCTTCGGCATGGCGCTGCGCGGCATCAAGTCGAACCAGACGCGCATGGTCTATACCGGCTTCAACACCAAGCCCTACATGCTGGCGGCCTTCGTGATCTCGGGCATGTTCGCGGGGCTGGCGGGCGGGCTTCTGGCGGCCACCGACCCGATCGCCGGGGCCGAGCGGATGCGGTGGACGGAATCGGGCAACGTGGTGCTGATGACGATCCTCGGCGGCGTGGGCACCGTCATCGGCCCGGTCATCGGCGCCTGGGTGATCAAGTATTTCGAAAACATCTTCTCGGCCATCAACACGGGCACGCTGAATGAATGGTTCGCTTTCCTGCCCGACGGCCTGCAAGGCGTGTTCGTGACGGTCCTGTCGAAATTCGTCGGCGAGGGCTGGCATCTGACGCTGGGCCTGCTCTTCGTGCTGATCGTCGTCTTCCTGCCCGGCGGGCTGCTCGAAGGCAGCCAGCGGCTCGCAGCCCGGTTCAGGCGGAAGAAGCAGCCGCAGCGGCGCGAACTGCGCCAGATGGAGGCGGGCGAATGAACGCGCAGACCCCCAACATCATCCTGCATGCCACGGATGTGACCAAGAACTTCGGCGGGCTGAAGGCGCTCTCGGATATCGACCTGCAGATCGAGGAGGGCAAGACCCACGCGATCATCGGTCCGAACGGCGCCGGCAAGTCCACCCTGCTCAACGTGATCATCGGACGAATCCCGCCGAGCTCAGGGGCGGTCGTCTTCGACGGCACGATCCTCACCGGCAAAGCCCCGCACGAGATCAACCAGATGGGCATCTCGCGCGTGTTCCAGACGCCGGAGATCTTCGCCGACCTCACGGTGCTGCAGAACGTCATGGCGCCCGCCTTCGCGCGGCGGGACGGCCCGTTCAAGGTGAACATGTTCACCTCGGTCGCGCGCGAGACCGAAATCCGCGAGGCCGCCGAGGGGCTGCTGAACGACTTCGGCATGTGGGAGCGGCGCGAGGATACCGCGGGCACCCTCTCGCGCGGGGACAAGCGGCGGCTGGAACTCTGCATGTGCCTGATCCAGCGGCCGCGCCTGCTGCTTCTGGACGAGCCGACGGCCGGCATGTCGCGCCACGACACCAACACCACGATCGAACTGCTCAAGCGCATCAAGCTGAGCGGCATGACCAAGGTCATCATCGAGCATGACATGCATGTGGTGTTCTCGCTGGCCGACAAGATCTCGGTGCTGGCGCAGGGCCGGATCATCGCCGCCGGCCTTCCGCAGGAGATCAAGGAAAACCCCCGCGTGCGGGAAGCCTATCTGGGGGAGACGGTCCAATGAACGTCGTCACAGCGCCCGGCGCCGCGGCCGCGGTCGGTACCGCGCCCGACGCCTTCTTCGCCCTGCGGGACGTGCACGCCTATTACGGCGAGAGCTACATCGTCCAGGGCGTCTCGCTGGAGGTCCGCAAGGGCGAGGTGCTGGCCCTTCTCGGCCGCAACGGCGCGGGTAAGACCTCGACGCTGCGCACCATCGCGCGGGCCGACGAGCCGCTGCTGACGCAGGGCGAAATCTGGCTCGAGGGCCAGGCCGTGCACGAGATGAAGTCCTGGCAGGCGTCGCAGGCCGGGATCCAGCTGGTCCCCGAGGACCGGCGCATCATCCAGGGCATGACCGTCGAGGAGAACCTGATCCTGGCGCAGATCGCCCCCGGCAAGGGCTGGCCGCTCGAGCAGATCTACGAGCATTTCCCGCGCCTCGCCGAGCGCCGCAAGCAGGAGGGTGTCACCCTCTCGGGCGGCGAGCAGCAGATGCTGGCCGTGGCGCGCGCGCTCGCCCGCGACATCCGGCTGCTGCTGCTGGACGAGCCGTACGAAGGCCTCGCCCCGGTGATCGTGCAGGAGATCGAGCACATCGTGCAGGGCATCAAGACGCGCGGCATCACCACGATCATCGTCGAGCAGAACGCGGTCGCCGCGCTGAGGCTCGCGGATCGCGCGGTGATCCTCGACTCGGGCGAGCTGGTCTTCACCGGCTCGGCCAAGGAGCTGCTGGAGAACGCGGATCTGCGCAACAGCTATCTGGCGATCTAGGCGGGGAGAGGCGCCGTCCGACCGGGGGCTGCAGCGCATCCTTGGCGCCTGCGGCGCATCCGACAAGCGCCATGCCGGGCATCGCCGCTCCCGTCACCCCCCGGCGCGAGACGACGGCGCAGCCGCACCGGGATGCAGCGTCTCATGGGAGGTTCCGCCGGATTATCCGCCGGAAATGTCCGGCCCGGCGGTCCCACGCGCCCGCTCGAACACCTCCAGCCGCCGGACCTCCTCGGCCACTGCCTCGATCCGTTCGAGCAGCGCCATGATCTGTTCGTTGCGCAGCTGGTCGAGCTTGTCGTGCAGCGCCATGATCTCGATCTCGGCCTTCAGGTTCACCTCGTAGTCATGGGCCGCGTCGATCCGGTCATGCTCGGTCTGGCGGTTCTGCGACATCAGGATGACGGGCGCCTGGATCGCGGCCAGCGTCGAGAGCACCAGATTGAGGAAGATGAACGGGTAGGGATCGAAGGCCCGGCCTGCGAGCCAGAGGTTGCCGAGCGTCCAGAGGACGAGGAACAGCAGGAAGCCTCCGATGAAGCCCCAGGAGCCGCCGGTGCGCGCCATCGCGTCGGCCAGCCGGTCCCCATATGAGAGCCGGTTCTGGTACGCTGCGCTGATGTCGCGCGCGACCGGCTGGCGCTCGGCCATGCGCTCCAGCACGTTGCGCTGCGCCCGGGTCAGCGCGTCCGGATGGAGCTTGAGCCAGCGCGAGGCGAGTTCGGGAACCGTCTTCATTGCACCATCCCCCTGACCGGCCGCGCGGCTGCGGCCGTGCGGTCCTATTATCATAGCGGAAATGGGGAGCGGCCGGGCGGGTCGAGAGAAGGGCGTCATGATCCTGCCGGACAGCCGCGGATCGCCTCGTCGCCGCGGGGCACCTTGTCTCGATCGCCGAAGGCATGCGGCGTCCGGCAACCGGACGCCGCCGCGAGCGTCAGGCCGCCGGGCCGCCGATCGTCACGCGGAGCGGCTGCACGCCCTCCATTGCGACTTCCAGCACATCGCCCGAGGTCACGGCACCCACACCTGCGGGCGTGCCGGTCATGATGATGTCGCCCGGCATCAGGCGGTGCTGCTCGGAGATCTTGGCGATGATCTCGGCCACCTTCCAGATCATCAGCGAGATGTCGGCGTCCTGCTTCACCTCGCCATTGACCTTCAGCGTGAGCCGGCCGCCCTCCAGCACGCCGGATGTCTCGACCGGCGTCACCGGGCCGATGGGCGCGGACTGGTCGAAGGCCTTCGTCACCTCCCACGGCATCCCCTTGGCCATCGCCGCGGCCTGATGGTCGCGCCGCGTCATGTCGAGGCCGACCGCGTAGCCGTAGATATGCGAGGCGGCGTCCTCGACGGCGATGTTGTAGCCGCCGGACTTCAGCGCCACGACCAGCTCGCCCTCGTAGTGGTAGTTCTTCGTGAAGATCGGATAGGCGATCTCGCCGCCGTTCGGGACCACGGCGTCGGCGGGCTTCTGGAAGATCACCGGCGGGTCGCGCTCGTCCGAGCCCATCTCGTGGATATGGGCGAGGTAGTTCTTGCCGATGCAGTAGACGCGGCGGACGGGGAACTTGTCCTGCGATCCGGTGACATCCAGCTGCGCCTGCGGGGCTGGGGTGAAGACGTATGACATGCCGGTATGATCCTCCCTGATGGCGCGATCACGATACAGACTGCGACCGGACGGACAATCATACATTTTCCTCGACTCGCATCCTCGAACGTGTAGCCTCGCTGCAGGGCCGGAGCCGGCCTCACGACAAGGTCGCATCTCGGGGAGGGGATCAATGACCGACAGGATGAAGCTTACACGGCGCAGCTTCGGCGCGCTCGCCGCGGCAACCGCCGCCGCCACGGCGTTCCGCCCGGGCATTCTGCGGGCGCAGACTGCCGTCACCCTCGCGGTGCCGAACCCGTCCGCGCTGACCTGGATGCCCTACTGGGTCGCGGTCGGCGAAGGCTACTTCGAGGAGGAGGGGCTTTCGCTCACGCTGGAAGCCGTGGACGGCTCGTCCTCGGTGCTGCAGGCGATGTCGGCGGGACAGGCGCAGATCGGCGCGCCCGGTCCCGGCCCGGTGCTGGGCGCACGCGCCCGCGAGCTCGACGTGAAGTTCATCTACAACCTCTATCCGAAGTCGGTCTTCGGCCTGCTGGTCAAGGAGGAGAGCCCCTACCAGACCCCGCAGGACCTGAAGGGCACCATCGTCGGCGTCGGCACCGCGGACGGGGCCGAGGTGGCCTTCATCCGCGCGATCATGACCGATGCGGGCATGGCCGAGGGCGCCGACTATACCTTCCTGCCGGTCGGCGACGGCGGCACGGCGGCGGTGGCCTTCCTGCGCGACGAGGTCAACTCCTACGCCGGGGCCGTCTCGGATGCGGCGATCCTGCGCGCCCGCGGCCTCAACCTGCGCGAGATCACGCCTGAGGGCTATCTCGGCTTCTTCGGCAACGGCTTTGCGATGCTCGAGAGCCAGATGGCCGCGACCCCGGAGCTGGCGCCCGCCTTCGGCCGCGCCATCGTGCGTGGCACCCGCTTCGGCATCGACCCGGCGAATCTGGACGCGACGCTGTTCCATTGCGCGGCAGGCAACCCGCAGGAGGGCGAGGACAAGGAGTTCGCCGCCTCGCTGCTGGCTGGCGTCATCGACCGCATCACGCCGACCGCGGCCTTCATGCCGCAGGGCTGGGGCTACCAGCCGCCCGAGCACTGGCAGATGATCCACGACTCGGCCGTCGAGGCGGGCGCGCTCGAGCAGCCGCTCGACCCGCTCACGCAGGTCTACACCAACGAGTTCGTGGAAGGCTGGAACGCGCCGTGACCATGGTGCAGCCCCTGCGGGATCACGGCGCCGCCCCTGCGAGGGCGGGCCGGCCGGTCTACGAGATCGCCGGGCTGTCCAAGACCTATGCCCGCAACCAGCTCGTCGCCCTCGAGGGCGTCGAGCTGACCCTGCGTCAGGGCGAGTTCGTCTCGGTGGTCGGCTCCTCGGGCTGCGGCAAGTCCACGCTGCTGAAGATCATGGCCGGTCTGATCCCGCCGACCACCGGCCGCGTGGTGCTGGAGGGGCAGCCGGTCCTGGGACCGCGCGCCGACATCGGCATGATGTTCCAGCAGGCGACGCTGCTGCCGTGGAAGACCACGCTGGAAAACGTGGTCCTGCCGATCGGCATCCGTCAGGGCCGCGCCGCCGCGGCTGCGGCGCGGGCGCGGGCCAAGGCGCTGCTCGATCTCGTGGGCCTCAAGGACTTCGCCGATGTCTATCCGGGCGAGCTGTCCGGCGGCATGGCGCAGCGCGCCTCGATCTGCCGGATGCTGGTCACGGAGCCTGCGGTGCTGCTCCTCGACGAGCCGTTCTCGGCACTGGACGAGCTGACGCGCGACTTCATGAACATGGAGCTGCAGCGCATCTGCGCCGAGACGCGGGCGACGGCTTTCCTCGTCACCCACTCGCTGGCCGAGGCGGTGATCCTCTCGGACCGCATCCTCGTGATGCGCGCGCGGCCGGGCCGGGTGATCGAGGAGGTGGTCATCGACCTGCCGCGCCCGCGGACGCTGGAGATGATCAACACCGCGGAGTTCGGCCGCTATGTCGGCCACATCCGCGACCTGCTGGGACAGGAGGCCGCGCAATGACCGACGCAGTCCAGACCACCGTCTGGGTCGAGCGCGAGGCGCTGATCGACCGCATCCCCCGCTGGGCCGCGATGCTGGGCCTGTTCCTCGCCTTCGTGCTGATCTGGGACCTCGTGACCCGCGCCGGATGGGTGTCGCCGATCATCCTGCCGACCCCGCGCGAGACGCTCGACGACCTGATCTTCGTCGGCCAGAACCTGCTCTCGGGCGACTACATGCTGGCGGCGCTGTGGACCACCACGCGCACGGCGGCCTACGCCTTCCTGATCTCGGCCGCGATCGGCTTCAGCCTCGGCGTGCTGGTGGGCGAGACCAAGTTCGGCGAGCGTGCGGTGCTGCCCTATCTGGTCGCCATCGACACCATGCCGAAGATCGCCTTCGCGCCGCTCTTCATCGCCTGGCTGGGCTTCGGGATCGAATCGAAGGTCGCCCTCGCCGCCTTCATCGCCACTTTCCCGATCGTCGTCGCCACCGCCGCGGGCCTCTCGGCCTCCAGCGAGAACGAGCGGATGCTGTTCCGCACCATGGGGGCCGGGCGGATGCAGACGCTGTTCCAGCTGAAGCTGCCGAATGGGCTGCCCTACATCTTCACGGGGCTGAAGATCGCCACCGTGGGCGTCATGGCGGGCGTCATCACCGGCGAGTTCCTCGGCGGCGGCAAGGGCATGGGCGCGCTGATCCGCCAGTCGGCGAGCCAGATGAACACGCCGCGGGTCTTCGCGCTGATCCTCTATCTCAGCCTTCTCGGCCTCGGCCTCTACTTCCTCGTGGCCTGGGCGCAGCGGCGGCTGGTGTTCTGGAACCGCTCGGGGCTGACGGGACCGGGGGCGGGTTGAGGTGAGTGCCGAGGCACAGCCCCGGAACCTGTCCGAGCAGGCCTATGACCGCATTCGCCGCGACATCATCCTGGGCGAGTGGCGGCCCGGTGAGAAGCTGCTGTTGGAGGCCGTGTCGGACCGCTACGAGATCGGCATGGTCCCGGTGCGCGAGGCGCTGAACCGGCTCTCGGCCGAGGGGCTGGTCCTGCGCGAGAGGAATCGCGGCTTCTCGGTTTCGGCCCTGTCGATGGACGACCTCGAGGAACTGGTCAGCACCCGCATCCAGCTCGAGACGCTGGCGCTGCGCACCTCGATCGAGCGCGGCGACGAGGCCTGGGAGGAGCTGCTGGTCCTGAGCTACCACCGCCTGTCGCGCACCAACCGCATGCTGCCGCACGAGGCCGGGCGCGAACGGGTGTCGGACGAATGGGAGCCGCGCCACCGCGCCTTCCACCTCGCGCTGCTCAACGCCTGCGGCTCGCGCTGGCTGCTCGGCTTTTGCGAGACGATGATGGACCACGCGGTGCGCTATCGGAACGTGTCGATGAACGCCCATGCCAGTCAACTGCGCCGCGAGGGCGCGAATGGCGAGCATGAGGCGATCCTGCAGGCCGCCCTCGAACGCGACGCCGGCCGGGCCTGCGCCCTGCTGGCCGAGCATTACAGCGCGACGCTGGACGGCGTGCGCGACGTGGTGGGGACGACGCGCGACCCGGCCTGGAGCCACGCGCCGGAGAGTGCGGCGCGGGACAGCGGCAGGATCGCCCCGACGCGGCGCTGATCGCGCCGCTGCCCGGGGTCGTGCGGTGGCGGGCTCCGGGGGTCAGCCTTGGGCATAGGCACTGACATAGGTTCCGGCGGCGATCTGCCGAAGCATCTCCGCCTCTTTCAGTTCCTGCGCGCGAACGGCCTTCAGGAGGCGCTCGGCGCCAGTGACCGGAAACGCCACGATCCCGTCCGCATCGCCCACGACGATGTCGCCCGGATTGACCACCATCCCGCCGATCGAGACCGGCTCCCCTATTGCGCCGGGGCCGTGCTTGTAGGGGCCGCGATGGATCGCCGCGCGGGCGAAGACCGGGAAATCTCCCGCGCCGATGGCGGCGCTGTCGCGGATCGCGCCGTCGATGACGAAACCGGCGGCGCCGCGGCTGCGGGCGATGGCGACCATGATCTCGCCGATCAGCGCTCGCGCGGTCTCGCCGCCGCCATCGACGACCATGACATCGCGGGGCTGCACGAGGCCGAGCGCCTTGTGGATGAACAGGTTGTCGCCCGCCGCGACCCTGACGGTGAGGGCGCGTCCGACCATCGTGCCGCCGCTGCCATGAAACGGCCGCAGCCCCACGGCGCCCGGCAAGCGCTCGAGGTTGTCGCTGATGACGGCCGTCGCCGCGCGGCGGAACCCCTCCAGCAGGCTGGCGATGTCGGCGGCGTCGGCGGCGGGTGTCATGGTCTGTCCTTTGCCATCGGGCGTGCGTCTCAGCTTGCCGCCCGCGGCGGCTCGCCCTCACGACCATGCGTCCGGCCTTCATCATGCGGCGCGCGCGGCAGGAAGCGTCCGACGAAGCGGCCGAAGCTCTGCAGATAGGTCAGCATCACCGGCACCACGACCAGCGTCAGCAGCGTGGACGAGATCAGCCCGCCGATCACCGCATGGGCCATCGGCGCGTTCTGGCTGCTGCCCTGATGCAGGTTCAGCGCCAGCGGCGTCATCCCGAGGATCATCGCCAGCGTGGTCATGATGATCGGCCGGAACCGCACCCGCCCCGCCGCCACGAGCGCGTCGTAGAGGTTCGCGCCGCGCTCGCGCACCTGCTGGTTGGCGTTGTCCACCAGCAGGATCGCGTTTTTGACCACGAGGCCCATCAGCATGATGAAGCCGATCATCGACATCATGTTCAGCGTCGAGCCGCCGACCAGCAGACCCAGCACCACCCCGATCAGCGACAGCGGCAGCGAGGCCATGATCGCCACCGGCTGCAGGAAGCTGCCGAACTGCGAGGCGAGCACGAGGTAGATGAAGATCACCGCCAGCAGCAGCGCCGAGGCGGCGGAGGCACCGGACTCGGCCAGCGCCTCGGCATCGCCGCCGAGACCGAAGCGGTAGCCGTCCGGCAGCACCATCTCCTGCGAGATCGAGGCCACCTGCGTCAGCACGTCGGGCGGCGCCCCCGGCGCGATGTTGGCGTCGATGGTGACGCGGCGGTCGAGGTCCTGGCGCAGGATCTCGGACTGGCCCACGGTCCGGGTGATCGCCGCGACCTGATCGAGCCGCGCGACTTCGCCGGTCTGCGGGTTGGTCCCGATCGGCAGGTTGCCCAGCGCGCCGATCTCGCTGCGCGCGGCCTCCTCCAGCCGCACGACGACGTCGTAGCTCTCGCCGTCGGGCGCGGTCCATTCCGCCACGCTGCTGCCGCTCATCATCGGGGTCAGCGCGCCGCTGATCTGCTGGAGCGAGATTCCGAGTTCGCTCGCCAGCAGGTTGTCGACCTGGATGCCGATCTGAGGCTGCGCGGCGTTCATGGAGGAATCGATGTCCGCCAGCCCCTCGATCTGCGCCAGCCGCGCGGCGATCTGCTCGCCGATGCGGGCGAGGGTCTCGGTGTCGTCGCCATAGACGATGATCTCGACCGGCTTGCCGCCAGGGCCGAAACTGTCCTCGGCGCTGATCACGGTCTCGAGACCGGGGAGGCGTTGCAGCAACTCGCGGGTGCGGGCCGCGAACTCCTGCGCGGTGATGCTGCGCTCGTCATGCGGGACCATCGTCACGCTGATCGTCGCGGCGTTCGCCGTCCCCGAGCCAACCACCGCCCCGGCAATCGAGGTGTAGGTCGTGGCGACCGCCGGGTCCTCGCGCAGCATGGCGCCGATCTGGACCGCCCGCGCGGCGGTGTAGTCGAGCGACGAGCCGGGCAGGGTCTCGATGTTGACCGAGACCTTGCCGTTGTCCTGCGAGGGCAGGAACTCGGTCCCGATCAGGGGGATCAGGGGGAAGCTGCCGAAAAACAGTCCGAAGGCGATCGCCAGCGTGACCAGCCGGTGCCGCAGCGCCCAGCGCAGCACGCCGACATAGCCGCGCGTCACCGCCTCGAACCAGCGGTTGAAGCGGCCGACCATGCGGCCAATCGGGCCGCGCTTCGCGCCGGGTTCGGCATCGGGGTCATACCAGACGCTCGACAGCATCGGGTCGAGCGTGAAGGCGACGAAGAGCGAGATCATCACCGCAACCGAGACCGTGACCCCGAACTGCAGGAAGAACCGGCCCATGATGCCTTCCATGAAGGCCACCGGCAGGAACACCGCGACGATGGAGAGGGTCGTCGCCATCACCGCGAGGCCGATCTCCTTGGTGCCCTCGAGCGCCGCCTGCCGGGGGCCTTTGCCCATGTTCAGGTGGCGCATGATGTTTTCGCGCACCACGATCGCATCGTCGATCAGGATGCCGACCGACAGCGACAGCCCCATCAGCGTCATGATGTTGAGCGAGAAGCCCAGCACATAGAGCGCGAACATCGTGCCGATGATCGAGATCGGCAGCGTCAGCCCGGTGATGATGGTCGAGCGCCACGAATTCAGGAACAGGAACACGACCACCACCGACAGGATCGCGCCCTCGATCAGCATGTTCTGCACCGCCTCGACCGAGGCCTCGATTGCCGTGGCGTCGCTGGCGATCACCTGGATCTCGACGTCGTCGGGCAGCACCGTCGCGGCGAGTTGTTCGGCGGCGGCGACGATGTCATGGGCGACCTGCACGGTGTTGGCGCCCTGCACCTTCATCACGTCCACCGCGAGCGCGCGCCCGCCGTTGAGGAAGGCAAGGCTCGAAGCCTCGGCCGCGCCGATGCTGATGGTGGCGACATCAGTGAGGTAGACCGCCTGCCCGCCCTGCCGGCCGACGATGATGCGGCGGAAATCCTCGACATTCTCGAGGCTGCCGCGGATCTGGATCGACTGCTGGGTGGCGCCCTCGTTGATCTCGCCCGCGGGCAGGTCGGCGGCGTTGTCGCGGATCGCGGCCATCACCTCGGTGACGGCGATGCCCTGCGCGGCCAGCCGCTCGGGGTCGAGGGTCACGTCCACCTGCGCCGGCAACCCGCCCACGACCGAGACGCTGCCGACGCCGCCCACGTTCCGCAGCGGGTTGACGATCATGTCCTCGGTCAGCGTCGTCAGCTCCGGGATCGAGCGGACCTGCGAGCTGACGGCGATCGAGATGATCGGCATGGCAGAGGGATCGAAGCGCAGGATCGTGGGCGCATCGGCGCGTTCTGGCAGCACCGCCTGGATGCTCGACAGCCGGTCGCGCACATTGTCCATCGCCTCGGCCGAACTCACGTCGAGGTCGAACTGCATCAGCACCATCGCCTGACCGGCCTGCGCGGTGGACCGGATCGTGTCGATGCCGCTGATCGTGGCCATCGAGTCCTCGATGGGCCGGACGATGTCGTTCTCAACCGCCTCGGGCGAGGCGCCGTCATAGGCGACCACCACCGCGACCACGGGGATGTCGACGTTGGGCAGCTGCTCGACCGGCAGCCGCTGCCACGAGAACAGGCCGAGGATCACGATCGCCGCCATCATCATGGTGGCGAAGACCGGATGGCCGACGCTGATGCGGGTCAGGAACATCTACATCCTGTCCGTCACGCGGACGGCCATGGCGTCGGTCAGGTCCGGCAGGCGGCCCGAGACGATCCGCTCGCCCGCCTCCAGCCCCGACTCGATGCCGATCAGCGTGTCGCCCTGCCAGAGGCTGCCGGTTTCGACCGGCTGGCGCACGAGGCTGCCGTCTTCGATCTTCAGCACGAAGCTGCCCGCATCATCCTCCCGCACGCTCGTGCGGGGGACGGCGACCGCGTCGGGCTCGGAGCGCAGCAGGATCTCGCCCGTGGCATACATGCCGCCACGCAGATCGAGGTCGGGGTTGTCCACGACGATCGAGACCGGCGCGTTGCGGCTGCCCGAGGCGGCGGTGGGGCTGACCCCCTCGATGCGGCCCCCGAAGCTGCGGCCGGGCAATCCCTCGACGGTGAAGGCGACGGCCTGCCCGCGCTCGAGCTGCACGGTCTGGGCGACCGGCACGAGCACCTCCAGCGTCATCACCGAGAGGTCGGCGAGCCGGAACAGGGTCGCGCCTGCGGCGACGGTCTGGCCCAGCTCGACGGCGCGCTCGGCGATGATGCCGTCGATGGGCGCATGGATGCTGGCGTCGTTTAGGGTGATCTCGGCCGCGGCGACGGCTGCTTGCTGCACATCCACGTTGGCGCGCTGCACGGCCAGATTGCTCTGCGCCGTCTCCGCCGCGACCGAGGCTGATACCCCACGCCGCGCGAGTTCCTCCGCCCGTGCAGCCTCGGCTTCGGCCAAGGCGTATTGCGCCCGCGACGCCTCGAGCGCGGCGGTCTGCTGGGCAAGCTGCGCCCGCAGCGCCTCGACGTCGATCTGGGCCAGCAACGCGCCCCGGGTCACGCGGTCGCCGAGGCGGGCATGGACCTCGGCGACGGTGCCCGCGAGGCGGCTGTTGATCTGCACCTGCGTGCGCGGCTGCAGGGTGCCGCTGATGCGCAGCGTGTCGCGCAGCGTGTCGCGCTCGACCTCGGTCACGTCCAGCGGATGGAGAAGGATCTCGCCGCTCGCCGCCGCCACGCCGGTCGAGGCGACGGTCTCGGGGGCGCTGCCCTGCCGGCCGTCCCAGATGAGCACCGCCGCAAGCGCCGCCGCCAGCAGCGCGACGACGACCCAGGGCCAGCGCGCCCGCCGCACGGGCTGCGCGCGCCTCCGGCGCTCGCGCTCGGACATGGCCCAGTCGGGCTTCGCCATGCTGGCGGGTGCCGGATGCGGCATGTCGTCGTTGGGCAACGGTCCGTCATCCTTCTTCTCGGGCGGCGGGCCATGATCGCGGCCGGACGTCTCTGCCTGTCGCCATCGCCTCACCCGCGCAATGGTTCCGGGACGGCGGGCGCCATGTGACCCCGCGTTGGTCCCATGGCGCATGGCCGGGGCAGGCGCAAAGCAAACCGCATCAAGCCTGCGGCACCGCGACCGCACAAGCTGCCCGAAGGACACGCGCGAGGCGGGCAGGGCGGCGACCCGCGGCCGCGCCCGCCCATCGTCGCGTTGGCCTGCGGTATCGCCTCAGCGGCGCGCGGCGCGGATCAGGTCGAGGATGTCGCGCGCGGCGGCGGGGATGTTGGTCCCAGGACCGAAGATCGCCTTCACCCCGGCGGCCTTGAGGAACTCGTAATCCTGCTGCGGGATCACGCCCCCGCAGATCACGAGGATATCCCCGGCCCCCTGCGCCTTCAGCGCCTCGATCAGCTTCGGCGCAAGCGTCTTGTGCCCCGCCGCCTGTGACGAGATGCCGACCACATGCACGTCATTGTCCACGGCGTCCTGCGCGGCTTCCTCGGGCGTCTGGAAGAGCGGCCCCACGTCCACGTCGAAGCCGATATCGGCGAAGGCGGTGGCGATGACCTTGGCGCCGCGGTCGTGGCCGTCCTGGCCCATCTTCACGACGAGGATCCGCGGCCGCCGGCCTTCTTCCTCGGCGAAATCCTCCACGTCCTGCTGGATACGGGCAAAGCCCTCGTCGCCCTCATAGGCCGCGCCGTAAACCCCGGCGAGCGTGCGGACCTCGGCCCGGTGGCGTCCGAAGGCCTTTTCCATCGCCATGCTGATCTCTCCGACGCTGGCCCGCGCCCGCGCCGCCTCGACCGCCGCTTCCAGCAGGTTGCCGCCCTCGCGCGCCGTGCGCTCGACCTCGGCCAGCGCCGCGTCGCAGGCGGACTTGTCGCGGGCGGCGCGGAGCTTCTCCAGCCGGGCGATCTGGCTCAGGCGGACCGCGACGTTGTCGATGTCGAGGATGTCGATCGGGTCTTCCTTGTCCTTGCGGTATTTGTTGACGCCGACGATGACCTCCTCGCCGCGGTCGATCATGGCCTGCCTGCGCGCCGCCGTCTCCTCGATCCTGAGCTTCGGCTGGCCGGAGGCGACAGCCTTGGTCATGCCGCCCATCGCCTCGACTTCCTCGATGATGGCCCAAGCCTTCTCGGCCAGTTCGGCGGTCAGGCTCTCGACGTAATAGGAGCCCGCGAGCGGGTCCACGACATGCGTGATGCCGGTCTCCTCCTGCAGGATCAGCTGCGTGTTCCGCGCGATCCGGGCCGCGAAGTCGGTCGGCAGCGCGATGGCTTCGTCGAGCGCGTTGGTGTGCAGCGACTGCGTTCCGCCGAGGGCGGCCGACATCGCCTCGTAGGCGGTGCGGATGACGTTGTTGTAAGGGTCCTGCTCCTGCAGGCTGACGCCCGAGGTCTGGCAATGCGTGCGCAGCATCAGGCTCGACGGCTTCTGCGCGCCGAAATCGGACATGATCCGGTGCCACAGCAGCCGCGCCGCGCGCAGCTTCGCGGCCTCCATGAAGAAGTTCATGCCGATGGCGAAGAAGAAGCTCAGCCGCCCTGCGAAAGCGTCCACGTCCATGCCCGCCGCCATCGCCGCACGGACGTATTCCCGCCCGTCGGCCAGCGTGTAGGCCAGCTCTTGCACGAGGTTCGCCCCGGCCTCCTGCATGTGGTAGCCGGAGATCGAGATCGAGTTGAACTTCGGCATCTCGGCCGAGGTGTAGGCGATGATGTCCGACACGATCCGCATCGAGGGTTCGGGCGGGTAGATGTAGGTGTTTCGGACCATGAACTCCTTGAGGATGTCGTTCTGGATGGTCCCGCTGAGCGCCGCGCGCGGCACCCCCTGCTCCTCGCCCGCGACGATGAAATTCGCCAGGATCGGGATCACCGCGCCGTTCATGGTCATCGAGACGCTGACGCGGTCGAGCGGGATGCCGTCGAAGAGGATCTTCATGTCCTCGACGGAATCGATCGCGACGCCCGCCTTGCCCACGTCGCCCTCGACGCGCGGGTGGTCGCTGTCATAGCCGCGATGGGTGGCGAGGTCGAAGGCGACCGAGACCCCCTGCTGCCCCGCGGCGAGGCCGCGGCGGTAGAAGGCGTTGCTCTCCTCGGCGGTCGAGAAGCCGGCATATTGCCGGATCGTCCAGGGGCGGCCGGCATACATCGTCGCCCGCGGGCCGCGCGTGAAGGGGGCCAGGCCGGGCAGGCTGCCCATATGCGCGAGGTCCGCGGTGTCGGCCTCGGTATAGAGGGGCTTCACCGCGATCCCCTCCAGCGTGTCCCAGGTCAGGCTCTCGGGGTCCGCGCCCTTCAGCTCCCTGGCTGCGAGCGCGCGCCACTGGGCGAGGTCGGGCTTGGCGGTCTCGGTCATGGGTCGTCCTTTCCGTTACCGCTCCGCGCCTTATATAAGGGGGCGAAGCGTGAGGTGCCGATGAGAATGAATTGGGTGCTGCTGCTGGCGGTGCCGCTGATTGCCGCGATGGGCGAGTCGGCCCCCCCGCCCGGTCCGGTGCAACTGCCACGGGTCGATACCCCGGTGGTCGAGGCGCCCGCGCCGCAGCCCGCGGCGCCGGAATTGCCGCTGAAACAGGCCGCCGATGTCGCGCCGCGCGAGTTGGTCGGCGTCTCCCGCCCGCTGGTGATCTTCGCCGATACCGAGGCCGACCCGTCCTTCGCCGGCCAGATCGCCATGCTGGAACGCAGCCCCGGCGTCCTGATCGAGCGTGACGTGGTGGTGATCGTGGACGCGGACCCCGCGGCGCGCAGCGAATGGCGCCAATGGCTGCGGCCCGAGGGCTTCTCGCTCGTCCTGATCGACAAGGACGGGCAGGTGAAGCAGCGCAAGCCCTCGATCTGGGACACGCGAGAGATCACGCGTTCGATCGACAAGTTCCCCTCGCGCCGGGTGGAAATCGGGCGCGCGCAGATTCTGCCGTGATTGCGTTTCCGCACAGGCGCGCCCATATTTGACGTGATGGAGGGTTCCGAGATGGCCGACACCCGCACGAAATCGAAACCGCGTCCGGTAGAACGCGCGACAGAAGCGTCGCGGCAGCCGACTGCCCGCCACGCGCGGCCCGACGACGAAACCATGGCGGCGCTGATCGCTGAGGCCGAGCGGATCATGGGCGTCAAGCCCATCACGGGACGGACGCGCCCGCGTCCGGGCTACTGAGCCGCCTAGGCCGCTTCGTGCCGTCCTCGTTCGTGGCGATGGCGAGCAGAGCCTGCTCGCCCCGCGCCATGGCATCGCGCTTGAAGGCGATGTAATCACGATACATCTGCGCCGCCCGTTCCGGTCTGACCTTGTCTGGATCCAGCGCCCGCAAGTCCGAGATCGCCGCGCCGATAGCGTTCAGTTGACTGTAGTAGAGCACCAGGGGGTCGATCGTGTCGCGCGGCAGGACGTGAATCTCGCCGATGATGGCCCGGAAGATCGCGTCGTTGGACTCCGTCGGGATGGTGGGGAAATAGCCTGCCTCGGTCTCGATCCGACGCGCGATCTCGGCGCCGTAGGAGCCGAGGTCCTCCCGCCGGAGCGCCGAGACATAGGCCCGTATCTCGGCAAAGAGCGCGCGCTGCACGTCCCGCACCCGTTCGGCCCGTAGCGCCGCGTCGCGGCGCCGGTTCTGCCGGTTCACGACCCACCAGCCCGCCGCGATGAACAGCCCGGCGATGATCGCCTGCTGCGCCTGCGGGGAGAGGTAGGGGTCGAGGAACGGCATGGGTCAGGCGCTCACGCGAACTCTAGGATCACGTCGTCCACCTTCAGGCTCTGTCCCGGCTCGGCCAGGATGCGGCTGACGACGCCCTTCCTCTCGGCGCGCAGCGTGTTCTCCATCTTCATCGCCTCGACGGTGGCCAGCGCCTGACCCTCCTGCACCTCGTCGCCTTCGGAGACGCTGATGCGGACCACCAGCCCCGGCATCGGGCAAAGGAGGAATTTCGAGGTGTCGGGCGCCTGCTTTTCCGGCATCAGCCGCGCCAGCTCCGCCGCGCGGGGCGAGCGGACATGGACCCGCAGGTCGGCGCCGCGGACGCGCAGGCGGAAGCCGCCACCGGCGATCTTGTCCACCTTCATCACGAGCGGCTCGCCACTGACCTCGAAGCGGCCCAGCGACTGGCCGGGCAGCCAGTCGCCCTCGACCCGGATCGCGCGCTCGCCCACGGTGACTGTGGAGCCGTGCTGGTCGGCCCGGACCCTGGCCGGGAACTCGCGCCCGTCGATCGTCACGATCCAATCGTCGCCGACCTTGCGCTCGTGGTTGCCGAGCGTGCCGGAGATGCGGGTGCGGCGGATTTCGGCGACGCGGTGCATGGCGGCGGCGGCGGCCGCGACGCGCTCCAGTTCGTCGTCGGGCAACTCCGCGCCCGCGAAGCCCTCGGGATATTCCTCGGCGATGAAGGCGGTGGTGATGTCACCCGAGACGAAGCGCGGGTGATCCATCACGGCGCTGAGGAAGGGCAGATTGTGGCCGATCCCCTCGACCTCGAAGCCGTCGAGGGCCTGCCGCATGGCCTCGATCGCCTCGCGGCGTGAGGGCGCCCAGGTGCAGAGCTTGGCGATCATCGGGTCATAGAACATGCTGATCTCGCCACCCTCCGACACGCCGGTGTCGTTGCGGACCCCGACAGGGCCGTGCGGCGGCGTATCGCCCGGATGCGCCGGTACCCAGCGGCCGGTCTCCTCCAGCGGTCCCGCCGCGACTTCCACCGGCGGGCGGTAGCGGGTCAGGCGGCCGATGGAGGGCAGGAAGTTGCGGTAGGGGTCCTCGGCATAGAGGCGGCTCTCGATCGCCCAGCCGGTGATCTTCAGGTCGTCCTGCGCGAAGAGCAGCGGCTCGCCGGCCGCCACGCGGATCATCTGCTCGACCAGGTCGATGCCGGTGATGAGCTCCGTCACCGGATGCTCCACCTGAAGGCGGGTATTCATTTCAAGGAAGTAGAAGCTCTTGTTCGCGTCGACGATGAACTCCACCGTGCCGGCCGAGGTGTAGCCCACGGCCTTGGCGAGCGCGACCGCCTGCTCGCCCATCGCCCGTCGCGTCTCGGGGTCGAGGAAGGGCGACGGGGCCTCCTCGATGACCTTCTGGTTGCGCCGCTGGATCGAGCATTCGCGCTCGTGCAGGTAAACGGCATTGCCGTGCTGGTCGGCCAGCACCTGAATCTCGATGTGGCGCGGCTGGGTGACGAACTTCTCGATGAAGATGCGGTCGTCGCCGAAGCTGGCCGCCGCCTCGTTCTTCGAGGCCTGGAAACCCTCGCGCGCCTCCTCGTCACTCCATGCGATCCGCATGCCCTTGCCGCCGCCGCCGGCACTGGCCTTGAGCATCACCGGGTAGCCGATCTCGTTGCTGATCTTCACCGCCTCGTCGGCATCGGCGATCAGGCCCATGTAGCCGGGCACCGTCGAGACGCCCGCCTCCTGCGCGATCTTCTTCGAGGTGATCTTGTCGCCCATCGCCTCGATCGCGGAGGCAGGCGGGCCGATGAAGGCCACGCCCTCCTTCTCCAGCGCCTCGGCGAACTTCCTGTTCTCGCTCAGGAATCCGTAGCCCGGATGGACCGCCTCGGCCCCGGTCTGACGGATGGCGTCCATGATCCTGTCGATCACGATGTAGCTCTGCGCCGCCGGGGGCGGGCCGATATGCACGGCCTCGTCCGCCATCCTGACATGCAGCGCGTCGCGGTCGGCGTCGGAATAGACGGCGACCGTGGCGATGCCCATCTTGCGCGCCGTCTTGATGACGCGGCAGGCGATCTCGCCGCGGTTGGCGATCAGGATCTTGCGGAACATTCTTCATCCCCGGACATGAGAAAGCCGCCCTGGCGCGAGGGCCGGGGCGGCGTGAGGCGGTGGTCAGGCGCGCCGCGCGGTGCGGCGGCCCTCAGGTCACTGGCAGAGGCCGACGTCGTCGCAGAAGACGCCGCCCGCGGCGCCGATCGCGGCGCCCTTGAGGCGGTCGCTGCCGCTCTCGCCGCGGACCTGCTGGACGACATAGCCGGTGCCGGCGCCGATGATGGCGCGGTCGACGTCGGTCGGGTTGATGCCTTGAGTGCAGCCGGCGACTGCTGCGAGCGCGAGGCCGGCAAGGCCGAGGGTGATCTTGGACATGGGTTGGTCTTTCCTGATGCGCGGCATGGGCGCCCGGATGCGCTGCCGCCCCGGACGCCGCCGCCGCTATGGGCGTTCAGTGGCTCAGTAGCGCCGCTGGCAGACGCCGAGATCGTCGCAAAGGGCGCCGCCGATGCCGCCGATGGCCGCGCCAGTGGCAACATCCTCGTCGAGAGCCTTGGCGATGACGCCTCCGGCGATCGCACCGCCGGCGGCGCGCTGCACGTCCGGCGAGAGCTGCTGGCCATACGGGCCTTGCGTACAGGCGCCGAGCACGGCGAGTGCGGCACCGGCAACGGTGAGGCGGAGAAGGGAGAGAGAGCGCATGTGATCCTGCCTGTGTGTTTGGGCCGCTCAGGGCCGAAGAACCGTGTCGGAAGCATGGCAGTTCCGGCATCCGGCCGGAATTGACAACGGTGTGAGACGGCGTGTGCGCGGCAGATCGGCATCAATCCGCCGCCTCGTCATCGAAGTAATCCGTTTCGCCGCCGCCGCTTCCGTCGAAAATCTCGGGAAACGCAGCCTCGGCCCGCGCGAGGTCCACGCGCAGCAGCTGCTCGTAGCTCTTGGGGTCCAGCGGGCCGACCGCCAGCACCTCACGCCCCAGCAGCCAACCGAGGCGGCCGGCGTCGAGGTTGCCGCGCTCGAACGGCTCGTCGCCGAAATGCTCGATCAGGGCGGCGAGGAAGGCGCGGTCGGCGGCGCGGTCGATGGCCGCACGGTCGCGGTAGCGCTCGCGCGCCACGAGGGGCGTGACGCCCTTGGGATTGGCGCGACGGATGACGAACTGGAGGTCGGAGGAGGGCAGCCGCCCCGGAAAGCCGCGATGCTTCAGCATGGGACGCGCTCCCTTGCGCTGCGTCCCGTTGTCCCGCGCGGGCAGAAGACCCGCCCGCGCGGAGGCGTCAGGACAAAATCAGTACTTGCCGCTGAAGACCGGCTCGGGCGCGACGACGACCGGCTGGGTGACAACTTCGGGCTGCTGCGGCTGGCAGGCGGCGACGAAGGCCACGGTGATGGCGGCAAGGGCGATGCGGATGGACATGGTGCGCTCCTGTAAGGCGGGGTGGTGCCCCGACTGCTCGGTTGATGGCTGCCCGCAAGCGTCGGCAGCGGCGCCACTTTAAGGGGGGCGGGGCGAAGCGGACAGGTGGGCGCCGGGCGGCGCAGGGTCGCGCGCGCAGTCTGTTGCCTTGTTGCATCAGGCACTTGGCGGGAAGGCGCCATCACCACGGCTCCCAGATGCAGTGTCTGCCGTCGTCCGAGATCGAGAAAGCCTCGAACAGCTGCACGGCCTCGATATCGACGGCGCCGAACTCGGTCGGGCGGTCGGAGACGCTGATGATGATCTGCGCGGGCCGCGGCGCCGTGTCGGCTGCGACCCGCGGCAGCACCCAGTTCTCGCAGATCCAGGCGATATCGGCATGGACCGGATCCTGCAGGAGGATGTCGGGATCGGCGGGGACCGCCAGGGGGGCGTCGAACTCGTCCTCGGCGAAGACAAAGTCCTCGGGGCGGAAATCGGGCAGATCGAGGTCCTCGGGATCGACCAGCTCGGACTCCGCCAGGGGGTCCACCTTTACCGCCGTGCCGGGACGCAGCGAGATGTCGAGCCCGAGGCTGTCGAGTTCGGCCATGTCCTCCTCGGTCAGATCGCCCGTGGCGTCGCCGGTGGTGACGGGCACGAGGGAGGCCAGATCGGGCATGATGAAGCGATAGCGCCAGGTCACGCCCGCGGGGCCGGGCACGTCGCGCACGGTGTCCACGAAGCGCAGCTCCGCCCCCGAGGGCGCCGTGATCGCCTCGCCGTCCGGCGCCGCCGGAACCGTGGCCGCCGCCCAGGGAGCCGCCGCCGAGGCCAGCAGCGCCCCCATCACAGCGGAATGTTGTCGTGCTTTTTCCACGGATTCGCGAGCTTCTTGCCGCGCAGGCTTGCAAAGGCGCGGGTGATGCGGCGGCGGGTCGAATGCGGCTGGATCACCTCGTCGATGAACCCCTTCTCGGCCGCGACCATCGGGTTGGCGAAGCGGTCCTCGTAGTCCTTCGTGCGCGCCGCGATCTTTCCGGCGTCGTCCAGCTCCGAGCGGTAGAGGATCTCGACCGCGCCCTTGGCGCCCATCACCGCGATCTCGGCCGTGGGCCAGGCGTAGTTGAAGTCGCCGCGAAGGTGTTTCGACGCCATGACGTCATAGGCGCCGCCATAGGCCTTGCGGGTGATAACCGTGACCTTCGGCACCGTCGCCTCGCCATAGGCAAAGAGCAGCTTCGCGCCGTGCTTGATGACGCCGCCATGCTCCTGCCCGGTGCCCGGCAGGAAGCCCGGCACGTCCACGAGGGTCAGGATCGGGATCTCGAAGGCGTCGCAGAAGCGCACGAAGCGCGCGGCCTTGCGGCTCGAGTCGATGTCCAGCACCCCGGCCAGCACCATCGGCTGGTTCGCCACGACGCCGACCGTCTGCCCCTCGAGCCGGATGAAGCCGGTGACGATGTTGCCCGCGAAATCCTTCTGGATCTCGTAGAAGTCGCCCTCGTCGGCGAGCTTCAGGATCAGCTCCTTCATGTCGTAGGGCTGGTTCGGGTTCGACGGGATCAGCGTGTCGAGCGAATGCTCGATCCGCGCCGGATCGTCGAAGAAGGGCCGCGTCGGCGCCTTCTCGCGGTTCGAGAGCGGCAGGAAGTCGAACAGGCGCCGGATTTCCGAGAGCGCCTCGACGTCGTTCTCGAAGGCGCCGTCGGCGACCGAGGATTTCCGCGTATGCGTGGAGGCGCCGCCCAGTTCCTCCGCCGTCACCTGCTCGTTCGTCACGGTCTTCACCACGTCGGGGCCGGTCACGAACATGTAAGAGGTGTCCTTCACCATGAAGATGAAGTCGGTCATGGCCGGCGAATAGACCGCGCCGCCGGCGCAGGGGCCCATGATGACGCTGATCTGCGGGATCACGCCCGAGGCCAGCACGTTGCGCTGGAACACGTCCGCATAACCGGCGAGCGAGGCCACCCCCTCCTGGATGCGCGCCCCGCCCGAGTCGTTGAGCCCGATCACCGGCGCGCCGTTCTGCAACGCCATGTCCATGATCTTGCAGATTTTCTGCGCGTGGGTCTCGGACAACGAGCCGCCGAACACGGTGAAATCCTGCGAAAAGACATAGACCATGCGGCCGTTGATCGTGCCCCAGCCGGTCACGACGCCGTCGCCATAGGGGCGGTCCGCCTCCATCCCGAACTCGGTCGAGCGGTGGCGGACGAACATGTCGAACTCCTCGAAGCTGCCCTCGTCGAGCAGCAGCTCCAGCCGCTCGCGCGCGGTCAGCTTGCCGCGGGCGTGCTGGGCGTCGATGCGCTTCTGCCCGCCGCCGAGGCGCGCCGCGGCGCGATTCTCTTCCAGCTGCTCGAGGATGTCCTTCATCGCGGCGTCCCTTTGTCCCTCTGGCGGCCGACGCTGCCGCCGAACCTGCCGCTGGAAACGGCATATCGCGCGGGATTGCAAGCATGGCGCGACCGGGGCGGGCCTTGACCGGGGGCAGGGCAGGGGCCAAAGCAGCCGCATGACGCTGACCATCGACCTCGAGGCCCTGACCTCCAACTGGCGCGCGCTCGCGGCGGCTTCGCCGACGGCGCGGGCGGGGGCGGTGGTCAAGGCGGATGCCTACGGGCTCGGCGCGGATCGCGTGGTGCCCGCGCTCCGCGACGCGGGGGCGCGGGAGTTCTTCACCTACACCGCCGCCGAGGGGCAGGCGCTCCGCCCCCTCCTCGGTTCCGACGCGCGCATCTTCGTCCTCGAGGGCCACGCGCCGGGGGCGGAACTCGACGGCCTCATTCCCTGCCTTGTCTCGCCGGAGCAATTCTTCCACGACCGCAGCCTGCGCCCGCGCGGCTCCTTCGCGGTGCAGCTCGACAGCGGCATGAACCGCCTCGGCTTCGCCGCGTCCGAATGGGCGGGGCTGCGGGGCGAGGTTCTGGCGGCGAGGCCGGCGCTGCTGATGTCGCATCTCTTCGCAGCCGACCAGCCGGACGCCCCGCACAGCGCCGCCCAGCTTGCCCGCTTCCGGGCGATGACCGATGGCACTGGCGTCCCGCGCTCGCTAGCCGCGACGGGGGGCATCCTGCTCGGGCCGGAGTATCACTTCGACCTGACCCGGCCGGGGGTCGGCCTCTATGGCGGGTTGCCTTACGCGGCCGCGCGCCCGGTGGTCACGCTGACCCTGCCGCTGCGCCAGCTTCGCTGGATCGAGCCGGGCGAGACGGTCGGCTACAACGGCGCCTGGACCGCCAGGCGGCGCACCCGCATCGCCACCCTCTCGGGCGGTTACGCGGACGGCCTGCCGCGCGCCCTCGCCGGGAAGGGCGTGACCCTGTTCGCGGGCGACCGCGAGGTGCCGCTGGTCGGCCGCGTCTCGATGGACGCCATCACCCTCGACGTGACCGACTTGCCCGAGATCCCCGAGGCGTTCGAGCTGATCGGCCCGCATCGCGGCATCGACGCCTATGCGGCGCTCTTCGGCTCCATCGGCTACGAGGCGCTGACCGCCCTCGGCCGCCGCTATCCGCGCCGCTATCTGTGAGGCGATTTCGGTGAAATCCCGCGCGGACGCGCCCGAGATGCTTGCGCCGCGCGCGAGCTTCCGCAACCATGAGGGACAGGTTCCCTCATCGGAGACCATGACCCTGACCTGGAGCAGCCCTTGGGCCTGATCCCCGCGAGCCCCGCCGCCAATCCCGCGCCGGCCGAGACTGTGCTGGAGTTTCCCGACAACCGGCTCCTGATCCAACTCTGCGGGCCGCATGACCGGCACTTGGCGCGAATCGAGGCCGCGACCGGGACGCATGTGCTGCGCCGCGGGAACCGCCTCTCGATCGTCGGCCCGCCCGAGGCGCAGGCGGATGCCGCGGCGCTGCTGAACGGCCTCTATACCCGCCTGGAGCAAGGGCGCTCGGTCGATATGGGCGATGTCGAGGCGGCACTCCGCATGGGCGGCGAGTCGTCGGGCGACGGCGGCAGCCCGACGCCCGCCGAGCAGTTGGAGATGTTCGGGCAGGGGCCGATCGAGCTTCGCACCCGCAAGAAGACGGTCGAGCCCCGCACCGAGGCGCAGCGCGACTATGTCCGCGCGCTTTACGGCCACGAACTCGCCTTCGGCATCGGCCCGGCGGGAACGGGCAAGACCTACCTCGCCGTTGCCGTGGGCGTCACCATGCTGATCGGCGGGCATGTGGACAAGATCATCCTCTCGCGCCCGGCCGTCGAGGCGGGCGAGCGTCTGGGCTTCCTCCCCGGCGACATGAAGGAGAAGGTCGATCCCTACATGCAGCCGCTCTACGACGCGCTGAACGATTTTCTCCCGGCCAAGCAGCTTCAGAAGCTGATGGAGGAGAAGCGGATCGAGATCGCGCCGCTCGCGTTCATGCGTGGCCGGACGCTGGCCTCCGCCTTCGTGGTGCTCGACGAGGCGCAGAACGCGACCACGATGCAGATGAAGATGTTCCTGACGCGTCTCGGCGAGGGCTCGCGCATGGTCGTGACCGGCGACCGCACACAGGTGGACCTGCCGCGCGGCAGCGTCTCGGGGCTGGTCGAGGCCGAGACGCTGCTGAAGGGCGTGCCGGGGATCAGCTTCAGCTATTTCACCGCCAGGGACGTGGTCCGACACCCGCTGGTCGCGCGGATCATCGAGGCCTGGGACGCGGACGAGGCCGGCGTCGAGGCGCGAGCCGAGGCCGCCCGCGCGGGCATGCGCCCGCGCCGATGGATCGAGCGCAATGACGGCTGAGGTCTTCAGCCCCGCCGCTCCCGGCGCCGACGTGGTGATCGAGGACGAGCGATGGGAGGCCGCGGGGTTAGATGCCCTCGCGGCGAGGGCGGTCGGCGCGGCGCTCGAATGGCTCGACCGGGGCGACTCTGCGGTGGTGGTGATGGGCTGCGACGATGCCCGGATCGCGGCGCTGAACGCCGATTTCCGCGGCAAGCCGCGGCCGACCAACGTGCTGAGCTGGCCCTCGGTCGAGCACGCGCCCCGTATCCCGGGCGCCATCCCCGTCGCGCCGGACACCGACGAACTGGGCGACATCGCCATCGCCTACGAGACCTGCGCGGCCGAAGCGGCGGCGCAAGGCAAGCCGTTCGGCGACCATGTCATGCATCTGCTGGTCCACGCGACCCTCCACCTCGCCGGTTTCGACCACGAGGACGCGCGCGATGCGGAAACCATGGAAGAGGCCGAGCGTTCCATCCTTTGGGGCCTCGGCATCGCCGACCCCTATTCTGACCGCGGAACCCCATGAACGCCCAGAGCCGAAGTCCCGACGCCGACCCGACTCCCCCGGAGCCGTCCCCGGCCGACGACCCGCCCCCAGCCGAGGCCGTCGCCGCCGACGCCCCCTCGGGACGCAGCCTGCTGGGCCGCCTCTTCGCCTCCTTCACCGCCGACCCAACCGACACGGCCCCGGAGCGCGCCGAGCCGGAGGACAACAGCCCGGCCCGAGGGGCGCCGAGCCTCGCACGGCTGCGGCAGATGAAGGTGGACGATGTCGCGCTGCCCAAGAACGAGATCGTCGCCGCGCCGGTCACCGCCTCGCTGCTGGAACTGGTGGACCTCTTCCGCGAGAACGGCGTCTCGCGCATCCCGATCTATCGCGACACGCTGGACACGCCCCTCGGCCTGATCCACCTCAAGGACCTCGCGCTGCAGCACGGTTTCGGCAAGCCCGAGGCGGCCTTCGCGCTGCGCCCGATGCTGCGGCCGCTGCTGTTCGTGCCGCCCTCAATGTCCGCCGCCACGCTGCTGCAGACGATGCAGCAGAAGCGGATCCACATGGCCCTGGTGATCGACGAATATGGCGGCGTGGACGGCCTGGTGACGATCGAGGACCTGATCGAGCAGGTCATCGGCGAGATCGAGGACGAGCATGACGACCTCGACCAGCGGCAATGGCAGGTCGAGAAGCCCGGGCAGTGGCTGATCGAGGCGCGGGCGGAACTCGACGATGTCGAGGACGCGACGGGCCTCGTGCTCGGCCATGGCGACGAGGGCGAGGAAGTGGACACGCTGGGCGGTTTGATCGTCCTGCTGGCGGGCCGGGTGCCCGCGCCCGGCGAGGTGGTGCAGCATCCGAGCGGCGCCAGTTTCGAGGTGGTCGAGGGCGATTCGCGAAAGCTGCGCGTGTTGCGGCTGCGGTTTCCGGCGGCGGCGGAGTAGCGAAGGCGTCCTCCGGGACGTCTTGCGCAACGATCCCGCTGCTTCCCGTCCGGCGGTCAAAGCGGACGGGTCAGCGCCCGGCCCCAAGGCGGGCGTTGACCCTCTGTCAGCCCAACGTAGGCTTGGTCGAGGCTCATATCGTCCACGGGCGCGCCGTCGTGGCGTTTGTGCTGCTAAACGTGGAAAAGCCGCTCCGGTGCCCCGGAGCGGCCTGTCAAGCGGCGGACGGCAGCGGTGCCGGCCTGGCCTGCTTACTTGATCTTGCCTTCCTTGAACTCGACATGCTGGCGCGCGACGGGGTCGTATTTGCGCACGGTCATCTTGTCGGTCATGGTGCGGGCGTTCTTTTTCGTGACGTAGAAATAGCCCGTGCCCGCCGTCGAGTTCAGGCGGATCTTGACGGTGGTCGGCTTCGCCATCGCATGTCGCTCCTGGTGGTCCGGGCCGGGCGCGCCCGCAAGGGCGGCGCCGGGACCGGGGAATTCGCTGAAGGCCGGTTCATAGCGGCTCGGGGCGCGCTGTCAACCCGTCCGGGTCGCAGGCCTCGCGCGCGATCACGAGGATCTTCACCAGCGTCCCGCGCGCATCCTCGACCGGTGCCACGACCATCTGCTGCCAACCGCGGTCGGAGGGGCCTGCCTCGATCGTGACCGTCTCGCCCGCCGCCGCCTCGACGAGTGCGGTCCGAAGCACTTCGCGGTCGGCCGCGGGCCACAGGTCCCACCAGAAGCGCCCCTGCACGGCCTCCGACGGCTCGAAGGATCGCAGGCCCGCGCCGTTGACGAAGGTCACGCGGCCGTCCGGGTCGAGCAGGCAGACCCGCCCCGGCATCGCCTTGAGCAGTGCAAGCGCGAGCGCGGCGTCCTGCCCGTCGTTCTGGGGAAAGCGCGCGGTGTCGGGTCGCATGAGCATGGCGGTGGTCCCCTCGGCGTCACCAGAGCGCGAGCGGCCACGCGTCGCCCGGAACGGGGCGGCAGCAGTCAGGCCGCGTGGCA
This sequence comes from Paracoccus sp. S-4012, assembly GCF_009674885.1. Taxonomy (GTDB): domain Bacteria; phylum Pseudomonadota; class Alphaproteobacteria; order Rhodobacterales; family Rhodobacteraceae; genus Paracoccus. Next base: position 200,023 of record NZ_WKKA01000003.1, read on the forward strand.
GCGCGCGCCAACCTCTGCGTAGCACAATTCTGGCGCGAAATCGACCGAAGCTCCGCGCCTTTGGCGGATATCTGCGCGGATGGCCTGTAAGCCGGGTTCTGTCCGGGGGGCCGAAGCCCCCGTGGATGACCATTCCTCTGGGCGCCGCGTCGCCGCGGCGCTCGTGCTGCCAACCCGGAGCGCCCGGACCAGGCCGTCCTGCCGAGGCTTGCCCCGGCGCGCGCTCCCTATTCGGCATTGCTCCCGGTGGGGCTTGCCTTGCCGGTCCGGTTGCCCGTCCCGCGGTGGGCTCTTGCCCCACCGTTTCACCCTTGCCGCGGGCGGACCCGCGGCGGTCTTCTCTCTGTGGCGCTTTCCCTGGGGTTGCCCCCGCCGGGCGTTACCCGGCACCGTTGCCTTGTGGAGCCCGGACTTTCCTCGACCCGGCATGAAGCCGTGCCGCGGTCATCCGGCCATCCGCGCGAAGCGGATATGACGGCGGGAGCCGCCGCGGTCAAGCGCATGCGAGGGCCGCGGCGAGGCGGCGGTCGTCGGGCGATTCGGGGCCCTCCGCGCCCGGGCGGTGGCGGAGGCGGAAGGCGGCGAGGCGGGCCAGCGGCGGAGCGGGGGGGTAGCCGAGGGCGTCGAGGCTGTCGCTGAGCGGCGGCAGAAGCCGGGGGTTTTCCACCCCCGGACCCCCGGAGGATATTTGCCCAAGGCAAAGCCCCTGAAGCCCCAACCGCCGCCAGTCGAATCGCTTGCCGGGGTCGTCCTTCCGCCCCGGCGCCATGTCGCTATGCGCGATCACTGCGTCCGGCTCGAGGCCGTGGCGGGCGAGGATCGCTGCCAGCACCGTCTCGAGCGCGGCCATCTGAGGCTCGGGGAAGGGGCGGTCCATGGGGTTCGCCAGCTCGATCCCGATGGAGCGCGAGTTCACGTCATCCTCGCCCCGCCACGCGCCCGCGCCCGCGTGCCAGGCGCGGCGGCTCTCGCAGACGAGCTGCTCGGTCGTGCCGTCCTCGTGGATGAGCCAGTGGGCCGAGACTTCCGCCGCCGGGTCGCAGAGCCGCGCGCGGGCGCTCGCGGCGTCGGGCATGTTGGTGGCGTGGATCACCACGAGTTCGACCCGCCGCCCGCGGCGGTCGCCGTGATTCGGCGAGGGGAAGGCGTTCGTCAGAGGGCGCCCTGTCGGAATGGTGCCGGGTTCCAGCCGCATACGAAGCCATCGCCGTCCGGGTCCATCTGCGCCGGATCGACCTCGGGGCCGCCGCGGACGAGGAAGGCGATCTGCGCCGAATCGGCATCGGCGAAGGTCCGGCAGGTCCGCGCTGCAATCCGCGGGTCGGCGTTCGGCCGCGGCCAGACCGCGGTGCCGCGCTCATGGCCCGCGGCCTGCGCGTAGCGGATCAGCACGGGCGAGGCGCCCGGATAGGGGCCGGGGGTGATCGCCACGGGTTCAACGGCCACCGGCGCGACGGGCACCGCGACGACCGCCGCCGCGGGTGCGCTCGGCGGCGCCGGGATCACGGCCGGCGCGGCCACGACAGGTTGCGCCGGCTGGCGCCAGACCTCGGGCAGCACCGGGCCGGCCACGACCGCCACGGCCTCGCCGCGGATCGTCTGCCAGACGCTCGGCCCGCGGATATCCGCGGGGGTCGGCGCGTCGAGGGGCAGCGCCCGCGGGATCGTCTCGGGCACCTCGCGCTGGCCCAGCAGCGCCCATTCGCGTTCGTATTTGTAGGCCGCGTAGGGCGTCGTCGAATCGAGGACCGCGCCATAGGGCCGGTCGGCGATCACGTAGTTCGGGTTCCAGCCGGAGTTCTCGTTGCAGGCGGCGAGCGCCAGCAACCCGAGCCACATCGCCTGCCGCATCACCGTTCCCCCGGCTGTTTCCTGCCCGACGCTACCACCAGCGATCGGGTTTTGCCATGAATCCCGCACGATGCTCGATCGCACCGGCGACATTGAGCAGCGCTCCCTCCTCGAAGGGCCGCCCGATCAGTTGCAGGCCAAGCGGCAGTCCTTGCACGTCCAGCCCGGCGGGCACCGCGATTCCCGGCAGCCCGGCAAGATTCACCGTCACCGTGAAGACATCGTTGAGATACATCGCCACCGGGTCCGCCGCCTCGTCCACCGAGCCGAGCGGGAAGGCGGCCGAAGGCGTCGCGGGCGTCAGGATCGCGTCAATTCCCTCGGCGAACACCGCGTCGAAGTCGCTCTTGATGAGCGCGCGGACCTTGCGGGCGCGATTGTAATAGGCGTCGTAGAAGCCGGCCGACAGCACATAGGTGCCGATCATCACCCGGCGCTGCACCTCGGGGCCGAAGCCCTCGGCGCGGGTCTTCTCGTAGAGTTCGGTGATCCCGTCGCCCTGGCCCAGCTTCGCGCGGCGGCCATAGCGGACGCCGTCATAGCGGGCGAGGTTCGAGGACGCCTCGGCCGGGGCGATGACGTAATAGGCGGGGAGCGCGTATTTCGTATGCGGCAGCGAGATGTCCACGACCTCGGCGCCCGCATCGCGCAGCATCTCGGCCCCCCGTTTCCACAGTGCCTCGATCTCGCCCGGCATACCCTCCATGCGGTATTCGCGCGGCAGGCCGATGCGCTTGCCGCGGATGTCGCCGGTCAGCGCCGCCTCGAAGTCGGGCACCGGGATCTCGGCCGAGGTCGAGTCCATCGGGTCCACCGAGGCCATCGCCTGCAGCATGATCGCCGCGTCGCGGACGCTGCGCGTCATCGGTCCGGCCTGGTCGAGCGAGGAGGCGAAGGCGATCACGCCCCAGCGGCTGACCCGGCCATAGGTCGGCTTCAGCCCCACGATCCCGGTGAAGGCCGCGGGCTGGCGGATCGAGCCGCCGGTGTCGGTCCCGGTCGCCGCAAGGCACAGGCCCGCCGCCACCGCCGCGGCCGAGCCGCCGGACGAGCCGCCCGGCGTCAGCGCCGCGTCATCGCCCGTGCGCCGCCACGGGTTCACGGCATTGCCATACACCGAGGTCTCGTTCGACGAGCCCATTGCGAACTCGTCCATGTTGAGCTTGCCGAGGCAGATCGCGCCCGCGTCCCACAGGTTGCGCGTGACGGTCGATTCATAGGGCGGAAGGAAGCCCTCGAGGATGCGCGAGGCGGCCTGCGCGGGCACGCCCTCGGTGCAGAAGAGGTCCTTGATGCCGACCGGGATGCCGCACATGGCGGGCGCGTCGCCGGCCGCGAGGCGCTGATCGGCCGCCGCCGCCTGCTCGCGCGCGAGCTCCGGGGTGCCGTGGACGAAGGCGTTGAGCGCGCCCGCGCCCTCGATCGCGCCGAGGCAGGCCTCGGTCAGCTCGGCGGCGGTGAAGTCGCGCTTGCGCAGCCCGTCGCGGGCCTCGGCGATGGTCAGGGCGTTCAGCGCGCTCATTCGACCACCTTCGGGACGGCGAAGAACCCCTCGCGCGCGTCCGGCGCGTTGGCGAGGATCTTCTCGGGCATCCCCCCCGCCGTCACCTCGTCGCTGCGGCGCTTCAGCCGCATCGGCGTCACGCCGGTCATCGGCTCGACGCCCTCGATATCGACCTCGTTCAGCTGCTCCATGAAATGCAGGATGCCGTTGAGCTGTTCGGCCAGCTTCGGCAGCGCCTCGGGCGCGACCGCGATGCGCGCCAGATGGGCGACCTTGCGGGCCTCGTCGGGGGTGATGGACATGCGCTTCCTCTCGGGTTGTCGCGGGAATAGCGCCCGCGACAGGGGTCATCAAGGCGGCCCTCAAAGGCTCCGCATCCAGAACTGCAAAGGGTGGCCGCTCTCCTCCGCCGCACCGAGGTCGCGCCAGTGGAACTCGGCCACGACGCCCGGCAGGGAGGCATAGCCACGACGGGTCCAGAAGCCTTCGTTGCCCCGCGCGCCAGGCGGGCGGGCCGGGTGGTCGTCCGGGCGGATGACCGAACAAAAGGCGACATGGCAGCGGCCGAGGTCGCGGGCGCGCGCCTCACGCGCGTCGAAGAAGCGGCCGCCGATGCCGCGCCCGCGCCATTCCGGCAGCAGCAGCGATTCGCCGCCGTAGAAGATCGTCTCCAGCGGCTCGGGCCGCCCGGCGAAGGCGGCGGCGAACTCGTCCTTGTGGTCCTCCATCGGCGTCGCGGTGGACACCCCGACCAGCCGGCCACCGTCGAGCGCGCCGACCACCAGCGCCGCGTCGCTCTCGACATAGGGCCGCAGGTAGCGCCGCTCGTAGTCCGGGTCGCCGTCGTAGAGATAGGGCCATTCCCGGAACACCGCGATCCGCAGGCCCGCAATCTCGTCGAGGCGGGCCTCGATCTCGGCCGGCGGAAGGACCCGGACCTCGGTCATGCCGAGACCTGCCGGACCCAGTCGGCGAGGTTGTAGAAGGTGGTGATCCGCGCAATCTTGCCGTCGCGGATGTCGAAGAAGCCGCCGGCGGGCAGAGCGTAGGTCTGGCCATGCGCCTCGGGCAGGCCGGGATCGGTCTTGAGATAGGTGCCGTGGACCGTGAACTCGGCCGCGGCACGGGCGCCGTCCGCGGTGGCGAAGGTGACGATGTCCTCCAGCCGCTCGCGGTAGGAGACGCCCATGTGGCCGCAGAAATCGGCGAAAGCAGCACGGCCGTGGCGCGGCTCGCCCTCGTTCACGCGATGCTCCACGTCGTCGGTGACGAGGGCCAGCATGCCGTCGGCGTCACCGGCGTTGAAGGCGGCGTAGTAGCGGCGGATCAGGTCTTCGGCGTCGTGGCGGCTCATGGCGGTCTCCCGTTGTGCGGCCCCGCGTCTCACATCGCGGGGGCGGGGGAAAGGCCGCGGTCACGATCCCGTGATGAGCGCGGCGGTGGTTGCGCCGTGTTCGCTGATTGTTCTAGCGTGAGGGGATGCTCCCGCCGCAGAACCCCGACGAGATCATCAAGGCCCGTGGCACCGTCTCGCGGCCCAAGGGCCGGTTCGAGCGGTTCGAGGCCCATCGCGAGCATGACGGCTGGGACATCCCCGAGGAGGCGCGGCGGGTCGAGACCGAGGTGGCCATCGAGCGCCCGCGCAGCGTCATCACCCGCAACACCTCGCCCGACGTGCCCTTCGACCGCAGCCTCAACCCCTATCGCGGCTGCGAGCATGGCTGCATCTACTGCTTCGCCCGGCCGTTCCATTCCTATCTCGGCCTCTCGCCCGGCCTCGACTTCGAGACCAAGCTGACCGCCCGCCCCGATGCCGCCGCGCTCCTTGAGCGCGAGATCGCCCGCCCCGCCTACCGTGTCGCGCCGCTCGGCATCGGCACCGCCACCGACCCCTACCAACCGATCGAGGCGAAATACCGGATCATGCCGGGCATCCTGAAGGTGCTGTCGGACTGGAACCACCCGCTGTCGCTCGCCACCCGTGGCAGCCTCGTGCTGCGCGACCGGGACATCCTCGTGGAGATGGCGGCGCGGCGGCTGGTCACGGTCGGCATCTCGCTGACCACGCTCGACCAGGCCATGGCCCGCTCGCTCGAGCCGCGCGCCCCCTCGCCCGCGACCCGCCTCAAGATGATCGAGGGGCTGGCAACGGTCGGCATCCCGGTCCGCGTCATGGTCTCGCCCGTCATCCCGGTGCTGACCGAGCCCGAGGTCGAGGCGATCCTCAAGGCCGCGCGCGAGGCGGGGGCGCGGAACGCCTCGATGATCCCGCTGCGCCTGCCGCACGAGGTCGCGCCGCTCTTCCGCGACTGGCTCGACCGGGTGGCGCCGGGCCGGGCGGCGCATGTCATGACCCGGGTGCAGGCGATGCGCGGCGGGCGCGACAACGACCCGCGCTTCGGCAGCCGCATGAAGGGCGAGGGGGTGGAGGCCCAGCTGCTGCAGCAACGTTTCCGCCTGGCGCGCAAGCGGCTGGGCTATGACGAGAGCAGCCCGGCCCTCGACTGCTCCCGCTTCGGCCCGCCTGCAAGGACGGGGGACCAGCTGGCGCTGTTCTGAAAGCTCAGCCGCGGCGGCGGTTGTGGCGCTGACGGACCGGCCCCTCGCCGGTGCCGTCCGACTCGGACGAGAACCCGCCCAGCCGCGCCGTGATCTCCTCGAGGCTCGGCCGCGGCCCCTTCGGCACCGTCTCGAGCGCCGCGCGCATCGCCCGCAGATGCTCGGGCTGCGTCCCGCAGCAGCCGCCGATGATGCGGGCGCCCAGATCGCGCGCGAGCATCGCGTATTCGGCCATCAGTTCCGGCGTGCCGTCGTAATGGATATGCCCTTCCTGGAAGCGCGGAATCCCGGCATTGCCCTTGGCAATCAGCGGCCGCTCGGTTCCGGAGGCGGCGAAGCCCGCCACCGTCCGCAGCAGGTCCGACGCGCCGACGCCGCAGTTGGCGCCGAAGGCGAGCGGCGGGTTCGGCAGCTTTTCCACCAAAGCCGCAAGCTGCGCCGAGGTCACGCCCATCATCGTCCGGCCCGCGGTGTCGAAGCTCATCGTCCCGCACCAGGGCATCCCGGCCAGCCGCGCCGCCTCGGCCGCGGCCCTGTATTCCTCTGGCGCGCTGATCGTCTCGACCCAGAGGACGTCCACGCCGCCCTCCTTCAGCCCCTCGGCCTGCTCGTGGAACATCTCGACCGCGAGCTCATGCGTGAGGCTGCCCATCGGCGCCATGATCTCGCCGGTCGGCCCGACCGAGCCCGCAACCACGACGGGCCGCCCCGCCGCATCCGCGACCTCGCGCCCCAGTTCCGCCGCGACGCGGTTCAGTTCGCGAACCCGGTCCTGCGACTTGTGCAGTTTCAGCCGCGCGGCGTTGCCGCCGAAGGTGTTGGTCAGGAACAGGTCCGACCCGGCCTCGACCGCGCCGCGGTAGAGGCTGCGGATGTCGTCCGGACGATCGACGTTCCACAGTTCCGGCGGCTCGCCCGCGCTCAGCCCCATGTTGAAGAGCGTGGTCCCGGTGGCGCCATCGGCCATCAGCCAGTCGCGTTCGGCCAGCAGGCGGCTCAAGAGGTCGGTCACGGGCGCTCTCCGGTCTGGCAGGCTTTGCCTTGAGACAAATATCCTCGGGGGGATCGGGGGGCAGACAGCCCCCCGGCGGCGGCTCAGCTCTCGCCCGCGATCTGCTCGCGCGCGATCTGGCGCAGCTCGTCCATCTTGGCGCGGATCGTCGCCTCGTCGGCGCGGCCCTTGAGGTCGGCCACCACCTTCCGGGCCACGTCGTCCTCGCCCGGGGCCTCGAAATCCGAGGTCACGACCGTCATTGCATACTGGCGCGCGTCCTCGCCGGTCTTGCCCAGCAGCCCCGCGGCCCATTCGCCCAGCAGGCGGTTGCGCCGCGCCTCGGCCTTGAAGCGCAGGTCCGCGTCATGGACGAATTTCGCCTCGTAGGAGCGTTGGCGGTCGTCGAATGTGGTCATCGGGGTCTCCCTCCGGCCAGGTTGAAACAGTTGCCCGCGATATGCCCATGCCGCCCCTTCGCCGCAAGTGCCGGCGCTCACGCCCGTATTGCCGCCCCGCCCCAATGAGCCTACACCGGCCGCATGCAAGCAAGAGGGGGCGGCCCGATGGCGTCACGGCGCAAGAAAGTCTACGAGGGCAAGGCCAAGATCCTCTACGAAGGGACCGAGCCGGGGACCCTCATCCAGTATTTCAAGGATGACGCCACCGCCTTCAACGCCCAGAAGAAGGCCGTGGTCGATGGCAAGGGCGTGCTGAACAACCGCCTGAGCGAGTTCTTCATGGTCGGCCTCGGCCAGATCGGCGTGCCGACCCATTTCATCCGCCGCATCAACATGCGCGAGCAGCTGATCCGGCAGGTCGAGATCATCCCGCTGGAGGTGATCGTGCGCAACTTCGCCGCCGGGTCGCTGTCGAAGCGCCTCGGCATCGAGGAGGGCGAGCCGCTGCCGCGGCCGATCGTCGAATACAGCTACAAGAACGACGAGCTCGGCGACCCGATGGTCAGCGAGGAATACATCATTGCCTTCGGCTGGGCACAGCAGCAGGACCTCGACGATATCGTGAGCCTCGCGCTCAGGGTGAACGACTTCCTCTCGGGCGTGTTCTACGGGGTCGGCATCAAGCTGATCGACTTCAAGATCGAGATCGGCCGCATCTGGGACGGCGATTTCATGCGCCTCGTGGTGGCCGACGAGATCAGCCCCGACAGCTGCCGGCTGTGGGACATGAAGACCAGCCGCAAGCTCGACAAGGACGTGTTCCGCCGCGACCTCGGCAACCTGACCGACGCCTATACCGAGGTCGCGCGCCGTCTCGGGCTGATGCCGGCGCAGGCGCAGAACATGACGAAGCCCACGCTCATCAACTGATCCTCGGAAAGGGAGGCCTCCCATGGCCGACGACCGCCTGCGCGCCCGCGTCACCGTCATGCTGAAGGAGGGGGTGCTGGACCCGCAGGGCGAGGCGATCCGCCACGCGCTCGGCGTCCTCGGCTTCCGCGGCGTCGAGGCCGTGCGGCAGGGCAAGGTGATCGAGCTGGACCTCGCGCCGGGAAACGCGCGCGCGGATGCCGAGGCTGAGGTCGCGCGGATGTGCGAGGCGCTGCTGGCCAACACCGTGATCGAACGCTGGCAGGTCGAGTTCGTCTGACGCCTGCGGGACATGCGAAGGGGCCGCGCGAGTGGATCGCGCGGCCCCTTTCCTTTGCCTGCCGGTCAGTTGTTCAGCAGATCCGTGATCCGGCGCACCGCGACGCGGCGGTTCTCGCGGATGTCGCCCTCCTGCGGCACGGCGAGGAAGCGCTCGCCATAGCCCTGCACGATCAGGTTCTCGGGCGGCACGTCGAAGTATTCCGTCAGCGCGAGCGCGAGGGACTCGGCCCGCCGGTCGGACAGCGCCAGGTTCATCGCCTCGCCGCCTACGGTGTCGGTATAGCCCTCGACCAGGAACACTTCGGCCGGGTTCGCCGCGATCATCCCCGCGAGGGTGCTGCCCAAGGCCGCCAGCTGCCGCGCCTGGTCGGGCCGGATCGCGGCCGAGGCGGTGTCGAAGGTGATCGAGTCGATCGAGATCGGCGCCACCAGATTGCGGACCTGCGCGATGTTGCGGATCTGGGTCAGCGAGAAGCTGCGGTTGATCGCCGCTTCCTGCCGCAGGGCGTCGCGCAACTCCTCGGTCGTGGCCGAGGGCGAGACCACCACCGGGCGCGCCGCCGGGGGCAGGGCCGCGAGCTCGACCGGTGCGACCGGCACCGCCTCGTTGACCAGGTCCACGACGCTGCCGTTCGGCTGGATCAGCGTCCGGCGCAGCACGCGCAGCTGCGCGTCGCGGATCGTGACCACGCGGCTGCCATCCTCGCGCGAGACGATGGTGCGCGAACTCCCGTCCGAGAAGTTCTCGGTCGAGACCCGCGCGCCGGGCGTCAGCAGCAGCGCGTCGTCGTTGCGCCAGACCTGCTGGCTGCCGTCCGGGGCCACCGTGACCACCCGGTCGCCGGTGTTCAGCGCCACGCGGTTCTGGTTCTGCAGGATGGTGCCCACGGCATAGGCGCCGAGGCCCGCGATCAGCAGGTTGCGGAGCGTGTTGTCATCGTCGTCATCCTCGGCCACCGTGGTCGGCGTCTGGCCTGGCGGGGTGGCGGGCGTGACGACCACGGGGTCGTTCGCGACCGGCTCGCCCGAGGGGCCGACCGGGGTCGGCGTCGTGGAAGCCTGCCCGCCCGTCACCACCGGCGCGTTCTGCGCGGCGGCCACGGCCTGCGCGATGCTGGTGCCGAAATCTTCGGCCGAGGAGCGGGCGCTTTCCGGCGTCACGACGACCGAGGTCGCGTTGTCGGACAGTTGCGCCGGAGCGAGCAGCGCCGCGGCGACCGGGGCGAGGGCCGCGGCCGCGGCGAGGGCGGCCGCGTCGTCGCCATCGTCGGTCGGGGCTTCACTGCCGGCAGCGGCAGTGGCTTCAGCCGCGGGCGCGACCGGCTGCGGCTGCTCAGGGGACTGCGCCTGCGACTCCGGCGCGGCTTGGGGCTGCGGCTCGGCGGGCGGCGGGGCGGCGGCCGCCACGGTCGCGAGCGCATCGGCGAGTGCCGACTGCTCCTCCTTGCTCACCTCCACCGGCTGCGGCGCCTCCGGTTGCCCGGTCGAGGCGGCGAGCGCCTGCGCAGCGGCTGCCTCGGGGGCCGCGGGGGCGGAGGCTGAGGCCTGACCCGCGGCAGGCTGCTCCTCGCCCTGCGCTGCCGCGAGGGCGGCGGCGAGGTCGTCTTCGGCGGCCGCAGGGGCGGGCGCGGCCTCGGCCTGCTGCCCGGCAGGCGCCACCGGCGCCGGCTCGGCGGCGGGTGCGTCAGCTTTGGCCTCGCCCTCCGCGGCAAGCGCGGCCGCGAGATCGCCCTCGCTGGGGCCCGCGTCGGGCGCTGCCGGCTGGGCCGGGGTATCGGGACTGGCGGCGACTTCCGGCGCAGGTTCGGGTGCCGGGGCCGCGGCGGCCCGGGTCGGCGGCTCGGGCGTCTCGACCGGCGTCTCGGGCTGCGGCGCGGGCGTCGCGGCGGTCACCGGGGCCGCAGGCTCGGCAGTCGCTTCCGGCGCGGCGACCGGGGCAGGGGCCTCCGCCGCTACCTCAGGGGCGGGCTCGGGGGCAGGCTCAGCCGCAGCCTCAGGCGTGGTCTCGGGCAGGATCACCGGTGCGTCTGCCTGCGCCAGCACTTCTGCCTCCGGTGCAGGCTCGCTCGTGACCTCTGGCGCCTCGGCGGCCAGGGCCGCGGCCAGCTCGCCCTCGCCCGGTCCAACCGCCGCCACAGCGGCATCGGCTGCGCCACCGGCGTCCGGCGCGGGTGCCGCCATGGCCGCCCCGGCGATGGCGTTCGCCACCTGCTCGTCCTGCTCGTTGCGCGGCGCGAGCGCGATCTCACCCGACTCGCTGATCCGCACCGCCATTCCCGACGGCGTCTTCAGCGCCACGTCATCGGCGCAGGGGCGGGCCGAATCGTCCATGCAGGTCAGCTGGTCGGCCGTCAGCCCGTTCGCGATCTCGCGGGCCAGCGCCGCGGCGAGATGCGGCTGGCCTTGCGTGGTCTGCGCCTGCAGCTGCTCGAACTCGGCCTGCGTCAGCGCGGTCTCGGCCATTGCGAAGTTCGGTGCGACGAGGCTCAGCGAAGCGGCGAGCGCAGTGGTGGAACGGAAGATGCGGCTCATGGGACGAAGTCTCCTCGGATCGTGCCCGGACGTTTGTGCGACAGTAACCTGACGCCTCCGGACGGGTTCCCCACATGGTCGTGACGGTGATGACAAACACCTGAGGATTGCGTGATCGCGGACCGCGGCCTATGGACCTGCCGAAACGAGGAGAACCCGCCATGAACGCCCCGACCGACACCGCCGCCTTGCCGAAGCTCAAGGCCAAGGACGCCCCCGACCTCGGCCGCTTTGACTGGGAAGACCCCTTCCGCATGGAGGACCAGCTGTCCGAGGAGGAGCGGATGCTGCGCGACGGCGCCCGCGCCTATGCGCAGGAGAAGCTGCAGCCCCGCGTGATCGAGGCCTATCGCGACGAGAAGACCGACCCGGCGATCTTCCGCGAGATGGGCGAGATGGGCCTTCTGGGCGTGACCGTGCCCGAGGAATACGGCGGCCTCGGCGCCTCCTACGTGGCCTATGGCCTGATCGCCCGCGAGGTCGAGCGGATCGATTCGGGCTACCGCTCGATGATGTCGGTGCAGTCCTCGCTGGTGATGTATCCGATCTATGCCTACGGGACCGAGGCGCAGCGGCAGAAATACCTGCCGAAGCTCGCCTCGGGCGAGTGGATCGGCTGCTTCGGCCTGACCGAGCCCGACGCCGGCTCCGACCCGGCGGGCATGAAGACCGTCGCCCGCAAGACCGACAGCGGCTATGTGCTGAATGGCAGCAAGATGTGGATCTCGAACTCGCCGATCGCGGATGTGTTCGTGATCTGGGCCAAGTCCGAGGCGCATGGCGGCAAGATCAAGGGCTTCGTGCTCGACAAGGGCACGAAGGGCCTTTCCGCGCCGAAGATCGACGGCAAGCTTTCGCTGCGCGCCTCGATCACTGGAGAGGTCGTCATGCAGGATGTCGAGGTCGGCGAGGACGCGCTGCTGCCCAACGTCGAGGGGCTGAAGGGGCCGTTCGGCTGCCTCAACCGCGCCCGCTACGGCATCAGCTGGGGCGCCCTCGGCGCGGCCGAGTTCTGCCTGCACGCCGCCCGCCAGTATGGCCTCGACCGGCACCAGTTCAAGCGGCCCTTGGCGCAGACGCAGCTCTACCAGCTCAAGCTCGCCAACATGATGACCGAGATCGCGCTCGGCCTGCAGGGCAGCCTGCGGGTCGGGCGGCTGCTCGACGAGGCGCAGGCGGCGCCGGAGATGATCTCGCTCGTCAAGCGCAACAACTGCGGCAAGGCGCTCGAGATCGCCCGCTGGGCGCGCGACATGCACGGCGGCAACGGCATCTCGGAGGAGTTCCAGGTGATGCGCCACGCGCAGAACCTCGAGACGGTCAACACCTACGAGGGCACGCATGACGTCCACGCGCTAATCCTCGGCCGCGCGATCACCGGGCTGCAGGCGTTCTTCTGATCCGCAGGGGCGGCCAGCCGTCCCCGCCACGACACAGACCGAACGCGGCGCGCCAAGACGCGCCGCGTTCTTCTTTGCTTTCCGGCATCAGGCGCTTACACGAGCGCAACCGCGGCGGATGCCCCGCCCTGACCAGCCGAAGGCCCGCATGACGCCCATTACAACGACCGACGACCTCGCCGCCTTCTGCGCCGAGGCCAAGCGCCACCCCTATGTCACCGTCGATACCGAGTTCCTGCGCGAGCGGACCTATTACTCGAAGCTTTGCCTGATCCAGATGGCCCTGCCGCCCGCTTCGGCGGGCAAGCAGCCGGGCGGCCCCGCGGTGCTGGTCGATCCGCTGGCCGAGGGGCTGTCGCTGGAGCCGCTCTACGGCCTCTTCCGGCACGAGGCGACGGTGAAGGTGTTCCACGCCGCCCGACAGGACCTCGAGATCTTCTTCCACGACGCCGGGATCTTCCCGACGCCGCTCTTCGACACCCAGATCGCCGCGATGGTCGCGGGCTTCGGCGAGCAGGCGGGCTACGAGACGCTGGTCAAGCGCATCGCCAGACAGCCCCTCGACAAGTCCTCGCGCTTCACCGACTGGTCGCGCCGCCCGCTGACCCAGGCGCAGATGGAATATGCGCTCGCCGATGTGACGCATCTGCGGGCGATCTACGAATATCTCGCGGCGCAGCTGGAAAAGACCGGCCGCGGGCCATGGGTGGCCGAGGAACTCGCCGTCCTCACCGACCCCGAGACCTACATCACCCGCCCCGAGGAAGCCTGGCAGCGCATCCGCACCCGCAGCGGCTCGCCCCGCTTCCAGGTCGCGCTGCAGGAGCTCGCCGCCTTCCGCGAACGCTTCGCCCAAGGCCGCGATGTGCCGCGCTCGCGCGTTCTGAAGGACGACGCGCTGATCGAGCTGGCCTCGACCCGGCCGCTGACCGAGGAAGACCTCGGCAAGTCGCGCCTGCTGCTGCGCGACGCCCGGAAGGGCGAGATCGCGAATGGCATCCTCGAGGCGCTGAACCGCGCGGCGGCGGTGCGCGATCTGCCGAAGCCCGAGCCCTCCGAGCCCGGCGTCCCCGGCAATCCGGCGCTGTCGGACCTGCTGCGCGTGCTGCTCAAGGCCAAGTCCGACGAGGCGGGCGTCGCCCCCCGCCTGATCGCCTCGGCGGCGGAACTCGACGCCCTCGCCTCCGGCACGCGCGACCTGCCGGTGCTGAGCGGCTGGCGCGGCGAGGTTTTTGGGCGCGACGCGCTGAGACTGGCCGAGGGGCGGGTCGCGCTCTCGGCGCGCAACGGTTCGGTGCGCGTGGTCGAGATCGACTGAGGCCCGCAAGGGGGCGGCGGTAGGCCCGGCAGGATTCGAACCTGCAACCAAGGCGTTATGAGCGCCCTGCTCTGACCGTTGAGCTACAGGCCCGCCGCATCCACAGCCGTCGCAAAAGCGGGTTTGCGGGTCAAGCGAAACCGGCCTATCAGGCCGCGACGAAGCGCATCGAGGGGCGGGATCATGGCCGAAACCGGGGGCAGGGGGATCAGCTACCGCGACGCGGGGGTGGATATTGACGCGGGCAACGCGTTGGTCCGCCGTATCGCTCCTGCCGCGGCGGCGACGGCGCGGCCGGGCGTGATGTCGGGCCTCGGCGGCTTCGGCGCGCTGTTCGACCCGCGCGCCGCAGGCTTTGCCGACCCGGTGCTGGTCGCGGCGACGGACGGCGTCGGCACCAAGCTCCGCATCGCGATCGACACCGGGCATCTCGACGGCATCGGCCAGGACCTCGTGGCGATGTGCGTCAATGACCTCGTCTGCCAGGGGGCCGAGCCGCTGTTCTTCCTCGACTATTTCGCCACTGGGAAGCTGGAGGTCGAACAGGCCGCGCGCGTGGTCGAAGGGATCGCGCAGGCGTGCCGCGCCGCCGGCTGCGCGCTCATCGGCGGCGAGACGGCCGAGATGCCGGGCATGTATCACGGCGACGACTTCGACCTTGCGGGCTTCGCGGTCGGGGCGATGGAGCGCGGGACGGCGCTGCCCTCCGGCGTCGCGGCGGGTGACGTGCTGCTCGGCCTCGCCTCGGACGGGTTGCATTCCAACGGCTTCTCGCTGGTCCGCCGCGTGGCGCTCGCGGCCGACATGGGGTGGGAGGACACTGCGCCCTTCGCCGACACCACGCTCGGCGAGGCGCTGCTCACGCCGACCCGGCTCTATGTCCGCCCGGTGCTGGCGGCGCTGAAGGCGGGCGGCCTGCACGCCGCCGCCCATATCACCGGCGGCGGCATCACCGAGAACCTGCCGCGCGTCCTGCCGGCGGGGCTGGGGGCGGAGGTGGACCTCGGCGCGTGGAAGCTGCCCGGCGTGTTCGCATGGCTGCGCGAGGCGGGCGGGATTGCCGAGGCCGAGATGCTCAAGACCTTCAACGCGGGCATCGGCATGATCCTCGTTGTCGCCGAGGCACGGGCCGAGGCGCTGACTGCGCTGCTCGAGGCCGAGGGCGAGCGCGTCCAACGTCTCGGCCGCGTGGCCGAGGGCGAGGGGGTCAGCTACCGCGGCGCCCTGGGGTGAAGCGCGTCGCCATCCTGATCTCCGGCGGCGGCTCCAACATGGTGAAGCTGGTCGAGAGCATGACCGGCGACCATCCCGCCCGCCCGGTCCTGGTGCTGTCGAACGACCCCGAGGCCGCCGGGCTGTCCCGCGCCGCGGCTCTCGGCGTGCCGACCGCCGCCGTCGATCACCGCCCCTTCGGCCGCGACCGCGCCGGTTTCGAGGCGGCGCTGCTCGAACCGCTGGAGGCGGCCGCCTCGGACCTGATCTGCCTCGCCGGTTTCATGCGGATTCTCACGCCCGGCTTCGTCGCCCGCTTCCAAGGCCGGATGCTGAACATCCATCCCTCGCTGCTGCCGAACTACCCCGGCCTCGACACCCACGCCCGCGCACTGGCCGCGGGAGATGCCGCGGCGGGCTGCACGGTGCATGAGGTGACGACCGAACTCGACGGCGGCCCGATCCTCGGACAGGCGCGGGTACCCGTGCTCCCCGGCGACACGCCCGAGACGCTTGCCGCGCGCGTGCTCAAGGCCGAGCACCGCCTCTACCCAGCCGTCCTGCGCCGCGCCGCCTCCGGCGACCGCACCCGCCTCGACCTTCCCGCTTCGCCTTGATCCAAATATCCCACGGGGGTCCGGGGGTGTGAAACCTCCGGCAGCTACGGCAGCCACAAGGCGGCCAGCGCCGCCGCCGGGTCGTCTGCCCCCCAGATCTCCGGCCCGAGCGCGATGAAATCCGCCACCGGCCGCAGCGCCGCGATCAGCTCGGCGTCGATGGCGCCCTCGGCCACCACCGGCACCTCGATCATTTCCGACCACCAGGCGAAGAGGTCGAGCGGCGCCGTCTCGCCCGGACTCAGCGCCGAGGCTCCGACCGGCCCGAAGCTGACGTAATCCGCCCCCGCCTCGCCCGCCGTCATGCCCTCGTGGCGCGAGGCGCCGCAGAAGGCGCCGACGATGGCGTCCGGGCCCAGCAACTTGCGCGCCTCGCGCACGCCGCGCGCGCCGTGGGTCAGGTGGACGCCGTCGAGGCCGTGGGGCTGGACGAGGGCGATGTGGTCCTCGATCAGCACGGCGATGTCGCGGGCATGGGCGATCTCGCGCGCCATGTCGGCGAGGCGGCCGAGCTCGGCCGCATCGTCGCCGGCGCGGATGCGCAGGCAGGCGACGGGGGCGCGGTCCAGGACCTCGGCCAGCAGCGGCCCCAAGGCCGCGGCGGCGGCGCCCGAGGGCGTGACCAGATAGAGCTGCGGGCCGTCGCCGTCCTCGGCGGTGGGGGGCGTCTGGGGCATGGGGTCCTCGCGGGTTGCCGCGCCTCCTAGCGCAACGCCGCCGGGCTTGGCCAGAGCCTCAGCCCGGCCCGCCTGTGCGCACGGCCCGCTCGCAGGCCGCGGCGAGCGACTTGCGGTCATGGCCCGCGACCGGCACCGGCTCGTGCAGCGTGACCGTCACGCTGCCCTGCGGCGCCTGCGCCAGCACCGCCAGCAGGTGCGGCCGCAGCTCCATGTCCCCCCACCAGCCGTAGAAGCGCGGGTCGCGCACCGGCGGGGCCTCGTAGCGCACGCTCACCGGCTGGAGCGCGAGGCCGGCCGGCAGGGCGGGGTCGAAGAAGCCCTGAAACAGCGTCGGCTTGAAGGGCAGCACCCGCCGCCCGTCGGTGGAGGTGCCCTCGGGGAAGAACAGCAGCCGGTGCCCGGCGCGGGTGCGGGCGGCGAACTCGGCCGCCTGGGCGCGGGCGAGGCGGGGGTCGCGGACGACGAAATGCGTGTCGGTCACGCGGGTCAGCAGGTTGATGCCGGGCCAGCCGGCGACCTCGGCCTTGGAGACGAAGAAGACCGGCATGGCGGCGTTCAGCACGAAGATGTCGAGCCAGCCCGTGTGATTGGCGACCGCCGCCCCCGGCGCGTTCATCGGCTTCCCGACGCGCCGCCAGCGGAGGCCGAGGATGGCGAGGCAGAGGCGGCAGACGCCCTGAACGAGCGGTCCGCTCAGCGGGCGGCGCGGACCGGCGAAGGGCCGCTCGACCAGCCGCAGCAGCAGGAGGGCCGCGACGCCGAGGAGCAGCACGAGAAGGATCGCCACCCCCCGCAGCACCGCGCGCAGCGTTCCGGTAACACCTAGCACCGGCTGCAATGGCGGCGGCTCGCCGCCGCGCCAGGGCTGGCCGGGGCGGAGGGTCGAGGCAGAAGGCTGCGCGGGGGCGGCCTCGTTCATGGCGCTCCGCGCCGGGTGGTGTAGAAGCCGCGGTGGCGCTCGGACATGGCGGCGGTGTCGACGAGCATCAGCACGTCGGTGGTGTTGAACGCGCGGTCGATGAAGGCGCCGTCGCCCACCGCGCCGCCGAGGCGCAGATAGGCCCGGATCAGCGGCGGCATCGCGGCCATCGCATCGCGCCGGTCGAGGGCCTCGGGCGCGATCAGGTCCATCCGCTGACGCCCCTCCTCGCGCGCCACGGGGCGCAGGCCGGGGGGCGCGAGGTGGTGGTGGTGCAGCCAGGCCAGCGGCTGGGCGAGGCGCGCGGCATCGGTGCCGTGGAACGAGGCAACGCCGAACAGGATCTCGATCCCGCAGGCCAGCACATAGTCGGCAAGCGCGTTCCACATCAGGAACATCCCCGAGCCGCCTCGATACTGCGGGTCCATGCAGGACCGCCCCAGTTCCAGCAGCCGCCGCCCCGAGGCGCGCAGCGGCGCGAGGTCGTATTCGCCATCGCAGTAGAAGCGCCCGAAGGCCTCGGCCTGCGCCTCGGTCATCAGGCGGTAGACGCCCACGACATGCTCGGCCTGCGCCGGATCGCGCCTGCGGTCGATCAGCAGGAGGTGGTCGGTGGCCTCGTCGAATTCGTCGCGCTCCAACCCCTCGGCGTGGTCGACCAGCGGGCCGTCGCCGCCGAGCTCCTGCACGAAGACGCGGTAACGCAGCCGCGCCGCCGCGCGGCGGTCGGCATCGGAGGCGGCGAGCCGGACCTCGAAGGGGACGGGCGGGGCCTGGGCGGTCACTTGGGCGTCGCTCGCTCCTGTGGTCGCGCGTGGGCCCCCCTCTAGGCCAGCCGCGGCCGCCAATGCAAGCGCGCGGCGCGGGATGGACATTGCCGCGGGCCGTCCGATGCCTCACAGTCGCGCGAGGAGCAATGCAAGGCGAGGGTCATGCCTGAAATCCGCGAGCAATTCGACGGCCAGACCGTCATCTGCACCTTCGACGTCACGCCCGGCAGCGCCCAGGACGTGCTCGAGCTGCTGACCGCCGCCTATTCGGAAGTGATCTCGCGTCAGCCCGGCTATCTCGGCGGCGCGATCCATCTCAACGACGCGCAGACGCGCATCTGCACTTATTCGCAATGGCGGGCGCGGGCCGACTACCAGGCCATGCTCCGCAACCCGGAGATGCGGGTCCGCAACCGCGCCATCAACGAGCGCGCGCGCAGTTTCGAGCCGGTGATGTACGAGGTCGCCTCGGTCCACGCGGCCCAGCAGCGGGCGCACTGACCGCATGGGACGGATCGTCACGGTGGCCCAGCAGAAGGGCGGATCGGGCAAGACCACGCTGACCGCGAACCTCGCCGTGGCGGCGCGCGCGCGGGGGCTTTCGGTCGCGGTGATCGACACCGACCCGCAGGGCAGCCTCGGGCGGTGGTTCATGGAGCGGCTGGGCGCGCGGGGCGAGGACGAGGGCTTCGACTTCGCCACCGCCTCGGCCTGGGGCGCGGCCTACGAGGCCGAGAAGGTCGCCCGCCGCGCCGATCTCGTCCTGATCGACACGCCGCCGAAGATCGACGCCGACCTGCGCCCGGCGCTGCGCGCGGCCTCGCTGGTGCTGGTGCCGGTGGCGACGAGCCAGGTTGACCTCTGGGCGACGGAGGGGGTGCTTGACCTCGCCCGGCGCGAGCGGCGGCCCTGCCTGATCGTGCTGAACCGCTCGCGCCCCGGAACGCGGCTTGCGGCCGAGATCGCGGCGGCGGCCGGGAGCCTCGGCGCGCTCGTGGCCCGGACGCGGATCGGCAACCGCGTGGCCTATGCCGAGACGATGGGCCGCGGGATGGCGGTGGCCGATGGCGGCGCCGGGCCCGCCGGCGGCGAGGTGGAGGAGCTGCTGGACGAGGTGCTGGCAGCAGCCGAGGGATAGGCGCCGGGGAGGCGCCAGAGTTGACCTGAAGAGGAGGACCGACAGCGATGATCCGCGCCCTGATCTTGATGACGGCCCTTGCCGCCCTTGCCGCGCCCGTGGCGGCGCAGGACAGCCCGGCCCCGGCAACCCCGTTGAACCCCGCCTCGAACCCGGCGGCGGGCGATGCCGCCGCCGCGGCCGCCCCGCGCGTTGGCATCCGGCCGGAGATCGCCGCGGTGACCTACACCACGCCCCAGGGCGAGACGGTGACGATCTCGCGCGACCAGACCCCCGGCGCCGTGCTGGAGGGGGACTGGACGCTGATCGGCCACGACTGCCCGCCCTTCTGCATCCAGCCCATGGAGCCCGCGCCGGGCGTCGAGACGATCGGCGAGTTGGAGCTGCTGCAGATGATGGAGGCGGGGAACGCCACGCTCGTCGATGGCCGCACGCCCGACTGGTACGCGGGCGGGACCATCCCCGGGGCCATCAACATTCCCTTCACCCAGGCCATCGAGCGTCTCGCCGAGCTCGGTTGCGAGCCGGATTTCGACGGCGAGTTCGACTGCGAGGCGGCGCGGGACGTGATCCTCTTCTGCAACGGCATCTGGTGCGGCCAGTCGCCGACGGCGATCCGCGCCATGATCGACGCCGGCTTCCCGGCCGAGCGCATCCACTACTACCGCGGCGGCATGCTCGCTTGGCGGCTGCTGGGCCTGACCGTCGCGGGCGGCGGCCAGCCTGCGCCGGTCGATCCGCTCGCGGCGCAGGAGGTGACGCCCGAGGACGCGGGCGAGCTCGGCGCGGCGCAGGAGGGCGCGGCGGCGGACGACGTGCCGCAGAACGCCGGCCAGGAGGTGCCGGACGGTGTCATCACGCCCGCCGAGAACCCGGTGGTCGAGGGCACGACCGAGGAAGCGGACGAGAGCGGTGCGGCGCCCGTCGAGGGCACGGCCGGGAACTGACCGGCCCGCCCGCGGCTTCGGACCGGATGTCGGGTCCGCGCCGGACCTGCGAGCGGGGGGGTGCCATCCACCCCGCGATGGGGGAGGGAACCACCATGACGATCCGTGTCCTATCCGCTGCCGCATTTGCCGGGGCGGGGCTGCTCTCGGCCTGCGTGCCGGTCGCGGTCCCCGCGCCGCCGCCGGTGGTCGTCGTCCCGAATATCGGGACGCCGCCCGCCGACGCCTGCAACAGCGCCGCCTACCAGCAGTTCGTGGGGCAGCGCTCGCCCGGGATCACGCTTCCGCCGGGGACGGACGTTCGCCACTATCGCACCGGCGATGCGGTGACGATGGATTACAGCGCCGAGCGGATCAATTTCGAGTACGACCGCCGCGGTGTGCTGGTCCGCGTGAGCTGCGGCTGAGGGTTCGCGCTACTCGCGGGTGCAGCGCGCCGGCGGGGACGAGTGACCGCAGGCTGCCCCTTCGGTCACTCCGCGCAAAGGGCGTCAAGCAACTCGCGGGTGCCATGGATATCGTCGGCGATGGCGGCGGCGGCGCCCTCGGCGTCGCGCGCCTGCAGCTTCGCCACGATCTCGCGGTGGCCGCTGACGAACTGCTCATGCGTGGGCTGCCGCGCGGCCTTCATGTGGTCCGACAGCAGCCGCATGTAGGGACCGTATTGCAGCCAGAGCGACTCGATGATCGGCACGAGCGCGGTCGAGCCCGCGGCGCGGTAGATGGCGAAGTGGAAATCCGCGTTGGCCTGCAGCATTTCCTCGACCTGCCAATCGCCCGCCGAGCGGGCATGGCTCTCCTCCAGCCGGACGAGGGCGTCGATTGCCGCACCGTCCATCCGCGTGGCCGCGAGGCGGGCCGCATGCGTTTCGAGCAGCAGGCGCAGCCCGACGAGATCGTCCAGCCGGCTCCGCGTCGCATCGGGAACATAGCACGAGCCGTTGGCCCGCAGATCGACCGCGCCCTCGGTCGCGAGCCGCCGCAGAGCCTCGCGTACCGGCATTGGGCTGGTGGCGAAGGTCTCGGCCAGCGAGGCCACCGTCAGCAGCGAGCCGGGCTCGAACCGCCCGGTGAGGAGCGCCTGCCGCAGCAGCGCGTGGACCTGATCGCCGACCGTGTTCCGCGCCCGGACCGGGCCAAGGGCGCGCGCCCGCCCCGGTGCCTCCCACGCGTCATCGCGCATTGAAGAACCTGCCGATGCGGTCCATCGCCTCGCCCAGCCGGTCGAGCGGCTGGGCCCCGAAGCAGATGCGCAGGTGATGCTCGCCCGTGGGGCCGTAGAAGCTGCCGGCCTCGACCACGACCCCGGCCTCGTCCATCAGCGCCTCGGCCGCGGCGCGGGCGGTCATGCCGGTGCCGGTGATGTCGGCGAAGGCGTAGATGGTGCCCTCGGGAGCGGCGCAGGTGATGCCCGGCAGCTGGTTCAGGCGCGAGACGACCAGATCGCGGGCGGCGCGGTCGGCCTCCAGCATCCGCTCCATCGGCTCGCGCGGGCCGGTCACGGCGGCGAGCGCGCCGTGCTGGACGAAGGTGTTGACGTGTGTGACCTCGTTGGTGGTGATCTTCATCAGCGCCGGGATCATGGACGGATCGGCCGCGAGATAGCCGACCCGCCAGCCGTCCATCGCCCAGGCCTTGGTGAACGCGAAGCAACTGATCGTCCGCTCGGCCATGCCCGGCAGCGAGGCGATCGAGATGTGGCGATTGCCGTCAAAGACGATCTCCTCATAGACCTCGTCCGAGAGCACGATCAGGTCGTGCTCGATGGCGAGCGCCGCCAGCTCCTCCAGTTCCTCGCGCGAATAGACCCGGCCCGTGGGGTTGCAGGGGTTGATCAGCGCGATCAGCTTCGTGCGCGGCGTGATTTTCGGCGCGATGAGATCGCGGCGGATGCGGAAGCCCGCGGCGGCATCGAGCGGCGCCGACACCACGCGCCCGCCGGCGAGTTCGATCTTGCCGATGTGCTGCGGGTAGTAGGGCTCGAGCAGGATCGCCTCGTCGCCCTGGTCGATCAGCGCCATGATCGCGGCGAAGCTCGCCTGCGTCAGCCCGTTGGTGACAAGGATGCCCTCGGCTCCGACGTTGATGCCGTTGTCGCGTGCCAGCTTCGCCGCGAGGGCCTCGCGCAGTTCCGGCAGGCCCTGCAGGTCGCTGTAATGGACATGGCCGGCCTCGATCGCGGCGATGGTGGCGGCCTTGATATGGGCGGGCGTGTCGTGGACCGGGCGGCCGAGTTCGAGGTGGATCAGATCGCCCCCTCTCGCGGCTGCGCGGCCCACCATGCCGAAGTCCTTGGCGGAGGTTTCGGTGATGCGGCGGGCGAATATCGTCATGGCTGTCCCTGATCGTGTTTGCTGGTGAGATCCGCGGCAAGCCGGGAGGCCGCCGCCTCGCCGAGATCCCAGTAAAGCCCGGCCATCAGCCCCTGGGCCTCTCTGGCGAGGGCGACGGGCAGATGCTCGTCGGCGGCGTGCTGGCGGCAGCTGGGGTAGGAATGGGGAATCCAGATCGTCGGCAGGCCGAGATCGGTGGCGAAGATGTCGTTCGGAAGCGAGCCTCCGATACCGGGCAGGATCGCCGGGGCCGCGCCGGCGGTCCGCTCGATCGAGCCCGCGACGAAGCCGACCCAAGGGTGGTCCGGGTCGAGGCGCGTGGGCAGGAAGATCGCGTCATGCGGTTCGTGCACCGTGACATGGCCGAAACCGGCCTCGGTCAGCGCGCGGCGAACGGCCGGAACCACCTGCGCCACATCGACGCCGACCGGGAACCGCAGCTGCAGCCGGGCGCGGGCGCGCGGCGGGATGGCGTAGAGCGGCTGGGCGAGGTTGCCGCATTCCATTTCCATCACCTCCAGGCTGCTGAAGGCGAAGACCTTCTCCTCGGGCGTCAGCCCCGGCTCGCCCCAGTCGCGGTCGATCGGCGGATCGTCAGCCGTCGGCGTGATCGTCACGCGCGAGAGGTGGCGGCGGACATTCTCGGGGATCGCCGCGGGGACCAGCTCGCGCACCCGGATCTCGCCGTGGCGACCGATCAGCGCGGTGATGGCGTGGCAGAGCTCGACGCCGGGATTGCTCAGCAACCCGCCCCAGTTGCCGGAATGCTGGAAGCCGTCGCGGGCGACGATCTCGATGTAGAACGACACCCCGCCGCGGGCGCCGAGAAACAGCGTCGGCCGGTCGAGCGCGAGGCGCGGGCCGTCGGAGGCGATCAGCAGGTCGGCGGCGAGCAACGCGGCGTTCTCGCGGCATATCTCGCGCAGGCCGGGGGAGCCCGATTCCTCGCCCATCTCGACAAGGTATTTCACGTTGAAGCCCAACCGCCCGCGGGTGGCGATCAGCGCCTCGAGGGCCGTGAGGTTGACGCAGAGCTGGCCCTTGTTGTCGGCCGTGCCGCGACCGAACCAGAGGCCGTCGCGCTCGGTCATCTCGAAGGGGCTGAGGCCCTCGGACCAGCCGTCGAGCCCCGCGACCACGTCGCCATGGCCGTATTGCAGGAACGTCGGCAGGCCCGCGCCTTCGATCCGCTCGGCATAGAGGCAGGGGCCGGGGGCGTCGGGATGGTCGAGGAGCCGCGTCTGGAAGCCGAGCGCGTGGAAGACGGGCGCGAGATCGGATTCGGCGAAGGCGGCGAGGCCCTCGCGCGCGCCGGGCAGGCGGCTCGCGGTCGGCCGCGCGACCCAGTCCGCCAGGCGGCGGGCGAAGGCGCCGGATGCGAGCGTCTCGCGGGCGGCGGCGATGGCGGTATCGCGGCTCATTCCGGCACCGTGAGGCTCTGCGGCTCGAGGTCGAAATGGCAGCGGACCCAGCCCTCGGCCACTGGCCGCAGCTCGGGATGGTCGCGTCCGCAGATGTCCTGGACATAGGGGCAGCGGGTGCGGAACGGGCACCCGGCCGGCGGGTTCGAGGGGTCCGGCAACTCGCCCGGTATGGGATGCAGCGCGCGGTCCACCGGGTCGAGGTCGGGCGCCGCGTCGATCAGCAACCGGGTATAAGGGTGCCTCGGGTCCGCGAAGAGGGTCTCGGTCGGCGCCAGTTCGACGATCTCGCCCAGATACATCACGCCGATCCGGTCGGCCATCAGCCGCACGACCGAGAGGTTGTGGGTGATGAAGAGGCTGGTGACGCCCAGCCGCGCCTGAAGATCGCGCAGCAGGTTCAGGATCTGCGCCTGCACCGAGACATCGAGCGCGCTCGTCGGCTCGTCGAGGATGACGAAGTCCGGCTCGCCCGCAAGCGCCCGCGCGATCGAGATGCGCTGTCGCTGCCCGCCCGAGAAATCCTGCGGATAGCGCCCGCCGGCCGAGGCGGGCAGGCCGACCTGGTCGAGGAGTTCGGCGACGCGGGCGGGCACCTCGGACGGGCGGCGCAGGCCGTGGGTGCGGATCGGCTCGGCGATGATGTCGGCGACCTTCCAGCGGGCGTTGAGCGACGAGAAGGGGTCCTGGAACACCATCTGCATGCGCGGTCGCCCGGCCGCGAAGGTGATGCGCCCGTCGGTGGGCGTGATCAGCCCGGCGATCATCCGCGCCAGCGTGGACTTGCCGCAGCCGCTCTCGCCCACGAGGCCCAGGACCTCGCCGGGGCGGATCGCCAGGTCTACGCCCCGGACCGCGCGCAGGCCCGCGGGGCGGCGGCCTGCGAGCCGGTCGAGCAGGCCGGCGGTTCGGCCGAAGGTCTTGCCAACCCCATGCAGTTCGACGGCGGCGGCGGCGTTCATGCGGTCACCTCGGCCGCGCGGGCGGCGTTGAGCGGATGGTGGCACGCGGCCAGCGCGCCCTGCATCGGCGTGAGTTCCGGTCGAATCTCGCGGCAGAGGGCGTCAGCCCGCGGGCAGCGCGGATGGAAGGCGCAGCCTGTCGGCAGATCGCCCACGCCGGGCATCTGGCCGGGAATGGCCGCGACCTGCATCCGCCCCGCAGCATCCGGCGCCGGCGTCGCGGCAAGGAGGCCGCGGGTGTAGTGGTGGCGCGGGGCGTGGAACAGCCTGTCGGTCGGCGCCGTCTCGACGATGCGCCCGGCATACATCACCGCCACCCGGTCGCACATCTTCGCCACCACGCCGAGGTCGTGCGTGATCAGGATCATGGCCGAGCCGGTCTCGTGATGCAGCCGCCGCAACAGCGTCAGGATCTGCGCCTGCACCGAGACGTCGAGCGCGGTCGTCGGCTCGTCCGCGATCACCAGTTCCGGCTCGGCGCAGAGGGCGAGCGCGATCACCACGCGCTGCCGCTGGCCGCCAGACAACTCATGCGGCGCGGCGTCGAGAACCCGCGGCGGGTCGGGCAGTCCGACCCGCTCGATCCAGTCGAGCGAGCGGCGGCGAATCTCGGCCCGGCTGAGCCGCAGATGGGCGCGCATGGTGTCAGCCATCTGCCGCCCGATCGTGAGGACCGGGTTGAGCGAGGTCATCGGGTCCTGAAAGATGAACCCGACGCGCCCGCCCCGGACGCGGCGCAGCTGGCGCGGCGTCATCCGGTCGAGGCGGTCAGCGCCGAGGCTGATCTCGCCCGCCGTGCGGCGCAGCGGCGGCGAGAGCAGGTCGATCAGGGCCGCGCCGGCGACGGACTTGCCCGCGCCGCTCTCGCCCACGATGCCCAGCACCTCGCCTGCCGCCACGTCGAAGGAGACGTTAGCCACGACGGGCACCGGCTGGCTGTCGCGGATCAGCGCGACCTCGAGGCCGCGGACGCTGAGCAGCGGGGTCATGACCGCCCCCTAAGGCGCGGGTTGTAGTAATCGCGCAGGTGGTCGCCGAGCACGTTGACCGCCACGACGAGGACCATCAGCAGCAGGCAGGGCCAGATCGCGATCCACCACTCGCCCGATTGCAGGTAGTTGGCCCCGTTGCGGATCAGCGCGCCGAGCGAGGGATGCGTTAGCGGGATGCCGATGCCGAGGAAGCTCAGCGTCGCCTCGGCGATGATGGCGAGGCCGAGGCTGGTGGTGGCGATCACGAGGACCGGGGCCATGACGTTGGGCAGGATGTGGCGGCCGATGATCGCGCCCGCGCTGCGGCCGGTGATGCGCGCCGCCGAGACATAGTCCTGGTTGCGCTCGACCAGCACCGAGGAGCGGATGGTGCGCGCGAACTGCACCCAGAAGGCGACGCCGATGGCGAGGATGACGATGGTCATGGCCTGCAGGGTCGAGCGCGCCTCGCCGATGGTGGCGTTGACGATCCCGTCGATGATCATCGCCAGCAGCAGCGCCGGATAGGCCAGCTGCACATCCGCGAGACGCATGATCAGCGCGTCGGTGCGCCCGCCCGCATAGCCCGCGACCAGGCCGAGCGCGCCGCCCAGGACGAGGCCGATCAGCACCGCGAAGACCCCCACGATCAGCGAGGTCCTGAGGCCGTAGGCCATGGCCGTGACCATGTTGCGGCCCTGATCGTCGGCCCCCAGCGGCATGACGGGGTTGCCGCCCTCCGCCCAGATCGGCGGCGTGAAGCTGTCCATGATCGACAGCCCGCCGAGCGAGAACGGATCGGGGGCGACCAGCGGCACCAGCAATGCGTAGAGGACCAGCACCACCAGCAGCACCGCGGAGAGGGCGGCACCGGGCGCGCCGCGCAGGGGCGCGAGACGGGGCAGGCGCAGCCTCATGCGTGGCGCTGCCGCAGGCGCGGGTCGATCAGCGGATAAAGCAGCTCGACCAGAAGGTTGATGACCATGTAAACGATCCCGACGAAGATCAGGTAGATGGCGATGACCCGGATGTCTGCGGCCTGCACCGACTGTAGGAACAGCGTGCCGATCCCCGGCCAGGCGAAGACGCTCTCGGTCACGACCGAGAAGGCGATGATGTTGCCCAGTTGCAGCGCCAGCATGGTGATGGTCGGCAAGAGCGCGTTGCGCAGCGCATAGACGAACCACAGCCGCGCCTCGCCGAGGCCGCGGGCGCGGGCGAAGCGGATATGCTCGCTGCGGCCGATTTCCATCAGCTGGGTGCGCAGCAGGCGGATGATGAAGGTCATCTGGAAGAGCGACAGCGTCAGCGCCGGCAGGATGATCGCATGCCAGCCGCTGCGGGTCAGCAGCCCGGTCTCCCAGCCGCCGAGAACGATCGTGGCCCCGCGCCCGAAGGACGGAAACCAGCCCAGCTGGACCGAGAAGATCGCGATCAGCAGGATGCCGACCACGAAGTTCGGCAGCGTGACCCCGGCGATCGAGACGAACATGATGGCGCGGGCGAAGCGGCTGCGGGGGAACACGCCGGTGTAGATGCCCGCGGGGATCGCCACCACGAGGCTGATCAGCAGCGCCACGGCGGCCAGCTCGATCGTCGCTGGCAGCCGCGCGGCGATCATGCCGGAGACCTCCTCCTGCGTGCGGTAGGAGATGCCGAGATCGCCCCGCGGCAGTCCGGCGAGGAACTCCGCGAAGCGCGCCAGCAGCGGCCGGTCGAGGCCCAGACGCTCGGTCAGCGCCTGGCGTTCGGCAAGGCTCGCGTCGGGCGGCAGCAGCAGGCCCAGCGGGTCGCCGAGCGTGTCGATCAGCATGAAGGCGATGAAGCTGATGATCAGGATCACCAGCAACGTCTGCAGGATGCGCTCGACCGCGTGCAGGATCATGTCGCCATGGTCTCGGCAAGGCGGGTGAGGAAAGCGGTGCAGTGCTCCATCTCGCTCACGGCGATGCTCTCGTCCGGCTGATGGGCGTCGGCGAGGCGTCCGGGGCCGATCACGACGCTGGGCACGCCGGCCGCGGCGAAGATGCCCGCCTCGGTGCCGTAGGGGGCCGCGCGGGCGGTGTCGCGGCCGAGCAGGTCGAGCAGCATCCGCTCGAGCGCCGCGTCGCCCATGGGCGCGAGGGGCGGGATGCGTGCGAGTTCGTCGAAGCGGATCGAGCAGGCCGGGTCCACGGCCCTCATCCGAGCCTCGATTTCCGCCGCCTTGCCGCGGAGCTCGGCCAGCACGTCGTCGAAGGACACGCCCGGGATCAACCGCATCTCCCAGAAGAACCGGCAATGCTCGGCCAGGATGTTGCCGTGGGTGCCGCCCTCGACCTGGTTGACCTGCAGGGTGGACCAGGGCGGATTGAAGGCCTCCATCCGCGGGCCGGTGGTCCGCATTCCCTCGTAGATGCCGGCAGCATGGGCGATCAGCTCGCCCGCGGCCATGACCGCATTGGCGCCGCGCTCGGGTTGCGAGGAATGCCCCGGCTTGCCGTGGACATGCGCCCAGCCGATGCAGCCGCCCTTGTGCGCTGTCACCAGCTCCATCCCGGTCGCCTCGCCGATCACCGCGAGGCGCGCGTCGGCGTTCGCGCCGAGCCATTCGGCCATGTCGCCGACACCGGTGCAGCCCACCTCCTCGTCATAGGAGAAGGCGAGCCAGACCGGCGCCTTGAGCGGCATCCGCGCGATCGCCGGCAGCACGGCGAGCGAGCAGGCGAGAAAGCCCTTCATGTCGGTGGCGCCGCGGCCGACCAGCGTCTCGCCGGTATCGCGCAGCGTCCACGGGTCGGCCGTCCAGGCCTGCCCGGTGGTCGGCACGACATCGGTATGGCCGCTGAAGACGATTCCGCCGGGGGCGTCCGGGCCGACCGCGATCAGCAGGCTGGCCTTGTCGCCCTCCGGGTTCGGGAAGCGCCGGCAGCGCCCCCCGAAATCCCCGGCCAGCCGCTCGACATGCTCGACGAGGGCGAGGTTGCTGTCGGCGCTGACCGTCGGGAAGGCGACCAGTTCCGCCAGCCGCCGGGTGAAGTCGGGCCGGAAGCTCATTCGGGCACCGTGAACCAGGCCAGCGGATAGCTGAGATCGGCGAGCTGCACGACCTCGACGCCCTCCTTCAGCCCCCAGAGGATCTGCAGCTGGTGCAGCGGGATGAAGGCATAGTCGTCCTTCAGCAGGCCGAAGACCTCGGCCAGCAGGGCCGCCCGCGCCTCGGGGTCCGTCTCGGCGCCGATCTCGGCCGTCAGCCGGTCCACCTCGGGGTTGGAATAGCCGCCGATGTTGAACTGGCCGCCGCCGGTCTCCTCGTTGCGGGTGACGGCGATCGAGGACAGGAACTGATGGCCGTCATAGGTGTAGGGCGCATAGCTC
Organism: Paracoccus sp. S-4012; assembly: GCF_009674885.1. Lineage (GTDB taxonomy): Bacteria > Pseudomonadota > Alphaproteobacteria > Rhodobacterales > Rhodobacteraceae > Paracoccus. The sequence goes on from NZ_WKKA01000003.1 coordinate 229,118, forward strand.
AGCATCGCGAGCGAGGTGTCGTAGCCCGGCGGGTTGATCTGCTGCGCCCAGCGGGCGGTCGGCTGCGCCCGCGGCGTCACCCGGATGCCGATCTCGCCCAGCATCGAGCCGACCGCGAGGCAGGTGGCCTCGTCGTTCATGAAGCGGTCGTTGGTGCAGTCGAGCGCGACATCGAAACCCTCGCCGTAACCCGCCTCGGCCATCAGCGCGCGGGCGCGCTCGAGATCCTGGGGCGGAGGGGTGTTCAGCGCGTCGGTCGAGCCCTCGACCTCCTTGCCGATCGGCAGCCCGACCGGGGTGGAATAGCCGCGCATGATGCGGCTCTGGATCGCGTCGCGGTCGATGGCCAGCGTCATGGCCTCGCGGACGCGCACGTCCTTGAACGGATTGCCCTCGACCCCGCCGCCATGGATCAGCGTGTCGCGCGCCACGTCCGGCTGGATATAGACCGTCCGCACATCGGGCGTCGCCGCGATCCGCAGCCCGTCGGTGTTCTCGATCCGCTGCGTGTCCTGTGGCGGGACGCCGTCGATCATCTCGACCTCGCCCGTGATCAGCGCCGAGACGCGGGTGGCCGGGTTCGGAATGACGAAGAAGGTGGCCTTGTCCACGTTGCCGGTGATCTGGCCCCACCATTCGGGCCGGGCCGTGAACTCGGTGCTCACGCCGGGGTCACGGGCCGAGATGACATAGGCGCCGGTGCCGTTGGTGTTGCGGTTGGCGAAGCTCTCGGTGGTGTTGTCGGCCTGGCCCGGCTCGGTCGCGCCGTTCGCCTCGGCCCATTCGCGGTCCATCATGAACCAGTTGACGATCTGGTTCGGCAGGATCGGATTGGGCAGGTCCGAGAGGAAGCGGACCGTCAGGTCGTCCACCTTCTCGATGCTCGCGACCTCGGCCAGATGCGAGGCCATGCCGCCTTTCTTGGCACGCTCGAACGAGAACACCACGTCATCGGCGTTGAAGGGGTTGCCGTTCGAGTAGGTCACGCCCTCGCGCAGCTTGAACTCCCAGGTGTTGGGATCGACCTGGGTCCATTCCGTCGCCAGCACCGGCTGCAGCGACAGGTCGGGGCCGCGCTGGACCAGCGGCTCGTAGACGTTGCGCAGCACCGCGAAGACCAGCGTGTTGGAGATGGCATGCGGATCGAGCGTGTAGGCGTCGAGGGGGCCGGCGAAGCGGAACTTGGCCGCGGAGCCCGCGGCGGGCAGCATCAGCGCCAGCGAGGCGGAGGCCATCATCAGGGAAAGACGCGATCTCATCCGGGCATCCTCATGGGGGCGGTTCAGAATGATGATCATTTGATCAAATGGTGGCCCGGTCAATTGTTTTTTGACGCGGTGGGGCTGATCTGCGGAGCGTTCCAGGGCGTGATCTGGACGAGGGCTCCGTAAGGCTCGGGCCAAGTGTAGTTCACATGGGTCGTCGGGACCGGGATCACTTCCCCGTTCAGCTTGCGCCCAGCCGGCGTAGTATTTGGCTGCTCAGCCACGCGGACGGCCTGGCCGGAGCTATGCCGGCCGACGGACAGCGCCTCGAGTCCGGCGATCGCATCCGCAGAGTTGCTTCATCAACCCGGCGATGCGCGAAGCTGGCCGGGGAGATCCGGGCCGAGGACGCCTCGGACATCGCGAACGACGAGGATTTCACGAGGCTGGCGTTCTGGCGCTTGGCCACCGCACCAAGGCGGAGACGTGCTGACATGAACACGATGGTCGGGTCGGTCCCGACCTCGCCGGCAAGCTCGAACGCCATACGAACGTCCTTGGGCGCGGCAAGTTGACGCAGAGCCGGCGGTGTCGGCCGCGGAGATCAAGGGCAGGCACAGCATCGGCGCGGTCCGCCTTCGGCGGTTCTTGTCGTGCGATCCGGCAAGGCAATGCGTCGCGGCCAGTCGACAAGCCGGCGCGAACATGCAGGTTAGCGCCGGACGGCTCAGGGGCGCGCAGGATGGACAGCACCGACCTCTTCATTATCGGCGGCGGCATCAATGGCGCCGGGATCGCGCGCGACGCGGCCGGGCGTGGGCTTTCGGTGCGGCTGGCCGAGCAGGGCGATCTGGCACAGGCGACCTCCTCGGCCTCGACCAAGCTGTTCCACGGCGGCCTGCGCTATCTCGAGTTCCTCGAGTTGCGGCTGGTGCGCGAATCGCTGCGCGAGCGCGAGGTGCTGCTGCGCGCGATGCCGCATATCGCCCATCCGCTGCGCTTCGTGCTGCCGCTGGACCCGCAGATGCGCTTTGCGTCGGACACGCCGGTCTCGCGGATGCTGGGGCTGGCGATGCCCTGGGCGCGGGGGCGGCGGCCGGCGGCGCTGATCCGGGCCGGGCTGTTTCTCTACGACCATCTCGGCGCGCGCGAGATCCTCCCGGGCACGAGCCGCCTGAGCCTCAGCGGCACGCCCGAGGGGGCGCCGCTGCAGCCGCGCCTGCGGCGCGCCTACGAATATTCCGACGGCTGGGTGGACGACGCCCGGCTGGTGGTGCTGAACGCCCGCGACGCGGCGGGGCGCGGGGCCGAGATCCTGACCCGCGCCCGCGTCACCGGGGCGCGGCGCGAGGGCGAGGGCTGGACCGTGACGCTGGCCGACGGCCGGCGGTTCCGGGCGCGGACGCTGGTGAACGCCGCCGGCCCGTGGGTTCGCGAGGTGCTGGGCGAGGTCGCGCATCTGCACTCGCCCGAGCGCATCCGCCTCGTGCGCGGCAGCCACATCGTCACCCGGCGGCTCTTCGACCACGACAAGGCCTATTTCTTCCAGGGCCCGGACGGGCGCATCATCTTCGCCATCCCCTACGAGGACGACTTCACCCTGATCGGCACCACCGACGTGGATCACCGCGGCGGGCCGGGGGAGGCCGTCTGCACGCCCGAGGAGATCGCCTATCTCTGCACCTTCGCCTCGCGCTATTTCGCGCAGCCTGTGACGCCCGACGACGTGGTCTGGACCTATTCCGGCGTGCGGCCGCTCTATGACGAGGGCGCGCGCTCGGCCACGGCGGCGACGCGCGACTATGTGCTGTCGCTGGACGCGACCGGGCCGGCCTGCCTGCATGTCTTCGGCGGCAAGATCACCACCTACCGCCGCCTGGCCGAGCACGCGCTCGAGCGGCTGGCGCCGCATGTCCCGGCGATGTCGGCGCCCTGGACCGCAGGGGCGGCGCTGCCCGGCGGCGACTTCCCGGTGGACGGGCTTCCGGCGCTCACCGCCGATCTGCGCCGCCGCCACCCGTTCCTCACCGCCCGCTGGGCGGCCCGCCTCGCCCGCGCCTACGGCACCGAGGCCGCCGCGATGCTGGGCGGGGCCACCTCCGCCGCCGGTCTCGGCCGCGACTTCGGCGCCACGCTGACCGAGGCCGAGCTGCGCTGGATGATGACCCGCGAATGGGCGCGCACGGCCGAGGACGCGGTCTGGCGGCGCTCGAAGCTGGGCCTGCGGCTCGAGGCTGGACAGATCGCCGCAATCGACGCCTTCATGGCCGGGAACGCCTGAGAAGGAACCTGCCCATGCCGATCCTCGCCATCGACCAGGGAACCACCTCCTCGCGCGCCGTGGTCTTCAGCGACGCGCTCGAGCGGGTGGCCGACGCGCAGCAGGAGTTCGCGCAGCACTATCCGCGCCCGGGCTGGGTCGAGCATGACCCCGCCGACCTCTGGGCCAGCGTCGCGGCGACCGCCCGCGCGGCGGTCGAGCGGGCGGGAAACCCGACGCTCGCCGCCATCGGCATCACCAACCAGCGCGAGACGACGGTGGTCTGGGACCGCCGCACGGGCAGGACGGTCCACAACGCCATCGTCTGGCAGGACCGCCGCACCGCGGAGCTCTGCGCGCGGCTGAAGGAGGCCGGGCACGAGCCCGCGGTCGCGGCGGCGACCGGCCTGCTGCTCGATCCGTATTTCAGCGCCACCAAGATCGCGTGGATCCTCGACGAGGTCGATGGCGCGCGGGCGGCGGCCGAGGCCGGGCATCTCGCCTTCGGCACGGTGGACAGCTACCTGATCTGGCAGCTGACCGGCGGCCGCGCGCATGTCACCGACGCCACCAACGCGGCGCGCACGATGCTCTACGACATCCGCGCGGGCCGGTGGTCCGAGGATCTCTGCGCGCTCTTCCGCGTGCCGGCCGCGATGCTGCCCGAGGTGCGCGACAGCGCGGCCGAGTTCGGGCTGACCCGCGCCGACCTCTTCGGGCGCGAGATCCCGATCCTCGGCGTTGCGGGCGACCAGCAGGCGGCGACGGTGGGGCAGGCCTGTTTTGCGCCGGGCATGATCAAGGCCACCTACGGCACCGGCTGCTTCGCGCTGCTGAACACCGGCGCCGAGGCGGTGGCGTCGGGCAACCGGCTGCTCACGACCATCGCCTACCAGCTCGGCGGCCGCCCGACCTATGCGCTCGAAGGCTCGATCTTCATCGCCGGGGCGGTGGTGCAATGGCTGAGGGACGGCCTCGGGCTGATCCGCGAAGCCGGCGAGACGGCGGCGCTGTCGGCCCGCGCCGACCCGGCGCAGGAGGTCATCATGGTCCCCGCCTTCACCGGCCTCGGCGCCCCCTGGTGGGAGCCAGAGGCGCGCGGCGCGATCTTCGGCCTCACGCGCGCGACCGGCCCGGCGGAGCTGGCGCGGGCGGCGCTCGAGAGCGTGGCCTTCCAGACCCGCGACCTGACCGAGGCCATGCGCCGCGACTGGCCGGCGCTGTCCGAAAGCGTGCTGCGCGTGGACGGCGGCATGACCCGCTCGGACGCGGCGATGCAGGGGCTGGCGGATCTGCTGGGCGCGCCGGTGGACCGGCCCGCGGACCCCGAGACCACGGTGCGCGGCGCGGCCTGGCTGGCGGCGCTGACGGCGGGCCTCGCGGACGGCCCGGAGGCGGCGCAGGCCGGCTGGAAATGCCAGCGGCGCTTCGAGCCCGCGACCGACGCCGCGGCCCGCGACGCCCGCTACGCCCGCTGGACCCGCGCCGTGCAGGCCACAATCGCGATGGTGTGACAGAATCGTTGCATGGTTCTATAGACTATAGTAACCCGGCTTCCACATAGCAGCCTGGGAGGGCTCACATGAAAATCACGCTGCAGGTTTCCGGCATCGCCATCGCCGCCGTCATGGCCGGCCCGGCCGCCGTATGGGCGCAGGGGCTGGGGGCCGAGGGCAGCCCCGTCGAGATCACCATGATCGCGAACGAGGCCTTCGCGAACCAGTGGCAGGAACAGATGGTTCCCGAGTTCCAGAAGGTCTACCCGCACATCAACGTCGTCATCGACGGCGTCCCCTACACCGAGCTGCTGGCCAAGAGCATGCTCGACGCGACCGGCCCCGATCCGGTCTATGACATCATCATCGCCGACGACCCCTGGACGCCGCAGCTGGCGCAGACCGGCGTGCTGCTGGACCTCAAGGGCGAGCAGGTCGCCGGCTGGACCGCGCCCGAGTTCGAGTGGGACGACTTCTACGCCGCGCCGCTCGCCGCGTCGGAGTGGCAGGGGGTGCAGTATGGCGTGCCGCTGCGCTCGAACCTGCTGCTGATGTTCGTAAACAAGTCGCTCTACGAGAAGGCGGGTCTGCCGGCGCCGACGCCGGAGCTGACCTGGGAGCAGTTCTTCGAGCAGGCGCCGCAGCTGGTGCAGGACACCAACGGCGACGGCAAGGTCGATGCCTGGGCCGTGGACACCTACTTCCTGCGCGATCCGCTGACGCCGACGATCTGGCAGACGATCATGAACTCGAACGGCGGCGCGCTGCTGGGCGAGGACGGCAAGGCTGCGTTCAACAACGAGACCGGGGTCGCCGCGCTCGAGACGCACAAGCGGCTGCTGGAATTCGCGCCGCCCGGCGCCGTCAGCCACGGCTTCAACGAGTCGCTGCAGGCCTTCCGCCAGGGTCAGGTCGCGACGATGTTCACCTGGGGCAGCGTCTTCAAGGGCACCGCGGTCGATCCGGCGACGACGACGCTGACGCCCGAGCAGGTCGGCATCCAGGTGATGCCGGTCGGCAGCGCAAGCGCCGGCGCCCATCGCGGCATCTGGAGCGGTGTCATCAACAACAAGAGCGAGAACGCCGAGGCCGCCTGGGCGCTGCTGCAGTGGCTCAGCTCGAAGGAGGGCGAGGCCTGGCAGTCGAACACGCTCGGCGTCTTCCCGGCGCGGCGCTCGACGCTGGACAGCACCCCCGAGAGCGAGTGGATGGCGCCGGTCTTCGAGGCGCTGAAGCAGGGCTACGAGGTGGCCGAGCAGGGGCAGATGTGGCGTCCGCGCACGCCGAAGTCGGACGCCGTCCAGCAAGTGCTGGCCGACGAGGTGTCGCGCGCCCTCTCTGGGCAGATCGCGGCGCAGGAGGCGCTGGACACCGCCGCCTCGCGCATCGACCGGCTGCTGGACTGAGGGCCGGGTGATGGCCGTCACCGACCACAGCGAGGGTGCGCGTCAGGCGCGCACCCGGTCCGGCCGCGACTGGTCCGACCTCGTCTCGCGGTGGAGCTTCATGCTCCCCGCCGCGATCATCCTGGCGGCGGTGCTGGCCTATCCGATCCTCTACACCTTCCAGATCAGCTTCGCCTCGCTCGACCTCGCGACCTTCACCGCGACCGAATGGGTCGGCTTCGAGAACTACCGCGAGATCCTGGGCGACCGCGGGTTCTGGAACTCGATGAAGGTGACGGGGATCTATCTGGCCTGGGCGCTGCCGATCCAGATGATCCTCGGCTTCGGCATCGCCTATCTGATCAATGTCGAGTGGAAGGGCCGCAGCGCCGTCCGGGCGCTGTTCCTGATCCCGATGGTGGTGGCCCCGGTCGTCGCCGGCGGCATCTGGCGGATGATGCTCGACCCGCTCTGGGGCATGGTGAACTGGTTTCTCGGGCTCCTCGGCCTCGGCAATCCCGACTGGCTCGGCGACCCGAACCTGGCGATGGCGACCATCGTCATCATCGACACCTGGCGCTGGACCCCCTTCGTCATCCTGATCGCCACCGCCGCGCTGATGGCGCTGCCGAAGGACGTCTTCGAGGCCGCCGACATCGACGGCGCGAACTGGTGGACCAAGCTCTGGTCGATCACCATTCCGCTGCTGGTGCCCATCATTGCCGCCACCTTCGTCGTCCGCTGGCTGGGCGCGGTGAAGATGTTCGACATCGTGCTGGCCTCGACCAGGGGCGGGCCGGGTGACGCCACCAACGTCGTCAACCTCTACATCTACGAGCAGGCCTTCCGGTCGCTCCGCTTCGCCGAGAGCGCCGCGATGGCGGTCGTCGTCCTCGTCCTTACCATGATCCTGACGGGCCTCTTCCTGATCGGGACGCGCAGGCTGGAAAGGAGCTACTGATGGCGGTCGTCGATACCGGCTACACCTCCCGCCGCCATCTCTGGCGTCGGGTGCGGATCGTCGCGGGCGTGGTCCTCTGCGCGCTGTTCCTGTTCCCGGTGTTCTGGATGGTGCTGTCGTCCTTCAAGATGCCGAAGGACATCTTCACCACACCGCCGGTGCTGTTCTTCGAGCCGACGCTCGAGACCTACCGCAGCTACATGAGCCGCGCCGACATCACGCGGCGGATGCTCAACACGGTGATCGTGGCCTTTGGCTCGGGGGCGCTGTCGATCGTCGCCGGGACCATGGCCGGCTACGCGCTGGCGCGGGTGCGGCTGCGCGGAGCGGGGACGATCGGCGTCCTGATCCTCATGTCGCGCGGCGTGCCGCCGATCGCGCTGGCGGTGCCGATGTTCCTCGTCGCGCGCAAGCTGGGGCTGACGGACAAGCACATCACGCTGATCCTGGCCTACTGCACCTTCCTGATCCCCTATGTCATGTGGCTGATGCGCGCCTTCTTCCAGTCGCTTCCGCGCGAGCTGGAGGAGGCGGCGATGCTGGACGGCTGCGGCCGCTTCGGGGCGTTCTTCAAGATCATCGTCCCGATCTCGATCCCCGGCATCCTCTCCACGCTGATCTTCAGCGTCATCCTCGCCTGGGAGGAGCTGCTGTTCGCGCTGGTGCTGACCAACCGCAACGCCTCGACCATCCCGGTCGCCATCGCCGGCATCGCCGGGGACACGGTGAACGGCGCCAACTGGGGCGCGCTGACGGCGGTGGGCACACTGACGGTGGTGCCGGTCGTGATCTTCGCGCTGGCGGTGCAGAAGTGGCTGATCACGGGCCTCTCCGAAGGCGCGACCAAGGGGTGACCGGGCGATGAACCTGCAGCGGCAGCACCTAACCAAGTCCGAGATCGCGGCGCAGTATATCCAGGAGCAGATCCTGGCGGGCAGCGCCCCGGCCGGGTCGCCGATCACCACCACCGCCCTCTCCGAGGCGCTGGGCATGAGCGAGACCCCCGTGCGCGAGGCGATCAAGAGCCTCGCGGGCGAGGGCTGGCTCGAACACAGCGCCCATCGCGGCACGGTGGTCGCGTCCCTCAACGCGGCGCAGGTCACCGAGATCTTCGCCCTGCGAGGGCTTCTGAACGCCGAGGCGATCCGGCTCGGCCGGGTGCATTTCGACGCCGACCGGATGGCCGCGATCGACGAGAACCTCGCAGAGAGCGAGGCGGCCGTCGCGGCGAACGACTTTGACCGCTATTCGGCCCTCAACCGCGCCTTCCACGAACTCCTCTGCAACACGCCGTCGTCCGAATGGACCTTCCGGCTGTTCGGAGTCCTGCAGGGCAAGTCGGCGATGCTGCGGGCAGGCTTCCGGGCGGTGCCGGACGGGCTGCGCCGGTCGCTCGACGCGCATCTGGCGATCCGGGCGGCGCTCGCCACGGGCGATTTCGAGGCAGCGGCCGAACTGGCCCGCCAGGACGAGGTCTCGGCCGGTCGGCATCTGGTCGACTCGCTGGCCGAACAGAAACGGAAGGGAGCGGCATGAACGTATCCTTGCATCCCCGCGCGGCAGTGAAGCCGGAACGCGAGATCACCGAACCCGTGGACATGTGCCTGCCCGACGGCCGGCTGAACCCCGACGCCGTCGGCTGGTCGCGCCACGCGCTGCATCGCGACAACCTGCGCGGCTGGGGCCGCAACAAGCGCTTCGACTACTGGTGCGTGATGGCGGGCGACTTCATCGTGACCGCGAACATCTCGCATCACGACTACCGCGCCAACGTCGCCTCGACCTTCATCGACCTGCGCACCCATGAGGTCGTCCCCTACCGCGTCAACCGCTGGCTGCCGCCGCGCCAGTCCATGCCCGACCCGACCCTGCGCGAGCCGATGTTCGGGAAAGCCGAGGGCATCGAGGTCGCGATCACCCCCGAGCCCGGCGGCACGCGCCTGCAGACCCGCACCGCGCGCCTTCAGCTCGACGCCTTCGTGGAGGAGCCGGAGGGGCACGAGTCGATGGGCGTGCTGGTGCCGTGGAGCGACCGCACCTTCCAGTACACGCGCAAGGACAACTGCCTGCGGACCAGCGGCACCGTGACCGTGGACGGCCGCACCCATGTCATCGACCCGAACCGCGCGCTCGCGCTGCACGATGTCGGGCGCGGACGCTGGCCCTATTCGACCTGGTGGAACTGGGGCGCGGGCCACGGCCTCGTCGGCGGGCGGATGATCGGGGTGCAGTTCGGCGGCAAATGGACCGTGGACACCCCCTCGACGGAAAACTGCCTCAGGATCGACGGCCGCATCCACAAGATCAGCGAGGAGCTGGTCTGGACCTACGACAGCGCCGATTTCATGCGCACCTGGACGATCCGCGGCGCGCGGGTGGACCTGACCTTCACCCCCTCGACGCATCACCACCACGACTTCAACAAATGGGTGATCTCGGCCCGCGGGGACCAGTGCTTCGGCCGCTTCGACGGTCATGTCGTCGCGGATGACGGCGAGGTCGTGGCGGTCGAGAACCTGCCCGGCATGGTCGAGGAAGTTCACCGGAAATGGTAACCGTGACGCCCGAGCGGGAGATCACGGCGCCGGTGGACCTCTGCGACGCGCGGGGCCGGCTGAACCCCGCCGCGGTGGGCTGGAGCCGCACGCCGCTGATCCGCGCCAACCTTCAGGGCTGGGGCCGCAACAAGCGTTTCGAATACTGGTGCCTCAGCTCGCCCGACCTCTTCGCGGCGCTGAACGTCTCGCATAGCGACTACCGCGTGACGCTGGCGGGCTTCTTCCTCGACCTCAAGACGCTCGAGACGATCTCGATCGCTGAGATCCACTGGCTGCCCGGCAAGCGCGTGCCGCAGATGCCCGAGCTTTCGGGCGCCGGGCCGATCCACGGCGAGGGCCGCGAGATGGAGGTGCGGATGACCCCGGAGGCGGGCGGCACCCGCCTCTCGCTGCGCTCGCCGCGCCTGACCATCGACGCCTTCGCCGCCGAGCCGCCGGGCCACGAGTCGATGACTGTCGTGGTCCCCTGGGACGACAAGCGCTTCCAGCTGACGCGCAAGGACAACTGCCGCCCCGCCTCGGGCACCGTGACGGCGGACGGGCGCAGTTACACGCTGTCGGCCGACACCGCCTATGCCACGCTCGACCACGGCCGCGGCCGCTGGCCCTATTCGATCCTGTGGAACTGGGCCTCGGCCTCAGGTCGCACGGACGGGCGCGAGATCGGGCTTCAGTTCGGCGCCAAATGGACGGCGGGCACGCCCTCGACCGAGAACTGCCTCCGGATCGACGGCCGCATCCACAAGATCAGCCAGGAGATGGAGTGGCGCTACGACACCTCGGACTTCATGAAGCCGTGGACGATCCGCGGCGCCGGGGTGGACCTGACCTTCACGCCGGTCTTCAACCGCCACTCCAATTTCAACCGCGTCCTCGTCCTCAGCCGCGAGGACCAGGCGTTCGGCCATTTCGACGGCACCATCACTGCGCCGGACGGTCAGCGCCTGCGCGTCGAGCGCCTGCCCGGCTGGGCCGAGGAAGTCCACCGCCGCTGGTAGGCGGCACGTCCCATTCAGGAGGAGACCGCAGATGAGCCAGGTGGAGATCCGCAACCTGCGGAAAGCCTATGACGACCTCGAGGTGCTGCACGGCATCGACGTGGACATCCCCGACGGCGCTTTCGTGGCGCTCGTCGGCCCGTCGGGCTGCGGGAAATCGACGCTGCTGCGGATGATCGCGGGACTGGAGGAAGTGACCTCGGGCAAGATCTCGATCGGCGACCGGGTGGTGAACGACATCGCGCCCAAGGACCGCGACATCGCCATGGTGTTCCAGAACTACGCCCTCTACCCGCACATGACGGTGCGCAAGAACATGGGCTTCGCGCTGAAGCAGCGCGGCCTGCCGAAAGCCGAGATCGACCGCCGCGTCAGCGAGGCCGCGGGCATCCTCGGCCTCTCCGCGCTGCTGGAACGCAAGCCCCGCGCGCTCTCGGGCGGGCAGCGGCAGCGGGTGGCGATGGGCCGCGCCATCGTCCGCAACCCCACGGTGTTCCTCTTCGACGAGCCGCTCTCGAACCTCGACGCCAAGCTGCGGGTGCAGATGCGTTCGGAGCTGAAGGAGCTGCATCAGCGCCTCTCGACGACGACGATCTACGTCACCCACGACCAGATCGAGGCGATGACGCTGTCGGATCAGGTCGTGGTGATGAACGGCGGCCATATCGAGCAGGTCGGCGCGCCGCTGGAGCTCTACGACAACCCGCAGACGCTGTTCGTCGCGGCCTTCATCGGCTCGCCGCAGATGAACTTCTTCGAGGGCGAGGTGACGCCCGAGGGCCGGCTGAAGCTGGCCGAGGGCCTCGAACTCGACCCCGGCCGCCCGCTCGCCGGGCCCGGCCAGCAGGTGACGATGGGCGTCCGCCCCGAGCATCTGGAACTGGCCGAGAGCGGCTGGCCGGCCGAGGCCGTGGTGATCGAGCCCACCGGCTCCGAGACGCAGATCACCGCCCGCCTGGCCGGCCACACGGTCCGCATCCTGCTGCGCGGTCGCACCGACATTCAGCCGCACGACCAGATCCACCTGCGCGCCAATCCCGCGCTGATCCACGTCTTCGCGACCGAGACGGGCCGCCGCATCTGAAGGTTGCGCAGGCTGTCGCGCCGGCGGTGCGGCGCGCAGGACCTGCGATCCCTCTGATCGTCGGCGGCATGCGGCGCAAGCCGTGTCGGCTCACTCGTCGGTTTCGGCAGGCTCCACCGCGGCGTCAACTCCCGGAGCTTCCGCGTCAGCGGCGACCGGGTCGCTCGTCGCGCCCGCGTCCGCGCCGGCCTGCAACTGATCGGCGATCGTGGGGCAACCGAGAGAGACCACCGGATCGCACTGGCCCTCGATGCCGGTATCCTCGATCGAGACTGCCTGACCGTCGGGCCCAAGGCGCTCCTGCTCCACCGGCCGGACCGTCGCCGGGTTCGTGGTCGGGATCGATGTGGACGTCCCCGGCTGGGGGTTGCCGCGCTGCGACGTGGGGGATCCTTGCGGACCGCCGCTGAGTTCGGGGAGCAGCCGGTGAGGGTTGCGTAGTGCACCGGTGGCGGCTCCGGTCTCCGCTCCCGGGGCTGCGGCTTCTGGTGCCGCGATCGGCGTGCCGGGGCTCGCAGCATCGGCGTTCGCGGCCGGGCTCGCGGTCTGCGCCTGAACGGCGGTCGGAACCAGCACGGAGAAAGCTAGGACGACAGCGATTCGCCATGCTGCCGGGGCGGGTGCGGTGGACATGGTGGTTCTCCTTCGACGAGCTCGCTTCACAACGCTCCAGAAGCCGGAAATGTTCACGCCGCTCGCGACCTGTGACAAGCGGTCACGCTTGCCTCCACGCCCCTGCGGCTTCAGGATTCGGGCCGAGTCGTGCCGAAACCTTTCCGCAGGAAGGCGGTTGAGGCGGGCGAAGTGCGAACCAGGAAGGTGGCAGCCATGACCATGCATCTCTCCAGACGTCTGTTCCTGCAGGCTGGCGCGACTGCCGCCGGGGCCTTGGCCATGGGCCGGCTGATGAACAGCACGGCGATGGCGGCCATCGACCCGAACTCGCACGGTCAACGGATCTTCCACGCGACTCACTACGGACCCTTCGAGGCCGTCGTGCGCGACGGCCGCATCACCGCGATCTCGCCCGTGACCGAGCTCGACCACCAGCCCACCGACATGCTGATGCTGGGGGTCATGGACCGGACCTATGACGAGAGCCGCATCCTCTATCCGATGGTCCGCAAGTCCTACCTCGACGGCTGGCAGACCGGCGACACCAAGCCGGAGCTGCGCGGGAAGGAGGAGTTCGTGCAGGTCGACTGGGACACCGCCTTGGCGCTCGCGGCCAATGCCATCGTCCAGACCATCATGGAGCACGGCAACGAGGCGATCTTCAGCTCGTCCTATGGCGGCTGGTCGAACGCCGGCTCGTTCCGCCCGAACGTCATGCAGCAGCGGTTCTTCAACCTGATCGGCGGCTGCACCATCACCCAGGGCGACTTCTCGGCCGGCGCGGCGCAGGTCGCGCTGCCGCATATCATCGGCGACATGGAGGTCTATTCGCCGCAGACCGCCTGGGAGGTCGTCCGCGACAATACCGAAGTCTTCGTCCTCGTCGGATGCGACCCGGTCAAGAACAACCGGATCGAGTTCACCGTCGCCGACCACGCAATGTCGCGCCCCTGGGCCGAAATTCGCGACGCGGGCGTGCGCTTCATCTCGATCAACCCGCAGCGCACCGCCTCGGATTATTATCTGGACGCGGAATGGGTTCAGGTCATTCCCAATACCGACATCGCGCTGTTCCTCGGCATGGCCCATCACGTGCTGGAAAACGGGCTCGAGGATCGCGCCTACATGGAGAAATATACGGTCGGCGCCGATCGCTGGATCGCCTATGTCCGGGGCGAGGATGACGGCGCGCCGAAAACGCCAGAATGGGCGTCCGGCATCACCGGCATCCCTGCCGACAAGATCCGCGAGATGGCCGAGCTGTTTGCCTCCTCGCGCACCCAGTTCGCCGGCGCCTGGTCGCTGCAGCGGGCCCACTACGGCGAGCTGGTCCACCACGCGATCATCAACTTCGCGGCGCTCACCGGCAAGATCGGCAAGCCGGGCGAGGGCGTGGGCTTCAGCTGGCACTACGGCGGCGGCGGGATGCCGCAGTCGGGCCAGCCGACGCCCACCGGCCTGTCCTCGGGCAAGAACCTGGTGTCCACGCTCTGCCCTGCCAGCCGGATCGTCGAGATGCTGGAGAATCCGGGCAAGGAGTTCTTCTACAACGGTCAGACCCGCGCCTATCCCGACATCAAGATGATCTACAACGCGGGCAACAACTTCGTCTCGCACCAGCAGGACCTGAACCGCCTTCTCAAGGCATTCTCCAAGCTGCACACCATCGTCAGCCAGGACGTGTGGTGGACCGCGGCGGTCCGCTGGGCGGACATCGTGCTGCCCGCCTCCTCCACGCTGGAGCGCGACGACATCTCGGTCGGCGGCACCTATTCCAACGACAAGATCTACGCGATGAAAAAGGTCATCGAGCCCTTGGGCGAATCGATGAGCGACTACGAGATCTTCGAGGCGCTGGCCGACAAGATGTATCTCTGGGCCCAGTTCACCGATTCAGTGGACTACATGGACCACATCCGCGCCGCCTATGAACGTTCGGGCGCGTCCAAGACCACGCCCTTCGAGGAGTTCTGGGAAAAGGGCTACGCCCTGCAACCGGCCCCGCCCGAAGCCCGGAAATGGGTCCGGCATGGCGCTTTCTACGAGGATCCCGAAACGAACCCGCTGCACACGCTGTCCGGCAAGATCGAGATGTTCTGCACGACGATCGCCGACATGAACGTGCCCGACAACCCGGGCATGCCGATCTGGCAGGAGCCGCTGGAATATCTGGGGAACGCGCAGGAGGGGCAGCTGCACGTCGTGAGCCCGCATCCCTGGTACCGCCTGCACAGCCAGATGGACAACTCGACGCAGCTCCGCGAACTCTACAAGATCGACGGCCGCGAGCCGGTGCGGATGAACCCCCGGGACGCCGAGGCGCGAGGCATCGCCGATGGCGATCTGGTGGAGATCCGCAACGAGCGCGGCGCTATCATTGCCGGGGCCGTGCTGTCGGAGGACATCATGCCGGGCGTCATGTCGCTCTATGAGGGCGTCTGGCCGGACCTCGACAGCAAGGGCCGCTGCAACTCGGGGCAGATCAACTGGATCACGTCGGAACGCCCTGCGTCCGGCCTGACGCAGGCGACCATAGCCAACACCTGCGTCGCGTCAGCCAGCAAGTGCGAGGACGCAGAGCGCCCCAACCGGGCGTATCAGAAGCCGCCGATCCTGACGGACTACCAGTATGCCGCCATCGACGAGTCCGAGCTCGGTCTCGACCGGGTGGCGGAGCTGGTGGAATCGCTCTATGCCGACATGGAACCGGGCGAGCGCATCTTCTACCAGCGCTGCACCGTCTGCCACGGCCCGCGCGATCCGGGCGGCTTCACCCAGCTGCAGTGGCGCGGCATCACGCCATCGATGTTCCCGCGTGCGGGTCTCGACGAGGAGGAGGCAGCGCTCGTGACCGACTTCCTCATGCGCAACGCCTCCGACGCGGCGCCGGCGGTCAATTGACCCCGGCGCCAGCGGCTGGCGGAGCGGCGATGGCGTGACCGTGATGGAGCTTGCAACGCTCCTCTTTGCTCCGCCGGTCACGATCATCTCCCGTTGGTGGTCGCCTTGGAAGCGCGCCTTTCGGCTCGGCATCCAACCTGGCCCGACTGCTCCGACTGTTAACAGCGCGACGCCGAAAGCCGGCATCCGACCCTTTGCCGATTGAACCGCATCGGGTTTCCCGGAGGCTTCAACTCCTGAGTAGGATGAAGCCCATGAGCAAGACGACGAACAAGTACTGCGCCGAGATGCGTGAGCGTGCGGTGCGGATGGTGCTGACTACGAAGGCCAGCACCGCTGTCGCTGGGCGGCCATCCGGCGCGGCTGTCGGCTCGGGCGCGCCGGGACGAGGCCCTGCACCCCGAGATCCGCCGCGTGTTCGAGGAGAACTGGCGCGTCTACGGCGTTCGCAAGGTCTGGCGACAGCTCGACCGCGCCGGCCGACTTCGTTCTCGATGCCCTGGAGCAGGCGGTCCACGAGCGCCGCCCCGCCAAGGGGATGGGGCTGGTCCATCACCGTGATCGCGGTTCCCAATACCTGTCGATCCGCGACACGGAACGTCTGGCCGAGGCCGGGATCGAGCCGTCGGTCGGCAGCGTCGGCGACCGCTACGCCAACGCTTTGGCCGAGACGATCAACGGCCTGTTCAAAAGCCGAGGTGATCCACCGACGTGGACCCTGGCGCAGCCTTGAGGCCGTCGAATACGCCACCCTCGGATGGGTCGACTGGTTCAATCACCGCGTCTTCTCGAGCCGATCGGGAGCATCCCGCCCGCCCAAGCCGAAGCGAACCTCTACGCCGCCATGGAAACCCCGGCCAAGGCCGCGTAGCTAAGACAACCGGCCGCCGGGAAACCCAGTGCGGTTCATTCGGCATCGGCCTGAGTTTCCCGGGCGCAGATCGTCTTCAGCATCGCCGCCACCGCGGTGCGCTGTTTGGCCGGGGCGTGGGCCAGTGCGTTCCTCATCCAGTGAATGCAGCGCCTCTGGTGGGTCGCATCGAAGACCCGCCGCGCGGCGGCGCGGACCCCCTTGTGATCGTCGGCGATTACCAGCTTCACGCCGCGAAGGCCGCGGGCGGCGAGGCTGCGTAGGAACTCTCACCTCGATGCGGAAGGCGTTCAAGGCGCTCGCCCTGAGCGATGCCGTGCTGCGCCAAGCGAACGGCAAGCCCACGCCCCTCGGCAAGAAGGTCGAGAAGATCCCCCCATCATGGCCGAGCCCGTCAAGATGGTGAGGGACGAGGGCGGTGCGAAGGCGGAGCCTGAATGAGAGCGCTGGTAGGGGTGGTCGGACTCGAACCGACACTTCTTGCGAAAACGGATTTTGAATCCGTCGCGTCTACCATTCCGCCACACCCCCGTGGCGCTCTCTCGGGAGGCCAACTTGGCCTCGACAGGGCCTCGACCGAACAGAATCGCATGCGCCTTGGAAAGGCCATGCTGTTCTACGCAGACCCAACGACTTGAATCCGCTGCGTCTGCCATTCCGCCACTCGGGCCCGGCCCCCTCGCTAGGGCCAAAACCGCCGGCGCGCAAGCGTCGTCAGGCCCCGGCGAGTTTCGCTTCCCGCGCCGCTCGCAGGCGGGCGAAATCGTCGCCTGCGTGGTAGCTGGAGCGGGTGAGGGGCGTGGCGGAGACCATGAGGAAACCCTTGCCCGAGGCGGCGCGGGCATAGCCGTCGAACTCCTCGGGCGTCACGAAGCGGTCCACGCGGTGGTGCTTCGGCGTCGGCTGGAGGTACTGGCCGACGGTCAGGAAATCGACGTCCGCCGCGCGCATGTCGTCCATGACCTGCAGCACGCCCTGCCGGTCCTCGCCGAGGCCCACCATGATCCCGGACTTGGTGAACATCGCGGGGTCCAGCTCCTTCACCCGCTGCAGGATCCGCAGCGAGTGGAAGTAGCGAGCGCCGGGGCGCACGGTGGGGTAGAGGCCGGGCACCGTCTCGAGGTTGTGATTGAAGACGTCGGGGCGGGCCTCGACCACGGCCTCGAGGCTGCCGGGGCGGGCCTTGAGGAAGTCGGGGACCAGCACCTCGATCGTCGCCTGCGGGGCGCGGTGGCGGATGGCGCGGATGGTCTGGGCGAAATGCGCGGCGCCGCCGTCGTCGAGGTCGTCGCGGTCGACGCTGGTCACGACCACATGGGCGAGGCCGAGGGTGGCGACGGCATGCGCCACGCGGCCCGGCTCGAAAGCGTCGAGGGCGTCCGGGCGGCCCGTCGCCACGTTGCAGAAGGAACAGCCGCGGGTGCAGATCTCGCCCATGATCATCATGGTGGCGTGGCCCTGCGACCAGCATTCGCCGACGTTGGGGCAGCCCGCCTCCTCGCAGACGGTGGTGAGGCGGTTGGTCTTCAGGATCTCGCGGGTGCGGGTGTAACCGGCGCCGGAGGGGGCCCTGACCCGGATCCAGGCCGGCTTCTTCGGCTGCGACTGGTCGGGGCGGTGCGCCTTTTCGGGGTGGCGCAGGACGGGCGGGGCAGGGGGGATGGGCGCGGCCATCGGGGCCTCCGGGCTCGGGATGCCTTGGACATAGCCGCTTGCGCGGGCGCGTTCAACGCGAGGCGCGCGCGGGCCTCCGGCGGCGCGGCATCGCGCCGCGCCTCCGGGCAGGGGTCAGCCGATCAGCGGCGCGCCGGGGCCATAGGTCTCCTCATAGTGGCGCGCGAGGCGCATCAGCGCCAGGCGCAGCACGACCTTGCCCGAGCGCGCCGACCAGCCGAGGCGGCGCTCGGTCGCCTCGATGCCCTCGAGAAAGCAGCAGACCCTGAGGACGAGATCGCCCATGCCGGGGCCGAGCTCGCGCAGCGCCGCCGCGACCCGGCCGCGGGCGCTGTCCGAGCCGCCGCCGTGGCCGCCCCCGGCGCGCGAGACATCAATGCCGGCGGTCAGGAAGCGGTCCCAGTTCTGGGTCGTGCGCGGACCCATCTGCGCGACCTCGAAATCCTCGCGCAGCCGCTCGCCCGCGGAGATCATGGCCGGGCTGAGAAACGGCTTGCCGTCCGGCCCCTGCCGGCGGGCGAGAACCTGCAGCGGGCTTTCGCAGAGGTTGACGCGGATGCGGCGGCGGCGGCCGCTGTCGGGGTCCGTGACTTCGGTCTCGCCCAGGCGCGGATGGCGGGCGGCGTGGTCGAACCCCGCGGGGGCCTCGGCCATGCCCACCGGCTCGGCCGCGGCGAGATCGGCGGCGCGGGGGATCGGGGCCGGGCGGCCGCCCAGCATCGCGCGCAGCGCCTCGCGGCCCGAGGCGGTGATGGCGTAGCGGTTGATGCGCCCCGGCTGCGTCAGCATCACCCAGCCGTCGAGGGCCAGCCGCTCGGCCAGCCGATGGTCGAGGACCGCGGTGCGGATGCCGTCGCGGGTGACAATGGCCTTCTCCATTCCATCCGCGACCGCCAGCTCGGCGCCCGATTCCGCCAGCCGGCGCAGGATGCGGCGCAGCTCGTCGGCGGAGGCGCGGGCCTCGCGCGTCCTGGCGTCGCCATCGAGGGCGCGGTCGATCAGCGGATCGTCGCGCCGCGCCTCGATGCGGCGGATGCGGCGCATGATGGTCGAGGCGTGGCAGCCCGCCTCGCGGGCGAGCGCGCGGATCGTCTCGCCCCCCTGAACATGGCGCAGGTAGAGCCGCGCGTCGTCGTTCAACACCTCGCCGGTCGTGTCGGCGCGGGTGTCGCGGATGGGCGCGACCCCGTCGATTACGGGGTGCATGGCAGCGAAGTCACCCGTCAGTAACGTCATCCCTAAACCTCGTTCTCGGCCGCGGGTGCCGAGCAAAGGCAACCGCCGGTTGTGCAGCTTCCACGCTTTTCTGTGAAGCGTCTTCAGCAAGGGGCAACACTTCCTAATAAAACCTAAACAAGCGTCAGCGGGGCGCGCGCCGGGACCGGTTGTGGCGCAACACACGCATAAGTTGAGCGAGTGTCACCCGGAAACGCCTGCCACGGAGAACCCGATGACCCTCGCCACCCTTCCCCGCCCCGCCGTCGCCGCCCGCCCGATCGAAGGCGGCGCCACCGTGCTGCCGTTCCTGCCGCCCAGCGCCCCGGCGCCGGTCACCGACCGCGGCCCGCGGCGGCCGCGGTTGCTGGTCCGCGCGGCGCGGGCCGGCCTCGCTCACTGGCGGCGCGAGCTCGACCTGCCGCGGCTGCTGATGACGGGCCTGCTGCCGCCCCCCGGCGCGGCGCTCGCGCGGCTCGAGGCGGAGGAGGAGCGGCTCGACGAGGCCCGGCGCGCGCGGGCGGCCGATTACGGGCTCGAGCGGCACCTGGCGGTGCTGATCGCGCTGCTGGCCGAGCGCGCGGCGCTTGCCGCCTTCCGCGAGGGGCGGGCGGCGTCGTGACCGCTCAGCGGCCGCGGAAGAGGGTGCCGAACATGCCCCTCACGATGGCGTTGCCGGTCCTGGTTGCGACCGAGCGGACGACGGCGCGCGTGAGGGTCTTGCCGAACATCTCCTCCAGGCTGTCGCCGCGCCGCGCCGTGCCGCCCGCCGGGATCGTCAGTTTCGGATCGTAGCGGCGCGAGGCGACGGTGGTGCCTTCGGGAAAACGCAGCAGCGCGTCGGCGGCCTTGGCGCGGGCCGCCTCCTCCGCCGCGGCTGCGGCGCGCATGGCGAGCAGTTCATGCGCCGATTCGCCGTCCACCGTCCGACCGTATTTCAGCCCCATCGGCGAGGCGGCCATGATGGCCGCGCGCTCGGCCTCGGTGATCGTCCCGAGGCGGCTCAGCGGCGGGCGGACCAGCGTCCGCTGCGCCATGCCGGGGATGCCCTTGCGCTCCAGAAACGAGGTGACGGCCTCGCCGGTGCCCACCTGCGTGATCGCCTCCACGAGGTCGAAATCGGGGTTCGCGCGGTAGTTCTGCGCCGCCTCGCGCAGCGCTCGCTGGTCCTTGGCGGTGAAGGCCCGCAGCGCGTGCTGGACCCGGTTGCCGAGCTGGCCCAGCACCCGGTCGGGCAGGTCGGCCGGGTTCTGGGTGCAGAACCAGACGCTGACCCCCTTGGAACGGATCAGCCGCGCCACCTGCTCGATCTTCTCGACCAGCGCCGGCGGCGCGTCGTCGAACAGCAGATGCGCCTCGTCGAAGAAGAAGGCGGCGACCGGGCGGTCGGGATCGCCCACTTCGGGCAGTTGCTCGAACAGCTCGGACATCAGCCACAGCAGGAAGGTCGCGTAGAGGCACGGGGCGGCCATCAGCCGCTCGGCCGCGATCACGTTGACCATGCCGAGGCCCGAGGCGTCGGTGCGGATCAGGTCGGAGAGCGCGAGCGCCGGCTCGCCGAAGAGGCGGTCGCCGCCCTCTGTCTCCAGCACCAGCAGGCGGCGCTGGATCGCGCCGACGGACGCCGTCGTGACGTTGCCGTAGCGCAGGCTCAACTCGCGCGCGTTCTGGCCCACCCAGAGCAGCATGGCCTGCACATCCTTGAGGTCGAGGAGCGCGAGGCCCTCCTCGTCGGCCACGCGGAAGGCGATGTTCAGCACCCCCTCCTGCGTGTCGTTGAGGCCGAGGAGGCGCGAGAGGAGCAGCGGTCCCATCTCGGCCGGCGTGGTGCGGACCGGGTGGCCACGCTCGCCGAAGATGTCCCAGAAGGTCGTGGGAAAGGCGCGGTAGTCGAGCGGCGCGCCGATCTGGGCGGCGCGGGCCGCCAAGCCCTCATGCGTCGGCGCCGTGGCGCTGCCGGGCTGCGAGAGGCCGGCGAGGTCGCCCTTCACGTCGGCGAGGATGACCGGGACGCCCGCCAGCGAGAAGGCTTCGGCCAGCGTCTGCACGGTGACGGTCTTGCCGGTGCCGGTGGCGCCGGCGATCAGGCCGTGACGGTTGGCCTGGCGCAGCAGCAGCGTCTCCGGCGTGGCGTGGCCCTCGCCCGCACCGCCGACGAGGATGGTGCCTGCCTCGAGGTCGGTGATGGTCATGGCTTGCCCCCGTTCGCGCCAATTTTACCTATCGGGTGCCCCGGCGCGCGCGCCCGCGCAAGTCTTTGTTAATCCCCGCGTGCCAGTCTGGTGCCTGTCCGGCCGCGCCCTCCCGTGCGTCCGGACGTTCCTCCCCGCCGGACTGGCCGCATCCTCGGACGCGGCCGTTTTTTTTTAGCCGCGTCGGGTTTCGGATTATGTTGACGCAGGCACATTTCCTCCCCTAGCCTGCGCCGCAATGATGACCGGCCAGTCCGGCGGGGAGTGAAGCGGGGCCGTGCCGAAGGGCGCGGCCCTTGTCGTTCCGGCGGCAGTCCGCCCGGAACGGGAAGGTGAGCGCCGGGGCCGATGGCGCGCGCTGACAAGGCGCGGGCCGCGTGCTAACCCGCGGCGACTTCGCGCGCGAGGAAAGGACAAATGATGGCAATGAAGACCAAGCTGGCGCTGATCGCCCTTCTGGCGGGCTCGGCCGCGCCTGCGGGGATGCTCTGGGCGCAGACCACCCCGGCCACGCCCGAGGCCGCCCCGGCCGAGGATGCCGAGGCCGGGGCCGCGCCGGCGGCTGAGACGCCTGCGGCTGAGACGCCTGCGGCGGATGCGCCCGCGACGGAGGCCCCGGCGGCGAACGCTCCCGCGGCGGCTGACGCGCCCGCGGCAGATGCCGCGCCCGCGACCGGCACCCCCGCCGCCCCCGCGCAATCGGCCGATGAGGCGCAGCTCGGCGCGTTCTACGTCGAATCGACGCATGGCGATTGGACCCTGCGCTGCCAGCGGTTCGGCGGCGAGGTCGATCCCTGCGAGCTCTACCAGCTGATGCGCGACGCCCAGAACAACCCGGTGGCCGAGATGTCGATCATCCCGATCGAGGCCGGGCAGGCCGCGGCGGGCGCCACGCTGGTCGCGCCGCTCGAGACCGACCTGATCGCGGGCGTCGCGCTTCAGGTCGACAGCAGCGGGCGCGAGACCTACCCGTTCAGCTTCTGCGCCCCGGTCGGCTGCGTCAGCCGCATCGGCTTCACGCAGCCCGAACTCGACGCGCTGCGCCGCGGCAACAGCGCGACCGTCACTGTGCGGCCCTTCGGCATGGACCAGCAGGTCGACCTGAAGCTGTCGCTGTCCGGCTTCACCGCGGGCTGGAACGAGCTCGCCGCGCGACCCGCGCCGGTGCTGCCCGAAGCCGCGGCGGCCCCGGCGCAGGGCCAGGCCCCGGCCGAGGGCGAGGCCCCGGCGACGGGCGAGGCCCCGGCGACAGGCGAGGCCCCGGCAGCGAACTGAGCCGGAAGGCCGGGCTCCCCATGCCCCTCAGGACGGCCGCATCCGCGAGGATGCGGCCTTTTTCATGGCTGCAGCAACGGCCAAAGAAAAAGGCCCCGGTCACGCCGGGGCCTCCACGAGTCTGGCATGGGCCGCCGGTCAGCGGTCGCCCACCTCGACATAGTCGCGGCGGTTCGAGCCGATATAGAGTTGCCGCGGGCGGCCGATCTTGTTGTCCGGGTCGGCCAGCATCTCGGTCCACTGGCTGATCCAGCCCACGGTGCGCGACAGCGCGAAGATCGGCGTGAACATCGAGGTCGGAAAGCCCATCGCCGACAGGATGATGCCCGAGTAGAAGTCCACGTTCGGATAGAGCTTCTTGCTGACGAAATACTCGTCCTCGAGCGCGATCCGCTCCAGCTCCTTGGCGACCTGCAGCGTCGGATTGTTCTCGATCCCGAGGATGCCCAGCACCTCGTCGGCCGACTCCTTCATGATCTTCGCCCGCGGGTCGAAGTTCTTGTAGACCCGGTGGCCGAAGCCCATCAGGCGGAACGGGTCGTCCTTGTCCTTGGCGCGGGCGATGAACTCGGGGATGCGGTCGACGGTCCCGATCTGCTCCAGCATCTCGAGCGCGGCCTGGTTCGCGCCGCCATGCGCCGGTCCCCAGAGGCAGGCGATGCCCGCCGCGATGCAGGCGAAGGGGTTGGCGCCCGAGGACCCCGCGAGGCGCACGGTCGAGGTCGAGGCGTTCTGCTCGTGATCCGCATGCAGCGTGAAGATCCGGTCCATCGCGCGGGCGAGGGCCGGGTCGACGGTGTACTGCTCGGCCGGGACCGAAAAGCACATGTGCAGGAAGTTGCTCGCGTAATCGAGCTCGTTCCTCGGATACACGAAGGGCTGGCCGAGAGAATACTTGTAGGCCATCGCTGCGATCGTCGGCAGCTTGGCGATCAGCCGGATCGAGGCGACCTCGCGGTGCCAGGGGTCCGAGATGTCGAGGCTGTCGTGGTAGAAGGCCGAGAGGGCGCCGACCACACCCACCATCGTCGCCATCGGGTGGCTGTCGCGCCGGAAGCCGCGGAAGAAGTACTGCATCTGCTCATGCACCATCGTGTGGTGCGTGACGCGGTACTCGAAATCCTCCATCTGCGCCTTGCTCGGCAGCTCGCCGTAGATCAGCAGGTAGCAGACCTCGAGGTAATGCGACTTGTCGGCCAGCTGCTCGATCGGGTAGCCGCGATACCACAGCTCACCCACATCGCCGTCGATATAGGTGATCGCGCTCTTGCAGGCGGCGGTCGAGGTGAAGCCGGGATCAAAAGTGAAGACCCCGCCCTGGCCGTAGAGCTTGGTGATGTCGACCACGTCGGGACCGACCGTGGGCGACATCACCGGCAGTTCCAGGGTCTTGTCGTGGACGGTCAGCGTCGCAGGCTTGTTGTCGGCCATGAACAGGTCCTCGTCTCGTGGCCCCGCGGGGCCGGGAATGGGGCGGGCCTCAGCCCGCCTGATCGTCGATGCGGGCCAGCGATTCCTCGCGGCCGAGCGCTGTCATCATGTCGAAGACGCTGGGGCTGGATGTCCGCCCGGCCAGGGCCGCCCGGAGCGGTGCCGCGATCTTGCCCAGACCGAGGCCATGCGCCTCGGCAACCCTCATGGCCGCCGCCTCCAGGTCGTTCCGCGCCCAGTTAACATCCGGTAACGCGAGCGTCAATTCGCGCAGTATACCACGGGATACCGGATCGAGGGACTTTGCCGCCTTGTCGTCCGGCGTCACCGGCCGCCCGATCCGCGCGAAATGCGCCTGCTCGAGCAGCGCGGGCAGGGTCTTCGCCTTGGCCTTCAGCACCGGCAGCGCCGCGGCGATGCGCCCCCGCTGCACCTCGGTCAGCACCGGCTGATCCGTGGCGGCGAGGAAGCGGTCCAGCTCCGCCATCAGCGCGGCGTCGTCCATCATGGCGATGTGGTGGCCCGAGACATGCTCGAGCTTCTTGAAATCCAGCCGCGCGGCGGCCTTGCCGATCCCGTCCAGATCGAACCATTCCCGCGCCTGCGCGTCGTCGAAAAGCTCGTCGTCGCCATGGCTCCAGCCGAGCCGCGCGAGATAGTTCCGCATCGCCGCCGCCGGGTAGCCCAGCGCCGCGAACTCGTGCAGCCCGACCGCCCCGTGGCGCTTGGAGAGCTTCTTGCCGTCCTCGCCATGGATCAGCGGGATATGGGCGAAGACCGGGCGTTCCCATCCCATCGCGTCATAGACCTGGATCTGGCGCGCGGTATTCGTCAGGTGGTCGTCGCCGCGGATCACATGCGTCACGCCCATGTCGTGATCGTCCACCACCACCGCCAGCATGTAGGTGGGCGTCCCGTCCGAGCGCAGCAGCACCATGTCGTCCAGCTCGGCATTGGCGATGGTGACCTCGCCCTGAACCCGGTCGCGGATCACCGTCTCGCCCTCGCGCGGGGCGCGCAGGCGGATCGCGTAAGGGGCATCCGGTCGGGTCGCCGGATCGGCGTCGCGCCACGGGCTGAGAAAGGGCCGGCGCGGATTTTCGGCCCGCCAGGCCTCGATCTCCTCGGGCGTGCTGAAGCAGGGATAGGCGCTGCCGTTCGCCAGCATCTCGCGCGCGACCTCGGCATGGCGCGGCTGGCGGGCGAACTGGCTGATCGGCTCGCCGTCCCAGTCGAGGCCGAGCCAGGTCAGCCCCTCGAGGATCGCCGCCGTCGCCTCGGGGGTCGAGCGGGCGCGGTCGGTGTCCTCGATCCGCAGCAGGAAGGTGCCGTTGCGGCCGCGGGCATAAAGCCAGTTGAAGAGGGCCGTCCGAGCGCCGCCGATATGCAGGTAGCCGGTCGGCGAGGGGGCGAAGCGCGTGACCGGCGGACCGGGGGCCGTGGCGGCGGTGGCGTCGGTCGGCGTGTCGGGCATGGGGCTCTCGGGCGCAGGGGAGCGCGGTCCGGGATTAACCTTCCGGTAAGCTTCCCGCGCTAGGCTGGGCCACGAGATAGCGGCGGGCCGGGGGGGTGTCCAGCAGTTGAAGGGGCGGCAACCATGGCGGTGATCGAGGCTGATGGCCTGCCGCGTCCGCGCCGCCGCGCGGTTGCCGACGCCCGGCCGGCGCGCCCGGTGGCGGTCGCCCGCGCGGGCTGGTTCCCGTGGCTGCCGGTGTGGCTCGCCTGCGGGATCGGGCTGTGGTTCGCGCTGAAGGTCGAGCCGGGGGTGCCCGCCTACGGCGCCGCCGCGCTGCTGGCGCTGGCGGGCCTGGCCATCTCCCGCGCCGCGCCCCGCGGGGCCGAGCGCATGGCGATCCCCTGGGCCGCGGCCGATGCCCTGCGCCTCGCCGGCTTCGCCCTCGCGGTCGCCGCCCTCGGCTTCGGCCTCGCCGGGCTGCGCTCGCATCTCGTCGCCGCCCCGGTGCTGCAATTCCGCTACTATGGCCCCGTCGAGGGCCGTCTGGTCGAGATCGACCGCTCCGCCCGCGACCGCATGCGCCTGACGCTCGATCAGGTGACGCTCCGCAACATGGCCCCCGAGCGCACGCCCGATCAGGTCCGCCTGAGCCTGACCGAGACGCCCGCGCGCCTGCCCGAGGTCGGCGCGCGGATCATGCTCACCGGCCATCTCGGCCCGCCGCCCGGCCCCGCCGCGCCCGGCAGCTTCGACTTCCGCCGCCAGGCCTGGTTCGAGCGTCTCGGCGCGGTCGGCTACAGCCGCACCCCCGTCATGCTGGTCGCGCCCGCCGCCGAGCGCGGCCCCTTCGCCGTCGAGCGCCTCAGGAACCGCGCCTCGGCGGCCATCCAGTCGGAGATCCCCGGACAGGCGGGGGCCGTGGCCTCGGCACTGCTCACCGGCGATCGCTCGGGCATCGAGGAGCGGACCAACGCCATCATGCGCGATTCGAACCTCTACCACATCGTCTCGATCTCGGGCCTTCACATGTCCATGCTGGCGGGCTTCGTCTATGCCGCCATGCGGACCTTCCTCGCCGCCGTGGCCGCCGCGGGGATCGGCGCCGGCCGGCCCGGCCACAAGCTCGCGGCGCTGACCGCACTTGCCGCCGCGGCGGCCTATATGCGCCTCGCCGATGGCGGCCCGGCGACCGAGCGCGCCTTCGTCATGGTCGCCGTCTTCCTCGGCGCGATCCTCGCCGACCGCCGCGCGATCTCGCTGCGGACCGTTGCCCTGGCCGCGCTGATCCTCCTCGCGCTCGCCCCGGAGGCGCTGACCCAGCCGGGCTTCCAGATGAGTTTCGCCGCCACCGTCGCCCTGATCCTCAGCTACGAGCCGTGGTCGCGCCTCTCCCCCCGCGTCCCGCGCCTGCTCCGCCCGGTGGCGATGCTGGTCCTCTCCTCGGCGGTTGCGGGCTTCTCCACCGCACCCCTCGCGGCCGCGCATTTCAATCGCCTGTCGGAATACGGCCTGATCGCCAACCTGCTCGCGGTTCCGGCGATGGGGATCCTGGTGATGCCCGCCGGCGTCGTCGCGGCGCTGCTGATGCCGGTGGGCCTCGCCGGGCCGGCGCTATGGGTCATGGGCCTCGGCACCGGCTGGATGCTGGCGGTGGCCGAGCGGGTCGCGGCGCTTGGCGGCGCGGTGACGGCGGTGCCCGCGCCCCCCGGCCCAACGCTGGCGCTGATCGGCCTCGGCGCCGTGATCCTGTCGCTGCTGCGCCCCGGCGGCCGTCCGGCCCCGCGCGCGGTGCAGGCGGCGGGTCTGGCCGCGCTCATCGCCGGGTCGGCCCTCTGGGCCACCACTCCGCGGCCGCTCCTGCTGGTCGGCCGCGAGGCCGAGGCGGTCGGCCTGATGACCGGGGCCGGGCGCGCGCTCTCGAAACCCGGCGCCGCCTTCACGACCGGCAGCTGGCTCGAGGAGGACGGCGATACCGCCGCGCCCGAGACCGCCGCCGAACGCCCCGGCTGGGACGGTCCCCGCGGCGCGCGCCGCGCCGCGCTCCCCGATGGCCGCACCGTCCACCACCTCACCGGCAAGGGCACCGAAGAGGCCCTCGCCGGTGCCTGCCGGGACGGCGCCCTCGTCATCGCCGCAGCCCGGCTCGACCCGCCGGCAAAGGCCGACTGCCGCCTTCTCGACCTGCAAGCCCTCGGCCGCACCGGCGCGCTCGCCCTCTGGCCCGACGGCCGCGAGACCACCGCCGAGGCCACCGCCGGCCGCCGCCCCTGAACCGGTGCAGGCTCTTCGCCGTGACCCAAATATCCCGGGGGAGTCGCGCAGCGACGGGGGCAGCGCCCCCCCTTTTTGCCTCAGCCGACCTCGGCAAACACCCTCGTCAGCGCCCGGTCGAGCTTCTCGAACATCTCGTCCATCTGCGCGTCGGTCAGGATGAAGGGCGGGCAGAGGACGATGGATTGGCCCAGCGGGCGGCAGATCAGCCCCTCGTCGGTCGAGGCGTTGGCGATGCGCTCGCTGACCGAGAGGCTGGCCTCGAAGGGTTGCTTGGTCTCGCGGTCCCGCACCGCCTCGAGGGCCCACATGTAGCCGATCCCGCGCAGCTCGCCGATATTGGCGTGCCTTTGCATGATCGCGCGCAGTCCCGCCTCCATCCGCGGGGCGCCGTCGATCACCCGCTGCGCCAGCCCCTCGTTCATCACCACGTCGATCGCCTTCAGCGCGATGGCGCAGCCGACCGGGTGGCCGGAGGCAGTGAAGCCGTGCGGGAACTCCTCGATCGCGGCGATGGCCGCGTCCATGCGATCCGAGAGCTCCGGCCCGAGGATCACCGCGCCCATCGGGAAGAAGCCTGCGGTCAGGTTCTTCGAGCTGATGATCGCGTCGGGGGTGAAATCATAGGTCTGGCAGCCCCAGGTCGAGCCGGTGCGGCCGAAGCCGGTGATGACCTCGTCGGCGATCAGCGGGATGCCGTGCCGCTTCAGGATCGGCTGCACGGTCTGGAAATACCCCTTCGCCGGCGGGATGACGCCGCCCGCACCCATCACCGGCTCGGCGAAGAAGCCGGCGATGGTGTCGGCGCCCTCGCGGGCGATCACGTCTTCCAGTTCCCGGCCCAGGCGAGCGACGAACTCGGCCTCGGTCTCGCCCGGCTCGCCATAGCGCCAGAAATGCGGGCAGGTCAGGTGGATGAAGCCCGGCAGCGGCAGGCCGAAGACCTCGTTATAGGGCTTGCCGGTCATGGACGCGCTGACCGCGGTGACGCCGTGATAGGCGTTCCAGCGGGTGAGGATCTTGCGCCGTTCCGGCTTCCCCTCCGCCCGGTGCAGGAACCACAGCATCTTGACCATGGTGTCGTTCGCTTCGGAGCCAGAGTTGGTGTAGAACACCTTGCCGCGCGCGAAGGGCGAGACCTCGACCAGCTTCTCGGACAGCATCACGGTCTGGTCCGACATCCGCCCGAAGAAGGCGTGATAGCCCGGAAACCGCTCGTATTGCGCCTTGGCCGCGTCGATCAGCCCGCGATGATCGAAGCCGGCGACCATGTTCCAGAGGCCGGAATTGGCGTCGAGATAGCGCCGCCCGTTGGTGTCGACGATGTAGGGCCCCTCGCCATGGGTGACGACGACGGTGCCGCGCTCGGCCACGCTCGGCAGGTCGGTGAAGCCGTAGAGGGAGTAGGTCTCGGCGCGTTTCTCCCAGCTCTGCGGGGCGTCCATGGCGGTCTCCTGGAATGGCGGTCGGGGGAGCCTAGCCGTCCGAGGGGGCGGCTTCAACGCGGCCAGACAGCCTGGTTCTGTGCTGGGCGAGGGGAAACCCGCGCGTCCCGGCTGCGTTGCGCATGGGTTGCGGATGTGAGGACCCATGGCCCGGCAGGACGACAGCATCACCGCCAGCATCGCGATCGCCGCGCCGATCGAGCGGGTGTGGAACGCGCTGATCGACCACCGCCTCTTCGGCCAGTGGTTCCGCGTCGATCTCGAGGGCCCCTTCGCGGTCGGGCAGCAGACGGTCGGCGCCATCACCTATCCCGGCCACGAGGGCGCCCCCTGGCGCTCGGTGACCGAGGTGATCGACGAGCCGCGCCGCCTGGTCTTCCGCTGGCCGCATGGCGATGACGAGGACGGGCGCGAGCCGGACTGGACGGTGGTCGCGTTCGACCTCGCGCCGATCCGCGCGGGCGGCACCCGGGTCACGGTCACCGAGACCGGCTTCGCGGCGCTGCCCGAGGGCAGCCGCGAGACAACGATGCGGCGCAATGCCGAGGGCTGGGAGATCCAGACCCGCAACCTGCGCCGCCATGTCGAAGGCGGGACCGGCGGCTGAACGCGCGGCAGGGCCGGGCCTTTCCAAGCCGCGGGCCGCGCCCTAGAAGGTCGCGGTTCCCGAAGGAAGGCCGCGCCGATGTCCGCCACCGCTCCCGCCACCGCCGAAACCGTCGCTCCGCAGCCGGGCATCATGGAGATCGCGCTCTACGAGGCCGGGGCGAGCCATGTGGCCGGGCATCCCGATCCGGTGAAGCTGTCGAGCAACGAGAACCCCTGGGGCTGCTCGCCCGCCGCGCAGGCGGCGATCGAGGCGGCGGCGGCCGCGGCGCATCGCTATCCGTCGTCCGACCACGCCGGGCTACGGGCGGCCATCGGCGAGGTCCATGGGCTCGACCCGGCGCGGATCATCTGCGGGGCCGGTTCGGACGAGATCATCAGCTGGCTCGCCCATGCCTATGCCGGGCCGGGGACCGAGGTTCTGTTCACCGAGCACGGGTTCCTCATGTACCGCATCGCCGCGCAGACCGCGGGCGCGACCCCGGTCGCAGTGCGCGAGCGCGAGCGGGTGACGGACGTGGACGCGCTGATCGCGGGCGCAACGCCCGCCACGCGGCTGGTTTTTGTCGCCAACCCGAACAACCCGACCGGCACCATGATCCCGCTTGCCGAGCTGGAACGGCTGGCGCGCGCCGTGCCGCAGGCCATCGTCGCCCTCGACTCGGCCTATGCCGAGTTTGCGGAAGGCTATGACGGCGGCGCGGAGATCGCCTCGCGTCTGCCGAACGTGGTGATGCTGCGGACCTTCTCGAAGATCCACGGGCTGGGCGGGCTGCGGGTCGGCTGGGCGTATGGGCCGCGCGCGGTGATCGACGTGCTTGCCCGGATGCGCGGGCCGTTCAACGTTTCCGCCCCCGGCCTCGCCGCCGCCGAGGCCGCGATCCGCGACACCGCGTTCACCGAGCGCTGCCGGGCGGAAACCGCGCGCTTGCGCGACCGGCTGGCCGATGCGCTTGCGGCGGCGGGGGTGCCGTCCGACCCTTCCTTCGCCAACTTCATCCTCGCCCGCTTCCCCGACCGCGAGACGGCCGAGGCCTGCGACGCCGCGCTGCAGGCGGACGGCCTGATCGTCCGCCGGGTGGCGGGCTACGGGCTGCCGAACTGCCTGCGCATCACCATCGGCGACGAGGTCGCCTGCCGCCGCGTGGCCGAAAGCGTGAGGCGCTTCATGGCCGGACGGGGCGCATGAGCGGGGAGGCCGAAGCCGCCCCCTTCCGCCATGTCGCGCTGATCGGCCTCGGCCTGATCGCGTCGTCGATGGCCCATGCGATCCGCGCCACCTGGCCGGAGGTCCGCATCACCGGCTACGCCCGCTCGGCCGAAACGCGCGAGACGGCGCGCGAGGTCGGCTTCTGCAATGCCGTCACCGAAAGCGCGCCGGAGGCGGTCGCCGGCGCCGACCTCATCGTCCTCGCCGTGCCGGTCGGCGCCATGGGCGGGGTCGCGGCCGAGATCGCGCCGCATCTGGCGCCCGGCGCGGTGCTGACGGATGTCGGCTCGGTCAAGCAGGCCGTGATCGAGGCCGTCGCGCCGCATGTCCCCGAGGGCGTCGCCTTCGTCCCCGGCCACCCGCTGGCCGGGACCGAGCACAGCGGTCCGCGCTCGGGCTTCGCGACGCTCTTCCAGAACCGCTGGTGGCTCCTGACTCCGCCCGAGGGCACCGACCCGGAGGCGGTGGCGCGGCTCACGGCCCTCGTCCGCGGAATGGGCGCCAATGTCGAGACGATGGAGCCCGCGCATCACGACCTGGTCCTCGCCGTGACCAGCCACACGCCGCACCTCATCGCCTATACGATGGTGGGCGTGGCCGACCACCTGCGGCGGGTGACGGACGAGGAGGTCATCAAGTATTCCGCCGCCGGCTTCCGCGACTTCACCCGGATCGCGGCCTCCGACCCGACCATGTGGCGCGACGTGTTCCTGACCAATCGCGAGGCCACGCTCGACATCCTCGGACGCTTCACCGAGGAGCTGTTCGTCCTTCAGCGCGCCATCCGCATGGGCGACGGGCAGCAATTGCACGACTATTTCACCCGCACCCGTGCCATCCGCCGCGGCATCATCGAGGCCGGGCAGGACACCGCCGCGCCCGATTTCGGCCGCGGCGCGCCCGATCAGCGCAGGTAGAGGCGGGGCGCCGGGCCGATCGGCAGCGGGCCGAGGAAGCTCTGCCCGTCGCGGAAGGCGACCGTGATGCGCGCCGCCCCCTCATGCGGCTCGGGCCAGGCGGCGGGGCGCGGCTCTGCGGCAGGTTCCGCCGCCGCCGGCGTCTGAGCCACCGCCGTGAGGATCGTCGCGGCCAGCGGCGCGGCGCGTTCCGGGAGCAGCCCCACGGCCGCCGCGCGCTCGACGAAGCCGCGGCTGTCGGCGGTGTCGACCAGGATCTCGCCCTCGGCCCGGCCCTCGGCATCCGCGACGACGCGCCCGTAGATCCGCGCGGCGAGATCGTCGAGCGCGAGGTCCAGCCCATCGACCCGGAACCCCACGATCCGCGGCCCGACACCGTCGCCGCTTGGCGCCGCCGCCCTGACCGGCACCCGGTCGAGCCACAGTCGCCCGGTGCCCTCGGCCCCGGCGACCCCCGTCACCGCCCCGCCGCTCAGCGCGTCGAGCGACAGGTCCGCCACCGCGAGGCTCACGTCATAGGCCGCCCCCGTGGCGCGCGGCGCATCCGCGCCGTAGCCCGCAAGCTCCGCCGCGAGGTCGATCCGCCCGACCGCCGCCGCGCCGTCCAGCACCGCGTCCTCGGCCAGCACCCGCGCATGGCTGAGGGCGAGGCTGTTGGTGGGCGAGAAACTGGCCCAGGCCTCCGCCCCGTCGGGGCCGAGGACCAGCTCGCGCCCGCCGCCCGTCAGCGTCGCGCCGGGCGCCACGGTGACATGCAGCGTATCGGGACTGGAGGGCGGCAGGAAGATGTCCACCCAGTCGGCCGCGACGGTCCCCTCGGGCGCGGTGGCGGTGAAGCCGCGCACGCGGACGCCGATGCGGTCCGGCTCGCGCAGCTGGCTGACGCGCGTGGCCTGCAGCCGCGGGTCGCTGGCGATCGCCTCGCGGATGGTCCGCGCGAGCAGCGTCTCGCCCCCGATCCAGCCGCCGACGACGAGACCGGCGAGCAGCACCAGGAGCATCAGCACTGTCCGCATCGGCACCCCTTTGCCGCGGCAGCAGCGGCCCTTCCGTTCGCCGCGCATCGTGGCGTAACTTGCGCCCGAGCGGAAGGACCTCGCCCGACATGCCCGATGGCTGCTGGATATTCGCCTATGGCTCGCTGATGTGGGACCCCGGCGTGCCGGTGGCCGAGCGGTCGCCCGCGCGCCTCATGGGCTGGCAGCGCAGCTTCTGCCTGCGCTCGATCCAGCACCGCGGCACGCCCGAACTGCCGGGGCTGGTCCTCGGCCTCGATGCCGATCCGGGGGGAGAGTGCCGGGGCGTGGGCTTGCGCGTCGCCGAGGCGGACTGGCCGGAGGCACTCGCCTCGGTGCGGGCGCGGGAGCTGGTGACGCATGCCTACCGCGAGGCGGAGCTGCCGCTGCAACTGGACGACGGGCGGCGGGTGACGGCGCTCACCTATGTCATGCGCCGCGAGCATCCGCAGTATGCCGGCGACCTCGCCCCCGAGGCGCAGGCGGCGATCATCGCGGCGGCGACGGGCGGGCGCGGGCCGAATGCCGACTATCTCGAGAACTTCGTGCGGCATCTGGCCGAGCTTGGCCTCGCGGATGCGGAGGCCGAGGCGCTCGCTGCGCGGGTCCGGGCGCTCAGGGGCGCGGTAACCAAGCGGTAACCGGAATATCAGGCTTTGCTTGGCATGGGCCTGCAGCCTGCCTACACTCCTGCGCGAAGCGTCATGCGGGGACGGCCGGACTTGAACGACACCACCCAGCCGGGGCCCGGCCAGGACGATGCAGCCGTGGCACGGCGGCAGGCCGAGGCGCAGGCCGCCGCGGGCCGGCGCGCGCGCACCTTCTCGGCGGCGCGGCGGGGCGAGGCGGCGGCGACGCCGCAATTCTCGCAGCCGGTGCGCCAGATCGTGCTGATGCTGGTCGTCCTTGCGCTGGTCGTGGCCGGCGGCGTCCTCGCCTATTCGCAGATCTACAGCATCTTCCACGCTAACCTCTGGCTCAACGGCACGATCCTCGCGGTGTTCGTCCTGGGCGTGCTGGCCTGCTTCTGGCAGGCCGCGCAGCTGGTCGGCTCGGTCGCCTGGATCGAGCGTTTCGCCGCCCGGCGCGAGCAGGCGCTGAAGGCGGGGGTCGCGCCCAGGGCCGAGGGCGACACCGACGAGGCGCCGCGGCTGCTGGCGCCGCTGGCGGCGCTGCTGGGCAGCGCGGGTCCGTCAGGCGGCTTCATTTCGACCAGCTCCGGCCAGTCGATCCTCGACAGCGTCGCCACCCGCGTCGGCGAGGCCCGCGAGATCACGCGCTACCTCGCGCAACTGCTGATCTTCCTCGGCCTGCTCGGCACCTTCTACGGCCTCGCCACCACCATCCCCGGCGTGGTCGAGACGATCCGCGGCCTTGCCCCGGAGCCGGGCCAGACCGCCGCCGACATGTTCGGCCGGCTGATGGGTGGCCTCGAGGGGCAGCTTGCGGGCATGGCCACGGCCTTCTCGTCCTCGCTCCTCGGCCTCGCCGGATCGCTCGTGGTCGGGCTGCTGGAGCTGTTCGTGATCCACGGGCAGAACCGCTTCTATCGCGAGCTCGAGGAGTGGATGAGCGGCTTCACCCGCGTCGGCATCGGCGGGGCGGAGGGGGATGCGGCCGGCCTCGATCACGCGGCGCTTGCCGGCTTCCTCGACCAGATGGCGCTACATCTGCAGGCCCTGACCGAGTTCTACGCCCGCCGCGACGAGGTGCAGGAGCAGCACCAGATGGAGGCCGACGAGCGCGCCCTGGTCATGGCCCGCAGCGTCGAGCGCATGACCGAGCAGGCGCGCGCGGATGCCGGCGAGGGGGCGGAGCAGGCCGCCCGGCTGGCGGATGTGCTCGAGCGGCTGGCGGCGCAGGGCGGGCCCGACCCCGGCGCCGCTGTGCAGGGCGCGCGGCTGGCCGAGGCGGTCCAGCGGCTGGCGCAGGGGCAGGAGCGGCTGATCCAGGTCGCCGCCTCGGCCCGCGACGAGGCGGCCGACCGCGACGACGGCACCGAGGCGCGGATGCGGCTGCGCTCGATCGACCTCGCGCTCGCGCGGATGGCCGAGGAGACCAGTTCCGGCCGCGCCGACATGATGGTCGAGCTGCGCGCCGACATCGCCCAGCTGACGCGCGCGGTCCGCGCGCTCGGCGGCACGGCGGGGCACTGAGATGGCGTCGCTCGGCCGGCGCGGGCGGGGCCTGGGCGAAACCAACATCTGGCCCGGCTTCGTGGATGCGATGACCGCCCTCGTGCTGGTCATCATGTTCGTGCTGACGATCATCATGGTCGTGCAGGGCGTGATGCGCGAGCAACTCACCGTCCAGGACGAGCGGCTTGGCGTCCTCGGGCTGCAGGTCGCGGAGCTGACCGACGCGCTCGGCACGGCCGAGGGCGAGGCGCGGGGCCTCGCGGCCGAGCGCGACGCGGCTGCCGCGCGGGTGGCACAGCTGTCGGAGGATCTGGCGCTGCGCGACGCCGACCTCGCGCAGACGCGCACCCGGCTGACCGATGCCGAGGCCGAGGCGGCGGCGCTGATCGCCGCGCGCGCGGCGGCGGATGCCGCGGCCGAGGCGCGGGCGCGGGGGCTGACCGAGCAGGCCGCCGCGGCCGGTCGCCGGGCATCGGCGGCGGAGCTTGCCGTGGCCGAGGCGCGGGCCGAGATCGACCGGACCGCCGAGGAGGCGCGCCTCGCCGCCGCGCGGGCCGACGCGCTCGAGGCGCTCGCGGCCGACTTGCGCGCGCAAGGCGCGAGCGATGCAACGGCGCTGTCGGAGGCGCAGGCGCGGCTGACCGAGGCCGAGGCGACACAGGCCGTGGACGCCGCCGCGGCCGAGGCGCTGCGGCAGCGGTTGGAGACGGCGGACACCGAACTCGGCGCCATGACCCTCGCGCTCGAGGAAAGCCGCAGGCGGGCCGAGGACACGCTGACGCTGCTGGCCGCGGCCGAGGCCGCGCGCAGCGGGGCCGAGACCGAGGCCGCGGCGCAGCTGACCGAGGCCGAGCGGCAGGCGGCGCTGTTGGCCGTGGCGCAGGAGCGGTTGTCGCAGGAGGAGGCGCTGTCGGCCGAGGGGCAGCGGCGAGTGGCGCTGCTGAACGAACAGGTGGCCGATCTTCGGGCACAGCTGGGGCAGTTGCAGGCGGTGCTGGAGACCGCGGGCGAGGCGCAGACCGATGCGGAGCTGCGCGTGGCCGACCTCGGCCGGCAGCTGAACGCGGCGCTGCTGCGCGCGGCGGAGGGCGAGCGGGCGCAGGCCGCGCTCGAGGCGGAGCGGGCGGCCACGGCGGAGGCCGAGGCCGCGCTCGCGGTCGAGCAGGCGGCGTCGGCGGCGGCGCAGGCGGCGCTCGAGGCCGAGCGCGCCGAACGGGCCGAGGCCGAGGCGCGGGATCTGACCCGCTACCGCTCGGAGTTCTTCGGGCGGCTGTCGGAGATCCTCTCGGGCCGCGAGGGCGTGCAGGTCGTGGGTGACCGCTTCGTCTTTTCCTCGGACGTGGTGTTCCCGGCGGGCGAGGCGACGCTCTCGGCCGAGGGCCGGGCGCAGATCCAGCAGGTGACCGACCAGCTGCAGGAGATCGCGGCGGCGATCCCCCCCGAGGTGGACTGGGTGCTGCGGGTGGACGGCCATACGGACGACACGCCGCTCTCGGGCACCGGGCGCTACGCCGACAACTGGGAGCTGAGCCAGGCCCGCGCGCTCGCGGTGGTGCGCTTCATGGTCGATTCGCTGGGCTTCCCGCCCGAGCGGGTGCTGGCCGCGGGTTTCGGCGAGCACCGCCCGGCGGTGACGGGCGACTCGCCCGAGGCGCGGGCCGCGAACCGCCGGATCGAGCTGAAGCTGACCGAGCGGTGAGTCAGGCGGCGGGCCGGCCCAGCCGCCGCAGCAGCAGCCAAGCGAGGGTCGAGCAGATCAGCGCCGCCGTCACCACCGGCAGCGCCGTGCCGTCATAGAGCAGCCCGACCGGCGCCGCGATCGCCATAGCGAGCAGCGTCGAGATCGCCGAGACGACCGAAGAGGTGGTCCCGGCGATATGCCCCATGTTCTGCAGGGCAAGCGCGTTCAGGTTGCCGAAGGTGATCCCGGCCATCAGGAACAGGCTCAACGCCCAGGCGAAGAACAGCGGGAAGCGCAGCGCCTCGGGCACCTGCGCGGAGGCCATCAGCAGCAGCACCGCCGCGGCGATGACGATCTGCGCCGCATAGGCCGCCGAAGCCATGCGCCGCATCCCCACGCGCCGGACCATGCGCGCATTGACGATCGCGCCGCTGCCCGACAGCAGCGCCATGACCGCGAACCAGATCGGGAAGGCGGTGGGCGGGACGCCGTAGGTCTCGACGAAGAGCTGCTGGGCCGAACTCAGCAGCGCAAACATCTGCGCGAAGCCGAGCGCGACCGTCAGGGTGCAGATGATCACGACGCGGTCGCCAATCGCCTCCCGCGCGTCAGCGAGGAGCGGCCCGGCGCGCATCGGCCGGCGCGCGGCGGCGGGCAGCGTCTCGGCCTGGCGCAGCGCGACCCAGAGCAGCGCCACGAGGCCGAAGACCACGAAGGCGCCGAAAACCCCGCGCCAGCCGGTCACGGCGATGATCGCCATGCCCATCGCGGGCGCGGCGGCGGGGACAAGGATGAAGAGCATGTTCACGAAGGACAGGATCCGCGCCATCTCGCGCCCCTCGTAGAGGTCGCGCACGAGCGCCTGCGACACGATCCGCGGTGCTGCGGCGCCAAAGCCCTGGATCGCGCGGGCGAGGAGCATCGTCTCCATCGTCGGCGCGACAATCGCCAGCATGGCCCCGGCGATGTAGATCAGGAACCCGGCCGCGATCACCGCCTTGCGCCCGAAGGCGTCCGACAGCGGCCCGGCGCCGAGCGTGCCGACGCCCAGGCCGACCATGAACGAGGTCAGGACCAGCTGCGCGCGGTTCACGTCCTCGGGCACCAGCTCCGCCGCGATCTGCGGCAGCGCCGGGAGCATCGAGTCGATGGAGAAGGCGACCGTGGCGAAGACGAAGGCCAGCATCGCCACGAATTCGGGCTGCGCCAGC
Organism: Paracoccus sp. S-4012; assembly: GCF_009674885.1. Classification (GTDB taxonomy): domain Bacteria; phylum Pseudomonadota; class Alphaproteobacteria; order Rhodobacterales; family Rhodobacteraceae; genus Paracoccus. The sequence goes on from NZ_WKKA01000003.1 coordinate 267,190, forward strand.
CGCCCGGGGGTGAGGCCCCTCACGCGGGTGGATGAATCGAACGGCATTGCGGCAATCCTCCGGTGACGCTGGCCGGGGTAGACCCGCCGTCGCCCCGCCGCAAGGTCAGGTCCGGGTCAACTCGCGGAACGCGTCCTCGAGGTTCGCCTCCTCGGTCGCCACGTCGAGGATCGGGATGTCGGCACCCCGGAGCGCGTCCAGCACCTCGTCGGCGCGGAGCCGCGAGGGCGCATAGGCCAGCGCGAGCGCCCCGTCCGGGCGGCGGGTGGCGGTGACGCCCTCGGGCAGCTGGAAGGTCGGCAGCGCGCCGGGGCCGGGGTCGATCACCAGCGTCTTGCGGTCGGTCATCGCCAGCAGCTCGCGCGTCGGCGCGCGGGTGATGAGGGCGCCGCGGTCGATGATGGCGATCTCGTCGCACATGTCCTGCGCTTCCTCGAGATAATGGGTGGTCAGGATGATCGTCATCCCCTCGCGGTTCAGCCGCCGGACGTTGGTCCAGAGCATCTCGCGCAGCCCGATGTCGACGCCCGCCGTCGGCTCGTCGAGGACCAGCACCTGCGGCCGATGGACCAGGGCCTTGGCCATCAGCAGCCGCCGCTTCATCCCGCCGGAGAGATTGCGGGCATAGGCCTCGGCCTGTTCGGTCAGGCCGACGAATTCCAGCAGCTCGTCGGTCCACCGCTCGCGCCGGGGCACGCCGTAGAGGCCGGCCTGCACCTCCAGGCTGACGCGCGGGCTGAGGAACGGGTCGATGTTCAGCTCCTGCGGCATCACGCCGATCGCCGCGCGCGACTGGCGCGGATTCACGTCCTGGTCGAAGCCCCAGATTTCCACACGGCCGGCTGTCTTGCGGACCAGCCCGGCCATGATGTTGATGAGCGTCGACTTCCCGGCTCCGTTGGGGCCGAGGAGGCCGAAGATCGAGCCCTGGGGGATGGTCAGGTCCACGCCCTTCAGCGCGACCTTTTCCGGCTCGCGCCCCGACGCGGCATAGGTCTTGCGCAGGGCCTCGATGCGGATCGCGGGGCGGATGTCCTCGGGCGGGCGGCTGCTTGCCGCGGATGCGTGATCGGCTATCATGCCGGCCATCAGACACGCGCCCGCGCGCGCACACAAGAGAGCGTCATGTCCGCATCCCCCTCCGCCGCCGCAGAGCATCCCGCCGAGCGCCTTTCGACCGAACAGCAGCCGGGCGACGAGGTCCTGCCCGCGCCGGTGGTCGAGACCGTGACGAGTTGGCGGGTAGCCTGCGACGGCGATGTGGCCGGCGACGGCGGGCATCCGCGGGTGTGGCTGGCGATCTCGCCCGAGACCGGCTTCGTCGACTGCGGCTATTGCGACAAGCGCTTCGTGATCGACCGCGCGGCGGCGGGCGACCACTGAGGGTCACGGGGCGAACAGCCCCGCGTGTTCGGCCCGGAGCGCGGCCTTCTGCACCTTGCCCATGGTGTTGCGCGGCAGCTCGTCCACGACGATCACGCGCTTGGGCTGCTTGAACTTCGCCAGCCTTTCGCCAAGCGCGGCGATGATCGCCTGCGGGTCGGGGTCGGCGCCCTTCTGGCGGGCGACGACGGCGACCACGGCCTCGCCGAAATCGGGATGCGGGACGCCGATGACGGCGCTTTCCAGCACCCCCGGCTGTTCGTCGATCAGCATCTCGACCTCTTTCGGGTAGACGTTGAAGCCGCCCGAGATGACCAGATCCTTGCCGCGCCCGACGATGGTGACGTAGCCGTCCGCGTCGCGGGTGCCGAGGTCGCCGGTGGTGAACCAGCCATCCGCCGCCAGTTCCTCGGCGGTCTTTTCCGGCATCCGCCAGTAGCCCTGGAAGACGTTCGGGCCGCGCACCTCGATCATGCCGATCTCGCCCGGCGCGACCTCGGTCGCGCCTTCGGTGATCCGCACCTCCACGCCGGGCAGGGCAGGGCCGACCGTGCCCGCGCGACGCTCGCCCTCGTAGGGGTTCGAGGTGTTCATGTTGGTCTCGGTCATGCCGTAACGCTCGAGGATGCGGTGGCCGGTGCGGGCCTCGAAGGCGCGGTGGGTCTCGGCCAGGAGCGGCGCGGAGCCGGAGACGAAGAGGCGCATCCCGGCCGCCGTGTCCCGCGTGAAGTCGGGGCGATCGAGGAGGCGCGTGTAGAAGGTCGGCACGCCCATCATCACCGTCGCCTGCGGCATCAGGGGGATCAGCTCGCCCGGATCGAGCCGCGGCAGCCAGATCATCGCCGCGCCGGCCATCATGAAGCTGTTGGACGCGACGAAGAGGCCGTGGGTGTGGAAGATCGGCAGCGCGTGGAGCAGCACGTCGTCCTTGGTGATCCGCCACGCCCCGACTAGCGTCTCGGCGTTCGAGCGCAGGTTGTCGTGGCTCAGCATCGCGCCCTTGGAGCGGCCGGTGGTGCCGGAAGTGTAGAGGATCGCGGCGAGGTCGCTGCCGTCGCGCGGCACGGTGTGGTCGTCGTCGGCCGCGCCATCCGTCAGCGGCCCGCGTCCCTCCGCGTCAAGCGTGAGGCAGTGCGCCGACCCGGCAACGGCGCGCGTGGCCTCCAGCCGCGCGGGGTCGCAGACCACCACCGCAGGCTCCGCATCGCCTACGAAATAGGCGACCTCGGCCGGCGTGTAGGCCGTGTTCAGCGGCAGGAACACCGCGCCGGCGCGGATCGTGGCGAGATAGAGCGCAAGCGCCTCGGGCGACTTCTCGACCTGCACCGCGACCCGGTCGCCGGGGCGCACGCCCGCCGCTTCCAGCCGAAGCACGATACCGGCCGAGAGGCGGGCCATCTCGCGGTAGCTGATGCGGCGGCCATCGGCGCGGATCAGCAGGGCGGCGTCGCTCTCCACATGCGGCGCCATCAGCGCGTCCCAGAGGCGGTTGGTCATGGCGTCTCCTTAGCGGCGGCCTCGGCCCGGCGGGCGAGGTCGTGCAGCTTCTTCGGCGCGGCGATGGCGCCGGTCTCGGTGAAGGCGTCGTGGCGGGCGTCGATGCGGGCGCTGTCGTAGAGGTAGTTGACCATCACGCCGCGCGCCTGCCGCAGCCCTCGGGGCGAGCGGTCGGCGCCCGCGACCACCCGATGCGCCTCGGCCCCGTTGCCGAGGTGGAACCGCGCCACCGGATCGCGCGGGCGGCCCCTCTCGTCGCGGGCGCAGAGCAAATAGCGCGTTGCCTGCGCCAGCAGGTCGGTGTCGTCGCCGCCAAGGATCGCCTGCGCGGCAGCCTCGCCGGCCGCCGCCCGCTCGTCCAGCCAGCCCGAGAATCCGGGCATCGGCGAGAGGGTCACGAAACTCCCAAGCTGCGGCAGTTCGTGACGCAGCTCGGCCACCACGTTCTTGATGAGCAGGTTGCCGAAGCTGATGCCCGCAAGCCCGGTCTGGCAGTTGGAAATGGAGTAGAACACCGCCGTGTCGGCCGTCGCCGGGTCGAGCGGGGCGCGCTTCTCGGCGGTGATCGCCTGGATGCTGTCGGGCAACCCCCGCATCAGCGCGACCTCGACGAAGATCAGCGGCTCGTCGGGCATCGCCGGATGCATGTAGGCGTAGCAGCGCCGGTCCGGCGGCAGCACCCGGCGGCGGAGGTCGTCCCAGCCATGGATCTCGTGCACCGCCTCATAGGCGATCAGCTTTTCCAGCAGCCGGGCGGAACTGTCCCAGTCGATATGCTCGAGCGTCAGGAACCCGCGGTTGAACCATGACCGCAGCAGGTGCCGCAGGTCGGCGTCCACGCGGCCGAGGTCCTCGCCCGCGCGGATCGCGTCGAGCAGATGCGCGCGCATTGTTACCAGCCGCGCGGTGCCGCCCGGAGCCATGTTGAGGCGGCGCAGCAGTTCCTGCCGCGGCGGCTCGGAGACGCGGCTCAGCGCTTCAAGGGTGGCAGGGGTCGGGTCCTCGAGCCAGGCGCGGGCGGCAGCCTCGAGCGTGGCGCGGTCGGGGTCGAAGCCGTCGCGCAGCGCGCGGAAGAAGTCGCGACGCCCGCCTGCGTCGAGGCGGCCGTAGCCTTCCAGCACCTGCGCGGCGAGGGCCAGGGCCCTGGTCTCGGAGCGGGTCCGCGGCAGCTCGGCCATGAGCGCGCTGAGATCGGCCACCGGCGCCGGGCCGGGGCGGCGCAGGAGCCAGGCGGAGCTGTCCACCAGCGAGGACAGCCGGTCATAGAGGCGCGCGGGGCGGATCTCGGGCCGGATCATGCGAGCGCCGCGGCGATATGCGTCATCCGGTCCTCCCCTTCCGGGACCGGCGCGCCCCCGCCCGGCCCGGCGCGCAAACTGGCGCAGGCCGGGGCGATGCACAAGGTCGGGGAGGCGCGGGTGTCAGCCGCCCAGCAGCCCCTCGGCCGCCACCGCCGCCGCGATGGCGTCGCTGCTGTAGGGCTTCATCAGCCGCGGCACGCCGTCGAAGGCGCGTTCGTCGCCCTCCTGCGAGTAGCCGGTGGCCAGCAGGAACGGCACCCCCGCCGCCCGCAGCGCCTCGGCCACCGGGGCGGAACTGCTGCCGCCAAGGTCGCGGTCGAGGAGCGCGATCTGGAAGCTGCGTCCGTGCAGCCGCTCGATCGCCTCGGTGACGTTCGGCGCGATCGCCACATCGGAGGCTCCCATGGCGCGCAGCGCGTCGGCGGCGTTCATGGCGATGAGCAGGTTGTCCTCGACCACGAGCGCCGCGCCGCTGAGCGTGGCCGCCGGGAGGGTCGGCGCGGGGTGGGCGGGGGCGGCGCCGCGCGCGACCGCCGCCGCCGGCAGGGTGAAGCGCGCGACCAGCCCCTCTGGGCGGTAGTCGAGGCTGGTCTCGCCGCCGAGCTCATGGGGGATCGCGCGGGCCAGCAGCGTGCTGCCGAAACCGGCGCGCTCGGGCGGGCTCACCGGGGGGCCCCCGCGCTCGGTCCATTCCAGCGTCACGCCCTCCGGCCCCTCGGCGATCTCCACCGCCACGCGCCCGCCGCCCGCGCCAAGCGCGCCGTGCTTGCCCGCATTGGTAACGAGTTCATGGACCACCAGGGCGAGCGTCGTGTGCAGGTCCTCGCGCAGGGCCGGGTCGGAGCCGCTGAAGTCGATGCGCCCGCCCGCGTCGCCATAGGCGGCGGCCTCGGTCTCGATCATGCGGCGCAGCGAGACCGGGCCGCGCTGCGGGCCGGTCAGCAGGTCGTTGGCCCGCGCGAGCGCCTCGATCCGGGCGCGCAGGTCGGTGGCGAAGGCGGCGACCTCGGGGCCCGCCCCCTCCATCCGCTGGGCGACCAGCCCGGAGACGAGGCCGAAGGCGTTGCGCAGCCGGTGGGTCAATTCGGCCAGCAGCACCTCCTGCCGCTGGCTCAGGCGGTCGGCCCGCTGGCCGCGGTCGCTGGTGTGCTTCAGCACCCGTTCGAGCAGCGTCACGCGCAGCGTCTCGGCCGCGCGGCGGTCGCCCTCGCTCCAGGGCGGGCTGCGCTCGCCCCCGGCCTCGCGGCGGCGCAGGAGCAGCACCCGCTCGTCGCCGCCGAAGCGCAGCGGAATCGCGATCAGGCCGCCGATGCCGCGGGCGGGATCGACGGCGCCGGCGCAGGTCGCGGCGAGGTGGTCGGTGGCGAAGACCCGGACCTGGCCGCGCCCGGCGATGTGGCGCAGCAGGGTCGCGTATTCGGCCTCGCTCGGGGCCAGCCCCTCGCTGTGGAAACCGGTCGCGGTCCTGAGCGCGATGCCGTCGATGGGCAGCACCGCGGCGATCTCGGCCCGGAACCGGCGCAGGTCGGCATCGAGCCGCAACCCGCCCTCGAACAGCGTCGAGAGCCGCTCGTGCAGCGACAACGCCGCGGCCTCCTGCGCGGACTGCGCGCGGGCTTCGACGAGCGCGATCTCGTAGGACAGAAGCTGCGCGAACAGTTCCACCGCGGCGCGGGTCTGGTTGCCGACGCGGTGCGGGCGCGGATGATGGCAGGCGATGACGCCCCAGAGGCGCCCGTCGCGCAGGATCGACACGCTCATCGCCGCGGCGGCGCCGGTGTCGCGCAGGTATTGCAGATGCGCCGGCGAGGGGGCGCGCGTGACCGTCCGCAACAGGTCCACCCCGTCGCCGCCCTCGGGCCGGGGCGGGAACAGCGGCGAGGCCGGGGCGTCGACGTCGGCGATGATGCGCGCGCGGCTCCGCCCGCCGAGGGACGCCGCCTCGGCCGCGAGGACCGGGGCCGGGATGCGCCCCCCGAGACGGCTCTCGCCCCCGGCGCCGACGGCCTCGGCGATCACCACCGCGTCCGAAGCGGGCTCGATGCGGAAGACCATGACGCGCTCGAAGCCGGTCATGGCCCAGATGCCGTTGGCCGCGACCTCGCACATGGCCTCGACATCCTCGGCCCGGCGCACCCGCGAGAGCAGCGGCAGAACGACCGACTGATCGTCGCGGGGGCGGGGGCCGGCGGCGGCGGCCTCCTCGAATTCGAACAGATAGGCGCCCCCGGCGCGGTGGACCATCGCGTCGAAGCGGCGGCCGTCCTCGAAGAGCTCGAGCCCCAGCACCCGCGCGCCGTCGTCCTCCGGCGCGAGCGTCTGGAGCTTGCCGCGCAGGGCGTGGAGCGCATCGGGGGCCATCACGTCGAGAAGCCGCGCGCCGACCAGATCCTCATGCGGCAGGCCGAGGATCTCGCCGCAGTTGGTCGAGGCGTTCTGGATCACCCAGTCATGCGACAGCACCAGCAGGCAGCCGAAGGCCTGCACCTCCGCCGCGCCGCGGTCGGGGGCGGCCGCCGCGCCGGTCGGGGCGGTGTCGGGCTGGGGTCGCGCGGGAACGGCGGCGGCTTCGGGCATGGACGCTCCCCCCTATGAGCGTGGACTGCAATCGCGCGGTTCGGCTGGGCCGGGGCGCGCGGATGTCGCGCAGAAGGGTCGGCCGCAGTCGATGCGCGCGTGGCGCAAGGTCGTCATGGTCGGAGCTTGGCAGCTTCTTCCCTCGGCCGCCCCACGGGGCACTGGCTGTCCGGTGATGCTGCGCCGCAAGCACTGGTTGCGCAAGAGGTTTCCCACTGACGAAGTTTAGGCACGGGCCGCCCGGCGGCGGGACGCCGATGTTCGTACGAACAATCGGGCCGGATCTCCGTGCGAAGATCGGGGAATACCGGCGCTTGCGGTGGCGCGAGGGCCGTCGCAGGCTGGCCGCGTCCATCGGCGAAGGTGAGCCATGTCCCGCGACCCGCTGCTGCAGCCTTTCCAACTCGGCCACCTGACCCTGAGGAACCGCATCATCACCACCGCGCATGAGCCCGCCTATACCGAGGACGGCCTGCCGAAGGAGCGCTACATCGCGTATCACGAGGCCCGCGCGAGGGGCGGCGTGGCGATGGTGATGACCGCGGGCTCCGCCTCGGTCAGCCGCGACAGCCCGCCCGCCTTCGGCAACGTGCTGGCCTGGCGCGACGAGGTGGTGCCGTGGGTCCGCCGCCTGACCGACGCCGTCCACGCGCATGGCGCGGCGGCGATGATCCAGATCACCCATCTGGGCCGCCGCACCCGCTGGGACCGCGGCGACTGGCTGCCGGTGGTGGCGCCCGGCTACGCCCGCGAGCCGGCGCACCGGGCCTTCCCCAAGCTGGCCGAGGACTGGGACCTCGACCGCATCGCCGAAGACTATGCCGACGCCGCCGAGCGCATGGCCGCGGCCGGCATGGACGGGATCGAACTCGAGGCCTACGGCCACCTGCTCGACGCCTTCTGGTCGCCGCGGCTGAACGACCTCGACGCGCCGTGGAACGGGGACCTCGCCGCGCGGATGGCCTTTCCCGACCGGGTGATCGCCGCCATACGCGCCCGTGTCGGCCCGGATTTCCTGATCGGCCTGCGTTTCACGGCGGACGAGCGGGTGCCGGGCGGCATCACCGAGGCGGACGGGCTGGAGATCGCCCGCCGCCTGCGCGAGAGCGGCCATGTCGATTTCATCAACGTCATCCGCGGCCATATCGACACCGACCCGGCGCTTGCCGATGTGATCCCGGTGGCCGGCATGGCCTCGGCCCCGCATCTCGACTTCGCCGGGCGGGTCCGGGCCGAGGCGGGCCTGCCGACCTTCCACGCCGCCCGCATCCCGGACGTGGCGACGGCGCGGCACGCGATCTCGGCCGGGCTGCTCGACCTCGTCGGCATGACGCGGGCGCATATCGCCGACCCCGACATCGTCGCCAAGACCGCGCGCGGCGAGGAGCACCGCATCCGCCCCTGCGTCGGGGCGACCTACTGCCTCGACCGCATCTACCAGGGCGGCGAGGCGCTCTGCATCCACAACGCCGCCACCGGGCGCGAGCTTGCGGTGCCGCACGTGCTGCCGAAGGCCGCCGAACGGCGCCTGGTGGTGGTCGTGGGTGCCGGTCCGGGTGGGCTTGAAGCGGCGCGGGCGGCAGCGGAGCGGGGGCACGCGGTCACGGTGCTCGAGGCCGCCTCGCAGCCAGGCGGCCAGCTTCGCCTCGCGGCGCTGAACCCGCGGCGGCGGGAGCTGCTGGGGATCGTGGACTGGCGGATGTCGGAATGCGAGGCGATGGGCGTGCAGTTCCGCTTCGATATCTGGGCCGAGGCCGAGGACGTGCTGGCGCTCGACCCGGAGGTGGTCGTGGTGGCGACCGGGGGCCTCGCCCATACCGCCGATCTGGAGGCGGGGGACGAGTTTACCGTCACCGCCTGGGACGTGATCGCGGGCGATGCCCGGCCGGGACGGCGGGTGCTGGTCTTTGACGACGCGGGCGATGCCGTGGGGTTGCAGGCGGCCGAGGTGCTGGCCCGCGCGGGCGCCGAGGTCGAGGTGATGACCCCCGACCGGACCTTCGCGCCCGAGGTGATGGGCCTGAACCTCTCGCCCTGGCTCGCCGCGCTGCAACCTCTGGGAGTGCGGCTCACGGTGGCCGAGCGGCTGCGGGCGGTCACGCGGAAAGGCAACCTGCTCGCGGCGCGCATCGGCACCGATTACGGCCCGCACGAGACCGCGCGCGAGGTGGACCAGGTGGTCGTGAACCACGGCACCCGCTCGCTGGACGAGCTCTATCACGCGCTGAAGCCGCTCTCGGTCAATCGCGGCGCGGTGGATTACCGCGCGCTGACGGAGGGAAGGCCGCAGCCTGAGGGCGAGGGGTTCCGGCTCTGGCGGATCGGCGATGCGGTGGCGGCGCGAAACGTCCATGCGGCGGTCTGGGACGCGCTGCGGCTGATGAAGGACGTATGAGCTACGCGGCCGGGTGCCGCGCCAGCAGCGCCGCGACGATCGCCGCTGCCTCGGCCCCCGCTGCGCCCTCGGCCCAAAGGCGCTCGACCACCCGCCGGTGGGTCTCGACCGCCTCCGGCGCGCGGCTGACGCTGCCGATGCCCAGCGCGATGTTGACCCGCTCGCCCAATGAGAAGGGGCTGGTCACGAGATGGGCCTCGCCCGCCGCGTGCTCGACAATCTCGAAGCTGGCGGTGGGGGCGGCGGTCTCGATCAGGCGGATTTCGACGCGGGGCGGGGGGGCGGTGAAGAGGCGGGCGAGGCGCTCGACCTCCGTGCGCGCGGCGCGGCGGCGGTCGGCCTGCGCCTCGGCAGCAAGGTCGCCGCGGCCGTGGACGCCGCGGGCCAGCAACCGGTCGAGGTCGGGCAGGCAGATCAGCGAGCGCAGTTCGGCCCGGCCCGCCGCAAACCCCGCCTTGCGTCGCGCAAGGGCCTCGCGGACGGCCACCCCCTTCGCCCCGGCACCCGATTCGGCGAGCGCCTCCCCCAGCAGCCGGTCGTAGTCGCCGCTGGTCACGAGGTAGGACACCGGGCCGAACACCCCGGTGATGCGCCGCGCGTGACGTTCGAGCTCGCCCATGCGCTCGAACAGGTCGGCGGCCTCGGCGTAGTATTCGACGCCGACGCCGAACAGGTCGTCGATGCTGACGCCGAGCTCGCCCGCGATCCGGCCGAGCGTCTCCACCTTCACGATCTCGCCCCGTTCGGCCCGGTAGAGCGCCGCGCGCGAGATCCCCAGCCGCGCCGCCATCTCCTCGGGCGCGAGACCGGTGGTCTGGCGATGGCCGCGCAGGCGGGCGCCGATGCTGATCGCGGCTTTGCTGTCCATCCCTGCCTTCCGTTCCAGCAGCGACTCTGCTGCCCCGCGCGACCCGAGACAAGCCGGGTTGTCTCGTTTTTGAGATTTTCGCCTTGACCTGACGGCAGGGATTGCCCCTAGCTGCGCCGAAACATAAGGGGCGCCGCCCCCAAGCCACAGCAAGGAGTCCCGCCATGCTTACCCGCCGTCACTTCGCGCTCGTCGCGGCAACCGCGCTCGGCCTTGCCGGGATGCCCGCGCTCGCCGCCGATTTCACCGCCAAGATCGGGCATCTCGAATCGACCACCCAGTCGCGCCACGTCGCGCTCGAGAAGGTCGCCGCCGCGGTGGCCGAGAAGACCGGCGGCGCGGTCGAGTTCCAGCTGTTCCCGCAGGGCCAGCTGGGCCAGCAGCGCGAAATGACCGAAGCGGTGCAGATGGGCTCGCTGGAGGCGACCGTGGCGCCCGCGGCGTTCCTCGGCGGCTTCAACCCGGTCGTGTCGGTCATGGACATTCCGTTCCTGCTGCCCGACGACCCGGCCGAGGCGCAGGCGCTGCGCGACGGGCCGTTCGGTCAGCAGCTCTGCGAGAGCTTCGCCACGCGCGGCGTGACCTGCATCGGCCTCTGGCCGAACGGCCGCAAGAGCTTCAGCTCCAACAAGCCGCTCGACGGCATCGACGCCTTCGACGGCCAGCGGTTCCGCGTGATGGACAGCCGCGTGCTGATCGAGCAGTTCCGCTCGGTCGGCGCCGCCGCCATGGCGTTGCCCTTCAGCGAGCTCTACACCGCGCTCCAGACTGGCGTGGTCGAGGGGCAGGAGAACCCGCTCGATACGATCCGGGCGATGAAATACAACGAGGTGCAGGAGAATCTTCTGGTCTCGGACCACGGCGCGATGGAGGACGTGATCCTCTTCAACACCGCTTGGTGGGAGTCGCTGCCGGAGGAATACCGCACCGCGATCCGGGAAGCCTTCGCGGAAGCCGTGCCGGAACTGACCGCGCACAAGGCGGCGGCGGTGGCGTCGGCGCAGGCTGATCTGGAAGCCGCGGGCATGAACGTCCGGGTGATGACGCCCGAGGAAAAGGCCGCGATGCGCGAGGTCATGTATCCCGCGGCGCGCGACGCCTATCTCGAACTCGCCGGCGACGAGGGCCGGGCGCTGATCGAGACCTACGAGGGCGAGACCGCCCACTGAGGCACGGTGCTCCGGGCGGCGGCCGCGCCGCCCGACCCGCCGCCCGCGGCGCCCGACGCTACCGGTATCCGTTTCCCTGCACCTGAAGGACAGTCCCGTTGCAACGCTTCCTTGACGGTCTGGCCCGCGTCGAAGCGGTCGTGCTGGCCGCGACTTTCCTCGGCATGGTCGGGCTCTACGCGCTGAACGTGGCGGTCCGCGCCTCCGGCAGCGGCTTCGCAACCGAGCTCTACTGGATCGAGGAAGCGGTGCGAACCCTCATGATCTACCTCGTCTTTCTTGGCTGCGGCCTGGCGCTGCAGCAGGGCCGCCATGTCGGCGTCTATGCCTGGCGCGACCGGATCGAGGCGCGCACAGGCCTCCCGCTGAGGCGGCTGATCGACCTCTTCGGCCTGCTGTTCTGCCTCTGGCTCGCCTGGATCGCGGTCGAGGTCTGCCAGTTCGTGCTGAACAGCCGCCAGATGATCCCGTCGCTCGGCGTCTCGGCCGTCTGGCTCTATGTCGCGCCGCTGGCCGGGTTCGTGCTGATGGCTCTGCGCTTCGGGGCCAGCCTTTTCGGCCTCATCGACCGCTACACCCCGCAGATGCACGAGGCCGGCGAATGATCCGCCTCGGTTTCATCGCCGTCCTCGGCGCGGCTCTGCTGGTCGGCGGCTTCGAGATGTTCCTGATCCTCGGCGCCCTCGCGCTGGCGACGAAGCAGCTCTTCTTCGCCTCGCTGCCGGACATGGTGCTGATCCAGAAGGCGGTCGGCTCGGTCAACCACTCGACGCTGCTGGCGATCCCGTTCTTCATCCTCGCAGCCGAGCTGATGGGCGACGGCCAGATCGCGCGGCGGCTGACCGACGCGATGCGCGCCTTCCTCGGCCACCTGCCGGGCGGCATGGGCTACACGGCAATCGGCGGGGCGATGGCCTTCGGCTCGGTCTCGGGCTCGGCGCCGGCGACGGTCGCGGCGCTCGGGCGGCTGGTCTATCCCGAGATGCGGAAGGAGGGATTCTCCGAGAAGTTCACCCTCGGCCTGATCGCGAGTTCCGCCGAGACCGCGCTGCTGATCCCGCCCTCGATCACCATGATCATCTACGCCTGGATGACCGGCACCTCGGTCGCGGAGCTGTTCATCGCGGGCCTCGCCGTGGGCGTCACGCTGGGCCTCGCCTTCGCGATCTACACCTGGTGGGTCGCGCGGCGGTCGGGCGTGCGCGGCGCGGCGGCGCTGCCCTGGGGCGAGCGCATCCGCGCCCTCGGCCGGGCGGGCTGGGCGCTCGGCATGCCGATCATCATCATGGGCGGCATCTACAGCGGCATGTTCACGCCGACCGAGGCCGCCGCCGTCAGCGTGGTCTATGCGATCCTGGTCGAGATGGTGATCTACCGCTCGATGGGCCTCGGCCGGCTCATCTCGGTGACGCAGCGCGCCGCCGTCTCGACCGCGGTCATCTTCATCCTGCTCGCCATCGGCGGGCTGGTCAGCTATTTCATCACGCTGGCGCAGGTCCCCGCGACGATCATCACCTTCCTCAACGAGGTCGGCGCCGGGCCGGTCATCTTCCTGATGACGGTCAACGTCGCCTTCTTCATCGCCGGCATGTTCATCGACCCGAACTCGGCGCTGCTGATCCTGGTGCCGCCGCTCTATCCGGTGGCGCTGGCGATGGGGATCGACCCGATCCATTTCGGCATGATCGTCACGCTGAACATCACCATCGGCATGATCACCCCGCCCTTCGGGCTGGACCTGTTCGTGGCCTCCTCGACCCTGAGAAAGCCGGTGCTGACGATCATCTCGGGCATCTGGCCCTTCGTCGGGGTGAACATCATCGTCTTGCTGATCGTGACCTACATCCCCGAGATCTCGCTCTTCCTGCCGCGTCTGGTGCTGGGATGACGGCGCTTCCGGTCCTCGCCACGGCGGGCGCGCGGGTCTTCACCGGGCCGCTGCGCGTGGCCGAGCATGAGGCGGTGAATGCCGACTATCGCCTGATGCGGCTCGAGGCGCCGCCGACGCTGACCGCCGCCTGCGCGCCGGGGCAGTTCTTCCACCTGCTCTGCCCGGCCGAGGGCCGCCACGCGCCGCTGCTGCGGCGGCCGATGTCGATCTACGGCGCCGAGGGGGACCGGCTGTCGTTCCTCTACAAGGTGCAGGGCAAGGGCACGGCGGCGCTCGCGACGCTGCCGGTGGGCGGGAGCCTTGAGGTGATGGGGCCGCTGGGGCAGGGGTTCCGCCTCGATCCGGGCTGGCGCAACCTGCTGCTGGTCGCGCGGGGCGTGGGGCTGGCGACGCTCGCGCCGCTCGCCGCGGCGGCGAAGGCGAAGGGCATGGGGCTGACGGCGATCTGCTCGGCCCGCGCGCCGGAGTTCCTGATGAGCCTGGAGCTGTTCGCCAGCCATGGGGCGGAGGTCGTGACGGTGCTGGACAGCGACGGCACCTCGGCCGTCGAGCATCTCGACCCGATGATCGAGGCCCGCATGGCCGCCGGCGCGGTGGATGCGGTCTTCACCTGCGGCTCGGCCCGGCTGCTGCGGCTGTTGCAGGCGCTTGGCGACAAGCATGGCGTGCCGGGGCAGGTGGCGCTCGAGCAGCAGATGGCCTGCGGGCTTGGCATGTGCCACTGCTGCGTGCGGCCCTTCCGCCGCGACGGCGCGACCGTGCCGCTGCGCGTCTGCCGCGAGGGGCCGGTCTTCGACATCCGGGAGGCGGTGGCATGAACGCGCCGCTCGGCCGCCCGGCGGTGGACATGAGTGTCCGCATCGGCGGGCTGACGCTGAAGAACCCGGTGATGCCCGCCTCCGGCACGTTCTCGGAGGAGCTGGCGGAGGTCTTCGACCTGGGCACCCTCGGCGCGCATGTGCTGAAGACCATCACCCGCGACCCACGCACCGGCAACCCGACCCCGCGCGTGACCGAGGTCGAGGGCGGCATGCTGAACGCCATCGGCATCCCCTCGAAGGGCGTGGAGGCGTTCCTCGCCAAAGTCGTGCCCTTCTATTCGCGGTATGATGTGCCGCTGGTCGTCTCGATCTCGGCCCCGACGTCCGCCGATTTCGCGACCCTCGCCGCGCGCGTCAGTGTCCCCGGCGTGGCGGCGATCGAGGCCAACATCTCCTGCCCCAACATCGAGGAGGACGGCCGCGCCTTCGCCATCCGTCCCGGCAGCACGCGCGAGGTCATGGCGCGGCTGCGTGACGCGACCGACCTGCCGCTCTGGGCGAAGCTGACGCCCAACACTGGCGAGACGCCGGAGGTCGCGCGGGCGGTCGAGGAGGCGGGGGGCGATGCCCTGGTCGTGGCCAACACGATCCTCGCGATGGCGGTGGATACGCGCACCCGGCGGCCGCGACTGGGCAACCTCATGGGCGGGCTCTCCGGCCCCGCGCTGAAGCCGATCACGCTCCGCATGGCCTACCAATGCGCGCGGGCGACGTCGCTGCCCGTCATCGGCTGCGGCGGCATCGCCACTGTGGACGACGCGCTCGAATACCTGATCGCGGGCGCCTCGGCCGTGCAGGTCGGGACCGAGACCTTCATCGACCCGCTGGCCATGCCGCGCATCATCGAGGGCCTGCGCGCCCGCGCCGAGGCGGAAGGCGTGGCCGCCATCCGCGACTATGTCGGCACGCTCGCCGACGCCGCCGAGCCCGAGGGAGTCGTCTTCATGCAGGCCGCCCCGTGACCGATCTGGCCCCGGCCCGCCGCTGGCCCGCCGACGCCTCGGCCTTCGCCGCCCGCCTCTTCGACGAGGTGGCGGCGATGTCCCCCGACAAGCGCGGCGTCTCGCGCCCGGCCTATTCGGCGGTGGAATCCGCCGTGCTCGACCACCTCGACGCCGCCGCGCGAGCCGAGGGGCTGGAGACCTGGCGCGACGCGGGCGGCAACCTCTACGCCGCGCGGGCCGGCACCCGCGAGGCGCCGCGGGTCATGCTGATCGGCAGCCATGTGGACAGCGTACCGCAGGGCGGCAATTTCGACGGCCTGGCGGGCGTCGTCGCCGGCCTCGCCGGGCTCGTGCGGGCCGAGCGCGAGGGGGCCGAGCCGCCGGTCCCCGTCCACCTCGTCGCGCTGCGCGGCGAGGAGAGCGCATGGTTCGGCCCCTGCTATCTCGGATCGCGGATCGCGACCGGGCAGCTGACCGCAACGGAACTCGGCGCGACCCACCGGGCCGACAAGCGGCCGCTGTCACAGCATCTGGCCGACCTCAGCTTCGACCCCGCCGCATTCGAGGCGGGGCGGCCGACGCTCGATCTCGACCGCGTCGCCGGCTGGCTGGAACTGCATATCGAGCAGGGCCCGGTCCTGATCGAGCGCAACCTCCCCGTCGCCGCCGTCAGCGGCATCCGCGGCAACATCCGTCACCGGGAAATCCGCTGCGAGGGCACCGCCGGCCATTCCGGCGCCGTCCCGCAGGAGATGCGCCACGACGCGGTGCTCGCGGTCGCGGACCTGCTGCGGGAGATGGAGGCCTGGGTCGCGCAGGCGATCGAGGACGGCGACGACCTGGTTTTCACCTGCGGCATGATCGGCACCGACCCGGCCCGCCACGCGCTGACCCGCATCCCCGACGAGGTCCGGTTCAGCATCGACCTGCGTAGCCTCGAGCAGCCGGCGATCGACCGCGCCCATGCGGCGCTGATGGACCTTATGGCGAGCGTGGCCGCGCGCCGCGGCGTCCGCTTCCACGCCGACCCGGCCCAGCCGGCCGCGCCCGCGCGCTGCGATGCGGGGATCGTGTCGTCGCTGGTCGCGGCGATGATGGGCCACGGCCTGCCGCCGACCGTCATGGCCAGCGGCGCGGGCCATGACGCGGCGATCTTCGCGGCGGCGGGGGTCCCTTCGGGCATGCTGTTCGTGCGCAACCGCAACGGGTCGCACAACCCGGACGAGGCGATGGACCTCGGCGATTTTGATCTCGCCTGCGCCATCCTCTACGATGTCTTGTGGCGCGGCATGGAGGACCAGATGACCAGCGACGCCCCCCCGGCCTTCGGCAGCCTGGCCGAGATCGTGCGCGAGCGCGGCGGCGGCACCTATGCCTTCGAGGCCGCCCGGCAGGAGGCCCTGCGGCTGGCGCGCGAGCATCCCGGCCACGCGATGGCGCTGCATTTGGCGGCCACGGCGGCGGGGCAGGTCGCGCAGCGCTTCGGCCGCGAGGCCGTCGGGGCGCGCACCGCGCAGGACGCTGCGCAGCGGTTCGAGCATCAGCTCTCGGTCCTCGACACCGCCGCGGCGGCCAGCGATCCGGGGCGGCGGCTGCAACTGCTGAATCAGCTCGCGGCGGAGCTGCTGCACGGCGAGGTGTGAGCGGGAGGGAGGGGTGAGAGGCTGGACGACGACCCAGACGGGACTCGTTACGGCTGCTTCCTTCCGGACCTGACCGGGTTGGCGAGGCGTCCGCCCGCGCCAACCTCTCGAGGGCGCAGATAGGGCGACGAGGCGCGCGATGCAACCCCGTCAGGGGTCGAGGTCGAGGCGCAGGCGCAGGAAGCCCTCGGGCGTGGGGCCGACGGGGGTGAGGGGCAGCGTGGCCTCGGGTGCCGCAGCGGGGGCGGTGTCGAAGACGGCGGTGGCGCCGGGAATGCGGGCGAAGCGGAAGAAGGGGCGCGGGTCGGGCGCGACCCGGCGGCGGCGGCGCAGCCAGGCGGCGATCACCTCGCGGATGTCGGCCGCGGGCAGTGGCAGCGAAGGACGGCCCGCGGCGAGGTCGGCATGGGGGCCGGAGCCGGCCAGGCGGTAGGTCGTCGTCGCGAGCACGAATCGCTCCTCGGGCGGGACCGGACGGCCGTGGCGCGTCACGCCACGGATCCGGGGGGCGCCGGGGGCGAGGTCCACCAGCCAGTCGAGGCCGTCGATCAGGTCGAGGTTATAGGCGGGAACCGAGGCGGCGATCAGCGGCGCGTCGCGGTCGCCGGGCGCGACCGGGTAAAAGATCGCCGCGCCGCAGTCGAGCCATGGCGCGAGGTCCCGGCCCGTCACTTCGACCGCGGCGAGGCGGTTCGAGAAGGCGTAGAGTTCCGCGAGGTCCGCCCGGCGCAGGCGGCCGGGCGGCAGGTCGGTGTAATTCGCCGGGCCGCCGAGGCCGCCCGCGCGCGCAGGCGCCACGGCGACGAGGATCGGGAGGCCCTCCCATGCGCTGCCCGCGAGCGCCCGGCGCAGGTGCCAACGCTGCGCTGCCGCAACGAGTCGCAGGCCCGGATCGATGCCGAGGAGGGAGAGGTGGCTCGCGAGCGGCCCCTCGGTCCGGCCCAACCGCGGCCGCCCGCGCGCCGCGGCTCCGCGCAGATGGGGCGCGACGATGCGGCGCAGGCGCGCGGGGTCCTTGGCGCCGGTGGCACGCCGCGCCTCGGCCCGCGCCGCGGCCAGCCGCCAGCCCCCCGGCCCCCGTTCGAGCGCGAGGTCGATCACCGCCAGATGCGAGCCACCGAAGCCCGCGCTTGCCACCGGCGCCGGCGTGCCGGGGTGCCAGTCGCGTGGGACCGGGGGCGCGGCGACGTGGGTGTGCCCGGCAATGACCGCGTCGATGCCAGGCAGCGCGGCCAGGGCTCGCGCGGCGTTCTCGGCTCCGGGCCGGTGCGGTCCCTCCACCTCGCCGCCATGCGAGAGCGCGACCACGATCTCGGCCCCGGCCGCGCGCAGGCGGGGCAGTTCGCGCCGGGCGGCCTCGATCACGTCCTCGGTTTCGAGACCTGGCCACATCGCGGTCTCCCAGGCGGCAGTCTGCGGCGGCAGGAAGCCGATCACGCCGATGGCGAGCGGATGCCGCCCGCCGCCGGCATCCACCACCTCGCGCCGCAGAACCGCCCAGGGTTGCGGTCCCGGCAGGCCCGGTGCGCGCAGGTTCGCCGCCACCACCGGCCAGCCTGCCCAGGCAAGGGCCGAGCGGAGCAGCGCCGGGCCGAAGCCGAAGTCGTGATTGCCGAGCGTCGCCGCATCGCAGCCGAGGGCGGCGAGGCAGGCCATGGCCGGATGCGGCGCCGCGCCGCGCCGCCCATCCTCGCGGATCGCGGCGGCCAGATGCTCGCCGAGGCTATTGCCCTGCAGCAGATCGCCGTTGTCGAAGTAAAGCGCATTCGCCACCTCGGCCCGCGCCTGCGCGATGACCGGGGACAGCGCCTCCAGCCCGCGTGGGACGCGTCCCTCAGGCGCCAGCAGTTCCATGTGCAGGTCGGTTGTGGCCATCAGCCGCAGCGCGACCCGGACGGGGGCCGCCGCGCCTGTGTCGTCCTCCGCCCGTGCGCTGCCTGCCACCCCGCCTCCGGCTGAACTTGCGGTTGCAGCCTAGCCTCGGCGGTTTTCCGCCACAACCGGGGGCGAACACGAAATCTTTGGGCAACGATTCGGTTGCGCCCATGATGCTGCCGCGCGAAAGCAACGCCGCCAGCCCAGCCGGGCGATGACATGCGCCGAGCGGAGGTCTGAGATGCGGTTTTCCAGCAGCCGGGATGTCGAACTGCCGGCCGAGGATCTGTTCGACGCCGTCGCCGACATCGACCGGCTTGAGCAGGTAATCGCCTCGCGCAAGGCCCGCGTCACCCGCCTTGGACCGGAGGACGGCGGGCCGATGGCCTGGGAGGTGGAGTTCGACTGGCGCGGCCGCACCCGCAACCTCAGCGCCCGCGTCACCCGCTTCGACCGCCCGCATCTGCTGGGGATGGAAGGCGCGGTCGAGACGCTCGACTTCCGCCTGACGGCCGAGGTGGTGGCGCTGACGCGCGAGCGTTCGCGCGTGACGATCGAGGCCGAGATCACGCCGCGCAGCATGAAGGCGCGGCTGCTGCTGCAGACGGCGAAGCTGACGAAATCGACCCTCGACCGCCGCTTCGACGAGCGCGTGGCGGGTTACGTGGACCGCGTCGCCGGGGCCTGAGCGCCGCGCTGCGCGTCGCGCAGCGGATCGGCCGGGTAGACGCCGAGAATCGCGAGATGGCTGGTGAAATATTCCAGCTCCTCGAGCGCGCGGGCGACGGCCGGGTCGTCAGGGTGGCCTTCGATATCGGCGTAGAACTGGGTCGCGGTGAAGACGCCGTCGACCATGTAGCTTTCCAGCTTGGTCATGTTGACGCCGTTCGTCGCGAAGCCGCCCATCGCCTTGTAGAGCGCCGCCGGGATGTTGCGGACGCGGAAGACGAAGGTGGTCATCATCCGCGTGCCGCCTGCCGCATTGGCGCGGCGGGTCATGTCCGGCGCGCGGCCCATGACGAGGAAGCGCGTGGTGTTGTTGCGGTTGTCCTCGATCTCGGCGGCGAGCTCGTCGAGGCCGTAGATCTCGCCCGCGAGCGGGCTCGCAAGCGCCGCGAGGGCCGGGTCGCGCGCCTCGGCGACGTGCCGGGCCGAGCCTGCGGTGTCGGCGCCGGTGACGGTGCGGATGCCGTGGCGGCGCAGGAAGCCGCGGCACTGGCCCAGCAGGACCGTGTGGCTCATCGCCTGGCGCACGTCCTCGAGCCGCGCGCCGGGGGTGCCGAGGAGGCTGATATGGACCCGCACGAAGGTCTCGTCGAGGATGTGCAAGCCGCTCTCTGGCAGCAGGTGGTGGATGTCGGCCACGCGGCCATAGGTCGAGTTCTCGATCGGCAGCATGGCGAGGTCCACTGCGCCTGAGCGGCAGGCCTCGATCGTGTCCTCGAAGGTGTCGCAGGGCAGGACCTCGTGGCCGGGCCGCGCCTGGCGGCAGGCCTGGTGGCTGTAGGCGCCCGGCTCGCCCTGGAAGGCGATGCGTCCCTGGGTCATCTGCGCTCCCTCCTTCGGGCGGCCGCGAAGGCGGCAATCGGTCGCGCCGCCGGGGCGCGCTGCGGCGATCCAACTACAGCTTGAACCGGCCGAGCGAAAGCATGTAGAGAAACACGCGATAATTCAGCCTCACAGCCACGCCGGGGACCGTCCGCATGTTCAATACCATGACCATCACCAAGACCGCCGGCGCGCTGATCGGCGCGCTGCTGACGCTCTTGCTGGTGAACTGGGCCGCCTCGTCGCTCTATCACGTGGGCGCCCCCGCCCATGCCGCCGCCGAGGGCGAGGACGTGATCGCGCAGGCCTACGCCATCGACACCGGCGCGGATGACGCCGGGGCCGATGCGCCGGGCGAGGAGGCGGAGCCGGTCGACATGGTCGCCCTCGTGGCCGCGGCCGATCCGGCGGCCGGCGAGCGGACCTGGGGCAAGTGCCGCGCCTGCCACAAGCTCGACGGCACCGACGGCACCGGGCCGCATCTGGATGGCGTCGTCGGCCGCGCGGTCGCCAGCGTCGCGGGCTTCGCCTATTCGGACGCGATGGTCGAGCATGCGGCCGAGGCCCCGGTCTGGGACGAGAACGCGCTGGCCGCCTTCCTCGACGACCCGCGCGGCGTCGTGCCGGGCACCAAGATGGCCTTCGCCGGCCTCGGCTCGCCCGAGGAGACGGCGGCGGTCATCGCCTATCTGCAGACGACCGGCGGTTGAGCGCCGGTGCGTGCGGAGCACGCACCCTACGGCGGATCGGCAGGGTGCGTTCTTTGGACGCACCTTTTCGTTTTTCCCGCCAACTGCCCCTCCGGCCCCGCTCACGCGTTCGCGCCTTGATCGTGGCGGGCCTTGCGGCCTAGCCTGACCGGCAGCACCGATACCGGGGGTTCCATGACCGTCTTCCGCGCCGCCGCGCCGTTCCTCCTGACGCTTCTTCTCGGCGCGCAGGCATCGGCGCAGACCGCACCGGCCGACAGCCCGGCCGAGGCCACCATCACCGCCCACGGCATCTCGGTCTTCGACGACCTCGCGCTGCCGCCCGACTTCCCGCATCTGGCCTATGTCAACCCCGACGCCCCGAAGGGCGGCGAGATCAGCGAATGGACCGCCGGCGGGTTCGACAGCTACAACCCCTATACCATCAAGGGCCGGGCCGCGGCGCTCTCGACCATGATGCTGGAGAGCCTGCTGACCGGCACCGCGGACGAGGTCGGCGCGGCCTATTGCCTGCTCTGCGAGAGCCTCGAATACCCCGAAAGCCGCGACTGGGTGATCTTCACGCTCAGGCCCGAGGCGCGGTTCTCGGACGGCACGCCCGTCACCGCGCAGGACGTGCTGTTCTCCTACGAGCAGTTGCGCGACAAGGGGTTGTCCTCGTTTCGAACGGTGATCGCGCAGCAGGTGGCCTCGGCCGACGCGCTGGACGAGCGGCGCATCCGCTTCACCTTCACCCCCGACTACCCGCGCCGCGACGTGATCCAGTCGGTCGGCGGGCTGCCGGTCTTCTCGCAGGCGGATTTCGAGGTGCAGGGGCGCGATCTCGGCGACAGCTCGAACACGCCCTACATCGGCTCCGGCCCATATGTCTTCGACCGCGCCGATATCGGCCGCACGGTCAGCTACCGCCGCAATCCCGACTACTGGGGCGCGACGCTGCCGATCAATGTCGGGCGGCACAACTTCGACCGCATCCGCATCGAGTATTTCGGCGACTACGAAACCGCCTTCGAGGCCTTCAAGGCCGGCGAATACACCTTCCGCAACGAGGCGAGCTCGATCATCTGGGCCACGCGCTACGACTTTCCGGCCTTCCAGAACGGCTGGGTGGTGCGCGAGGAACTGCGCAACGGCAACGTCGCCTCGGGCCAGTCCTGGGCCATCAACCTGCGCCGCCCGGATTTCCAGGACATCCGCGTGCGCGAGGCGATCGGGCTGATGTTCAACTTCGAATGGGCCAACAAGTCGCTGTTCTACGGCCTCTACGAGCGGGTCAATTCGATCTGGGAGAACAGCGAGCTTGCCGCGACGGGCACGCCCTCGCCCGAGGAGCGCGCGATCCTCGAGCCGCTGGCGGCCGACCTGCCGCCCGGCATCCTCGAGGCCGAGGCGGTGATGGCGCCCACCAGCGGCGAGCGGCAGCTTGACCGCGGCAACCTGCGCCGGGCGGCGGCGCTGCTGGACGAGGCGGGATGGATCACCGGCAATGACGGGCTGCGGCGCAAGGACGGGCGCACGCTGCGGGTGGAGTTCCTCAACGACAGCCAGACCTTTGATCGGGTGCTGAACCCCTATGTCGAGAACCTGCGCGCGCTCGGGGTGGACGCGGTCCATACCCGCGTGGACGACGCGCAATATACCGACCGCGAGCGGCGCCACGATTTCGACCTGATCTCGCACCAGTACGGGCAGGACCTGATCCCCGGCGCGGGGTTGCAGCAGTATTTCGGCTCGGCCTCGACCGACGACGTGTTCAATGCCGCGGGCTTGGCCAATCCGGCGATCGACCGGCTGGTCGATCTGACCGAGCGTGCGACCACGCGCGAGGAGATGACGGTGCGCACCCGCGCGCTGGACCGCGCGCTGCGTTCGCTGCGGTTCTGGGTGCCGCAGTGGTACAAGGCCGAGCACACGGTCGCCTACTGGGACATGTATGCCCACCCGGCGGAACTGCCGCCCTATGCCCTGGGCGAGCTTGATTTCTGGTGGTTCGACGCGGATAAGGCTGCGCAACTGGAACAGGCCGGGGCGCTGCGCCAGATCGCGCGCTAGAGACGGCCGGACGGGCGGGGGAATGGCAGCCTATATCCTGCGGCGCCTGCTGCTGATCGTGCCCACGCTGATCGGCATCATGCTGATCAACTTCACCCTGACCCAGTTCGTCCCCGGCGGGCCGATCGAGCAGATCGTGGCCCGCGTGCAGGGCGAGGGCGACGTCTTCCGCAACATCGCCGGGGGCGGCGACGCCGGCATGGGGGGCGGCGGCGGCATGGAGGAATACGCCGGCGCCCGCGGGTTGCCGCCCGAGTTCATCGAGGAGCTGGAGCGCGAGTTCGGCTTCGACAAGCCCCCGGTCGAGCGGTTCCTGTCGATGATGTGGGGCTACCTGCGCTTCGACTTCGGCGAGAGCTGGTTCCGCTCGATCTCGGTGGTGGATCTCGTGATCGAGAAGATGCCGGTCTCGATCTCGCTCGGCCTCTGGTCCACGCTGCTGGCCTATATCATCTCGATCCCGCTGGGCATCCGCAAGGCGGTGCGCGACGGCAGCGGCTTCGACACCTGGACCTCGAGCGTCATCATCGTGGGCTACGCGATCCCCGGCTTCCTCTTCGCCGTCATGCTGATGGTCCTCTTTGCCGGCGGCAGCTACTGGCAGATCTTCCCGCTGCGGGGCCTGACCTCGGACAACTGGGAGACGCTGTCGCTCTGGGGCAAGGTCACCGACTATCTGTGGCACATCACCCTGCCGGTGATCGCCTCGACCATCGCCAGCTTCGCGACGCTGACGCTGCTGACGAAGAACAGCTTTCTCGACGAGATCAACAAGCAGTATGTGATGACCGCCCGCGCCAAGGGGCTGACGCAGCGGCGGGTGCTGTACGGCCACGTCTTCCGCAACGCCATGCTGATCGTGATCGCGGGCTTTCCGGCGATGTTCCTCGGCGTGTTCTTCGGCGCCTCGATCCTGATCGAGACGATCTTCTCGCTCGACGGACTTGGGCGGCTGGGCTTCGAGGCGGCGGTGCAGCGCGACTATCCGGTGATCTTCGGCACGCTCTACGTGTTCGGCCTGATGGGCCTGCTGGTCGGCATCCTGTCCGACCTGACCTATGTGCTGGTGGACCCGCGCATCGACTTCGAGAAGCGCGCCGGATGAGGCTCAGCCCGCTCAACCAGCGCCGCTGGCGGAACTTCCGCCGCAACTCCCGCGCCTTCTGGTCGCTGCTGCTCTTCACGGTGATGTTCGTGCTCTCGATGTTCGCGGAGGTCATCGCCAACGACAAGCCGATCGTGGCAAGCTATCGGGGCGAGATGTTCTTCCCCGCCTACCGCTTCTACCCGGAGACGGCTTTCGGCGGCGACTTCGGCACCGAGGCGATCTACCGCGACGAGGCGGTGCAGTGCCTGATCGTCTCGGGCGGGCGCGAGGAGTGCTGGGACGACCCAGAAGGCGTGATGGCGGAGGCGCGCGCGACCGGCACCGTCGCGGGCGAGCCGATCGAGCGCGGCTGGATGATCTGGCCGGTGATCCCCTATCACTACCGCACCATCAACAACGTCGGCACCGCACCCTCGGCGCCGGATGCGAGTCACTGGCTCGGCACCGACGACACCGCGCGGGACGTGGCCGCGCGGGTGATCTACGGCTTCCGCACCTCGATCCTGTTCACGCTGATCGTGACGGTGGTGGCCTCGACCCTCGGCATCGCGGCGGGGGCGGTGCAGGGGTATTTCGGCGGGCGGACCGACCTGATCTTCCAGCGGATGCTGGAGATATGGGGCTCGACGCCCTCGCTCTACGTCATCATCATCCTCTTCGCGATCCTCGGCCGCAGCTTCTGGCTGCTGGTCTTCGTCACGATCCTGTTCGGCTGGCCCGCGCTCGTCGGCGTCGTGCGGGCCGAGTTCCTGCGCGCCCGGAACTTCGAATATGTCCGCGCAGCCCGCGCGCTCGGCGTGAACGATCGCACCATCATGTTCCGCCACATCCTTCCGAACGCCATGGTGGCAACGCTGACCATGCTGCCCTTCGTCGTCACCGGCACGATCAGCGGCCTCGCGGCGCTCGACTATCTCGGCTACGGTCTGCCCGCCTCGGCGCCCTCGCTTGGCGAGCTTGCGCTTCAGGCCAAGCAGAACCTGCAGGCCCCGTGGCTGGGCTTCACCGCCTTCTTCACCTTCGCCATCATGCTCTCGCTGCTGGTCTTCATCTTCGAGGGAATCCGCGACGCCTTCGACCCGCGGAAGACCTTCCGGTGAAGGACCCCCGCGACCCCCGCCCGCGGCTTGACGGCCCCTCCGACGCCGCCGACCCGGTTGTCGCCCGCGACCCGCGCGACCCCGCGCGAGACGAGGCGCTGACCGACCCGCGCCCGGACCCGACCGATGCGCCCGACGGCCTCGTCATGCCGCGCATCCCGGCCCCCGGCGAGGCTGCCGCGGTGCCAGCCGTGTCGCCGGCGCGAGTCCCGCCACTTGTCCGCGAGGAGCGCGCAGCCGCGCCCCTGCCGACGCCGCGGCCGGCCCCCGGCGAGGTGATCCTCGACATTCGCGACCTCCACATCGGCTTCCGCAGCGAGGGCCGCCTCTCGCCCGCGGTCCGCGGCGTCAGCTTCACCGTCAACCGCGGCGAGACCGTGGCCCTCGTGGGCGAAAGCGGCTCGGGCAAGTCCGTCACCGCCCTTTCGACCGTGCGCCTGCTGGGCGACGCGGCCGAGACCACCGGCTCGATCCGCTACGAGGGGCGGGAGCTGATCGGCGCGCCTGAACCCCTGCTGCGGAGCATCCGCGGCAACGACATCAGCTTCATCTTCCAGGAGCCGATGACCTCACTGAACCCGCTGCACACGATCGAGAGGCAGCTGGGCGAAAGCCTCGCGGTTCATCAGGGCGTGTCCGGCGCTGCGGCCCGCGCCCGCATCCTCGAACTGCTCAACAAGGTCGGCATCCGCGATCCCGAGACGCGGCTGCAGGACTACCCCCACCAGCTTTCCGGCGGCCAGCGGCAGCGGGTGATGATCGCCATGGCGCTCGCCAACGGGCCGGAACTGCTGATCGCGGACGAGCCGACCACGGCGCTCGACGTGACGATCCAGGCGCAGATCCTCGACCTGCTGGCGGACCTGAAGCGCGCCGAAGGGCTGTCGATGCTGTTCATCAGCCACGACCTCGGCATCGTCCGCCGCATCGCCGACCGGGTCTGCGTCATGCAGGGCGGCGAGATCGTCGAGCAGGGGCCGGTGGAGCGGATCTTCGCCAGCCCCCGCCATCCCTACACGCAAAAGCTGCTGGCGGCGGAGCCGAAGGGCACCGCCGGTCCGGTCCCAGAGGGCGCGGAGGAGATCGTGGCGACCCGCGACCTCAAGGTCTGGTTTCCCATCAGGCGCGGCCTGATGCGCCGCACCGTCGGCCACATCAAGGCGGTGAACGGCGCCACGATCAGCGTCCGCTCGGGCGAGACGCTGGGCATCGTCGGCGAGAGCGGGTCGGGCAAGACCACGCTCGCCCTCGGCATCATGCGCCTGATCGAGAGCGAGGGGCCGATCCTCTATCTCGGCCGGGACATCTCGGGCTGGCAGACGCGGCAGCTGCGCCGGTTGCGCCGCGACATGCAGATCGTGTTCCAGGATCCTTACGGCAGCCTCTCCCCGCGGATGACGGTCGAGCAGATCATCGCCGAGGGCCTCGGCGTGCACGGCGTCGAGCCGGGCAAGAACCGCCGGCAGATGGTGACGGAGATCATGGCGGAGGTGGGCCTCGACCCGGCGACGATGGACCGCTACCCGCACGAGTTCTCGGGCGGCCAGCGACAGCGCATCGCCATCGCGCGGGCGATGATCCTGCGGCCGAAGGTGGTGGTGCTGGACGAGCCGACGAGCGCGCTCGACATGACGGTGCAGGTGCAGATCGTGGACTTGCTGCGCGAGCTGCAGCGCCGCTACGGGCTGGCCTATCTGTTCATCAGCCACGACCTGCGGGTGATCCGGGCGATGGCGCACAAGATCATGGTCATGCGCGCCGGCGAGGTGGTGGAGCAGGGGGTCGCCTCGCAGGTCTTCGACAACCCGCAGAGCGACTACACCCGCGAGCTGATGGCGGCGGCGTTCCGCGACCATCATCGGTGAGGGGGAGCGGCACCCGGCGTGGCCGGTGCTTGGAAAACCACGCACCCTACGCGTCCCGTAGCGTGCGTGCTCCGCGCGCACCATGTCCCGGCGATCGCGACCGCGTGACTCCATGAAGATCCTCTTCGTCCACCAGAACTTCCCCGGCCAGTTCCCGCATCTCGCCCCGGCCCTCGCCGCCCGCGGCCACGAGGTGCTGGCGCTCACCGACGAACACAACCGCCGCCCGAGCCCGATCAAGACCGTCCGCTACAAGGCCCCGCCCGAGAAGATCGCCCTCTCGCATCCGCCGGGCGGAACCTATGCCGAGATGAGCGCCCGCGGCCTTCAGGCGGCCCGCGCCGCGCGGGTGCTGCGCGACCGGCACGGCTTCTCGCCCGACCTGATCCTAGGCCACTCCGGCTGGGGCGAGACGCTGTTTCTCAAGGAGGTGTGGCCGGAGGCGCGGCTGGCGATCTATGCGGAACTCCTCTACCGCACCCGCGGCCAGGACGTCGGCTTCGACCCCGAGTTCGGCAGCGGCAGCGAGGATTCGCGCCTCGGCACCGTCGCCCGCTCGGCGCATCTGGTCCAGGCGATGGTGCAGGCCGACGCGGCGCTCTCGCCGACGCGCTATCAGGCGGACAGCTTTCCGCCCGAACTGCGCGGCAAGATCACCGTGATCCATGACGGCATCGACAGCGACCGCATCCGGCCCGATCCCGCGGCCACGCTCGGGCTTCCGGGCATCCCGCACCTCACGGCGGGCGACGAGGTCCTGACCTATGTCGGCCGCTCGCTGGAACCCTATCGCGGGTTCCACATCCTGATGCGCGCGCTGCCCGGCGTCCTGGCCGCCCGGCCGAGGGCGCAAGTGGTGATCGTGGGCGGGGAAGGAACCAGCTATGGCGCCGCGCCGAAGGATGCCGAGAGTTGGAAGGCGAAGCTGCTGGCGGAGGTGGGCCAGCGAATCGACCCGAGCCGCGTCCACTTCACCGGCCGCGTCCCCTTCGATGCCTATGTCCGCCTGCTGCAGGTGAGCCGCGCGCATGCCTATCTCACCTATCCCTTCGTCCTCTCATGGTCGCTGACCGAGGCCATGGCGGCGGGCTGCCAGATCATCGCCTCCGACACCGAGCCGGTGCGCGAGGTGGTCGCGGACGGCGCCAACGGGCGCCTCGTCCCCTTCTTCGACATCCCCGCCTGGGAACGCGCGCTGATCCGCGCGCTCGACCCCGACCCCGAGGCCCCACGCCTCGGCGCCGCGGCCCGCCGGACGATCCTCGACCGCTACGACCTGAAGCGCCTCTGCCTGCCGCGCCAGATCGACTGGATCGAGGCCCTCGCCCCTTCTTCTGTCTGAAAATATCCCGCGGGGGTCCGGGGGCGCCAAGCCCCCGGCTTCACTTCACCCCCGCTGCGGCAGCGGGGCTTGCAGGGGCCCCGCGGCTGCGCTCAAGGTATCGGCAAGCAACAGGGCCGCGCCCGACGCCGCCCCTTCCGAAAGGCCAGTCCCATGCCCGTGAAAAACCGTTTCGCCGAACTGCTGCCCGAGATCACCGCCTGGCGGCGCGAGTTCCACGAGAACCCAGAGCTGCTCTACGAGGTCCACCGCACGGCCGGCCGCGTGGCGGAGCTGCTGCGCGGGTTCGGCGTGGACGAGGTGGTCGAGGGGATCGGCCGCACCGGGGTCGTCGGCGTCATCGAGGGCCGGACCGACACGAATGGCCGGGTGATCGGGCTGCGCGCCGACATGGACGCGCTGCCGATCAGGGAGGCGACCGGGCTCGACTACGCCTCGAAGACGCCGGGCGTCATGCATGCCTGCGGGCATGACGGGCACACGGCGATGCTGCTCGGCGCGGCGAAATACCTGGCCGAGACGCGCAACTTCGACGGCAAGGTCGTAGTGATCTTCCAGCCGGCCGAGGAGGGCGGCGCCGGCGGGCGGGCGATGGTCGAGGACGGCCTCGTGGACCGCTGGGGCATCCAGGAGTTCTACGGCATGCACAACATGCCGGGCTTCCCGGTCGGCAGCTTCGCGATCCGCGAAGGGGCAATGATGGCCGGGATGGACGAGATCAACATCACCGTGCGCGGCCGCGGCGGCCATGCCGCGAAGCCGCACGAGACCATCGACCCGCTGGTCTGCGCGGCGCAGATCATCGTCGCGATGCAGACGGTCGTGTCGCGCAACCTCGATCCGCTGAAGAGCGGCGTCGTGTCGATCTGCGTCTGCAAGACCGACAGCACGGCGCGCAACGTGATCTCGGACGCGGTGCGCCTCGAAGGGACGATCCGCAGCCTCGACGAGGAGAGCCGGCGGCTGATGCACGACGCCGTGCGCCGCGTGGCCGAAGGCACCGCCGCCGCCATGGGCTGCACGGTCGAGGTGGACCTGGTCGAGGGCTACCCGGTCACCGTGAACCATCCCAAGGAGACCCAGCACGCCATCGAGGCCGCGAAGGCGGTCGCGGGCGAGGTGGACACCGGGATGGAGCCGATGATGGGGGCCGAGGACTTCAGCTTCATGCTGCTCGAGCGTCCGGGCGCCTACATCTTCGTCGGCAACGGCGACACGGCGATGGTCCATCACCCGAAATACAACTTCGACGACAACGCGATCCCGGCCGGGGCGTCGTGGTTCGCCGAAATGGCCGAGCGGCGGATGCCAGCCGCCGCCTGAGGCGCAGCGCCAGGCCGGGGGGGGCCTACTCCGCCCCGGCCGGGGTCAGCACCGTCACCCCCTCGGCCGCGGCGCGGGCCAGCGCCGGGTCGAGCGACATGGCGATGTATTCGCCCCGCCGCCACAGCTCGCTCAGGTCGTCGTAATGGCGCGAGAGCGGGTGGCCGGACTGGCCGGTGGAGATCACGAAGACCGAGCTGTCGGGGTCGGCGAGGTCGATCACCGCACGGTAGCCCGCGGCGCGGACCACGGCCCAGGGCAGGGGGCCTGCGTGGATGCTGCGCCCCTCGGCCAGGGTGAAGTCGTCGCCCGACATCGACTGGCGCAGGTTGACGATCGGCCCGAGGCCCGCGGCCTGCCCGAGCGCCGGGTGCAGGTGCCGCGCCTCGTGCAGGTCGCCCCATCGCCAGCTTGCCACATCGGGGCCGAAGCGCGCGGTCAGCTCCAGGATCGCGGCGTCGAGGGACTGGCGGGCCATGGTGGCGCAGTCCTCGACCGGCGCGCTCTGGACCACGTCGCACCAGACCGCGGCGCCGCCGAGATTGCGGAACACGCGGTCGATGAAGGCGGGGCGCAACCCGTCGATCGCCTCGGCCACCGGGCCGAGTTCGTCGCGCACGAGGCGGCGCTGCAACTCTGCCATCCAGACGGCGTAGATCGCCGGCTCGGGCAGATGCTCGCTCATCTCGCCGTCCCAGGCGGCGAGGAGGGCGAGGGCGTCCTGCCGCTGCCGCTCGGGCGTGCCGCGGGGGGCGGGGTCGCCGGTGAACCAGAGGTCGGCGCCGACCAGGGGCAGCAGCGCGCGGGCGGCCGGGCTGACGGTGTCGAGCTGCGCGGCCATGAAGCTGTCGCGCGAGTGGATCTCGCGGCCGTCGAGCAGCCCCGCGAGGCGCGAGAGGCGCGGCCCCTCGGCCGGGCCGCCGCCGGGCCCTGCGGCGGCGATGGCGCCGCCCGCCGGGTCGCTTGCCTGCGGGGCGGTGGAGGGTGGCAGCAGGCCCTGCCAGCGGTTCTCGGGCATCCAGCCGGGCGTGGGCATCAGCCCCGCGGTCTGGTGGCCCGGCCCCCGCACCGGGCGGCCGCCAGCGAGGATTTGCGAGATGCCGTTGGCATCCGCGAGCGTGATCGTCACCGCCGGGGCCAGCACTTCGGCCGCCGCATGCACAGCCGCGCCCCGGTCGGGCGCGCGCATCAGGCCCGTGAGCGCGGTCATGGTGGTGTCGTCGCCGCTGAGCCCGGTCCAGCTCAGCGCCGCGACATGGCCCGCGGGCAGGATTTCGGCGAGGCCGAAATGCCCTGCGGGCAGCACCGGGCCGTTCACCGTCTCGCGCAGGACCGCGTGCTGGTCCTCGGCCCCGCGCACGCGGATCACCTCGGTGCGGGTCTGGAAGGCGGCCCAGCCCTCGGGCGTGAGGTAGCGGTCGGGATCGCCGGGCGCGACCTCCTCGACCAGCAGATCCTGGTCGTCCACCTGCGCCGGCGCGATGGCCCAGGCGAGTGCCGGGCTGCGGCCGGAGATGACGGCGGGGATGCCGGGGATGGTGGCGCCGATGACGCCGCCCGAGGCGAGTTCCAGCCGCGCGAGGTAGAACAGCGAGGGCACCGTCAGCGCTACGTCGAGGCTGCCCGCGATCAGCGGCGCGCCCGCGGCGGTGCGCGCGGGCGCGGCGGCGAAGGCGGTGCCCGCGGCCGCCCCGCCGCCCGGCGAGACATAGCCCGCGAGCCGCGCGAACCAGCTCTCTCCCGGCGGCACGGGCATCGCGGTCGGGATCAGCTTCGCGTCGGGAAACAGGTCGGCATAGGCAGGCAGCGCCGGGTCGTTGCGGCGGGCGAGGATTTCCGGCCCCCGCCCGGGCGCGGCCAGCGACAGGCGGGCGCGCAGCACTTCCTCGGAGAGGGCGCGGGTGGAGCCCGCGGCGATCAGCTTCAGGATCGCCAGCGAATCCTCGGGCTGCCACCAGGCGATCTCGTCGGGATAGAGGAAGAACTCCGGCGCCCCGCGCCCCCGCGCTTCGCGGTTGACGATCTGGATCCATTGGTTGACGCCCTCGGCATAGGCGCTGAGCGCCGCGCGGGTGTAGCCGTCCTGCGCCGGAAGCGAGGCCGTGGCGTTCCGCATCAGCCCCAGCCGCCGGGCGAGGTCGTCGGAGGCATAGGCGCGGGCGCCGTAAAGCTCCGACAGCCGCCCCTGCGCCGCGCGCCGCAGCACGACCATCTGGAACAGCCGGTCCTGGGCATGGGCGAGGCCGAGGGCGAGGAACACATCCGCATCGCTCTCGCCAAAGATATGCGGCACGTTGTCGGTCGAGCGCACAATCTCGACCGGCGCTTGCAGGCCCGCGACGGTCCAGTTGCCCGCGTAGTCGGGCAGCGAGCGGACGGCGAAATACCAGGCGAGCGCGATCGCCGCGACCGCCACCACGATCAGGCCCACGGTCAGCCGCAGGAGCCAGCGGAAGAGCGTGAGCATCGGGGCGGGAAGTCCTTCGGGCGTCGGCCGGGCGGCGCGGTTGACCGGCGCCCGGCGGGGTGGGATGTCTGGCCCGGTTGTTAGGAGAAACGCCGCGGCAAGGCAACGCGCGGCGCGGGAGGGGCGGAATGGCGAAACTGGCGTTTCTCGGGCTCGGGGTGATGGGCGGGCCGATGGCCGGGCACCTCGCCGCCAAGGGGCACGAGGTCACGGTCTACAACCGCACCCGTGCGAAGGCCGGGGCCTGGGTCGCCCGGCACGGCGGCCGCGCCGCCGCGACGCCGCGGGAGGCGGCCGAGGGGCAGGACGCGGTCCTCGCCTGCGTCGGCAACGACGACGACCTGCGCTCCGTGTGCCTCGGGCCGGACGGCGCCTTTGCGGGGATGGGGCAGGGAACGCTCTTCATCGACCACACCACCGTCTCGGCCGCCGTCACGCGCGAGCTGGCGGAAGCCGCGCGGGCCGCGGGGATCGGCTTCGTGGACGCGCCGGTCTCGGGCGGGCAGGCGGGGGCCGAGAACGGCCAGCTCTCGATCATGTGCGGTGGGGCGGAGGCGGACTACGCCCGCGCCGAGCCGATCATGGCGGCCTATGCCCGCATCTGCCGCCTGATGGGGCCGTCGGGCGCCGGGCAGCTGACCAAGATGTGCAACCAGATCGCCATTGCCGGGCTGGTGCAGGGCCTCAGCGAAAGCCTCGCCTTCGCCGAGAAGGCGGGCCTCCCGATCGAGCCGGTGGTCGAGGTCATCAGCCAGGGCGCGGCCGGAAGCTGGCAGATGGTCAACCGCCACAAGACCATGGCGACGGGCGAGTTCGATCACGGCTTCGCGGTGGACTGGATGAGGAAGGACCTCGCCATCTGCCTCGCCGCCGCCGACGAGACCGGAGCGAGCTTGCCGGTGACGGCGCTGGTCGATCAGTTCTACAAGGAGGTGCAAGGCATGGGCGGCGGCCGCTGGGACACCTCGAGCCTGATCGCCCGCCTGCGCCGCTGAGGAGGAAGCCATGCAGGCGATCATCCACAAGGGCGAGCTCCACAAGTTCGACGAGCGCGGCTTCGAGCAGCTCTTCGCCAGCAACGGCTGGACCAACGCCTGGGTGAACGGCGTCTTCGAGTATGACCACTACCACACCAACACCCACGAGGTGCTGGGTTGCTATGCTGGCCACGCCCGCATCCGCTTCGGCGGGCCGCAGGGCGAGGTGGTCGAGCTGGAGGCTGGCGACGTTGTGGTGATCCCGGCGGGGCTGGCGCATTGCCGTCTCGACGCCTCGCCCGAATTCGGCGTCGTCGGCGCCTACCCGGACGGGGCCGAGCCGGACCTCAAGCGCGGCCCCGGCGAGGCGCTGGACCTGCCGC
Organism: Paracoccus sp. S-4012; assembly: GCF_009674885.1. GTDB lineage: Bacteria > Pseudomonadota > Alphaproteobacteria > Rhodobacterales > Rhodobacteraceae > Paracoccus. The sequence continues at coordinate 300,429 of NZ_WKKA01000003.1, forward strand.
GCCCTGAGGCGGACCCGGCTCTCGGGCCGGGGCGCGGCTTCGCGGGCTGATGTTCGACGCCCTCATCGCCGATTTCCTGCGGCCAACGCAGCTGCCGATGGGCACGGTGGTCAGCCGCCTGCTGCTGGCGCTGCTCCTCGGCGGGCTGATCGGCTGGGAGCGCGAGGTCTCGGCCCGCGCGGCCGGCCTCAGGACGCATATGCTGATCTCGGTCGCGGCGGCGCTCTTCGCGGTCACGGCGATGGAGCTGGCGACCTTCCATGCGCCGCCCGAGACCCGGGTCCAGGCCGACCCGCTGCGCCTGATCGAGGCCGTGACCTCGGGCGTGGCCTTCCTCGCCGCGGGCTCCATCGTGATCGCGGGCGGCCATGTGCGGGGGATCACCACCGGCGCGTCGATGTGGATGGTGGGCGCGGTCGGCCTCTGCTGCGGGATCGGTGACGTGAAGATCGCGCTGCTGGGCACGTTTCTGGCCCTGTCGGTGCTCTGGGCCGTGCGGCTGATGGTGGAGCGGGTTGCCGGTGACGCGAAGGAGCGGGCTGCCGAGGAGGAGTGAGGGGGTGAGGTGTGGGCGGAGCACGCACCTTACCTCGGCCGTAGGGTGCGTGGTTTCCACGCACCGCGCCGTCACTCCGCCGCGGGGGTGGTCCCCTCTGGCACCGGATCGACGGCGGCGCCGGTCTGTGCCTCGGGCACCGCCGCCGGCGGGGTCTCGCGCGCGTCCTGCATCACTGGCGCGTCGGGACTGTCCGCGAGCAGCCACCAGGCCACGAGCAGGATGATCGCGATGATGCCGAGGCCCACGAGCAGGATGGTCGTGTTGCGCGAGGCGGTTCGGCGGGCGGGTTCGGTCGGCATGGCGCGCTCCGCGGAGGGGGACGCTCCGCCAACCCGCAGGCGCGGGGTTTCGTTCCGGTCCGCGGGGCCTTGCCCTCCGGCCGCCGAGGGGCGAAGAACATGACCCCATGACCCCTGCCTTCCTTGCCGTTGAACACTCGGTCACAGGCCGCCGCTGGGTCGGCCCCGACGCCGAGACCGACCGCCGTGCCGAGGGCCTGTCGCAGGCCGCGAGCCTGCCGCTGCCGGTCGCCCGCGTGCTGGCCGAGCGCGGCATCACCCCCGAGGCCGCGCCTGCCTTCCTCGAGCCGAAGCTGCGCGACCTGCTGCCCGACCCGCGCCGCCTGCGCGACATGGAGGTGGCCGCTGCCCGGTTGCTGGCCGCCGTGCGGGACGCCGAGCGGATCGCGGTTTTTGCCGACTACGATGTGGACGGCGGCGCCTCGGCGGCGCTGATCCTCGACTGGCTGCGGCAGATGGGGCGGCGCGCGACCCTCTACATCCCCGACCGCATCGACGAGGGCTATGGCCCGAACCCTCCGGCCATGGCCGACCTCGCCAGCCGACACGACCTGATCGTCTGCGTCGATTGCGGCACCATGTCCCACGAGGCGATTGCCGCGGCCGAGGGCTGCGACGTGATCGTCCTCGACCACCACCTCGGCGCCGAGACGCTGCCGCCCGCCCTCGCGGTGGTGAACCCCAACCGCGCCGACGAGTCGGGCGAGCTGGGCCATCTCTGCGCCGCCGGGGTGGTGTTCCTCACGCTGGTCGAGGCCAACCGGCAGGCGCGCGCCGCCGGGATCGCGCCGCTGCCCGAACTGATCCCGATGCTCGATCTCGTGGCGCTCGCGACGGTCGCGGACGTGGCGCCGCTGATCGGCGTCAACCGCGCCTTCGTCCGTCAGGGCCTCGCCATCATGGCCCGGCGCGAGCGCGCGGGCCTTGCGGCGCTCGCCGACATCGCGCGGCTCGACAGCGCGCCGGGCGCCTTCCACCTCGGCTATCTCATCGGCCCGCGCATCAACGCCGGCGGCCGCGTCGGCCGCGCCGATCTCGGCGCCCGCTGCCTCTCGACCACCTGCCCTGACGAGGCCGGCCGCCTCGCCGCCGAGCTCGAACGCCTCAACCACGAGCGCCGCGCCATCGAGGCGGCCGTGCGCGAGGCGGCGATGGCGCAGGCCGAGGCGCGCGGCGACCTCACGCCCGGCCTCGCCTGGGCCGCGGGCGAGGACTGGCACCCCGGCGTCGTTGGCATCGTCGCCGCGCGGCTGAAGGAGGCGACCGGCCGGCCCTCGGTCGTGATCGGGATCGAGCGCGGGATCGGCAAGGGCAGCGCCCGCTCGGTCCCCGGCGTGGACCTCGGCCGCGCGATCCATCGCCTCGCGACAGAGGGCTGGCTCATCAAGGGCGGCGGGCACGCCATGGCGGCCGGCCTGACGGTCGAGGCCGACCGGATCGAGGGCGCGATGACGCGGCTGTCCGAGCTGCTGGCCCGCGACCTCGCCGCCGCGCCCGGCCGGAGCGAGCTGCGCATCTCGGGCCTGCTCGCGCCCGAGGGGGCGAGCGTCGAGATGCACGACATGCTCGACCGCGCCGGCCCCTTCGGGCAGGCGGCGCCGGCCCCCCGCTTCGCCTTCGCCGACACTCTGATCGAGCGCGTCAGCGGCATCGGCGACGGCCGCCACCTGCGCCTCGGCCTGCGCGCCGTCGGCGGCCCGCCGCTGGAAGCCGTGGCGTGGGGCGCGATGGACGGCCCCCTCGGCCCCGCGCTCATGGCCGCGCGCGGCCAGAAGATGCACCTCGCCGGGAAGCTCGAAGCCTCCGTCTGGAACGGCCGCCGCCGCCTGCGCCTGCGCCTGGACGACGCCGCGTCCGCCTGACTGGAGCCGCTTGCAGCGGTTCTTTTCCCCTTGCACCCCCCCGCGCTCTCGCCTAGAACCCGCCCCACACCGCGGGTCAGCAACCGCGCGGTCGCCGGCTGGCCCGTTCGTCTATCGGTTAGGACGCCAGGTTTTCAACCTGGAAAGAGGGGTTCGACTCCCCTACGGGCTGCCAGCCACACTAAAATAGCCCCAATATTCAATCACTTGACGAGCAGTTTACAGGTATCCGGCGGCGGTTTACTTCGTTCCGTTCTGTTCTTGTCCCGTCACCAGCCGCTTCAACGACGCCTGCCGGGTGTAACGCTCGGCCTCGGCCAAGCTCTTGTGACCGCCCCATGCCATGATCGCGTGAGCCGTCGCGCCAGCCTCGGCCGCCATCGTCAGCCGGGCCTTTCGCAGCCCGTGCGCCGACTTCTCGATCCCCGCCTCGCGCGCCGCGTCCGCGATCAGGTTGCCCAGCCCCTTGACGCTGCGGGTCCGCTCGAGAGCGGCGAGGAAGCTAAGGCCGTCGCCGCGCAGGCAGCGCAGCATCCCTTGCCGTTCCGCCTCCCAGCCGACAGCCCAGGCGGGAAGGGGGGCCGTCCACGGAACATAAGCCGTGCCGCCGGTCTTTGACTGCCGCACGGTCAGGATGCCGTCCCTCCCGACGTTCAACGGGCCGATGGTCACGGCGTCCACCGTCCTCAGCGCCGTCCAGAACACCACCTCGAACGCCAGCCGGGCAACCGATCCCACAGGATGCCTCGCGCGGAAGCGCTCGACCTCGGCCGCCGTCCAAGGGACGTGGCCCTCCGACTTCACCGCGCGCCGCCTGACCGCCCGCGCGGGCTCGGATCGCAGCTGCCCCGCCCGCTTGGCGTGGTCGCAGAGCCGCCGCCATGCCTTGAGCCGGTCATTTGCCGCGTGAGCCGCCAGTGGCGCCATGTTCGCCTCGATATGCTCGGCGCGCACCCCGGACATGGGCTTGTCGCCGTCACGCTCCATGATGGCGTCAAGATGCCGCCCCAGCGTGGTCCTGTAGACGGCGGACAGGACCCGCCATTCCTGCCCCGCCTTGAGCGTCCGCACGGCCTCGGCCACGCTGCCGGGCTTCGCGGGCGCGGGCTTGCCGGTCTTGGCCTCGGCCGCAGCCCACGCCGCGATGAAGTCGGGATGCGTCTCGGGCAGGCCATCGGGCAGCTTGGTCCGCGTCGGCCGGTGCCAGCGATAGACCTTGCCGCCCTTCGTGACGCGGTGGACTCTTGGCAGCATCACCGGGCGATCCGATATTCCTGATCCCACTGGCTCGCCCCGTCCTGATCCACCTCGCCATCATAGGCAAGATCGCTGGCAAAGGCTTCGAGGTCCAGACGGTCGTAGAGCTTGCGTCCACCCAGCACGCGCCGGGGGAGGCCCAGCGGCATGCCGGTTCCACGAGGCGACGACCACGGCCGGGCTGGATGCGCTGGGCTGGTATCACGAGCGGCGCGACGACGCCCGCGGGGTCGGGCTTGGACCTGAGCATGACTGGTCATCGCACGGGGCTGACGCTGCGGGGCTGGTGGCCGTTGCCCACTCTCACCACGGGCCGGAATCGAAGGTGCCGCAGTTCACGCGGCGGAAGGGGCTTGCATGACCGAAGACAGCCCGATCCGCGCCGTCGCCAAGATGGTCCGCGAGGCCGAGCGCCACGCCGAGGACATGGCCGCCGACCGGGTGCGCGCGGTCCAATACTACCGCGGCGAGATGCGCGACCTGCCGGCTGAAGCCGGGCGGTCCAGCATGGTCAGCCGCGACGTGCGGGCGCACATCAAGAAGGTGCTGCCGTCTGTCATGCGAACCATCCTCGGCGGCGCGTCGGTGGTGGAATACCTGCGAAGCAGCAGGGCGACGAGGGCGTGGCGGAGCAGGCCACGGACTACGTCAACCAGGTGCTGATCGAGGAAGCCGACCTGCGGCGGACCATCGAGGCTGCCGTCCACGACGCGCTGACGGGCGAGCGGACGGAGGTTCGGCGCAGCGATCTGGTGGCGATGGGCTACGACCGCAAGCTGGTGTTCGACCTGCCCATCTCGACCGAAGACGACAGTGAGGCCGAGGAACGCCGAGACTTCGATGCCGGCCGCACCGAGGCGCAGAAGGCCAACGAGCCGCTGGACTACTACGACCTGTTCATCCGCCTCGACACGGACGGCGACGGCATCAGCGAGCTTCGGCACATGGTCTTTGCCGGCGGGCTGTCCGAGAAGAACCTGCTGGTGGACGAGGAGGCCGAGGAGGTCCAGTTCTGCGACGTGGCGGTGATGCGCCAGCCGCACCAGTGGGAGGGCATCAGCCTCGCCGACGACCTGGCCGACATTCAGCGCGGCAAGACCGTGCTGCTGCGGCAGACGCTGGACAATATCTATTGGCAGAACAACCCGCAGCCCATCGTCCAACGCGGCGTGGTCGAGAACCTCGACGCGGTGATGGCGCCGGAGTTCGGGCAGCCGATCTATATCCGCGAGGGCATCCCGGCCGGTGACGCCTACACCGTCCAGCGGGTGCCATTCGTGGCGGCGCAATCCTTCGCCATGCTCGATTATCTCGACGCCGAGGCCAGCGACCGAACGGGCGTATCCGACGCCTCGGCCGGGCTGGCGCCGGACGTGCTGCAGGGCATGACCGCAACCGCCTCGGCCATGATCGAGCAGGCGGGCATCGGCGAGACGGAAATGATGGTTCGCACCATCGCGGACGGGCTGCGGCCTTTGTTCCGCGGCATCCTCAAGCTGATCGTGAAGCACCAGGACGTGCCGCGCACGGTCAGGCTGCGCGGAGAGTGGGTGCAGTTCGACCCGCGGACGTGGAACAGCGACATGGACTGCGAGGTCAACACCGGCCTCGGCGCCGGGACGCGCGAGCGCGACCTGATGGTGATGCAGCAGGTGCTGGCGTTGCAGGAGAAGCTGCTGGGCGCGTTCGGGCCGTCCGGCAACCCGTTTGTGAAGGCGCCCCACCTCTACGCATCCCTGTCGAAGCTGGTGGAGAGCGCGGGCCTGCGGACGCCCTCGACCTATTTCCACGAGCCGACGCCGGAGGAAATCCAGGCAATCGAGAAGGCGCAGCAGTCGCAGCCGAGCGAGGCGGACATCAAGGCGCAGGAAGTGCAGGCCAAGCTCCAGGCGCACATGGCCGAGCAGGAGATGATCCAGACGACGGCGGCGATGCGCGAGCAGGCGCAGCTCCAAGCTGACCTGACCGTCAAGCGGGCCGAGATCGAGGCCGAGGCCGCGCGCCAGCAAAACGAACTGGCGAGCAAGGCGGCGCTGAAAGAGCAGGAGATCGCCTGGGAGCGCGAGAAGTTCTCGACTGAGGTGGCGCTGCGGCAGGCTGAAATGCAGGCCCGGCGCGAGGACGCGCGGATGCAGGCGCAGGCGCGGGCGATCCGGCCCTATCTGGTGCCCGATGACGCCGCTTAGGTTGCGCCACATCCGGGGCAGCGGTCGTCGTTTTCGCTGATCTTCCCCCCGCAAAAAGAGCATCGGGGCACATGAGTAACCGCCGGGACGCGTGACTGCCCATTCGGCAGTGCGGCCGCATAATGCATCGGCGTCGGCGGCATTGTCGGCGCGGCTTTGCCCATTAGGGCCTCCGAGTTGTGAGGATAGGCAATCCTACCATGACGCCGCTTGAACGCAAATCCCTGGCCGAGCAACTGACCGGCAACTCGCTCCTGTCCGCCCTGCTGACCGAGATCGAGGCCGGAGCCGTGGAGCGGCTGATTTACGCCGACACGGAAACCAAGCGGATCGAGGCGCAGGCGGCCGTTCGTGCGGCCCGCGCCTTCCGCCACGAGATACGGGCCACGCTGGCCTCGGCCGTGAGCCGCGGCGCGCCTGTCTGAGATACGGGACCGCCACAAGGCGACAACCCGTGGTGAAGGCCCTCGCATCCCGCGGGGGCTTTTTTAATGGCCGAGAGGCAATCGAGCATGGACGAAGATCTCAACACCCCGCCCGAGCGCGGGACTGAGACCACGCAACCCGCGACCGACAACGCGGTCAACTTCGATTATTGGGAGCCCGGCGACGACGAAAAGCCGGAAACGCCCGAGGTCGAAGATCAGGCCGCGACCGAAGAGGGGGAAGGCGAGGCAGAAGGACAACCGGAGGAAGCCGCGGCCGAAGATGCCGAGGCGGAACCGGAACCCGAGGTCGAGCCGAAGCGCGCTGACGCGACAGCCAAGGTCACGCTTGCAGACGGGACGGAAACGACCGTGGGCGAGCTGGCGAAGGGCTATCTGCGCCAGAGCGATTACAGCCGCAAGACGCAGGAGCTTTCCGATCACCGGAAGCGCGTCGAAGCGGACGCATCCCGCTTGGCCGAGAAGGGCGGGTCGGCGACGACGAAGTCGAAGGTCTGCAGGGTGTGGGCGTCGGCCAGGAAATGCGGCTCGGCGATGACGGCGCCCTGGGCGATCTCGGCCGTTGCCCGGTTGTGCATGATCGTGTTCATGCGGGCGAGGCCTCGGGCGGCGATGTCCATCTCCTGCCCGAAGATCGAGATCGGCACGCGGGCGGTTTCGGCGGCTTTGAGCAAGAGCGAACCCGAGCCGCAGGCCGGGTCATAGACCGTCTGGCGGGGACTGGTGGCCCAGTCCACGCCCGCCACGGCGGCAACCACCCGGGAGACCTCGGCCGGGGTGTAGAACTGGCCCTTGCTCTTGCCTGCCTCGGTCGCGAAGTTGCGCATCAGATATTGTTAGCGTCCGCGCAGGTGGTGTAATTTCGCTGGCTCTGCCGGTGTAACCCGAGGTGGCCATCGAGGTGTATGGTCGAGGTGGAGTTTCGACGCTTCAACCACGGACCACAGGAGACCCCGATGACCAAGACCAGCATGGACCTGTCCGAGCTTCTGGCAAAGCACGATCAGGGCGACTTCTTGCGTGCGATTGCCGAGGCTGTTCTTCAGCTGCTCATGGAGGCTGATGTTGAAGGCCTGATCGGTGCCGGGCGCCATGAGCGCAGCGGCGAGCGCACGACCTGGCGCACCGGCTACCGCGAGCGGGCTCTCGACACCCGTCCGGGCACGCTGAACCTGCGGGTGCCGAAGCTTCGGCAGGGCAGCTACTTCCCCGGCTTCCTCGAGGCCCGGAAGACCTCGGAGCAGGCGCTCGTGGCGGTGATCCAGGAGGCCTGGATCGGCGGCGTCTCCACCCGGCGGGTCGATGACCTGGTTC
>NZ_WKKA01000040.1 GCF_009674885.1 Paracoccus sp. S-4012
ACCGAGCGGCGCAGCGGCTCGTGGCGCGACGCTACCAGATCGTGCGCATCGAACGCGGGTCAGGAACGAGGTGCATGCGATCTTGGCGCCGCCCCTCATAGCCGGATCAGCAAGATCGGCCGCAGCCCCGCGCACGCCCTGCTGGTCGAGGCGGCCGGGGCGGCAGCGAAGGCGCCGAGGCCTCTGCACGCCTTCTTCGTGCGCATCCGCCCCAAGCGAGGGCATCAGGTCGCCGCAGTTGCGCTGGCGCGCAAGCTGACGGTGCTCTGCTGGAATTTGCTGACGAAGGAGCAGGACTATCTCTGGGCGCCCGGCTCTGGCCGCCAGGAAAGCGCGCGACATCGAGCTCCGGGCCGGGCTGCCACAGAAGAAGGGCACCGGCGCGGCCCAGCCCACGCTTACAACGGGAAGGAGTTGCGAGCGCAAGGAAGCCGCAGCCACGCGCAGGCCGACCCACGAGCAATTCGGCGCGCGCTGGAAACGACGACCGCCGAAGGTGTCGGCCGAGGCCTCTGGCCCGACGCGACGCTCCGGGTAGCGACGCCATCGTTCGAGTGTTCGATGCGCTCGGCCCCGACCGGTCCAAACCGGCGCCGCCGGCCGCGCGCTGCGCTGCGCCGTTGGCTTCGCGCGCGGCCCCTTCAACGATTTCGAGCGGTGCGCAGGCGCCTCAAGCCGGCAAGGCAAGGTTCGGCGGCCCGACGACGCTTGCAGCCGATGCGCCGCGTGCGCCAGCAGGTTGCGGTGCTGTGAACCGTGCAGCGCTGGACGGGGGCGCCGGGCCAGAGCGCCGCCTCGAGCCCGGGCGCGCCGTCGACGATGACGAACTCGGGCGCGTTCAGGCCGCGCCGGGTCATGTCCGCGAGGAAGGCGGCCCAGGCGGCGGTGCTCTCGCCGTCCATGCTCCTGAGCGCCAGCAGCACCTTCTGGCCGTTTCGACGCACCCCGCCCGCCACCAGCAGGGAATGGCGCCGGCCTGCGGTCGATCTTCGTTCGGACCGTGCCGTCCAGGATGAGCCGGATGATGTCCTCACCTGGAGGTCGCGGCCGTTCCAGCCCTCCCAGTCGGTCCGAACCTTGCGCCAGGTGCGGCTGACCACATCCTTGCCACGGCGCCCTCGAACAGCGTTGCCAAGGCACGGCGCACTCTCCGGGTGTTCGTTCCGGCCAGGTAGGCGCCGGCGATCAGCGCCTCGGCCCGCTTCGTCAGCCGCTGGTAGCGGCGCAGCGCCTGCGAGCGCCATTCCGCCGTCTCGCCATTCTCGCACACGAGCCGTGCCCGCCGCACGCGCACCGTCTTGGCGCCGAATGTGCCGATCACCTGCCGGTCGCGGTAGCCGTTGCGCCAGCCGAGCATGGCCTCGTCGGCGCGCTCATAGCGGCCCCGGCCGCGCACTTCGTCTTCCAGCGGATCGCGCCAACCCGCACCGAGAAGTGGTGACGGCGTCGGTGTCGTCGTAGTCTCATCCATGGCGTGGTCTCCACGGTGGCGCCAACCGCCGCTCAGGGTTGGGTCAATGCCCGGAGACTACGCCAGCCCCGAAACTCCACCACGTTCGCGAAAGCACCCACCGCCCTGTCCTTCACGGACTTGCGGCCAGTGCCGTTGCCGCGGTTAGCCTAGGAGTCGTACTCAATAGGGGAATTCCAGTTTTTGGTGTGAGGTGATTCATTTCTGCATGTTGGCGGGAGGGTTTCATGGCGCGATACGATCTGAGCGACGCGGAGTGGATGCTTGTCGAGCCGTTGCTGCCGAAACCGGGCCAGGGCAAGCCTCGGGTCGACGACCGGCGGGTTGTGAACGGGATTTTTCATGTGCTCCGCACCGGGGCGCCGTGGCGCGACCTGCCGGAGCGGTACGGCCCCTACACGACGGTCTACAACCGGTTCAATCGTTGGGCCAAGCGCGCGATCTGGTTGACGGTTTTCGAGGAACTGGCGCGACGCTCGCCGCAGTCGCTGCAGTTGATCGACAGTTCCATCGTCCGCGCCCATCAGCACGCCGCCGGCGGAGAAAAGGGGGCGAGGATCACGCCATTGGCCGTTCTCGTGGCGGACTGAGCACCAAGATCCATGCCGTCGTCGGTCAGGACGGCTTGCCGGTCTGCCTGCACATCACGCCCGGGCAGGCTTCCGACAAGACGGCGGCCCCGCTCCTGCTGGACGCGCTGCCACCCGGACCTGTCGTCGCCGACCGCGGTTACGACAGCCTTGCCCTGGTCGAGCGGGTGGCGGCCCGGGGTGGTCAGGCGCATATCCCGACCCAAAGCCGGGTGCGCCTCCAGCGCACCGTCTCACCCGATCTCTACCGACGCCGCAACCTGATCGAGCGCTTCTTCTGCAAACTCAAGCAGTTCCGCCGCATCGCCACGCGCTTCGAAAAGCACGCAACCAACTTCCTTGCCGCCGTCGCCCTCGCCTCCGCAAGGATTTGGCTGCGCGCAATTGAG